>JAGKWO010000029.1 GCA_021151835.1 Gammaproteobacteria bacterium
CAATGGCTGCCTTTGCTCCTGCATCGGGAGTGGAGCGGCATTTATCGGAGCGAAGTGTAAATAACTCTGCGCTGCTATTGGCTGTGGGGGCTTAACTGTTACCGGTAGTTGTTATAACCAATACAACCTGCATCGTTGTAAAAACAAAAAGCTGCGTTAGCAATAACGCAGCTTTTTTTGTACAGGTTGACCAATCTTTCTTTTCTATGCGAGATGCATATAACAAGAAAGCTCGCATCGTGAGGGAATTGGAAAAATCACAAAAGTTTAACGCAAACCATCACCGTAATTACGGGGTGATCATTGATTAGTGCTTATTGGTTGCTAGCGCTGTAATAAATTTCCACTCGGCTGCGGTCACCGGTTGCGTAGATAAACGACTCTGCTTAACCAGCACCATATCTTCCAATGCCGGTTGAGCTTTAATTTCTGCCAGCGGAATCAATCGCGGAAAAACTTTGGTGAGTTGAATGTCCACCGAAACCCAGCGCGGGTTTTCCTGTGTGGATTTGGGATCGTAATAATCGCTTTCCGGATTAAACTGGGTGGGGTCGGGATAGGCGGTTTTTACCACTTTCGCAGTGCCTGCGATGCCGACATTCTTGCAACTGCTGTGATAAATAAATACTTCATCGCCGACTTTTACTTGATCGCGCAGAAAATTTCTTGCTTGATAATTGCGAATGCCATCCCAGCGGCCAGTTTTGTCGGGTGCGGCGGCGAGATGATCTATGCCGTAGATATGGGGTTCAGCTTTGAATAACCAATATTGCTTTGCCATAGATCATCTTCCTTTGGGGATGGTAATTTAAAGCCACGCACTCAGGCGCTGTGCGGTTTCCTCGCTCACAATTTCCAGGTTGATTTTACGCTTGTCGATATCGACATCTTTAACTAACACGTGGACTTTATCGTCCAGGCGCCAGGTTTTTCCTTCAATGGTTAAACTCAAGCGGCGTGAATCAAATTGTGCTTTTACATCGCTGTCTTTCGCGGCGAGCAACGCATAGCCATCCAGGCCCCAATCATCCAGCTTGATACCCAAACCAAATGAATTGACGAGTGCAACGCTGCCTTGATGCAAACTGCCAAGATGTTGCGCCGCATATTGGCAACCCAACCATGTTTCAGTAAAACGGCACGCCTGGCGGCCAGTGTTTAATTGGTTTTGCAAGGCATCGGCAAATTGTTTTTTATTGTCAATTTCAACCGGTGGTAATCCGCGCAGGATGCGTTTGATGGCGATGTGATTAAACAAATCGTTGTAACGGCGAATAGGTGAAGTCACCATCGCGTAAGCGTTAAAGCCGAGGCCAAAATGCGGGATTGGATCAAAGGTGAGTGATCCCGCTTGCAACATCCGTTGCAATAACGAATGCAGTGGCGCGCTATTGGGATTGTTGGTTGGATTGGTTCGCAGCTCGCGAAATAATGCTTTGAAATTATCGAGCCGGGTTAAGTCGCCGGGTGTAAGGTCCGGGCGGTCCTCCAGTACCAATGCTTGTGCATCACTGACGCGCTCGGGGCGAAAACCGATATGGCTGGAGAAAATACCGTAGCCCGGATGCTGCAAAAATAATTCGCCCGCACAAATATTGGTAACGAGCATCGCTTCTTCAATCATGCGGTGAGCGATGTTGCGCTCGCGCTTTTCAATATGGTCAATTTTTTTCTGGTCGTTCAATACAAATGCATAATCGGCACGCTCTTCCATAACCAATGCATTGGCCTGGCGATAGGCCGCGCGTGCTTGTGCAAAGGCTTGCAGTTCGACCAGCATATCGTGCACATGGACTGGTGCGGATAAGGTTGAAATATCGCTGGTTAATGCATCAAATACGCCCTGGTAACTTAATTTGCATTGCGAGCGAATCAGTGCTTCAGCAAATTCATATTGGCTGATAGTGCCGTCGCGCAGGATTTGCATGCGGCAAATAATGGTGGGGCGTTTTTGTTCGGGCACCAGCGAGTAGGTATCATGCGATAAATCCACCGGCAGCATGGTGACAGTTTGCCCGAGAATATAATGCGTACTGGCGCGTTCGCGCGCGGCGAGTTCAAGCGGGCTGCCAAAATCAATGTGCTTGCTCGGGTCGGCAATTGCGGTAATTAATTCCCAGCCCTGATCATTGGCAGCGATATAGATTGCATCATCCATATCGCGGGTATTTTCGGAATCAATGGTTACAAACGGGAGGTGCGTTAAATCCACTTCGCCATTATCAAACGTTAACGGCGACCAATTAATGCTGCTGGCCTGGTTTTGTGCGGGGGCCTGCCACTCGAATGGCATTTGGAATTTGGCAATGCTGTAGCGGCTTTCTACACCGGGGTCCTCAGCTTTGCCAAGGCGGTGGACGATATGTACCTGGGTTTTGCCTTCGCTATTAAATGGATGGCGAGCAATCTCGCAGTGAATCAGGTCGCCAACTTCATGCCCTTTGCGTTCCTGCGGTGGAATAAATAACCAGCGATTAAAATTGGCCACATCGGGCTCGACAAAATCGGTTGTCCCTTTGTTCACATAACGACCTACGAATTCCTTCAGGCCGGGGGTAATCAGTTTTACCAATTTGGCTTCAAACTGACCTTTGCTATTGGTGGTGATTTCGGCCTCAATCCGGTCATCCGGCAGTACGCGCATCATCTGCTCCGGGTCGATAAAGGCCTCGCGGCCGTCGTCCAGAATCAGGAAACCAAAACGTTTGGTCGTTGTGCGGACCGAGCCTTGCGCTATGTCTTTAGCGGAGATGATTGAGGATTTGAGTTGGGAAAGTTGTTGCAGGGCATCTTTATTGAGCATGAGGTACGACTTATATAAGGATAATGCGCCGGATTATAGCCCGAATCAGCGCCGAAGTAGTGCGACTTTCACTGCGCCGTCACCGACTATTTTTTTATAAATTTTAAGCTTTACTCACTATTGGGTCATGGCGTTTTGACAGCTGCCACCGGCGGCGGGTTACAATCCTTAACAGTTAGTAATTGTTTTTATTGGACTTATTGCGATTTTTATCGGGTTCGTCGCTATTTTTATCCCACTCACAGAATAAGGGTTAGTTTTTGGACGCTATTACCATCAACCATATTTTACTCATCGGGGCGTTGCTTGTTGCCGCCAGTATTTTGATGAGTTCAATTTCGACCCGTGTTGGTATTCCCATCCTGGTTATTTTTTTAGCCGTGGGAATGCTTGCCGGTGTGGATGGCCCGGGCGGAATTGAATACAAAGATTATTCCTCCGCTTACCTGGTCAGTAACCTTGCTCTGGCGATTATTTTGCTGGATGGCGGGATGCGTACGCGCACCAGCAGTTTCCGGGTGGCCTTATCCCCGGCCTTGTCACTCGCAACCGTGGGCGTGCTGATTACTGCCGGTTTAACCGGGTGGGCCGCAGCCTGGCTGTTTGATTTGAGCTTGCTTGAAGGTTTGTTGATCGGTGCCATCGTTGGCTCAACAGATGCGGCGGTCGTGTTTAACCTGCTGAATGGCAAAGGCCTGAACGAACGGGTTAGTGCGACGCTGGAAATCGAGTCGGGCAGTAATGATCCCATGGCCGTATTTTTAACCATCACCTTGATCGCCATGATTTCCGCCGGTCAAACCGGTTTTTCCTGGGGCGTGCTGGGTACTTTCGTAGAGCATTTTGCGATTGGTATCGCCTTTGGGTTGGGTGGAGGGTGGTTGTTGTTGCAGATGATCAACCGCCTCACCATCGCCGGGGGGTTGTATCCGCTGTTGGCCGTAAGCGGAGCGATTATGTTGTTTGCCCTATCTAATGCCTTGCACGGCAGCGGTATCTTAACGGTGTATGTCTGCGGTTTGATGTTGGGTAACCAGCCCATTCGCAATCGCCACGGCATCTTGCATATGTTCGACGGGCTGGCGTGGCTCAGCCAGATCGGAATGTTTTTGGTGTTGGGGTTATTACTTATTCCGAGCCAGTTGCTGCCGATTGCCGCTCCCGCTTTGTTGTTGTCGCTGTGGATTATTTTGTTTGCGCGCCCCTTATCGATTTTTGTCGGGCTGTTACCGTTCCGCAGTTTTACCTGGCGCGAACGCACTTTTATTTCCTGGGTGGGTTTGCGTGGTGCTGTACCGGTAATTCTGGCGGTGTTTCCTTTTATGGCCGGTTTGGAAAATGCCCAACTGTTTTTTAACGTAGCCTTTTTTATCGTGTTGGTTTCGCTGTTGTTGCAAGGAACTACCCTTGGCTTTGCCGCAAAACTTGCGAATGTCGTAGTGCCTGAAACGCCATCGCCGATGTCCCGCGCCGGTTTGGAAATTCATGTAACCAGCCAGTGGGAATTATTTATTTATAAACTGGGTGCGGAAAAGTGGTGTATCGGTGCGGCGCTGCGTGAGCTGCATATGCCGGAGAACACGCGTATTGCGGCGTTATTCCGCGATAAGGAATTATTGCATCCGTCTGGTAGTACCCGTTTGATGGCGGGCGATGTGCTCTGCGTCATCGGTCATGAACATGATCTGCCATCCCTGGGCAAATTATTCAGCGTAGCGCCGAAGCGCACTCTGGATTTAAGTTTCTTCGGCGATTTTATTATCCAGGGCGATGCGGAATTAAGCGATTTGGCAATGTTGTATCGGCTCGATATGAAAGGTCACGAGGAACATAAAACGCTGGGTTCATTGATTGCCCACCTATTAGGCGGTAAACCGGTGGTGGGCGACCAAACCGAATGGAGTGGTATGTTGTGGACTATTGCTGAAGTTGATGGCAACGATGTCCGCAAAATCGGTGTCAAACCTGTTACGAAGAAAACCTGAGTAATAAGGTGAATGTATGAGCTTGATCGAATCCGGGTTATTCAAACCCCAATTGCTGATTGATGGCGAGTGGTCTGCCGCTGAAGATGGCAATGTATTTGCAGTAGAAAATCCTGCAACCGGCGAAGTCATTGTGCAGGTTGCTGATGCGACTCCTGCCGATGCTAAACGGGCAATTGCTGCCGCTGCACGTGCGCAACTTTCCTGGGCGGAAACATCGGTCCTGGAACGCAGCCGTTTATTGCGCAAATGGTTTGATCTGGTGATGCTGAATCAGGACGCCTTGGCAAAAATCCTCACGACAGAACAAGGCAAACCCCTTGCCGAGGCGCGCGGTGAAATTGCTTACGGTGCAAGTTATATCGAGTGGTTTGCAGAAGAGGCCAAACGAATTTATGGCGATGTTATTGCCCCACCGGAAAATAGCTCGCGCATTTTAGTAATCAAACAACCTGTTGGGGTGGTGACGACAATTACACCGTGGAATTTCCCCAATGCAATGCTTGCACGCAAACTGGCGCCAGCACTCGCTGCCGGTTGTGCTGTGGTAGCAAAGCCGGCGGCAGAAACCCCGCTATCCGCATTGGCATTGGGGCAGCTTGCAATTGATGCAGGCATACCCGCTGGCCTTATCAATATTCTTCCTTCTACCCATGCAAAAGAAATTGGTGCAGCTTTTACCGCAAATGGACAGGTGCGAAAAATTTCGTTCACCGGCTCAACCGCTGTCGGTAAACAATTGATCACCCAATGTGCGGCAGATGTAAAACGTATCAGCCTGGAGTTGGGCGGTAACGCGCCATTTATTGTTTTTGACGATGCGGACCTGGATGCGGCTGTTGCCGGTGCAATCGCGTCGAAATTTCGTAACGCCGGGCAAACTTGTGTCTGCGCCAATCGTTTTTATGTTCATCAATCAATCTACGCGAGGTTTGGTGAAAAACTGGCGGATGCCATGAAAGGTTTTGTGATTGGTAATGGATTGGATAACGGAATAACTATCGGCCCACTTATTTCCAATCGGGCGAAAGAAAAAGCTCAGGGATTACTGGATGATGCCATATCACGCGGTGCAAAAATCGCCTACCAGGCGAGGCAGGACGATTCATGGCAAGCAGGTCATTTTTTTCCTCCCACATTATTGGTGAATGTCCCTGCGGATGCGCGCTTAACCTGCGAAGAAATTTTTGGGCCGATTGCTCCAATGATTTCATTTGAAACGGAGGCGCAGGTTGTTGAGTTTGCCAACTCATCCGATTATGGTTTGGCGGCTTATCTTTATACGCGCGACGCCAATCGTATTAAACGCCTTTCTGATCAATTGCAAACCGGAATGCTGGGAATTAATACCGGTTTGATTTCCAATGCCATGGCACCATTTGGCGGAATCAAACAATCGGGATGGGGACGGGAAGGTTCCCGTTACGGTTTGGACGATTATCTGAATATAAAATATCTGTGCGAGGCATTTTCCTGATTGATAATCCGACGCTTGCAAATGTTCCTGGTTTGTCGTGGTAACAGGCATTTTTTTATTTCCATACTAGACTTTTATTACCAGCAATCGTGTTGGTATTTATTCGATCAAAAGTCATGAGGTTTTGCCATGTTATCCTGGTACGAGGGATTAAGTTTGCGTTGGAAGTTGCGCCTTCCATTATTGTTGTTAGTGCTATTGGTGTTATACATGGGGCTACACGCCATCAACACCAGTAAAACATTAGGTAACAACGCGATTAGTATTGCCAAGGTCAATCTTCCCGAGATTCAATTATTAATTCAGGCCGACAGGGATTTGTACCAGTCGCTAACCGCAGAGCGAGCATTGCTGCAGGTCGAGGAAAGCCAGCATGCAGCGTTATTCACCGAGCAAGCTGACAACGCCAAACAGGCCCATGATCGCGTTTACCAATCCCTCGAAATTTCTAACACATCAACACCTGCCGAGCGCGACGAATTTACCCGGCGCTACAATACCTGGAAAGAAGCCGCGACTGATGTAATCAATACCGCGCGCTTAAGCGATGATGCCAGCCGCGCATTGGCGACTGAAAAATCCTACGGTGCTGCGTCAAAAGCATTCCAGCATTTGCGCGATTACATTGATGAGCTGCAAGAAAAGCGCTTGGTTGAAGTAGACGAATACACCAAGCAAATAGATCATGACCTTGATGCAAGCGCCAGGCAATTATTTGCGATCGTGGCAATTGCCACGCTGGTGAGTTTACTCGCTGCATTTTTCTTACCGTTGTTGGTTGCGAATCAGGTGCGCGGCATTAGTGACCGCATCCAGAATATTGCGGAGGGCGACGGCGATCTGACAATTCGTGTTCCTGTTACGACTAACGATGAGCTTGGTGAATTATCGGCACACGTGAATGTTTTTATGGAGAAATTGCAACGGATTATTGCCAGTGTTTTACAAAATACAAATGAAGTTTCGAAAGCGGCTGAGTCGTTATTGAGCGTATCCAGCAGTAGCCAAAAAGCTGCTGATGATCAATGCCACGCCATCACCATGGTGGTGACTGCAGTAAATGAATTAACCATGGCGATCCAGGAAGTTGCGCGAAACACCAGTAGCACGGCGCAAAACACCAAAGACGCAACGGAAATTACCGAGCTTGGGCAGGAGCGCATTCGCATAGCCGTGGAGCATGTGAAAGGATTAGCGGCGCGCATTCATGAAACAGCAGAGTTTATGTCAAAGCTGGAAGGCGAAGCTAAAAATGTAACGTCCGTTATTGATGTGATTCGTGGCGTTGCCGAGCAAACGAATTTGCTCGCATTGAACGCGGCAATTGAAGCGGCGCGTGCCGGTGAACAGGGGCGGGGTTTTGCTGTGGTGGCTGATGAAGTGAGAACGCTCGCGAGCCGTACCCAGCAATCTACCGGCGACATTCAGGGGATGTTGAGCCAGTTGCAATCCGGTGTGCAGCATGCAGTGGCGGCGATGGGTAATAGTGAAATCCTGACCAATGATGCTGTGACTTCAGCGAGTGATGCGGGCAGTTCACTGGCGGGGATTAATTCCGCCGTGCGCGAGATTGCCGATATGACCACGCAAATCGCCACGGCTGCGGAAGAACAAAGTTCTGTGACGTCGGAAATTGATCGCAATCTGGTGCAGATAAATTCCCTTGCGATGAATACCGCAGAAGGGGCATCGAAAACGGCGCAGGAAAGCCAGCGTTTAAATCAATTGTCGATTCAATTGCGGCAATTGGTAGGGCAATTCAAAGTGTGATGTAACATCCCGCAATAAAAAAACCGGAGTCAGCGCTCCGGTTTTTTTATGCATCGTGTTTGCACTATTTTATTTCAAGTGCCCGAGATTCTTTTGCACGATCTGCAAAACAGGCTTGAATACTTTGGGTGAGCCACACACGATATGGCCGGTTTCCAGGTAATCGGCACCGCCGTTGAAATCACTTACCAAACCGCCAGCTTCTTTCACTAACAGAATTCCGCCCGCGATATCCCATTCATTTAAATTCATCTCCCAGAATGCATCGAAACGGCCAGCGGCAACATAGGCCAGATCCAGCGCGGCAGAGCCACAACGGCGAATACCTGACGTTTGGCCGGCAATTTCTTGTACGCACGCGAGGTAGGGAACGATATGTTCAAATGCATAACCGCTGAAAGGAATACCGGTGCCAATCAACGCACCTTCAAGGCCGCGACGGCTGGATACGCGCAAACGCCGGCCATTGAGCGTCGCACCGCGACCACGGCTGGCAGTGAATTCCTCGCGCTTGATCGGGTCAATAACGACAGCATGTTCGATCTGGCCTTTATATTTACAGGCGATGGAAACAGAAAAATGCGGCAAGCCGTGGATGAAATTGGTAGTGCCGTCGAGTGGATCGATGATCCATTCATAATCGGAGTTTTTGCCGGGTTGGGAGCCGCCTTCTTCGCCACGGAAGCTGTGGTCAGGGTAGGCTTTGCGGAGGTGATAAATGATTTCTTTTTCGGCCGCTTTATCAACTTCAGTAACGAAGTCATTGCGACTTTTGGTCTCGATGGTGAGCAAGTCAACGCGTTCAAATGCGCGTTCAATCAATTCTGCAGCTTTGCGGCCAGCGCGCAAAGCGATGTTAATCATGGGTTCCATAAAGCACCGGGAATAAGGGTTTACTGAATAACCAGAATGCGATGAGTTGGTATACTGCGCGCCGTTTTAGCGTGCACCTCCTTATCCACAGTCGAGAATCCTATGTCAGCCCAGCCTTTTTCCAATATCCGTATTGTTCTGGTGAACACCAGCCACCCCGGCAATATCGGTGGTACCGCGCGGGCGATGAAAAATATGGGGCTGTCGCGCCTGTATCTGGTTTCCCCGCAGGATTTTCCGTCAGATAAAGCGGTATGGCGTTCGGCGGGCGCGACCGATGTATTGGATAACGCTGTGGTGGTAGAGACGCTGGATGAAGCTATCGCCGGATGCGGCCTGGTGGTCGGGACGAGTGCACGCGAGCGCCGGATTCCCTGGCCGCTGCTCGATCCGCGCAAATGCGGTGAAAGTGTATGGTCAGAGGCTGCCAATCATGAAGTTGCGGTGGTGTTCGGGCGTGAAGACCGTGGCCTGACTAATGAAGAGTTATATAAATGTAATTACCACGTCCATATTCCGGCTAACCCTGACTACAGCTCGCTGAATCTCGCAACAGCGGTGCAGGTTATCTGTTATGAAATTCGTATGGCCTACCTATTGGCGGCCGAGGGAAATACGCTTCCCCAATATCAATGGGATATGCCGCCGGCAGAACCTAATGCAATGGAGATGTATTACGGCCATCTTGAGCAAACCCTGGTTGAGCTGGACTTCCTGGATCGGGACAATCCCAAACAAACCATGACGCGCTTGCGTCGCCTTTATAACCGTATTCGCATGGATCAAATGGAGTTAAATATCCTGCGTGGCGTGCTTACCGCAATGCAAAATTATGTGCATTACAGCAGTAAGGTGATGACTAAACTGGGCTTCGAACCGGGCCTGGAATCCATGCGCAAGCTGGTAAAAGAGGATAAAAAACCGGATTAACGGCATTCAAGCGAAAGGGATATCAGGTTTTGGCTGGATATTTGGCGTTGGAAAAAACGGAATACTTGAGTAAAATACTCGGAATTAAAAGTCATGGCAGGATCATGACCGCCCAAGCTACCGCAACCATACTCAGTATCCAGGATTCATACGAGGCGTTTTCGCTTATGAGACTCACCACCAAAGGCCGCTATGCCGTTACCGCAATGCTGGATTTGGCGCTTCATAGCGAACAAGGTCCGGTTAGCCTGGCGGATATTTCTGCCCGCCAGGGAATTTCCTTGTCCTATCTGGAGCAGTTATTTGCCCGTTTGCGCCATTTCAAATTGGTAAAAAGTGTTCGAGGTCCGGGTGGCGGTTATCGTTTGGAAGGTGACACCGCCAACATCTCTATCGCTCAGGTAGTGGATGCGGTCAGTGAATCACTGGATGCCACGCGCTGTGAAGGCAAAGGCAACTGTCACGAAGGTGAAGTGTGTTTGACCCACCATTTATGGGAAGACCTGAGCGCACAGATCCATCGTTTCCTGAGTGAAATTACGCTAGCGGATTTGGTAGCGCGCAACGACATTCAGGTAGTGCGTCAGCGTCAGGATCTGCGTTTGGCTAACACTATCCACGATGAAACGCACATTGCTGTTAGTGAAATTCTTTAATCGAAATTCTTTAATCGAGGGTGCTCACCGTTTTGCGCAAACCTGTTTATCTAGATTATGCCGCAACTACACCGGTTGCACCGCAAGTGGCTGCGCGCATGGCGGAGTGTTTAACACTGGAAGGGGTATTTGCAAATCCGGCCTCGCGTTCGCACATGTTTGGATGGCAAGCGGAGGAGCAGGTAGAGGAAGCGCGTGCGCAAGTTGCCGCGTTAATTAACGCCGATCCACGTGAGATTGTATGGACGAGCGGTGCCACCGAAGCCAACAACCTGGCGCTTAAAGGAATTGCTGAGTCTTATCGCACGCAACACAAAGTGGGTGGACACATTGTAGTGTCGGCAATTGAACATAAAGCTGTATTGGATCCTGCCGCGTGGTTAGAAACCCAGGGGTTTCGCATAACGCGTATTACTCCGACCAGCGAAGGAATTATTAGTACTGATTTACTGTCTGCTGCACTGGAAGCGGATACTTTTTTAGTCAGCATAATGCAGGTCAATAATGAATTGGGCTGCGTTAACGATGTAAAAGCATTAGCAGCACTGTGTAAATCGCGGAATATTTTATTGCATTGTGATGCCGCACAAAGTGCCGGGAAAATTGCAGTGGATGTGAGGGACTCAGGCGTTGATTTATTGTCCCTGTCGGCACATAAATTTTACGGCCCAAAAGGCGTCGGTGCACTTTATGTGCGTCGCTCTGGTGATGTTAATGTCGCCGCACAAATTCACGGTGGCGGCCACGAGCGTGGTATGCGTTCAGGGACATTGGCAACCCACCAATTGGTAGGGATGGGCGAGGCCGCGCGTCTCGCGGCGGAGCAGTTAACAATTGATGCAGCACGTATTGCGCAGTTGCGTGATCGTTTATGGCAAGGATTGGCAGATTTGCCTGCTATTCATCGCAACGGTTCTGCGCTCGATTGTGTAGGCGGAATTTTAAATATCGCGTTTGGCAATATTGATGGTGAGATGCTCTTGTTGTCATTGCGTGATCTTGCAGTGTCCAGTGGCTCCGCGTGTAATTCGGCGAGTATGTCGCCGAGTTATGTATTGAAAGCGATTGGGTTAAGTGATGAAGCAGCGCAGGCGTCGCTGCGTTTTAGCATTGGTCGTTATACCACTGCTGATGAAATTGAATTTGCGATAGAACACATTCGCAGTGTAATCGCCAAGCTGCAAAAAGCGTGAAGCTTCACGCGTGCAGCACAGAAGGTAGCTATCATGTCTGAACAAGTCGAACACCTCATTAAAAAAGAATACGCTGCTGGTTTTCACACCAACATCGCTTCTGAAACTCTGCCACCGGGATTAAATGAAGATGTTATTCGTTTTATTTCCGCTAAAAAATCCGAGCCGGAATGGTTACTGGAATGGCGATTGAAAGCCTATAAAGCCTGGCAAGAGATGAGTGAGCCGACCTGGGCGCATGTGAAATACGATGAGATAGATTTTCAATCGGTTTCTTATTATTCCGCGCCCAAATCAATGGATGAAAAACCAAAGAGTCTGGATGAAGTCGACCCGGAATTATTGCGCACCTATGAAAAGCTCGGCATTCCGTTGCATGAGCAAGCTGCGTTGGCGGGGGTGGCGATGGATGTGGTGTTTGACTCGGTTTCCGTTGTAACAACGTTCCGCGAAAAATTACTGGAAGCCGGTGTAATTTTTTGCTCGATCAGCGAAGCGGTACAAAAATATCCGGAGTTGGTAAAAAAATATTTAGGTTCTGTCGTTCCGCAAAAGGACAATTTTTACGCGGCCCTCAATTCGGCCGTATTTTCTGACGGCTCTTTCGTGTACATCCCGAAAGGTGTGCGTTGCCCTATGGAGTTGTCCACGTATTTCCGTATCAACGAACAAAACACTGGCCAATTCGAGCGCACGCTGATCGTTGCCGATGAAGGTTCCTACGTCAGTTACCTGGAAGGCTGTACCGCCCCGATGCGCGATGAAAACCAGGTGCATGCCGCTGTAGTAGAACTGGTTGCATTGGATAACGCCGAAATTAAATATTCCACCGTACAAAACTGGTACCCCGGTAATGAAGAAGGTAAGGGTGGAATTTATAATTTTGTAACCAAGCGCGGTGTGTGTCATACCAGTGCAAAAATTTCCTGGACGCAAGTGGAAACCGGTTCGGCGGTGACCTGGAAATATCCTAGCTGTGTGTTGCGCGGTGATAATAGTGTGGGTGAATTTTATTCGGTGGCACTCACTAATAATTACCAGCAGGCCGATACGGGAACCAAGATGATCCATATCGGCAAGAACACACGCTCAACCATCATATCCAAAGGGATTTCGGCGGGTAAAAGTTCCAATGCCTATCGTGGCCTGGTGCGTATCAATCCCGGCGCAGAAGGTGCGCGTAATTACACGCAGTGTGATTCGTTATTAATCGGCGATAAATGCGGCGCCCACACGTTCCCTTATATCGAAAGCAAAAACCCGACGGCTGTTATTGAGCACGAAGCGACTACTTCTAAAGTGAGCGAGGACCAAATGTTCTTGTGCCAGCAGCGCGGCCTGGACGCAGAAAAAGCTGTGTCCATGATTGTGAATGGTTTTTGCCGTGAAGTATTTAAAGAGTTGCCCATGGAATTCGCTGTGGAGGCGGGCAAATTATTGGAAGTCAGCCTGGAAGGCTCTGTAGGTTAATCATTTATTTATAATTTGAATTTACCGTGTTGAAAAACTCCCGGACCTGAAATTTATGTTACGCATTACTGATTTGTTTGCCCGTGTTGAAGAAAAAGAAATTCTGAAAGGTTTAAATTTGACGGTAAAACCGGGCGAAGTTCACGCCATTATGGGCCCAAACGGCGCTGGTAAAAGTACCTTGGGTAATGTGTTGTCGGGCCGGGAAGGTTATGCGGTCACTGGCGGGAAAGTGGAATTTAATGGCAAGGATTTGTTTGAGCTGGAAATTGAAGAGCGGGCGCGCGAAGGTTTATTTCTGGCGTTCCAGTACCCGGTGGAAATTCCGGGTGTCAGCAATATGGAATTTTTAAAAGCAGCAGTCGATGCCAAGCGTAAACACAAAGGTGAAGCAGAATTATCGGCCGTGGAGTTTATGAAAATCGCACGCGAAGCCAGCAAGCGCGTGAGTCTGGATCAAGCATTTTTGAAGCGGGGTGTTAACGAAGGTTTTTCCGGTGGGGAAAAAAAGCGCAACGAAATCATGCAAATGATGCTGCTGGAACCCAGCCTGTGCATTCTGGATGAAACGGATTCAGGGCTCGATATTGATGCGTTACAAGTGGTAGCAAATGGGGTTAATGCCATGCGTTCCCCCGAGCGTAGTTTTATTGTAGTAACCCACTACCAGCGTCTGCTGGATTACATCGTACCCGATTACGTTCACGTATTGGCAAATGGCAAAATTGTAAAAACCGGCGATAAAAGTTTAGCGCTGGAGCTGGAAGAAAAAGGCTATGCCTGGCTGGAAGATGAGGCCGTATAAGCATGACTGATTTTCAACATCAAGCAATTCGCCTGACATCCATGCAGCGTCCGGAGACTTGGCTGGAAAGTTTGCGCACTAAAGCCGCTGACGATTGGCTGGCGCAACCCTGGCCAACCCGCAAGACCGAACATTGGAAATACACTCCGCTGCAAAACTTGCAAAAAACGATATTGCACGCGTGGGGCAGGGAAGAGGTCCCCATTCTGGATACGCCCTTTGAAAAAAGTCTGGTGCCATTGGATGCTTACCGCCTTATTTTTATTGATGGCGTTTTTGATTCATTCAATTCGAGCAAATTGCCCGCAGAAGTTGTGCAATTTTCAACGGCTGATGAAAACCAGCAAGCCGTTATCCTCAACTATTTGGGGAAAATTGTTGAGGGCGAGCGACACTTGTTCGCTACCTTGAGTAATGCCTGGCTGGATGACGGGTTATTGATCCATGTACCGCGCAATCAAACATTGGATAAACCGGTTTATATTGTCAATATATCCACCGCTGCGGCAGTTAGTGCCAATCAGCGCGTGCTGGTTGTGTTGGAAGAGAATGCAAGTGCAGAAATTGTTGAGCATTATTTTTCTGCTGAATCCGTGCAGCAAGGTTTTGTAAACGCACTGACAGAAATTCATATCGGCAATAATGCCAGTTTGCAGCACTACCGTCTAAATCTTGAAGAAGAGCAGGCGCAACACATTGGGGCTGTGCATGTGGATTTGCACCGCAATGCGCGCTTGCGTGGTTTTGCCATTGCGTTGGGTGCGAGCCTGATGCGCATTGATTACCAATTGAATCACCGTGGCCAGGGCGCCGAGCTGGATCTGCAAGGTGTGTATGTGCCACGTAATAACCAAGTGGTGGATTATCACACCAACATTTGCCATTGGGTTCCTCATTGCAAGTCTAATGAAGTGTTTCGCGGGATCGTTGGCGATTCCGCCCAGGCTATTTTTAATGGCCGTATTTATATTCATCCGCAAGCACAAAAAACACTGGCAGAATTAAGTAACAAAAACTTACTTACTTCCAATAAAGCCGAAGTAAATACCAAACCTGAATTGGAAATTTATGCTGATGATGTGAAGTGTGCCCACGGCGCTACCGTCAGCCAGTTGAATACCAATGCCCGTTATTATTTGCAAAGTCGCGGCTTATCGCGTAGTGAAGCTGAAGTAATGTTGAGTTTTGGTTTTATTAACGAATTGCTGGAGCAAATCGCACAGCCTGTCGTGCACGATTATTTGCAACCGCGTTTGGCAATATTGTTCGGGCGCGACAACAGTTTGAATGAAGTGAGCAATTTGTTAGGTGATGGCAATGGTTGATTCTGCATTCGATGTAGAAAAAATTCGCGCTGACTTCCCGATATTGCATCAACAAGTTAACGGCCAACCGCTTGTTTATCTGGATAATGCTGCAACTACACAAAAACCCAACGCGGTCATTGATGCGATCAGCGATTACTATCGCAACGATAACAGTAATGTTCATCGCGGAGCCCACGCATTGGCTGACCGTGCCACTGTAAAATTTGAAGCGGCGCGCGAGAAAGTTGCACGGTTTCTAAATGCGCCGTCGGCCCGGCAAATTATCTGGACCCGCGGCACCACGGAAAGTATTAATTTGGTTGCGGCTTGTTGGGGTAAAACATTTTTACAACCCGGGGACCGCATACTTGTTTCGGCGATGGAGCATCATTCCAATATTGTGCCGTGGCAATTAATTGCTGCGGCGACGGGAGCAAAGGTCGAGCCTATCCCGGTTGATGCGAATGGCAACATCAATATGCTGGCGTTCGATACGATGTTGGACGCTCACGTAAAAATGGTTGCTGTGGGCCATGTGTCCAATGCAATGGGAACTATTAACCCTGTCGAAAAAATTGTAACGCTGGCCCATGCCGTTGGAGCGCGGGTATTAATCGATGGTGCGCAATCATTGAGTCACTGGGCAGTGGATGTACAGGCATTGAATTGCGATTTTTATGTGTTCTCTGCGCATAAATTATTTGGTCCTACCGGCTTGGGCGTGCTTTACGGAAAAGAAGATTTGCTCAATGTCATGCCGCCTTATCAAGGTGGTGGCGAAATGATTGAAACGGTGAGTTTTTCCGGCACTACGTTCAATCAATTGCCCTATAAATTCGAGGCTGGTACGCCGGATATTGCCGGTGCTATCGGTTTGGGTGCGGCCATCGATTATTTAAATAGCATCGACCGGATTGCCGCTGCTGCGCATGAGCAAGCGCTGTTGCGATACGCCGAGGGCAGGGCGCATGCTACACCAGGCTTGAAATTGGTAGGAACAGCCACACATAAAACGTCGGTGATGAGTTTTTTAATTGAGGGTGTGCATCCGGCGGATGTCGGTGTGTTGCTGGATAAGCAAGGCGTGGCGGTACGCACCGGTAACCACTGTGCACAACCGATTATGGATCAATTTGGAATACCTGGTACTGTGCGCGCCAGTTTCAGTTTTTATAACACTTTTGATGAAGTGGATCGTTTGTTCGCTGCGATTGAAAAAGCGAAAACTTTTTTGCTGTAATTTTTTACCCTATGAATAGGGGGGAGTTGATCATGAGTATCGCTTCATTTGATCCACAACAACAAACTGTGCAGGTTACACCTTCGGCAGTTGCCCATTTCAAGCGTCAGTTGGATAACAGCCAAAACAAAGCTGTTCGCTTGAGTGTCAAGCAAAGCGGCTGTACTGGCTGGATGTATGTCGTAGACCTGGTTAATGAATCCAGAGCGGATGATTTGCATTTGTCGCTGGGTGATGGTGTTGAACTGTTGGTGGATCCAAAAAGTTTGCCGGTGGTTGGTGGTACCGAAATTGATTATGTCACTGAAGGTGTGAACCGCCAGTTGAAGTTTAACAACCCACGCGTCAAAGATTACTGCGGTTGTGGTGAGAGTTTTAGCGTTAATTAGTGATTAACGCATCAGGAAACGAAATTTATGTCTGAACGACGTATGGTGGTGGCCCAGGCTGATTGCCCCGCGCGCCGGGTGCCTGACGGTACACCATTGACCATCCCGGAAGGGACTTTTGTAACCATCACCCAGGCGCTGGGGGGAAACTACACGCTCACCTACCACGGTCAAATGGTGCGTGTGGACGGCACCGATGCACATTTGCTCGGGCTGGAATCAGAACAATTGGAATTTCCTACGCCAACAGACGACACCATCCATGAAGATCAGGTGTGGTATGCGCTGGGAACGGTATTTGATCCCGAGATTCCGGTTGACCTGGTCAATTTGGGGTTGATCTACGGGGTTAAAGTCGATCAGGTCACAAAACAGGTAGATATCCGGATGACCTTGACTGCACCGGCTTGCGGAATGGGGCCTGTGTTGGTTGGGGATGTGGAATACCGCGTGCGCAAGGTGCCAAACGTCAAAACAGTAAAAGTAGAGCTGGTTTTTGATCCGCCGTGGCAGCGCCATATGATGAGTGAAGAGGCCCAGTTACAAACGGGCATGTTTTATTGATTCAGGTTGATTGAGTAAGTTATGACCCAATTTGGTGTAGATGTAAGCGCGGATGACATTATCGATAGCCTGGGTTTTTTTGATAACTGGGAAGAGCGCTACAAGTACATTATTGATCTGGGCAAGGAATTACCCCCCATGCCGGAAAGCTTAAGGACCGATGAGTTTTTGGTGCGTGGTTGCCAAAGCCAGGTATGGTTGGTGGACGAATGGCGGGATGGTAAATTGTTTTTCCTGGCAGATAGCGACGCGTTTATTGTGAAAGGTCTGCTCGGTGTTGTGCTTGCGGCCTTTAATGGTAAAACCCCCGGAGATATCCTCAGTTTTGATATAGACGCCTATTTTGTCCGGTTGGATCTGCTACAACATTTGAGTTCAACTCGTGGCAATGGACTTAAAGCGATGGTTAAGCGCATTAGGGATAAAGCGGCTGCAACGCATTAAAGGTAATTTTATATGCCAGTTTGATAGCTGATTTTGTTTATTAATCAAATAGCTAGGATATAAAAATCATGTAAACCCGCGTATAATCCGCGGGTTTTGTATTTTATGGGGCTTAAAATCGCGTATTGCGGTGGCAAAAGTCCCCTTAAACCAAGAATCGGTGCGGAGTTTCCAATGGCTGTAGAACAAACCTTATCAATTATCAAACCTGATGCAGTTAGCAAAAATCATATCGGCGAGATCATTGCCCGCTTTGAAAAGGCAGGTCTGAAAATCGTTGCCCAGCGCATGTTGCTCCTGAGTCGCGCCCAGGCGGAAGGCTTTTACGCCGAACATAAAGGCCGTCCATTCTTCGAAGGCCTGGTGAACTTTATGACCTCCGGTCCTGTGGTTGTACAAGTGCTCTCGGGTGAAAATGCAATCGCTTTGAACCGCGAGCTGATGGGCGCTACTGATCCGGCAAAAGCGGCTCCCGGTACCATCCGCGCAGATTTTGCCGAAGCTATTGATAAGAATTCTGTGCACGGATCTGATTCCCCTGTTTCGGCTGCACGCGAAGTTGCCTACTTCTTCGCCAGCAATGAAGTTGTTATTCGTTAATACCGCGTAATCCTGTTTTATTCATAGGTGCAGAGCCATGACTGATGTATCCAGTTCCACTCCTTCCGCTAATGCGGTTGTTGCAGAAGGCTCTGCAAAAATGAATTTACTCGGCTTGCCCGAGGCCAGGCTTGTGGCTTTTTTTGAGTCTATTGGCGAGAAAAAATTTCGTGCGATTCAGGTGATGAAATGGATTCACCAATTGGGCGCCGATAACTTTGATGATATGAGTAATGTCAGCAAGGATTTGCGTGCGAAGCTCAACAATATTGCTGAAATTCGTCCCCCGGAAGTTGTACAGCAATTCGACTCTGCCGATGGTACGCGCAAGTTTTTAATTCGGGTCGCCGGTGGCAATGTTATTGAAACGGTATTTATCCCGGATGGTGATCGCGGCACCCTTTGTGTTTCATCGCAGGTTGGCTGTTCGCTTGATTGCAGTTTTTGCGCGACGGGCAAGCAGGGGTTTAACCGCGATTTAACGGCGGCCGAGATTATTGGCCAGGTGTGGATCGCCGCTAAATCGTTTGGCCAATTGCAAGCAAATGGGCCACGTAAAGTTACCAACGTTGTGATGATGGGCATGGGTGAACCTTTGCTAAATTTCGATAACGTTGTTGATTCCATGAATTTAATGATGCACGACAATGCCTACGGCATTTCCAAGCGTCGTGTCACACTCAGTACCTCTGGCGTAGTGCCGCAACTGGATCGTTTAAGCCAATTTACCGATGCGTGTTTGGCGATTTCATTGCATGCGCCCAATGACGAGTTGCGCAATGAATTGGTGCCGATCAATCGCAAATACCCTATTGCGATGTTGCTGGACTCGGCCAAACGTTATATTGAGGCAATGCCTGATACGCATCGTAAAATTACCATCGAATATACATTGATTGATCATGTAAATGATCGCCCGCATCACGCACATCAATTGGCAGAACTCTTGCGCGATGTGCCGGTCAAGATCAACCTGATTCCGTTTAATCCATTCAATTTGTCCAATTACAAACGCGTGAGTAACAATGCGTTGCGCAAGTTTCAGGACATTTTAATGGAAGCTGGTTATATCACCACGGTGCGCACAACCCGCGGCGATGATATTGATGCGGCCTGCGGCCAGTTGGCCGGGCAGGTGAATGATATCACCCGTCGCAGTGAGCGTTACCGGGCGCAGTTTGATGAGGTTCAAGCGGTAAAAATTGTAGGCCAGTAACTCTAATAACGATGAGGTCGGTAATGCAAACAAGTAATGTGTTCAGGTTCGCCAGGTACATTTTGTTGGTTTTAACAACGGCATTATTGGTAAGTGGTTGTGTGTCCGAGGGTGGAAAAGGTAAGCGTCCAGTCGATAAGGAAAAATCGCTATCGTTACATATCCAGTTAGCGCAAGGTTATATCGATAAAGGCAATCGCGAATCAGCTCGTCATCATTTGCGCAAGGCCGCTGAAATTAACAGTAATTCACCGGAAGCGACCGAAACACTGGCACGCCTCTATCAATTGGAAGGTGAATCAAAACTTGCCGAAGAAACATTTAGAAAAGCGATTAAAGGCAAAAAGAATTTCACCCTGGCAAGAAATAACTTCGGTGTTTTTTTGTTTAGTGCAAAGCGCTATGAAGAAGCATTGGAGCAGTTTGAATTAGCTGCCGCAGACCTTGATTACAATGGCCGTGCCGCTGCATTGGTCAATGTTGGAAGGACTGCGTTATTACTGGGGAAAAATGATCGAGCGAAAGCCGCGTTCGAGCACGCGGCTATTCTTGATCGCAATTCCGCAGATGCACACATAGAGTTGGCAGAAATTAATTTCCAGGAAAAGGATTATGCGAAAGCCAAGGACCATCTTGATCGTTTCCAGGCAACTGGCCAGCAATCACCCAAGGCACTGCTGCTCGGAATTCGGCTTGAGCGAATTTTTGGCAACAAGGACAAGGAAGCCAGCCAGGTTTTAATGTTGAAAAATCGTTTTCCGTATTCAAAGGAATACCTGGAATACAAACAAACGATGATGTAAAAAATAGCAAGAGTTAAAGGCGTTCAATGGTTTCTGATGAAGAGAAAAAAACGGCTGAAGATAGCCGTTTCCGCGAATTATCTCCCGGCAAATTATTAGTCTGGGGGCGGGAGCGTGCCGCTTTAACTCAGGAGCAGGTCGCCAAAGAATTGTATATGACCCTGACGAAAGTGCGCGCGCTGGAGTCAGATGACTATCGCCATATGGGATCGGACACCTTTACTCGTGGCTACCTTCGCTCCTACGCCAATTTAATAAAGCTGGATGTCGGGCAAGTATTGGCGGCTTATGACCGGCATGCGTACAAGCATGGTTTGGTTGAGCAGGTATTGCCGCGTAAGATGGAATCTGCATCCAAACCTTTGTGGCAATTTGCCGTTATTATTGTCGGGGTTTTATTGGTGCTTTGGCTGATATCCGTTTGGTTTTTTGATAATCGCAAAGAACCTTCCTACAATATCCCCGCCGCTATAGTCGCCCCTTCAGAAAGCTATGCCAATACCAGTGTAACCACAAGCTCAATTGCGTCTGCGGACATTTCTTCTGCAGCGCTTTCCTCTGTAGCCATTATCGGCCAGTTGGACAATTCTGCTGTGGGTTCGAATGCCGTTTCCAGTGCAGCCACTACAGCGGCGAATAATCTGGCAACTGCGTCGATCAACAGTAGTGTCAAGTCTGGAACGTCTTCGAGTTCAAAAGCGTTGGCTCGTAGCAATGCGTTGGATCAAATAGTTTTTGTATTTTCGGCGGAGTGTTGGTTGGAGGTAAGTGACTCAAGAGGCGACGTGCTGGTCGCTGATTTACAGCCAACTGGCGGGCGTCTGGTTTTGCAGGGAAAGGCACCGTTTGATGTGAAGTTGGGAAATGCCGCCGCGGTTCAAATTGAATTAAACGATGAAAAAGTTGCGGTGGTTCCTGCGTTGGGGACTAACGTACTTAGCTTGAAAATTGGTAAATCCACAAGCCAATAAGAGCGTGGATTAAATAGGAAATAATATGCACTGCGAATCTCCGATAAAGCGTCGTAAATCTCGCCAGATTATGGTGGGAAATGTGCCTGTAGGTGGCGATGCCCCTATTTCTGTGCAAAGTATGACTAACACAGAAACAACCGATGTTGCTGCCACTGTCGAGCAAATAAAACGTATCCAGCTGGCTGGCGCTGATATTATTCGTGTTTCTGTTCCTTCAATGGAAGCGGCAGAAGCATTTGGCGAAATTCGCAAACAAGTGAATATTCCCCTGGTCGCCGATATCCATTTTGATTATCGGATTGCTTTGCGTGTTGCGGATTTGGGTGTGGATTGCCTGAGAATCAATCCGGGCAACATCGGTCGCGAAAAACGTATTAAAGCCGTTGTTGATAAAGCGCGCGATTTAAACATACCCATCCGTATTGGTGTGAATGCCGGATCGCTCGAAAAGGATTTGCAAAAAAAATACGGTGAGCCCACGCCAGATGCACTGGTTGAATCTGCATTGCGTCACGTTGAAATTCTTGACGAATTAAATTTTTATAATTTCAAAGTCAGCGTAAAAGCCTCCGATGTATTCATGGCTGTAGCGGCTTATCGCAAGTTGGCAACATTGATTGAGCAGCCATTGCACCTTGGTATTACCGAGGCCGGTGGTTTGCGCTCGGGTACGGTGAAATCTGCGATTGGTTTGGGGGCTTTGTTAATGGATGGTATCGGCGATACGATTCGGGTATCGCTGGCGGCAGATCCAGTCGAAGAAATTAAAGTCGGTTGGGATATGCTGCGTAGTTTGAAAATCCGTAGCAAAGGCGTGAATTTTATTGCGTGCCCCAGCTGCTCACGTCAAAATTTTGATGTGATTAAAACCATGAACGACCTTGAGCAGCGTGTAGAAGACATTACGGTTCCGCTGGATGTAGCGGTAATTGGTTGTGTGGTTAATGGGCCCGGCGAAGCTAAAGAAGCTGATCTTGGCCTTGCTGGTGGTACGCCGAGTAATTTGATTTATATTGATGGTGAACCCAACCAAAAATTAACCAATGAAAATCTGGTGGATAACCTGGAGCGTTTGATTCGGGCAAAGGCGGCGCAAAAGCAAGCGCAACTGGAAGAAGACGCGAAAAATATTATTGTCAGAGCCTAATCCGGCCAGTAAAAATTATTAAGGTTTTCAATTGAAAAAAATTCAAGCAATTCGCGGCATGAATGATTTGCTGCCTGCAGATTCCCCATTATGGCAATACGTTGAAGGCGTCGTAACTGACATTCTGGCGCGTTACGGTTATCAGGAGATCCGGTTTCCTATTGTTGAATCAACAGAACTTTTTAAACGTTCGATTGGTGAAGTCACCGATATTGTTGAAAAGGAAATGTATACCTTTGATGATCGCAACGGCGACAGTTTGACCCTTCGTCCGGAGGGAACTGCCTGTTGTGTGCGTGCCTGTGAAGAAAATGGTTTGTTGTACAATCAAACCCAGCGCTTGTGGTACATGGGGCCAATGTTTCGCCATGAGCGCCCGCAAAAAGGGCGCTATCGCCAATTTCACCAAATTGGTGTGGAAACATTCGGTATGCAAGGCCCGGATATTGATGCCGAAGTTTTATTGCTGAGCGCGCGCATATTGCGTGAGCTGGGTGTTATTTCCCATGTGCAGCTCCAGATTAATTCGCTGGGAAGCACAGAAGCGCGAGCGAATTATAAAAATGCGTTGGTTGCCTATCTGAACACGGTGCAAGCGCAACTGGATGAAGATAGTAAACGTCGGCTGGAAACCAATCCCCTACGTATTCTGGATTCCAAGGATGCAAATACCCAGGCTTTGCTTAATAATGCGCCGGTATTGCTGGACCATCTCGATGCAGAATCCCGCCAGCACTTCGACGGTTTGAAGCAATTGCTTGATGCTGCGGGAATTCAATATCAGGTTAATCCACGTTTAGTGCGTGGCCTTGATTATTATGGTAAAACGGCGTTCGAGTGGGTAACTGATAAGCTGGGCGCGCAAAGCACAGTATGTGCTGGCGGGCGCTATGATGGATTGGTTGAGCAACTGGGTGGTAAAGCAACACCGGCCGTGGGTTTTGGCATAGGTTTGGAGCGACTGGTATTGCTGGTCCAGGCTATTGAAGCCATCCCTGAGAAATTGGATCAGCAGGCGGATGTATTTCTGGTTGCGGTCGGTGATGTCCAGAATATCGCTATGCAATTAGCTGAACGTATTCGCGATGAGCTACCGTTTATTCGCCTGATGGTGAATTGTGGTGGCGGTAATTTTAAAAGCCAGTTTAAAAAAGCAGATAAGTCAGGGGCCGATATCGCGCTCATCCTCGGTGAAGATGAAGCGAAAGAAGGCAAGGTGGCTGTCAAGTTTTTGCGTCAAGAGGTTGAACAACAAACGCTATCTTTTGATGAGGCAATCCGCTGGTTAGAAACTCTGGAATAACCGTTGTTGGTGTGGTTTGTTTATCACTGAGTAAAAAAATAACGTTTTTTAAATCATACATTGTTTGCGCATTGCGCTAAGGCCTACAGGAGTCAATTGTGAGTGTACATCTTTCAGAAGAAGAACAATTAGAAGCACTTAAACGCTGGTGGAAAGATTACGGCAAGTTAGTAGTAGCTGCTGTAATTATTGCCGTCGTTGCTTATTTTGGTTACACCGCATGGCAAGATCAAAAACGCCAGAAAGCAGAAAAAGCTTCCGAGGTTTATGAACAGCTATTAAAGCTGGTAAACGTTGAACCGGGAAAAACATTAACTGATTCTGATAAAGCTACAGCGTCACACCTGGCAGCAGAATTAAAGGATGCAAACAGTAAAAGCATGTACGCATACAGCGCTGCATTCTTCCTGGCAAAAATTGCAGTAGAAGACGGCAAATTGGATGCGGCAGTGAATGAACTAAAATGGGTTTTGTCTGCCAAACCGGATGCCGCAACCGAGCAGTTGGCACGTCTCCGCCTGGCTCGTGTATTGACCGCCCAAAAAGCTTATCCGGATGCGCTTGCACAATTATCGCCTGAGCCTGCAACAGCGTTTACCGCTGAATACGCAGAAGCTCGTGGTGATATTCTTAAATCACAGGGTGATTTGGATGCTGCTCGTACCGCCTATGAAAAGGCGCTTGCAGCAACAGATCCACAACAACAAGAGCGTTTTATGTTATTGCAAATGAAAGTTGATGATTTGAAAGTTGATTCAGCAGCTCCTGCTGCTGCACCAGCGGCCGGGGAGAAAGCTCAATGATGCAAGCCTCGGTAAGATGTCTTGGCTGGCTGGTATTGCTATGCGCATTCACCTTGTCGGGTTGTTCCTGGTTTAGTAAGAAAACCGGCAATGAGCCTTTGGAATTAGTGGATTTCAAAGAAACTGTAGATTTGGATAAGGTGTGGAAGCGCGGTATCGGCGAAGGACAAAACGAAGGCTTTAGTCGTCTTACCCCTGCCTTGGATAAAGAGGCAATTTATGCAGTTGATTATGAGGGCTTGCTGGTAGCAGCGAACGCGGCAACCGGAAAGAAATTATGGAGCAAAAAAATCAATCAACCCAAGTTGGGTTTGTGGGGTTGGTTTAAAAGTTTTTTTGTTGCCGGTGATGCCAACTATCAAATTGTTGGCGGGCTCGGTGCGGAAAATGGTTTGTTACTAGTGGCAACCTACGCTGGTGAAGTGATGGCGTTGTCACCGGAAAATGGCAGCGAGCTATGGCGTACGCAAGTTCCCGGTGAGATTGTATCGGCACCTCGTACCAACGGCAATGTGGTTGCAGCCCAGACTGTTAACGGAAAGTTGTTCGCGCTGGATGCAAAAACCGGTGCGCAACTGTGGTTCTATGATAATCCGCCTCCGGTATTAACCCTGCGTGGTACCCCATCACCTATAGTGACCGATACTGCTATTTATGCCGGTTTTTCAAATGGCCGCATGATGGCGTTTAATCCGGACAATGGGTTAATTCTGTGGGAACAGCGTATTGCAGTGCCCAAAGGGCGGTCAGAATTGGAGCGAATGGTGGACATTCATTCAACTCCGTTGGAAAAAGATGGTGTGATTTATGTTGGAACCTATCAAGGGCGTGTAAGTGCGTTGTCCCGTGGTACGGGCAGCCCGCTCTGGGGGCAAGATGCTTCAACCAGTGAGAATCTTGCGATTTCCGGTGATAAGTTATTTGTCAGTCAAGCCGATGGCAAAGTATTTGCGTACAACGCTTCCAGCGGTGAGCAATTGTGGGTAAACGATAAAATGTTGCGCCGCGGGTTGAATGGCCCACAGGTCTTTGGTGATTACCTTGCCGTTGTAGATTACCAAGGCTACATGCACATTCTTAACCAGGCTGATGGTGAGTTTGCGGCGAGGGTCAGGGTTGATCGCAAAGGCGCAAGGGCGCCGATGCTCACCAATGGCGAAACCTTGTACGTATATACCAATCGTGGGAAGTTAATTGCCTATCAGGTTAAAAAAGCCAAATAAGCTTTTTAATCCTGGCTAAAGACCAGCCGCCCAAGCTTACCGTTGATAATTAAGGTAAACTTCAGGGCGGCTGGTTTTGTTTTATCCCCCTGATTTTATATGGCGACGTGTTGTCGCCCTTAATCATTAGCAACTGATACTTTTATGATAATCCCTGTAATCGCACTTGTTGGCCGCCCGAATGTGGGCAAATCCACCTTGTTTAATCGCCTCACCCAATCACGCGACGCCTTGGTCGCCGACTATCCCGGACTAACCCGTGACCGTAAATACGGCGAAGGAGTACTGGAAAACCGTCGCTTTATTGTCATTGATACCGGTGGTATCAGTGGCGAGGAAGAGGGGATCGATAGCATGATGGCTGGCCAATCATTATTGGCTATTCAGGAAGCCGATATCGTTTTATTTATTGTTGACAGCCGCGCCGGTTTAAACCCTGCTGATGAAACGATCGCAAAACATCTGCGTGTCAATAATAAAAAAACCTATCTGGTTGCTAACAAGATTGATGGTATGGACCCGGATATAGCACTTGCTCCGTTCTATGAACTGGGACTGGGTGAAGTATATCCGACGACGGCGAGTCATGGCCGTGGTGTCAGATCCTTGATGGAAGATGTGCTCTCTGGTATCCCCGAATTGCCGGAGGATTATCAGCCGGAAGAAGCATCCGGTATCAAGATCGCGATTGTCGGGCGTCCGAACGTTGGTAAATCAACTTTGGTAAATCGTTTGCTGGGTGAAGACCGGGTTGTTGTTTATGATCAGCCAGGTACGACCCGTGACTCGATTTATATCAACTACACACGCCTTGATAAGCCTTATACCATTATCGATACTGCCGGCGTTCGGCGAAGAAAAAATATTGATTTAATGGTGGAAAAGTTTTCCATCGTAAAAACCATGCAAGCGATCGCTGATGCAAATGTGGTTGTTTTGGTAATGGATGCCAGTGAGGGAGTTGTCGAGCAAGATCTGCATTTGATGGGCACGACCATTGAAGCAGGTAGAGCGTTAGTAATTGCACTGAATAAATGGGACGGTTTGGACGAATCACATAAGCAATATGTGAAAAATGAAATTGAGCGCCGGTTACGCTTTGTTGATTTTGCGACCATTCATTTTATTTCAGCACTGCATGGTACCGGGGTCGGGAATTTATATAAATCCATAGAGCTCGCCTACCAATCTGCTACCGATAAGTTCAGTACCAATTATCTGACACGCATTCTGCAAGATGCTGTACGTGAGCATCAGCCGCCCATGATTCAAGGGCGCCGCATAAAGTTGCGTTATGCGCACCCGGGTGGCCATAATCCGCCAATTATTGTGATCCATGGAAACCAGACCAACGAAATTCCGGCGTTCTATACCAAATACCTTGAAAAAACTTATCGTCGTGTTTTGGATTTACATGGTACGCCAATCAAAATCGAATATCGGAATAATGATAACCCCTACAGTGAGCGCAAGAAAAAAATGACCCAGCGTCAATTGATTCAAATGCGACGCAAAACTGAACGGGAAACCAAGAACCCCAAAAAACAGTAATCACCGGCAACAAAAAAGCGCGTAAACTGGTCTCGATTGATACGAGGTGGAACGCTTGCGATCACCTCGCTGAAGGAGTAGTGTTACGCGCCTTAGTTGTTATGCCTGAATCTGTATTAATTAACCGAGCCGAAGATGACATCCGCAAGCCGAAAGCTGCTTATCATCGATGACGATGCCCTTGTTCGCCAGAGTATTGTGACCTACCTGACGGACAGTGGTTTTAATGTCACTGCTACCTCTGACGCCCCCTCCGCGCTTGATATCCTGGCTTCATCTTCCTATCTCCCCGATCTGATTCTTACCGATTTGCGCATGCCAAATGGAGATGGGCTGCAGCTGCTGCAAACCCTGAACGATCTTCATGAGGGAATTCCGGTCATCGTTATATCCGGTGCGGGAGTGATGAACGATGTGGTGGGCGCCCTGCGCCTTGGCGCGCGCGACTACCTTATCAAGCCGCTGGTCGACCTTGAAGTCCTGGTTCATTCAATTAATAAGGTGCTGGATCGTCAGGATCTTGAGGAGGAAAACCGCCGTTACCGTGCGCAATTGGAAGAGGCGAACCGGGAGCTGCGTGAAAATTTGCGGGTATTGGAGCGGGATCAGATAGCGGGCAGGAGGGTGCAGCGAAGGCTCATGCCGTCAGGCATTACCACGGAAGAAGGGTATACAGCGGCGCACACCATAGTTCCCTCGCTGTTCCTGAGTGGGGATTTTGTTGACTATGCCCATATCAGGAAGCGGTATCTGGCTTTTTACCTTGCCGATGTCTCGGGGCATGGTGCGTCTTCCGCGTTTGTTACCATCTGGTTAAAACACCTGGTGAGCCGTATGGTGCGGGAAGAAGGGCTGTTTGGCGATGAGAACTCATTTGCCCAGGGAGCGAATGTTATGCTGCGCCAGATTAATCGGGAGCTGCATGAAACGCGCTTGAGTCATCATTTGACTCTATTTGTCGGGGTAATCGATACCCACACGAATCAAATGCATTATGTAGTCGCTGGCCACTTACCAATGCCGATCCTGATTACGCCTGAAGGGGCCAGCTACCTTGCGGGGCGTGGTAAACCCGTTGGTATTTTCAAGGATGTCGAGTGGGATGTATATGAGTGCAATTTGCCGGAGAAATTTGCGTTGGTGTGCTTCTCGGACGGTGTGTTGGAAATCATGCCAGAGCAGGAACTGCAAGATAAAGAGGCGCATCTTTTAAAACTAATTTCATCAAGTAGTGGCGATTTGGAATCTGTCTGCAATACTTTAGTTATAAAGGAGATTCGCGATAACCCTGATGATATCGCGGTCTTATCCATATCCCGAGGTGTGAGTTAATGAAACCCGGTCAAATTCTCGTTGCTGATCACAACGGAGTATATGTTATTAAGATGCTAGGCGACGTTCGCCTGACGTTATGTATTTCTTTCGATCAATTTATCGATTCCATGTTTAAGAGCGTTGACTTTACTTCGGTACTTTTTGATCTCTCCGAGGCTGAAGCGATTGATAGTACAACACTGGGATTAATGGCCAAGATTTCCATCCTGGGGCAGGAACGTTGTGGAATAATGCCAGTCATCCTTGCCAGTAATCCAAGCATCCAGCGCATTCTTCAAACTATGGGTTTTGCTGACATTTTTACAATTGTGGATAAGTTGGATGCACCGGTATTGGCAAATCATCCGCTTAATTGTGTTAATTGCGATGAACAAGAGGTAAAAGAAAAAGTTATTGAGGCACACAAAATCCTGATGGGTTTGAATGCCAGTAATGCGGATACGTTTCGAAACCTGGTCAATATGCTGGAAAATTGCTAAGCCGGAAATTGACTAAAAATTATTTAAGCCAGCTTTGACCTGGCTCTTCGCGCGAATAAATTCCGAATGAGGCAAGTAGATTAAATCTGCGACCTTACGAATCAAATAATCTTCGTATTTATCTAAATCTCCATCTGCAAATGCTATTTCCCACATCGCTTTTATCAAGTTGAATTTTTCGGTGTTGTCGCACTGTTGGTTGACGATCTGGGTAAATTGATGCAAAGACGTTGCATGGTTTGACTCGCTTTTGGCAAGTGTAATCAAGTCTGATATTTCGTTGGTTGTGAGCGAATATTTATGTTTTAACGAATGGCTTAGCGATTCCAGTTCCTGGTCAGAAAATTGATGATCAGCCATCGCAACTTCAATCAATAATGCAGCAACAGCCAACTGTTTTTGATGAGTTGATAGAGCAGGTGAGGCGCCACCTGGTTGCAGGTGGCGCTCAATAAAGCGCGAAAGTTTATTAAGCACGGGACATTTAAGCCTTGGACTTTAATAAGTTTTCAAGGTTGATTTGGTCTTTTACGAAGCCACGGATACCTTCAGCCAGTTTTTCAGTTGCCATGGCATCCTGATTCAAGCCAAAGCGGAAGCTGGTTTCGGTCTCAATTTGTTTCGCAATGGCTGCACCGGTGTTGGATGGAGAAAGGACACGTTTCAATTCGCCTTTATCCTGGTCCAGTTCTTGTAACAGTTGCGGGCTGATAGTGAGGCGATCACATCCGGCCAGCGCTTCAATTTCGCCGATGTTACGGAAGCTTGCGCCCATCACTACTGTTTTGTAACCGTTTTGCTTGTAGTAGTTGTAAATGTGACGTACCGATACAACACCCGGATCTTCTTCTGCGGTGTATTCTTTCTTGTCGGTGTTTGCTTTGTACCAGTCGAGGATACGGCCGACGAACGGAGAGATCAGAAATACACCAGCGTCGGCACAAGCAGCCGCTTGGTTGAAACCGAATAACAAGGTCAGGTTGCAGTTGATGCCTTCTTTTTCAAGTGTCTCTGCTGCGCGGATACCTTCCCATGTTGATGCGAGTTTGATCAGCACACGGGATTTATCAACACCGCCTTTCTCATACAGGCTGATGAGTTGGCGAGCTTTGGCAATGGATGCCTTGGTATCGAAAGACAAACGTGCATCAACTTCGGTGGAAATACGTCCGGGAACGATTTTCAAAATCTCGAGGCCTATGCCTACTGCAAGATGATCCCCAGCTGCGCTAAGTTGTTCCGTGCTATTTACAATACCTTTAGTACTGCTGATAGCAGAAGCAAACAGTTCCTGATACTGCGGCATCTGCGCGGCTTTATACACCAGAGACGGGTTAGTGGTGGCATCCAGTGGTTTGTATAAACGGATGGCTTCTATATCACCGGTATCGGCGACTACATCGGTAAATTGCTTCAGTTGTTCAAGTTTACTAGTCACAGTGGTAATCCTATCTCTAAAAATTCACGTGGTTGATCTTCGTTTAATTGCCGTCGGATCTATTATAGTCCTTATGACTTTATGAATGAAGCAGTCATTTTTTATAAGTAGTAAATTCATTAGCTCCAGTCTGCTTGTTATACAGGTGAACTGGCTATATCGAGTAATGTTACCTCATTTAAGACATCGAGTGCTTGCTTAACAACGCCAATACCTGCGCCTGGTTTATGCGCTTGTTCACTTAAAATACGGCGGAATTGCCGTGCCCGGGGCAATCCCTGATAAAGGCCGAGGATGTGGCGTGTGAGGTGATTTAGACGGGTGCCATTCGCCAATTGTTCCTCGCAGTAAGCGATAAATCCTTCCATAACTTCCGTGCGGCTGATTACCGGGCGCGATACGCCGTAAATTTGCTGGTCAACCTCTGCTAATAAATAGGGATTTGCATAAGCCTCACGCCCGAGCATCACCCCATCTACATGCGCAAGTAGTTGTTTACTTTGCTCGAGCGTGGTTATGCCGCCGTTGATAATAATTTCAAGGTGTGGGAAATCCTGTTTGAGCTGATAAACCTTGTCGTATTGCAGTGGGGGTACTTCCCGATTTTCTTTGGGGCTCAATCCTTTTAGCCAGGCTTTACGCGCATGAACAATGAAGGTGTTGCAGCCAGTAGCCGCGATGGTACTAACGAACTTGACCAGCCCTTCATAATCCTCCATATCGTCTATACCGATACGGTGTTTTACTGTTACCGGGATTTTGACCGCGTTCTGCATAGCCGCTATACAATCGGCAACCAATTCAGGTTCGGCCATCAGGCAAGCGCCGATCATTCCATTCTGAACTCTATCACTTGGGCAACCACAGTTAAGGTTGACCTCATCATAACCCCAGTCTTCAGCAATTTTGCTGCACTCGGCTAAATCGCGCGGGTTGCTTCCCCCAAGTTGTAATGCAAGGGGATGCTCGCAAGCGTTGTAATCAAGAAAACGGGCTTTGTCGCCATGGAGCAATGCGCCGGTGGTTACCATTTCACTGTACAGCACAGCGTTTTGGGTGAGTAGGCGCCAGAATGTGCGGCAGTCCGAAGTGGACCACTCCATCATCGGGGCAAGGGTAAAGCGTCGATCAATTACGGGAGATGTCATTTAATTCGGGTATTTTTGCTGGCAGGAAATAAAAAACTGCGGTCATCTTTACAGGTGTTTTATGATAACCCTATTTAACCGCTGCTGCACGGCAAGTCTGGCTGACAGGATCAATTTGTTATGACACTTACCCATATAGATTCCCAAGGGCACGCCAGTATGGTGGATGTGTCCGAAAAAATACCCAGTATGCGCGAGGCGAGGGCTTTTGCACGGATTTTGATGAAGCCCGGAACACTGGCGCAAATCAAACAAAATTCGTTAAAGAAAGGTGATGTCTTAGCGGTGGCGCGCATCGCAGGCATTCAGGCTGCTAAAAAATGTTCGGATTTGATTCCATTGTGCCACCCCTTGGCTTTAAGCAAAGTTGCTGTGGATTTTGCGTTGGATGAAAACAATAGTGCAATTGAAGTTACCAGCTATTGCAAGCTAACCGGTCAAACCGGGGTGGAAATGGAGGCGTTAACGGCCGCAAGCATTGCGGCGTTGACCATTTATGACATGTGCAAAGCCGTGGACATGGAAATGATTATTGAGCAGGTGTGTTTGCTGGAAAAATCCGGTGGGCGTCGAGGGCATTATCAACGTGGGGAACCTGTTTAATGATTCATATTGTTTTTCTTGCACAATTACGTGAGCAATTGGGTGTCGCCAAACTGGATATTCCTGTCGGGCAAATTCAAACACTTTCTGATTTGAAAAATTATTTGCTTTTGCAAAATTCATCCTGGGAAAGTGCGTTATCGAATACCAAGCTATTAACAGCGGTCAACCATGCTTACGTGAAAGGCGATCATGCCTTGGTTGATGGTGATGAAGTGGCTTTTTTTCCTCCAGTAACCGGAGGTTGAGGTGGCTTTTTCAATAGCGGTACAGAGCGAGGATTTTGATGTTGGCCAGGAGTATTCCAGTTTGATTGCAAATGACAAATCTGCTGGGGCGGTGGTGTTTTTTGTTGGGCGGGTGCGTGATTTTAATGATGGAAAAAAAATTACATCATTGTCATTGGAACACTATCCTGGCATGACTGAAAAAATACTCCAGCAGATATTGGATGAAGCAAAAAGCCGCTGGCAATTAGTGTCTGCCCGCATCGTGCATCGCGTTGGTGATTTGCAATTGGGGGATCAGATAGTGTTTGTAGGAACAACTAGTGCCCATCGCGAGCATGCGTTTCAAGCAGCCGAATTTTTGATGGATTTTTTAAAAACCCGAGCGCCGTTTTGGAAAAAAGAATTGGATCTTGAAGGGCAAACCGTGTGGGTAGAGGCAAAAAATAAAGATGATGATGCAAACCTTCGCTGGAAAAAATGAAATCACTATATAAAAAATGGGCGCTATCGCGCCCATTTTTACTAAGTTGCACAAAAAATTATAAATGTCCTGGCTCAGAAGTTGGTGCCGTCTTATAGATGCCTGTAAATTTAAGGCCAAAATACATAATGTATAGATAGCAAGCGGCAGGCAACAGAAATGACAATTGCAGGCCGAAAGTATCAGCCAGTGCACCTTGTAGTAAAGGTACTAGCGCACCACCAACAATCGCCATACACAGTATACCTGAACCTTGACCTGTGAATTTGCCAAGGTTATGCAATGCCATACTGAAGATAGTTGGAAACATAATAGAGTTAAACAAACCAACAGCGATGATTGCCCACATTGCCAACTTGCCTTCGGTAAATGTTGCGGTTAATACAAGCAATACTGAGCATATGCAATTGAATGCCAGTGTCTTGCCGGGACTTACATAACGCATAACAGCAAAGCCGATAAAACGACCAATCATAGCGCCTCCCCAGTAATAACTAACAAGATGAGACGCATCAGCTTCTTTCAAGCCAGCAATGTTTGCCTCACCGAAAAAGTTAATCAGGAAGCTACCAATGGCTACCTCTGCCCCAACATATAAAAAGATACCAATTGCACCTAAAACCAAATGCTTGTGAGAAAGAGCGGATTCTTTATTAGATGCTGTGTCACTTGTTACATTGGGTTCGTCGTTGTGTTGGATTTTTGGCAGTTTGGCAAAGGCAAAGAATAATGCCAGTCCAACTAATGCTGCAGCAAGAGCAAGGTAGGGACCTTGAACTGCCGCGGCCTCTTTCGCACGATATTCTGCTAATTCAGCTGCTGGTAATAAAGCTAATTGATCGGCAGTTAATACCGCACCTCCTAGAATCAAAATTCCACCTAACCAAGGTGCGATTGTTGTTCCCAAGGAATTAAACGCTTGAGTCAGCGTTAAACGGCTGGATGCAGTTCTGGCAGGACCAAGCACAGTTACATAGGGGTTAGCTGCAACCTGTAAAATGGTGATGCCTGATGCAAGAATAAACAGGGCGAGAAGGAAAATGGTATATCCACTAGTGGCGGCAGGGTAAAACAATGCACAACCTGAAGCGGCAATGAGAAGACCTGCTACAGCACCGTTTTGGTAACCCAGTTTTTTAATAAGAGCACCAGCTGGAAGGGAAATGACAAAGTAGGCACCGAAGAAACAGAACTGCACGAGCATTGCTTGGGTGTAACTCAGTGTATAAACACTTTTAAGGTGTGGGATTAAGACATCATTCATTGATGTTAATAATCCCCACATAAAAAATAGGATGGTGATAATAATAAGAGGCACAGTATTGTTGTTTGTGTCCACCTGAGCATGTTGTGTTGATGAGCCTTGCGGGATGCTGGCCATGTTTCTACCTCATTTTTATAAAAATGGTCTGTTGTTGTCGTGGTCTTAAATTGACGATTGCCGATTAAAAGCGCGCGCCAAGCGCGCGGTACTATAATCCAAGGCTATAAAGCTGTCACATTGTTTGTTTCACGATTACAATCCCTGTCCAAACCAAAAAATCAGCACCATTACTTATTGTCAGTATGACTTAGTGTTGGCTGCAGGGAGATGGCAATAATAAATTTCAACCAGAGGTTAAGGCAGTGGCAAAAGCAACGATTGATGATGTGGCCGATCTGGCAGGGGTATCCATCAAAACGGTTTCGCGCGTCGTAAATAATGAGCCTAACGTACGGCCGGCAACCCGCGAAAAAGTAGAAGCAGCCATCGCGGAACTCAATTATCGGCCGAACCAATCAGCACGGAGCCTGGCGGGGAATCGCTCCTATCTATTAGGCCTTATTTATGGGCATCCAAGTGCGCACTATGTGCTGGATATTCAGGAAGGTGTTCTGGAAATTTGTCGGCCGCAGCGCTACGAGTTACTGGTGCATCCCGCAATACATCGTGACCCCAACGTATTGAATGAAGTTATGGATTTGATTCTGGAAAAGCGGGTTGATGGCGTCATGCTAACGCCACCGCTGTCCGACAACATGACGGTGATTAACTCACTTAAAAAAATGAACATTCCGTTTGTCCGAGTTGCACCCACGGAAAATAAATCCTTATCGCCCTATGTTGAAACCAATGATGAAGAAGCATCCTACGATATGACCTGCCAGCTAATTGCGTTGGGGCATACCCGTATTGGTTTTATTTGCGGCCATCCGGATCACCGTGCAATGTCATTGCGTTATGAAGGCTACAAGGCAGCATTAATTGAAAATGATTTACCGCTTGTAAAAGATTTGGTGGAGCAGGGGGATAATTCATTTGAATCCGGCGAAACCTGCGGGAAAAAATTATTGCAGCACGCGCAACGCCCAACCGCAATTTTTGCCGCGAACGATGATATGGCGGCGGGCGTTATGATGGTTGCGCATCAATCGGGAGTGAAAATTCCTGCGCAGTTATCGGTGGCGGGTTTTGACGATACGCCCGTAGCACATCAGATTTATCCATCATTAACTACCATTCGCCAACCGATTCGCCAGATGGCAAAAAAGGCCACAGATCTGTTGCTAAAGCAGTTGAAAGGACGTGAGATTCAATTGCCTGCAAGCATGTTAAGTTCCAGCATTATTGTGCGTGATTCCACCGGGCCGCTGGCAAAGCCCAAGGACAAACATTAAACAATTATTTCACTCACAAAAAATGCACCCTTAGGTGCATTTTTTTAATTGCTGGAGTTTTACGGCGATTAAATATTTTTGAGCGCTGGTGTGTTATTGATCAGCCAGGCTGCCGAACCAACTAATGCTGCCTTGTCATTCACAATCAGGCGAATGGAAATGTCGCTCACATAACCGGCCATGGGGCCTTTGTTTTTGTAACGCTCCAGGAAATGGGATTCCGGTAACAGGCCAACCAATTTTGGGGTAATTCCCCCGCCAATGACAACACCGCCTTTGGCGCCGAGTGACAAGGCTTTATCGCCCGCAACTTCACCTAAGACATCGCAAAACGTTAATACGGCTTCGCGACATAAATCGTCTTCATCGGCGAGGCCCTTCGCGCTTACATCAGCCGGTGTATAAGCTTTTGCTTCCACACCGGCATTGTGGGCAAGTGCGCGATACAAAGTTACCAGGCCGCCACCCGACAAAATATTTTCAACCGATACATGATTTTGCTCTTTGAGCAAAAAGGATTTGATATCCAATTCCTTTTCGTTAGTCGGGGCGAAGCTGGCATGGCCACCTTCGGTAGGAATAATGTTCCAGTTGCCGTTATCGGGCACCAGCGCCGCCATTCCAAATCCGGTACCGGGACCCATTACAACGATAGGTGCATTTGGGTTGGATTTACTGGAATCGTAGAGTGTGACCAATTCATTGTCTTGCAGGAAAGGAACCGCGTAGGCGAGGGAAGCAAAGTCGTTAATTACATGCAGGGTTTTCATGCCCAATTGGTCGCGCAGTCCTTCAATTGAAAATTTCCAGTTCAGGTTGGTCATCGCCGCCTGGCCATTTTCGATCGGGCCCGCAATTGCCAGGCAAGCATGGTCGGGGATGGCTATTCCGAACTCAGCGCAGCAGGCTTTAATCATCGTAGCCATGTCGGTGTAATTAGCGCATTTAAGGGTGATTTGGCGTTCGGCGGTGTAATTGATTTTGCCGCGCGCACGATTTTTCTCCGCGTCGAATTCAACCAGACCGAAACGGCCATTGGTGCCGCCGATATCTGCAACCAGTAACAGGCTCATGTGACTCCTCAACTTCTTTATAAAGAAGATCAAATAGTTATGGATGGTGTGTTTGTAGTAATGGTTAGGGGCGGGAGGATACCATTAAAAGGAATGAGCGGAAATTCACTTTTAAGAGCTGAATTAAACTTCTTCCTATTTTGAGTCCGGCACCGTCCCAAGCTACTTTTTGATGATTTTTGTGCCATTGAGGCTAGAATTATGAGACCATTTCCAGCGTTCAATAAAGCTTGATTTAGATGTCATTGACAGCGCTGTCAATTAATAGTAGTTTGCGCCAGCCACGAAGGCGGCAGGGAGTATTAGATGCCCTGTTTTATGGCGAAAGATCGATGGGTCCCGTTAGTGACTAGAGTCAATCAGCGTATTCGTCAGCAATGTTCTGTTCTGTAGTTGTATATGATTGGGCCTATGCTTAGGGCATGGTTCGGATTTTCTTCGGGCGATATATTCCCCCCAATTTACCGTTAAGTACCTGTGGAGGTTACAAACGTGCAGTGGCCAAGCATCACCAGCAAAGTGAAAAAAGACCCGGCAGTAGAAGCAAAAATCGATGATTTGCTTGCGCAAATGAGCCTGGAAGAAAAAATTGGCCAACTGATCCAGCCTGAAATCCGTCATTTGACCCCCGCCGATGTCAAGGAGTACCACATTGGTTCTGTTCTCAATGGCGGAGGTTCTGTCCCTAATGGCAATCGCCATTCAAAAGCCGCCGACTGGTTGGCAATTGCCGATGCTTATTACACGGCATCCATGGATGATAGTGATGGCAAATTGGCCATCCCTATTATGTGGGGTACCGACGCGGTCCACGGTGTTGGCAATATTGTCGGTGCCACCTTGTTCCCGCACAACATTGCCTTGGGTGCTGCGCGTAATCCGGAATTGATTAAAGAAATTGGTCGTATCACTGCGACCGAAATCGCTGTCACTGGCCTTGATTGGGATTTTTCCCCCACCGTTGCCGTAGCGCGTGATGACCGTTGGGGACGCACATACGAGTCCTGGTCGGAGCACCCCGATTTGGTGCGTGATTATGCCAGCCAAATGGTAGATGGATTACAAGGCGAGGCGCGGAGCGCAGAATTTCTTTCCAACTATAAGGTGATCTCAACCGCTAAACATTTTATTGCCGATGGTGGAACGCTCAATGGTATTGACCGCGGTAATTGTATTGATGATGAAGAAAGTTTATGCCGTATCCATGCCGCGGGTTATTACAGTGCGATAGAAGCGGGCGTACAAACGGTGATGGCCTCTTTTAATAGTTGGCATGGCGAACATATGCATGGTCATCGCTATTTGCTGACAGATGTATTGAAAAACCAGATGGGGTTTGATGGTTTGGTTGTCGGTGATTGGAACGGCCATGGTTTTGTTGCTGGCGCAACGCCATTAAATTGCCCGCAAGCGCTAAATGCTGGTCTGGATATTTATATGGTGCCGGACCCTGAGTGGAAACAGTTGTATCGAAATACCCTTGCCCAGGCACAAGACGGAACAATTCCCTTGAGCCGTGTTGACGATGCGGTACGGCGCGTATTGCGCGTGAAATTACGAGCAAATTTATGGGAAAAAGGTTTGCCATCTTCTCGCCCGTTAGCCGGTCGCGATGATTTATTGGGTGCGGTAGAACATCGCGCCGTTGCACGTCAAGCGGTGCGTGAATCGATAGTGTTGTTAAAAAACAAAAACAATTTATTACCGCTATCGCCCAAAGCAAAAGTTTTAGTTGCCGGCGACGGTGCGGACAACATTAGTAAACAGACTGGCGGTTGGTCGATCAACTGGCAAGGCACCGGCAACACCATGGCTGATTTCCCCGGTGCGACTACCTTGTGGATGGGAATCGAAACGGCGATCAGCGCTGCGGGTGGTTCGGCGCAATTAAGTGTTGATGGTTCCTATACTGAAAAGCCCGATGTAGCCATCGTCATTTTCGGTGAAGATCCTTACGCAGAAATGCAAGGGGACATCCAGCACCAATTGCTTAAAGCAGGTGATACTGCCGATTTACAGTTACTCAAAAAATTAAAAGGTGATGGCATTCCCGTTGTGGCGTTGTTTGTGACCGGCCGGCCTATGTGGATTAATCGCGAATTGAATGCGTCCGATGCATTTGCCGTTATCTGGCAGCCCGGCACCGAAGGTGCGGGAGTCGCTGACGTGATCTTTAAAACAGCAGATGGAAACGTTAATTATCCGGTGAAAGGGCAGTTATCTTTTTCCTGGCCTAAACGCCCTGATCAAGGAACCTTGAATATCGGCGATGAAAAATATGATCCATTATTTGCTTACGGTTTTGGCTTGAACTATGGCGAGCAAGATTCGCTCGGTGATGATCTTCCGGAAGAGGGAATCAGTTTCGAAGCTACTTCTCATGTTTTGGAGCTATTTAATCGCCGCCCGTTGGGTATCTACGGCATTATCCTTGAGGGCAAGAATAATGATCGCGCCGCTCTCAACGGCAATGTGGCAAGCGTCTCCACGCTGACGGTCAGTTGTGTAGACAAAGATGTCCAGGAAGATGCACGCCGTGCGTTGTGGAATGGTGAAGGTGAGGGGCTGGTCGCTATATCAACACCCAATCGCCAGGTGTTGAGCGATTATTATGAATCGGATTCGGCGCTGGTTTTCGACATTAAAGTTGATGTGGCGCCGCAGGCAAATGCCTGGGTTCGGATTGGTTGTGGACCATCCTGTTATTCACAGGTGGATATCACCAAAGAACTTACTGCAATAGCTGGCAAAGGTTGGAAAACTCTGTTGGTGGATTTAAAGGATTACCCGGATGCGGGCACTGATTTTGGTTTAAAGCGTACGCCACAAGAATTGTTTGCACTGATTCTTGAGCCTTTCACATTGGTTGCGAATGGCAAGCTGGATCTGACCTTTTCGCAGGTGCGCATAGAAAAGGGCTTGGCTAAAGGCGTTGGTGTTCGAATCGCATAACAAAAATACATAGCTTTAAAAAGGCCGCTTGCGTAAGCAAGCGGCCTTTTTTGTGCGTTTTTCTTTTTTAGTGCAAGCACTTTGCACACTGATTTTACTGGTATGCAATCTTATTGTGCGCGGTAAAAAAATACCGTGCACTACAGTGCATTTTAACTGTGCATTAAAAAATTTTAATTTGTTTTCAAATGACGCATGGCTCATTCCTGCATCACCATAAATGTGCAATCAAAAAATCGTTATAAAATCCGAAGGTCAAATTTTAAAAAATATATCCCTTTGATTAATAATGAATTATTACTTAAAAAAATATTTAAAAAAACGATTGGCATAAGCCTTGCTCCAGTGGGATTCAGTCACCTCCGTGTTGCGCAGCAATTTGAATAGATGATTTTTTTAGTGCATCGAAATAACGCAATTAAAAATCTATTTGCGCTGATGGTGCTGATCATTAAAACCACACACACTAATCCAAAAAAAATTGGGAAGGCTCTATGAAAAAAAATACGCTTCATCTTCTTGTTGCTGCTGCAAGTTCATTGTTATGTGCAGCCCCGGGTCTTTCTGCAAAAACATTTACTGAATCGATGCAACAGGGCAGTGTGGTTAAAATAAATTTTCGCACGCGTTTTGAAGATGTTACTGAAGATACATTAGATGCAACAGGTAAAAAAAATGGCGAGCGCGAAGCCGATGCCTGGACAACGCGTTCGCGCATCTCCTATCAATCCGGTGCGTGGAATGGGTTTGGTTTTACAGGTGAGATGGATAATATCAGCGAAATGACGAACGATGTGGATTACCGCACCTCCGCAGCAAATACCGATCCTTTATGGGCGGAGCGTAATACTGTTGCAGTGATCGCTGACCCAACAGGAACAGAAGTGAACCAGGCATTCCTTTCCTATACCAATTTTAATAACCAGGTTAAGTATGGTCGCCAACGTTTATTGCTCGACAATTCACGTTTTATTGGCAACGTAGGCTGGAGACAAAATGAACAAACCTATGATGGTTTATCCTGGACCAATAAAACTATTCGTTACACCAATTTTACTTATGCCTACATCAAGAATGTAAATCGCGTATTCGGTGAAAATAATCCGGCATTGGGTGACCTGCATATGGATAGCCACATACTCAATGTGAATTACACCGGTTTTGATGCGGGAAAATTAATTGGTTATGCGTATTTGCTTGATATTAATGATCCACTCGCGCAACTCGGATTAACCAGCGATACGTTTGGTGTTCGTTGGCAAGGTACAGTTGGCGACTCTTTTTTGTATAACCTTGAATATGCAAAGCAGCAAGATGCCGGCGCCGCAAAATTGTTTGAAGCGGATTACACCTTGGCGGAAGCTACTTACAATATTAGCCGTTACAGTTTTACCGCCGGTTATGAACTGCTGGGATCAGATGAGGGTAAATATGGCTTTGCCACACCGCTGGCAACCTTGCATGCATTCCAGGGATGGGCGGATAAATTTTTGGCTACACCCGCTGCGGGTTTAGAGGATGTTTATATAAATGCGGGCATAACAGTAGCTGGAACACAGGCGTTGGTAAGTTATCACAAATATGATTCCGATGAAGGCAGCATTGATTTTGGTGATGAAATTAACTTTAGTTTGGTTAAAAAATTTGGCGCGGTCGTGTGGACGGCAAAATACGCTCAATACTCTATGGGTGACACCAATGCCAGTTATACCGACACAACCAAATTCTGGTTAATGGCAGATTGGAATTTCTAGGGTATTTCCTGGATGTAAAAAAGAAAAACCCAATGATGAATTGGGTTTTTCATTATTTCGTTGCTAAAACTGCGGTAGTTCATCGCGCGTAATCATATTGGGATGGTTGTAAACTTTGATTTTATGGGGGTTGGTATTGTAATAATCTCCACTCCAGAAATTATCTTTATGGGTTCCGGATTCCAGCGTAGCTTCATTGAAGTTACCGTCATTCCAGGTCATAAACCATAACCACCAGGCGCCATCAGCGGATATTTTATCCGGATCAGGAATATAACTATTTTCACTCAGCGCAATTAATTTTTCTTCTGCAGAATATTTTTGCGCTTGGGTGTAAATGGCAAGTTGCGATTTATAGGTTTTGTTATCCGTACTGTCATAAATATCGTGGCTGGTGATATCAACGACATCATCGCCAGGGTACCAGGCCGCATTTTGCCCATTCCACACCCACAATAAATTATGGAGGCCATGATAATGTGTTAAGCGATCATACATATGTCGCCACAAAAGAATTTGCGCATAAGCCTGTGGTACACCATCTGTGCGTGAGCGCCCCCACCAGAACCAGCCATTACCGTTATGGCCGGATGCTTCATGCAACGGCCGCCACAGAACGGTTACGCCTGCATCGTTCAATTTTTTCAATTCAGTCGCGATTAAATCTATGCCGGCATTCATTTGGGAATAGGCATCACTGCTAGTATCCAATGCGCCTTCTTTAACGGGAATCTGGAAGGTTGTTTTCTCAGTATAAAATTGTGCGTTATCGGAATTCGCGCTGTTCAATAATGCCGGATCCCGCCAATGCCAACTGAATGTCACCAGGCCACCTTTATTGGAATAGGTGATAGCTTCTTCAGTTTGGGCTATGCCTTCAATCCAGTTGGCTTTCACACCGTAATTCATAAAGTCATAACCCATCAATGCCGGGTATTTACCGGTGTCTTTGTACACTCGTTCGGCCATATCAATGCCGTCTTTCCAGGTCAGGTCTTGCTGTCCGGTGAGTGTCTGCTTGCCGGATATACTTCTTAAATAGCTATAGAGTGCACGCGTTTTGGCGCTCGCATTGGGATCGACAGGTGTATTACGGCCTGTTAACGAGGGTAGGTTGGTGCGATTGGCCGGACAGAAACTGGCACCAATACAATAACTATTATTCTCATAGCCCCAACTGTCCTGATGCTCACTGCAAATTGGCCAGGAATGACCATCCACGTAACAACTGGCTGTAATCGCACTACTGGAGCTAATTGATGAAGAGCTTGTGCTTGCGATGCTTGAACTCGATTTAACTGCTAACCCGGATGACGATGCTTTACTAGTGGTGGCTGTTCCCGGCGCCGGGTTACTGTTGCCGCCTCCACCGCCGCCACAGGCGGTAAGGGCAACAAGGGTCACAACGACAACAGGAATTGCCAGAAAATTGGAATGCTTCATAGTTCTCCACACTTTTATGATTATTTGAATAATGTTTTCTCGAATTACCGGCATTTATATAGGCATGTAACCGGTTACTTTTGAGTATACAGTTGTAACCGATTTCATGAAAGAGTGGTGCAAATATCGCCATAAGGTTAATGCGTGCGCCACCCGGGTCTCAGTGATTTGGCCTGAGTCCCCATCTCATGTAGAATGCGCGCCTCGCTTTTTCTGCCTGTTTCAGGCCTAAACCAAGACTGAATTGCGCCTAATCATGGAAATTAATCCCTTATTACTTGCCCTGAAAGACCTGACTGACCGCACCAATGTGCTTAGGGGGTATCTTTGACTATGATCTTAAAAAAGAGCGCCTGGCTGAAGTTGAACTTGACCTCGGTGAGCCCTCCGTGTGGGAAAACCCCGAACGTGCCCAAGCCCTGGGCCGTGAGCGTTCATCCTTGGAAATGGTAGTAAAAACCATTGATGACCTGGATAACGGTGTACGCGATTCGCGCGAATTGCTGGACATGGCAGTAGAGGAAGATGACGAATCCATGGTGGCGGATGTGCAAGCCGAACTGGAGCGTCTTGATAAACAATTAGGTGTACTGGAATTTCGCCGCATGTTTTCCGGCGAGACTGATGCAAACAATGCCTACCTGGATATTCAATCCGGCTCCGGTGGTACCGAAGCGCAAGATTGGGCTGAAATGGTTTTGCGGATGTATCTGCGCTGGGGCGAAGCGAAAGGCTTCAAGGTTACCCTGGAAGAGGTGTCGGCAGGTGATGTGGCCGGTATCAAAAGCGCGACAATTTATTTTGAAGGCGAGTATGCCTTTGGATGGTTGCGTACCGAAACGGGTGTGCATCGATTAGTGCGCAAATCGCCATTTGACTCCGGCAATCGTCGTCACACGTCATTCTGTTCAGTGTTTGTATCGCCGGAAATTGACGACAATATTGAAATCGAAATCAATCCTGCTGACTTGCGTATCGATACTTATCGCGCGAGCGGTGCCGGTGGTCAGCACATCAACAAAACGGATTCTGCAGTACGTATTACCCACATTCCCACGAATATTGTTGTGCAATGCCAGAACGAACGTTCGCAACATGCCAACCGCGATAAAGCCTATAAAATGCTCCGTGCAAAAATGTACGAGCAGGAAATGCAAAAGCGCAACGCGGAAAAACAGGCGATGGAAGATAATAAATCCGATATCGGTTGGGGTAGCCAGATTCGCTCTTACGTATTGGATGATTCGCGAATTAAAGATTTGCGTACCGGCGTCCAGACTTCCAATACCCAGGCGGTGTTGGATGGCGACCTCGATCAATTTATTGTTGAAAGCCTCAAAGCCGGTTTGTAATTTATTTTTTGTTGGGTCAATCCTTAATTTTTCAGTCCTAAACCTTTTAGTAGATATCAGTGAAGACTATGAGCAACGAAATCAACTCAGCACAGCCAGATGCACAAGCACATGATGAAAATAAATTAATCGCGGAACGCCGCCAGAAGCTGTCTGCAATTCGTGAGAAGGGTAATGCATTCCCGAATGATTTCCGTCGCGGTGACAAGAGTGTTGATTTGCAGGCGCAATTCGGTGAAAAGACCAAAGAAGAATTGGAGGCGCTGAATCATGTGGTGAGTGTTGCTGGCCGCATCATGGCAAAGCGTGGCCCGTTTATGGTGGTGCAAGATGGTGAAGGCTCAATCCAGTTGTATGCTGATAAAGCTGCGCAAGAAGTAATTAAGGATAAGTGGGGCTTGTGGGATATTGGCGATATCGTCGGTGTAAAAGGCGCATTGCACAAATCCGGTAAAGGTGATCTGTACGTCAACCTGGAAGAGTATCAATTGCTCACCAAATCCTTGCGTCCGCTGCCGGATAAATATCATGGCCTGAGCGATCAGGAAATTCGTTATCGCCAACGCTATGTGGATCTGATTGTAAATCCGGAAGTGCGCGATACTTTCCGTTTGCGCTCCAAATGCATCAGTTTTATCCGCAATTACATGAGTGGTTGTGGTTTTATGGAAGTGGAAACACCGATGCTGCATGTAATTCCTGGCGGTGCATCGGCAAAGCCGTTTATCACTCATCACAATGCGTTGGATATGGACATGTTCCTGCGTATTGCGCCGGAGTTGTATTTGAAGCGCTTGGTTGTTGGTGGTTTTGAGCGTGTCTTTGAAATTAACCGTAACTTCCGCAATGAAGGCGTTTCAACCCGTCACAATCCCGAATTCACGATGATGGAATTTTATCAGGCCTATGCGGATTACAAGGACCTGATGGATTTGACTGAAGATCTGCTACGCAAATTGTGTATTGAAGTTACTGGCGGTACCGTATTGAAATACCAAAGCAGTGAATATGATTTTGGTAAACCGTTCGCACGTTTGTCAGTGTTTGATTCAGTATTGCAATACAATCCGCAAATTACACGCGAACAATTAAGCACAATTGAAGGCGCAACCAAAGCCGCAAAAGATTTGGGTATTGAAGTAAAAGATTCTTATGGTCTCGGCAAAATCCATATCGAAATTTTTGAAGAGACTGTTGAGCATAAGCTCGATCAGCCAACGTTCATTACCGAATATCCCATCGAAGTATCGCCCCTGGCGCGCCGTAACGATGAAAATCCGGCAGTAACAGATCGTTTCGAGTTCTTTATTGGTGGCCGCGAACTGGCAAACGGATTCTCTGAATTGAATGATGCCGAAGACCAGGCTGAACGTTTTATGCAGCAAGTACGCGAAAAAGACGCAGGTGATGATGAGGCAATGCATTACGATGCGGACTTTGTCCGTGCATTGGAATATGGATTACCGCCAACGGCGGGCGAGGGCATAGGTATTGACCGTTTGATTATGCTGTTTGCTAACGCGCCATCTATCCGCGATGTATTGTTGTTCCCGCATATGAGACCTGAATAGGTTTCATCAGTGTAAAAAAATAGCGCCTGTCTGGCGCTATTTTTTTTATGCGTGCACCATTAAAGTGATACGTGAGATAAGCCGCCGGCAATAGTTTTGTGCATATTCTTCTCGTAGGTGCAAAATAATGCGCCAATACTCATTTCATTATTAAAACACTTGCATTGAATAAAAGATGAACTTATTCTCCCCATCTGTCGTTTGTCTTGAAGTATGTTTGTCCTCCCGCCTGTACCCAATATTTCCCTGAAGTTAAGTTGTTGTAATAGTTTCAGGGTTTTAGTACCTGCAAATGACAACGTTGACAATCGCTGTCCGGCGAATATTTAAAGGATCATCCACATGCAAATACCAGCGACGGTGAGAGAGTTTGCTGCTATTCGCCACACACCCATTTCCTTAACTAATGATAATGAAAGGATAGGTAACTTCGATGAAGAAAATAATTTCACTGGGAGCGCTGCTTGGCGTATCCCTGTTATCGACAGACGTATTCGCAGTTAATTGCACTGGCTTACCGCAATGGAGCAGCACCAGTACCTACACTCAGGGAGCGAAGGTACAACATGTGAATCGTGGTTACACGGCGGCCTATTGGACGCAAGGTAACAATCCAGCGAATTTTTCCGGTCCATGGCAACAATGGATTGATAATGGCGCCTGTGATGGCGTAAGTTCAAGCACTCCGAGTTCAGTAGCGCCAAGCAGCTCATCGCGTCCAAGTTCCAGTTCGGTAGCACCGAGCAGCATTCCATCGTCCAGCTCCGTATCATCATCTAGCAGCACTAACGGTGGCGTGTGCCCAAGTTATGTTGCCGGTACCAGTTACAGCCAGGGCGCTGCGGTAACTAACGCGGGTGGTGTTTATACCTGCCAGGTTCCGGGTTGGTGTTCATCTACCGCTACCTGGGCTTACGCACCGGGCACTGGTACCTATTGGCAGCAAGCCTGGACCGCCGGTGGAAATTGTACCGGTGCCAGCTCATCCAGCGTGATCCGGTCAAGTTCAAGCTCAGTGCCAAGCAGCATTCCATCGTCATCTTCCGTTCCCAGTGTTTCTTCGTCCAGCCGTCCATCTTCTTCCAGCCTTCCTTCTTCCAGCAGCAGTTCCTCGGTAGCACCGGCAGGCAGAGAGTTGGTAGGTTATTGGGAAAACTGGCATTGGCCGTTGGAGGAATTGACCTCAATTCCAAACTACACCGTGTTGAATATTTCTTTCCCGAGAATTAATGCGGATGGTTCGATTTTCTTCAGCAATGACGGTGGTTACCAAAATAACCCGACCGCGCAACAAATTGCTGCTGCAAAAGCGCAAGGCAAAAAAGTATTGCTGTCGATTGGTGGCGCGAATGCAACCTTCGTGTTGAACAACCAGGCGCAAGAAGATAATTTCGTCAATTCATTTATTGCGATCAAAGATCAATACGGTTTGGATGGTATTGATATTGATACCGAAAAAGGTTTGCACACCAATCCAAATGCACAAATTAGTTTGACCAGCCCGCAATACTCCGCTGATTACCTTGCTCGTGCGATCAAGCGTCTGAAAGCGCGTTATGGTTCCAGCTTCCTGTTGACTATGGCACCCGAAACTGCACACACCATCGGTGCAAATTTGCCGGGTAACTGGTTGGGTCAATACAACTGGGGCGTGTACTTGCCGTTGATTAACGCATTGCGTGATGACATCAGCTGGATTCAAATGCAGTACTACAACACCGGTTCAATGCCTGGTAAAAATGGCCAGTTCTACAACTCAGCGACTCAGGATGGTTTGGTTGCATGGACTGAGGCGTTGATCGAAGGCTTCCAGATTGGTAGCACTGGCGTAAGCTACCTTGGCCTGCCGTCCAACAAGATTATCATTGGCTTGCCGGCATCTACTGCGCCAACTGCAGCGGGTAGTGGTTACACCAACCCGACCGTAGTGAAAGCGGCAGTGCGTTGCTTGCGTTCAGGTGACTGTGGCACTGGTTACAAACCAGCTAAAACCTATCCGGATTTGCGTGGACTTATGGCGTGGTCCACCTGGGAAGATAGCGTAACGGGTTATGCATTCTCTAATGCTGTTAAAGCATGTGCGTTGAATAATCAGTGTAACTAATAAGTGTCTCGATAAATAAAAATCCCCGCCGATAGCATCGGCGGGGATTTTTTTATGGCAGAAGCTTATTCCGTTTTTAATGTCGGCAATGAGGGTTTTACCAGCGGTTTCCATTTCAAATCTGTTGCTGATCGCCACAACCATTCTATTGGACCGTAGCTAAAGTAGTGTAGCCACCAACGACAAATGAACATTTGTATCGCAAAAATAGCAATACATAACAAGGCGTTTTGGCCAGGGCTGGTCAAGGTAAATAAACCAAAGCCGATATTAAAAAATAAAAACACACCAATAACTGATTGGCTCAAGTAAATACTTAATGCCATTTTTCCTGCATTAGCCAAGGGCTTTAATCGGGCTTCCCATTTGGGTTTTAGCATTAGCAGGCTAATACCGGCAATATAAATCAACGTAAGGCTGGTATTAAAAAACTCCAGGATAAATCCGCCTAACCATCCTGCAATCGGTGTTTGCTGGAAATCTATTGTTAATAAAACCAGGCTCGCACCCAAAACCATTCCGGCAAGCAAGGCGATCACTAACACCAGGCTGCTTCGCTTTAAAATTTGTTTGAAGAACGCCTGGTGCTGCTCGATATTGGCAAACCAGCGCATGCGTCCGGCAAGCATTCCCAGTAAAAAGAAACCAAATGTGATAAAGCCGCGGCCACTGTTAATCTGGTAATTCAGTTTTTCGGTTGTGGCTTGAATATTGTGTTGAACTATTGCGGCAAAATTGCCATTTTTTATTATGTTGTAATAGGCGGCGCCAGCGGCTTTATGATCTTCCTGAATCAACTGCAATTGGTCACGCAGAAAGATGGACAGCAATTCCGCGCATTTGGTCGGAATATTTAACACAAATATTGTGCCGACAATTAGCAAGGTCCTATTATTTAAATTGCGCAAGAATAACAACAAAAATCCAAGCGGAACGTAAATCGATAAAATATCAGCGCGCCAGAAGATATGGTGCAGCACGCCGATGATGCCAAGGATCGTCAGGCGCCAGCCAAAACGCAGGGCAACAGATTGGTGGCGTTTTGCCAGTTTATCTATCTGGACATAAAAACTCAGGCCAAAGAGGAAGGAAAAAATGGCAAAGAATTTACTGATGATAAAAATCATGTAAATTCCTATCGCAACAGCGCTACCGGGGTCTTTGTAAAGTTGATAAATTTCTTCCGGTAACGGGCCACCGGCGTACCAAAAAATCATATGGGCATAGAAAATCCCAAACAGTGCAAATCCCCTGAGCACATCCAGGGTGACAATTCGTTCGGAGTCCGGATTAAACGGCAAGCTCATAAATAATCCTTTTAGCTGATAGTGAGGGGGTAATTATTTTTATATTGGATGCAATTATCTGCGCAACAGATTCAGTTGCGCACGCATTTTTATTACAACGTGGCTATAGGTGCAATTCTTCGGGTAGTTCTATACGAATGGCTTGCTTGCTAATAGGGCAACGAAACTCCAGTTTATAAGCGAGGAGCTGCAAGGGGGTTTTGCTGGCTGTGCCATAGAGCCTGTCGCCGATAATAGGGTGGTTGATTCCTGCAAGGTGACGACGAATTTGATGCTTGCGACCCGTTTCAATTAACACTTCTACCTGCGTCACCGAGCGGTCATCGTTGACTGCCAGGGTGTTCACAATACTGACCGATTCTTTGCCATCCAGCGCCTGGTCAATGCGCAAATCATTGGCAACTAATTCACCGATGACTCGCGCTTGATAATATTTTTTTAGATCGCGCGATTGGAATAATTGCGAGAGCAAGGCCGCGGCTTGCGCATCGTGTGCAATCATCATCAAGCCTGATGCATCGGCATCCAGGCGATGAATCAGAAAACATTCGCGTTTATGTTCAAGCTCAACCCAACGCAGCAGGCTACAGTGATCGCCCCATTGAGAACCTTGCGCCAACATAGCGTGAGGCTTGTACCAAATACTGTAGCGGCCCTGGTCTGCCATCAGTTTGCCTGCGGCAGGCGTGCGGCCAAGCACTTGTTCATCGTAATAAAGTTGGATACGTGTGCCTTTGGGCAACTCTTTAGTGGCGCGGCGCAGGCGTAGCTGTTTGCCCTTGAATGTCCACCAGCACGCGCCTTTATTCATCGCATCTTTAATGCGAGCTTTGGACAAGCCGGTTTTTTCAGCGAGAAAATCTACCGCAGTTTGGTTGGAAGTGGTGGTAGTAAAATCAAAAGTGCTTGGCATTTTGGTAAACTGCGATCCCGTTTGAAAAGCTAACGACTAGCGCGAGGCATTTGTGGCCGAAAAAGCAACGATTTATAAGGCGAACCTGACCCTGTCGGATATGGATCGCAATGTTTATGGCGATTTCAATTTAACTATCGCCCTGCATCCTTCCGAAACCGTTGAACGTATGATGGTGCGTATTCTAGCCTTTTGTTACCGGGCAGCGGAAAATTTAACTTTTACCAAAGGGCTTTCTTCCATGGATGAGCCGGATTTATGGCTCAAGCATGATAACGGCACTATTTTAGAGTGGATCGAGGTGGGGCAGCCTGCACCGGATCGCTTGAAAAAAGCATCCGGTCAAGCGCAAGCCGTAAAAGTATTTAGTTACGGCCGCGGCATGGATGTGTGGTGGAAAACGAACGCCGCCGCGATCCGGGCTTTACCCAAAGTAGAAATCCACTCGTTTGCCGCTGATGAGTTACAACAGCTGGTTGCACTGGCTGATAAAACCATGAACCTCACGGTAACGATTACCGAGACTATCGCGTACATTTCCTCCGCAAGCGAAAATACCATTATTCATTTGCGTGAGATGGAGTAACAATCATGCTAAACAATATGAATACCCCGCAACCATTTATTGTCGATATCACGCTGGAAAATGCCCAGCAGTATTTAATTGATGAATCATTCCAGCGTCCGGTCGTGATTGACTTCTGGGCTGACTGGTGTGCGCCGTGCAAAAATCTGATGCCAATTCTGGAGAAACTTGCCAACGAATATGCTGGCGCTTTTTTACTGGCGAAAGTGAATTCGGATGATCCACAAACCCAAATGATCAGTGCTCAATTTGGTGTTCGAAGTTTGCCAACCGTAATGATTATGAAAAATGGCCAACCAGTCGATGGATTTGCCGGTGCATTGCCGGAAGTGCAGGTTCGCGACGTATTGGCTAAACATTTGCCCAAGCCTTGGGAAGCCCCTTTAAACCAGGCGCAGGCCCTGATGACAGAAAATAATTTTGCCGATGCATTACCGCTATTGCGCCAGGCGTACGAAATATCGGGACAATTGGCGGCGATTAATTTGCTTATGGCGCAATGCCACCTTGAATTAAATCGTGTTGATAATGCAGAAGCCATTTTAGCCACCATTAAAATGGCCGATCAGGACGCGCTGTACGAGCAATTGCAATCGCGTATCGAATTAATGAAACAAGCGGCAAAAACGCCGGAGCTGGCTGCACTGGAAGCTGCTCATTTACAAACACCGGATGATTTGCAAATTCGTTATGAATTGGCATTGCAATACCATCAGGAATCCCAACATCGCCCGGCATTGGAGCACCTGCTACATATCTTGCGTAAAGACCGTAATTTTGCCGAGGGTGAGACTCGTAAAACCTTCAACGGTATTCTCACTGCACTAGGGAAGGGCGATCCGTTGGCGATTGAGTTCCAGCGTAAGTTATTTACGTTGCTTTACTAGGTTTTACCCCGCAGTAAATGGTCGATGGAACTAAAAGCCGTTACACTGCCAGGGTATGTAAAAACGGGTGAGTTCATTAAGCCCGTTGCAACCATTTGCCTAAGGGCAATTCAGTTTTCCTGGTGCCTGCCAAAGGCGCCGGTGCCAGAGGGCCAAGATCCACAATGTATAAACGCTATTCCCTGATTGCACTCCTGAGCCTTTGCGTGGCCTTCGTGGGATGTGGCAAAGACAATCAGGACCTGTCTGAACTTCCTGCATTTTGCAAACAGGAAAAGGGGAAGTTATATCTAAAGCAGGGTTCCCTGCGCATGGAAATCATGCCGGATGTAGCCGGTAGAGTCTCTTCGTTGAAATATGATGGGCATGAAATCCTGGTGCCTATTGTCGATTTTGACAAGAATACCGATTGGGGCACCGTGCTCTGGTCCAGCCCGCAAGCCGAATGGCAGTGGCCGCCAATTGATGTGCTGGATAGCAAGCCGTATAAGCTCAGCGTGAAGGGCGACCGCGTTACGCTCACCAGTGAAATAGATCCGAAAACCGGTTACCAATTCAGCAAGACCTACATGCCCGCTGGCGAAGATCGCATTGCAGTCACTTACCGCATATTTAATCATTCAAAACATGAAAAAAGCGTTGCGCCGCTGGAGGTAACACGTTTGCCTTCATCGGGAACTTTATTTTATCCGCGCGGTGATACTGACCCTATCAGCGGAATTTTTTATCCGCTCGATGTACAAACCATTGATGAATTAACCTGGTTTGACTACGACAAGAAAAAAATTCGTACGGATCACCACAAAATTATGCAGGACGGGAAAGAAGGCTGGGTTGCCTATATCGACAAAGGTTATTTGTTGATGAAAGAATTTGTGGATAACCCGCCCTCTGCGATTGCCGAAGGTGAGCGCGAGATTGAGATTTTTGCTCACGTTGAACATATTTTTATTGAGATGAAACAACAGGGTGCCGCCGTTAATTTAAATACTGGCGAGCATTTGGAATGGACGGTTATCTGGCATGTGAAAAAATTACCGGAAGATTTGGCGCGCAATCCGGAGCCGCATGCAGTGGCAACCTACGCGCGTAGCCTGTTGTGAGGACAGAAAAAAAATCGCCGGTTAACGGCGATTTTTTTTGGTTTTGAGTTTTCGAATTCGATCAGCCTCTTCTTTTTCCAAACGCTTTTTCTCGTCGTCCACTTTGGCTTGTTCTACTTCCGCCTCGGTCATTTCTGGCGTTTCCCAACTGATTGGCCCCAATAAACCTGAGCGCAATTCATTGATTAATAATGAAGAGACTTTCTGGATTTCAACGCCGCCGCCTTTGCGTGTACAGCCGCGTTTAATACCTATTGCATCCAGTAATTCCAGATCGGTTTCGGGTAATTCACTTAAGCCGTAACGTGTTTTTAATGCATCGGGATAAGCTTTTAATAGATATTCGGCGGCGTAGAGTGCGATGTCGGCGTAATCAAAAACGGTATCTTTAATTGCCCCGGTGATGGCGAGCCGATAGCCACAGGAAGGCGGTGATAATTTTGGCCATAAAAATCCAGGGGTATCCGTTAATAAAATTCCATTTTCCAATTTAATTTTTTGCTGTGCTTTGGTTACGCCCGCTTCATTTCCGGTTTTGGCGATAACCCGACCCGCCAGGGTATTGATGATGGTGGATTTGCCCACATTCGGAATCCCCATAATCATTGCGCGCGCCGGGCGAACTTCTTTCTGGCGTTCGCTTACCAGGTTCATGCACACACCCAACAAGTTACGAATTTGCTCCGGGCGTTGCTGGCTAACTGGCAGGGCTTTGACTCCTTTTTCCGCTTCCATTTTTTCCACCCAGCGTGCAGTGATTGCCGGATCGGCAAGATCGGCTTTATTTAGTAATTTAATGAGTGGGGTATCGCCACGCAGGCTCGGTACCAACGGGTTTTCGCTGGAAAAGGGAACGCGTGCATCGATAACTTCAATAACCACATCCACATGGGGCATAACTTCCGCAATTTCTTTGCGGGCCTTGTGCATATGGCCGGGGAACCAGTTGATAGTCGACATGAAATACCTGGGAAAAAAATCAGTGATACAACGAAAATATATTAAAACGAATCCAGTTTTTCAGCGGGATCAAAATGGTGCAATAGCACGCAGTCGTCATCGCTTTCGCCTTCACAAATGACTACGGAATAGGGGGCGAGCTTGGGCGCGTAGGCTGCATCGGCAAATAATAATGGCTGAAGTTCCTGCCAGAGTTGCGCCGGGAATTCGGTAAAGAAATTGAAGCTTAAAAATAATTTGCCTTTTTCTTCAATCGCATCCACTTCCGGAGAGCGTACCGGGCGTACCCGACGTAAAAACTCGTCCCGGTCAAACTCGCGGGCGAATTTGGGCTGGATCTGAAAACTGATGCAATACATGGCAAATCTCACCGGTGTGCTGGAAATTGGCGAATTATACGCAACCTGCCGCAAAATCGTGGAATTAAATAACCGCAGCAGCGACTGCGAGCAGTTAAGAAGCATTAAACATCACTTTGACCGATATGGCCCGAAACCGGTTTCAGCTATGATGCGCGCCTGATCCCTTGCGGGGCTTTCCTGTCATCCAGTGGCGGTTATTATCGTGTCTTCTCCTTTGTTTCGGCCTTTGGCGCTGGGTATTTATGCGCTTTTCTTTACTGCGGGGCTAGTCGGCGCCCTGGTATTGCCAACGCTTAGTCTATTTTTGGCGAAGGAAATTGGTGTACGCCCGTTATTGGTTGGCGGCGCCTTTGCCGGGGTGGCTTTGGCGGGTATTGTTTACAACCATTTCATCGGACATTGGTCCGACAGGTTGGCTGATCGTCGCCCGCTTATTGCCGCGTTTTGCCTGTTGGGCAGTGTTTCCTGTTTGATATTTGCGTTTTCACGTAATTATTGGCTGGTAGCCTTTACCGCGATATTTTTGCTCAGCCTTTCCATGGTGTCGTTCGCGCAAATTATGGCCTACAGCCTGGATTATGCCGAAGCGGAAATCCCGGTCGAACGTATTCCGTTATTCAATGCGATTATGCGTGCGCAAATCGCCTTTGCCTGGGTGGCCGGTCCGCCCGCCGGATTTTTGCTCGCCGCTCATTTTGGTTTTGATGTGAGTTATGGAATAGCCGCTGCGCTCTATATTTTGTTAGCCATTGCTACATTCCAATTGTTGCCGCGCTTGCCAGCGAAACAAAAGAAACTGGATGAAACGGGCGAACACATCGAGCTGGTTCCTTTGTCCGCTGCGATTAAGTTCTCGTTGATCATTTGCGCCCTGGGCTTTTCTCTACTTTGGGGAGCTAACAATGCTTACCTGATTAGCTTGCCGATTCACCTCAAAGATAATTTGCATCTGGATGCGCAATGGATGGGGTGGGTGATGGGAACTACCGCCGCGTTGGAAGTGCCATTTATGTTATTGGCGGGTCATTATGCCAGCCGCTTTCGCTTGATCACCTTGATTCGCTGCGCCGGTATTGCTGCATTGGTTTTGTATGTCGGTGTTTACTTTGCCAACCAGCTCTGGCACTTGTTTGCGCTGCAGATTTGCAATGCGATTTTTATCGGTGTGCTCGCTGGTCTGGGGGTTTCGGTTATCCAGGATTTAATGCCAGGGCGTTCCGGTGCCGCATCCGGGCTCTATACCAACACCACGCATATCGGTAATTTACTCAGCAGTTTGATGGTGGGTGTTGTTGCCGATTATTTTGGTTATCACCAGGTTTTCCTGGCCAATATAGTGCTGGTTGTCATCGCTATTTGGGCATTTGGCAAAGTAAGAACATCGCGGGAGATTGCGGCGGCACATTAGTAAATTCCTGCTGGTAAAAAATTGCCGCGCTTTTCCCGGTGTTAATGTTCATCGTCGTTGAGCAGTTTTTCCAGATCATCAACACTCATCGCAAACAACCGGTGCCGCAATTCACTTTCGATTTGCGGCATCATGCTTTTAATCACTTCATCCACCAAATGCTGGCGCGGGCGATTAAGTTTTTGCGCAACATTTTTCGTGGCGCTAATAATTTTTTTTGCCGTTTCGTATTCAAATAAGGGCGGTGGATTGTTGCCGTGCAAGCGCTCGCGAATATGTTGGGGTAAAAATGGATTTTCGCCACTGGCTTTTGCTAATGGACGGGAGGTTTGTGTATGGCCAGTTTGAAGCGGATTGGTGGGTGGCTGATACGCCGGTGACACAAAACCTTGCCGTTTGTTATCTGTTTCCAGTGGCTGTGATGAATCAAAGAGCGAACCCTGACCGGGCAACACCGATTCGTGAGTGGTATAGGGCGATGCCGGTTTTTGCGGAGCCTGGTTTGCGTGCGCAGGCTCATCAGCAAGGACTTCGGTGTCCTGCAAAATGGGGATATCGTCCTCTTCCAATAACAATCCTTTTATGGATTCTAGCTCCTGCAAAATTTCGGCTTTGGTTTTATTTGTATTGGCCATGGTATTTACAAGTATCCGGATTTTCGGGGTTATCTGGGTTCTATGATTTTTGGCATTTACAGTTTTCTGGTCTCAATCGGGTAACCGCGGCTTTTGTAAAAGCTGTAGCGTTCACGGCTGGTAGCAAGCATTTGCTGTTCCTGAATAACGACTTCGCTAACTCGTTCAAAACGACTAAACCAGGCCGGAATTGTGTTGCTCAAGTTAAGCAGCAAACCCTGGTGATCACCAGCCTGGTCACCAAAGGTGATCTCAACCGGCGCAGGTTTATTGCCGTTGATCAACTGATGGGGGACAAAGCTTTCCGGTTTGAAGGTCCAGAGCAACTCATCCAACTGGCGCGCGTCTGCTTCCGAATCGACAGCAATCAATACACGCATTCCCATGCGCTGTACTTTTTCTGCCAGCTTACATGCAAACAACCAGCGGGCTTCGCTGGTTGCTTCGGGCAGTACATAAAAATCAACTTTGGTCACAATCATGCCTGATTCAAAAGGTATTGCACCAGTAACGGCACCGGGCGACCAGTTGCACCTTTGGCTCCGCCTGAACGCCAGGCGGTGCCAGCGATATCAAGGTGCGCCCAGGCAAACTTTTTGGCAAAGCGCGAAAGGAAGCATGCCGCTGTTACGCTGCCAGCTTCGCGACCACCAATGTTGGCGATATCGGCAAAATTGCTATCCAGTTGCTTTTGGTAGTCGTCCCACAACGGCAATTGCCAGGCGCGGTCTGCGCTCTCTTCACCAGCTTTCAAAAGCGATTTGGCCAGATCGTCATTGTTGCTGAACAATCCGGTCGCGTGATTTCCCAACGCGATTACGCAAGCACCGGTCAGGGTGGCGATGTCTACCACGGCTTTGGGTTTAAAGCGTTCGGTGTAGGTGAGCGCATCGCACAATACCAAACGGCCTTCGGCATCGGTATTCAGGATTTCAATCGTCAGGCCGGACATTGACGTCACTATGTCACCCGGTTTGGTTGCAGCGCCGCTCGGCATATTTTCGGTAGTGGCGATAACACCCACTACATTGAGGGGTAGCTGCAAATCAATGAGGGTGCGGAAACTGCCCAATACGCTGGCGGCACCGCACATGTCGTATTTCATTTCGTCCATCGCCGGGCCAGGTTTCAGGCTGATACCGCCGGTATCGAAGGTAATACCTTTGCCAACCAGGGCAACGGGGGCATCTTTTTTATTGCCGCCTTTGTATTCAAGCACGATGAGTTTTGCTGGTTGTTCACTGCCCGCCGCTACCGAGAGGAAAGAGCCCATCCCCAGCTCTTTCATTTGCTTTTCCTCCAGCACGTTGACGCTGAGTTTTGCCTGGCCTTTGGCCAACAGTCTGGCTTGTTCCGCCAGGTAGGTCGGGGTACAGATATTTCCCGGCAAATCGCCAAGGTTACGTGCAAGGTTAACGCCTTTGGCAATGGCCTGGCCCACAATCAGGCCTTTGGTTGCTTTGGCAACCTGATCTTTACTGGTGCCAATAGTGACCTTTTTCAGTTGCAAACTGACTTCAGCGGGTTTGCTTTTGAGCGAATCAGCGCGATATTCCAACTGGCCAAGTTGTTCGGCGACCTGACGCGCTTGCCAATCAATACCCTGATCAATCACGCTGACTTCACCCAGTGCCAGGGCAATATCGCTGCTGGGCGTGGGTTTTAGCGCTTCACTGATTTTTTGCACTGCACGGCGGAAGTTTTCTACTGTCACACTGCCATCTTTCAGGCTGCCAAATCCCAATACCAATAAACGCTCGGCGGCGATTCCCTGCGGGTTTAATAAGAGTACGGCTTGCCCCGCTTTCCCTTGAAAACCTTCACGCTTTAACAATGCCGCCAGTTGGTGGGCATCTGCCGCATCTATGCTACTTGCGCTCGGTGATAGTTTAAGACCGTCATAAGCCGCCACTACCAGTACATTGGTTGTGAGTTTTATAGGGTCGATGACCTTCGCAGAAAACTGGATGCTTGCAGGTTTGGTGGTAGCCGTATTTTTAGGTGAGGTTGATTTCTTGCTGGCGGTTTTTGCGTCAGGAGTTTTCCTGGCGGTTTTTTTTGCTGATGTGGAAGCTGAGGTCATAAAAAGTCCCTGGTTTAGGCAAAGGATAATTCGCTCAAGACAAATCGGGCGTTGTGCGTGATAATGCCATAATTTTTAGCGGCTATGGCGGCGAATTCCGTTAAAAAGTGGAACCCTGTCGCTGAATGCAAGTCATTAATGCCATTGTAGTTGATGATTCTGTTGATATTGCGCTTCACGTACAAACGCTGCTCATATCTTGCACAACTTTTGAGCGGTCGATATCAATAGATTTATTTAAATAGCAATTTACGTATCAACTCGCAGGAATATCACGTTGATTATTTTTCGTTATCTTTCACGGGATTTATTGCTCACCAGTTTGGCAGTGAGCACGATTCTGCTGATTATTTTTCTTACCGGTAATTTCAGCCGTTTTCTCAATGACGCCGCAGAGGGAAAGTTAGCGGTTGATGTCTTGTCCAAAGTAATAGCCTACCGCATACCTTATTTGCTGGAATTAATTCTTCCGTTGGGATTTTATCTGGCGATTTTATTGGCTTACGGGCGAATGTATATCGAAAGTGAAATGGTTGTGTTGTCAGCCTGTGGTATGAGCCATTGGCAATTACTGCGCATCACTTTGGTGCCCGCAGCTGTAATCGCCGCCACTGTTGCTGTATTCAGTTTTTGGTTGAGCCCGGCGGGTGCGTTAATGACCGAGCAAACATTGGCGGAGCAACGCAATCGCAGTGAATTCGAAAGTTTGCAAGAGGGGCGTTTCCAGGCGATAGGCCAGGGCAAGGTGATGACCTATGTGGAAAATGTCAGCAATGATAACCAACGCCTTGAGCAGGTTTTTGTTGCGCAACGGGATTCAGACACAACATCGTCTGTGGTGGTTGCCAACACCGGTGAGCAGGCATTTATCGGGGATTACGGTCAACGCTATCTGGTATTGCATCAAGGTTATCGTTATGAAGGGCGCCCCGGAACTCGCGAATTTAAAGTTACACAATTTAATGAATGGGGGCGATACCTCCCGCCAACTACCAGTGTGGCGGAATTTGAACGCGAAGCTGATGCCAAAACCACGGCACAATTGTTGGGGGCGACAGACCCTGATAGCCAGGCTACTTTGCAGTGGCGCATTTCCATGCCGCTAATGGTTTTTATCGCTACATTGATGGCCGTACCGCTTAGCAAAACCAATCCGCGGCAAGGGCGTTATTTGAAAATGTTGCCTGCGATTTTGATTTATGTGTTTTACCTTGCATTTTTAATTAATGCGCGCGGAGCTGTTGCGGAAGGGGATTTGTCCCCGCGCCTGGGACTATGGGTGGTGCACATACCATTTTTGATAATTTCGTTATTGATGCTGAATTGGCAAGCCTTGATGCAAGTGCGAAACAAGCCTGCGAAGCTCGCACATAGTTAATTTTGCATACAGTTTATAAAGGTGGTTTGTGAATAAAATAACCCGTTATGTGTCGCGCACTGTCTTTACTGCCATTGCTCTGACGTTATTGGTATTTCTGGCGCTGGATTTTATCTTTGGTTTGATCAGCCAATTAGAAAGTGTGACTGAAAATTACACGGCGTTTGAAGCATTTAAATATATGCTTTTTACCATGCCGCGCCGGTTGTACGACTACATTCCTTACGCGTGTTTGATTGGTTGCCTTGCCGGGCTTGGGTTACTGGCCAGTAGTAGTGAGCTGGTGATAATCCGTGCGGCCGGGGTGTCGGTAAAACGTATTGCCTGGATGACCTTACGCCCGGCGTTGGTATTTATTTTTGTCGCCTTGATGATAGGTGAATTTGTTGCGCCTTATTCCGAGCAAATGGCGGATAACCGTCGCCATTTCCTGCGTTATAACGGTGAGCAAAAAGCGCCGCAAAATATGTGGAATCGTGAAGGCAACGAGTTTATGTACGTAAACGCGGTATTGCCCAATGGCGTTGTGTACGGTTTAACGCGTTATCGTTTTAATGATCAGCATCAGCTGGAATCCGCAAGCTTTACCCGGCAGGCGACGTATCATGATAATTATTGGCAGGAAGAAGATGTTTCGATCACTTATCTTGGTGAAAATGCCGTTCGCACCGAGGTTATTCCTGCGCGCCGCTGGGAAACAAATTTAACACCTAATTTATTTAATATCCTGGTGGTTGCCCCGGAAGATATTTCATTGCGCAATTTGCACTATTACACCAACTACCTGGAAAAACAAAATTTAACAGCCGGCAACTATACACTGGCATTTTGGCAGAAGATCTTGCAGCCGCTGGCGACTGCGTCGCTGGTGTTGGTGGCCATCTCATTTATTTTTGGTCCCTTGCGCAGTGTGACCATGGGGCAACGGATTTTTACCGGTGTAGTTTTTGGGATAGTGTTTGTGTTAGTGCAAAGGCTACTGGGAGCAACCAGCCTCGTCTTTGGTTTCCCTCCGTCTATTGCGGTGATGATTCCAATCGCTTTGTGTATGACCGTGGGAATTTATTTGTTGAACCGGGCGCGCTAGCCAGTGCGCCCGCATAATTATTTTTTATCTTTTGCTAATAATAAAATGCGTGTTTTGCTTAGCTTGTCATGCACGGTTTGCCGATCAGTATTCAGGTACATCAACCAGTAGCCAAGCCCAAACAGCAACATTGAAAAAGGTGCACAACAGCAACGAATTACGCATTGGGAATAGCTTGGTAGTTGCAGGTTGCTGGCGTCGTACATTTTCATTCGCCAGGTTTTCATGCCCAACGTTTGTCCGGAATTTTTCCAGAAATAGCAGAAAAAAAATCCGAGCGTTAGTATCCAGCCGATAAAAACGATTACACCAAACGCACCCCAGGTGACCCTTTCGCCGGTCGCGGGAACGCCCTTGATTGCGATATTAATACCGGTTGCAATGGCGCCATACAGAATGCTCACAGCCATCAATAACAGGCTGTCATAAACCATAGCTGCAAAGCGACGCAATAAGCTGGGCGCAACGAATTCCTGAATGGCAGGTTCGGGGGTGGATTTTTTTTTCATAAGGGAAAATTAAACTTTAAATCGAATAAGGCAACTTGAGCCGGAATCTATTTTTTGGCCCAGTGCAATTTGGCCTTCACCTTGTAAGGGTAATTCTTCCCGGCGTAAATAAATTGGATGTTGTTCATCCAGATACACGTAGGTGCCGTTGGTAGAGTGATCCACCAACACATATTTGCCGCGGCGGAACTCGATATGGCAGTGTTCGCGCGAGGCCAGCTCATGCTCAACCAGTAGGTGCGCTTTGCCCGGATCCCGGCCTATGTTGTAAGGAGTTTGTTCGGGGAGCAGCATAATATCGCGCCCGCCGGAATGGAGTGTTAACTGGAACTTGTCAACAAAACTGGCCACATCGTGGATGGGCATTACCATGGTTGCGCGATTGTCTTTATTTGAGTGTTCCCAATCCAGCCGGTAAATCAGGGTGTAGTCGGTTTCACCCTTGATATTAATGCGATCAAACATCTGGCAATCGTATTTCAGTATTCGCGCAAGAACATCGACCACTGATTGGGTGATTACAATCTGGTTTGCGCGTGCAATGTGGGCCACACAGGCCGCGTCATTAACGCGATCGCCAAAAACATCATTGTGGGTGACCAATACCTCGCCGTAAGCAATACCAATTCTAATGCCCAGATCTTTTAAGCGCGGTTCTTTTACACAGCGACGCTGGATTGCAATTGCCGCTTCACAAGCCTGATTTCCATCGGCAAAGCGCGCCATGATTTCATCGCCAATAGTCTTTACCACGGTACCTTCGTTAACGATGGTAATCGCCGTCATAAACTGCACGGCTTCATCAATAATTGCTTTGGCTTGCTCATTGCCAACCTGCTTATAAAGCCCGGAGCTGCCGGAAACATCAGCAAACATAATGGCTTGGCATTGGCTTTGTTGGTTCATGCGATATGGCTTGAATGGGATGGGGGATTGGGAAAGCGCGCTTATGATACGGGAAAAAGAAAGGTTCATGAACTCCTATTTCTGCAAGCGCATTATCTGGCCCCTGCATATAGGGTGTTTTTGAATATAAAGAGGGTTCTATATTTACTCGAATGCGGGTGTTTTGCATCAATAAATAAATAGTGTTTCAGGCTCGCGATATGGCTGGTTTGGGCGAGATATCAAGACTGTGTCAGCGCTGTAAAATTCATCAAAGCAGTTCTATAGTTCACGTAACTGTTTGCAATGGTTTTGTAGTAACCAATGCTCCAGGAGCTGGCCAATCCTGCTTACGGCTTGCAGTATCCATAGTTAAAGGACAGGTAGATTTAAAAATGGGCAATGTTGAATCAGGTGGCATATTATATAAAAAGAGCTATTTTGAAATACGCTCATAAAGGTCAATTTTCACAGGCATAAACATAAAAATGAAAAAAACAACCATTTTGGCATTCTTTGTAACTTTTTTCTGGCTGGCAGGCGTGACTACTCTAGTGTCTTTAAGGTGGTCTGGTTTTAATTCTTTATCTCCCAATGAGTGGGGTGATTTTTTGGCGACTTCGGTTGCATTTCCTTTGGCGCTGATCTGGCTAGTGGCTGGTTATTTGCAACGGAATAGGGAATTGAGAATAAATATTCGGGTTTTAAAAGAGCTGCAGCAGGAATTGGAGCGGCGGCTTAGGGCCAGTAATGAAGGGATGATTCGGTCAGAAGCCTCCGCTACAGAAAGCGCATCAATAACACAAATAGCGAATGTGACGGTGCAAGAGCGGGCGATGTAATGCATTTCCAATAAATAAAAAGGCGGCTTTTTTGCCGCCTTTTTATTTATTGGTGAGTTGATTTATAGCTTCTGCCAACTGACAAGCGGTACCGGATACAGTTACGTTCATATCCCTTTCTTATTGCCGATTTTGTACTCACCAATCACTACGTCGAATTCCCTTCAGTTCGGAGTAACGAATCCACCAGCTCCAGCGAATCCTGATTTGTTTATTGACCCGCACAGGTGTCTGCATTGAAGCAACTTATAGAACATTTCTGATATTAGTCTTTGGCAGCCACACTTGTTTTGAAGTGGTTTTTATACAGTTTTAAATTTTTATTGTGGTGTCATCGGATGATAAACCGTACATTTTGAATGGGCACCGACGATGGTTTGATTAGGGCCGTTTGAATAGGCTGTTAGCTTATCTGGTTCGGGTACAAGATAAGCAGGTCCTTAATCCCCCTGTTTTTTGAGCAACTTGCTTACTTATTGAAAGATTTAAAGAAATTTCGAAATTAGTGTTTGACAGGCAGGCCCAAATCATTAAAATGCGCACCACTCGCCAGTGTGGCGGAATTGGTAGACGCACCGGATTCAAAATCCGGCGCCCTTAAAGCGTGTCGGTTCGAGTCCGACCACTGGCACCAAATCCGAAAGG
>JAGKWO010000077.1 GCA_021151835.1 Gammaproteobacteria bacterium
ATCGGTTCCCATGCGAATGTTGGCGTGCTCTCCGGTGGCGGCTCTTCCCAGGTTTATCCGGTCGGCGGTATGGCGGTCTCGGGCCTTGGGCCAAAAGTGTTTCCGGGCCCAATGGTCTACTATCCCTCCTCACCCATGAAAGCCTTGGCTGCTCGTTTGCCGGATACCCGAGTCAGTTTTGATGAAGGCACCAACGTTCAGGCGGCGGTGGCTCTGGCCGCCGAGAGTGATTTGGTATTGGTGTTTGCGAACCAGTGGACCGCCGAATCCGTCGATGTGGGAAATTTGTCATTGCCGGATAACCAGGACGCCCTAATTAACGCTGTGGCGGCGGCCAACAAGAAGACCGTGGTGGTTTTACAAACCGGTGGCGCTGTGTTGATGCCTTGGCTCAAGGATGTCGGTGCCGTGGTGCAGGCCTGGTACCCTGGCACCCGTGGCGGTGAAGCCGTCGCGCGGGTGTTAACAGGCGAGGTCAATCCTTCAGGTCATTTGCCCGTCACCTTCCCGGCCGCAGAATCGCAATTGCCTCACCCGCAACTTCCTGGCTATCCCGAGGTAAAAGACCAGCGTTTCGATGTTCATTACACCGAAGGCGCGACTGTGGGTTACAAATGGTTTGATGCAAAAAAACTTACGCCCTTGTTTCCTTTTGGATTCGGTTTGTCCTACACGGATTTTGAATTCAGCGATTTAAAAGCCACGGTGAATAACAACCAGCTCAGGGTCAGCTTCAGCGTGAAAAACACCGGCACCCTGGCTGGCAAAGAAGTGGCACAAGTGTACGTTGCGCCACTTAATACCCGGTGGGAAGCGCCGAAGCGTTTGGGTGCTTTCCAAAAAGTGGATCTGAAACCCGGAGAATCAACCCAGGTTAGCCTGGTAGTGGACCCGCGTTTATTGGGCATGTACCAGAGCAAAACCAAAACCTGGAAAATTGCGCGTGGCCAATACGAGGTGATACTCGCCAAATCGGCCACCGAACCCCAAGCTCGCGTTAAAGTGAAAATCCCGGGGCAGGTGTTGGATGTGCGAGGCAAGTAAATCCAGGTTGTGTAACAACACCCAAGGTTAGTGAAAAGTGGACGGCGCCCCTCGAAAAGCGGCGCCGTTTTTTTGTAAGTTTTACATCAATGCGTGGTTTTTTTTTGCCCTCCGGTGCGCATAGAAAACGATTTTCGTTAGCTTATTATTTGAAATCCCTGAATTTTTTAGCTGTGGCACGCAACCCGCATTAATAAATTCCGGTGTTGACATGTTCGTCCACATTCCATTCAAGAGCTTGATTAATAGGGGATTGTTATGGCTAATTTCAAAAAAGCATTCATCTTGTTGTGCATGGTATTTTCATTGGCAGCCTGTGATTCCAATGACGGCAAAGCGGAAAAAATGGGAGAGAAAATTGATGAAACCGCTAACGAGGTGCGGGATGACCTGGACGATGCCGCTGACGAAATAAAAGACAAGGTAGAGGATACTTGCGAAGAAGCCTCGGATGAAAACTGCTAAGCCTTGTTTGGCATTGCAGGCACTTCAGCGCGATACTCCTTCCGGGTGACGTGATGAAGTGCCTGCGGCACTAACCAATTACAATAAACGAAAAAAAATCACATCCTGTTTTATCTGCTGACGAAAATTCAATCTCCCGCTATATTGAGCACTCAGGCCCAGCCTCCAAGGACATCAATATGAGCGCGGATTTATCCGGTAATGCCAATCGTTTTATCCTCTTTTCCGTATTTTTTACCGCACGTGCTTACTATCCGGTGTTAGCCATTTTATTTATTGATCTTGGTTTAACCTTGGATCAATTTGTCATGCTCAATTTCATTTGGGCGATAACGATATTTTTGTTTGAGGTGCCCTCGGGCGCCTTGGCCGATACTATCGGGCGACGACGTTTATTAATTGCAGCCTCCGCGCTCATGCTAGTGGAGATGCTTTGCCTGCTCCTCGCCTCCTGGACGAGTGGCGCAACCTTGTTGGCACTGTGTGTAATGAACCGAATTTGTTCGGGATTATCGGAAGCTTGTGCTAGCGGTGCGGATGAGGCGCTTGCCTACGATTCCCTGCCCGAACAAAACCGCGCACGGGCTTGGGACCAATTGCTCGCAAAAGTCATGCGCTGGCGTTCAGTGGGATTTGTTGTTGCCATGATTATGGGCGGCTTGGTCTATGACCCGGTCACCTTGGGTTGGTTACTGCCGCAGGCCAGCGCTGTTTCGGCTGAAGTTGCGCACCGGATTCCGGTAGTGCTGGTGCTAATACAAGCCGTTATTTGTTTATGCGTCACCTGGCGCATGCGCGAGCCCGCCCACGCGATTGCCGGCGCAAAGTTGGAAAACACGTTCGGCCACATAGTCTCGACCGCCCGCTGGGTACTCACTACGCCGAAAACCCTGGTGGTGATTTTAATTGGGGTGGTGGTGGATTCCATCGTGCGCAACTTCGCCACTATCAACAGTAGTTATTACCGCCTCATTGAGTTACCGGAATGGACCTATGGTTTTCTTGGTGCTTTGTTTGGTGTGATGGGTTTTATCGTGCCCGGAATCGCCAAGAGACTGAACGAACGATGGAGTTTATTCGGCAATTTAGTGTTTATCGTTGTCGCGACTTTTATCGGTTTATTGATGTTGATTCCAGCGTGGCCTGTTTACGGAGTTATTCCGGCGATTTTTGTGTTCAGTATGATGTTCTTCCTGGGCTTTACTGTAAGCCGGGTCTTGCACGATGAAGCGGAATCCTCGCGCCGCGCCACTGTGCTTTCCGTGAAAGGTTTAATTTTTAACTTGGGCTATGGTTTGTTCAGCCTGGCATTTTCCGTGGTGTTAGCCACATTGCCTGATTCCCCGGAAGCGAATGCGTTGCGCGGTGCACTTTTGTGGCAAGTGCCTTTATTTGCATTGATAAGCTTGCTGCTTTTGCTCTGGGCGAAATTTAAGTTAAAACCTATTATCGTTAATAAAAGTACAGCCGGTTAATAAGGTCTGGCAGGAGGGAAGGGCTAATGAATGTGGGAATTTATATATACGACAACGCGGAAGTGCTGGATTTTTCCGGCCCTTTTGAAGTCTTTTCCACCGCAGCGCGAGTAAGTGGAAACGCCAATGTGTTTCGTGTGTCACTGATCAGCGAAACGGGAACTGCAGTCATTGCACGCGCGGGGTTCAAGGTCATTCCGGATTATTCCATCGCCAATCACCCACCGCTGGATCTGTTGGTAGTAGTGGGCGGTGTTCACACGGGTGAGATGGAAAAAATTAATGTCATGGCCTGGCTTGCGCAACAGCGCGCGCAGGTCCCTTTGATTGCTACCGTATGTACGGGTATTTTCCTGCTGGCTAAGTCCACGGATTTATCCGGCGCAAAAGTCACTACCCATTGGGAAGATATTCCCGATTTACGCACGCAATTTCCCCAATTGGATGTACAGGAAAACGCCCGTTGGATCGATGAAGGCCCGTTAGTGTCATCGGGTGGTATTTCGGCAGGTATCGATATGAGTTTGTACCTGGTGAGCCGCCTGCAGAATCGCGACCTGGCAGTCAGGACAGCACGGCAAATGGAATATCGTTGGAACGAGGCAAGTGTGCATCAATAAAACGCTGCCTCGAAAACTTTTCAGCAGCCTGCTAGCGGGTGTGTTTCTGCTCCTCGATGGTGATTATGAAACAACTCCAATTGCAAATAATCTTGGTCTTCCCGCAAATCAATAAACCTGACGCCGACACCGATCAACCGCACGGGCATGGATTTGCGTTGGTAAGCATCGCTGCACAGGCTTTGCAATTCCTGGAGTGAGACCGCACTCGCGCTGCGCTCAATGGTGGTGATGCTGAAATCAGAAAATTTAAGTTTCACGTAGAGCTTAACGATTTTGTAATCATCATCGACCCGGCGTAACCGAATTGCCAATTGCTGGCTCAGCGCGGGGATTTCATTCAGGCAGTGAGTTAAGCCGGGTAAATCCTGCGCGAAGGTATTTTCCACACTCAGTGATTTACGACGCCTATCTACCGTGACTTGCCGGTCATCAATGCCCCGGCTCAAATGAAACAGGCGCGAGCCCATTTGGCCATAGCGCTGGGTCAGTTCAAATACCGAGAGCTTTTGCAAATCACTGCAAGTAAAAATATTTCGCTCGGCGAGTTTCGCTGCCATGGCTTTGCCGACGCCGTAAATTTTATTGACCGGGAGTTGCGCAACAAACTCGGGGACTTTTGCAGGGGGAATAACGTATTGACCATTGGGTTTATTCCAATCGCTGGCAATTTTAGCCAGGAATTTATTCGGCGCTATTCCTGCAGACACGGTGATTCCCACCTCCTGTTGAATGCGTGCGCGAATCTCTTGCGCGATCAAGGTTGCACTGCCCTGGTGGAATTCAGAGTCGCTCACATCCAGGAAGGCCTCGTCCAGTGAAAGGGGTTCAACCAACTCTGTGTATTCGTAAAAAATGTGGCGCATATGCAGGGATGCCTCGCGGTAGGCGTCCATGCGATGGGGCAGTACCAGCAAATCCGGACAGAGCCGTTTGGCATGGCTGGTCGGCATGGCCGAACGCACCCCGAAACGACGCGCCTCATAATTGCAGGTGGAGAGCACACCGCGTGATTCGCTACGCCCGCCAACAGCAATTGGGCGATTAACCAGCGAAGGGTCGTCGCGCATCTCGACAGCGGCGAAAAAACAGTCGGCATCCAAGTGGATAATCTTGCGCATTCTATTCAGTGTAGTGGTATGTATATAAATACAGTATAAGGAAATCGGTAAAAGGTGGGTAGGCTAAAACCTTGGGCTGACAACGGCTGGCAGTTGGCTAATCTGGAAGGGTGTGGAGCTAAATTATCCACGAGGGGTAAAAATAGGTTAAATTGTATGACTATATTATCTCTGGCTGACTATGCTTGCCCTACCTGATTAAACGATAACAACGATGGAGAAAATCCTATGCGCATGATTAAACCCTTGGCCATGGCTGTTGGCCTGTTTGCATCAACCCTGGCGCTGGCAGATACCCAGCTGAAGGTGGATACCACCCAGCCGGGTCCGGTAATTAACAAGAATATCTATGGACAATTTGCCGAGCACCTGGGGCGCGGTATTTACGAGGGTTTATGGGTTGGTCCGGATTCCAAAATTGCCAATACCCGCGGTTGGCGTAACGACGTGGTAGGTGCGCTGAAAGACATTAAAGTCCCACTGGTGCGCTGGCCAGGTGGGTGTTTTGCTGATGAATACCACTGGCGTGAGGGAATAGGCCCCCGCGACCAACGTCCGGTGAGGGTCAACACCAACTGGGGTGGTGTGCTGGAGGATAACGCCGTAGGCACGCACGAATTTTTCGATTTGGTAGAGCTGCTTGGTGCCGAAGCATACGTTAATGGCAACCTGGGAACAGGCACTCCGCAGGAAATGGCGGAATGGCTGGAATATATGACCTCCGAGAGCAAATCCACCCTGGCTGAACTGCGCCGCAAAAATGGTCGCGATAAGCCCTTCCGTGTGCATTATTTTGCCATCGGTAATGAGGCCTGGGGTTGTGGCGGTAACATGACGCCCGAGTTCTACACCCACCTCTACAAGCAATACGCCAGCTTCCTGAAAACGCCCAAAGACAACACTCCCGTCCTGATTGCCAGTGGCGGTCACACCGAGGACACAGATTGGGCCAACCACCTCACCGCTAACGTCAAGCCCAACTGGAGCTTGCGGATGGATGCGGTCAGTTTCCACTACTACACCTTGCCCACGGGCGACTGGACGGTAAAAGGTGCGGCCTTGGGCTTCCCCGAGAAAGAGTGGATGTCCACCATGGTAAACACCTTGAAGATGGACCAATTCATCATCAACAACAAAAAAGTGATGGATAAAAATGATCCCGAGAAAAAAGTGGGCTTCTATGTGGATGAATGGGGTACCTGGTACGACGTGACGGGCGATGATGATCCCGGTTTCCTTTACCAACAAAACAGCATGCGCGATGCGGTAGTGGCGGCGTTGAATTTCAATATTTTCCACAAGCACGCCGACCGCGTACATATGAGCATCATTGCGCAAATGGTTAACGTGCTCCAGGCAATGGTCCTGACGGACAAGGAAAAAATGATCCTGACCCCGACCTACCATGTGTTCAAGATGTACGTTCCTTTCCAAGGTGCAACCTCATTGCCGCTTGAATTGAAAGATGTACCCAAGTACACCCTCGGCAAGCAATCTATCCCGGCCGTGAGTGCAACAGCTGCGCGCGCGAAGGATGGGAAAATCTACCTGGCGCTGGTCAATGCCAACCCCAATAAAGCGGAGACAGTGGATATCAATCTTGCTGGCGTAAAAGTGAATGCGGTCAGTGGGCAGATATTAACAGCGAAGGCGATGGATGCTCACAACACCTTCGCTGCCCCCAACACTGTCAAGCCGGAAGCCTACTCCGCCAAAGCCACCAACGGCAAACTGGCATTGGAGCTACCTGCCAAGTCAGTAGTGGTGGTGGCTGTGGAGTAACTGCTTTATCGCAAATAAAAAAGGGGACGCAAAATGCGCCCCCCTTCTTTAACTTACATTTTATTCCGCCTTTTGCTTTTTAAGCTCTTCGATTTTTCGTAACCTTTCCTCGTTTTCAGCCTCTTTTTCGTTAAGTTCCTTTATCTCCTGAGCGCGCTTGTATTCGTCTTCAATATTGGTGTCGCATCGTTTATAGCTTATGTTACTTTGCTGATCGCAATTCAAATCCTTAATTACCTGGGCGGTTGTCATTGCGCCATGGGGGCTGCAGCCGGATAAAACTAGGCAAAGTGATGAGAAGGTCAAAAGGTTTTGCATAGATTCCTGTGTATAAGTTAGCCAATGCTCAATTGGCGGTTGCGTATGATGAAGTACGGATGCCCGCGTTTTTTTTAAAAAACAATAATCATTTTTCCTACCAGGTTTTCAATTGGCACGAATCCCCATTCTCTGCTATCCAATGAATTGTCTCTATGATCGCCCATGACGAAATAATGGTTATCTGGGATAGTCAAATTGAAATCACGATACGGATTTCCATCATCAAAATATTGGACTCGATATTTGTTGCCCTGAATTGTTTCAAAAAAAATGTTGTTGTCAATTCTTGTAGTTTCAACGGGTTTGTTGTTTATGGTTAATTGCTTGTTGGTGAAACCAAGTATGTCACCGGGGGTGCCAATAACACGTTTTAGATACACCGTGCTTGGCATGTGTGGTGGATGGAATGCAATGATATCTCCAGATTGTGGTCGCGTAGCCTCTGGCTTGCCTTTTATGGCATCCCTGTAGACATGTTTGTTCACAATAACCAGGTCGCCGGTATTGATAGTCGGTGCCATTGATTCGGCCGGTATGGAATATAAGTCATAGAAAAACGCTCGTACTATGTAAATAGGGCCAAACAACAGCCCTAATACAACAAAAATTCCGAGTAGGTAAAGTATGTTTTTGGTAATCGGGTTTGGATTTATAGCGTCCATATGTGCTTTCAACTGTGCGTAAGTTATGAGTAAAAAATCATTAATATTTTTCTAAGGTAAGTCCAGTATGCTTTTTGTTGGTGGCCTGACGACTAGGAGTAGTTTTTGTTTTAGTTGTTTATCGCGCTTTTGAGGATCTTATCAAATCGCCAGTTTCCATATCAAACTCATGAATGTATCCATCAATAGTTTTCAGCAAAAAATTATTCTTGTATTCCATTCTTGGGTATTGGGAGTCTTCTGACTGCCAAAAATAATGACTTATGGTGCGTTGGATTTTTCTGGGCTTTTTAACCAAGTCGGCGGTAGAGTACCGTTTCAGTTCTTTGCCTTTATCATAAAAGGTTACCGCCATATGGTCTTTCGATACAGTCTTTCCTTGAGGTCAATCACCCATACGAACCAGATAGCGTCCGTCCCAAGATAAATAATTTTCAAAAGAATACCAACCCGAAACCTCCCACATTAATGTGGATGACCCGTCATCATTCAAAGAAAATGCTTTGCCAAACGCAGGGATTTTTGTAGGTTTTTTGGTGCCTTCGTCAAGGTATATTTTTTCGGGAATCATGACGAAATAGCAAGAGCAAAAAGGGTGGGAGGTGGCAAAGGGCCTTGGTTGCGCCGGCGAATCAGCAACGAGGTTATGGCTAGTCATTGCTGCAAAAAATAGTACACTGTAGATATATCTTCTCATATGTTTCCTTGTGTGAATTTTATAGTCGGAGGCTTCGGCTGGCTGCTAATGTATTGGAGTGGCGCTCTACCTAGGTTGGAAGCTAGGTGCGCAGCCTGAGAGTGAACCGCGAGATGATCATGAATCTGCAATGGTTTTCGGTTGTATATTCAATGAATTGACCAATCATCCAGAAGAAATCCCTTAAGCCGGTTGTTGCGTTGTTCGGTAATAGTGATGCGCGAAATCTGTTGTATGTCTTGTTTTTCCACTCGCCCGTTGGTGATTACAAGATGTCTTATCGAAAATGGTCTGTCCGTCGCTTTCACTATGTATATCCCCATGTTTGGATCTTCTGTGATATCAACGTGAATATATTTTTTAAATTTATATTGCCATAGGCTATTCCAAAAAAACTCCGCTTTTTCTTGGTTGAGTTCAATCCGAACCAGTTCTAGTGACTGACTCGGATCTTCCCCGTCAGAGTGACCATTGCGTTCTATGATTATGCGCTTTATTCTTTTATTGTTGATGACTTCCTTAAGATCTTCTATGTAAAGAATTTGATCTTCCGGCCATTTTTCGCTGCCTTCTATGCAAATTAATTTTTTCACTATAGGTCCTATGTGTTTGATTTTACATCCAATGTTATGTTCTCGGGTTTATTAGGTGGAAAGTTCCGTTTTTGATATTTTTCCAATTAAACTGTTGGGCATTGCTGCCAGAGTGGTCCGGTCCAACCCACGAGCTGATGCCATTCGCTAATTATTTCTGTTGCAAAAGCTGCTTTGAAAAATTAACAAAATCATCAAGGTGATTGGTGATGATGTTTTCCACAATGGGTATTAGCAATGCCTGATAATCATGCACTGCAATATTGCGAAACCCTATCATGCGTTTCATGGTTTCTGCCAGATTGTCCTCAATCAGATTTGCTTGGGCGAGTAGGGTGAACACGTCGCGTGCGCTCTGCGTTACTCCCAGTTGTTGGGTGCGGATGATATGTTGCCCCATATCCAGGGCGGCCTCGCAGGCCCGTTGAATATTCAAGATGGCAGCATCTTGACGGCTGTAGTCAGTCGCAAAATCGGCACCGGCTTTGGTGTACTCTTCTCGCACGCGTTTGATGCAACGCTCTATGCTTGCCGCCTTGTTAATAAGAATGTCATTTATCATAAATACGTCCGGTTTCTCGGATTTCATTCAGTTGTTCTGCCCGTAACTCATCCAATGCAAGCTTTTCGTTCAATACAAATACGTCGAATAAATCGGCTTGAATATCTTTCGCCCAAAGGCGAACGCCGGTGGTGATGACTTGGTGTTGCATCACGGTGGATGCGGCGCGCAGGTCGAGTAAGTCCACCTCATAACCGAGTTGGTCGGCCAATTGGTTGGCCATTTCAAACAGTAGTAGCGGGTCAGCATAGCCCGCCACCAACACCGCCAAATCCAAATCGCTTTGCGCATTGGCAGTGCCTTGCACACGGCTGCCGAAGGCGTAAATACCGAGTGCATTGGGAAAAGCTTTTTGTAGTTCGGTGCAAAGTAATGCTTCGGTTTCGGGTGTTAATGAATAATCGCTCATTTGTCATCATTCAATAATAGAAGTGATTCTTTCCAGAAGGTTAGCTAACGGTTTTTCG
>JAGKWO010000078.1 GCA_021151835.1 Gammaproteobacteria bacterium
AATGGCGCGAACTCACGCGGGGGTTCGAGATAAACATTCGCTCCTTATACCGATTTTGGCGGGCAGATGCCAGCCAATGACAGATTATTACGTTTGCTAACAATGCTGGGCGCCCAATAAAGCTTACTAGCACACCAGTGCTGCGCTGACAGCAAGTCATTAAAGCTTGCCGCCCACACCTTTAAACTTCTCTACGAATGCGGCGATCTTTTGAAACACGCTTTGCTTCTTCGTGAGGTATTGGGGATTTAACGGACTCATTTTGGGAAGAATCGCGTTAAGTTCCGTTCCTGCGTCGCTGGCGTACTCCCGTCTAAGGGAGGTTGTTAAATAGCGTCTAGCGGCGTCTTGGTTCAAATTTTCGCTATTAATCAGCTCCTCTGCTTCACGTTGTTGCTCTGCTTGAGCAAAAGCGAAGAAAGCCTCTATAACGTTGGCTTTATCGCCAATCTGGTCAATGTCGGTTTGATTGATGAAGTCTACTACCAAACTCTCTTTAGCCCGGTTGCCGATGCTGGCGCGAATTACGCGGCGCACTTCTTCAACCAAGTCGGCTTTATTTTTGGTTTTCTTGTTGTGCTCGAAAATCAGCTCCAGAATGTAATCCAGATTGATCTCTTGCGATTTCAACAAATCCACTTCAAACACCACATCATCCCAGTCGATAGTGGATTTTTCTTTTTCTTCGGCTGATTTTTGGCGGCGCTGCCAGTCGCGGATGTCATTGTAAGTTGAACGGTAATCTTGAATTTTACGCTCAGCAGGCAGGCGTATGGTTTGTAGTTCCGCCAGTTTTTCATCATCCAGGTAGTGCGAAGCCTTAAAAGTCTCAACTGCCTGCGGGTCATTCATATCCAGTTTTTGTAGCGCCTTCAAGCTTGCAAATTCGTCGTAGTTTTGCAGTATGTTTTCTACACGCAGATACTCACCAAAGAGTTTCGCAAAGGCCTTTTTATCGGACTCTTTTTCGATATTGGCAGGATCTGGAAAACGCTGTTCCAATTCGCTTACTACATCCATAAAACCGCGCCGCGCTTCGCCAGTCACCACATCGGTAAAGCCTTCCATGTATTCTTTATAGCTTTTTTCCAGCACTACGTTCTTGGTGTTCTTGTCACCAAAGAGCGTGATTGCATCTATGGTTGCTTTTTCCAAATCGCGGAAGGTAACGATATTACCGAAGGTTTTAGTGGCATCGTAAATGCGATTTGTGCGCGAAAAGGCTTGCATCAAACCGTGGAAACGCAAGTTTTTATCAACAAATAAAGTATTGAGTGTTGGTGCATCAAAGCCGGTAAGGAACATTCCGACCACAATCAACAGGTCAATTTCCTTGGACTTAACCCGCATGGCTAAATCGCGGTAGTAGTTTTGAAATCCGTTGCTATCCACGCTGAAATTGGTTTTAAAAAAAGCGTTGTAGTTAGCAATGGCAGCGCTTAAAAACTCTTTAGCGCTTGAGCTCATGGCAGAAACATCGAAGCCTTCATCGGCAATATCACCCACAGCATCCTGCTCTTCATTGGCCGCGAAAGAGAAGATGGTAGCAATTTTCAGCTTTTTATCGTTTTGCGATTGCAGTTGATTCAGTGACTCATAAAAGAGCTTGGCTGCATCCACACTGCTTACGGCAAACATGGCATTAAAACCCTTAGCATTCGCCTGCAGACGATGAGTTTTCTGGCGATAGTTATTCAGAATGTATTGTGAAATTTCTTTAATACGCTCAGGGTGCAACAGGGCTTCTTTGTTTTCGGCGGCAGAAAGCTTTTTCTCGTCCTGCTCGGTCTCGATGGCCTTAAACTTTGGGCGCACGTCGTTGTAGTCTACTTTGAACTTGAGCACTTTCTCATCACGAATCGCATCAGTAATTACATAAGAATGCAATTCGCGGCCAAATACACTGGCTGTGGTTTCGGCGCCCAGGGCGTTTTGAGGGAAAATAGGTGTTCCGGTAAAACCAAACTGATAAAAGCGTTTGAATTTCTTATTTAGGTTTTTCTGGGCTTCACCAAATTGGCTGCGGTGGCATTCATCAAAAATAAATACCACTTGCTTATTGTAAATGGGCAGGTCGCTTTCAGTTTTAATCAGGTTATTGAGTTTTTGAATTGTAGTGACGATGATTTTGTTATCGTCTTTTTCCAAATTGCGCTTAAGGCCGGCCGTGCTTTCAGAACCATTCACGCTATCGGGTGAGAAGCGTTGGTATTCCTTCATGGTCTGGTAATCCAAGTCCTTTCTGTCCACTACAAAAAATACTTTATCGATGAAATCCAGTTCAGTTGCCAAGCGTGCTGCTTTAAAGCTTGTTAGGGTTTTGCCTGAGCCTGTTGTATGCCAGATGAAACCGCCACTTTGTGGATTGCTCCAATTTTTGCCCTCATACGAGCTTTTGATTTTCCACATAATGCGCTCGGTGGCAGCGATCTGGTAGGGACGCATAACCAACAATGTATCGCTCACATCAAACACTGAGTAGTTCAACAGCACATTTAACAGTGTGTGTTTTTGAAAAAAAGTAGCCGTAAAGTCCTTTAAATCTTTAATGAGATTGTTGTCGGCTTTCGCCCAATTCATGGTGAAGTCGAAACTATTTTTATTGCGCTTGGTGGTATTAGCAAAATAACGGCTGTCGGTACCGTTCGAGATGACAAAAAGTTGTAGATATTTATACAGTGACTGTTCGCTATTAAAGCTCTCTTTACTGTAGCGGTGCACCTGGTTAAATGCCTCGCGAATCGCCACGCCGCGTTTTTTCAGTTCAACTTGAACCAAAGGCAAACCGTTCACCAAAATGGTTACGTCATACCGGTTAGCATGGCTGCCGGTTTGCTCAAACTGTTTGATCACCTGTACTTTGTTGCGGGCGATATTTTTCTTATCCAGCAGGTAAATATTTTTAATGCGGCCATCGTCAAATACAAAATCATGAATATAGTCATCATGAATTTTGCGGGTTTTCTCGACAATGCTGTCGCTAGGTTTATCTAGGTAGGTTTCTAAAAAACGCAGCCACTCGCCATCGGTAAACTCGAGGTTATTCAATGCTTGCAGTTGTGTGCGCACGTTTTCCAGCAGGGCTTTATTAGTGTTTAGGCCGAGCACGTATTCATAGCCTTGATTCTGCAAGTCTTGAATAAACTCGCGCTCCAAGTCACCTTCGCTCTGGTAACTTTCTTTAACTTCCCATTCTCTCTTGTATTTATCCAGAACGATAAAGCTGTTGGATTCGGCGATGGTTTTGTAGTCGGTCATTGGTTTGGTTCCAGATATCCATGTGAAACGGCGCGTTACTTACCCACAGAGTCATTTTTGCTAGCTTTCTGCAAAAGTGCTGATGCAGTGCTTTTGCGGAAGATGTAACCTACTGTTTTTATTAGGTTTTTTGTTTAATCCTTTCTGCATCCTTTCTGCATCCTTTCTGCATCCTTTCTGCATCCTTTCTGCATCCTTTCTGCATCCTCATTATTCCATGAGGCGCCATAGGGGATGACTGCGTGTACCGGTGTTTATGATGCGATTGCTCCGCCTTAACTTGGTGAGCAGATTTCCAATTTTGTCTTCCTTTTGTTGTTCACTCAGCGCATCGCTCAGTTTGTCCGTTAATAGTTTATTGATCTCGGTGCGATCTGCCTGACCAAACTGCTTAAGGTAATCGGTCAGCAATTTTGCGTAAAACTCATCATCTTGAGCGCGGGTACGGATGTAATCGGCTTTGCTGGCTGTGACATCGGCAACCAGGGCAGACACATGAAAGTTGGGTTTGCGCCCCTCAATTAACCCAGCTTTACGTAAGCGGCTAGCGGCCTCGTCTGGAATGGAAAGCTTTTTTTGTACACGGTCGAGCGTCAGTACATCAATCAAGGGCAGGTCAGTTTTTTGGATCAATAACCGGCTGTAGGCAGGGTCAACAACGCCACCATAAAGAGTCATTTTTACCGCGTTGGATTGGCCTAGATCGTAATCTGGCAAGGGGAAATAGCGTTGTGCTTGACCTCTATAAATTAAATGAATGCCATAGCCCATGGTATCGATCATATTCAGCTCGGCCATTGCCTGAGTCAGGAATGGGTTGCGATACCGGCGTGGTGTTTTATCGCCCTGAATATATTCATCGGGCTGGCCTTCAAAAAAGCTACCTTCATTTTCAAAGAGCAATCGGTCGGGTTGCTCGGTCACCACTACACGCCCATTGCGAGCATAGTCCTGGTGCGCAATGCAGTTGTGCAGAGCCTCGAGCACTAGCTTTTGGTTGTATTTGGAAACTTCGATGGGGATTAATTCATCCTGCGGCAAAATACGCAATTGAATATTACGAATTCGCTGATAGAGCAATGTCGTGCTAAGTAAAAAAGGTGGGCCAAAGTGTTCATAGGCACGCTCTTGGCCTTCCAGCTTCCAGGTCAACTGCGCTGGGTGCGGCAACAGAAAATAAGCCGACTCCGCTTTACCCAGCAACAAGAGTGCCGTGCGCGTTATTTGCCCGTTTTGGGTAAGGCGGGCGCGATCCAAAAACGTGGTTAGCGGCCAATTCATGACCTCATCGTTCGCAAAACGGTTAGCGTATTTTTGCGCAAAAGATTCCCGCGCTCTGCGTACCGCTGTCTCGTCCAAATCATTCAGTGTCGCGCCCGCAATGATTTGCGCTGTCCAATCTTGCTGCAGGGTTTGCTGACGAATTTCGTCGAGTTTATCTAACCCCAAGGAGACGCGGCTTTCGCCCGCACGAGCGTAGTAATGTCCCTTCCATGCGATTGGAATACCACGCGGAGCGGCAGGAATTTCAAACAATACCACGCGCCCTTGCGGATGATTGAATACATGAATTTCACGCAGGGTAATACTCGGCTCAGTGGCTTGGGCGATTTGGTTCTTTAAACTGTGTAACCGCTCTGTTTCCATTCGGTAATCGCTACCTACCACAGTGCGAGTTTTATTATTCACACCAAATACCAACCAAGCGCGCTCTGCATTGCGTAAGTTCGCTTCATTACTGAGTGCAGAAAAATACTCACCGATTTTATCGGTATCATAATCATTACCTGCTTGCTTGAATTCCACCACTTCGTTTTCCCAAGTGGCAATCAATTGCTCAAGCAAACTATTTAATTCTGCTGGGGTCACGCCGCCACCTCTTCCACTTTCGGAAAACTCAACAACAACTCGCGATAATACTCGTATTGCTTCTGGCGTAATTCGATTTCGCGGGGTAAGCCTTCGGTGATAGAGCAGGTGAGTACGTGGAATCTATCCAATATTTCTACTATTCGCTTTTTTGCTTCCGGTGAAGGGTTTGGAATTTTTATACTGTTTAAATTTTTCTGATTTAATTTTGGTTGAGCGGCGCCAGATATATAGGGAGATAGATCAATACTATTTAAATAGTATTCAACATATCTTCGCTCAGCATAAGTTTCAAATTTGAGTACATGGGCGTGATTATTAACCCAACTTTTTCCACTAATACTAAAGGCTATCGGTGTATTCCTTGCCACCAAATTGGCGCCATCTTCAGATACCAATAAAAAATCACCATCAAAAATATAGTCCTTTACATAGTCAACAATTCCAGACGCACCGTAATACGGAATATCCCCAGTCTCACGTAAGCCGCTAGTCACCGGCTTACGCATTGAATCAAGATTCTCCGCAAGTTTATCCAATGTCTTCCACTCCACCTCCCCCTCTTCAAAACTCAACAACTTATCGCGATAGTAGTTGTATTGTTTTTTGCGTGCGGTAAGCTCGGCGGTAAGCTCGGCGGTATGGGCGGTAAACGCGTCTAAAATGCGGACGATTTCGGCTTGGATTTCTAGTGATTTTTTTGGGTTTTCTGGGCAGGGGATGGGGATTTCGAACTGTTTTAGCTTTGCTAGACCAATTATGCCCATCCCTCCATTTTTATTGGCGTTTTCAATGCACCACTTTCCGAATTTAAAGAAATAGTGAAATATAAATTTCACGTTAATCTTGTCACGATAGGCATTGGAAACAGAAAAGCTGGTTATTTGTTGATTGGTTAAGAATGGGACCTCAATAAGTGCGTGTTCGCCAATTGTTGCTGTTGTGGACATTATTAGAGAGTTAGCGGGAACAAGCCCCCCTTTTACTGCAGATACAGAAACACTTTGAATGGCTGTTTTAAGGACCCTACCGTTCGCACGAATGTCCTCCATTCGGAACCAAGGGACTTCCCCCGTAGTCCAGTATTCAGGAATTGCTTTGGAAGGTGTGTATCCGTTTTTTAGATCAAAAAGCTCACCAATAGCCTTCCACTCCATCTCAACCCCATCCAACAATTTTTCCATAAACTTTAAATTATTCATCTGCCGCTCCTTCCATACCCTGCAATTCCCGCTCAATCTGCTCAATGCTGGGCAAGCTGCTTTCAAGAGCCTCTGGCAGGGCACGGGTGAGTTCGTAGCTGGAGACGCCGATGGGTTTATCCACTCCACGCAGGGCGTATTCGGCTAGCACACGGTTGGGCTGCTGGCACAAGATGAGGCCAATAGTGGGCTGGTCGGTTTCGTGGCGAAGCTTGTCATCCACCACGCTGCAATAGAAATTCATCTTGCCCGCGTATTCGGGCTTAAAATCGCCGCGCTTGAGCTCAATCACCACATAGCAACGCAGTTTCAGATGGTAGAACAGCAAGTCGATGTAGAAATCCTGCTCGCCGATATCAAGATGGTATTGCCGCCCGACAAAGGCAAAGCCTTGCCCCAGCTCCAGCAAGAATTTTTCCAGATGGGCGACAAGGCCGGTCTCCAGTTCGCGTTCGTGAAAACCTGGCTCTAGGGTCAAGAAGTCAAACAGATACGGGTCTTTCAGTGTTTGCTGCACTAAATCAGAGTCGGCGGCTGGCAGGCGGCTGGCAAAGTTGCTGGTAGCCTTTCCTTTACGCTGGTGCGCAGCCGATTCGATTTGCATCACGAGAATGTTGCGGCTCCAGCCGTTGTGCACAGCGGCCTGCATGTACCAGCAGCGGGTGGGCAAATCTTTGACCTTGGCTATAAGTTCGGCGTGATGCCCCCAAGGCACAGCCTGTAGCAGTTCAGCAGGAAAAAGTGCCGCAGCTTGTGGCACTTCTGAAAGGGTACCCGTTTGTGCCACGGTCTGTGGCATAAAATGTAGCAGCGGGTATTCACGGTAGAAGGCTAGCATGCGTTTGATATTGCGCTCGGAAAATCCCTTTTCCTCCGGCAATTCGTTATGCAAGTCGCGCGCAAGGCGCGGAATTACACCCGCACCCCAGCCTTCCTGTTGCTGGCGGGTGTTAATCAATGCGCCGATTTCCCAGTAAAGCCGGATCAACTCGGCATTGACAGCCAGCATGGCGCGCGTCTGGGCGTGACGAACGTGTTGCTTGATGTCGGTGAGCAGCTCAGCATAGCCGATGGGTAATGCCTGTGATTTGTTGCTCATGCCTCATCTCCTTCAATCTCCGCCACAATCGCATCAATCTCTTTGCGCAGTTGGTCGATTTTGGAAACGGTAATTTTGAGTTCGGCATTGAGCTGGGCAATATCCACCACTTCGCGGTTATTTTTCGCTTCTACATAACTGCTCACTGATAGGTTGTAATCGTTTGCGGCGACCTGCTCATAGGGTATTGATTTGGCGAGGTGGTCGATATTTTCTTTGCTATCAAACACCGCCATGATCTGCTCAATGTGCGCATCGGTCAGGATGTTGTTATTAGTTTCTTTCTTAAATAAACCGCTGGCATCGATAAACTGGGTATTGGTGTCGGTTTTATGTTTGGAGAGAACTAAAATAGTAACGGCAATGGTGGTTCCAAAAAACAAGTTGGGTGCGAGAGAAATTACCGTTTCCACATAATTATTATCCACCAAATATTGGCGAATTTTTTGTTCAGCGCCACCTCGATAAAAAATACCGGGGAAGCAAACAATGGCCGCGCGGCCTTTGCTGGATAAATAACTTAATGCATGCAGCACAAACGCAAAATCTGCTTTGGATTTAGGTGCTAGCACACCGGCGGGGGCAAAGCGTTCGTCGTTGATTAGGGTTGGGTCGTCACTGCCAATCCATTTCACCGAGTATGGTGGGTTAGAGACAATCGCATCAAAAGGTTTGTCATCACCAAAATGTGGGCTGCGTAAGGTGTCGCCCAGTTGGATATTAAACTTGTCGTAATTAATGTTATGCAAAAACATATTCATACGCGCAAGGTTGTAGGTGGTGTGGTTCAACTCTTGCCCGAAAAATCCTTCATCAATAATGTGCGCATCGAAATGTTTTTTTGCTTGCAACAATAGCGAGCCAGAACCACAAGCGGGGTCGTAAATTTTATTCACGCTGGTTTGGCCATGCATAGCAAGCTGCGCAATTAATTTGGACACATGTTGCGGCGTAAAAAATTCACCACCGGATTTACCTGCGTTGGCGGCGTAGTTGGAAATAAGGAATTCGTAGGCATCACCGAATAGGTCGATGTGAGCTTCATCAAACTCACCGAAGTCCAAACCTGCCACGCCTTTTAGCACGGCGGCCAAACGCAGGTTTTTATCTTTTACGGTATTACCCAATCGGTTGCTTGTAGTGTCAAAGTCAGCAAACAAACCTTTAATGTCGTGTTCTGAGGGGTAGCCATTAGCAGACGATTCAATCGCCGAGAAAATTGCAGCGAGATCGGTATTTAAACTTTCGTTGTTGTTCGCGTTTGCAGCAATATTTGAGAAAAGCTGGCTAGGGTAAATAAAGTAGCCCTTGGTTTTAATAGCATCGTCTTTGATGTCGGGCGTGATTACGCTGTCGGGCAACTCTGCATAGTTAATACTGTCGTCACCGGCCTCAATGTAGCTGGCAAAGTTTTCGCTGATAAAGCGGTAAAACAGTGTGCCTAGTACATATTGCTTAAAATCCCAGCCGTCTACTGCACCGCGTACATCGTTGGCGATTGCCCATATTTGGCGTTGCAGGGCGGCGCGCTGTTGTGAACTTGTCATGCTAGTTTTCCGTTACCTTTTCTTGTTTTCACCCGCACATAGCGGATGTCGTTTGAAGTTTACCCAGTTGAAGTGGTTCAGTAGAAACCCATTAATATATGGCGTTAATTGTATTGATGCCGAATACCATTGTGTGTGATTGACGATTGCCCTTACAGCCAAGGATTAACCACCAGCACCTGTATAGCGGGTTTCCGCTTCATTCATGCTCATCAACTCCCCCCACTTTTTTGCATTGCGCCACTTAAATTGCTTCGCAGTCTACCCAGTTGAACCCCAATCGGCCAGATAACAAAATCCGGGCAAAAAAAAGCCCGGCGAGCCTGCGCTTGCCGGGCCAAGGGTTACCCATTGGGGTTAACGGGTTAGGTCGACTTTCCAGACACGAATACCGCCGCCGTTATCGGTGTTGCGCGTCATTAACACATACAGCTCTGTCACACTGGCGTCGCTGATAGTGGCCGACAGGGTTTGTTGAGTCGTTCCGCAGGCAGAGCCCACTTTCCAGGTTTTGCCGGTTTGGTCCACGATGGCGATCTGACCATTCAGGCAACCATTGGGGTTGGAGGATGCGTCGTAGTTATTGCTGGCATTGGAGTAAGTTACTGCCAGAGTCAGTGGATCGGCGTTGGCTGCCACAGGTACGGATACAAAGCGGGTTACGCCACCGGCCAGATTAAGGCTGGTGGGATTTACTTGGCCGCTGGTGCCTTCTACCAACACTACCGGGGTTGCAGTGGCGTCAGACTTGAGCGCGGTACCGTTGTAGTTGATGGCATAGGCAGTACCCGCCGCGTTGAAATGCAAGCGCAAGCTGCCAGCACTGGC
>JAGKWO010000079.1 GCA_021151835.1 Gammaproteobacteria bacterium
GCGTCCCAGCGTGGCACGGCATCCAGGTAAAAACTGCGCAATATGATATAGCCAAGCAAAAGCAAGCCAAGCAGTATCGTCTCCTTGTGATTACGTAAATCCAACTTAGTCCCCCGTTTGTGCAGTACAGGTCGCTGATTAACGTTCGGTATCAAGCGCCGAAATTCTCGATAGCAGCGAGTCCAGGTCTAACTGATGTTCCTTGAGCAAATACTCATAGCTGCCACATTTTTGGGAGAACCTGTCCTGGATGCCCAAGCGAATGACTTTGGTGTTACCTAGCTCGCTAACAGTCTCGGCAACAAGGCCACCCAAACCGCCGTAAATGGAATGCTCTTCCAACACCACTATAGTATTGGCCTTTCGTGCTATTTGATGAATTTGCCGGGTGTTAATTGGCTTTATCGAGGGAGCACTCCAGGCGGAAGCGCTTTTCTCGTCTGCCAAGCGAAGCGCTGTTTTTACCATAGAGCCGGTGGCGATAAATGCGATTTTTGGATTATCGGAAGTGCGAAGCGGAATTAGATCGCCCACGGCCTCGTGCACAGGCGAACTGTGAACTTGCCCGACATCCGATTTCCCCATACGCACATAGGTCGGCCCGGTAAAATGCAAGGCCTGTTGCATGGCGTAACGCATCTCCTCCTGATCACAGGGTGACAGGATTGAAATATTAGGAATGGCCCGCAAGGCAGCTATGTCTTCCGTTGATTGGTGGCTAGTGCCCAAGCTGCTATAAACCAATCCTGCCCCATCACCAATGAATATTACGGGCAGGTTTTCATAACACACATCAATTTTGATTTGTTCCAGAACCCGCATGGGTACAAAGGCGCTGAGCCCGTAGACAATCGGTTTGAATCCAGCCTTGGCAAGGCCTGCGGCCACGCCCACCATATTTTGCTCAGCGATACCGGCATTGATAAATTGCTGTGGCCGGTGTTTGCGAAATTCATCAAAAAGCGCATATCCGTGGTCACCCGTCAGCAATAATACTTTAGGGTCCGCCTCTGCTGCGGCGAGAATAGCCTGGGAGAAAATGGATCTCATAACGTTGGCTCCGGTGAATGTGCGCCTAATTCTTCCATGGCTTGTGCAAATGTGGCTTCATTCAAACGGGTGTAGTGCCAGCTATTGTCATTTTCCATAAAGCTAACGTTCTTGCCTTTTACCGTGCGCGCAATAATCGCTTTGGGTGCGCCATTTTTTTGTTCTTTGAGATGAGTTAACGCGTGATGCAGCTCGGCTTCATTGTGTCCATCGACTTCCAACACATCAAAACCAAACGCTGAAAATTTATCAGCTAATTTTCCCAAATATAAAACCTCGTGCGTCTTTCCCATCGCCTGAAAGCCATTTTCGTCCACAATAACAATAAGATTATCGAGGGCATGTTGCCTGGCGAACAACAGTGCTTCCCACATAGTGCCTTCATTCATTTCCCCATCGCCCACCAGGGAATAACAAAATTGATCTTTTGCCTGAAGCTTTGCGGCCATTGCCAGGCCAACCCCGACGGATAAACCGTGCCCAAGGGAACCAGAGGTTACCTCGCACCCGGGAATGTGGCTGTCGGATAATCCTTTTAATGTTGAACCATCTTTGAAATAGTTATCCAGATCGGTTTTGTTCAACCAACCTTTTTCATACAGGCAAGCATATTGAGCCATGACGCCGTGGCCTTTACTTAACACCAGGTAGTCCCTGTCTGGAGCAGCAGGGTTATTGCCGGGATAGCGCAGGTGGTGACGATAGAGTACGGAGAGAATTTCAATAATTGAAAACGCGCAGGCAATGTGTACGGTTGAGCCTGAGTAGGCCATTTTCAACACGGTTTGACGCAAATGGTTTGGAAGATAAGTGCTCATGCTCGCACCTCAGGAAAGGGAATGATTTGATTTCTTCTGTGGCGTTCCCACGTAATAGTTTTGTTGATAGCGCTGCGTAAATCCGTGTACTGCCGCAGCCCAAGGTCGCGATGAGCTTTATCGGTATCTGGGATGTAGCGTTGTATTGGTGAACCTGGCCTCGGTGGCACAGCAATGGTGACCCGGCTTTCATGATAAATGCTGTGGGAAATCGTTTCCGCGAGTTCCTTAATCGAAATACTTTGTGCGGAACCCAGGTTGTAGCACGATAGGGCACTATCGCTGAACAAAATACGCAGAAGCCATACCACCATGTCCGCAGCGTATAAGTAGGACCGGCAACTGGTGCCGTCACCATTGACTGTAACCGGCTTGTTATCCAAACCATCGCGAATGAAATTTCCCGCCGCAAATTGGGCATCCAAAGGCAAATAAGGGCCAATAAGCGCGAAGCAACGGGCTATGGAAACCTTGAAAGCTTCGCTCGCCCGGCAAGCCGCTAACCATTCCGAGACTCGTTTACCTTGGCCATAGGCGGTTGAAATATCCGATAGCGACGGCGCCAATGGATGATTTTCACTTAAATGGGTTATATGTTCCGGCTGCGGACCATATACAGCCCCGGAGCTGGTTAGTAAGTAGCGATCAGCCTGGCTACGCTGGGCGAGTGCGAGTGTTTCCTGCGTGCCTTTAACGATTTGTGCAAAGGTCGCCTCCGGGTTAGCGACCTTGTTGGCAACGTCAGTCGCGGCGTGAATAACAATGTCAAATTTGCCGTGGATCGCCTGCAAGTCAGTAACATCGCCCGCAATTAAACGCACTGCCCGGTTAGTGGCAAGATGCGGTGCTTTCCCGATAAACGCAGTGGGATTACGGCTTAACACGCTTAAGGTGAGCTGCAAGTCCAAATGCGAGTTAGCCCACAGCAGGGCTTCCAACAGCCAGCATCCCACAAAGCCGGTCCCGCCAGTGATAAAGATATGCTGGTTGCGCAACCTATCCCATAGGTGGGATGACTGCTTGATAATAAGTTCCAAATCGTCCGGCTCTACACCTGGATGATATATATCCTGCGCGGAATTGGTTGCTGGAGCGTCCATAGCAATTAAAAATTTAATCCAAAAAATTCTTCAAACTTTTCAGCTACGAAATCGAAGTGCTCTGCACCAAGACCGGGATAAATTCCCAGCCAAAAAGTATTGTTCATGGTGTTATCGGTATTCGTCAGGTCACCAACCACCCGGTATTCAACTCCCTGGAAATAAGGTTGGCGAGTCAAATTACCAGCAAATAACAAACGCGTACCAATTTTATGTTGATCAAGGAATTTAAGTAGATCAACACGGTTTACACCTGCACTTTGCTTTAAGGTTACCGGGAAGCCAAACCACGAAGGCTCGCTATTGGGGGTGGGTTTGGCGATATCGATAAAATCATTTAAGTTCGCCAGGCGACTTTTCAATAAATCATAATTGCGTTTCCGGGTTTCGATAAATTCTTGCGCGCGTTCCAGTTGCGCAAGCCCGCAGGCTGCTTGCATATCCGTAATCTTCAGGTTGTAACCCAGGTGGGCATACACGTATTTATGGTCATACCCGGCGGGCAAGCTGCCGAATTGCTGCCCGAAACGGTTGCCACAGGTATTGTCACAACCGGGTGCACAGTAACAATCGCGGCCCCAATCGCGGAATGACTCAGCGATCATTTTTAGCTGCGGATTATTGGTAAAAACCGCACCACCTTCACCCATGGTAATGTGGTGTGCAGGATAAAAGCTTAGCGTGCCTATATCACCAAAAGTACCCACTAGCTTCCCGTCGTATTTCGCGCCTAATGCATCACAGCAATCTTCCACAAGCCACAGATTATATTTTTCGCACAAGGATTTTACTTTGGCGAGGTCGAAGGGGTTGCCGAGCGTATGGGCAAGCATGATCGCTTTGGTTTTTGGGGTAATCGCCGCTTCAATAAGATCTGCATTGATGTTATGGGTTTCGGCGTCAACATCGACAAATACCGGGATGGCTCCAAATTGGATTATTGGATTAACTGTGGTTGGAAAACCCGCTGCAACGCCAATAACTTCGTCCCCTTTTTTAATGGCGCGTTCGCCTAATTTGGGAGAGGTTAATGCGCTAAACGCAACCAGATTTGCGGACGACCCGGAATTGACAGAGAGTAAATATTTTACCCCTAGAAAAGCCGCCAGTTTTTTTTCAAATTCAGCGTTGAATCTTCCGGTAGTAAGCCAGCAATCTAACGAGGCTTCAACCATAAGCTGCATTTCGCGAGCACCGACAACTTTACCTGAAGGGGGTATTACACTTTCACCCGCGGTAAATGGTTTTGGCGCAGTCGTTAAATCCGCGAATTGTTGAACCAGTTTTGCTATCTCTTGACGCAGTGTATCGGGAGTCATAGTGCGGCCTTACAAATAAAAAGTGAACGTTAGTGGCTCTGCATGCTGGCCATATAATGGTTAATTTCAGCGATGGAGCAGGAGTACATATCTTCCCCGGCAAGCCAGGCGCGATGCCACGCAACAATTTTTTCCAGGGTGAGTTCGAGGTTCCAGGTAGGTGACCAACTCAACCGGGATTGTGCTTTCGAAATATCCAACTTCAAATAATTCGCTTCATGTGGTTGGGGGTTGTCATCGAGTTTCCAGGCTGCGCCAGCGCCCCAGTGTGAAACCATGTTATTAAGTATCCATTCCACGGGACGAGCATCCTGTTCTCGGGGACCAAAATTCCAACCTTCCGCAAATGCGTGACCGGATTGATACAGTGCTTGCGCCAACACCAAGTATCCACTCAAGGGTTCCAATACATGTTGCCAGGGACGAGTGGCCTGCGGATTGCGCACAACCACCGCATCATTGGTGCTGAATGCCCTAAGTATGTCGGGTATTAAACGGTCCTCCGCCCAATCGCCGCCGCCAATGACATTTCCTGCACGGGCTGATGCCAGGGCTGGGGCCTGCGGAGTACAAAAGAAAGATTTTCGATACGCCGATGTGACTAGCTCCGCGCAACCTTTACTGTTGCTGTAGGGATCATGGCCTCCCATAGGTTCGTTTTCGCGATAACCCCATTCCCATTCACGGTTCTCATAACATTTGTCGGTAGTAACATTCACAATTGCGCGCAAATTTGGGCAACCACGTGCCCCTTCCAACACATGAACGGTTCCCATAACATTCGTTGAATATGTGCCAACTGGATCTGCGTAGGAGCGGCGAACCAGTGATTGTGCTGCCATATGAATCAGGACGTCCGGATTGAATTCCCGCAGGCTGTTTGCAATCGCTTGGGAGTCGCAAATATCACCCATCTCCGATTCGATAATTCCTGCAATGTTCAATACCCTAAATAAGGAGGGCGATGTTGGCGGTTCCAGTGAAAAACCTTTTGTGATCGCACCCAATTGGTTTAGCCAAAGCGATAACCAAGCGCCTTTAAAACCCGTATGCCCGGTAATGAAAACCCGTTTGCCTTGCCAGAATGAACGGTCAATTTGTGCTTTCACATTCACTCCCAAATTTTCCAGGGTGCGGTGCCCGAAGCCCATAATTCTTCAAGATATGTTTTATCGCGCAGGGTGTCCATTGGTTGCCAGAAACCCTCGTGTTTGTAAGCCATCAGTTCGCCATCATCGGCCAGCTGCATCAAGGGATATTGTTCCCAAACGGTGCTGTCGTCTGCTATCAACTCAATGACTTTGGGTGATAGTACGAAGAAGCCACCATTAATCATGGCGCCATCGCCTTTGGGTTTCTCCTTAAAGCTTCGCACGCAGATGCCGTCAATGTCCAAAGCACCAAAGCGACCAGGAGGGTAGGTAGCCGATAGGGTAGCGAGCTTTCCGTGGCTTAAATGAAAGTCAATGGTGCGCGCAATATCGATATCACTTACACCGTCGCCATAGGTAAAGCAAAATGCCGGGTCATCTTTAATATGATCGTAAACACGCTTCAGGCGCCCGCCAGTCATGGAATTATCACCGGTATCGACTAATGTGATTTTCCATGGCTCCGCACGTTGGTTATGTACATGCATAGCGTTTTGGCTCATATCAAATGTAACGTCAGACATGTGCAAGAAATAATTGGCGAAGTATTCCTTGATGACATAACCCTTGTACCCACAACAAATAATAAAATCATTAATGCCATGGGCTGAGTACATTTTCATGATATGCCACAGTATGGGCTTGCCACCAATTTCTACCATGGGCTTTGGCCGAGTAACTGTTTCTTCGCTGAGCCGGGTGCCTAGGCCGCCAGCGAGTATGACCGCTTTCATGCTATCTCCTTGTTAATTAGTTAATTATTGTGAGATCAAAAACGCATCTGAGTAAAAATTGGTATTTTTCAGGCCATGTTGGATGAGAAGTTTTTTGGCATCCCGAATCATCTCTGGCGAACCGCAGGCGTACACTACTGCATTCTTCAAATCAATTTGATCCGCTAAGAGTGCATGCTGCACATAGCCCTGGTGACCTTTCCATTGTGAAGGTGCTCGGCTAAGTACAGGTTTAAACTCAGGGGTGATCTTGCTGAAGTCCGGTTGCCAATAAATATCGGAGGGAACTCTTCCGCCCCAATAGATGTACAGATTTCTTCCTGCTAATGGTGAAGCATAGTCCAGGCTTTCCAAAATACTTTTTATGGGAGCTATACCTGTGCCAGTGGCCAGGAAAATAATATTTTTCTCCACCTTTTCGCGAAAACAAAAGCTACCCAGAGGTCCTTCAAAGCGAAGCAAGTCGTTCTCTTTAGCTTCAGTAAACCAATATTGACTCATTACTCCATGCTGAACCCTGCGGATATGCAATTCTATTTTTCCAATATGAGAGTTGCAGTTGGCAATAGAGTAACTGCGGCGAGTGTTGGTTTTGTTAAAGATATTTATGTATTGGCCGGGTGAAAAATTGAAGTTTGCCGTTGGGGGCAAGCGCAATATAACGCGCGCAATATCGCCAGTCAGGTGGGTGATTGTATCGATTTTACAAGGAAGTGTTTGCACTTTGATATCGGCGAGTGCTCCTAGATCTTCAATATCTAACTCTACGTTCTCGTTGGCGGTTCGGCAGCAGGTTAAAACAAAGCCCTGAGCCGCTTCCTCGGTAGTTAAGCCAGTCTCTTCCTGAAGTAATTGGGTGGTGCCGCTAATAATTTTAGCTTTGCAAATTCCACAGCGCCCACTTTTACAGCTGTGTTCCAACACCAAACCTTGTGTTCTTGCAGCGTCCAGAATACTGGTTGTATCTGCACAGGTGAAATGTTTGCCATTGGCAAGCGTAATGACCGACATAGGTTTAATCCAGTCTTATTATTGTTTTGGAGTGAAATTAATGCGTTCCTTCTCTATAACCAAAGGGCGACGTTTGCTGTAAAGGTGAATAGAGCCTAGGTACTCACCCAGGATTCCAACAAAAAATAATTGCACGGAAGCAAAAAAGAAAATACCTATGACAACCGGCGCTATTCCCAGACTAAACGAATTCCAAAAAATCAGCTTAAGGAAAAAATAGATAGCTGCAATAAAGATGCTAATAAACGACAGGAGGAAACCTGCCATAGTTGCAACCCTAAGTGGAACTTGGGAATGGGAAATAATTCCCAACATACCTATGTCATAAAGTGTGAAGAAGTTGTTTTTAGTAATGCCACGGACTCGTATTGGTTGATCATAAGGTATTTGGAATATTTCCAAGCCTATTTCAGCAACCAGTCCTCTGAAGTAGGGGTAGGGGTCATCAATCTTTCTCAAGTGCTCGATAACTTCCCGGTCGTAGAGGCCATATCCGGTGAAATTATCAATTAAGCTGATATTGGAAAGTTTGTTGACGGTTTTGTAATACATCTTGCGGATAGAAAACATCAGTGATGATTCTTCACTGGACCGTTTTGTTCCGACAATAGTTTTGTAACCTTCTTCCCATTTGCTAATAAATTCAGGAATTAAACTGGCGGGATCCTGCAGGTCTGCAACAAAAAGTACGACCGCGTCTCCCTCGGCTTGTAATAATCCGTAATAGGGGGAACGGATGTGTCCAAAATTCCTGCTATTAGCGATGACCTTTACATTCGGATCTTCACTGGCGATTTCACGCAATATAGCGAGGCTTTTGTCAGTGGAGGCATTATCAATGAAGATGTGTTCATACCGGTACTGCGGTAAGGCTGCAAAGGTCTGCTTGATGATGTTGACGCACTCGCGGACATTTTCTTCTTCATTATAGCAAGGCGTTACGATACTAATCGTTTTCATGAACTATCCCTTGAAAACAAAAAACTTATTTAATAGGTAAGAAATGATTGTGGTGGGTAATAACGCCAGTGCGCCAGCTGTGTAGGCATTAAACCCCAGTTTGGTAATAAATGTTATAAGCAATAAATTGATGCAAAAAACGACTAGATAAACCCCTACAAACTTCCCTATCAAGTTACTTTTATAACGGTTAAAAACCAGCCTGCCGATACTTTGGAAATTAAACAATACACCTAATACGGTGGCCGCTAACAAAGCAAAAGGATAACTAAGCCCACAATATAGGAAAGCGGCGTAAAGGGAGTAACCAACCAGGGTATTTACTACACCCACGCTAATAAACCTGGCTATCTCCATCCACTGCAAATACCTGAAGTTCATCGTTAAATACTACGTAAATGGCTTTTTATAGGTCAAACTAAACAGGAATTTAAAGTTGACGCCGAATATTATTCTGTAAAAATGCAATAGGCCAGGTGGCTAATGTATTGCTGTAAGAAAAGCGAGGTTTACGATTCTCGGATGAGGTTCGTGGTCTTAATCCCGCAGTTTTCGTGTCAACAAACCGCGGGACGAATTATTATTTTGTTGCAGTAACTACACCTATGATAAATAAAATACTTGAAAGGGTAAATAGACCGGCCAATGTCTTACCTATATTTGCAAGGCGAGTGGCCCCTTGCTGCTCAAACTTAACAATGCTGATTGCGAATAAGGCACATATACTAATAAGAATGGGGACTATGTATCTAAAATCGATATTCGCCGGAAACGTCATCCGCATATAAGTTACCCCTGCCCACAGGAAAAACCCTGACAAAAGCACGGGCGTCATGCGTTTAAAATCTTCTTTAGCCATATGATATAACCCAAGAATCATATACATAAGCATTAGGACAGCAAAAAAGCTGGTGGACACTGCGGTATTAATAGAGAGTGCCCCCGGGTATTTGAACTCACCAAATAACCCCGTCTTGCCCAGGTAATTCCAGAAAAACTGACGTCCCATCCTGTCATCGTAAGGATCGGTAAAGGGCTCTGTGATAAATATCTTGGCATCAAACCAGAAATAATTTGCTGCAGTGTTCCCTACAATATTTGCGTGGGAAAGTCCGTCGATATTATCGATATAGAGTTTATCCCGCTTTCCTTGCATTTTTAAAATCAGGCCTGGCCCAACGGTAATGGCAACTGCAACTAGCATGATCAAGCATGGCGCAATCGCCATTTTAAAATAGCGCGCCCACTGGCGGCTTTTAATCATTTTATAAAGTCCGATGACACCAAGTACTGCGACGAGAATCTCACCATTCGCTTTGGTAATAATGGCTGCTGCTCCTATCAGAGCCGCAATCATCAGATCGCGCTTCTGGTCATGTCGAAACCAACGGACGATGAAGTAGAGACTGGCGCTGAATAAAAAGTACAACATGGGATCATTGCCGATACGTACGGAATGAATAACTGCGGCGGGCCAAAATGCGAACAGCGCGCCGATAATCCAGAACAACCCATTTGTTTGGTAAGACTTGCACAAGCGCGCAAATATGCCAGGCTGATCCTGAGCTTCCTGAGCTTCCTGAGCTTCCTGAGCTTCCTGAGCTTCCTG
>JAGKWO010000080.1 GCA_021151835.1 Gammaproteobacteria bacterium
CTGATACTCGTGCAAATTCATGGTGTAGTTCCATTTGACGATGGTTGGATTAGCGTTTTAGTACACAGTCCAACTTGGGTTATCGATGGAGGCAAACCTCATGAGTTTGCCCCCGCCTAAAAAACGAGGACTCTATGGTTCTCTTAACGCTTCTTCTTGTTGGCGATGTGGATGGCATGGCCATGCACCGCCAGGGCTGCTTCGTGGATTGCTTCAGACAGGGTTGGGTGGCCGAACACCATCATACCCAGATCTTCCGCACTCGAACCGAATTCCATTGCAATTGCCACTTGCTGAACCAGATCGGCTGCGCTTGGGCCAACAATATGGGCACCGAGGATGCGATCAGTTACTGCATGGGCAATAATTTTTACCAAACCGTGACTTTCATTTGCAGCCATAGCACGACCGGAAGCAGCAAATGGGAAGGTACCCACATTGTACGGCTCGCCAGACGCTTTAACTTGCTCTTCGGTTTTACCAACTGCGGCAACTTCAGGGTGGGTATAAATTACGTTGGGAATAATATCGTAATTAATTTGTGATTTCTGGCCGGCAATACGCTCAGCGACCATCACACCCTCTTCCGAACCCTTGTGCGCGAGCATCGGGCCACGTACTACGTCACCAATTGCCCACACACCTGGCGCATTGGTTTCACAGTGTTCGTTTACGAAAATAAAACCACGCTCATCAAGGTTTACACCACTATCAGCAGCGAGCAGATTTTCAGTGAACGGACGACGACCAACACAAACAATCAATTTGTCGAAAGTTTCCTGTTGCTCTTTACCTTCTTTGTCCAGGTAAGTCACAGTCACTTCCTTACCATTCACTTTTGTGCCGGTAACACGTGAACTGGTGCGGATATCCAAACCTTGCTTGGTGAGGATTTTTTGCGTTTCTTTGGCAATTTGCTGATCCATGATGGCAAGGAAGCTATCGAGCGCTTCCAGCACAACCACTTTTGAGCCAACACGGTTCCACACCGAACCCAATTCCAAACCAATCACACCAGCACCGATTACACCCAGGCGCTTGGGCACTTCGGAAAATTCCAGCGCGCCGGTAGAGTTAACAATCACGTCGTTATCCACTGGAGCAACCGGGATATTAATCGGATTTGAACCTGAGGCCAGGATTACATGATTGGCTTCCAGTACGGAGACTTTGCCATCAAAGTCAGTCACTTCAACTTTTTTGCCAGCCAATAATTTTCCTGTACCAAAAATACTGCTCACACCATTGGCTTTGAACAGGCCTGCGATACCACCCGTCAAATTTTTGATGATCTGGTTTTTGCGCGCGATCATGGAAGGAACATTGATTTCTACGCCTTGGGTAGTAATGCCGTGAACTGCAAAATCTTCTTTGGCTTCGTGGTATTTGTAGGAGCTATCGAGCAAGGCTTTGGAAGGAATGCAACCAACATTCAGGCAAGTACCGCCGTTAACGCCCTTGCCTTCTTCGTTGCGCCATTTTTCGATACACGCAGTTTTCAGGCCCAGTTGCGCTGCACGGATAGCGGCAACATATCCCGCCGGGCCGGAACCTATAACGACCACATCAAATTTTTCAGACATAACAATGTTCCTAAATTATTAACTGTCGGCTACAACCTTGTGAGCAGTAGCCCTTTACATAAAAACGCTCCTGGGTTGCCAGAAGCGTTTCAAAACAACAGATTAGATTGCTAACAACTTATATTTCCAAAAGAATGCGCGCAGGGTCTTCGAGCAGGTCTTTGATAGTAACGAGGAATTGCACAGCCTCTTTACCATCCAGCAAACGGTGATCGTAAGACAGGGCCAGATACATCATTGGCAGGATTTCTACCTTGCCATTTACTGCCATTGGACGCTCCTGGATCTTGTGCATACCCAAAATCGCCGATTGCGGCAGGTTCAGAATTGGAGTGGAAAGCAGAGAACCAAACACACCACCGTTGGTGATAGTGAATGTACCACCCGACATTTCTTCAATGCCCAACTTGCCATCGCGTGCACGCAAACCAAAATCGCGAATGGTATTTTCGATCGTTGCCAGGCTCATGTTTTCAGCGTTGCGCAATACCGGAACCACCAGACCTTTGTCAGTAGATACCGCTACACCGATATCCTGATAACCGTGGTACACGATATCGTTGTTATCAATAGACGCGTTAACCGCCGGGAAACGACGCAATGCTTCAGCAGCGGCTTTTACAAAGAAACTCATAAAGCCCAAACGTGAACCACCGTGTGCTTTTTCAAATTGGTCTTTGTATTTTGCACGCAGTGCCATCACCGGGGCCATGTTCACTTCGTTAAACGTAGTGAGCATTGCAGTGGTGTTGGAGGCTTCAAGCAAACGCTCGGCAATACGCTTGCGCAGGCGAGTCATTGGTACACGTTTTTCAACGCGATCACCCACTGCTTCGATTGCTGCGGCAGGCGACCCTGCGGCAGGCGACCCTGCGGCAGGCGACCCTGCAACTGGTGCAGCAGCCGGGGTTGATTTGATGTGGTTGGCAACATCTTCTTTCAGCACACGGCCATCTTTACCAGAACCGGCAACAGAAGATGTGTTTACATTGTTTTCTTCAGCCAATTTGCGTGCAGCAGGATTGACCGGTTTTTCTGCAGATGCAGCCGCAGGAGCGCTTGCCGCTGCAGGAGCAGCCGCCGGTGCTGACGCAGCAGGAGCACTAGCAGCGCCTTCAACAAAACGGGCAATGACTTCGTTGCTCAGGACAGTCTCACCCTCGCCCTTCAAAATTTCAGCGATGCTGCCATCAGCAGGTGCAACAACTTCCAGTACAACTTTGTCAGTTTCAATATCAACAATCAGTTCATCGCGCTTGACAGCTTCGCCAGGTTTTTTGTGCCAGGTTGCTACCGTGCCATCAGCAACGGATTCAGGGAAGGTTGGGGCTTTGATTTCGATACTCATGCTATTCCATCTCTCTGTAGCGCTAGGATTATTTGATCAACTCAATCAGTTAAAAAGCTCTCACACCGTGAGAGCTTTGTTTACAAAACGTTTTTCTTCTTCGATATGCGCCGACATATAACCACCTGCCGGAGCTGCTGAAGGATCGCGACCTACGTAGTCCAGGTGCAGTGACTTACCGTAGACCTCGGCAACGACATGACGCATATGATGCTGGCTGCTATACCACGCGCCCTGGTTCATTGGTTCTTCCTGGCACCAGAAAATATCCTTGATATTTTTGAACGGCGCGAGTGCGACTTTCAATTCTGCTTCCGGGAACGGATACAACTGCTCCAGACGAATCAGTGCAACATTATCGAGATTGCGTGCTGTGCGCTCTTCGAGCAAGGTGTAATAAACCTTACCGCTACACAGAATTACACGCTGTACTTTTGCAGGATCAACACTGGCATCAGTGATCACGTTTTGGAAACTGCCGTTTGCCAATTCTTCCAGCGTCGATGTTGCCAATTTATGACGCAGCAAGGATTTCGGACTCATTACCACCAACGGGCGACGCATCGGGCGCACCGCCTGGCGGCGCAACATGTGGAATACCTGCGCAGGCGTTGAGGGTACACAAACCTGGATATTGTGTTCCGCACACAACTGCATAAAGCGCTCAAGGCGAGCAGATGAGTGCTCCGGGCCCTGCCCTTCATAACCGTGTGGCAACAACATGGTCAGGCCACTTAAACGGCCCCACTTGTGTTCACCACTGGTGATGAACTGGTCGATAACCACTTGTGCACCGTTAGCAAAGTCACCGAACTGGGCTTCCCAAATTACCAGGCCTGTGGGCGACGTTGTTGAGTAACCATATTCGAATGCCAACACCGCTTCTTCAGACAAATAAGAGTCGAACAACTCAAATGAAGGTTGATCGGCCTTCATGTTTGCCAGGGCAACATAGGCTGAACCATCTTTCTGGCTGTGCACAACCGCATGGCGATGCGAGAAGGTACCACGGCCAACGTCCTGACCCGTCATACGCACAGGGTAACCTTGCTCGACCAGCGTGGCGTAAGCGAGGGTTTCAGCCATACCCCAGTTCAACGGCAATGCACCACCGGCCATTTTGCGGCGATCTTCGTAAATTTTTTCTACTTGCTTTTGCAACACGATGCCATCGGGAATCTCGCACATTTTGTACGCAGCGGCTTGCAATGCTTTTAATTCATAGCCGGTATTGGCCGGGGCAATCCAGTCATGGCCAATGTAAGGGCTCCAATCCACAAACAACGTACGATCCGGCTCGCTCACCAAACCACTGGCCACATGCTCGCCGCGATCCAGCGCTGCACGATAGTTAGTTGTCAGGTCATCCGCCGCCGCCTGGGTCAGCAAGTTTTCGGCAACCAGCTTTTCAGCGTAGAGAGTACGGGTAGTTTTGAGTGCACGAATGATTTGGTACATCAGCGGTTGTGTTGCTGATGGCTCGTCAGTTTCGTTATGGCCGCGACGACGGTAGCAAACCAGATCGATCACTACGTCTTTCTTGAATTCGTAACGATAATCCATCGCCAATTGGGCGATAAACAACACCGCTTCCGGATCATCGCCATTCACGTGGAAAATCGGGCATTCGATCATTTTCGCAACGTCAGTACAGTATTCTGTCGAACGTGCGTCTTCACGTTTATTGGTGGTGAAACCAACCTGGTTATTGATCACAATATGCAATGTGCCGCCGGTGCCATATGCGCGCGTCTGGGACATCTGGAATGTCTCCATCACTACACCCTGGCCGGCAAATGCAGCGTCACCATGAACAACAATCGGAACTACTTTTGCACCGGTTTTATCGTTGCGGCGATCCTGGCGCGCGCGCACAGAGCCTTCAACTACCGGGGAAACAATTTCCAGGTGCGACGGGTTAAATGCCATCGCCATGTGCAATTCACCGCCCGGGGTCATCACGTTGGATGAAAAACCGGAGTGATACTTCACATCACCGGACGTGTTCAAAGAGCGCTTGCCATCAAACTCGGCAAACAATTCCGCCGGGTTTTTACCGAATACGTTAACCAGCGTATTCAGACGGCCGCGATGCGCCATCCCCAACACGATTTCTTTTGCACCGTAAGTGCCAGCACGTTTTACCAGCGCATCTACTAATGGGATGAAGCTCTCGCCACCTTCCAGACCGAAACGCTTGGTACCTGGATATTTACTATCAAGGTGACGCTCAAGACCTTCTGCTGCTGTTAAACGCTCCAGCAACGCTAAACGCTGTTCCTTGGTGAATTCCGGATTTGAACGAACGCTTTCAAGGCGTTGTTGCAGCCATTGTTTTTCCGCCAATGGCGTGATGTGCATGATTTCAGCACCGATATGACCGCAATAGGTCTTCTCCAATGCTTCGATAATCTCACGCAGGGTTGCCTGCTCTTTACCAATAAACAAGGTGCCGCTGCTAAATACGGTATCCAGATCAGCGTTAGTCAAACCGTGGAATTGCAAATCCAGGTCAGCAACCGGCTCACGCACCATCAATCCCAATGGATCGAGCTGTGCTTTTTGGTGGCCGCGGAAACGATAGGAGCTGATTAATTGCAGAACTTTAATTTGTTTTTGTTCGTGTTCTGCGCTCACTGAACCACCGGCAACAGTCACGGTGCGTACGCGGGATTTACCCAATTGCTCAAATTGAGCGCGAATAACTGAATGGGGAGTATCCTGGGTCAGTACGCCGTTTACGCGGGGCAACTGATCGAAGTAGTTACGCCATTCTTCAGGAACGGCATTAGGATTGTGTAAATACGTGTCGTAGAGCTCTTCGACGTAAGCAGCGTTCCCACCGGAAATGTGAGACGTACTCCAAAATTGCTCCATAATGCTGTCTTGCATTCCACCCACCTTAATCTTTGGGGAATTATCCCCTGCTATCAACTAGCGGTTAGCTACCAAACGCTTTCAACTTGTGATTAAAAGCGCCGCTTTTAAGTCGCTATCACCCAAGGCGACAACGGACAGTTTTTGATTAAACAAGCGCAAATCGCTCATCAAATCATCAAGTTTTTGCCTGCTTCAGATACGCAAAAGCGCCACCTTAGGTAGCGCTCTGTAACAACATGTTGCGTATATGGCCGATGGCTCGTGTCGGGTTCAGCCCTTTGGGGCAAACCGCTACACAGTTCTGGATACCATGGCAACGGAACACACTGAAGGGGTCATCCAGATTGGCCAATCGTTTCTGGGTCGCCAGGTCACGACTATCAGCGAGGAAACGATAAGCCTGCAACAAACCGGCAGGACCGATAAATTTATCGGGGTTCCACCAGAAGGAAGGACAACTGGTTGAGCAACAGGCGCAGAGTATACACTCATAAAGGCCGTCAAGCTTCTCGCGATCTTCGGGAGATTGCAAACGCTCGATGGCCGGTGCGGGGGTATCGTTCTGCAAGTAGGGTTCAATTTTCTTGTATTGATCATAGAACTGGGTCATATCGACAACCAGATCGCGGATCACTGGTAAACCAGGTAGTGGACGCAAAATCAGCGTGTTATTTTTCACGCATTCGGAAATTGGCTTGATACAAGCCAAACCATTTTTACCATTGATATTCATACCGTCAGAGCCGCACACACCTTCACGGCATGAGCGACGGTATGCCAAAGACTGGTCCTGTGCTTTTAACAACTCAAGAACATCGAGCACCATCAGGTCTTTACCCTGGGTGTCGACCTCATATTCTTTCATGTAAGGCGCATTATCAGTTTCTGGGTTGTAGCGATAAACTTGTACTTTCAACATGATTTCTGCTCCCGATGATTAGTAAGTGCGTTTCTTGGGTTGGAAAGCTTCCATAGTGCGCGGTTTGAAATTCACCGCACGCTTGCCAACGCGCTTTTCGCCGGGGAAATATATTGAGTGACACAGCCAATTGGCATCGTCACGGTCTTCGTAGTCTTCGCGTGCGTGTGCACCGCGGGACTCTTTACGCTCTTCGGCAGCAATCGCTGTCGCTTCAGCCACTTCAAGCAGGTTTTGCAATTCAAGCGCTTCAATACGTGCGGTATTGAATGCATTGCTCTTGTCAGTGATCGCCACGTTTTCGATGCGCTTGCGCAATTCAGCCAACTGCTCAATACCCTTCTGCATAAACTCACCTTTACGGAATACACCGAAGTAGTTTTGCATAATGGTTTGCAGCTCTTTGCGCAGGACCGCTGCACTTTCGCCGCTGGTAGAGTTGTTGATTTTGTTCAGGCGCGCCATCGCTTTATCGATATCAGCCTGGGTTGCGTCGCGATGCTCAATACCTTCACGCAACGCCTTCTCGATGTACAAACCTGCTGCGCGACCAAACACCACCAGATCAAGCAGTGAGTTACCGCCCAGACGGTTTGCACCGTGTACCGATACGCAAGCTACTTCACCACAGGCAAAGAGGCCATCAATGACTACGTCATTACCGTTGGCATCAACAGTCAAAGCCTGGCCATTCACGTTGGTAGGAACACCACCCATCATGTAGTGACAGGTTGGAACCACAGGGATTGGAGCGTAAACAGGATCAACGTGAGCAAAGGTACGGGACAATTCGCAGATGCCTGGCAACTTGCTCTCAAGAACTTCTTCACCGAGGTGATCCAGCTTCAGCAATACGTGATCTTTGTTCGGACCAACACCGCGACCCGCAATAATTTCCTGGATCATGGAACGCGCTACTACGTCACGGCCAGCAAGGTCTTTCGCATTGGGGGCATAACGCTCCATGAAGCGCTCGCCCTCAGAGTTGATCAGGTAGCCACCTTCACCGCGGCAACCTTCAGTTACCAATACCCCGGCACCGGCAATACCGGTCGGGTGGAACTGCCACATTTCGATATCCTGTACCGGGAAGCCGGCACGCAACGCCATACCTACACCGTCACCGGTATTGATGTGGGCGTTGGTAGTAGACGCGTAGATGCGCCCTGCACCACCGGTCGCCAATACAGTTGCCTTGGCTTTTACATAAACAGTTTCGCCATCTTCAATATTAATGGCGATAACACCAACCACAGCGCCATCAGCATTTTTAACCAGATCAACAGCAAACCACTCATTCAGGAATACCGTTTTATTCTTCAGGTTGCCTTGGTACAGGGTGTGAAGAAGAGCGTGGCCGGTACGGTCCGCCGCCGCACAAGTACGCGCAGCCTGGCCACCTTCGCCGAAGTTTTTGGATTGACCACCGAACGGGCGCTGGTAGATGCGACCATTTTCAGTACGTGAGAATGGCAAGCCCATATGCTCAAGCTCAAATACCGCTTCAGGACCAACAGAACACATATATTCAATTGCATCCTGGTCACCGATGTAATCTGAACCTTTTACAGTGTCATACATGTGCCAGCGCCAATCATCGTTTGGGTCAGCACTAGCAATCGCACAAGTAATACCGCCCTGGGCAGATACGGTGTGCGAACGGGTTGGAAATACTTTGGTAATTACGGCTGTTTTGTAACCGGATTGGGCCAACTGCAATGCTGCGCGCATACCGGCGCCGCCGCCGCCAATCACAATACCGTCAAAAGAAATCGTGCGCATAGTAGACATTAGTTAATTCCCCAAATCACTTGAACACCCCAGACCAGATAGGTAACTGCTACAGCACCCAACACAATCTGCGCAAATATGCGTAAGAAGGTGGCCTTTGAACCCATCAGGCGCACGGTTAAATAATCAGTGAGCACCGCCCACAAACCAATCCACGCATGGGAAATAAAGGAAAGCAACGTAACGAGGGTAAATACACGCATCCATAATTGGTTATAGAGTGATTGCCACTGCTCAAACGTCAATTCAGGATTTAATACGAGATATACAACGATGAAGATGGTGTAAGCCGCCATCACGGCACCGCCGACGCGCTGGATCAGCCAATCATAAAGGCCGCTGCGTCCGAAACTGGTTACTGAAGTTACCATACCCAAACTCCCGCCAATACAATCAATATGACAGCCACGCCTAATGCGAGCCATGCACCGGTTTTACCGCCTTTCAAGGATTCACCAACGCCAAAATCCATAATCAGGTGACGGATACCCATCGCCGTGTGATAAGCCAAAGCGGCTAAAACCACCCAGAGGATCGCCTGGCATATTGGATTCGCCCCAAGATCGCGAATGCTATTAAAACCCTCTTGTGATTCCAGGCTGGCATCGAGCATCCATAAAAGGAAGGCAACACCTGCGAAGAGGAAAACGCCGGAAACACGATGAAGGATGGAAACGTAAGCGGTGATGGGAAGTTTGATAGTAGATATATCGAGGTTGACAGGTCTTTTCTTGTTCACGGTCTATCTCACCTGGTTGCCCATCGCGGGCAGGTTTAAGAATAAGCGCTTCATTTTTATCACCGGGAAGTGACCTCTAATGAAACACGCCCTGCAAGTCGCGCAGCATTATAGAGATTGACCTCTCGAAACACAAACAAAAAGCCGCACTCAAGTCTTCATAATCAAAGATGTGAAAATGATTACAGACATTTAACGAAATTTTTACACAAACCACTGATTTTAATAAAAAACTTTCATGAAAATGCACTTCACGCGAGCATTTTTGTCGCCCTGGCCCCACGCCAGTGCAAAGAATTTTCGGTGATTTTTGACGACTCGCACCAGATAATTCAGATGACAATAAAAATTTAATAAAAGATAAAAGAAATTGCCCCGGGATGTGCCAAAAACTTTCGCCTTAACAATCAAGTCATCTATAATGCCGCTCGCTAACGGCAGCGTCAGTAAAACCACAATAGCTGACTAGTCCATAAAAAGTAG
>JAGKWO010000081.1 GCA_021151835.1 Gammaproteobacteria bacterium
CCCTTTGTAACCCCCATTGCACTTTTCGCAGCCAACGGGGTGAAATAGCTGGAATTCTGAGCGCGGAATCCCGATTTCGTCAAATCCTTCCTGCCGAAGTATCTCTTCCGGGATATCAGTGGCAGGTTTGCGGCATACAGTACACAACCGACGGGCCAGGCGCTGGGCGATGATCAAACTTACCGAGGTGGCAACGTTAAATGCAGGTACACCCATATTCAGCAAGCGGGTCAGGGTTTCCGGGGCTGAGTTGGTGTGCAGTGTCGAAAGTACCAAGTGCCCCGTTTGTGCCGCCTTAATGGCGATTTCTGCAGTCTCCAGGTCGCGAATCTCCCCCACCATGATTACATCCGGGTCCTGGCGCAAGAACGACCTGAGTGCTTCTGCAAAGGTCAAGCCCACTTTTGTGTTCATCTGCACCTGGTTAATCCCTTCCAGGTTTATTTCCACGGGGTCTTCGGCTGTTGAAATGTTAACTTCGGAGGTGTTGAGGATATTTAGCCCTGTATAAAGGGATACAGTTTTACCACTACCGGTAGGGCCGGTAACCAATATCATGCCTTGCGACTGGGCTAGTGCTTCCAAATAGAGCTGCTTTTGGTTGTCCTCGTAGCCTAGCGCATCAATCCCCAGCTTGGCAGAGCTTGGGTCGAGAATACGCAACACAATCTTTTCGCCAAATAGTGTGGGTAGTGTGTTAACCCGGAAATCTATCGCGCGGGTCTTGGAAACCTTCAGCTTGATGCGTCCGTCTTGCGGTAAGCGTCGCTCGGATATATCCATTTGCGACATTACTTTCAAGCGCGCCGCCATCCTGGTTGCCAGGTTTACCGGTGGGCGCGAAACCTCATGGAGTACCCCATCGGTACGGAAGCGTATGCGGTAGGATTTTTCGTAAGGCTCAAAGTGGATGTCCGATGAGCCACCTTTAATGGCGTCAAGCAGTACTTTGTTGATGTACTTAACGATTGGGGCTTCATCGGCCTCGGGTGCATCTTCTCCCTTGCTCTCGTCAACGGCCTGCACATCTAGGTCGTCGAGACTTTCATCAAGTGAACCCAGCGCGTCACCAAGGTTCCCCTCCTGCGCGTTGAAATACTGCTCTATTGCTATTTTGAGTTTATCAGCCTCGACCAAGACTGCTTCGGTGTTTATTCCGGTATTAAATTTGATTTCGTCCAGCGCGTGTATGTCAGTCGGATCGGTGACAGCCAAGAAAAGCCGATTGCCACGTCGCGCAATGGGCAAGGTATGGTGCTTGCGAATGAGTTTCTCATCCACCAACTTTAGCGGTATTGATTCTTTATTAAGCGCTGATAGATCGAATACCGGAGAACCGAACTCTTCTGATGCTACCCTCGCAATGGTGCGAGCATCGAGGATGTCCTTGCTGACTAGCATTTCAACGAACGGAACCCCTTCTTTTTTAGCCTGGGCCATCGTTTTTGCGGCAATCTCATTATCAAGAAGGTTGTCGGCCACCAGGCGGCGGGCCAAACCGTTTAGTGCAACGGAATTCGCGGGGGTGTTCATATGGCTGTCCGGTATAGCTTTTATGGCTTGTAGGTATGGATATTAGCCTATGTTGAAACCAAATGTAGAGGTAGATGATGGTGTGACAAAAAATGTCAACAAGTGTCTTACTGTGGATGCTTAATTGGGTACTTGCAAAGCCATTTGAGGGTAAAACCCCAGTGAAATGGCGATTAACTTGAGTTGGTATGGTGGTTGCTTCGGTGAACACGTGGTTAACTAAACGGGCAAGTCCCAAATTGAAACTGGAGTAACTTATGAAGCATATGCAAAAAGGTTTTACCCTGATTGAGTTAATGATCGTTGTTGCGATTATTGGTATTTTGGCTGCGGTTGCGTTGCCGCAATATCAGACTTACGTAGCTAAATCACAAGTGTCTCGCGTAATGACCGAGATAGGTTCTTTGAAAACTATTATTGAGACTTGTTTGCTTGAGGGCAGAACCAACCCAGTAGATAGTACTACCGCCGCACCTGCGGCAACTGACTGTGTGATTGGGTTTGGTGGTAGCACTTTGCTGGGAGCTCCTATTCCTGCGACAGCGCCAACAGGCTCAGGCTCGGTAGCTGTTACTATTACTGCGGGTACTGGCGTTGTTTCGATGCAAGGCAAGTTTGGCAATAGTGCTGCTACTGCACTCAAAGATAAGTTATTGACTTGGGCTCGGGACACCAATGGCTCTTGGACTTGTTCCTCAGATGTGGATGTTAAATACGCACCCAATGGGTGTGGTAAGGCTGCGGCCACGCCAACCCCTTAATTTTTGCTCTTTGATCAAAAAGACCGCCTTAGTGGCGGTTTTTTTTATTTTGCACATTTTTATGATGCTTCTTTTATCCAATTTCTAGAGGCTGCATCGCTCTTATTTTTAACATGTGAGGATTAAATATGCAGAATCTGAAAAGAGCTGTCTTAGAGAAAAATGCGTATTTTTTTAATCCTTGGGTTGATTTTATGTCGCTGGGCGGAGGGTCGATTATCGTTCTGCTTGCAATTGCAATTTGGATGCCTAGAGATGCGGACATCTATGTGGCTGCATTTACTTTATGGCTGGCTCATTTTATTAACCACCCTCATTTCGCACATTCCTATCAAATTTTTTATGGCTGTTTTTTCAAAAAGATTTTAAGTAAAGAATTGCCGCTGGGGCTGCGAGTTGGCTATTGGTTTGCGGGTATTGTTGTTCCGGTATTGTTGTCCCTGTTTTTTGGTTTTACATTTTTGTTCGGGAACTATGTTGTCTTAGGCTTGGCTGTTAATTTGATGGCTTTTTTAGTTGGATGGCATTATGTAAAACAAGGGTACGGCATTTTAATGGCTGACTCGGTATTGAAGAAAACATTTTTTTCTGCACGTGAAAAGAATGTTTTTTTAGTTAACGCATATATTTGTTGGTTTGCCACTTGGGTATATGCCAACCAGGTTGTTAGTGAAAAGCAATTTTTTTCGCTGCATTATTATACTTTTGAGGCGCCGCCGTTTTTAGTGTATTTTCTGGTTTCTACGCTCTGCGTATCATCTGTTCTGATTGCGGCTTTGCTGCTGAACCGCCTAATAAGCGGGAAAGGTTTCCCTTTTAACGGAGTTGTTGCTTACCTTGTCTCTTTGTATTTATGGATCGTTTGTGCAGGTATCAATCCGCTGTTTATTCTCATAATTCCAGCTTTTCATTCGCTGCAATACCTGGTTGTGGTGTGGCGCTATAAGATCAATTCTGCTAGATCACAAGTGGTTGATAGAGCGAAATTGTGTTCACTCCCTTTTGGCAGGTTTTTTAACAGTTACGTTCATTATAAGGTTAGCATTTTTACCACTTCCGCTGTGCTGCTCGGTTATTTCGGTTTTTGGGGTGTTCCATTTTTATTGGATGATGTAATTGCTTATGACAGGATTTTGTGGGGAACATCTGTCGTTATAGTAACCTGTTGGGTGTTTATTAATGTCCATCACTATTTTATTGATAGCGTCATGTGGCGAAAAAATAATAAAGATATTCAGCAGCATCTTTTTTCGCATGTCTAACGGCTAGTTGTTTTTTTACTGCCTATACGTAGTGGTATATTGTGATTAGGATAGTTTTTAAATATTTACTAGTGCTAATTGTTGTTTGCGTCTCTCTTTGGGGCTATTTTCAATTCACCACCTACCCCTACAAGGTTGATCGTTGGTTCCAGCCATATGAAGCTTTTATAGTGGGTGCGGTGGCGAGAAAATGCTCGCCTGAATTTTCTTGGATAAGTGTCGTCGCTGAGTATGCAGTAACTGTTCGGGGTGCCTATTCTGCGCAGACGGCATTTATGTCACCAGATAAACAACTCGAAACTTGTACCCTTGGTTACAAAGATAAACTATTCAGCGAGCAGCTCAATGACCTGCACCGTTATCGATATGCCAGTACCACCAAGCTGATAACAGTGGCTGCAATTGTTCGTTTGGGAAGCCAAGGGAAAATTGGTTTCGATGATAAATTGGTTAGCTTTTTCCCGGAATTAACGGAGTTTGAGGATGACCGGATCCGCCAAATTAGTATTGCGCATTTGCTCAATCACACTGCGGGCTTCAATCGCCTGACGTTAAGCGGCGACCCCATGTTTTTGCGACGAAATAAACCTTGGTGCCCGGCCAATTTCAGTAAGTTGGAAACAATGACGTTAGCTTTTAATCCTGGCGAAAAGCAGGTTTATTCAAATGAAGCTTATTGCTTGTTGGGAGAGGTAATCCATCGTGTGACTGGCGAAGAGTATCGCGCTTATGTTGAGCGAGAGTTTTCCTTGGCGGAGCGCCGCATTAAATTTGCTGAGCATTATTATTATGACGACGAAGTCAGGTACGACTATCGTTACGAGGAGTGGTACAACGACTCTTATTTAACGCTTTTTGATTTTAATTCTTTATCTTCATCGGCCGGGTTGTCTGGTTCTGCGGCAGCACTGGCTGGGCTCTTGTGGGATATCCACCATCAATCCTCATCACCCTTTATTCCTCGCCTCCCTATAAAAACCTGTAATTTCCATAAAAAAATAAGCTGCGCTAAGAGCGGCGTCTTTCAGTATCAGCCGGAAAAAGATGGAATGGCGCTTTATTATCATGAAGGCTATTTGCCTGGCTCATCATCAATTGCAGTAATTGATAGCTATGGTGGTGTAACCGTAGTGTTAAGAAGTGGTGCGGATAAGCTTCCGGCAACGCCAGCTAACGAATGGATAGTATGGATTTACCATCGACTTAATTTGCACTACACCATGCAGGGTAAGTTGTCCATTTTAAATGCCTTGCCTGTAAATAACATTCATTGAGAATTTTATGAAATTTAGACTGTTATGTTTTGCTTCGCATTTGTTGGTGTCCTTTGTTATTGCGCTTTTGGCCATGTGGGGCGTATTCGGAGTGTGGTACCCATCGCCACTGGATGTCGCCCTTGGTGTTACTGATGTTTTTATTCTACTGTTATGTGTTGATGTAATCGTTGGTCCACTGCTTACTTTGCTAGTGGCAAAGCGGGGAAAAAACACCTTGAGAATGGATTTGGCGGTTATTGGTGCTTTGCAGTTAATTGCGCTCGGGTATGGCTTACATATTGTGGCGCAGGGGCGCCCAGTATGGTTGGTATACAATAATAAATATTTTGATGTAATTCAGGCTTATGAGGCAGTTGTCAGTGCTGAAGAATTGCGCAGCGAATTTTCCTTGCCTTATACGGGCCCACTATGGGCGGCGGTAACACCAGAGTCAGCGGTTCTCGGAGCTGATGCTTCCTACCGTCAGGACTCCTTAGTTGCGTTTAATAGTTTGGCGAGTCAGGCAGTTATGGATGCCAACCCTATAGCGATTCTCAAGCGCTTCAATGACCCTGCAAAAGTTGATCAAGTGCTCAAGCAGTATCCCCTTGCAGATGGCTATATCCCTATGTCTGCGAAAAAGCAGTCGTTGATTGTCTTGGTTAACAAATCGGATCAAAAGTTAATTGCGATTCTGGCTTTGGCCCCTTGGTGACCTTTTAAACTTGTTGTGTAATCTTTGTTGTCAATTTTAGAGCTATCAGGTTGTTTCACTTATTGACAATTTGCGTCAGATCACTTGAAGAAAGCTGATATTTTTTTGTAATAATGAACAATCTCTCTTACTTCTTTGCCATTAAAATTTCGGTTGTTTTCCATTTATTTCCTCCTTCCTTTGAGCTGGCTTGAAACTTGCCTTCACACAACTATTGCTGGCTTTATTCGGAAGAAAAAATGAAAAAGAACATATCGGCTGGTTTTACGCTAATCGAGTTGATGATTGTTGTAGCAATTATTGGCATTCTTGCAGCTGTTGCTATCCCGTCATATCAAGTTCATGTAGCTAAATCACAAGCATCTAGAGTGATGTCGGAAGCAAGCGGTCTGCGGGCATTAGTCGAAACCTGTCTTAATGAGGGTGTAACTGCTGTTGGTGGTGCGGCCGACGAATGCGATCCTGGTGCTGTAGGATCTAATCTGATTGATGGGACATCTCAAACCGGGGCAGTATTGCCAGCAGGCCAGGGGGTTCCTCAAGTCACAATTGCCGCCACTGGTGCAGTGACTATAGTGGCAACATTTAGCGCGAGCGCTGTGCCTGCGTTCAACACCAAGACTTTGACATGGGCGAGAACGGTTGATGGAGCCTGGAGTTGCACCACTACAATTGATGAGATATATCGTCCCAAGGGCTGTAACTAAATCAAAGCACTCTCATCGACAAATCCACCGCCCGACAATGCTTTGTTAACCCTCCAATCGAAATAAAATCCACCCCGGTTTCGGCAGTTGGAACCAGGGTGGCTTCATTAATATTGCCGGAGGCTTCCAGTTTTGCCCTGCGGGCGGTGATCTCGACAGCTTTTTTCATGTCATGGATTGAAAAATTATCCAGCATGATGATGTCTGCTTTAGCAGATAACGCCTGTTCCAACTCCTCAAATGTTTCAACTTCCACCTCAACGGGTTTTCCTGGTGCTATTTCATGCGCGCGTGCGATGGCCTTGGCGATGCCGCCGCTGGCTGCAATGTGGTTTTCCTTAATAAGGAATGCATCGTAAAGGCCGATTCGATGATTGTGGCAGCCGCCGCAGGCGACGGCGTATTTCTGCGCGGTGCGCAGGCCGGGGATTGTTTTGCGCGTATCCAACAATTTAACCGATGTATGGGCAACCTTCTGCGTATAGTTGTGGCTAATGGTGGCGGTGCCAGATAGGGTTTGCACGAAATTTAATGCGGTGCGCTCCCCCGTGAGCAGGCTGCGCGCGCTACCTCGCAGACTGAATAGCTGCGTGTTAGCGGGGGCGAATTGCCCATCTTCGATATGCCAGGTGATTTCCACAGCGGGGTCCAGTTGGCGAAACACTTCCTCTACCCAGGCCTTGCCGCAAAAAATACAATCCTCGCGTGTAATGACGCGTGCTTTCGCTTGTTCCTGTTCAGGTATCAATTGCGCGGTGATATCACCGCTGCCTAAGTCTTCTGCGAGGGCGAAGCGAACGCTTTTAAGGATGTCATCGTCCAGTCCGGGCAGGTTTTTGGTGAATAATGGGTTCATAAAAAGTGTCGGATAATTAAACAGTTTTGGATAAAAAAGGCGCCCTATTGGCGCAATAATCTTTCTCTAATTACCAAATATACTTAAAAATGGCGAAATTTGCCTGGTGGTTATAACTGTTTGTGATATGGCTCTCGATCCTGAAATTTGCCGCTTGGGTGTGCTTTGCCCTTGGTTATACTTTGCTTACGCCAGTATTATTCAATGGTAATCCGCCATGTCCGAGCATTTAAAAACAGACCCCAAAAAGGTTGTTCAACTGAACACGGAGCGCAATTCTAGCGCGAATTCGCAAGTTGCACTTGCACGTTTGCCTGCAGCCATCCACACCCTGCGCGATAAAGCCCGGCAACAGCTGCAACTATTTTTGCGTGAGCTGTTTGATAAAGTGGATGACGCCATGTTTGAGTTGGCCGACAAGGCTAGCAATAACCACGACCAAAATATTTACTTTGATTCCATGCGTGAAGTGCGCATTCGTCGACGCACTATGGAGTCTGCATTCTTCCGCAGTATAGATATCAGCTTTGCGCGCTTGCTTGACCCAAATGCCTATCGTGATGAGAAACGGCAGGATGACGGGGCTGTTTCCCTGGAAGAACTTTCGCTGGTTAAGAATGACGAATTGGAAGAGTTGGTCGCGATTGAGGGAATGGTCAATAAAGCTAACGAGCAATTTAGCGAGGCCATTCAGCATTTGACTATGCGCATTGATCACTTGGTGCCCATCAAGGTTTACCAAAAGAATAATCCTTTAGGTGTTGATGTGGTGTGTTCGGCCTTTACCGATGCAACGGCAACCTTGAATATCGACGTTAAAGCAAAATTGGTTCTTTTCAAGCTGTTCGACAATATTGTGATGTCCAAGCTTGGGAAATTTTTTGATGTACTCAATCAAACCTTGTCGGACGCCAATATTCTGCCATCTCTCAAGCAGGCCAGTCGTGTTGCCAAAAAGCCTACCTCAAATGTTGCGGATAGCTTTGGTCGAGGCCTGAGTGCGGATATGGGCTTGCAAGGGGCGCCAGTGGGCGTTACACCCTCGCATTATGATGACCAAACCAACCAGGTGCTTAGCCAGCTGCGCAATTTGCTAGGGGCCAGCCGTAGCGCGCCGCGCGCACAGTTACCCGGTGAGGAAATTACCACTCAGGATTTAATCAAAATCCTCTCCCTGGCACAGCATCAAAATACAACGTTTGTTCCTACCCCAGGGGCGGGTACGGCAAATTTGCGTGCGATGTTAAATGAATTGCTGCAACAGGAGTCCGTCAGTTCTCCCTCCATCAACCAGGTGGATGATGACGTGATTAACCTGGTTAGTATGATGTTCGAATTTATCCTGGATGATCGCAATCTGGCAGCGCCAATGAAGGCGTTAATCGGTCGCCTGCAAATCCCGATGGTGAAAGTTGCCATTGCCGACAAAACATTTTTCAGTAAGGGCGGCCATCCGGCACGCCGGTTGTTAAACGAAATGGCGATGGCGTGCCTGGGATGGCAGGAATCCAGCGAAGAGAATCAACGCCGCGACAGCCTCTTCAATAAAATGGATGAGATAGTGCGCGCAGTGCTCACGGAATTTGATACGGATATGAGTATCTTTGAGCGTTTGCTGGTGGATTTCCGCTCCTACCTGGATAAAGAAAAACGCCGTGCACAAATCCTTGAACAGCGCACCATTGATGCGGAAGACGGCAAGGCTAAATCCGAGCGCGCGCGTGCTCAAGTGGATGCGGAATTGAATCGCATCTGCAAAGGCAAAGAGCTACCGCTGGCGGTGACCAAATTGCTGCGTGAGGCCTGGGCTAATGTAATGTTTATTACCACCCTCAAACAGGGTGTGGAAAGTGAAGAGTGGCGTAATGCATCAGCCATTGCACAGCAATTGGTGTGGAGCGTTACCGCCACTATGGACAAGGATAATCGCCAGCGTTTATTGAAGTTGGTGCCCGAATTGTTACAGAAGTTGCGTACTGGGTTGGAAAGCATTTCATTCAGCCCGTTTGAAACCACCAATTTATTCAAGCAGTTGGAAGTCGTTCACTTGGCGCGTTTGCGCGGCGAACCAAAACCGGCCCCTGCTGCACAATCGCCCGCTGTGGAGGCGCTGACTGCAAAAGCACAAGAGATGGCTGCGAAGAATGCTGCACTCAAAGCGGCAGCGCAGGAATCACTTGCTGCCAAGCGAGATGTGCCTGCCGTTGATGCTGTGGCTGCCATTGGGGTTAAAGTATCTGCGGCTGCACCGACCGAATTGCCCGAAGCACCTGTTGAACAGGTCGCAATAAATGCGCAGCCATTGGAACCAACTGCTGAAGCCAAATTTGTCATCCAGCCTGCAGCGGATGAGGTTGCAACAACCAGTGTTGCTGTAGAAATTGCGGAGGCTAAAGCGCAAGAGGCTTCCGCACGCATCAATGAAGAATCTACCGAAGCTACCATTGCCCATTCGGAAGAACCCGTCACTAAAACTATTGAAGTTGATCCACAACACCTGGCACTGGTGAATAACATCACCCAGGGAACCTGGTTTGAAATGCAGGGGGATGCCGGTGAAAAATACCGCTGTCGCCTGGCCGCAATTATTCGCTCCGTGGGGAAATATATTTTTGTGCGGCCTTTGGCCGGGTTTTTTGTTTATGGAGGTAGTGTTTGTGTCGTGGGGCAGTACGTTTGTTAGGAGCTTCGGACGTTGTTAATGAAACACTACCTATGCTAGGCTTCGCTCTCAAATCAATAGCTAGTCGATTCGTATTATTGTTACAGGGCGGTGACATAAAAAGCCGCTTTGCATTTAGTGCACAGCGGCTTTTTTGTATATGGCGGTTTCGGAAGGAATTGGAATTTTTCTATTCTAATTGATTTTTACAGAGTCTTTAGCAATCTTCTTTGAGATGGCTGTTTATCAAAAGTATTTAGTTTATGGTTCATAAGGAGGGATAAGATATATGAATTTAAGGGTGCTCATTGGTTCAATATCGTTATTAGCAAATTCCATCATGGCGGAGGATTATTATTGGTATAGTCCTCAAACGAAGGTTTCGTACCCTAGTCCAACTGAGGTTTGTGCGGATTCACTTGCCCAATATTGTGGCATCATGCAGCCATCTTCAAATTGGTCATGTTTAGACGTGGTGCCAGGGGCGCACAAGGTTTACGAAAATGGTGATGCCTCATGGGTGTGTTGTAGCGGGACTCTGCGTCTACAATTTAATGACAGTGGAGTTTTACGAGACGTTAATCAATACGATACCTGCCTGACAAATGCAGATCGTTATTCGATCACCTACGTAGCAGCGGCGCCCCAAGACTCTCCACCCACAACCTGCCCCGTAGGCAACCCTATCGATACCAGCACTGGGGCAAAAATCCAAAACGAAATCGATGTTGCTTCCCGTGGTGTGGGCCAAATTGGTTTTGATCGCACCTACAATAATGCCAATAAATCTGTCGGTGGGTTTTGGTATAACGATTACCAAAAATCCTTGCGTGTGATCAGTCCGCAAAAAGTTGAAATCTTGCGTGAAAAAAGTTCACCTTACGGTAGCAAGTCAACAGCCTGTACCAGTGGCTGGGGTGAACTGAAAACTAAAATTACCGACAGTTGGGCGCAAGGATCATCTGCTCAATATGTGAATGATACTTGCCAGGTGGTGCGTAACGGTCGTGTAGTCCGTAACATCCCGATTTTGCCCCATGGGCAAAGCATCGAAATCTACTTCAAGCCCGGTGCAATCCAGCTGGTGCGTGAAAATGGCAGCATCCTGAGTTTTGGTTTAGGGGCCAATAACCAATATCGCGAATTAAATGGAGACCGTGGGCAATTAACTTCTGTGAGCGATGCCGCGCCAGTCGCTTGGCGCTACACCGCCCCCAACGGAGGCATTGAAGATTACAATGCCGATGGCAAATTATTATCCATTACCGCCAGCAATGGCATGAAACAGGAATTGTTTTACGATGCAGCCACGGGTCAGTTGGTGCGTGTTAAAGACTCCACAAAACGCGAATTGGTTTTTGCGTACACGGGCAATCAAATCAGTAGCCTTACCGTGGATGGCAGCAAAACCACATCCTATGCGTACAACTCTCTCGGATTAATTACCACGGTCACCCGCCCCGATAACACCACGCGGATATATCACTACGAGGATTCGCGCTTCCCAACTGCATTGACCGGTATTACCGATGAACGCGGCAAGCGTTACGCCACCTGGGCCTATGACGCACAAGGCCGGGCAATATCCAGTGAGCATGCCGGTGGGGCGGACAAGACCTTGTTAACATTTAACGCCGATGGCAGCACCACCGTCACCAATGCGTTGAACAAGAAAACCATTTACCGCTTTGATGATATCGCCGGTGCGCGTCGTGTGGTTAAAGTGGAAGGACAACCCACAGCGAATTGCGCGGGTGCGAACCAGGATTACACCTATACGGCCGAAGGCTGGGTAGCCAGCAAAACCGATTGGAAAGGGATCAAAACGACTTACCAATACAATGCCATTGGCCAGGAAATTTCCCGCACTGAAGCCTATGGCACCGCCGAGGCGCGCACCATCACTACCGAGTGGCATCCCACCCTGTACCTGAAAACCAAAGTAACCGAGTCAACACAGGAAACGACATTCAACTACGACGCCAATGGGCGTTTGTTGAATCAATCTGTACGCGCATTGACGAACTAATTTGACAGGGACCTTGCCATGAAATTATCCATCCGGTTTTCACTCGCCGTTTTAGCGTCTTTATTAACACTCAATACCAGTGCGCAGCAAACCACCAGCTACACCTACAATGCCGCAGGGCAGGTATTAACGGAAGATGGCCCGCGCACCGATGTGAGCGATATCACCACCCATACCTACAATGCCCAGGGGTATCTTGCCAGCACCACCAATGCCTTGGGGCAGGTCACGCTGTTTAACAGTTACGATGCCAATGGCAATTTATTGTCCATGACCGACGCCAACGGCATCGTGAGCGAATTTACCTACCACGACCGGGGTTGGTTGCTGAGCTCACGCATCAAGCATCCTACCGATAGCACCAAGGATGCGCTCACACGCTACGACTACGATGCGGTTGGGCAGTTATCCAAAACCATCCTGCCCAGTGGTGTGGTGATCCAGTATGAATATGACGATGCCCGCCGCTTGACCGCCATTCGCAATGCAGCGGGTGAGCGCATTGAATACACCCTGGATGCGGCAGGCAATCGCACACAACAACGCATAAAAAATTCCTCCGGTGCGATTACCTACTCAGTGTCCATGGCATACGACGAACTCAGTCGCGTGATGAAAGTGTTAGGCAATAATGGCCAGCAAGACCAACACGGGTACGATGTAAATGACAATCGCACCTCGACTATCGACGGGCGCAACAACCAAACCCAACAGCAATTCGACGCGCTTAACCGGGTTAGGAAAATTATTGATCCCCAGCTGGGTGAAACCCAATTCACCTATAACGCGCAAGATCAAATCAACACCGTGACAGATGCGCGCGGCAACACAACCACCTACCATTACGATGGTTTGGGAAATTTGCTATCCCAAACCAGCCCTGATACTGGCACCACCACATTTACGTATGATGCGGCGGGGAATCGCCTAAGCCAAACGGATGCACGGGGAATTGTTACTAACTACACCTACGATGCCCTGAATCGCATTAAAACGATCAAGTACCCGGCGGCGCCCGGCGAAAATGTCACTTTCTATTATGACGCGACATCATCCACCAACCGGGGTATTGGCCGCCTCACCAAAGTCACCAATGGTGTCGCCATCAATTTTAATTACGATCACCAGGGCAACCTGACCCAATTGGCCACCAGCATTAGCGGAACCACCAAGTACGTCAAATACACCTATGACCCCGCAGGCCGGGTAACAAGCCTGTCCTACCCCACGGGACGTAATGTGTATTATTACTACGACTCCGAGGGGCGCATTAATAAAATCACCACCAAGCTGGGCAATGGCGCAACCCAGCTATTGCTGGATAGCATCGGCTACTTACCCTTCGGCCCCGCAAATAGCTACACCTACGGTAATGGCCTTACCCACACCCAGGTTTACGATACCGATTATCGCCTCACCGCCATTAATGTAGGTGGCATATTCAGCCGCAGCTATGGCTATGATCCGGTGGATAACATCACCAGCATCGTAAATGCATTGGATAGCAACAAAAACCAGGCATACAGTTACGATGCATTGAATCGACTGATCTCGGCCAGCGGTGGTTACGGCAATTTAGGTTACAGTTACGATGCGGTGGGAAATCGCCTGGGTGAAACTCGCAACGGCAGCAGCGAATCTTATACCTACGCTACCACCAGCAATCGTCTGCAACAGATCGCGCGCGCCTCGGGCAATCGCACCTTCACCTACGATGCGGCAGGCAATCCGCTACACCGCACAGCCGATAACAATAGTGCGCAAACCTTTACCTTCAACAAAGCCAACCGCTTGCACAGTGTCAACGTCAATGGCTCGCTCGCGGCAACCTACACCTACAACCCGCTCGGCCAGCGCGTGGTAAAAACCCTGGCGAACGGCACCAAAGAAATTTACCACTATGATCAGGCGGGACAATTACTTGCCGTAACCGATGGTGCGGGTGCCAGCCTGCGCGAATACATTTACTGGGGCAACCAACAAATCGGCTTCGTCAACAACGGCACCCTGTACTACGTCCATAACGATCACCTCAACACACCACAAGTCATCACCAACCAAAACCAGCACGTGGTATGGATGGGCGATTACGAACCCTTCGGCAAACTCGCTGCAAATCAAGCTAACAGCATCGACATATTCAGCCGCTTTCCGGGGCAATATGTCGATCCGGAGACCGGGCTGTATTACAACTACTTTCGGGATTATGACCCGAGTATTGGGAGATATATTGAGAGTGATCCGATTGGGTTAGAGGGTGGGATTAATAGTTATGCGTATGTCGAGGGGAATCCGTTAAGCAACATTGATCCATTTGGATTGCAAACCACAGTGGACACATGGTGCCGCCAAAACCCTCAAGCGTGCGCTTTATTATTTCCAACTGTGAAACCACCAAATGTCACGCCTACAGAGCCATCGATACCGGCTGATGATGCCAGCGCTCCTGAGCAATGCCCTCCAAACGATCCAAAGGATGATGGCTGTAAAAAAGCAACTGACTGGCAACTCGATACGTTAGGTATTGATGACGCGCACGCTTTTAAACGCGACTATGTTGGTGGTTCAGTATCAAGATATGATATTTGTATTTGCAGAGGTGGAGCCGTGAAGCTTAAATCAGCGGGGAAATGTGGCAAACCAGGTCCCTCTATAGATACTTATTGAGGTATACACAAATGGCTGCTGTAGAATTATATCTAGCGATAACTGGGGAAGATTTCGACCCAGATATTTTAACAAATAGATTAGGTGTATTTCCTTCCTCAAGCCACAGAAAAGGGGATGTATTGAAATACAATAAAAGCGCGACTTTTAATGGCTGGTATTTTTCTTCAGGAAAAATTGAAGAGGATCGCCCCGATTTTTATGCGCTTTCCGAAAAGCTATTGGAGCCTTTGATTGAAAAATCTGAGCTAATTCTGAAATTGAAGCAAGATTTGAATTTGATGATCACATTGCAGGGAGTTGTATATTTATCATCGACAGAGGGCTTACCAATAATAGGGTTTGATCCTGGAGTCATTCGTTTCCTTTCGACAGTTGAGGCTGGTGTCGATATTGATATGGTAAATGCTTAACATGGAATAAAAAGTGATCATAGGTTGGAACACGCTACGCTCACCTGCGCGGCTCGTTCCAACCTATATTATTCTGTTTCTATTAAATTTCCTCCAACACCACCAGCGCCTGCCCAGCTTGCACGCGAGCACCATCAGCTTTTAATAGGTGGGTGACCTTTCCCGCGCAAGGGGCGGTGATGTTGATTTCCATTTTCATGGATTCGAGGATTAGCAATACATCGCCTGCTTGTACTTGCTGGCCGATGCTTACCTGGGTTTGCCATACGCTGCCGGAGACTGAGCTGTCCACGCGGATGGCGTGTTCGGGTAATTCCTGCTCTTCGGTTTGTTCGTCCGTTTCCGGTTGCTCGTAGTTGAATTGGCCGTTGGCGTGCCAGCGGGCGAGTTCTTCGTCGAAGGCTTGCTCACGTTGTGCGGTAAATTGGGAAATGCTTTCGCTATTGGTCGCAATAAATTGTTGGTATTCCGCCAGGCTGAAATGACTTTCTTCAATGCGTATGTCGTAGCGGCCCAAGGGAAAATCGCGGCGGATTTTCTGCAATTCATCGGCGCTGACTTCATAAAAGCGAATTTGATCGAAGAAGCGTAATAGCCAAGGTTGTGTGAAGGCGTTGGTACTGCGGTAGCGGTTCCACATTTGTAAGGTGCGGCCCACAAATTGGTAACCGCCGGGGCCTTCCATGCCGTACACGCATAAATAGGAACCGCCAATGCCT
>JAGKWO010000030.1 GCA_021151835.1 Gammaproteobacteria bacterium
GCCCGTTAATTGGATGAAGCCTAGAGAGAACCTATCATGAAAAAATTATTGAAACTGTCGATGCTCTCCTCCAGCCTGGCGCTGGGCATCATGGCTGCCAGTGGCGTGAACGCCCAGGGAGCTTGTAGTGTGGATTACACCAGCGTGAATAACTGGGGTAATGGGGCACAGATCAAAACCACCATTACCAATACCGGTGCGGCCAAAACCTCATGGGAATTGTGCTGGAGCTATGCCGGCAGCGATGCCATCCAGAACCTGTGGGATGGCACCTTTACCCAAACCGGTAAAAATGTGTGCGTAAAGAACGCCGGTTATAACGGCAATCTGCCAGCAAGCGGTACCGCATCGTTTGGCTTCATTGTGAACAATCCGGGCGCAGCGCCAACCGCATTTACGCTGAACGGTGTCGCGTGCGGTGGCACTGCTTCCAGTAGTAGTGTGGTATCAAGTTCCGTTGCATCCAGCAGTGTTGTTGTATCCAGCAGCAGTTCATCTGTGGTGGTAAGCAGTAGCAGCTCCAGCACTAACGGTGTTGCGGCGCGTTGGTTGCTGGATGCAACCAACTCGACCTTCCACTTCGTCACAGTGAAGAAAAATACGGCCGGTACCGAGACCCCGGAAAACATTACCTTCAGCACCTTGCAAGGTACAGTTTCCCCGACCGGCCAGGCGACCCTGACCATCCCGCTGGCGAGCATTAGCACTCTACCGATTTCGATTTGAACTTCGGTGTGGAATCACTGCGTAGCATCATGTCGTTGACCAGCATCGGCGAGAAAGTACCTGTGTACTTCAAGCTGTTCCTGAGCAACAGCAATCCGACCAATACCCCGGCAATCAGCCTGGCCACCGCACCTGCTACACCACTCAGCCTGAGCGGTACAGCAGTCACCAGCGGTGCCAACCTGAACTGGGCGGATGCCAGTGCAACTGAAACCGGCTTCCTGGTGCGTCGCAAAGGCGCTGATGGCCGTTGGGCAACTGCCAACAACGCAGCGGCTAACACTGTTTCTTACCTGGATGCGCTGACCGAGTCTGGCACCTATGACTACAAAGTCATCAGCTATACCGACAGCATTCCATCGGCAGCGACTACTGCGGTCAGTGTTATCTTCACTGGCGGCACTACCAGCTCGCACGTTCTATCGCCACAGACAGGATACCCAGGATCGCTCACTGCGTGACTTTATCGCCCTGTGGATGCCACAAGGTAACGAAGGTAGCTGTACCGGCCAATGCGCTGCGGACCTGGAAGCTTATATCTGGACTTTCCGCAAACCCAGCGATGGCCAGCCAGATGTACCGGTTAGCTATTTCAGCTGTCCGTCCAATGCACCGAGCTATGGCCAAAGAACCCTGCGTTTGTTGACCAAGCTGGAGTACCAACGTTCGGTACGCGACCTGGTAGCTTACCAACCTGATGTTACTTCAAGCCTGCCCGATGACTTTGTGTCCGGCGCGTTTGTAAATAACAATACCTTGATCGTTGATAAGACCCGTTACATCAGCTATCTGGCCAACGCCGAGCGTATTGCTGCCGATGTAGCAACCCGCTGGAACGCCGTGCTTGGTTGTACACCATCCACCAGTTGCGCAAGCACATTGGTTAACACCCTGGGTCCACGTATCTTCCGTCGCCCACTGACCACTGATGAGCAAACGGCTTACCTGAATGTTGCTAACGGCACTACTGGCACTCGTACGCCAGCAGAAGGTATGGAAGTTGCGCTGACCGCCATGCTGTCATCACCACAATTCCTGTACCGTTCGGAAGTCGGAACGCTGTCAAGCAATGGTGTGTACAAACTTGATGGTTACGAAATGGCAACCTACATGGCTTACACCTTCACCGGTTCTACACCAAGCCCGGCGTTGTTGGCGGCTGCAGCTGATGGCACGCTCAATACCGTTAACGGTATCCGTTCACAAGCATCCAGTTTACTGTCTTCAGCAAATACCAAGCTGTTGTTAACCGATCTGGTTAACCGCTGGTTGTTGACCGAGAAAATCGAAACACTCACTAAACCTGCAGTGAGCAATTTCGCTACCCTTGGTGCCGACATGAAGAACGAGCTGGGCAAAAACTTTGCCGCTGCGATGCTGGAAACCAACGGTAGCTTTGCCAATATCTACAACCCAAGCTACACCTACATCAACTCTCGCCTGGCAGCGCATTATGGCCTGACCCTGAGTGGCACTACAGATACAGACGGTTTCGCCCGCGTAACGACCAATGACCGCGGCGGTATCCTGATGTCCGGCGCATTCATGTCACGCTACGCCAGCACTACCGACTCCAACATGATCACCCGTGCGGTAGCGATCCGTCGTAAGTTGATGTGTCAGGATATTCCCGAGCCACCCTCCGGTGTAAGCCTTGACCGCGAACAATTGTTTGCGCAAGACCGCGAGTTCTATGAAAACCCACACACCACCCAACGCATGATTTTTGATCGTCTCACTGGCGGAACCACTTGCTCCAACTGCCATGGCGAGATCATCAACCCATTGGGTGGCGGTTTGGAGAACTTCGACACTGCCGGTCGTATCCGCACTACCGACCTGAAAGGTAATGCGATTGTATCCAGCGGTACTTTCTACTCTCCGTATCCACAATTGCAGTTCCTGAACGATCCGGATCGTGTTCGCTATTCACCGGAGATCCAATTCAACGGTGCTAAAGACCTGGCGCGCACTATTGTTGAACACCCGCAAGTCGCGAATCTGGCCCAGACCTGTCTGGCTACCCAATTCGTCAGCTACAGTTCGGGTATCAACTCTATCTTCCTGATCGACTCCGATAGAGATGTTGGCTACAAGCGAATCAGCAAAGACGAGGAAAATGCTTACCGTTGTGACGTAGCTGATTTGACTAACGTACTGACTACCAAAGGCCCACGCGCAATGCTCGAAGAAATTCCAGCATTGGAATCTGTGATGTACCGGAAGGAGTGGGCGCGCTAATGCGCCCCACTTTCCCCGGCCTTGTTAACGAATTGGAGTAAATAAAATGAGATATAAAGACTGCTTCGATAAAGAACGTAGAGATTTTCTGCGCATCGTAAAGCACGCTGGCATTTCTGCCGGTGTATTGCGCGCGTCCAGCCTGATTGGCGGGGTAATGCTTGCACGTGTTGCTGAGGCACAAAGTGGCACCCCCACAAAGAGCTGTCTGGTGTTTTCCGGCGGTGGCTGCCAGCCACAATTGTGGTATCCAAGCAACGGCGTCCTGCCCGCCCAATCTGCTCCGCTGCAAACCCACTACAGCAGAATTGCGATCATGAAAAGCGCCAAATTAACCGGCGCCGGCCATGGCATCATGTTCCATCGCTTTGATAACGGTAGCTTCTCCAAAGACAGTTTCGATGTGAACATGGGCCGTACCATTGGTGCTAACTACCCGGTGAAATACCTGAACGTAGGTACCACCGAAGAGTCGCAACTGAGCCGTGAAGGTTCTGCCAGCAAACCAACCATCACCAGCCCGCAAACGGCGTTGGATATCCTGTTTGCAGGCGGTGGCGGTGGTGGCGGTAGTGGCACAGCGCCGAGAAAATCGATTGTTGATCTCCACGCACCGGCCATTAACAGTTTGAAAACCAAATTGGGCCAGCATGAAAAAATTAAACTGGATAGCCATTTAACGGCTATCCAGGAAATAGAAGCATCGATTTCATCCAGTGGCAGTGGTACCGGTAGCAGTGGTAGCTGTCCAAAGCCGTCAAGCACTGCCGTGACCGGTTTTGACGCGCTGGCCAAATTGCAAACTGACATCGCCGTACTGGCATTGAGCTGTAACTTGACTGCATCGGTTTCCGTTGCATTTGGTTCGGATGCGCACAACCACATTTTCGACAAACTGGGTGGCCGCAGCTCTCACCAATCGCACCACTTCAACCAGGCGCAATACACTGAAGACATTGCCTACATGCAAGGCTTGACCAAATACCTGCTGGATAAATTAAGCGCGCAGGGTTTGTTGAGCTCAACCATCGTTACGCAAGTTTCGGACATGGGCCTTGCTGATGCACACGGCAATGATGATGTGCCTATGCTGGTTGCCGGTGCCGGAATTACCGGTGGCCGTGTATTGGATATTGGCGGTAAAACCCAGGCTGATATCTTCCACACCCTTGCATTGAAATTGCGCGCCGACCAAAGCCCGAACAGCACTGCATACAGAAACTGGGGCGGCACTGTTATCGCCGGTTTATAACAACCGGCTGTAAATCACTCATCCTGTTTGCAGAATTCCACAAGAATCCTGCAAATTGCCAGGGTGCTGAACCTGGTTGTTTATTAAGAAATTTTTAATAAACAACCAGGTTTTTTATTTGTGGCGATGCAAAACATTGTGCCATTCAAGTTTCTTTAACACTTGGCTTACCAATCGAGAATGTTCAGGTAACATTGCTCGCCCTTGATTCACCGGGTTCGATCTCGCTTCACAGGGCCTGGATTCACAGGCATTTTTCTAACAATAAAAATCGTGTTTTTTGAGAGGCAAAAAATGATAAGAGATTCTTCCAGCAATTTTGGTTTGGTCAGTATTGTGTTTCACTGGATCAGCGCCATCGCAACACTGGCATTATTTGGTTTGGGGTTTTACCTGACCAGCTACGGTTATTACTCGCCCAACTTCCTTGAAATTGCGCACTTCCATTATGCATTGGGAATTTTACTGTTCGGGGTGGTAACGGCCCGCATTGTCTGGCGTTTAACCAGTAAGACACCAACACCCCTCACACAGAGCCTGGCTAGCAGAATCAGTATCACATTAATTAAATTCTTACTGTATGTATTGCTGGTAGTGATCATGGTCAGTGGTTATTTGATTTGTACATCGGAAGGCCAAACCATCAACGTCTTTAATTTATTCGAAGTTAAATCCTATATGCTGCTGGATACCGAACAACTCAACAAAGCCGGGCAAACCCATAAGTATTTGTCCTGGGTATTGATCGGGCTGGTTGCAATACATGTGCTCGCTGCGCTTTTCCATCATTTCGTGGTGAAAGACCGGACATTGGTGCGCATGATCAAGCCCGCTGCAAAATCTGAATAGCATTTATACCCGCCACTTCAGTTCGATTTTTTAACAACAAAAGCGCTTGGCCTGACCGGCTAGCGCTTACCCGGCGGGTGCGCTGTCTGGCGTTTTGCCACAACCGCTATTCAGGTTGCCTTCTGGCAACACCGAAACCGCGCCTGCGGGCGTTGTTTTTTTAGTTATCAGGTATTTATCGGTAATTTTTACTGATGAGCATTTTTTGGCATGGATGATAATTTGCGACTGTCGAACTGATAATTTTTGTAAACCGTTTGGTAACAATCCGCTGAAGTTCTGCCCTGCCATCGTTTTTAACCCTTATAAATAAAGGGTTTTAACAACATCTATTCATGTAAAGCTGCGTTTGCAGCCACATTCCACAAATATTACCCGCAACACATTCCGCCAATTGATTGCTGCTCGCCACCTGTACTAGATTTGCCAGCGCAACAACAAGTTTGCGCAACCATAATAATAATTGTTCGACTTACTATTTAATCAAGACCTGCAGGGGCATTCGCCGACAAGCCGTGGCGATGCTTTTGCGACAGATTAGATTTAGTCTAATAAATCATAATAAAAGCATTAATTTGTCGATATTTTGCTGGTTAATGACAGGTTTTTAGTCATTCAAGGTAATACCGCTTATTGGCAATAACCGGCGCAGGAATTTTTTCTGCGCGGCGTTTTTTGCAAATTTTTAATGTTAGCGCAACCAAAAACAATAAAAAATCCGGTCATTCATCCAGGGAAGGCACGCGGCTCTTACACAAGCTCAACCCCATACCTTCGGCAAGGCATTACCGGCAGTAACGCAGTATTCAGGGCGCCTCTGTGGGATCAAGGGAAAAGCATTTTTTGCAATCTGTTAACACCCGGCCGAATCGATTCGGCCCAAACCTTTGAGGAAAAAACCATGAGTAGCTTACAAGCTTCTGTGAATAAACCTCGCCTGGGGGGAAGGTTGGCAAATCCCCTCGGCGCGGCAGGTTTTTCACTGGCGATAGCCATGCTATCCATCCAAACCCAGGCCGCCTGCCACTATGTGGTCAATGACCAGTGGAACGGCGGATTTACCGCAACCGTGAAAATCACCAACTCCGGCACCAGCGCAATCAATGGCTGGAATATCAATTGGAGATACAGCGGTAGCGACAAAGTCACCAGTAGCTGGAACGTGAACCTGACGGGCAGTAATCCCTACACCGCCACCAACATTAGCTGGAATGGCACGTTGCAGCCGAACCAATCCGTTGAGTTTGGCTTTCAAGGCAGCAAGGGCAGTGCTCCAGCCGAGATCCCGGTCATTAACGGCGCGGCGTGCGGAACAACTACCTCATCCACGCCAGCCAGTTCGGTAGCGTCTTCGGTTGCTGTATCCAGTTCCCGCTCTTCGTCATCAAACGGTGTAGTACAAGGCGTAGCGCCATTGGTTGTGCAGGGCAACAAGGTCACCGCCAACGGCCAGCCAGCCAACCTGGCGGGTATGAGCCTGTTCTGGAGCAACACCGGCTGGGGCGGCGAGAAGTATTACAACGCCCAGACCGTGGCCTGGTTAAAGTCCGACTGGAAAGCCAACCTGGTGCGGGTTGCGCTGGGTGTGGAAGAGGCAGCGGGTTACCTGACTGACGCCTCCAACAAGACGCGCGCGATCACCGTGATCGATGCAGCCATCGCCAACAACATGTATGTGATTATCGATTGGCATACCCATCATGCCGAGGATAACAAAGCCGCCGCCATCACCTTCTTCAAGGAAATGGCCACCCGATACGGCAACTACAACAATGTGATTTACGAGGTGTACAACGAGCCGCTGAATATCTCCTGGAGCGGCGTACTCAAACCTTATGCAACGGATGTGATCAAGGAAATCCGCGCGATTGACCCGGATAACCTGATTATTGTCGGCACCCCCAATTGGTCGCAAGACGTGGATGTGGCCGCGAATGATCCAATTACCGCCTACAGCAATATCGCCTATACCCTGCACTTCTACGCCGGGACCCACAAACAGTCCCTGCGCGATAAAGCGCAAACGGCGTTGAACCGCGGTATTGCCCTCTTCGTAACCGAATGGGGTTCAGTCAATGCCGATGGCGGCGGCGGTGTTAACGCAGCCGAAACCGAAACCTGGCTGAACTTCCTCAAAACCAATGGCATCAGCCACGCTAACTGGGCGTTGAACGACAAAGCGGAAGGCGCGTCGGCATTGGTAACCGGCGCCAGCGCCAATGGCGGCTGGAGCGGTGCGCAACTGACAGCCTCCGGAAGCCTGGTGCGCAATGCGATCATTGCCAACAACAGCAATGTCACCACCAGCTCCGCGCCGTCATCGTCCTCGCGCAGTTCCAGTTCTGTGCCATCCAGCAGCTCATCCTCGTCCACCACCAATGGTTCAGGCTGCGGCACTGGCACCTTGTTCTGCCTCGACTTTGAAGATGTAGCGCCCGGCACCCTGCCCGCCGGATTCACTAAAGAAGGTACCGGGATAGACGTAGTGCAAGGCCAGGAAGCGCGCAGCGGTACCCGCTCCGTCAAGTTCACCAGCACCAATTACGCGAATTCCGGCTATTTCAAGAAAACCGGCGTTTCCGGCAAGCATTGGGGCCGGTTGTATTACAAGATGAAAACCCCGGTACCCAATATCAACACCTGGCTGCACGGCACCTTCGTAGCAGCGCGCAGTGGCAGCGCTGAATTCCGTTTTGTGGATACCGTGCAGGAAGCCAGTGGCGCCCATCAGTATCTCTACAACGTGGAGCCGGGCGATGTGTCACTACAAGGCGCCTACGCTTACAAGTTTGATAATTCCTGGGTATGCACCGAATGGTTCGTCGATAACCAGACCCAAACCTATCGCTTCTTCCGCAACGGCACCGAACTCGCCCTCACCCGCAATGGCGCCCAAACCAATGCCACCAACCTGCCGGGATTTGCACCGGTTCCCGCGACTCTGGACTGGTTGGGTTTTGGTTTACGAACCTACCAGCAAAGCAGCGGTGTTGAAGGCTGGCTGGACGATGTTGCCGTAGGCAGCGAACGGATCGGTTGTGATACGCTAAACACCTCCAGCAGCGCCGTCAGTTCATCCCCAGTAAGCAGCTCCTCGTCCAGCTCATCCAGCGTAATCGTGGTGCCGTCAAGCAGCAGTCTCGCATCTTCCAGCATTAGCAGTTCGAGTGTGGCCAGTTCGTCATCCAGCAGCCTGACCTCCAGCGCCAGTTCATCGGCAGTCAGTAACAGCCCATGGGCCCTGGATGCAGCAGCGTCTTACCTCAACTTCGTTACCACCAAAAATACCCACGTGGTTGAAGTGCATAACTTCACGCGCCTGGGGGGCGATATCAGCAGCGCCGGGGTAGCGACCTTGACCATCGATTTAGCCACCGTCAATACCGGTATTGAACTGCGTGACCAGCGCATGCGCGATTTGTTATTCCAGGTAACGACCTACCCCACAGCGACAGTAACACTGACCTTGCCTGCGGGTTTGATTGCCAACCTGGCGGTCGGCACCACGAGTGAAATCAACATCACCGCTAGCCTGGATTTACACGGGGCGACCCAACCGGTAGCGACCAGGGTCTCGGTCCAGAAACTGACCAGCACGCGGCTATTGGTGCAAAACATCACGCCGGTATTAATCAGTGCGCCGGATTACGGACTCACGGAAGGTGTTGAGGCCTTGCGTGCAGCGGTCGGTATTGCCTCGATCAGCAAGGCCGTACCTGTGGATTTCACCCTCGTCTATGACGCCCGTTAATTGGCCAGGAGAGAAACGATTATGAAACGATTCCTATCAAGATCGCTGGTCTCTGCCGGTTTAATGGCGCTCGGGGTAATTACCTCCGGCAGTGCCATGGCCCAGGCGAATTGCAGCGTAAATTATAAAATTACCAACAGTTGGGGCAGCGGCGGCCAGGCCGACCTGACCCTGACCAACCTCGGTAGCGCCAAAACCAGTTGGGAACTGTGCTGGACGTTCAACGGCAACGAAGTCATTAACAACCTGTGGAACGGCAGCTATCGCACCAGCGGCAAAAGCGTGTGTGTGAAGAATGCCAGCTACAACGGCAACCTCGCCACCAATGGCAGCATCGGCTTTGGTTTCACTCACAGCGGCGCTCCCGGTGTAATTCCCACCAGCTTTACGCTCAATGGGGTGTCGTGCGGTGGCAGCACCAGCAGCGCGCAATCCAGTAGCAGGCCATCCAGCAGTGCTACCAGCAGCAGCGTTATTAGTGTTAGCAGCCAGGTATCGAGCAGCAGCTCGTTGACTTCCAGCAGCCGGAGCAGTAGCAGCATTCCCAACACCAAAGCCCAGTGGTTTATCAATGACTCCAAATCACTGCTGAACTTTGTGTCGGTGAAAAATACGGATGTGGCGGAAACGTTTACCTTCACCCAATTGGCGGGGACCGTATCGGCTTCCGGCCAGGCGACCTTGAGCATTCCACTCACCAGCATTTCCAGCGGGATCGATTTGCGCAATACCCGCATGCGCCAAATGCTGTTTGAAACGGACTTGCTGCCCAGCCTGCACTTCACAACACAACTGGATTTGGCCACTATCGACGCCCTCGCCATCGGCGGCACCAGCACCCAATCGCTGGCCGGTAACCTGATCCTGCACGGTGTGGCAAAGGCGATTACGTTTGATGCGCTGGTGATCAAGCACAGCGCCAACAGTGTGAGCGTGTCACCGCGCAAACCAATCGTGATCAACAGTGCCGATTTCGACCTCAATGCCGGTATCGAAGCCTTGCGCGCGGTAGTCGGTGCCTCATCGATTGGCGAACGTGTCCCGGTCTATTTCAAGATGTTCCTGACCCGCGACAGCGCCACGGCACCCAATATCATTGCCCTGCCGTCAGCGCCCACAGCACCGCTCAGCCTGATGGGATCGATCAACAACCAAACTGCCAATGCCAGCCTGAACTGGACGGATACCAGCGCCGATGAAACCGGCTTCCTGATTCGCCGCAACGATGTGAACGGTCGTTGGGTATCAGTCGGAAATGGTCCGGCTAATACGGTGACGTTCACCAACTCGGTATTGAATGCCGCCGGTCCCGCGAGCCCGAAAACCGTCCAGTACAAAGTGATCAGCATCAAGGACAGTATCCCGTCGCCAGCCTCCAATGCCTTGAGCCTGACTTACACCGATCCGTTCGGGCAAAGCAGTTCATCATCGAGTATGGTGAGCAGCTCGTCTTCCAGCCTGGTCAGCAGTTCTTCATCCAGCCAGATGCTGGTCGGTGATGCCGTGCGCGGCAAAGCGCTGTGGGAAACGCCGACAATTGGCTGCCTCTTCTGCCATGCGGTGAATGCCGACGGCACCGCTGGTAGCAGCGTCAGCAAAATTGACCCGCGCAACCTGCGCTATACCAGCGTTGCCAATCTGGTTAAATACATCGAAGACAATATGCCCAAGAGCGATCCTACGGCGTGCGTAGGCCAATGTGCGGCGGATACGGCGGCGTACTTCCTGTCGCTGACGCCGATAACGACCTCGTCATCCACCAGCTCCAGGAGTTCATCGTCGATCACCAGCAGTAGTTCATCACGTATATCCAACAGCTCCAGCAGTATCTCCAATTTGACCGGAGCCCAGTTGTATGTGGATAAAGGTTGTGCCGGTTGCCATGGCGAGCGCGGCGATAACGCCATGCGTCCGATTGTGCTGGACCGCTGGACCCGCGCCACGCTGATTACCAAAATCGACAGCACCATGCCCTACGGTAATCCGGCGGCCTGTGATACCGATTGTGCGACCCGGATTGCGGATTACATCCTGACCTGGAAACCACCAGTCACTTGCACCACCGGTGAAGATATCCTGCCGCGCCGTTTGCGCTTGCTCACCAATCGCGAATACGCCAATACCATCAACGACTTGTTGGGGATTTCCAACGGTGCAGCAATTGCCGCCAGCTTCGAACCGGATTCAAAGGTGAAAGGCTTCGACAACAATGCCACCGCCGGTAAAGTCAGCAATGGCCGGATGGATGCCTACTGGAATGCCGCCAAAGAGGTCGCCGGTAGCGTCAACCTGAGCAACCTGCTGGGTTGCACCACGTCTACCGCACGCGACCAATGCGCGAGTACGTTCGTACCGGCATTTGGCAAGCGCGCCTTCCGTCGCCCACTGGTTGCGGCCGAGCAAACCTCGTATAGCAACCTGTTCCGCCTGGGTGCAACTAACGATGCCGGCGCGCGCCTGGTGATCCAGGCCATGTTGTCATCGCCCAACTTCCTCTATCGCTCGGAAATCGGTAGCACATTGAGCGGCACTGGCAGCCTCACCCAATACGAAACCGCGAGCCTCCTGGCGTACACCTTTACCGGTTCAATGCCCGATGCAACCCTGATCACCGAAGCCGACAACAACCGCCTGAGCACACCGGCGCAATTGCGCACCCAGGCCGAGCGTTTGCTGGCAACCACCAAAGCCGGTGCGCAGTTCGCCCACTTCGGTGTGCAATGGTTGCATGTGGATGATGTGGCCAACCTGCAACGGGATAAAACCCTGTATCCGCAATTCACCACGGCCATCGGCGCGGCGATGAAAACCGAGCTGGAAAGTTTCCTTAAGGAAATCTTCCTCAAACCCGGCTACAAAATTGCCGATGCATTTAACCCCGGCTTCAGCTTCCTGAACGGTCCACTGGCGAGTTACTACGGCATCTCCGGTGTGAGCGGTGACCAGTTCCAGAAGGTGACAACCAACGCCCAACGCGGCGGTATCCTCCATATGGGCGCGATCACCACCACCCTTGCCACGCTGAAGGAATCCCATCCGATCCACCGCGGTTTGCTGGTGCGTCGCAACCTGCTCTGCCAGGACTTTGCGCCGCCGCCACCGAACGTAGGCGAAGTAGAGCCGTTGGACCCGAACAAGCCAACCCGCCAGCGTTTTGCAGCGCACACCAACAACGAGAACTGCCAGTCGTGCCACCAGTACATCGACAACATCGGCTTCGGGTTTGAAAACTACGACGCCGTAGGCCGTTTCCGTACCCTGGAAGGCAACAGTATTCCGGTGGATGCGAGCGGTGGCATTTCCGGTTTGGCGGTGATGACCGAATCCGACAGCTACACCTTTGCGGATTTGCGTGGCTTGTCCGGCGTGTTGGGCACTGCGGGTGCAGAAGCCACATCCAAATGTGTAACGCGCCAGTACCAGCGTTTTGCGACAGGGGTTTCCGATCCCAACCAATGTGCGGTTGATGCGAGCTATTCGCGCTGGCAGGGCAAGTCTACTGACCTGCGCGACATGCTGCTCGAAACCGTTACTTCACCCAGCTACCTGAATCGCAAATAGGAGTCATCATGAAAAGACGCTCATTAATTAAAGCTCTGGCGGCTGGCCCGGTAGTGATGTCCCCATTGGCAACCCTGCTCGCCCGGTCGGCCATGGCGGCTGAAACCCAGCGCATCCGCACCTTGTTTATCTACCACCCGAATGGCTGCGTGCCGGACGTGTTCTTCCCCCGCGCCGGTGCCCTGGCGGGCGCAAGCTTCCCCGCCATGACCGCGCCCTTGCAACAAGTCGCCCAACATCTGGTATTCCTGGACGGGATTGGCTACGAGGGTACCGCCAATACCCATGAGGGTGGTGCGCTGAAATGTTTGACCGGTGTCGCCACGTCCGCGTCCGGCGCCTCGTCGATTGAAGTGCAAATGGGCAAGGAAGACTGGGCCAATCGCGCCAGTTCGGGCGTTTCCCGCCCATCGCTGCAAATGGGTGTGGGTACCAAATGGGGTAGCGACACCTCCAAACGCATCAGCTACGACAACGGCACCAGCCTGCATCCGGTGGATGATCCGCGCATCCTCTACCCGCAACTGTTCGGCAGTAACGGTGGCGGCGGCGATACCACCCAGATCCAGGTATTGGCGCGCGCACGCGAAGACCTGAGCCGCCTGACTACCCAGTTGGGCAGCCTCGAACGCGAGCGGCTGGAGCAACACGTTGCCGCCCTGGATGTGTTGGAACAGAAACTCAACGCGGCATCAATGGGCGGTTGCCTGGATGTCAGTACCAGTATCAAACCACGGGTGGATTCCATCACTGGTGGCGAAGAGCAAGCACTCTGGGCGACTTCAGTGCTGGCGAATATCTCTGCCATCCAGCAGGACATTGCCGTTTCGACCTTGTCCTGCGGTATCACCCGCAGCATCGCGTTTATGTACGGTGTGCCGGTATCGCCCATTGTAGTGCCGGGAACCGGAACCGGTGACCATGACCTGTCACACCAGGACGCCGCCGCGCACACCACCAGTAAAGTCTGGTGGATGGGCCAGATTCGCCAGTTCATCCAGAAGCTGGCGAACACCCCGGACGTCAACGGCAGCCTGCTGGATAACACCATCATCTGTACGGTGTCGGATCTCGGTCACGGCAACTACCACAATCACCATCGCATTCCGATGCTGCTTGCTGGTGGCAAGAACGCCGGTTTGGTTACCGGTCGCTCGGTGGATTTACGCCCATTGGGTGAACCCGGTAAACGCTGGGGTGATCAAGTGGCGACACAAGGCGGAGTCAACCATACCAATGTGTTGATGACGATTGCGGAAAAGGCAGGCTACAGCAGCGTGCGTATGCCCACCGCTAACGGTCGTATTAACAATGTCTGGATTAACGGCACAGGCCTTTAACAATAGGCCTTTAACAATAGGCCTTCTTAGCAGGCCCCTGATACGGGGCTTCAAATCTTCAGGATCTTGGACCGCAACGGACGCGACTTTTACCCCGGAAAGCCACAGGGCTTTCCGGGTTTTTTATTTGCGCTCCACGACCAACAATTGAAAACAAAAATAAAAAATTATTCCGCCTGATAAATTCGTCGCAACTCATCGGCAATGATGTGCGCGCCCTGCTCTACTATTTTCGGGTCCTGGCAATAAGTCACGCGAATACATTCATGTTTGTGTTGCCACGCTTCGTCCAGCCCCGGAAAAAAGTGATGGCCGGAAACTACCAACACACCGCGCGCTTTCAATCGTTGGTAAAGTTCCTCGCTGGAAATCGGCAAATCCTTACACCAGAGCCACAAAAAAATGGCGCCCTCCGGCTTATGGATCAAACAAGGTAAATCACCGAGCTGCTGTTTAAATGCTGCAACCGCATGCTCCATGCGTGCGCGATAAAACGGCGCAACCACAGCGCGACTTAAGTACAAAATTTTGCCATCCGCCAGCAAATGCCGCGCTAATGCCGGACCAAAATTTCCCGTCGCCAAACTCAAAATGGTGTTGGCTTTGGCAAAGGCGTTAATCATGTCCGGATTGGCAATCACAATTCCCGTGCGCGCGCCTGGCAATCCCAATTTGGAAAGGCTCAGCACTAAAATGGTGTTGTCATTCCAGTGCGGCGTTGCATCGGCAAATAAAATATTCGGGAAGGGAGTGCCGTAGGCGCCATCAACAATAAACGGAACCTTATGCGCGCGCGCCAATTCATCCAGCTTTAATAACTCTTCATCACTGATGACATTACCGGTGGGGTTGGTGGGGCGCGAGACACAAAGCGCACCGGTTTCGGCGGTAATTTTTAATTGTGAGAAATCGACGTGGTACTTAAAAAAACCATCGGGCAGTAATTCAATACTCGGGCGCGTCGCAGTAAAAAAATCATCGCAAATTCCCAAATCGCTATAGCCCAGGTACTCCGGTGTCAACGGCAATTGAATGCGCTTTTTACTACCGTCGGGATAGTCGCCCGCGAGCAAATTGAACAACACAAAAAAAGCGGATTGGCTGCCATTGGAGAGGGCAATATTGGCGCGCGAAATCGGCCAGCCATATTCGCGCGTAAGTAATTCCGCGATGGTATCCAGCAATTCCGCATCGCCCTGGGGCGGTTGGTAAACGCCTAATAATTGATGGGCTTCACGGGCATCATCCAGTGTTGCACGCAAGGCTTCTTCAAAAGCCTGTTCCATCGCTGGAATGCGCGCGGGATTACCGCCGCCCATAAAAATCATATCGGGATTGACCCGCAAGGCAGCGCCAAGGTCATCCATCAGGGTGACTATGCCAGCATCAGTACAAAGTTTTTGGCCAAAGCGGGATAAGGATAAAGAAGAGGAAGGAGTCATGAAATGCGCCAGTCAGTATTAACAAACTGGCGGCAATCTAACGGCAGATGGAATAAAACGCCAGAATCAAATAAAGCCAAATTTTTTAAGGGTATCGGCCAGTTTTTCCGGGTTAACCGGTTTCTGGATAAAATCCAGCGCGCCCAATTGGGTAACACGGGCATGGGCAGTGGGTTGGATATCACCGGAAATTACGATAATCATTGCATCCAGGCCTTCGGTTTTAACCGCTTCCAGCACCTGGTAGCCATCCATCTCCGGCATGGTCAGGTCGAGAAAGACCATCTCGCCCTTGCCCTCGCGAATCGCTTGCAACCCTTCTGCACCATTGGTAGCAAAGGTGATATCGACCTCCAGGCCTTCGGGTAAGGAGCGCGCGACTTGCTTGCGCGCCATCATCGAGTCATCACAGATCAACAAGGGGATTGCCATAACGGGAATTGGTCTTCTAATGATTAAAAGGTCTGGAGTCGTGTGTTATCGAGAGTATAGACAGGGATTTTTCACCGCAGAAATATTTTTACCCTTCTTGTTTGGACGGATTTCCGGTGTTACCGGTCATGCAAAATAATGACTCTACTGATCGATCCAGATGCTCGCGGGTAAACTGGTCCACGGCGCCCAGGTGGATTACCGCTTCTGCGCCCCAGGGTAAGCCGGCCAGGCAGTCGCGCTCTTTGGGCAATTGGCGCGGTACATCCAGGATGTCAGCCAAATCGAGCAAACTCAGGTTTTTCAGGTCATGGCACAACAGGTAATCGCCCTGGTAGTTAGTGGTGAGAACGTGGTGCTTGACCAGGGTTTCACTGATGCGCAGCCATTGGTCTGCCGACAAGCCCTGCCGCAATAACGCCCGCTCCGGCACTGCGACACCATCGCGCGAGGCCTGGTAACAGCGCCATAAAATCATCAGGCTGGCGAGCAAATCTGGATAATTGCGCACGCGCAAACCAATCTGGTGGGCGTTGATGGTATGTACAAATACCGCGCCCCCTAAAATCACCGTCCAGATTAAATTAACCCACAACAGGAACAGCGGCACGGCAGCAAAAGCGCCGTACACCAGCGTGAACGACGAGTGGCTGACAATCCAGCCAAACGCCGCCTTCAGGCCCTGGAAACATAAAGTCGTGAAAAAGCCGCCCACCAACGCATGGGTTACCGGCACCTTGCAGTTGGGCACGGCGACAAATAACAACGTGAACGCCGCCCAAATCAGAAACCAGGGCGCAAGCTGCAATACACTTTCGATAACCCCAAGGCTATCGTAATGCCCCACCAGCAAGCGGAAAGACGCCAGGTAGGTGCTCATCGCCAGCGCCACGCCAAGCAATAACGGCCCCAGGCTGAGGATTGCCCAGTAGAGCAAAAAGTTCGCAACACCGCGGCGACCGCGGGCAACGCCCCAGATCGCATTGAAATTTTGCTCAATATTCTTGAGCATCAAATAGGCGGAAACCAGCAAAAACGCCAAACCGAATGCGGTCAGCTGGCGCGCCTGGGCGGAGAAATCCTGCAGGTACTTACCCAGATCCTGCTCACTATTGGGCAGGAAATGTTCGAACACCATCGTTTGTAATTGGTCGCCCAGATTCTGGAACGCGGGGATAATGGAAAACATCGAGTAAGTAACGGTCATCATCGGCACAGTGGCAAAGAGCGTTACATAGGTCAGAGATGCCGCGCTTTTCTGGCATTCCTTGGCCTGGTATTGGCGAACCATCAAACAGAAAAACCCCAACAACCAGCGGTAATGCAATTTTATGTTGGCCCACTGCTCACTTAACCATGGCATAGCGACAAATCCTTAAACCTAAACCGGAACCCAGCCGTTATAATCGGCGGCATTCTCGCAACGGATACTGAAAAATGGTGACACTCTATCACAACCCGCGCTGCTCCAAATCGCGCGACGCCCTCAACCTGCTGCGCGACAAGGGCGTAGAACCGGAGGTTATCCTCTACCTGGAAACGCCGCCTACCGCGAAAACCTTAAAGGCGCTACTGGCCACATTGGGCATTAGTGCACGCGATTTGTTGCGCAAAGGTGAAGATGCCTATAAAGAACTCAACCTGGCCGATGGCAAACTTAGCGAGGCCGCACTGATCAAAGCGATGGTAGAGAACCCCAAACTGATCGAGCGCCCGATTGCTATTAACGGCGATAAAGCCATTATCGGCCGCCCACCCGAACAGGTATTAACCATTCTTTGAGGGATAACTAATGTCCGCCTATGTATTGGTGCTGTACTACAGCCGCAATGGATCAACACTGGAAATGGCGAAGCAGATCGCACGCGGTATCGAGCAAGTCAGCGGTATTGAGGCGCGTTTACGCACTGTACCCGCCGTGTCCACCACCACCGAAGCCACTGCGCCGGAGATCCCCGATAGCGGTGCGGTTTATTGCAGCGCCGATGATTTGAAGCACTGCGCCGGTTTAATCCTGGGCAGTCCTACGCGCTTTGGCAATATGGCCGCGCCGCTGAAATATTTCCTGGATGGCACCAGCACCCATTGGCTGAATGGCGATTTGATCAACAAACCTGCTGCGGTGTTTACCTCCACATCCACCTTGCACGGCGGGCAGGAAACCACACTGCTGTCGATGATGCTGCCGTTGCTGCATCAAGGTATGGTCATTGCGGGAATTCCCTACAGCGAACCCGGTTTAAATACCACACTGACGGGCGGCAGCCCTTACGGTGCATCGCATTTTGCCCACGGCGATAAACCCACCAAACTCAGCGCCGACGAAATTGATTTGTGCCAGGCATTGGGCAAACGTGTTGCCACACTCGCGTTAAAACTGAATAGTTAACAGAACGACAAGGTTATTTCATGACTCAACCCGACCACGCCCCGGAAAGTGAAAACGGAACGCGTAAAAAAGACATTATTATCACCGACGCCGACGCAGTTATTTTGCAAAAAAAATTGCGTATCGGCCGCTTCCTGACCATCGGATGCTATGCCGGTTTACTGCTGTTATTTACTGCGCTCAATCTATTTCGCGAAACCGGCAATATTAAATTATGGATGGTACAAATTATCCCCCTGTTGATATTTATCCCCGCATTACGCAATGAAACCCATCGCAGTTACAGCTGGTTATGTTTTGTCGCGTTGATGTATTTCCTGGTCATTATTCCGTTACTGATGACCCGCTGGCTATGGAGCGATTGGCTAATCACATTATTGGTCACCGTGTTATTTATCGCGTCCATGATGACCAGCCGCTGGCTGCAATACTGGAATTATTATTTGTATACCAAAAATCCTCACACGCCCGCTGTTGATGACAGCAACCATTAACCAAGGAATCTATCGTGTCAGTTAATCATTACGAGCCACCGGTCCCACCCCGCCCTGCACCGCTCACACCACCGCCCGCTGCGGCAACAATTGCCGCCCGCAAACCGGGGCCACTCCGCCGGTTTTTTAATGGCCTGGGCGGCGGTATTACCTGGTTACGCAACACGGTGATGAATATTTTTTTCCTGCTGTTGCTGTTGTTAATCCTGGCGGCGATAGGATCCAGTGCCCCCAAACCACTCCCGGCAAGTTTTGCATTACGGTTGGCACCTACCGGCATTCTGGTAGACCAGCGCAGCTATATCGACCCGACAAGCGCACTACTTTCCGACGAAAGCCTGGATGAAAATGAAACCGTAGTGAACGAATTGGTAGAAGCCATCAATCACGCAGCGGCCGATAAACGCGTAACATTATTGGTGCTGGAACCGGGGCGTTTGGTCGGCGGTGGCTTGAGCAAAATGAACGAACTCGGCCAGGCCCTGGAAAATTTCAAAAGCAGTGGCAAAAAAATAATTGCCGTTAGCGACAATTATTCACAGGAACAATATTACCTCGCCACTTATGCCGACGAAATTTACCTGCACGATATGGGCACGGTAGAGATCACCGGCTATGGCCGCTATATGAATTACTATAAAACGGCGCTGGATAACCTCGGTATTACCATCCACGCCTTCCGCTCCGGCAAATATAAAGATTATCTCGAACCGTTTTTGCGCGACGACATGTCCGACGAATCGCGCGAGCACAACGAACAATGGATCAATGAACTCTGGGCCACTTACACCACCAATATTGAACAACGCCGCAAGCTTGCGCCGGGCAGCATCAACGACTACGTCAATAACCTGGACGCGCACATGGCGCTCACCGACGGTGACAGCGCCAAACTTGCGCTGGAAAAAACACTGGTAGATAAAACCCTGTCGCGCCAGGACGCTGAGCAATTATTAATTGATGCAGCGGGTAAAAGCGATGAGGGCGAGTGGTACAACGGTGTGGGAATTAAATCCTATCTCGCCGATGTGCGTAAATTACCAAGCCTGGAAAAAAATAAAATTGCCGTAGTTGCAGCCGTTGGCTCAATTGTTGATGGACATCAACCCGACGGCAGCATCGGCAGCGACAGCATGGTGGAATTATTGCGCCAGGTTAAAGATGATGCCGACGTAAAAGCATTGGTTATTCGCATCGACTCTGGCGGCGGCAGCGCGTTTGCCTCGGAAATTATCCGCGCGGAAATTATTAAATTGCGCGAGAAAAATATTCCTATTTATATTTCCATGGGCAGCGTCGCTGCCTCCGGCGGTTACTGGATTGCAACAGCAGGCGATAAAATCTGGGCACAACCAACAACCATCACCGGTTCGATTGGCGTATTTGGCGCATTCCCGACACTGGAAAATTCGTTGAAAAAAATCGGCATCAGCACCGATGGGGTCGGCACCACTGAATTAGCCGGCACTATGCGCCTGGATCGCCCATTGAGTAGCAAAGCGAGCAAAGTAGTACAGCACAGTGTGGATAGCATCTACCAACGTTTTATCACCTTAGTCGCCAACGCACGTAAACAAGATAAAGAAGCGATCAATGAAATCGCGCAAGGCCATGTCTGGACCGGCACCAAAGCCAAAGAAATTGGCCTGGTGGATGAACTGGGCACATTGAAAGATGTGATTGCCGCTATCGCCACTGAAGCAAAACTCGATAAATACAAAGTGGAGTTTGTACATCGCCCGCTTTCACCGAAAGAAGAACTGGTGCAATCGTTACTGGGTGGACACGCTGGTGCGCTGGCCCCCACGGCCTTGCTGGAAAAATTTTCCACGCTCAGTGTGCTTAACGATCTGGCACCGGCATTAAAACCCTTGCACGAAATTCAAAGCCTGAATGATCCGCGCGGCATTTACGTAAAATGCTTTGAGTGTGTTGCACCTTGATGCAAAAACAAAAAATAACTGAAGTAAACATTGCCGCTACCGTTTTAAAAGGTAGTTAAAAAAGTAAAAAAACAGGCGGGCTCATTAGCCCGCCTGTTTTTTTACAAACTCATTCGCAACCCGTCAATCCCGCAATCCAGTCACTAACAACTTGCACCGCTGTGGCATCAACAACATGTGTTGCCAAGGGTGGCATTTGGTCGCTATCTCGCCGTTTCATTCTTTCCAGCACAATTGAACGCGCCGGTTCACCCGGCACAATCAAACGCGCATTGGCAATACCCAAATCACCGACTAACGGTTGTGAATTACATGCGTTGGTTGCAGCTAAGGTTGTAGCAAAACGTAAATCCAGATTCGTCGGTGTAGGCCCATTCGGGCTATGGCATCCCGCGCAATTACTGTGTAAATAAGAGCGTGCGCGCTGAGCCAGGGATGCAGCGGGATCAGTCAGTGAAAATAATTTTTCCGTTTTTTGTTGCGTTGTTAACGATGACGAAAATAGCTGGATATGCGCCAGGGTATCCAATTGGTTGGCCGTTATGCCGCTTGCGGGATACTGCATGGCTGAATTTAGCTGCGCAGTTTCCAGGCCGAGCGAAAAATTTGCTACTTCAGTATGGCAAATCAAACATTGCCCCGGGCTCGGGTACTGCCATTGGATACCATCAATGGTTTTTTCCTTAGCATCCGTTAATAAATTTGCATCCGTCTGGTCATCGCGCCACTCATAACTAAACCCCTGCCACCCCAACGCGCCACGCGTAAATAAACGGGTTTCAATAAATTTATCGCCCAGTTTGAAATGCTTCATCAACACACTGCCCACCGGAAATAAAAAATCACCATTGGTTGCAAGGCCGATTTTCTGGTTATCCGGCACAGCGAGATAACGCTCTTTGTCAGCGCCATCGGACCACAGCTGGTTTTGTACCTGATACGGAATCATCGCCGCCGCGGGCAATGTTGGATTAGTTGTATTAGCACAACCGGTTGCAGAAAGAAGCGGGGCCATAGTGCCCGGCGTTTGTTCACCGCCGCTGGCCTGGAGTTTCACAATTTGCGCACCGGCGCCGCTTTGGCCGATGGCATAAAGCTCGCCCTGATTATCTTGCGCGAAGGACACTATATCCACCGGCACACTGCCGTGCGCATTTACACTGATACTGTTATCCCCGTTGCGCGTAATGGATTGCATGGTATTCAAACAATAATCAGTAAAAAAATATTTACCGTAAGCCGCCGGGTATTGCGATCCGCGATAAACAAATCCACCAATCACCGAGCAAACACCGGTGTTATGGCTAATGGATAACACCGGTTTTATTTTATTGGCGGTAGAACAATTGGGCCGGCCACTGTAACAACTATCGCCCTCCATATCTCCCCAACCATAATTACCGCCGTTAGTAACAATATTAATTTCTTCCCACGCCCCCTGCCCTACATCGCCCGCCCACAAGTCGCCCGTTTCAGAGTCGAAACTAAAGCGCCAGGGATTGCGCAATCCGTAAGCCCAAATTTCCGGCGAGCCGCCACTACTGGCAAAAGGATTATCCGCCGGTATGCCGTAATTTTTTCCGTTCGCCGGATTATCAACATCAATGCGCAGTATTTTCCCGAGCAAATTATTTTTATTTTGTCCGTTCTGCTGCGGGTCGCCACCGCTGCCACCATCGCCCGATGCGATATATAAAAACCCATCGTTGCCAAATGCCAATTGCCCGCCATTATGGTTTGAATAGGGTTGGTCAAAGCGCAATAAAATCAATTCACTGTTTTTATCGATGGTGCCGTTCGCCGCAAATTGATAACGCGCAACACGCGACTCAAGATCATCACCAGCATTTAACCCCATGTAATAAAAATACACGTAGCGATTGGTGGCAAACTGCGGATGAAAAGCAATTCCCAATAACCCGGTTTCACCACCATTGAACTCAACACGATCTTCAATATTGAGCACACTGGTCAATGCATTCGCTGATACCTGGTTGGGAAAGCGCACCACAATGCCGGATTGGCGCAGCGCATACCAATTTGCATTGTCATCCGGCGCCTGAATTAAATTAGTGGCCTGGGAAATATTGGGCAAAGAGGGAAACACCGCACTCCAGCTAATTGTCGTAGCACCAGAAGTCACCGGTACAGGGGCAAGACAGGTTTTATTGGAAGGCCGCGTTGTAATACCGGAAACAATGCTACTTGTTGATGCAGCAATAGAAGAAACCTGCACACTCGATGATACAGCTGACGATGAAGTTACAATTGACGAAGAAACCAGACTGGAACTCATCGTTACCGCCGACGAAACAGTCATCGATGATGAAGCCTGTGGATTACTACTACCCCCACCTCCGCCCCCACCACAAGAAACCAATATCAAACAACCAGTAATAAAAATAATTTTTCTTACGCAGGTTTGCATGGTACATACCTCGGCGCTAACGGTTTATTTGTTATATGGACTCATAATGCGCCGGTTATATCCGTGAAGCCAGCTCGCAAACCGCCGAACACTTCACAGAACAATTAGCCAACTAATTCGAGTACAACTTATAGAAACAAAACCGCCAGCGTAAAGCTGGCGATTTTGCAACTAAACAGCGACGCTATTGCAAATTTATATCGGCCGCAACACCGCTTTATCAATAACAAAAAATTCCATCATTTCTTGCAGCTGTACCGCCTGGTTACTCATTTCCTCTGCGGTGCTATTCAGCTCTTCTGCTGCCGAGGCATTTACTTGTGTGGTTTGTGCCAGTTGGCTGATTGCAGAATTAATTTGTTCAAGGCCTTTGGATTGTTCACTGGAGGCAGCGCTGATTTCTTGCACGAGATCGGCGGTTTTGCGAATCGATGGCAACATTTCGTTTAACAAACCGCCGGCACGTTCCGCCAGTTGCACACTTTTTCCGGCGACTGCACCTATATCCTGTGCCGCCAGTTGGCTGCGTTGTGCCAGTTTGCGGACTTCGGCAGCAACTACTGCAAATCCGCGTCCATGCTCACCAGCCCTGCCGGCTTCAATGGCTGCATTTAATGCAAGTAAATTCGTCTGGTAAGCAATGTCATCGACGAGACTGATTTTTTCCGCAATCTGGCGCATGGCGGTTACTGTTTCGCGCACCGCGTCGCCACCTTGCGCCGCTGATGTTGCACTTTGGCTGGCGATGGAATCGGTGGCCTGGGCGTTATCCGAATTTTGGGCAACGGCAGCAGAAATTTCTTCAACTGATGCGCTGGTTTCTTCTACTGTTGCCGCTTGTTGGGTAGCGGCTTGCGATAAACTTTGCGAGGTGCTGCCAATTTGTTCGCTTGATTGCACCAGCTCCTGCGCGGCGTGGCGAATATTGGCAATGATACCAACCAGCTTTTCACTCATGGTTTTCATCGCGCTGAGCAGTTGCGCGATTTCATCATTGCCGCGCACATGAATCGCCACTGATAAATCGCCTTCGGCCATACGCAATGCCGCAGCGCGTGCGCTGTTAACCGGATTCAATACCCAGTTGCGAATACACCAGATTAAAATTCCCGCCACAACCACCACACTGACCACACCAATTAGAATAGCGATGCGACGCATTTCAATCACATCGTCCATCATTCGTTCAGCGGGAACGCTGACACGAAATGACCAGGGCGAGGTTGTTTTGCCAACATTTACCGGCACCGCAACCTGGTAGGCATCTGCTTGCAGATAATCATCAAATAAATCGCGCCCCAGTATTTTCCCGCTATCGATTGCCGTTAATAAATCGCTATCGGTAATTTTTTCGCCAACATTTTTTGCATTGGCATCACCCACATAAATTCCACTGTGGGATAACAAGCTTGCATAACCAATTTCGTAGGGCTTTATTTTGCTGACATCAGCCTGGTAATCCGCGAGCGCAATATCCACACCCGCCACACCCAACACCTGACCGTTATAAATAATTGGAACGGCGACCGTAGTAATCAGTGTTTGCTTGCCGCCGACGCTGTAAATATACGGCTCAATTAACGTTTCGGTGCGATTATTTTTTGCCAGCAAATAATAATCGCCGGCACCGGGCTTGTCGTAATCCACCAACGCTTCAACTGCTAAATCACCCGCGCCGCGATTCCAGTAAGGAATATAACGGCCAGTGGCATCATGCGCGTTGGCATTGCGGAAATTATTATCTTTTCCGTCGAAAGCATTGGGTTCAAAGGCAGTCCACACGGCAAGAAATTCGGGATTGTTTTGCAAAAACTGACGCAACAATTCATCCGCGACTTTCCGGTCCGGATTAGTGCGATGCAGCGCAATTAATGCCGTTGAAAGGTTACGTGAAGCATTCATCGCCACATCCAATCGCCCCTTTACACTGAACGCTTCGTGTTGCGCCAGCTCTTCGGCGTACTCCGCTGCAAGATCGTGCTGCATTCGACTGGCCTGGGAATTTAAAACCCACAAGGTGATGACATAACTGACAACTACCAACAGGATGATCGACATCATTTTGGTATTCAGGCTATTGAATTTCATGTGGGCTCCCTCGCCGCCATTGCGACGCCTGCTGAAATTTCTAAAGCATAGTCTGGTTTGGCAAAAAGCCAGCGACACCGTAAAGAATCGGTATAAGGGTTTTTACTCAGGCATAAAAAAGCCGGCTAATAGCCGGCTTGATTCTTCATCGCGAAAAAATGACGGCGGAATTATTTCGGTGTCAGGGCAGCAATCGCCGCTGACACGTACACCAATGGCGCGTTCCAGTTGATTGCAATTTCATTACTGGCATAACTGCAGTAATGATCCAAGTAAGATTTAGCGGCAATAGTGGACGGATAAGCGGTTTGGCAGCCCGCCTTATCCTGCTGGCCCGGTTGTGGGCCACCGGCGATGAAACCGGGAATCGGCTCCGCAATTCCATCCGCTTCCGAGGGGCGGTGATGTGGATGCAGCGTTGACTTTTTGCCAAAGCCGGTCACGAAAGACGTATCCGTTGCATTGCGCCCCAGTACATAATCCAATTGTGCCTGGGCGGCATCCAGGTAATCGCGTTTGCCATCCAAACGATAGGCTTGCACCAGCATCATCGCCTGATTCAATGCAACGGAATTACTGCCCCATACAAAATTATTTTTTTCCATACTGATTTTGTAGGGCGATGCGTACCACGCCGACAATAAATTATCAGCAAGCGTTTTGATACGGCTGGCAATTAATGTTTGATCAGCAACGGCAGTGAGCTGGTTGCGATGGTGCGCCAGCGACACCCAGGCCAAACCTTGCACATTGCCCCACGAAGGAACGGAATTAAACAGGTCGACAGGTTTCAACGCCGTGTAATAACCATCAACACGGGTAGTGATATATAACTCGGCTGCCGCCCAGGCAAATTCATCACTCAGGGTTTTATCGCCATATTCGCCGGTGTGCACATCAGCGGGTTGTTCATAAACAATCGCCGGATGAATATTCGCCCACTCCCACGCCGCTTCTGCAGCCTTGAGCATTTTTGCAGAAAGCCCGGGCAACTGCGTTTCATATTGCGCAAAAACGCGGCTGGCCACCGCCATTACCGCGGCGAAATCCAGCGCGGCTGCGGTGGTTTTTTGCACCAAATAACGCTCACTGGTTGCCTGGTGCGGCATCACGGTTCCATCAAAATTTTTATTGGTGAGCTTGTGATACACACCGCCATCATTAGGATCTTGCATGGTGAGCATCCATTCCAGATTCCACAATGCTTCATCCAGTACATCCGGTAATGCATTACCACTTTCCGGAATAATTACATTCTGGTTGTTAAACAGCGACGGAAAATGTTCATAAGCTGCGAGCAAGGTGTAGGTAGAAATTCCCGAGTTCACAATGTATTTATTGTAATCCCCCGCGTCATACCAACCTTTGGGACTGGACACCACAGTACCTGCCGGACGCGCATCACTGGCCGCCGATGGATGAATCAATACTTGCGTATCAGGATGCCCGAGGGGACGCGCAAATTTACCGGCAAACTCCGGTAATAATTCAATGCCGCTGCGATTGAAATAAAATGCTTTGATGCTCGCTGCAGTTAATGCGCTATACACATCCGGGGCGATGCTAAAGACCTGTGAATCAGTAAGGCCCTCAACACGCACTTGATAATCGCCCGGTATTTTTACACTGGAAAAATCCGCGACTTTTACGCTTTCTCCAGATGCATCCCACATCGCCGCTGCACTCAGGGTGCCGCTAAACACTTCTGTGGCCGTGCCGGCGTTTATCAGTTTGAAACGGGTGGCCGCGACATCGGGCACAATTGCGACTTTTGCTGATTCGGGTAAAAAGCCGAGTTGGTTTACTTTAACCAATAGAGAACTTGCATTGGAACTGCTTGCATTGGAACCGGAAGCAGAGGCAGACGGAGTGCTGGACTGGCCGTCATTGCCGCAAGCAACAAGGAAACCGGAAAAGCCAAGGGCAGCAATCATCCGGATCAGGTTTGCGGGTGGGGTGATCGACATAAAACTCTCCATTATTGTATGGCCTTGTTAAACATTTGGCCGATGCGTGTTGCAGTTATTGCTGCTGCAGGTTTTATCAGTAAAAAAGCATGTTGGCCCGGGACGCAAAGAGAAATCCGTCGCCCCGGTTTACGCAAAAACCTGATGTAGTTATACGGTAGAAGAGAATTGTGAGTGCGATACCCGAAGTGATCAAATCGCTAAAACTTTCTTTACAAACGGAATCGTTAATTTGCGTTGTTCAGCAAGCGAGGCATGATCCAAACGTTGCAATTGCCAGAAGAGTTCATTGGTATCGCGCGGCAAGCGCTGGATGATGTATTGCGCTACGTCATCACTCAATTCCAGACCGCGCGCGCGCGCGCGCAATTGCAGAGCATGCTGCTTGTCTTCATCACTCAGGCTGTGCACCTGATAGGTAATTCCCCATTGCAAACGCGAACGCAAATCTTCCAGGGAAATTTCCAACTCGCGCGGGCTATGTTCAGCCGCGACCAGTAATCGCTTACCTTGTTCGCGCAAACGATTGTATAAATTAAAAATCGCCAACTCCCAATCGGATCGCCCGGCGATGCTGGGCAAGCAATCCAGGCAGACGAGATCCAGGTCTTCCAGGCCGACAAACAATTCATCCGGTGCATAACCGACAAGATCGCGTAACGGAAGGTATTGCACTGCCAATCCGATTTCCTGGGCCTGATGACATGCCGCTTGCAGCAAATGCGTCAAGCCACAACCGGGCGCGCCCCACAGATAAACAAATGCTTCACTTTTACCATCAAGTTGTTCGCGCAACCCCTGGACGACCATCGCGTTGTGCGTTTGTGGGGGCGCGTAAAAATTTTCAAAAGTAGCGTCATCATTCAAATTGACGCTGAGGGATAACTGCTGCGGCAAGTTAATCATAACTACTTCTGCCAAACTCTATTTTTGCCAAACGAAAATTAACGGGTCTTCCAGGGTACCGGCGTGGGCCGATGCTGCCGCTGAAACGGGGGCTTGCGGATTCACACCACTTTCACTCGCTAATGCCTGATCCAATTCAGCCATCGCTTCTGCATCGATATCGGAAGTTTGCGCCGATGAGCCATTTACCGGCACTACAGTTGCCGCCTCAGGGACCAGGCGACGCCCCAATGCGAGGGTGCTCATCAATAACCTGGTATCACCTTCCACATTCAAGCGCACCAGCAAACCTTCCGGAGTGACTGTTACCACTTCCATACGCCGAACCATTGCCAGCCCATCCAGGTAGCGCTGCACTTCTTTGAATGCGCCAAAACTGGCGATATTGCGCACGCGCAAAACAATGCTTTGCGGCCCCTGGCTGGTCGGTGTAATTGCATATTGGTTGGCAAAATAATCGGCGGCACGATCAATTGCCGAGGCAAATAAACCGCTGGTTTCCGGGGTTTCATCGCTGAATGACTGGATGCTGCCGGCATGCAGCAACTGCCAATCGCCGACCCAGGGACCCAATCCATTGAGCGGGGTATTGGCAGTATCGAGTGGTTCCCCGGAAACCGGCGATGACGGCGCGGGAATTGCTCCAATGCTGGATGGTGTATAGCGCCCTACCAGAATTGCATCCGCTTTGTAAGCTAATGACACTGCTTTGATTTTTTCTATATTGACGGACCAGAGATCATTGGCGGGCAGTGGCGAGCCCTCCTGCGGAAACACAAGTGGCAAACCTCGATAGCTCGCTTGCGCTTGCATGGCCTGTATATCTGAAGGTTGCGGCACAACACGCAAACCGGCCGGTCCTTTGGCTACGAGCCATACCAGTACATTGGGCCGGGTGGCAGGCCACAGTGGCAATTGCGCATCGCGCAATAATTTTTCAATCGCACGCGGCTCAAAATTCAACTGCAAACCGGTTGCAGACAGGCTTTTACCTTCCTCGGTAATTTTGTCAGTGGCGGATTTGTAAGTGAAACCGAACAGGTAATTTTGTGCATTGGGCAAGGCTTGCTGGATCGCCGGATGGCTAAGCGCCGCGCGTTGGCCGGAGACCCGCACGATCAACTCGCCAAAACTGGCGCGCGCGGCGGCGTTGCGCTCTGCTTCTGACTGGTTTTTTACCAGCACCTCAGCTTTATAAATATCGACTGTTTGACCGGCATTAACTCCACCGGCAAATGGCAACATAACTAACAGCAGCAGACGTAACGACAATAAACGCACCAAAGCCAACCTCTAAAGGTGATCATTTAATAAGCCAGACAAGTGTCGAATGGCCATTAGGGAACACGGGAAGGCCGGCATTGTAACAGGCTTATTCCAACTGGCGGCAGAGTCAATCGGGGCGATCATCACAATTTCCCGGTAAACCGCAGGGACAATTTTTGGCAATTTCCCCCAAGTTTCCCCATGGGCAATCATTAACTGCTAGAATGGCGGCCTTTTTTTAAACCACTCCAACTGTCAGAGCTGTGAGCCCCTTCTTATGAGCCAAAACCAAACCTCTACTCCATCCTTAAGTTACAAAGATGCAGGCGTTGATATCGACGCGGGCGATGCATTGGTAGAACGCATCAAAAGCGTTGCCAAACGCACCCGTCGCCCCGAGGTAATGGCCGGTTTGGGTGGCTTTGCTGCGCTGTGTGAAATTCCCGAGGGTTATCGCCAGCCGGTGCTGGTATCCGGAACTGATGGCGTGGGCACCAAATTGCGCCTGGCGATGAACCTGCAAAAGCATGACACTATCGGTATCGACCTGGTGGCCATGTGCGTAAATGATCTGGTGGTAACCGGCGCAGAACCTTTGTTCTTCCTCGATTACTACGCCACGGGCAAACTCAACGTTGATGTTGCTGCGGCCGTAGTAGCCGGTATTGGCGATGGCTGCGAACTGTCCGGCTGCTCGCTGGTAGGCGGTGAAACCGCTGAAATGCCCGGCATGTATGAAGGTGAAGATTACGACCTGGCCGGCTTCTGTGTGGGTGTGGTCGAAAAATCCGAAATCATCGACGGCAGCAAAGTAAAGGAAGGCGACACCCTGCTCGCCCTCACATCCAGCGGCCCTCACTCCAATGGTTACTCCCTGATCCGCAAGATTATTGACGTTACCAATGCCGATTTGACCCAGGATTGCGGTGGCAAGCCCCTGGCAAATGCGTTGATGGAGCCAACCCGCATTTATGTGAAATCCGTGTTGAAGCTGATTAAGGAATCCAACGTTAATGCACTGGCGCACATCACCGGTGGCGGCCTGACCGAAAATATTCCTCGGGTATTACCGGAAGGCTGTAAAGCGGTTATCGATACCAAAAGCTGGGCGTTCCCGCCGGTATTCCAATGGTTGCAGAAGGGCGGCAACGTGGACATCCGCGAAATGTACCGCACCTTTAACTGTGGCGTAGGCATGGTTATCGCCGTTCCTGCCGGTGAAAAAGACAATGCACTGGGCATCCTGCGCGCGGCTGGCGAAAATGCGTTTGTTATTGGCCATATCGCCAAAGCGGTTGGCGACGAACACCGCGTTGAATTGCAAGGCCTTTAATCGATGTCGCAAGCTGCCTCCCCCGCGCTAAAGTTGCGTGTTGTTGTCCTGATTTCCGGTAGCGGTAGCAACCTCCAGGCATTGATTGATGGAGTCAACAGTGGCGATTTACCGATTGAAATCGCCGCTGTGATTAGCAATCGCCCCGAGGTAATGGGTTTGGTCCGCGCCAGCAAAGCGGGAATCCCGACACTGGTCCTGGACCACAAGAACTACGCTACCCGCGAAGCGTTTGATGTGGAGCTGATGCGCACCATTGATGCCTATACTCCGGGCCTCGTCGTATTGGCGGGCTTCATGCGCATTTTGACTCCGGCGTTTACCGAGCACTACCTGGGCCGCATGCTTAACATCCATCCTTCGTTGCTACCCAAATTCCAGGGCCTGCATACGCACCAGCGCGCGATTGATGCAGGCGAAAGCCACCATGGGGTCAGCGTGCATTTTGTTACTGCCGAACTGGATGGCGGCCCGGTCGTCATCCAGGCGCGGGTTCCTGTGTTGGCAAGCGATGATGCAGGCCTGCTGGCCAAGCGTGTGCAACGCCAGGAACATGTGATTTACCCGCTGGCGGTCAAGTGGTTCGCGGAGGGGAAATTACGGATGGCAAATGGCAAAGCCGAACTGGATGGTGAACTTTTAGCGGAAAGCGGTTATCAAATTGAGGCCAACGATATTTAACGGAAGATACTATGCTCAACTTTCGGTTTAGCTTTCACCACCTTATCGCCACCGGCCTCCTGTTTGTTTCAGCGCTGGCTACAGCCGTCGAAGCCCCAAAGGTTTTCGACAATCAATATAAAGCCAGGCTCTATGGCTTCAATATCACCGTCACTAACCGGCTCACCCAAAGCGCAGACAACCAATATGACCTGCTCTTCAAGTTTGATTCGATGATTGGCACTATTACCGAGACCAGCCAAATGCAATGGGACCCGGTAAAACAAACGATCAAACCACTGCATTATTTATACAAACGACGCGGACTGGGCAAGGATCGCGATGCTGACCTGAGTTTTGACTGGGATAAAAAAACCGTTATCAACAAAGTACAACAAACCAACTGGCAAATGGATATCACCCAGCGAGTGCAAGACAAACTCAGCTACCAGATCCAGTTGCAACAGGACCTGCTTAACGGCCAGAAAAATTTCAGCTACCAGATCGCCGATGGTGGTCACCTGAAGGAATACAAATTTGTCACCTTGGGCGAGGAAGTTCTTGATACACCGCTCGGCAAAGTAAATACCGTAAAAGTGAAACGCAGTCGCGACAATGACAAGCGTGTCACCTACGCATGGTTAGCCAAAGATTGGAATTATTTACTGGTGCGCTTGCAACAAGAAGAAAAAGGCAGCACTTACACTATTTATATCCACAAGGCATCCATAGATGGCAAAGCCATTGAAAAATTTTAATGTGCTAACGTTTTAACACTTGTTTCAATATTGATTTTCAACGTAAAAATTTTTATTAATTTATCTTATCAGAAGGCTTTTTATGAAAATTGCAGAAAACAGCGTTGCCAGCTTCCACTACACATTGACTGATGGCACTGGCAAAGTGCTTGATTCTTCCGAAGGTCAAGACCCGCTGTCTTACTTGCACGGCGCTGGCAACATCATTCCAGGCCTTGAGCAAGCGCTCGAGGGCAAAGCGGTTGGCGATAAACTGAATGTGGCCGTTAAAGCAGCGCAAGCTTATGGCTTGCGCGATGACAGCCTGGTGCAGGAATTACCTGCTACCATGTTTTCCGGCATCGACCAAATCGAAGTGGGGATGGAATTCCATGCAGAAACCGAACACGGCCTGCAAGTAGTTACCGTTACCCATGTTGAAGGCGACCAGGTCACTATCGATGGCAACCACCCACTCGCCGGTGTTGACCTGAATTTTGATGTGGAAATTACTGAAGTGCGCGATGCGACCGAAGAAGAATTGAACCACGGCCACGCTCACGGCGCGGGTGGTCATCACCATCATTAATGGTGACCAGGCATATGCAATAAAAAAGGCTCCATTCGGAGCCTTTTTTATTTTTCATGCTATTTGTTTTTTACGCTACTTCAATTCTACTTTTTGCTCGCCGCAACGACTGCATTTATAAATCGTCACCAACTTACCCTGCTTTACATCGAATTGTTTTTCCTTCACGACTTCCCATTTATGAAAACCGCTACGGCATAAACTTTTGCCTTTATGTTTTTCAAAAGGGCTCGGCTTTTTAAACGGGATTACATCACCCATATCAAGTGCGCGGTAAGGTTACACCGCGCTGGCCCTGGTATTTGCCACCGCGATCCCGGTAAGACGTTTCGCAAATTTCATCGGATTCAAAAAACAGCATTTGCGCCACACCTTCATTCGCATAAATTTTTGCTGGCAATGGCGTGGTATTGGAAAACTCCAGGGTTACGTGCCCTTCCCACTCAGGCTCAAGTGGAGTCACATTCACAATAATCCCGCAACGCGCGTAGGTGGATTTGCCCAGGCACACCGTTAAAATGTTGCGCGGGATGCGAAAATATTCAACAGTGCGGGCCAATGCAAAAGAATTGGGAGGGATGATGCACACATCGCTTTTGATATCAACAAAACTTTTTTCGTCAAAGTTTTTTGGGTCTACTACGGTGGAGTGCACATTGGTGAAAATCTTAAACTCGTCAGCACAACGAACATCGTACCCATAACTGGAAGTTCCGTAAGAAACTATGCGCTGGCCCGCGGCATCGTAACGAATCTGGCCCGGCTCAAATGGCTCGATCATACCGTGCTCTTCAGCCATGCGGCGCATCCACTTATCAGATTTGATGCTCATAGAATCTCCCAAACAAATTACAAAACGGCGCGCATCATAGCCTTTTTCCGCCTGGAAAAACACCGGTTACCGGGGAGTATCTGACTCGCCTATCAGGGTAAACGCCATACCGGTAAATTTGCCGGTGTTCGTATCCTGAATTCGCTCCGGGCCATTTCCGCCAGCACTGCATTCATTCGCCACACCCAATAATGTTTCCCGCAAGGCTGACAATGAAGACAGTTGCTGGTCAAGCAAGGCAATTTTTTCTGCGACCAAGGCCTTGACCCGGGCACAACGGCGTTCGGGATCAGCATAAATGGCAAGCAGCTCCCTGCATTGATCCAGGCCAAGCCCTAGCGATCGCACCCTGTGCAGAAATTGCAGGCGCTCAACGTCCCGGCTGGAATAGACACGGTAATCATTATTGCTGTCCCGCTCCGGTACAACCAGCCCAAGGTCCTCGTAATAACGTATTGCTTTAGTAGATAGCCCGGACGCCTGCGCAGCCTGACCGATATTCATAGCAACCTCCCGGTTATGTTTTGCACAGTCACAAACCTTACCCTAACCGAAAGGATGGCACAAATTTCAGTCTTTCCTACATAACCCTAAGTAACAACTTTTTGGATGCTTGCTACCCAATGACACAAAAATACAAATTTAAGCGACACTTTAACAGTGAACTTCTTTATAATGGGTGATGAAAAGCACGAATTTATTATTTATTTTCCTTTTTAAATCATTGCTTTATTAACAACTCTTGACAAAGCAACTTAACAATCCACAATGAATGCATATTTATTACCCGATGTGCAAAGGATAAACCATGCAATATCTCGACATTAATCACCCTGAATGGCAAAAAATGTGGGATGAACTTGCCAGTTATTCGCTAAATGACGGCGATCCCTTGTGTGTGCACGAAGGTTATTGCTGGGAATACATGGGATCGACTGCCGATCATCATCACTTGCGCCATGCCTGCCATCCACTGACCAACAAGCCTGAATATATGTATATCGAACGCTCGGGTGCAGCACTGCGCTGGGCCTGATAATTAACGGCTTACTGCCCATTGAGCAATTCTGCTATCCCTTTCCCAAGTTCATACATCCGCAAGTAAATACCCTACACAGTCAACCAAAATGTGGTAATGTGCAGCGGTTTTTTAAAAACAGACCTCTGTTAAAAGCCAAATAAAATAACAATGAAATGAAACGTTTCGCCCTTTTTTTAGGTATTGGTGGGCTTTCCACACTGATTCAGTTTTTACTGCTGATCCTGTTTGTTGAAAGTCGTTGGTTACCTGAGGTCGCTGCCTCAGTAGCGGGTTATGTACTTTCATCAATCTTTAATTACTGGGCGAATTACCGCTACACATTCAATAGCCGTAGTAACCACAAAGAGACAATCCCTAAATATCTCATCGCGGTCGCTATTGGTTTATCAACCAATACTGTGCTGTTTGCAGCCTTTTTATTTGTATTTGACCATTATCTGCCCTTGCCCTGGGTGGAACATTATCTGGTGGCCCAATTTCTGGCGACCGGAATAACTGTTGTACTGAACTTTTGTGTTCACAAATTCTGGATCTACAGGAACCATTAACCATGAACGCCTCAACGCCTTCACTCGCTGTTGTTATTCCCTGTTACAACGAAGAGGAAATGCTACCCAAAACATTAGCAACATTGCTGGCATTGCGTGACTCGATGATTGCGAAAGGAAAAATCAACCATGATTCACGAATTTACCTGGTTGATGATGGCAGTAAAGACAAAACATGGAAAATCCTGAGCGAAGAAGCAGCAAACACCCCCGGGCTGGTTGCGATAAAACTATCGCGCAACAGAGGCCACCAGAATGCGCTGTATGCAGGTTTGTGCACAACGACAGAAGACATTACCGTCAGTATTGATGCCGATTTACAAGATGATCCGCAAAACATTGAAGCAATGGTGGATGAATACCTGAAAGGTAATGACGTGGTTTATGGTGTTCGTTCCGCGCGCCACACAGATACTTTTTTTAAACGTTTTACTGCTGAAGGCTATTATCACCTGATGAAAAAAATGGGGGTAGACCTCATTTTTAATCACGCAGATTTCCGTCTATTATCGCGGCGTGCACTGGAATCCCTTAAGGAGTATGGGGAATCGAATTTATTTTTGCGCGGAATTGTGCGCGAGGTAGGCTATCCATCCTCAATAGTGGAGTACGAGCGCCAGGCTCGTGAAGCGGGCGAAAGTAAATACCCGTTAAAGAAAATGCTGTCCTTCGCCTGGAAAGGAATTACCGCATTTTCTACCGCCCCATTGCGTATGATTACGGTACTCGGCCTGCTTTCGGGTTTCGCCTCATTCTCATTAATTGCCTGGGTATTGGCCGTGCGCCTGTTTACCGATGATGCCGCACCCGGTTGGGCATCGGTATTGCTGCCGTTACTTTTTATTGGCAGCGTCCAGCTGATTTGCCTGGGAATTATCGGCGAATATTTATCAAAGATTTATGAAGAAGTAAAAAGACGGCCCAAATTCCATATTAGTGATATTGTTAAAAACTCCGATAAATAGCCCTCATTTGCGGGATATCAACCTAGAACAATCGGCATCCTGATTTGCTACTGACAACAGCAATGTGCCACACAATAAAATGCAGGTGTTGGTATGACAAAAGAAAAAATTCTGATCATTATTCCAGCCTATAACGAAGAGGCTAATATCAGGAATGTCATTCTGTCCTTAAAAAAACAGGATGCCGATTTTACTTGCCTGGTAGTTAATGACGGCTCTAAAGACAATACCCAGCAAGAAGCGGAAGCAACCGGCCTCGCCACTGTTATCCAGTTGCCATCGAATCTGGGTATCGGCGGCGCGGTACAAACCGGTTTTAAATACGCGCTCTACCACAATTATGATTATGCAATCCAGTTTGATGGTGATGGCCAACACCTGCCATCAGAAATACCTAAAATTCTGGAGCCACTTTATAAACAGGAATGCGATTCTTGTATTGGCTCACGATTTGTAGCTAAAACGGATGGTTTTCAAAGCACCTTTATGCGTCGCATCGGTATTCGTTTTTTCGAATTCCTCAATAACCTATTGATAAAACAAAAAATCACCGATAGCACCTCCGGCTTCAGGGCGTACAACAAAAAGGCAATTGCTTTTCTCGCAGCCCACTACCCTACTGACTACCCCGAGCCGGAAACTATTATTCTTTTGGGGAAAAACAATTTCACCATTAAAGAAGTTTCTGTCGAGATGCAAGAACGTCAAGGCGGGCACTCATCCATATCCGGACTCAAATCGGCTCACTATATGATTAAAGTCAGCCTTGCAATCTTAATGACGGCGCAAAGAGCGCAATTAAGAAGGTAAAAATCATGCAAGAATCACTGGATTTTTTGATTCAAAACCGCATTCAGGTTTTTTCGATTATAGGCAGCACATCGCTGATTATTTTTATTTTAAAACTCATTAAACGAAAAAAACTCAAAGAGGAATACTCTCTCCTCTGGCTGGGTTGTGCCATCACTTTTTTCCTGGTTTCGTTGTTCAAACCCCTGCTGGAACTATTTGCACAAACACTGGGAATTATCTACGCACCGGCCGCATTATTATTGATGCTGATTATCGGCGCCTTCTTCATCCTTATTCAATTTTCTGTGGTTATCTCAAAGCTCTCCGAGAGCAATAAAAACCTGACCCAGGAAATCGGCATACTTAAAGCAGAAATAAAAAATCTTGAGCAAAAATCCAAGGAACAGTCGCAATGAGAATCATAAAAAATAATTTATTCTTTGGCCTTATCCTGGGTGCACTTGCCCTGGCAATTATTGCGACAGCTACGTTCAATAAATCCAGTCAACTTGCGTATAGCAACTTCACCATGACTGGACCTAATGGTGTCAAGACAGACGTTCAATTTCCGCTTTACATGGGGTCTCCAGCAAACGGAACTTACGAACTAAACGGCACAATTACCAAAGAAAGCCTCTCCGGAACACGGGTCCAGATAATTCCCGATGACGAAGTTGTTGCCATCTTGATTAATGACAAACCGGTGGATCTAAGTGCTATTCCTGAATCAGCGCGCCGTGATTACCGCAACGGATTCACTTACGACTTAAATGATTATTTAAATACTGGTGACAATAAAATCCAGATCATTTTTACCGACACTGGCGGAATGATGGGAATAAACTTCAAATCACTGTATGGCGATAAATTAGGAAACGCTGTACTGCTGCTTAGCGGAGTTTTTGTCAGTTTATTAATTATCAAAACCAATCTCAGTCGCTCGTTCAAAGTTCTTTTATTGGCTGCACTGTTTATCAGACTTTTTTATTTCAGCATCACACCGCCAGATACACGCACCCATGACCAGGAAGAGCATCTGGAATACTCGGAATACCTGGCAGTTCACTGGTTGCCACCAGCATTGGAAAAAGCAACCGATGGGGCCTATTTCCATCCCCCACTTTATTACTACACCGGTGCTATTGCATTTAAAATAACCCGTGCATTCGGGCCGATTAGCAACCAGGAGGCGCAACGTATCCAACAATTATTATGCCTGGCTTACTCAATGGGATTTGTCTATTTTGGATTGTTGTTGATCAGGCAATTTTTAAATATCACCCGGAAAACCCCGGTTTACGCTCAACCACTACAACCAGATTTTGCTTCCCCACCAGCGAAAAGATCAAAGGAATATGGGCAGCATCTGAATTCAAAATTCATCCAATTGTTATCGGCCAATAAAAAATCTGCGCCGGCGTCATCTGCCGGCAATCCCGGCACGGCGACAAAAACCTGGCCAATTACGGAACAACACTTGTTCATCGTAATAGGTGCCATGTTTGCTTTATGGCCATCAAGCATTATCCACTCTGTGCGTATAGGCAACGATCCTTTGCTCTATTTCCTCTTTGCCGCCAGCACTTATTACATTGCGCGCTGGTTTAGCAGTGACCATAAACGTGACCTGTTAATTGCGAGCATATTGACCGCACTTACCACCTTGACCAAGGCAAACGGGGAAATATTGATTGCGGTAATTGGCGTTATCGGTTTAGCCAAAATGATTAAATCCAGAGAATGGATTTATTATTTGAAACTGGCAATTGTACCCGGCCTGATAGTGTTGCTGTCTCTGGCGATTACGGTGGGCCCGGGGTTACTGTTAAAACTCCAGGGCAAACGCGACCAACTTTATATCGATAACATCAATAATGTCTCCTCCGCATTGCGCGTGGGTAACGCTGCGCAGAATTTCGTTTGGTTTGATTTGAAAACATTTATTACCGAACCGTTTACCTCTCCGTGGGAAGACGAAAAAGGCCGCCAGTATTTTATGAACTACCAGGGCAAAACCGGCTTATTCGGTGAATTTGGTTACAGTAGTTTATTAGCAAGAAATGCTGCTGTTATTTCCAGCTTGCTGGCAGTGCTTATGAGTATTTATATATTATTTGGCCTTTACCATATGCAGCGGGAAGAATTCAAACGGCAAACGGTGGTATTACTCACTGGCCTGTTATTAGTTGCCGGTGTGACGTACATGAGAATGACATTCCCGGTAAATATTGATTTCCGCTATATCCTTCCGATATTAATCCCCTACTGCATCCTCTACGCGAGCAGTATTACTAATTTCCACCGCATCGGGGCAGTGCGCCTGGCGAACATCGGACTACTGATGGCAATAGTTTTCACAATATCCAATTTCTTCTTTGTACTGGGAATCTAGTACGAGCCAAAAAACTGAAAATAAAAATGCCCTTTTATGAGGGCATTTTTATTTTCGACTATAGAAAGATTTATTTAGCGAGAGAAAACCGGAGCAATCCAGTTGGTGTGGTCGCAATGCGGTGACTCCTTCATATAAGTTTTAAACTCGAGGGTACTAATTCCTTTCAAATCCACTGACAGCTTACGTGATTGCGCGGGTCCCAGATCAGCATTAACCAGCGGGTTGCCATTGCCCCATATTTCAAACACTACCCCATCCCCGCAATTACCACTGGCCTCCGACATTGCCACCGTAATTTCCAGCGAGGTCATTGGTGCAGGCAACTCATAAACGTAACTACTATCGGCATGAGTGCCAAAACCCCAAGGCACGGTAAATCCCTCATGGGTAAATACGCTACCTTCATAGGCACGATTCTTTTCAAGTGCACCAAAACTCTGGGTGCCATGTAATCGCTCTATATCCAGCAAGGAACTGTTATCACCGGGTTTAAAAACAAGGAAAAACTGGGTTGAATCAATATCACTATTTTGCAGTTTGCTCACAACAACTATTTTATTAATTCCTTCTGGCAATTGTGCCACATCGAGCACCAACGTATTACCTTCAAGCTTAAAAGCCAGGTTGCCATTCTTATCAGGTGAGTAAAAAGCCTGGAAGTTTACATTGGAAATACTCGCAAGCGCCTCCGGTTTAATCAACTTGATTTGAGTGCCGGATACCACAGGGTCTACCAATTCAAATTTATTACTTTGGAAAACCGGATCACCATCGGCGTTTAGACCGTAATAATCACGATTAAACAACGCAGTGTAATTTTTAAAGACTTTAGCAATAAATCGTTCCGGCGGAAAATGCCAGGCTTCATCATTGCGCGCGACAATAACTTTACCTTCAGCAGCCTGAGGTGTTTGCACACCAAACACAAAGCGGCCAAATGATTTAACTATCTGGAACGCATCGCTGCGATTAGGAATATCGACGGTAGAAATATAATCCCTGACATCGTATTTAGTAACGAACAACACATGAATATAAGGCTGGTTGAGATTGTCACTCACATATAAAGTGTGTGAGGCTTCTGCATGTTTATACGCGTAGCCCACCGCATCAGTGTATGACTCAAAGAAGAACGCCCCGACTTCTTCGGCATATTCGGTAAAATACACTTTTTCAAAACGGATAAACAATCCACCATATACCACTACAATTACCGCAAAAATTATATTGCTCTTTAACCAAACCGCACGCACACCGTAAGCAATCAACAAAATGACGGGGAAGAAAACCAGGTTCATACGATGCACTGCGGGCCAGCTTAATATTGCTACACCGAACGCAGCAATTAACCACAACAGGATCGGCATTTTTGCGGACGTCTGCTTCTCCTTCCACAGATCGCGCAAAAATAAAATCAGTCCAATAAACAAAAATGGAATACTGAACGCATAGACAGTTCCAATATCCTTCACACTACTTTGCGTTTCCCGATCATTAAACTGGATAAACAGGATTTCAATGACTCGATGGCCATTCTTTGCCAGTTCTGCCCAGAATTCATTACTGAAAAAGGAAGTCATGTGGGTGTAACGTGCCTCACCGGGCATGCGCGGTACACTGAACAAACCCAAATCAATTGTTTCAAGCTTGAATAGGTTAACAATAACAAAGAGCATTATCGGTGCCGCAACCAACGTAAAAACACTGCACGCAATTACCCAATCCTTGATGCTATAAATTTTATACCGGAGGGCATAGATACCATACATAAGGAAAAACAGCGGTACGAATGCATACGCGGTGGAATAGGCATAAAGTGAAATTGCAAAAAATGCAAAGGATAAATACAGCAAGCGAGGCCGCTCTTGCGCAAAAATCAAAAGCGCCATTGCAATCAACATAGTACCAGGCAAAAAATTGGATTCCAGCGCCCAGCGGCTTAACACAATATGCCAAGGGCTAATCGCAAGAATAAATAGCGCCACTGTAGCCAGTCGGGGGCCGGCAATTCTCCTCGCTACCCAATAAAAAAGCGCCAGGCAAAATACACCAAATAATGCTGGCACCAGGCGAATACTAAATACGCTTAAATCAAAGAGTGCAATAAAAGGAATGGTTACATAAGCTTGCAATGCATTTTGCCCGCTTCCCCATGCGATCATTTGCACCGGGTTATGCATTCCATTACGGTCAACGCCATAATGCAGTAACGCATAGGCATCATAGCCCATTGATGCCTCATCCTGGTTTAATCCGGCAGGTACAGATCCCAGCGCATAAAAACGCACCAATGCACCAACAAACAACACGGTGAAGAAAACAAAAATTTCGTAACGGAATCGCGATCGGCCAACAGCAGCAAGCATTATTATTATTCTCCTGAATAATGTTGGGAATCTCAGGGAAATTTTGAACATTCAATGTCAGTAGCATTGATAAGTGCAGGTCCAAAAAATCAGGGGATGGAAGCAACAACCCTCAGCATTAAATATTCCAGGGATAGAAATCGATCAATGCTTCCCTGAATGTATTATGCATGAATATTATCCGATATTACCCGCTAACAACCAGCTTTCTATTCACACTTCGCAGAAGATTTCCGGTGCGATATATACTACCGGCTCGTTAGACAAGTACAACACAATATTCAGATGCCGCCACGTTACCCGGAACGATAACTCATTCAGGGGGGATTTTATTCAGAAACCGCTACACGTGCCTCACGGGCAGCTATACCGGTATATTTCCATTTGCCCTGCTTCCACCGCCAGCGCTTGATTAATGCACGAATACATTCATCAAGAATTGCGGCAATCAATAACCCATACAAACCCAACCCGCAAGGAATCGCCAACACATAAGCAAGAGGCACGGAGAACAACCAAATCACACCGATACTGGAAATAGACGTAAACGCAGCATCGCCCGTGCAGCGCAATGCCGAACCCACAGTAATGTTCACCGTACGCCATGGCTCCGCCAAAAAGCTCAACACAAAAGCCCACAAACCTATCGCGACGACCTCTGGATCACTACTGAATAATTTCAAAATCGGTTGATTGAACAACAACCAGCAAAATGCCAGGATGCTGGTCCCAATCAAGGATATTTTTAAACTCTGCCCGAGTTGTTTATTAACCAGGTCAAATTCACCACGCCCTACACGCTGCGCAATAATTGCTTCCGTTGCCATGCCGATGGCAATTGAAATCATCAAACAAAATAAAAATGTGTTGTAAGCATAAACTTTAACCTTCAATGCAAGATCACCGACTTCAGCAGCGATCCAATTGAGCGCAATCATATACGCCTGGAAGGACATGGGTTCAAGGATGGACGGCGCAGCAATCACAATTACCGGTGCAATTAACACCGCAAAATTTTTCAACCCTTCGCGCAACGGAATATGAATATGCAATTTAAAATGCACGATCACCATCACAAATAACAAACTGCAGCCAGCGGCAATAGTGCTGGCAATTGCCACGCCTTTTACGCCAGTAGGTGGCAATCCCATAAAACCGTAAACAGCAATTGAACAACCGATAATATTGGCAACAAATAAAATAATGTTGCTGAAGGTATTCCATTTGGGTTCGCCGTAGATATTCAGGATGGTCTGGTAAATTACGCGGCAGCCCCAGAGTGCAACCATCCAGCCAATTATCGATAAATAGGTTCGCGCATAAGCTTCCACATCGGGGCTCAACGACATTGCAGACGCAACCCATGGGCCACCATGGTTAACTGACAACCCTGCAATTAATGCGAGCACAACGACAAAAATGGCGTAGGCTGCGATAGTGGCGTTACCGCGTGCATAATCATTGGCGCCGATACGCTGGCTTGCAATACTCGCTCCGGCGAATGCACTGACAATCAGGAATGCGTTGGCGACAAATACCAGCGGCGTAATTGCACCGACTGCGGCCGCCGCACTATCTGAAATGCGGCTGAGAAAATACATATCCACCAGCGGAATGGTATAAGTCACTGCCTGATCAACAAACATAGGCCCGGACATTCCCCATATACCTTTTTCAAGCACTTTACTTTGCGGGGGCTGCTTGCGAGCGGTTTGCCGTGGTGGATGATCTTGGGGGAAGGAACTGCTCATAGCGAACTCGAATTAACCCGATTAAAAGACAAACCGCAAATCTGCAGGCGCCGATTTGCGGTTTGTCTTTTAATCGTTTTTTTACTGTTTAATGACTTGTAGGCTAGTGTAGCGCGAAATTGATCAGGTCGCCTCCCGTAACACAATCGCTGGCGGGGTAGTCACTACACGGCGACATCCCAGATAACCGAGCACCGTTACAAAGAGTGCGCCACTCAAGGGAGAAATTAGCCAAAATAAATAATGTGGCTGGATGGGCGTTTCCAATACAAAAGTCTGGAGGCTGATCAATAATATTTCCGTCCCGATAATCGCAATCAACCCGGCAAGGAAACCCAGGATCGCGAACTCGGCACAAATGCTCCCGACAATCAATTGCCGCGGGCTGCCCAGCGCACGCAATAAACCGGCTTGTTGTTTGCGCGCGGCAATACTCCCCATCACTGCGGCAAACAGCACCAGGCAACCGCCAATAAGGGTGAGCCACAATACCAGTAACACGCCATCGCTCACTTGATTCACGATAGAGCGGATTTGCTCAATAATCCGGTCCAGTTCCATCAGGAGAATAGTCGGATGATTATGCAACAAGGTGTTGATAAACGATTTCTGTGCGGGCGGTAAATAAATACTGGTGATATAGGTGGGCGAATAGCTATCCAATGAGCCCGGCTCGAAGATAAAGAAAAAATTGGGGCGCATGCTGCGCCAATCAAGGCTGCGGAAACTTGCTACCTGCGCCTGCATTTCCAAACCACCAAATGAAAATTGCAATTTATCGCCAATTTTCAAACCAATTTCAGTGGCTGTTTCAATCTCAACCGACACCCCGGGTAGATCTGCTTCTTTGCGCTGCCATGTGTCCCACCAGTTACCTTCCAGGATTTTATTATCAGCAGCGAGTTTTTCTGCCCAGGTGACATTTAATTCGCGCCGCAACGCATTATTGGTTGAGCGTTGTTCTTCCGTCGTTTCAATACCATTGATATGCGTTAAGCGCGCACGCATCATGGGATAAACAGGTTCAGGGCGAACATTCGCTTCTTGCAACAACGTTTGCACCTGCAGCAATTCCTCGGGTGGAATATTTACCAGGAAATGATTGGGCGCATCATCCGGAACCTGGACTTTCCATTCTTCAATTAGCGATGTACGGACAATCGTCAGGGTAAACAACAACATAATAGCGATGGCAAACACCAGGATCTGGATCAGGCTCTGGCCGCGGTTACGTTGCAAATTGGCAAAAGCCAAACGCCAGAAACCACCAAGGTTGAGTACCCATTTTTTACCAAGCGCCAATAAACCATAAGCAATAACTAACGTGGCAACAATTACACCCAACAACGCCCCGCCAATACTGAATGCGAGTTCCAGGTCGCGGCTAAATAAAATCACCAATGTTAATACTGCAAACAATGCAAGTGCGGCTTGCATCCACACCTGGGTTGAATTGACTGCAAGCTCGCGCCGCAGGATTTTTAATGGTGGTACGGTCGGCAAATACCACAGTGCGGGTAGTGCGAAAAATACCACACACATTAAGCCACTAAAAAAACTGAGTGCGTAAGGGTAAATGCTCGCTGGCCCTAAACGAATCTGATAGGTCTCCTGCAAACTCACCGCAATAATTTGCTGCAGGACACTTCCCAATACCAGGCCCAATAAGGATGAAATGGCCCCCAGGAAAAACAATTGGGAAAAATACAAACTGCGAATACGCGTTGCGCTGGCGCCCAGACTTTTCATTAATGCTACCTGGTCGGTGTGACGCCCCGAAAATTGGCGCGCAGCAATTGCAATCGCCACCCCCGCCAGTAACACTGCAATCACGGCAGACAATAATAAAAACTGTTTGCTGGTTTGTAATGTGCGCCCTACCCGCTCCTGCGCCGAATTAATATCCACCAAACGCTGGTGCTTATTCAGTTGCGGTTTTAACTGATCGATAAATTGCTTGAGTTGCGGCACATCATCGCTGGCAACTAACCATTGATAATCAACGCGGCTGCCGGGTTGCACCACTTTTGTTTTGGGTAGATCCGCAATATTCATAATCAGGCGCGCACCAGTCATGCTGAATGGGCTTGCACTATCAGGTTCGCGGATCAGCACATTGGTAACGGTTAATTCAAATTCACCCACCGCGACTTTATCGCCAAGATTAATTTTCAGCAGCGGTAACAAGCGCGAATCGACCCAGGCCTCTCCAGGAGCGGGAATTGTTTTTGCAATTTCAATATCGCTGGTATTCATTGCAAAGGGAACGCGACTGATTTCAAACTGACCGCGCAAGGGATAACCCTGGTCCACTGCTTTTACCGACGCGAGATGCATTTCATCGCCGGCAAATACCATGGAAGAAAACAAGGCAGATTGGGTTTGGCGAATGTCAGCATCCGTTGCTGTTTTTACCCACTCACTATTGTGTGGCTGCGAACCGCGCACAATATAATCCGCACCCAGCACACTATTGCTTTCACTGATCAAGGTGGATTCAAGGCGATCAGTAAAAATCGCAATACCACTTAACACGGCAACAGCAAGGATTAATGAAAAGCCCAACAACTTTAATTCGCCGCTGCGCCAATTGCGCCTGAGTAATTGAATTGCCAGCATGCGGTGTTACTCCTTGTTCGATACTATAGCGCCCGCCGCAATTTCAATGCGCCGCTGGCATAATTGCGCCAGGCGTTCCTCATGGGTAATCAAAATTAACGTAGTCCCTTGAGCCCGGTTTAATTCAAAGAGTAAATCGATAATGCGAGCCCCCGTAGAAGAATCCAGATTACCGGTTGGCTCATCGGCAAATAAAATGCGCGGCTCGCTCGCAAACGCGCGCGCAATTGCCACCCGCTGCTGCTCACCGCCGGACAACTGTTGTGGATAATGGTGCAAGCGTGCATCCAGGCCAACACGTTGCAAAAATTCTTTTGCTTTGGTTTGCGCGGATTTATCGCCACGCAGCTCCAGTGGCAACATCACATTTTCCAGCGCTGTTAACCCCGGCAGTAATTGAAAGGATTGAAAAATAAATCCCACATTTTGTGCACGCACTGCAGCACGCCCTTCTTCATCCAGGTGCGATAAATTGGTGCCGTTTAAAATAACCTCGCCGGTGGAGGGAACATCCAGCCCCGCCAGAATTCCAAGTAACGTGGATTTACCGGAACCTGATGCGCCCGTAATTGCCAATGACTCACCGGCATTCACAATCAGTGAGATAGGTTGGAGAATGCTTAATTCGCCCTCCTGTGTCGGCACATGTTTGGTGACTTCATTTGCCTGGACCATCGGCGTTAATCGGGTGGCGCTCGGTGTAGCATTATCAAGCGATACTTGGCTGGAAAGCACAGACATAATTGATTAACCTGTTGCAAGTTGATTAAGCCCATTCTATTGGCAGAGGATTTTGTTCACCATGCAAAAATTGCACATTTACCTGTTTTTACTCCTGACTTTTGTCACCAATCTCGCGGTTGCACAACAACCCACGGACAAAATTCTGGTATTAGGCGATAGCCTCAGTGCGGGCTATGGCATAGATATACAGCAAGGATGGGTAAGCTTGCTGCAAAAAGAATTGGCAAAAAGCCATAAGGTGCAAGTAATCAACGCAAGTGTTAGCGGTGAAACCAGCTCGGGAGGTAAAACCCGTTTACCCGCGTTACTCACCGAACATAAACCGGATGTCGTAATACTGGAACTGGGTGGCAATGATGGGTTAAGGGGGCAACCGTTAAAATTGTTGGAAAAAAACCTGCAAATAATGATTGATGCCAGCAAAAATTCCGGTGCAAAAGTTATCCTGGCAGGCATGCAAATTCCACCGAATTATGGCCCACGTTATAGTAGTGAATTTAAAACCCTTTACGTTAATCTGGCTGAAAAAAATGAATCAGGATTAATTCCGTTTTTATTGGAAGGCATTGGTGGAAAAGCCGAGTTAATGCAACGCGATGGCATTCATCCTACGGCTGAAGCACAATCAATCATCGTTAATAACGCGCTGCCGGAAATTAAAAAATATTTACGCCAGTAGAACCCTGATGACATGAGCCGCCGTTACAGCGGCTCCAGATAATCTACCAACAATTGCACCGTGGTGTTTCCGCGAAATTCATTTATATCCAGTTTGTAGGCCAAACGCACACGCTGGATTTGTGGGTTGGGCCAAATGGCGGTGTCCACATTAAAAGCAATTGCATCAACTATTTGCTGCCCCTGCGCATCCAGCGCCAAGGTCATTTTTAAATGCTTTTCACCAACCTTGCGCTGCTGCACTAAAAAGAACTCACCATCGAATACCGGCTCCGGAAAATGTTGGCCCCAGGGGCCTGCATCGCGCAATTGGGCAGCGAGTTGCAAATTAATATCCTGGGGAATTAATTCACCATCACTCACAATGACCGCCTGCAAATCCGCATCCGTTAATTGGCGACGAACCTCTTCATCAAACGCCTGTGCAAATGCGCTGAAATTATCGCGCGACAAACTCATCCCTGCGGCCATCGCGTGGCCACCAAACTTTTGCAGCAAGTGCGGATAGCGCGCAGCAATTGCATCCAGTGCATCGCGAATATGCAAACCGGGAACAGAACGCGCGGAACCCTTTATTTCGTTATCACCCACGTCAGCAAAAACAATCGTGGGACGATGGTATTTATCTTTAATACGCGAGGCGAGAATACCGATAACGCCCTGATGCCAGGTTTCATCAAATAAACAAACACCCCAGGGCAAATTTTCTGCGTCAGCTTGCAACGTTTTTTGCAGCATGCCCATGGCCTCTTGCTGCATACCGGTTTCTATCGCTTTGCGATCGCGATTTAACTCATCCATTTGCGCTGCCATTTCACGCGCAAGATTTTCGCTCTCGCACAATAAACATTGAATCCCGAGCGACATATCATCCAGGCGTCCCGCGGCATTTAGACGCGGTCCCAATGCGAAACCAAAGTCACTCGCGACTAATTTATGCGCTTGTTTACCGGCAACTTCCAACATGGCTTTTATGCCGGGGCGGCAACGCCCCGCACGAATCCGCTCTAAACCCTGCGCCACTAAAATGCGATTGTTGTGATCCAGCGGCACCACGTCCGCAACCGTTCCAAGGGCAACCAAATCGAGAAAGCTGGCCATATTGGGTTCCGGAATTCCATTCTCTTCAAACCAGCCAATTTGACGCAACTCACCGCGCAACGCATTCATTACATAAAAAATGACGCCGACACCAGCAAGGTTTTTACTGGGAAATTCGCAGCCGGGTTGATTGGGATTCACAATGGCATCTGCCTCCGGCAATTCTGCGCCCGGCAAATGATGATCAGTGACGATGACCGCGATTCCCAATTCGCGCGCTGCATTCACGCCCTCAATACTGGAAATGCCGTTGTCGACGGTGATAATAATGTCCGGTTCCTGAGCCGCTGCCACCGCGACTATTTCCGGTGTCAAGCCATAACCGTATTCAAAACGATTAGGCACCAGGAAATCGACATTCGACAACCCCATCGCGCGCAATGCCAGCACCGCAAGCGCGCTACTGGTTGCACCATCTGCATCAAAATCGCCGACAATAATAATTTTTGCCTGGGCGACCACTGCATCGGCCAACAAACTCACCGCTTCTGCAAGCCCTTTAAAATTCGGCTTGTGCAGATGCGCTAACTGGTACTGCAATTCACGCCCGTGTTGCACACCGCGCGCGGAATAAATGCGCTGTAACAACGGATGCAGGGGCTGATCAAATTGTACCAGCTGCGTTAGCTCACGACGGCGAATAGTTTTTTGCATATAAAGTATCTAAAATAAAAAAACGCAACTTCAGAATTCCAAAGCTGCGTTTTAAGTAGAGCCTATGAGACCGGGAATACTGTTAATCAGCCAACACTTGGGTCCAACCCACAGGATAATTAGTCCAACCAGGTAATGCGCAACTATTCTGCCCGTAAAACCTTATCAACACTTTTTTGCCACTTAATTTAGCAGCCATCAATGTGGAGTACATAGCTTTACATACCTCAGGCGATACTCCATTGTAAACAGGACCATCAATTGCACAAAGATAGACCATGGTGGGGCCACCCTCCAGGGCTACCGTTACAACACCTGTTGTTGTTAACGCTAAACTTAAATGCTGTACTTTGCCTGAACAATCAACATCTGCTTTTACCGTCTGCGCATAAAAAAAGATACTTGCAATTACTACTAAAAACTTACGCATTTACACATTCCTTTTAATGATTGACTAAAATTATTTCCTCACATTAGTAGCAACAAATTGTTGCACCCTGGCAAGATCCTGCGGCAGCACGGTATAACGCTCTTCGCGCTCGAATAAATCGTTCATATGGTGTGGCAATGCGGGGTCGGTATCCTGCCCTGCTTTGCGCACTGCTTCCGGGAATTTCGCCGGATGCGCAGTAGCCAAAACAACCATCGGAATATCCTGGCGGCGGCGGGTTTTACGCGCAGCATCAACACCAATTGCAGTGTGTGGGTCCAACAGGTATTCAGTGCGATCAAATACTTCACGAATTACATCGATAGTGATTTCGTCGCTAACACCGTGGCTGGTGAACAATTCACGTGCGCGTGCCAATGCAGATTCTTTCAAGGTCATGCTGCCGGATTTGAAATCGTCCATCAGTTGGCGAATTGCACCGCCATCGCGATCATACAAATCAAACAGCATACGCTCGAAGTTACTGGAGACCATGATGTCCATGCTTGGCGACAACGTATGTTGCAGTTGGTGTTTACTGTGATCATTACTGCTGATGCAACGATGGAGAATATCGTTGCTATTGGTAGCGATAACCAATTGATCAACTGGCAGGCCCATTTTTTTGGCGAGGTAACCGGCAAAAATATCACCGAAGTTTCCGGTAGGAACCGAGAAAGCAACCGGGCGATGCGGAGCACCCAAGGCCAAACCGGCGTAAAAGTAATAAACAATTTGCGCCATGATACGCGCCCAGTTAATCGAGTTAACCGCTACTAACTGGCGGCCTTCCGGCAGGAACGATTGATCACCAAAGCTGGCTTTTACCATGTTCTGGCAATCATCGAAATTACCTTCAAGCGCAATATTAAATACATTGGGCGCAAGCACAGTGGTCATTTGACGGCGCTGCACATTAGACACGCGGTTGTTCGGGTGCATGATAAAAATATCAATGTTGTCGCAACGGCGGCAACCTTCGATTGCAGCAGAACCGGTATCACCCGATGTTGCCCCCATTACTACAACTTTTTGATTGCGTTTTTTCAGCAAGTGATCAAGCAAGTGACCAAGGAATTGCAACGCGAAATCTTTGAACGCCAGTGTTGGCCCCTGGAATAATTCCAGAATCCATTCGTTGTGCGCGGTTTGCACCAGGGGTGCAATGGCATCGTGACGGAAAGTTGCGTAGGCATCGGCAATAATTTTTTTGAAATCTTCATCGCTAACGGCACCGGCAACGAAAGGTTTCATTACGTTAAATGCGAGTTCCTGATAAGACAAACCCGCCCACGAGGCGATTTCTTCTTTGGAAAAAGTTGGCAGGGTTTCAGGTACGTACAAACCACCGTCCGGAGCCAGACCAGTGAGTACCACTTCTTCAAAACTGAGCGCGGGCGCCTGGCCGCGGGTGCTGATGTATTTCACAATTAATGACCTTTAAAAATTTGTTCGCCAGTTTTTTTGCGCTGATTACTTCAATGCTTCGACGCGGATACGCTGCACAGAACCGCTGATAGAATCCAAAGCTTCAATGCTGCGGATAGCGGCCGTCAGTTTTTTATCCTGCACATTATTAGTCAGCAAAATCAGTGGCACAGTCGACTCACCTTCTTTCGCTTCTTTCTGGATCATCGCTTCGATACTAATACCGGAATCACTCAAAATCGTAGCGATTTTGGAAAGCACGCCTGGCTTGTCCTGTGCAGACATGCGCAGGTAGTTCGCTGTTTCAACTTCTTCAATCGCGAGGATTGGTTGCTCGGAAACAAAATCTGCACCGAACCCCAAATAAGGAACACGATGTTCCGGTGAAGCCGTCAGGGTGCGCGCTACATCAACAATATCACCTACTATTGATGAGCCGGTTGGCTCGGCACCGGCACCGGCACCGTAATACAATGTTGGACCTACCGCATCACCTTTCACTAACACCGCGTTCATCACACCATCAACATTGGCGATCAAACGTTTCTCGGGAATCAGCGTCGGGTGCACGCGCAATTCGATGCCCTTGTCAGTGCGACGGGCAATCCCCAGATTCTTGATGCGATAACCCAGCTCTTCGGCGTAGGTCACATCTTCAGTGGCGATTTTGGTAATGCCTTCGGTGAAAACTTTGTTGATTTCCAATGGAATACCAAAAGCCAGAGAAGCCAAAATCACCAGCTTATGGGCCGCATCTATACCCTCTACATCGAACGTCGGATCCGCTTCGGCATAACCAAGGGCTTGGGCCTCAGCTAACACATCTTCAAATGAACGGCCTTTATCCCGCATTTCAGTAAGAATAAAGTTGCCGGTACCATTAATAATGCCCGCTAGCCACTCAATATTATTAGCCGCCAAACCTTCGCGAATGGCTTTAATAATGGGAATACCACCTGCTACAGCCGCCTCAAAGGCAACAGTGACACCTTTAGCTTTGGCCGCCGCAAAAATTTCATTGCCGTAATGGGCGATCAGTGCTTTGTTGGCGGTTACTACATGTTTGCCATTTTCAATCGCTTTGAGCACCAGGTCTTTGGCGATCGTAGTGCCACCAATGACTTCTACCAGTACATCGACATCAGGATTGTTGGCCACGTCGAAAATATCGCGCGTAACATTGAATTTTGAGGTATCAACATTGGGATTATCGCGACGGGCACCAATTTGTACGATGGTAATGTCACTACCGGCACGGGCATCAATATGCGCTTTGTTGCGCGTGAGAATATTTACTGTACCACTGCCCACGGTACCCAGACCGCAGATGCCTATTCTTACCGGTTTCAAGGTGATTTCCTCGTCAAATTGAAGTGTGTTTTACGCCAATACTAAAAAAGACGGCCACCATACTCATGGTGGCCGTCAGTGTCAATTGCATCGAAAAAGGCGACCAACGCAGCGGTCGCAGGGTATCGGAAATTGATTGAATATCGATTAAATACCCAGGCTTTTTGCAAGGTCTTCCGGTGGCAGGTAACCTGGCATCAACTTGCCGTCAGGCAGGAATAACGCCGGAGTACCATTTACACCTAAATGACCACCCAACTGGAATTGCTGTGCAACCGGATTATCACAGGTCGCACTGGGAATGGACTCATCCACTTTCAGCTTCGTCAATGCAGCCAATTTGTCTTTGGCACACCAGGCAGAAATCAACTTATCAGCTGACGGGCTGGGAATACCGGCACGGGGATATGCCAGATAACGAATTTCAATACCCAAGTCGTTGTAACCGGGCTTTTGCTGGCCGCCTTCAGTGTAAGCATGCATTTGGCTATGCAGCTTACGGCAATAGCCGCAATCAACATCGGTAAATACGTAAACTACCGCTTTCGATTTACCTTTTGGCTTGAAATTAATACTGGATTTACCATCCAGGCTCGCCAGGGCTTTCTTGCGCTCCTCGATGACATACGGGTCTTCAATCTTGGCAAAACCGGTAGCGTCGATACCAAAAATTTCACCCGCAATAAACTTGTCACCTTCCGGAGTCACATAAAGAACAGGACCGCCGGGAACCTGAACCTGATACAACCCTTTAATCATTGAAGGGCGCGGCTGGCCGAAATTAATATCCGGGCGCGCCTTATGCAAGTTTTCCAAAATAGTCTCTTCTGCGGTTTTGCGCTTGAGCAAATCACCCTGAGCCAAAGCCATGGGGGCAAATGCCGAAATAGACAATCCCGCCAGCGCAACCAATCCTAAGTGTTTCAATGTTTTTATCATAATGATGTCTCGTGAAAGTCAATAATCGTCGTTCTTAACCGCGCGGGTGATGCAGCGCATGCTGTTGTTTCATCCGCAATTTTGCTACGTGGGTATAAATCTGGGTCGTTGATAAATCGCTATGCCCGAGCAGTAACTGTACCACACGTAAATCCGCTCCGTGATTCAATAAATGGGTCGCAAATGCATGGCGCAGGGTATGAGGCGACAATTCAGCCTGAATTCCTGCTACTTCCGCCCAATATTTAATCCGGTACCAAAACGTCTGGCGGGTCATGGGTTGAGCCCTGGTACTGGGGAATACTATCTCATCCGGCATATTATTCAGTAACACAGGTCGCGCTTCGCGCAAATAACGCTCCAGCCAGCGAGCCGCTTCTCCGCCCATGGGCACCAATCGCTCCTTACTACCTTTACCTATTATGCGTACTACATTCTGGCGCAGGTTGATTTGCGACATACTCAAACCAACCAGCTCACTAACACGTAATCCGCAGGCGTAAAGCACTTCGAGCATGGTGCGATCACGCAATCCGATGGGATTTTCTATATCTGGTGCCGCAAGCAGCGCTTCGACATCGGTTTCTGTTAAAGATTTCGGTAGAGGCCTACCCAATTTGGGATTTTCTATCAACGCAACAGGATTTTCCGTTAGCCGATTTTCCCGCAGCAAATAGCGATAAAAGCCCCGCAGGCAGGACAAAAAGCGCGCCGAGGTCCTACTGGAAAGCTTTTGCTGGAATCGAAACTCAAGGAATTGCTGGATTGCCACCGAATCGGCCCGAATCAACTCGTTGTTACGCTGGTTTAACCAGACAGCGAACTGTGACAAATCGCGACGATAGGATTCTTGTGTGTGACCACTCAGCCCTTTCTCCATCCAACTATTGTCAATAAAAGAGTTAATGAGATCTAAATCCGGGCCGCAGGGCACGTTTGTTTGCCCTGCATCTTCAGCAACCGGGACATTGGCCATAATTTTTTGTCGCTGCAAATAAATATCGAGCCTAACGATTCGCAACCGACTAAACAACCATCCACTGCGAAAAGAATTTAAAAGATTCATAAACAAAAAGCCGGAACAGTTTCCTGTTCCGGCTTTTTTAGTGATCGCTATTAACGATCCAATCTTATACCAGCTTCTCTTTAATACGAGCTGCCTTACCAGTAAGGTCACGCAGATAGTAAAGTTTGGCTTGACGCACATCACCACGACGCTTCAGCACAACGCTGTCGATCAGTGGGCTGTGAGTCTGGAAAGTACGCTCAACACCAACACCGTGAGAAATTTTACGCACAGTGAAAGCAGAGTTCAGGCCGCGGTTACGAATAGCAATTACCACGCCTTCGTAAGCCTGCACGCGCTCGCGGTCACCTTCTTTTACTTTTACGTTTACCACAACGGTATCACCAGGAGAAAACTCAGGCAGGTTTGACTTGAGTTGTTCTTTTTCCAGTGCATCGATAATTGGGTTACTCATGATAATCTCCTAAGAGTCTATAGCTTCACAGCTAGAGTTTGTCGTATCAAGGTCACGACGATATTCCGTCAACAGCAGACAACGCATGCCCAAGGGCACCCGGAACCAGCCGTGTTATCGCATCGATCAGCACCATTGCCGGCAGCTCACCACCACTTAACACGTAATCACCGATCGACCATTCTTCATCGATAACAGTCTGAATCAATCGTTCGTCGATACCCTCGTAACGACCTGCCACCAACACCATATTGCCATAGGCCGCAAGCTCAGCAACACCGGATTGCTCCAATGTTCGCCCCTGGGGGGATAGGTAAATGACTTTTGCATCATCACCAGCCCAGGTTTTCGCCGCTGCTATAGCATCGCGCAGTGGCTGCACCATCATCACCATTCCAGGACCGCCCCCAAAAGGACGGTCATCAACCGTTGAATGACGATCATGGGCAAAATCACGTGGAGTCACAGTTTTTAACTCCACCAAACCCTGCTTGATTGCACGGCTGGTTATCCCAAAGCCGGCAATCGCGTTAAACATTTCCGGGAAAATAGAAACAACCGCAATTTTAAGCAATTGACGATTACCCCTCGCCCTTCAGCAACGCTTTAAATTAAAACTCGGGATCCCAATCTACCAGCATTTCGCCGGCATCAAGATCAACGGAAAGTACAAACTGCTCTGGCACATAAGGTATCAAGCGCTCACGCTTATCAATACTTTCTGCATCCGCAGTTACAACAAGTACATCGTTTGCGCCGGTTTCCATCAATTTGGAAATCACACCAAGGCGTTGGCGCTCACCACCATCGAATCGGGTAAACACTACCAAACCTTCAAGCTGGCTCCAGTAGTATTCGCCATCATCCAGTTCCGGTAACAGCTCACGCTCGACAGCAATATCAGCAGCGGTATATTGCGCAGCCAAATCGCGATCATCGATACCGACGATGTGCGCAACAAATGCATCGCCATGAGGCCGGGCATCGTCGATTTCAATTTTTTTGACACCATGTTTGGTTTTTAAAAACCAGGGATGGTATTCAAACAAATTTTCTTCAGGGTCGGTGTAGGAATGAACTTTTACCCACCCTTTAACGCCATAAACTGCAGTGATACGCCCGACATTGACCAGATTGGATTGGCTAGACATCAGGCGTTAACCGCAACAAAACAGCAATTAAGCTGCTTTTTTGCTTTCTTTAACCAGTTGCTCAACGCGCTCGGACAACTGTGCGCCTTGACCAACCCAGTGAGCCAAACGATCAGCATCGATGCGCAGACGCTCTTCCTGACCACGAGCAACCGGATTGAAGAAACCAATACGCTCAAGGAAGCGGCCATTACGGGCGCTACGGCTGTTGGTTACGGTCAGATGATAAAATGGACGCTTTTTAGAGCCACCACGAGACAGACGAATAGTTACCATTGAGGTCTTCTTCCTGTATTTACTTATGGGGAAAGCCTGGGCTTTCCAGTTAAAATTCGACTTTCAGGTTAAAAAATCGTTAGTCGCACAATTAGCTGTGCGAAAGGCGCGGCATTTTAAGGGAAAGATTCAGCTTTGTATAGGCCAATCAATCATCTCATCATAAAGGGCTGCCCACTTTAGCTATGGGGCAGGCTCTTTTAGCAACACCAGATGTTGTGCTTATCTTGATTAAGGTAAAACCAGCTTACTCACACATATCGGCAAACCGATTGGCAAAGGTTAAATCCACTGTATGCGCGAAACCTGGTAACTGCACCTTTTCCTGGTCCAGTTTGATTTGCGACTCGTCAATCAAGCCTTCACCAAAATGATAAATCGTAGCGAAATCGCCCCGCTGTGCCGCCTGATCATAGGCTTGTGCCACCGCACGAACCTGCTCACGCTTGTCCTGGTAGCTGGCGATCACCTTATCACCATAACGCCGGGCCAACATGCGCTCAACAACATGCGGGGCAAAAATACTGGCAGTTGCATTATTCCCCCCAAAACCTTTTGAGTTGAGAAAGGCAACATCTAATGGCGTCGACGTGACCACATCACTGATGGATATCTGCAACCTATCGGCAAAAACATCATCAGCCACCTTATCGATGGTTTTGATGCCCGGAATGATCCCGTATTTAAAAACCCCCAGACTGGCAATCAATTGCTCGCCGCTGGCGGCAGATAGCGAATGCCCCACATAGGCCTTAACTGCAGATACTGGCCAATTTTCAATACCGAATACTTGCGCAACCTGATCAAAAATCTGCGATTCAGTCACGCGGTTTTGCGGAGTGCTTGAACCATGAGCCTGGATCAGTGAACGGTGCCTGATAGATTCTTCACCCAAAATCGCTTTGGCAGAAGCAACCGCTTTAGCCATGGTGATGTAGTTACCGGGGCCAGGCGCAGAAATGGACTTCTTGAAACCATCCGCATTGATAAATACATCGCCGACAGCGCCATGGATATCTGCACCCAATTCAACCGCCAGGGCATCATCCATCAGCACCACATATTGACTGGCCTCCGCCATGGTGAAACCGGCATTTTCCCCGAAAGGACGACTGGTGCGGCGCGGATCGGCCTCTTCAGTACCATCCAGCTTTTTCAACTTTTCTTCGCTGGCCAGGGCTCCCATGGTGGCATAACCATCTATGATCTCCAGCACAATAGGTGCTTCTGCACAACCTACAACTGCCACCCGACACTTGCCCGACGCAATATCATCAGCCGCTGCCTGGAGGTTATAAAGAAACGAAGCACAGGCCCCGGTAATTGCGCCAGTCTGCCCGACACTGCCGAGAATGTAAGCATTTACAAAATCTGCAGGCATGGTGTTTAGCCCCAGCGGACACTGCTTGGCGCTAACACGGCCGCCTTTCAAACGCGATTGCAACAAACCACCAAAGCCGTTTTCATCCATTTGGCTCATCACATTGCTGGCATAAACCCCTACCTGATCCGGCCGCACAGCGGCCATAATTGTTTGCCACTTAATCCCGATAGACTGGATCGCATCGGATGCGCCGATAACAGCAAGCTGCAAGGCACGCGGATGATAATGAGAGTTGTACAAAGAACCGGGATTGAAACCACGAGGTAGTTGCCCGGCAGATTTCACCGGAATATCACGATAGCTATCGAATTTAACTTCAAGACCCGCAGAGGTAGTGACGCGCACACGATCATCATCAACACCCTCCACTTGCCAATCAGATGGAACCGGCTCCGGTAAATCACGCTTACGCAATTCAAACACCAGCGGCGCATCCCCTGCCCCAAGCGTCGCCGATTTTTGCCAATGGGCAGCATCCACATCAAAAAATGTTTCATCTATCCGACGAATGAGTGTTCCATCCAGAATCTGCTCACCATAACGAGTTTCAATATCTGCCACATCAAGGGCTTGGTCAGTTGAATCACGGTATTCACCATCAACAAAAGATACCAATCCCATCATAACCGCCAAACCGGTGAGGGTTTCCTGACGAGCCTGCGTCGGCAGACTTTCAATCACCATACGGCGATAGGCGTGATGGCCAGACGCTCGACCAGCCGCATTAAATCCACCAAAACCCACAATAATCGGCAGGCGCGCAACAGACATATAAAAACTCCATTAACAAAACAACACTGATGAGTGCAGTGTATGAGCTTACTCAAGGCATGTCCCTGACACTTTGGTCATTTTTAGTGTTAAATTGGCCAAAACATTACTTGCCGTATTCTTTCATGCACCAGAACCTACCAATTCGAATTCATTTCATCCTGTGCGAACGCATGCTGACTACCAGCAGCACCCTTCCGATGGAAATGTTATTAGCGGCAGAAAGTGCTATGCATACCATGCTGCCTCCGGATCAACGTCGTCCGCTGGAGATAAAAACCCTGGGGCTCACTACAGAGGCTGTCGTCACGCGCACTGGACTACGCTGGCAGCCGGACCTCAGCATCAGCGATAACCCGGCAAGTGACCTGATTTATATTCCAGGCTTATGGCGCAACCCTCGCCCTATTGTTAAGCGAAATGCCCCCCTACTTGATTGGTTGCGGGGCCAGTACCAAAACGGAGCAATTATTAGCGCGGTAGGCACCGGTTGTTGCTTTTTAGCGGAGGCAGGATTATTGGATGGAAAAGCAGCGACCACTCATTGGCATTATTTCGATCAATTTCAAAAGGACTACCCGCAGGTACAACTCAAACGGCAATACTTTATTACCCAGGCGGGAAATCTTTATTGCGCCGCCAGCGTCAATTCACTTGCCGATTTAACAGTACATTTTATTCAACGCTTTTTTGGAAAATCCATTGCGAGCCATGTAGAGCGGCACTTTTCCCATGAAATACGCAAAGCTTACGAGACAAGCGGTTTTTTTGAAGCCAGCGAAAACCCGCACCCGGATGAACAAATTACCCAGATTCAAATATGGCTCCAGGATAATTATCATCGCGAAATATTATTCCCCCAAATTGCAGAGCGCTTCGGCATGAGCATACGCACCCTCAACCGTCGCTTTAAAATTGCACTGGGACAAACACCGCTCGAGTATTTACAGGAAATACGTATTAACACAGCAAAAGACTTATTAAAAACAAGTAACTTATCTATCAGCGAAATTGCGGATAAAGTTGGTTATGAAGATACCGGCTATTTTACCCGCTTGTTTAAAAAACATTTATCAACAACACCCAATGCATACCGGGATACTGTCCGCGCTAAATTATTCCGCACCTGAAAAAATCCCCGCACATTGGCGGGGATTTTTTTACATCTTATCCATTAATAATCAAGCTTAAGCTGCATTTGTCGCCGCAGGAACCACTGTTAGTTTTTCTGCAGTTTGTACACCAATCGGGATAGTGCGTGGTTTCAACGCCTCAGGAATAATACGCTGCAAATCTATATGCAATAAACCATTAGCATAATTGGCTGATTGCACTTGCACATGGTCTGCCAATTGGAAGCGACGTTCGAAACTGCGCGCAGCAATGCCCTGATGCAAATAGGTGCGTTGTTCAGTTTCAGCAGCTTTATTAGCGGACACTGTCAGGTTATTTTGATTAACTTCAATAGTTAATTCAGCCTGATCAAAGCCCGCAACCGCCATAGTAATTCGATATTTATCTTCACCGGTCAGTTCAATATTGTACGGTGGATAAGTAGGTTGGTTCTGTTCTGCTCGCGCAAGGTTATCCAACAGGTTAGCCATGCGATCAAAACCAATTGCAGAACGATATAATGGAGAAAAATCAAAGTTACGCATAAAAATATCCTCAACATGAGCAATATTAACAATTTAACCCATCAGCTGATCGGGTCATTTAAGAGAGGCGATCCTCTATTTGAGCCATCGCTCAACATAAATAAGGCTCTGCTAAAAAATTTCAAGCGCGATATTAAAAATTTTATTTTATTAACAAATTATCCAAAGCACCTTTCAAATCAGGATAGTGAAATTCAAAACCGCCGTCGATAGCGCGCCTCGGCAGCACCCGTTGGCTAGCCAGTAAAACTGTATCCGCCATCTCACCGAATAGCAGACGCAGCACCAACGCCGGCATCGGCAATAATGCTGGGCGACGCAATACCCCGGCCAAAATATGGGAAAAATCACGATTGATAACCGATTGGGGAGAAACAGCATTTATCGGCCCGGTGATTACCGGATGATCTATTACAAAAAGTATTAACCTGACCATATCGTCAATATGGATCCAGGACATATATTGCTCCCCACTTCCCATTGGGCCACCCATCGCCCATCGGAAAGCAGGCAGCATTTGCTTGAGCGCACCGCCATTGATCCCTAGTACTATCCCAGTACGCAATACGCATAAACTGGAACCTCGTTGCTCAAATTGCCGCGCAGATAACTCCCAATCGAGACAAAGTTGCGCCGCAAAATCGGTACCGGCCGGCACCTGCTCATCCAACAGTAGATCACCACAATTGCCGTAATACCCGATTGCACTGCCACTAATTACCCGCGCAGGAAACTTGCCTTTTCGCTCAAAAAAATCGAATAGCTTATTAGTAAATCCAATCCGGCTACCCCGGATAAACGCTTTTGTTTCAACTGACCAACGCCGCGCAGCCAAAGGTTCACCCGCCAGGTTCACCATAACATCGGGAATAGCATCCAGGGCCTTGAGCTCGGTAATTACACCAGCCTCATCCGGTAACTTTTGCCTTGCCCTTTCGGGGTTACGCGTCAAAACCGTAACACGATAGCCACTGGCCATGAGTGCTTTCACCAAAGGAATACCAATAAATCCTGTCCCGCCCGTCACTAGCACCGTCTTCATAATTCCCCCCTGAAATCATTTAATAAGGAGATTAGCCTTGAAACCACTGGTAGTACCAGCCCCTGCAGCCATGGGGCCTACAATAGATATAAACATTAATGCCATTAAATAATAATAAGCAGCTCAAATGTTATTAAGAAAATCGTAAGAAAAACTTGAAATTTATTTGGGGATGATCAATATAAGAAGTGAGGGCCAAGATTGTTCGCGAAATCGATTCGGAACCTCAACCCTCTAACATAAACGTTAAGGAGCTTTACGATGAAACCTGCTGTCGACGTTGTATATCGTGATTTGGATTCTTCTGCTGCACTCAACGAAATCATTACCAAGAAGCTTGAAAAGCTCAACCGCTACACCGACCAGATAGTTCATAGCCGCGTAGTACTTGATACCCCCCACAACCACAAACACAAAGGTAAACAATTCAGGGCCTCTATTGAGCTGGATATCAAAGGCCACCCCGTAGCAATTACTCAGGACGATGAGTCAATTCATGTAGCAGTGCGCGATGCATTCTCCAGCGCTGAACGTAAAGTGAAACAACTGGCCGCCCGCCAAAGAAATCGTTAACCGCTAACGGCTCACGCCGCATAATTTTCATTTCCCCAAAATGAAAAAGCCGGGATCAATCAGGATCCCGGCCCAAATATCTTGCTAATTAAATCAACTGTATTTTTTTATTAGACGCCAAGCTTTTGTGACTTTTTATTAATCAATTCATTCAAGTTTGAGAGTGACTGGATGTGGCTATAAATCAGCTCCAGGCCATCTTTCTTGAACAAATCCAATGTATCAGCATCACTCAATTCTTTTAGTTTTTCACGCTTGACGACATAGAATCCCATCAGATTCATATTGGCATCTTCGCGACCCTTAAAGGTAATGTTGGCTTGCATTGGTTCAAGCAATTTTAACTCATGCAAACGCTTGCAAAATAACTTGGTCATTTCAGCGCGATATTGATAATCCTTCAGAAATTCAACAACTTCTTTCAGGTGCTCCGATTGTTCGCCATTTTCTTCAAATAACGGACGCCCTTTACTACCATCCTTAATAACCGAGCTACTACTCTCATCAATACACAATGCCAGGGTATCTGCATTTTTATCCCCACCCAATACAAATGGATAACGACGGATAAAAGCAGGGATATAGCGCGTCGTGAATTGGTTATTTTCATCCAGGCACAAGTTTTCCCCTTCCTTCAACCCCATGATTGCCAGAGGAATATATTCCCCCTCGGTGGCAGTTGCAGAGAAAACAATAGGAAATTCACCGGCAGCAAATGGAATCTCCGTCGCCAGCACCGGGGCAGAAATTATACTGGACACGAATGAGTAGTTATCCACTTGTACTGCCCAAGTGCGATGAATATCAGATGACAACGGCTGGATGTTGTCGTAAATCATTAATTGCTTGGCCACGAGAATACCTCTATTTATTGTCTTGGCTTGGAGAAAAACCGGTTAATGCTGCAAAGCAGGAGCGCATGGTAGCACTTTCGTCAGCTGATGCCACTAGCCAGTAAAGCAGCCGCAATAGTACAAAAAACAACCAAACCCATTGTTAGAGTTACAAAAGAGCCTAATGGTACCCCCTTCAGAAAACATCTAATCCAACCCACTCGATAAAAGGACGGTTATAACAGTACCGCCGTAAAGCACCGTACCGCTGAGCCGTTTACAAGGTATCAAATGGAGGCAGATACAAATAATGAATATATTTTTTACAAACTGGAAATGGTTGCGTTGAAAAGCTTACAAATTCTCCAGGGCAATCGCTCATCGAAATCAACATCGCATTTAAATCGCAACAAATAACCATCTTCGTTATTACATTAAAACGAAATAATGGAATTATTTTAACCAAATAGCGGTCCATGGATTTAATACACGTTAATTGAACGCTTTTCGTATTAACGTTGCTATGGAAATTCAGGCCTCATGCTCAATTAAAAATCATTATGCAAAATACAAGTTCCTACTCAGGTGATGCATTATGAATATTTATGCTGATTCAGAAAAACAAAAATCTCAAGGAGTTATTATCCCTGACCGAGAAGCAATCCAATTAACCGAAATGAAACCTGAGGTCCACAAATTACGAGTGCTCACATTAAATATGCACAAAGGGTTTAATGTGTTTAACCGTAATTTTGTTTTACCTGAATTGCGCGATGCTGTACGTAGCTTATCAACAGACATGGTTTTTTTACAGGAGGTTCATGGGAGCCACCACCGCCATGCATTGCGCCATCCAAACTGGCCAAGCGTGCCACAGTATGAATTTTTAGCTGATAGCATGTGGCCGGAATTTTCTTATGGCCGCAACGCGGTTTATCCCGAGGGTGATCACGGCAACGCCCTACTTTCAAAGTACCCGATTATTCGCTTCCAAAACCTGGATGTCTCTATAGGTTCGATTGAACAGCGAGGATTGCTTCATTCTATTTTAAAAGTCCCCGGCCATGAAGAGGTGCATGCGATTTGCGTCCATTTGGGATTGAGGGAAACTCATCGACAAAAACAGTTAACATTATTGCGTGAATTGATTGATAGTTTTTCCGTGACAGCCCCGGTGATTGTAGCGGGAGACTTTAACGACTGGCGCCAGCGAGCAGACAAGATTCTTTCCGCATCCAACATGACCGAAGTGTTTGTAAGTCAATTCGGGAAGCCCGCAAAAAGTTTTCCAGCACGATGGCCTCTTCTTTGCTTGGATAGAATTTATATTCGCAATGCGAGCGCAGCAAATCCGGAAGTACTCGCCAGAAAACCCTGGTCCCACCTATCGGATCATGCGCCACTAATTGTTGAAATACACCTGTAATATCTGAAAGACATTCTCAACCATTGGGACATACTTATGAAAAACAATTGGCGCGATGGCAACAAAGTTGACTTGCTTATTAACGGCGAAGAATTTTATCCACGGGTCTTTGAATGTATTGAGAATGCAAAAAAAGAAGTAATTGTGGAAACATTCATCATCTTTGAAGACAAAGTTGGTCATCAATTACAACAGGCGTTGATCAAAGCGGCGCGCAATGGTGCGCGTGTAGAGTTCACTGTAGACGATTATGGGACTTGGGACCTTAGTAGCGATTTTGTAAAAGCAATGACCGATAGCGGCGTAAAACTACATATATTCGACCCCCAACCGAAAATGCTGGGAGTGAGGCTTAATTTATTCCGGCGATTACATCGGAAAATTGTGGTTGTAGATCGTGAAGTTGCATTTATTGGGGGAATAAATTATTCCGCTGATCATCTGATGGATGCAGGAAAAAAAGCAAAACAGGATTATGCCGTAGAATTGCGCGGTCCAGTTGTAGCCGATGTTTATCGAACTTGCTTGCGGCTATTGGTACAAGACCTAAGCCGTAAAGAACAAAAAGCCCGCCTGCAAGCAATAGAGGACGAGGCAGTTCAACCGGCGGGTGACGCCAAAGTTTTACTTGTAGAGCGCGATAACATTTCCCATAAAAAAGATATTGAGCAACAATACCTGCTCGCTACCAGGCTGGCAAAAAAACGCCTGGTTATCGCAAACGCCTACTTCTTTCCTCGATACTATTTTTTATTATCCTTGCGCCGTGCAACAATGCGCGGCGTCGACGTAACATTAATTATGCAAGGCCAACCCGATATGCCATGGGTATCCGCTTTGTCGCGTTTGTTGTACAAATATTTGTTACGTTCTAACGTAAAAATTTATGAATATAATCAGCGGAGCCTGCATGGAAAAATAGCAGTAATGGATGACGAATGGTGTACCGTTGGATCAAGCAATTTGGATCCACTGAGTTTCTCGCTTAACCTTGAAGCTAATGTAATTATCCAGGATCGCGATTTAAATAAAAAAATTGATGACCACTTAAAGGGACTTATACAGCAGCACTGTGACAAAATTGATCTTGATACTGCACAACGTGGCTACTGGTGGCGCGTTCCGCTTATATTTATAAGCTTTTACTTTTTAAGAGTCTTTCCTTCAATAGCTGGCTGGTTACCTGCGCATGCACCGACGTTCAAACACATCCTTCCGAAGCGGCGCTTTTGGTCCAGGAAAACTACCCAGCCCAAGACAGGGAATAATGAAGATAATCCGATCAAAACATACGACAAGGAAAGCATTTCATGACAACAAGTGAAGCTTCAACCTACACCGAAAACCACGCACCCAAAAATAAAAAACTAATATGGCTTAAGCGCATACTGACGCTATTTTTTTTCATACTGGTTCCGGTTCTATTATTTACCTTGATCAAGCAAATAGAATGGCAGGAAGTAAAAGAAGCGCTTGTTTCTTACAAAGTATCGACCCTGTTACCAGGTGTTGTGATTGCATTAAGCAGTTATTGTGTTTTTGCCAGCTATGATCTAATTGGAAAAAAATATACAGGGCACACCATACCATCACGTCAAATTATTCCGTTGGGATTCGTTTGTTACGCATTCAACCTTAATCTTTCAAGCTGGGTTGGCGGAATTGCATTACGTTACCGACTGTATACTCGCCTGGGGCTTGATATACCGACTATCACTAAAATATTAAGCATAAATTGGATCACCAATTGGTTAGGCTACTTGATCCTGGCAGGGACAATTTTTTTATTTGGCCTGATTAGCCTTCCGGATAATTGGAAAATAGGAACGACCGCATTACAAGTGATTGGAGCAGTAATGGTTGCTGTCGCTATCGTTTATTTGGTTGCCTGCAAATATGCAAAACGACGTTCAATCAAGATTTTCAAACACGAGTTAAGCTTACCGGGATCAACCTTATCATTTACCCAGGCCAGCCTGGCTATATTAAACTGGTCATTAATGGGGCTCATAATATTTATGCTTTTGCCTGAGGGAAAAGTGAGCTACCCCACGGTTTTGGGAATTTTATTGATAGGCGCTATCGCCGGTGTTATTACTCACATTCCAGCAGGGCTCGGTGTATTGGAAACTATTTTTATCACTCTATTACAGCATCAATTATCCAAAGGCACTATTTTGGCAGCATTAATCGGCTATCGTGTTATTTATTTCCTAATACCACTGGGAATAGCGGTGGTCATCTATTTGGTGCTGGAAAGCAGAGCTAAAAAGATGCGCGAAGCGAATCACAATCAGGAGAATGCAATAAAAAGCCCCATCAACGAAACCTGATGGGGCTTTTTATTGAAAAACCATCCAAATATTTCCTTAGTGCCGCGTTTATGCAAATGCCGCCAGCACCTTACGCCGCCCGGACTCTGGACTCCAGTTACTGGTAGAATGAGCCCACGACAGGTTATTTAAAAATACCAAATCCCCTGCCATTAATTTTTGGGTGATTTTGGATGTAAATAATGAATTATAGTTAGCACCAGATTTCCATACCCTGCGAGCGTATGCATTGTCCAATGCAGTGAAATCACGCATATCGTCAGGGATTTTAAGCATATGCAATGATCTCAACAAATCAAGATATCCTTCTCCTGAATCAAAATCATAGCTTGCGATAGTATCCCAATAGGCATAGCAATCGCGTTCAAGAATAACAGAGTAAACTTTTTTTGGTTGCTCCAAAACATTAAATATATTCACACCATCTACTGGTGAACCGCCTTCCGATATTATTACATCTTGCTCCGCAATAAGATCGCCAGGTAATTCAATACCGTGCATCATCTTTAGCTTCATAATTTCAAAAGGTGATAATTTTTTGCTTCCTACCTTACACTTTTTTACCAGCTCACGAAGAACGCCCCACTCAGCGCTTTCAGCATTTATATTCAAAAGAATTGAAGCTCCACCATCTGTAGTATTTTCTACAGCATAGAAAGATGCCAATTGCATTCTCATCCGTGAACTTCCTTCGCAATGCGCCGGGATAAAATGATAGTCATCGCGCTTATTGACAGTCATAAAATATTTCCCCACATTTTCCCTATGCCCTTTAACCGATGCAAATCCCGCTTCCACCTCCAATTTGTGATCCAATCCAAAACTCCTGGCAACATCGAACATAATGTCATCAGCATTTTTTTGTGTTACACCACGAACCAAAACAACCTGGTCATTTTTAAGGGCACGAACAATCTGCTCTACCGTTCCCGCAACATATTCATCTACCACAGTTAGCCGGGCTGTATCTTCCGGGACACTGTGTATAACTTCAGGGCTTTCAATTACGGTATTCATAGCTTTTCCCTTTCCAGGCGACATCTAATATGTTCAATAAGCGGATTATTAAATAGGAAAATATGAGCACCCATTATTTAAATTATAAATACGATAGTAATGGAAAAATCAGTCTAGTTTTATTGGCAAAAAGATACGGTTAATATTGATGATTTGCAACCCTGCACAAAACAACGCATCAACCTTTCCAATATCCACCAAGGTGCACAAAATTTGATAAATAATTTAAAAAAGATAAGAGGAACCCCGGCAAGCATCAACAATATATAGAAAATAAAATTGTTATTTTTATTGTTACGCTTCGCCGGACAAGAAATTTTTATAAGATAAATTTCATTAACTTTATCCAACGAGGTTTTAACATTTACCGT
>JAGKWO010000082.1 GCA_021151835.1 Gammaproteobacteria bacterium
CGCGGAAGTAAAACGTTGCGTGGATATTTTCCGCGGCCAGATCGTGGATGTAACCAGCACGCTCTACACCATCCAGATTACCGGCGCGAGCGACAAGCTCGATGCATTTCTGCAAGCCGTTGGCGATGCCGCGATCATTGAAGTCGTACGCACTGGTGTGTGTGGTATTTCGCGTGGTGAGAAAGTATTGAGTTTGTAATCCGGCGATTGCATAGCCTGATAAAAAAGCCGATGCTTGTAATTTGCATCGGCTTTTTTTCTGCCTTTTTAACCTGCCTTTTCGTGTAAATCGGACTTTTTGTTATATAGGAAAAAAGTTGCCAGGGTTGTCGTCTATTGCAGCGTGAAATGCTAGTATCTCGCTGCGCTAAACAGATAACGAACAGGCGCTATCAATCTAATTAACATGGAAGCTTTCCTATGAAATATCTATTAATTTCTTTCCTCGCATTGTTCAGCATTACCCTTTCTGCCCAGGAGGCTCCCGAAGCCGCCGCTGAACCGCAAATCAGTGCAGAAGAATTCTTGCAATCGTTAAAACCCCAATCCGGCAATATTACCCTTCCAAATAAAGTGGCAACTATCCAGTTAAAAGAAGGCTTTCAATATTTATCGCCCGAAAGCACTGAAAAATTATTGGTTGATGCCTGGGGTAACCCACCGGGAAATGAAACCCTGGGGATGATTATTCCAGTGAGCGTAAGCCCATTGGCAGAAAACGGCTGGGGCGTAGTGATTACGTACGATGAAGATGGTTATGTTAGCGACGAAGATGCGGACAGTATTGATTACTCGGAATTACTGAACGATATGAAAGAGGAATCCGCAACCGTTAACGAAGAGCGCAAGAAACAAGGCTATGGTTCTATGCTGCTGGTCGGTTGGGCTGAACCGCCACACTATGATAAAAACAGCCACAAATATTATTGGGCAAAAGAATTTTCTACCGATAACACCCAGGAAAATTCACTTAACTACAATATTCGTATCCTCGGGCGCAAAGGGGTATTGGTATTAAATGCGGTTGCCGGAATGAATCAAATTTCTACCGTGAAAGCGCAAATGCCTGAGTTGCTGGCCGTTACCGAATTTACCGAAGGTAATCGCTATCAGGATTTTAACGCGCAGACTGATCACGTTGCAGAATATGGTCTTGCTGCGCTGGTTGCGGGTGGTGTAGCGGCAAAAATGGGCTTCTTTGCCAAACTGGCGGCATTTTTTATTGCCTTCAAAAAACTCATTATTATCGGTGCGGTTGCTCTTGTCGGCTTTATTGGAAAACTGATAGGTCGCAAATCGCAAAATTAATTCTTGCGTTAAACCGGGTTTTCGTTAACAAAGGCCGCATCCTGGGGGATTCGGCCTTTATTGTTTTGACATAAATGTTTTGACATAAATGGATTGGTTGATGCGTGAATTTATTCTTAATTGCTCCGCATGGGAGATCGCCGTTGTCGGTTTGGCGTTTTTCGGTGGAATTTATTTATTCTTTGGCGCGGCCAATATTTTTATTACCCATCAGTTCTTGCCTGGATTGCATATTGGCAAACCATTGGACCCGCGCCCCCTGACCAAAGACCAATTGCAACGTGAATTATTATGGTCCGCGAGTTCGATTGTGATTTTCGGTGTGGGTATGATTTTCCCGTGGGGATTTTTGCAATTGGGTTGGGCGAAGCTCGCAGTCGATCCCTCACCATTACAAATTACGATTGAAATGATTGTGTTATTGATCTGGAATGAAATCCATTTTTATATCAATCACTGGCTGTTGCACACGCGTTGGCTGCGGCGTTTTCATCTGCCTCACCATCGCTCCGTAGTAACAACCCCCTGGTCCACCTATTCGTTTCATCCGGTAGAGGCATTGATGTTAGGGAATGTCATTTTATTACCCATGCTGGTGCATGATTTTAGTGTGTATGCGCTTTTTTCTGTCCCTCTATTCAGTTTGCTTTTTAATAGTATTGGCCATTCCAATTACGATTGGAGTCCTGCGCGGCATACGGTATTCCACAACGCCAGCCGCCGCCATCATTTGCACCATGCCTGCTTCAATGGAAACTACGGCTTCATGTTTCCGTTTATGGATAAATTATTTAAAACGGCATTGCCGTTTGATGCGGCTGATAAACAAATCAATCGCTGGCGAGTTGATTAATATCCATGCGCAACTGGCGGGATTGGCAAAGTATTTTTTATTTATTGTTATTGCCCGTATTGGTTGTATGGCAATGGCAATCCGGTTTTAGTTGGCCGGTTTACCTTCTGGAATTATTCCTGACGCTGGGTGTGGGGGTGATACATCATAATCACACCCATAAACGCATTTGGAATTCGCGTTGGTTAAATCGTGTTACTGATTTATGGATTGGGCTGTTGCAAGGTCATCCCACATTTGTGTTTTATCCCGCGCATGTTGCCAATCATCATCGCCATAGGCATGGGGAAAAAGATGTTGCCCGCACCTATTGTTTTTCCTTCCCCGGTGCTCGCGGTGATACCAATCACTTGTGGGGTTACTTGTTGCATCCTTTTCAAGCCACTTGTGTTTTATATCCGTTATTTATTTGCTGGATGAAACGGTTGTACCGTTTTCAGCGGCCCTATTTTTACTATGTAACCTTCCAGTATTTATTGGTCTTTTTGTTGTGGTCGTGTTTGGCATGGCTGGATTGGAAAAGCTGGCTGATATTTGTGCTGGTTCCCCAATTGCACGGGTTGCATTGGTTGCTGGCAACGAATTATTTGCAGCATGCCCATGCAGATGGCAGCGGTTCGACAATAAATTTTGCGCGCAATTTTTATGGTTGGTTAAATCCATTGTTATTTAATATTGGTTTGCATACCGCCCACCATTATCACCCGCGTGTGCACTGGTCAGCATTGCCCTCGCTGCATGAAAAATATCGCCTGTTAATCGATCCGCGCTTGAATGAGCGGGGATTGTTGCGCTATATGTGGCGTGTTTACTTTTTGGGATTGCTGCACCCGCGCTGGCGCAGCCGCTCGCTTCATCGTAAGGATTAATGTATGCCTACCCGTTTTAATCGCGTTTATATCCAGGCTGCCGGTTATCACCTGCCCGGGGTACCTGTAAGCAATGAGGCAATGGATGATTACATCGCGCCTATCAACCGTATTTCGCTGCGGATAAAAAATAAAATCCTCGCTGAAAATGGTATTCAACAACGCTATTACGCGATTGATAACAACGGAGCGACGATCATTTCTCACGCGCGCCTCGCGGCAAATGCTATTGAGGATTGTTTGCGGCGTACCAGCACCAGGTTGGAGGATGTCAGTTTGCTCACGATGGGCTCTACCGGAAGCGATGCATTGATTCCGGGATTTGCGGCGATGGTGCAAGGTGAGTTGGGTGCACGGCCAATGGAGACGTTGTCGAGTTTGGGTGTTTGTGCGTCGGGTATTACTGCACTCAGTTATGCGGCACAGTCGATTGAATTGGGGGCGCATCAGCAAGCAGTAGTTGCCGCTGCCGAAATGCCCTCGCGCATTTTCAAGAAAAGCCGATTTGCTCCGCGCGGCTACCAAAGTGATTTTGATGCGCATTTTTTGCGCTGGATGTTATCCGATGGCGCTGGTGCATTATTGTTAACAGATAATTCGCAAGCAAAAAATGGCATACGGTTAAAAGTTAACTGGGTGCACCAAAAAAGTTTTGCAGGTGATTATCCGGTGTGTATGCAGCTTGGATTAACCGAAGATCGCAGTAAATCTTTTCTGGATTTTCCATCATCTAGTGAAGCCGAAGCGGAAGGTGCGCTGGCGCTGCGTCAGGATATTCGGTTGCTGCCCCATTTATTTGATGTGAGCATCCATGAATATGTAAGGCTGGTGCAAGAGGGATGGTTACATTCCAATGAGATTGATCATTTCCTCTGTCATTACTCTTCCAACCGTTTTATTCCCGTAGTAGAAGAATTATTGGCCAAAGCCGGTTTAACCATTCCTCGTGAGCGCTGGTACAGCAATTTAACGACTCGTGGTAATACCGGTTCGGCCTCTATTTTTATTATGCTGGCAGAATTCCTCGAAACCCATACACTAAAGCCGGGCGAAAAAATATTTTGTTTTATCCCTGAGTCCGGGCGCATGACGGCAGCCTATATGTTGCTGGAAGTTGAAGCCGCTGCTGCTGCATTAAAAACTGAGCCCGTTGTTGCTGTTCCGGTGAAGCAGGAAGTGCACATTGCGCCACCGCATGATCCGCAAACTGCTCCACAACATTTGCAACAATTATTGCAGTCGCTAGCGGGCGTGTGGCATGACTATCGTTCACAAGTCTGGCGCAGCCCGGTTATTCATAAATTGGTCAGCAATCAATTTACGGTAGATGATTATTGCCACTGGACTGCGCAGTGGGTGCCACAAGTGCGTGAAGGTAGCAAATGGATGCGCGAAGCTGTTGCCTCACTCTCCGGGGAATATTCCGAACTGGCAACGCTAATCAGTGCGCACGCTGGCGAGGAGCAAAACGATTTCAATATTTTGTACGAAGATTATCTTAGTGCGGGCGGCACAGATGTGTTGGATAATTTGTGTCGCAATCCCGGTGGCGATGCATTAAATACTTATTTGCACGCATTGGCGGCAACTAAAAATCCGCTGGGCTTGTTGGGAGCGATCTATATTATTGAGGGCACAGGGCAGCGCATAGTGCCGGCATTGTTACCGCTATTGCGCAAGCAGGTTAATTTGCCCGCAAGCGCATTTCGTTTCCTGGAATATCACGGTGCTAATGATGAACACCATTTAGTGCGCTGGTTATCGGCGGTCGAATTGGTATTGGCAAAAGATACGAAAGCGGCCAATGCAATCCTCGCTACTGCAAAACGCACTGCGCAGTTATATCTCATGCAGTTTGAACATATTCTGGATGCGTAATCCCTGGTAATTATGTATGGAAAAAACACCACAATTTCTAGCGCAGGAATTTGACCCGCGCGATCCCAATCCCTGGCTGGCATTGTATCTGGATCAAAGTACTCCTTTGCCGGACCATGTCAAAAAAGCCTGGCTGGCCGATTCGGAAACACCATCGCGCCAGTTTTTGTTGCCATTTGTGCGACCAGTTGCACGCACGTTAATTGTGCTGATTCAAATCTTGAAGATTGTTGTTCCGCGCAACTGGGCGGCATCAAAATTATTACACTGGATTCTCGCAACCGGTTTGAAATATTGCGTACGCCCTGAAGCCAATTGGTTAGTGTTACGCCATTTCCATATGGGCGCGCAGATTCTGGAATTTATTGCCGCTAATTCACCGGTAAAAGTGGAAACGTCCCCGTTGACGCCGATGAATCTGGACGAGCTAAAAGATGAATTATTTTTAAAGCACGATTTAAACCTGTTTAACTTTGTCATTCGCTTGGGTCAAGCGCTGCGCGATGCCAACCAAAAACTGGTTCCGGTCGCACATCCGGATTTTAGTATGATCCGCGAACCGGACGTTACGCTTGAATCCATGCCGCGCGGGATGCTGAATGGCATTGACCTGCAAACGGCCATTGAAATGTTCACCCCGACGTATCAATTATTCCTCACCGATAATGATTTCTGGCGTGCATCCAATTCACTGCAACTGGATGAAACTATAGGTTTGTATGTGGCAACTATTTTGAACTCCCCGCAACATCTGGTGTTATTAAATAATAAACACCCGTTGGTGCCGATGAGCACATTGCGCGCTGGTTATCGTTTGGTGCTGCATGGGTTGTCGACGGAGATGTTGCATGCGCTGTTAATGGATTTGAAAAAGGCCCAGGCTGAACATCACGCACCGGATTATGGCGTTAACCAATCTGTATCGGTTGCTACTGGCGAATGAAAAATATTTTTTCCATCATCGATTTCTCCGCTGCTTCACATGAAGTGGCGCCGCAATTGATCGGTGCGCAGTTTTTTGTAAATGGTGTTGGTGGAATTATTGTTGAAGTGGAGGCCTATGATCAGGCGGAGCCCGCATCCCACACATTTTCCGGCCCCAGTGTGCGCAATGCTTCCATGTTTGGCCCGCCGGGGCGAGCCTATGTTTATCGTTCTTACGGCATTCATTGGTGCCTGAATTTTGTTTGCTCACCCGAGGGGCGCGGTGCCGGAATTTTAATCCGTGCGCTCCAGCCAACGCATGGCCTGGAAATTATGCGTGAACGGCGCGGCGTTGATGCTGAAAAATTATTATGTTCCGGGCCGGGGCGTGTAGGGCAAGCGCTCGGGATTGTGCATGCGTTTAACGGGCGCTCCCTCGCGCAACAACCGTTTAAATTAGTGCCTGCAATAGCGCCGGTAGATGTTGTGCATGGCCCGCGTATCGGGATATCCAAAGCGATGGATTTACCCTGGCGCTTTGGTTTGGCGGGCTCGCCCTTTGTCAGCAAACCGTTCCGTTAGCGATTGAAAAATGCCGGTTCACGTAATTGATTCCAAAACGCGTTGACTATCGGGCTTTTCAACCGCTTCTCCATGACACAAATGCCCGTGTCATAGGGGCCTAAATCCGGTTGCGGGTCGAAGCGTTTTACCTTATCGGCAAGCGGGCTATTGTCCACTACGATTTGTGGTGCGACCCCGACACCAAATCCCAGGCTCACCATGCTGACAATCGCTTCGTTACCTTTTACTTCCGCGTAAATATTCGGTTTCATGCCGAGCGAGTTAAACCATTTATCCAGCCGCTCGCGCGCCAGGCCTTCTTCGGGGATTATCACCGGAATTTCATCCCAGCTTTTCCCCTGCCAGTCTTCATTGTTCGCGGTGATGAAAATCAATGGCGAGCTATTGATGGGTTTGAAGCTGATTCCGGCGGGTAGCTTTTCCGGTTTGGCGGCGATGGCGATATCTTCTTCGCCGGCCAGGATTCGCTCTATCGATTGGGCCGGGTCACCGGTGTGTAGCTTGATTGCAATACCCGGGTGCTTTACACGGAATTCGGTGAGGATTTCGTACAGGAAGCTGTAGCTTGCGGTGACTGAACAATAAATGCTGAGTTGGCCGCGCAACTGATCTGCCTGCGCGAGTAGCGATTCCTGATACGTCTCCCATTGCAAGATAACCTCCTTGGCAAAGCCCAGGAATTGTTCTCCTTCATGGGTGAGTACGACGGAGCGGTTGTCGCGCACGAATAAATGAACCCCCAGGTCATCCTCAAGCTGCTTTATATTGCGGCTCAAGGTTGACGGGCTGACATGGGCACTGGCAGCAGCACGGCCAAAATGCAAGCTATTGGCAAGGGCGCAAAAAAGGCGAAGTTTGGTGATATCCATAATGAAGTTGGCAAATAACCATGTTGCATAAAGTGAAATATTGAATTGCGAATATATCATTTTACGCGATGCAGGTGTTTCTCTACACTGGCGGCCTTTTAAGCAATCGGCCTTTTTCCTTGGTCGATACCTATCACCCTTAAGCAGGAGTCAGCCATGCACGTTTATTACGATAAAGACGCCGATCTTTCTATCATCCAGGGCAAAAAAGTAGCCATCATCGGTTACGGTTCACAAGGTCACGCCCACGCGTGCAACCTGAAAGATTCAGGTGTTGATGTGGTTGTTGGTCTGCGCACTGGTTCTGCAACTGTCAGAAAAGCAGAGGCCCACGGTTTGAAAGTGACTGACGTTGCTACTGCAGTCAAATCGGCTGATGTAGTAATGATCCTGACCCCGGACGAGTTCCAATCAAAACTCTATAAAGAAGAGATCGAACCAAACATCAAGCAAGGCGCTACTTTGGCGTTCGCCCACGGTTTTGCGATCCACTACAACCAGGTAGTTCCACGTAAGGATCTGGACGTGATCATGATCGCTCCAAAAGCGCCAGGCCACACTGTGCGTTCTGAATTCGTCCGTGGCGGCGGCGTACCCGACCTGATCGCGGTATTCCAAAACGCTTCTGGTAAGGCGAAAGATACTGCCCTTTCATATGCATCAGGTGTAGGCGGCGGCCGTACCGGTATTATCGAAACCACGTTCAAAGACGAAACTGAAACTGACCTGTTCGGCGAACAAGCCGTTCTGTGCGGCGGCGCGGTTGAGCTGGTAAAAATGGGTTACGAAACCCTGGTTGAAGCAGGCTACGAGCCAGAAATGGCGTACTTTGAGTGTTTGCACGAGTTGAAGTTGATCGTTGACCTGATGTTCGAAGGCGGCATCGCCAACATGAACTACTCAATCTCTAACAACGCTGAATACGGCGAATACGTGACTGGCCCTAAAGTGATCAACGAAGAATCACGCAAAGCTATGCGTCAGGCGCTGAAAGATATTCAAACCGGTGAATACGCGAAGAAATTCATCCTGGAAGGTCAAACTAACTACTCTTCAATGACTGCTGCCCGTCGTAACAACGCTGCTCACGGCATTGAGGTTGTTGGTGCGAAATTGCGTGCGATGATGCCCTGGATCCAGGCGAACAAAATCGTTGACCAAACCAAGAACTAATGGTTTTTGCAATGCTCATAAAAAACGCGGCCCAGGCCGCGTTTTTTGTTGATGACTGTGTAAAATGGCGCTCCCGCAATTGGAGAGATAAGTATGAGCCAACAGGATAACGAACCATCAAAGCATGATCCCGTCGATAGCGAAGGGCCGCTGCCTTTTGGTGATCTGGTGGAGGAGGTCTCTGAAGGTGGCAAAAAAGTTCGCCATCGTGGCGTTTATCTTTTGCCTAACTTATTTACCACGGGAGCATTGTTTGCCGGCTTTTATGCGATCGTCTCGGCAATGAATGGTAATTTTACCCATGCGGCCATCGCCATTTTTGTATCCATGCTATTGGATGGCATGGATGGGCGCGTAGCGCGCATGACGAATACCCAAAGCGCATTTGGTGAGCAATATGACAGCCTTGCTGACATGGTTTCCTTTGGTGTTGCCCCGGCATTGGTTGTATTTAGTTGGGTATTGCAGGATTTGGGGCGCTGGGGATGGGCCGCCGCGTTTATTTACATGGCATGTGCTGCGTTGCGGCTTGCTCGCTTTAATACCCAGATTGGCGTTGTCGACAAAAAATATTTTATAGGGTTGGCGAGCCCCGCAGCGGCATCGGTTATTGCTGGTATTGTGTGGGTCTGGTCGTCGATAGTTCCGGAGCCAACCTGGGGGGTTGCTGTTGCGGTCGCCACGGCATTGACGGGCTTGTTGATGGTATCCAACTTCCGCTATACCAGTTTCAAAAGTATGGATTTTCGTGGACGTGTTCCTTTTGCGTTTATGTTGCTGGTGGTGCTGGTGTTCGCTTCGTTAATTATTTACCAGGAGCAGGGGATACTGGCTATCGCTATTCTTTATGCGCTATCTGCCCCGGCAATCAAGGGTTTTAATCTTCTGTTTGGTGGTTCAAAAAAGGCCGGATCGGCGGAATAAGAGCCGGTTTGTTTTCTAAATATTCGCAAATGCAAAATCTCTCAAATAAAGCTTGCCCCTGCGGAAGTCGGTGCGTATAGTGCGCCACCTCGCCAGGGCGAGCCGCAAACAGATTGTCTCGTGATGGCCGGTTTGAAGGGT
>JAGKWO010000083.1 GCA_021151835.1 Gammaproteobacteria bacterium
CAGCCAATTACTCGGGGAGGCAACAAACCTGGCATCCGGTGATCTTCGATTGTTGGAAATCATCGACAACCACAGTAAACGTGTTAACCAAATTATCGAAAATATCTTGCAGCTTTCACGGCGCAAAAACGCCAAGCCTGAGCAAATCAATTTAAGTACCTGGTTACCCGCGTGGGTGAATGAATACAAAGCAAGCAAGCCTAACGGTCACCAACTCAGCATTTCTGTCATAGAAAAAAATATTAGCGGCGCAGAGCAGGGATACGAGTATGACGACATCGAAACGACGGAAACACTGACAGCAAGGTTTGACACCAGCCAACTACAACAAGTACTCACTAACCTCATGGACAATGGCATTCGCCACGGAGGTCCCCGCTTGCGAATCGAAACGGGTGTAGACATCACCCATCAGCAACCCTATATTCGCGTCATAGATGCGGGGCCGGGAATTAGCGCAGAAAACACCCGCCATTTATTTGAGCCCTTCTTTACCACGGAAACCACGGGATCAGGCTTGGGTTTGTACATTTGCAAAGAGCTGTGCGAGGCCAACCAGGCCATGATTTCCTACACGCGCACCGAGGCGGGCGAAAGCTGCTTCCACTTGCAACTCGCTCATCCGGAAAAATCAAATTAATAAAAAGAGATTATTAAGCCATGACACAAAAACGCGCCCTTATTATTGATGACGAGCCGGATATCCGTGAGCTGCTGGAAATCACCCTGGGAAGAATGCATATTGATACACAAAGCGCCGCAAATATCGCACAAGCACTCCAATTACTGTCGCAAAACAGCTACGACCTGTGCCTGACCGACATGCGCCTACCCGACGGCAACGGACTGCAAATTGTTGAACATATACAACAACACCATCCCCGATTACCGGTTGCCGTCATTACCGCCCATGGCAGTATAGATACCGCAATTGAATCCATGAAAGCCGGCGCATTTGATTTCATTTCTAAACCAGTCGATTTACCAACCCTGCGTAAACTGGTGAACACCGCCATCGAGTCGAGTCAATTAATTCCACAGCCCATGCCCAGGTTGACGCCAATTATCGGCGAATCCAAAGCTATCCAGGATTTAATTCGCAGTATTGAAAAACTCGCTCGCTCACAAGCCCCGGTATATATCAGCGGCGAGTCCGGGTCCGGCAAGGAATTGGTGGCCCATTCCATTCACGACCTGGGTCCTCGCGCCAACAACCCTTTTATCGCAGTCAATTGCGGCGCTATTCCGCGCGAACTTATGGAGAGCGAATTTTTTGGCCACAAGAAAGGTAGCTTCACCGGCGCACACCAGGACAAAGTTGGTTTGTTCCAGGCTGCCGAAGGTGGAACCTTATTTTTTGATGAAGTCGCCGACTTACCGTTGGACATGCAAGTCAAATTGTTGCGCGCCATCCAGGAAAAATCCGTGCGCCCAGTCGGCGCCGCTGAAGAAATTGCCACGGATGTTCGCATCCTTTGCGCAACGCACAAAAACCTTGAGATTGAAGTTAAGGAAGGTCGTTTTCGCCAGGATCTTTTCTACCGTTTGAACGTCATCCAACTCTCGGTAGCTCCCCTGCGTGAACGCCGTGAAGACATCCCATTGCTCACCCAACATTTATTGAGCAAGCTGGCAGCAGAAATTAACCTGCCCGCCCCCAAGCTTTCCGAAGCCGCCAAACGACGCCTTGATAACTATCACTTCCCCGGCAATGTGCGTGAATTGGAAAATATCCTTGAGCGCGCGTTCACCCTCTGTGATAACGAAATCATCGACGCTGATGATTTACAGCTGCGCGATGGCGGAGCGGTTAATCTTACTGAAAAAACCTATTCAACAAGCAAAGCCACCGGAGAATCCAAAAATCCCGGCAATGTCGACTACGCGGCACGCTGCGCCGAATACCCATCGCTGGATGATTATCTGCAAGATGTGGAAAAGGAAATACTATGCAACGCACTTGAACAAGCCAGGTGGAACAAAACCCTGGCTGCCAAGCATTTGGGAATCAGCTTTCGCTCACTGAGGTACAGGCTGCAAAAGCTGGGATTGGATGATGAATGATAAAACGGCTCATTTCGAGCCGCCTTATCATTCAAACATGACCAATTCGCACGAGAAAATCACCAACATCCGTCGGGCTTTTGAATGCCGGTATGTGTCAGAGTCAATTCGTTACAACCGTTAGATGTATCCTTTGTCTGCGGCGCCTTTATAGCCTCTGCCTTCAGGGTATAGGTGGTTGATTCAGAACCCGATGTATGCGAAACCGTTAATTTATAAAATCCTGAACCTCGCGTCACCATGCCACCATCATCAAGGTCTTTATAAACCGGGCAATTTACCTTGTCATTAAACTTGGCAAAAGACGTATAACAACGTTGCAACCGCTGCGCCACATCCATTAGCTCTGTTTTAGCTTCGGCGCGATTGCTTTTACGTACCGACTCCATATAAGAAGGATATGCGATTCCCGCGATAATCCCGATGATTGCAACAACAATCATCATCTCTATTAGCGTAAAACCTTTTGTCAATTTCATGTCGAAATTTACCTATTGCAATTGTCGCCAGGATTGGCGTCCTTCCGATCCAGCGTCGTATTCTGCTTTGATATTGAGGAGGGTTGCATCCGTGCCACTACCTACAATAGCGCCTTTACCTGCCTCCCCCAACTGACCGAAGCCGACATCACCGAGAACCAGAAAATCGCTCAGCGTATTATTGATCGGAGAGGGATTCCCCTTAGATTTATCGCCTACTGCTTTAACGGCCATTAACCAGCTACGGCCACCATACTGGCAGGATGAAGACGATGGAATTAATGTTGGAAATAACAGCCAATCCTGCAAAAGCAGCGCTTTTGTAGTGACCCGCTCTCCTGATGTATCACTAAAATCTAGTTTCCAACCATGCTGGGTCGTCCAATCAGGTGATACTGCTGGCAAGGCGACATCCTGATTCACCCTGCGTGAATTACTACCATCAGAATATGTTGTTGTTAAAGTTTTAGTGAATAACTGAGAGTATTCAACTTTGGCTCCTATATCCGCAATTGCATAGAAACTATGAATAGGGGTGGCAACAGCAGCGTTATCGCCTATATCAAAATATTTGCCCGTTCCGAAATAGACCATGACTTTGTTATCCTTCACTGCGTTAAGCCCCAATGTTGGTGCCGAGCTAATCGGCTGTGCATTACCGTCTTTGTCTTTGGCAGTAAACAAGAGGTAATCGCTTTTCCATTTACTGGCGGCATCACCTGACAAGTCAAATCGCCACAGATTTCCATTAAGATCCCCTGCATAGGCAGCTTCAACTTGACCAACGATATTAGGTAGGAGCGCTGGAGCCGACAAACCTGTGCCGCTGCCTACATCCAAAATTTTGGTGTAGGTTGAGTTTTTGGGAGCCTCAACATCAACCACGAACAAACTGGAGTTAGTGTTACTGCCGCTGCCATTGCCAAAGATAACCGCCCAGCGCTTGTTTTTCATAGGAACAATTAGAGGCTTACCCATTACATAACCCAACTGAGGATAGTCCTTCTCGCTCAACTCCCACAAAACTTTTGGAGTATTGTCAGTCACATCTAGCGCGTAAACACCGCGCCCACCAGCACCTAAAGTACCGACGATAATGGTGCGCCACTCATTATTAACATAAACATCGCCTGCCGTTATCGGGCCATCGACAATAAATTGGTGAGGGTTCTCGCGAGTGCCGTAATCACTCTGAGTAATAGTTGCCAATTTGGGAAAAGCAACGCCAGGGATATAGGCAAAGAGTTCCCTGAATATTTTTGCACCTTCTGTTGGCGCTTGGAACGCGTGGACAGCACCATCATTTGCCCCAACAAATATCCGAGGCGCTTTTGCTTTTTTCAACTTCACATAATCTCGATACTTATCCCCACCATCCGGTAAACGGTTGTATCGAAAATCCCAAGCACCCACGTACTCTGGGCTGGAGTTAACAATATCCCCTAAAATAACACGATCAGCACCTGTACCACGCTTGCGCAAACCGTCTGTATCAGTTTCATAAGTCGCGTTACCCAATAACCAATCAACTCGCTTTTGCGCGTTTGTATCGCTAGTTTCTCCTGCGAGCCTAAGAGCCATTTGTTGGCCGCCTGCACCTTGGGTTAAGTTAGCCCATGCAAAATCAACCAGAGAAGAGCCATTAAAGGTGTAAACCGTCCTGCCTGCTCCCGTGGTAGGCATACTTGCCGCGTTTTTTGTTGAGAAGCTAGGCGTGTTAGGCAGTGTTCCATTGGCGTTGAACTCATACACGTTCAATTCACCACTCCAATCTTCACTATTAAACTGAGCTTGAAAAACGTAAGAGCCTTCAGATAGACGGGTTGAGTTGGTTGCGACTGCTGAGGCAGATCCCGTTGCTTTAGCAACGTCCCTGAAAGCACTGCGTAAGGATGCCTCTAACTTTCGCGGATCCGTTGCGAAGTAATATGATTCAAGGTCGCTAACTGTTTGCTTTTTAATTGCTGCAATTACCCTAGGGTCACGATAGTGATCCAGACGCTTTTCAGGATCATACGCAGTCTTGCCCAAAGTCGCTTCAACCAAACCATCACTAAATCCACCCCATTTAGCAGCATAATACAAGGGGCTTTCGAGAAATTTTCCAGAAGAGGTACCCAATGGATAAGTACCATTGCTCTCTGTATCCCCGAGCTTACAAGGCACCGCGTTACATTCGTACTGATCGAAAGACTCAATACCGCTATGGAAATGGGGGCCATCGTCTTTATCAGTACCGCCAATCACATAACCAAATCCCATCTTATCTGGTGTAGATTCCGCCACCACTTTTGTCCTGACAATCACATTATTATTGGAAACCTCATATTTGATAATTCCCCACATATCCTGGTCGTAGTCACCACCTTGTTCACTGTCCTCCCAGTTAACATAAAGCAATCCTGAATTGAGGGTGCTAGTAAATGTTTGGGACAAAATCTTGAAATCAACAATGGCGCAATTGCCATTGATCGATATATTTTTACACGCAGGAAGAATGCTGACCGATTTACTTTTATCGGGAGTTTCAACTTCTACTTTAGGCAAGGCTGGAGCAAGAGCGACACCGAAAGTGCGCACTGTTTGCACGTCTTTCACACTGGGAAGTAAATCATTGGTACGCGCATAATAAGCTAACCCCGCAATGCCATAGCCTCCATCTAACCGGGGAGCGTCAGGGCAGGTACCACGTATTGCAGAAAGTGAGGTAAAGTCTTTTGCTGAACATAACCCCTCAGTACTTTCGCCAGCCGCTCCAGTAAAACCTACAAAGTATTTACCTGTTAAATTTTCGTGGTCTGCTGCGGCAATTTTATTGGTCCATGCATCCAAGGACTGGGCAGCATCAGAACCAGTAATATCGGTCGATTTCGTTAGATCGTCGCCATCATAAGATGTGGTAGAAGCATTAAACTGAAGTACGTTAAGAGGTGCACAGAAATTGCTATTGGATACGGGGGCAGCTCCCCAAGACACTCCGGTCAACCCAGCTATTTTATCATTACCTGACACCGAAAAATCTGAGTTAGCAGACTTTCCGAGTAGATAACGTAACGACTCCAAGTAAATTTCAGCTTGAGGATTACCCCAGTTTGTGCATGAACCATTTGAAAATAGATTTTTCCCCCACGAACAATTATCCCCGGAGCCAGAGTTATAAGTCCCGTCACTATAGGTGTATCCGTAAGGCCTCAGTAAGTTGAGCGTTTTGAGAATGCCGTTTACCTGCGATGTCACACCGTTTACGGTGACTGTTTTAAATCTTCCATCGGAGTCAGCATTTACTTCCGACATCATGTTGCCAACCGTTTTGCGCAACACCCCGCCAGATTTATTCTTCTGATAGGATCCAGTGAGCAACCCGAAATTAATTTTTGAGTTAACGGCTTGATTGCGAATCTCACCAAATTCTTGCAACAAACCTTGAGGCTTTTTGTGGTTACTTTGGGGATACTTAAAGCAATTGGACTCCTCCAAGCCTGCCACACACACCTTTACTCGAACATTGAGATCATTATTTCCATCCAATTTGAGCTTGTTAGCATCAATAGGACTATCCCTGTAAGCCTCTACCGCTGTAAAAGCAAAGTTGTTGCCATTAACCCCCCTATCAGATTCAGATATTTCCGAGCGCCACCTACATTGCCAACGCTCATTGCTCGCCCAAAATGTATGATTACCTTTTGCCAATCGCATCAGCGGAGGGCTGGTCACATCCTGGGAAGACCCGGAACCAGCCGTCGTATTGCAAATGGTAAAACCAGAGCTAGTGATCGTTACATCATTGCCATTTACTTTTTTCGTCCAACTCCCCTGCACATCGCTTGCCTTGAATGGGGTCACGCCTTCCAATTCAGCATTAGTGCCATTGTAATATTTAGCAAAAGAGTGAGCATCGTGCGGCAGGTATGCCCGCTCCAATACTGTTTCAGAGCTAGTATCGGTTGAGCGTAAACCACCATATAAAATTTTACGGATTGAATCCATTCGTGTCATAGTGGCCCAGTTTAGGAAATTACCACTCCATTTGCCTACACAGTAACGGGTTGTGACATCAACAGCACCCGTAGGTTCGAAGCGTTCATTAGCATACTGGTAACATTTTCCGCTATCAAAATATCCATAATAATTATAACTATGCTTATAGGTAAGCTCAGGAATCTTATCGCCATCCAAGTCTGAATAATCATCATAGACTTTATAATAAAGCTGGTGATCTTTCGACATATTAAGCATCATAATTGGCACAACAGGATTTGAAAGAAATAACGGATCTTGCGAAGGTGCAGCAGCAGTCGCTGTATGGGTAATAGCCATTGCAAAAAATGCTGATAATGTGCCAACCATTACCTGGCGCAAAGGAAACCAACTGGTACCGGCGATAAAAATATTGGTAAATTGACGAGCTGACATAGTTGGCCTCCGCTACTTAAACCGACGTTTGTAACCTGATTGCACAATAACTTCTGCATCAGGACTGATACCAACCCCTCTTGCAGTAACCCGATACGGAATTGCATCACCGGTTGTCATCATGCCGCCTACATCAATAGCACTTCCTTCAGCGGCAGCGCTTGCCCCCATATCCATTTCCAATTCCTCTAGCAGATAGCTAGGTTTACCGGCAACATCTTTAATTGTTAACGTGCTTTCCTTTGCTATCTGCTTCCATTTTTCGGGCGTCACAAATAAAACTGAATTTTTAGGGGTAGCACTCAAATCCAAACAGGTACCTGCGCCAGGTGCACAAGCAAAAGTAGGCAATGTGTTATTAGCAGGTGATAAAATAATTTCTCCTTCACGCAGAGCTGATTCGGCAGCCTGAAATGCGACATTTCGATCCCGCATATTTCCCGCCATACTTTCTTGTAGCCCAGAACCACGAATGGCAGACAGACTCACAATTGTAATTAGCAATACCATAACCAAACCAACAATCAGCACTACCCCTCTCTGCGATGCAGGCAAGGATGCAGGTATCCGATAAATATACATGTCGCCCATTCCTGTCACCTTATTGGATATTAGTTGCACGGCTACGTATGCCGATGGTAGATGTGAACACTTGTCGAAGATATCTATCCCCATCAGCAGGCGTCACCTCAGCACCGGCAAACATGTAAGGTTGCTTCGCCTCAACAATATTATTTTCCATGCTTCTTACCACAAGCTCTAAACGCACTGAGTGAACCCTCGGCCACTCTGTCGCCAGTAAATCTCCAGCCAAACGATAATTACTGTTATCAAACGTCGCATAAGTTATACGCATTTGCTCAACGCCTTCTAATACAATCAGATTCGCATTTTTAAATTGCCCTACATCTACATTACTGGCGCTATATGAATGGTAAGCAAAAAGACTGTCGTTGTCAAACACTTTACCTATGTAGTCGGCGGCACTGCGTTGTTGGTGTAAGTGTAAAACCTGAATCAAAGGTGATGCATCTAGCACGAAATAATAATCGTTATCAAAAGTAATCGGTTGGTCGTCGAACGAAACTTTACCTTTATGAAAACCCTTGTCTTTTACCGTAAAATTAAATGTTGCAGTAGCAGAGCTGTTAGGCGCAATATCTACCGAAGCAGTAGAAGCCTGTGCATTGTCAATAAATAGTTTCACAGGCAGTTTTTCTACATCATTATCGCCCGAGTTGAATACCTTTACATACAACACATTGTTCTGCATCTCTCTGATAAAAGGCGAAGCCAACCAAACCGAATCAACGTACACATTTTGTGAGGTCTTGCCCTGCACAGGCACTAAAAACAGTTTGTCTAAAGAATCTATCTTGAGTTGCTTCAAATCTCCGGCAGTACTTTTCTGAAAATCAGAGAACCAGAAAAACTGGTTACTGGCACTGGCATTATGTTTTTGCGCCAAGCTACGCTGGCGTTTATATACGTTCTCAAATGTGCGTGGGTTGGGCGATAAACCTATTGAAGTGAGCCTATCTTTTACTTTAGTAGTATTTGTTACGGCTTGGTCTTCGCCCGAAAAATCGTTGGTTACCAACTGTACATTGGGCGATTGGCTGAATAAAGTCAGTAATTCATCAATTTTTGTAACGGCTAAATCTAAGTAGCGTTTGTTTTCTGTGGTATTTTGCATACTCAGCGAGTTGTCGAGATAAAGACTACTCACACCCAAACCCGACAAACGATTAGGCCCGGCATTTTTAGCAGGCAAAAAGGGCTGTGCAAAAGCTAAAGCCAAAAACAACAAGAATAACACCCTTGCCGCCAGAATAAGCCATTGCTTGATACGCCTAAACGAGCTTGTCTCAGTTTCGACCGCTTTCAGAAAGGCAACGTTCGTAAAAAATACCTTTTTGGTACGACGAAAGTTAAATAAATGAATAATGATTGGCACCGAAATGGCCAATAAACCCCACAGAAAAGACGGAAAGAGAAACTGCATATAGTCTTGAGCCCCTAAAGGTATATCATTTGAATTTTTATAATTAAACGTAAAAGTCTGAAATTCCTTTCAATGTTTTGTTGATATTTTACATCTACCATGCACATAAGCCAATTATTATGCCAAAGGTCTACAA
>JAGKWO010000084.1 GCA_021151835.1 Gammaproteobacteria bacterium
AAAAGCATTTAGCACACTTAATAGACTATTCTTTTTTTTCTCTTCCCCGTTGATGCAGATCAATAGCCATATCAGCAGTGTGTAACAAAGTGATTCAAATGTTGGCTGGAATTTCACCCTGCTCAGTGGTGGGTAGTGTTCGCCGCTGCACGCGCCGTCAGGATCTGGTATTGCTCTGGCGTCAGGGTCGGTAATTTCTGGATAAATGCGACCATGGCCCAAATGCGTTGGTCATCATGGGTTGGCCCCCAGGCAGGCATACCACTGGCCTTAATCCCATGCTTGATAATCCAGAATTGGCGCTGCGCACTGACGGTGTTATCACCAGCATGGGCATGTCCATGATCATCCTGCGCCAGAGACAAATTCGGTGGGGCTGGATAAAGCCCGATACTCAAATCACTTTTGTTGACCCCAGGCTTAAGGTGGCACTGGGCGCACATGTGGTTGTAGTCGGGACCGCCACTGAGCAGCAGCTCCGGGCTGGATAGATCCGGTACCGGAATCGCTGCCGAAGCGCGGGCTATGGAACGCTCGCGTAGCGTTTCCAATAACCAGTAAGTCATTCGGTTGTGGGGGACATCAGCCCCCATGGGATAAATACCGGTATAGATAAATGCGACGCCCGCTAGCATTGCGGCCGCACCTATGAGAAGTAGCCATTTGACCAGTTTCATTGATCGTTCTCCTCAATCACAGAGAGGCGGCGATTGCCGCCCCTGCAAAAAAGCCTTAGTGGGAACCATGACCTTCATGGCTTTCACTGGAGCTGGCCTTTTGCTCGCCCGTCGATTTCATTGCACCATGATCCATCCCCTGGTGTTGATCACCGTCTTTGTGCTCGCTGTGGGCAGCACTGCATTTTTTCATCATGGCTTGCATCACCGGATTATTCATATCCATCTTGGAGTGATCCATTTTTTTCATCGCTTCACAATCGGGCGCTTCTGCCGTTTTGGCATGTTCCGCCGGGTCATGAGCGAAGGTTGGAGCGACCATTAACACACTAGACAAGATCAAGGCAGAGTTAAGTAAAAACGTTTTCATCATGTATTCTTCGTAATTAATGTTGTTTGACATTGTGGGTTAAAACCAGGCGCGAACACCGGCGACCCATTGCGTATCGCTGGTAGGTTCACCATGGTCGCGAACAAAATCAGCGGTGTTGCCAAAGCTCTTCGTCCAGTTCACGCCGATATAAGGCGCAAATTCACGCCGAATCTCGTAACGCAGTCGCAGGCCTGCCTGGCCATCAGATAAGCCTGAACCTGTCAGACGGTGCATATCGTTCTGGCCATAAAAGTTCACCGAAATTTCCGGTGATAACACCACTTGTTGATTTGCACTTAAAACTGACCCACCATTTGCATTGAAAATTGACCCACCCTGTATGGTTTATTTTACGGGTTTGGGTTGTGGATAAGTTGTCGTCTTTTTCTCCTTTTTCGGTGGGTTTGAACTCTCTTTGAAACGATAGCTATCATTGCCGGTTTCAACAATATGGCAGTGATGGGTGACTCGATCCAACAATGCTGTTGTCATCTTTGCATCACCAAATACATTCGACCATTCCGCAAAGCTGAGATTGGTGGTGATGATCATGCTGGTGCATTCGTACAATTTGCTCATCAAGTGAAACAACAAGGCACCACCGGTTTGACTGAAGGGTAAATAGCCCATCTCATCCAGAATCACCAGGTCGGTATGCATGAGTCGCGAAGCAATTTGTCCTGCCTTACCTTGCTGCTTTTCCTTCTCCAGCGCGTTCACTAATTCAATGGTCGAGAAGAAACGAACGCGGCGATGCAAGTGTTCAATCGCTTGAATGCCGATGGCACTGGCAAGATGGGTTTTACCCGTACCGGGGCCGCCGACAAGTACAACATTCTGTGCGCTATCCATAAAGTCACCGGCACACAATTGCCGGATCAATGCTTCATTGGCCATGCTGCTCGTAAAATCAAAACCGCTTAAATCCCGATACGCTGGGAATTTAGCAGTTTTAAGTTGGTAAGCCACCGAACGCACTTCACGCTCGGCCAGTTCTGCTTTGAGTAAATGATCAAGGATGCCGGTGCTCGCCTGGAATGCTGGTGAATCCTGTTCAGCAAGATCACTTAGCGCATGCGCCATGCCGTAGAGTTTGAGTGACTTCAGTGCGGGGATCATGGGATTAGTGTGCATGGTGTCCTCCTTGAGTACTGATGGTTTGAGCGCGCAGGTTATCGTAGCGAGTGACGTTAGCCAGTGGTTCCACTCTCAGTGCTAATGCAGGCGGTACTTCAATCGGTGGGATGGGTGTTCCCTCTACTAATCGACTTAGGATATTGATGACGATTTGCTTGGAGGGTGAGCCGGTTTCCAAGGCAAGCTCTACGGCTGTCAGCACATCCTGCTCATTGTGCAGTAAAACCAGTGCAAGAATATCCACCATCTCACGGTCACCACCCACACGCTTTAACAGAATGGCTTGTAGCGATTGAAAGGCTATCGGCAATTCCGCAAAGGGCGCGCCGTTGCGGATAGCACCAGGCTTTCGCTGCAATACCGAGAGATAGTGTCGCCAGTCATACACCGTTGTTACCTGCTCATGTTTGCGGTTAAACACACGGGCATGAACCGCAATGATATTCCCTTCAGCAATCACCTCCAGGTGATCGTGATAAATATGCAAGCTCACCGGACGATTGGCGAAGGAAGACGGCACGCTGTAACGTGTGCGCTCGAAGGTAATTAAACAGGTTGGCGATACGCGCTTGGGATGTTCAACAAAACCATCAAAGGGTTGACCTACAGGCATTAGGAAAGATCGCTCACGCTCCAGTGCAGCTTGAATGGTTAATTCCTCAGTGGGATGCGTAGATTCACTCCAGAGTTGAACGCAGCGTTCATGCAGCCAGTCATTCAGTGCAATCAATGAGGGTTGTGCTGGCACCTGCTGCCACAGTCTTCTTCGTGCGTCCTGCACGTTCTTTTCGACCTGTCCTTTCTCCCAGCCTGCGGCAGGATTACAGAACTCTGCATCAAATAAGTAGTGACTCACCATCGCTGCAAAGCGCGCATTCACATCGCGCTCTTTACCGCGCTTCACCTTATCAACAGCGGTCTTCATGTTGTCGTAAATACCGCGCTGTGGAATGCCGCCCCAGACCATAAACGCATGCTGGTGAGCATCGAACAACATCTCATGGGTTTGTAGTAAATACGCACGCACAAAGAAGGCGCGGCTGTAGCTCAATTTAAAATGGGCGACTTGCAGCTTGACGCGCTCACCGGCAATCACGGCCCAGTCTTCACTCCAATCAAACTGGAAGGCTTCGCCCGGTTTGAACTGCAAGGGAATGTAGGTGTGCTTGCTCGCGCCCTTGCTCAATTCCAATTGCTGGCGACGCCACTCGCGTGCAAATCGGGCAATACAATCATAGGAACCCTCGAAGCCAAGAGCGCACAAATCGGCATGCATTTGTTTGAGTGAGCGGCGTTGTTTACGGGATGTTCTTGCAGCATCACTCAACCATTGCGCCAACTTATCGGCAAAAGCATCGAGCTTACTGGGCGTTTGTCGTTTGGGATAAGCCGGTTCGCTGATCTCATCGCGCAGATAGCGGCGAACGGTGTTGCGGGAAAATCCGGTACGTCGGGCAATCTCCCGTAACGAGAGTTTGTCACGGAAATACCAACGTCTGATCTTACTTAACATGGCCACGTTAATCACTCCTATCTCCCGCTCAAAAAATGAGCAGGATAGTCTGTTTACGTGGGTCAGTTTTCGATGCAAATATACGGGTTTAGTGGGTCAGTATTGGGTGCAAAACAACAGCCTGAGGGAGAAGAGTTGTTTTACATCACGGCGATTGATTACAAGCCCTACGATGGCGATTAACGACAATCGCAATGCAGCGCGGCCCTCATCGGGATCGGGCCGTCTGCAATTTGGCTTCAATGTTAACGATCAGAGTCAACTCCTGAGCCAACAACGCATTCTGGATCAACCAGAAATGGCATATGGTACGTTTTCTCAGAAGCGAATATATGGATTTCGAATTTTCCAGCGATAACGAAGTCCCAATAGCCCTCTACATTCTTTTTAATTTTCAGCAACGTCGCTGTTTCAGCAGTGTTTAAGTTCTGCAGGCTAACATGCCAAGACGATTGTTTATGCCGAATCGAGCAGCTATCGATTACACTGAAAGGAATTTGGTGCGACTCTCCAAGCATAGGCCGAACAAACAACGAGCACTCCACTACCTCTCGGCCCTGCGCCAAAAACAAAATGGTATCACCCTTATAAAATTTTGGCGGCATAGTATTCGGAGGAAGATTCATGGTAACCCCGCTACGTTTCTTCGTCGCGATTGCAACTTGGTATGGGGGTGTGGGATCTTCACTGTGAAGATTAATGGAAAAAATATAATGTCGTTTTGGCATACATACTCCTTTAACACTTCTTATTGATAGTTAGGATCCCGCCGTAAAACTGCAAGATCAGGTTCTGCCGCTATCAAATTCACTGGATATCCTAATGATTTTGCTTTGGCAATTTGTTGCAGGGCGCGTTCACGATCACCGATTAATTCAAAAGTTAATCCCGCCCTGAAATGAATCGCAGCATTTGCACCGGGTGACGCTACGATATCTGAAAGCATTTTTCCCGCTCGCTCCTTTTCTCCCACCCTAGCCAAATATAACGCCATTCTAGAAGCTCCAACAACATCATCCGGTTTTGACTTTAACCGCTTACCCAGCAGCTTAATTGCTTCGCGATATGACTCCTGTGATTCAAGCCTTCGCCCTGGTATCCATAGTAAGGTATCCGCCAAGTTGGCCCACCCTATGTATTTATACGGATTCCCTTTGTCGTTGGATACAGCCTTTTCAAAGGCCGTCACCGCACCAAGATAATCGCCACGAGAAAAAAGGGTGTTACCAAGATTTGTATAAAGCTCAAAGCTTGGCCGCACACGCAGCCCTTCCTGTAAAACCATTAACGCCTCCTCACTTCTTTCCAAGTGCAGCAGCGTAGCACTCAAATTTGCGTAAGCAAAAACCGCATCAGGTCGCAGTGAAATACTCTTGCGAAAAGCTTCCTGGGCTTTATTATATTCAGCACGCTCATAAAAAATTGTTCCCATATAATCCCAGAACGTTCTTTCTGTTGGAAAACGAACAATAGCCTGCTTAATAATAGACTCAGCTTCATTTTCACGATTTAACAATCTCAATGCAGAAATTTTTCCAAACCAGGCAAATACGTTTCCCGGCTCTAACCTCAGCGCTGTATTACAATGATTCAGCGCATCTTCAGCATTATCTTTATGATTCAGTACAAATCCCATAGCAATGTGACTTAGTGCAAGCTGATCATTAAGGTACATAGCTTGTTGTGCACCTGCATAAGCTTTACTAAGCCACACATCATCTTTTTCATCACCGGCATATCGTAAACTGTAAGCTAATGAAATCCCTGCAACAGCAGCTGCACTTCTAGGATTTTGTTCAAGCACACGCTGGAAATGTGCAATGGATTTATCGATACTTTCAAGCCGCTCAAACATGATTAGGGCATTAAGCCCGGAACTAATCTCACGCGACTCAGAGGAGAATCCCGGCGCATCCGTTACAAATTGCCTCCCATAATTCGACACAACCGAAATGGATACTACAATCAAAAAAATTAACAGTGCTACCCATCTAAGTTTTTTCCCCTCAAAGACCAACAGCCAATCTGACGCGCTTCTTACTGAAATATAGCTTCGAGACATAGATTTTGCATCGTTGATTCGATCCATCAAATCAGACATCGAAGAAATACGTCGATCACTACGAGATTCCGTCATATCTCGAATAATCTTTATTAAAGGAGCCTCTAAATTAAGGGGATAGTCCCAAGTTGCTGAGTTCGATTGTAATTGAGCCACTATCAGTGCCATTCCATTTAAGTCATCAAAGGGTTTATGCCCAACCAGCATTTCATAGAAAATAACTCCCAACGCATAGATATCCGTTTTTACATCATTTTTTTTGCCAGACAATAACTCGGGGGCCATATAGGCAACGGTGCCATGAAACTCCTCCGTTTGCAAAGACATGGTCGCGTTAACATCTACTTTGATAGCTAAGCCAAAATCAAGAATACGCACCGCCCCTGATGATTCAAGGATCAAATTAGCTGGCTTCAAGTCGCCATGAATCAAGCCCTGGGAATGTGCTTCACTCATTGCACTAGCTACTTGCGTTAAAACATCGAGTGCCATCAGTGGTGACATCGATTGACAGTGAATGATGCTTTTTAATGTTACACCCCGCACCAACTCCATCACGATATATTTATGATTCAATTCCTCTTCTACCGTGTACACCTTGACAAACGCCGGATGACGCAGGGAGGCTGCGACGCGAGCCTCCCGTACAAGGTCCACACTTTGGTTTTCCAAAAGAACATTTTTGAGTCGTTTGATTGCAACTTCACGCTGTAATTTTGTATCCCATGCTTCGTAGACTTCGCCAAATCCACCCTCCCCCAGCTTGGACTTTATCTGATAATGACCAATAAAAGAGGAGTTTTTCACAGCATCATTTACAAAAATGCTAGGAGCGCTCATTTGATTACTTGCCCTATAAATCGACGTAATGCTTCTGTGGGCGTTTTCAATCGAGATGCCATTTTTTCAAAGTCTCCTTTACAAGCAACGATAACATCTCGAATTTCATCAGGATCTATTAATTCAGGACGACGGATATCTGGGTGTTTTTTTAGCAACTGATACATGGACGGCCGAGATATTCCAAGCCATTGGGCAGCACCTTGTATATACCACTCATTTTCTTCCATCGCGTTCAGCACATCTTGCTCGGTAAAATCAGCCAGTCTCGCTCGATGAGATCTATCTTTCGATTTCGCATTTTGATAGTGGTTTTCCAAATCCTTGCCCGTATCTGATAAAGCGAAATTATGCGGTTCAACCAAGTGAGCAAAATTTGGATTTTCATCCAATCCAAGCTGCAGAACCAAGCGTTTAAAAACATGTGTTAGCTGCCGGACGTTGCCCGGCCAGTCATAGTTAGCCATCTGATTGACGAGCGCTGCATCGATTCTACTGACGATACTTTTTTCAACTTCATATTTTTTTATTAAATGTAACAGCAGTATGCCAATATCCTCTTTTCGAGAACGCAATGGAGGAATAACCAAAATGTGACTTTCAAGGCGCCGCAACAACGCCTGATTAAAGTTTCCGTTGTATAAATCCTGGTCCGTAGCAGCAATAATTCTCGCGTTTGAACGTAGATCCTCGCGCGAACCCAGCGGTCGAAAACAACCTGTTTCCAATACGCGCAACAGCATGGGCTGAACGGTTTCGGGGGCATTGCCAATCTCATCAAGGAATAGCGTTGTGTTTTCTGCCTCAGCAAACCAGCCACGCCGACTCGTATGCGCTCCGGTATAGGCTCCTTTTACTGCCCCAAATAAATCTGCAGTCGCCAATGATTCACTCAGAGCGGCCATGTTTACACATACCATTGGAACGCCACCTGCTTTACCTAGGGAGTGGATTGCTGTGGCGGCCACCTCCTTACCCGTACCCGTTTCACCCAATAACAGAACTGTGTCTTTGAGTGGTGCGACATATCGAATCAAGTCCCTACTTTTTTGCGCAGCTGGCGATATGCCAATAAAGCCGGGCACCGGATTCTCTTTCGGCATTGCCTCTACCCAGTTAATACTTATAACGACTGCCCGACCAAGAAATAAAATGACTCCCTGCTCTGATTCACGGCGCGAAAAATTAACGGGACTATAAATTTGCTTGCCATTCACCTCTATATGCATACGACTTTCAGAGGGGATTATCGTCAAAGACTCGTTATCGCCACGCATTATTTTCACAGGATTTCGAGATATACATTGGCTTGCTAATGGAGAGCCATCTTTCCCATGAGTATGAAAAAGCGGTGCATAACGGTTGACTTCGGTAATGTCTAGCGCCGAAAAAAATTGATGCCCTACCAATTCCAGGTCAGGATGCCAGACGATCGAGAGGCATAACAATGGCCCACTACTGCGAGCGCAATGTGGCAAGGGGGAAGTTAACGTGTGATCATCATTAGAACTCATAGCATCACTGATCCGGACGAAGTAAACGAATCATAGTTTTTTTCATTTACATGTAAATTTCCAGCGAAAATGCGCTAAAAATATAAATTTACGCGCCAAACACAGGTAATTTCTTCTGTTTTTTTTGGTACAGCTATTGCGACAGGTGGATTGCTCTTCATGAAAGAGAGCTATGCGAAATTGAGCGCATACGAGGTAAAACGATACTGAACCCTAATCTGAAACAGGAGTTTTTAAAATGACCGCATCTACCCAAAGTATCGCAACACTGGAAACATCGAAGGCAAAAGAACTGTTTATTGATTGGCGACAATATGATGGTAAAAGACTGACATCCAGTGTAGTGCCCAGTCCCGTGTATGTAGTCATGAATGGGCAACTTCATGGTCTCCCCTCACCGGATACTTACAACTCGATATTCAGCACTTGGGAAAATATAGAGGTGAATGACTACTTGGTGAATAACATCCCTTACGGTGAAAATATCAGCGTAGGAGCCGTGATAGTAAGAGGGGGGTTAACACCGGAGTCGTATTTGGTAACCCAAGGCAAGAAATGCCAAATCCTGCCTGGGGTTGAAAAAAAATATTCGTTCAATTCGCCTACAGTCGTGCCGCAGATTCTGGTTAATTCGATCCCTAGCGGAGATAGCATTAGTTAGTTTTATGCTTGCAAAGGGCGGGGAAACCTGCCCTTTGGCTCTCCTAACTTTATATCCATTTCAACACATCATTTTTTTAACGATACAGTGAATAATGATAATCATAATGTAGTCAAGCAAGTCAGCTCGCCTCAGGACCAGCACGAGGCACACTACTACGAATCTATTTACCTGACATAGGCTCCTGAAAGCAGTCGATAAAAATGCTATAGTGCGCGCCCTTTTTTCATACGCTGAAATACTCAGCCTTTTCCCGTGACTGTTATAGGTGTGGATTCCATGACGCAATCGCCCCGCA
>JAGKWO010000031.1 GCA_021151835.1 Gammaproteobacteria bacterium
GTTTTTTTCTATAAATATTTTGGCAGACACAAAAATTGTTTTACAGGCTAATTCTGTATCGGCCAGCTCGACATATAAGAATAATTATCCATATAACGCAGTTGATGGCGATATGCAGACTTTGTGGAACTCTGGGAAGTTTGCCAGTAGATGGATTCAAATTGATTTGGGGGAAAGTAAGCCACTATCACAGTTAAAGTTGACCCCTGAGCAGACTCCCGCAGGAAATACTATTCATCAAATATATGTTGGAGAGCGATTGGACTCATTGGAGCTTGTTTATATGGCAAGTGGTTATACATCATCTGGAGTTTCTTTTTATGTGCCCATAAAGAAAAGCGGTCGATACATTAAAATTGAAACAACAAAAAGCCCTTCTTGGATTGCGTGGAGAGAAATTGAGGTTTTTCAATCAGAAAATTGGGTGAACTATTATGGCTACTACTGTTCGGCATGTTATTGGGTCGGAAATGGAAACTACATTACCGCAACCTCGGATCATAGCAATCTAGCGCATGTGGTAGTAGAAGATCCGCAATTGCAAAATAAGTTACAGCAAGCGGCTTATCATGATATGAAAGTTATTGTCGATGTGAGTTCATTATTTTTCAACGATAAAACTTTGTTGGCCAACTATCAAGAACGATGGGGTCAATTCAATAATTTAATTGGTTATCAGCTTTCCAGCGTAGCTGCGTTTTATTTAGCGGACGAATCTAATCGGAGGGGTTTTTCACGAGTGTCTCTTAAAGCTGTAGTTGACACTATAAAAATATCTCATCCAGACATTCCGATAGCATCAATATTTAGTGGCACAGAAGGAAACTTTAATAATGTAGATTTATTCGATTGGGTTGGGGTGGACTGCTATGATCATGGATCTGGGGCGTGTTATATGTTTGATGATGAAGCAGCAGATTATCATGAAGTTGTACAAGCAAAATATTCAAAATTTCGTTCTAGAGTTGATATTTCTCGTCAACGAATTATTCTAATTCCTCAGGCTGGAATTGACGTCCGTAAGGTTAGTGATTCAGCTGTGAATATTAGATTACCTGCGCAGGCAGAAAAATATTTAAAAATTGCCAAAACAGACCCATTAGTTATTGCTGTGATCCCTTTTATTTGGCAAACATTCAATGATGGCGAAAATAGCTGGTATGGTGCAGAAAAATATCCTGCATTAAGAGATAAGTTTAGATATTTTGGTCGAGAAATAACGCATAAACCTTTCTTGTGTCCAGGTTGTGTTTTTTCTGAATAAATATACCTATTTAATCGAATAAATAAAAAGAGGCATCGAGAATGCCTCTTTTTATTCGGGCAGAGAAAAAATCAGATCCTAGTTGCCGTGAAGTTTTCTATGCGACGGTTGATGGAGGCTACTAAAGTCACCGGAAGATTTGCCTAGCATCCAACTAACGGAAAGCACAAAAACGGATAATGTATGTTTTTTATCCTGATTTGGCTTTGGTGAAACTATTTTGGATTGGTTGGTGGCGCACCTGACTGGATTCGAACCAGCGACCAACGGCTTCGGAAACCGCTACTCTATCCAACTGAGCTACAGGTGCGTTTTGCTTGCGGAAGGCTCGCGATTTTACTGATCTTGCCGGGGCTAGTCCACCAGCACTTCCATTTAATTTCCTGCTAATTCATTGATATGCAATTCCCGGGTTACCTGGGCTGTGCCCAGGCTTTGGCTCATGGTGCCAAAGGGGAAGTCCTTGATCATTTTTTCCAGTCGCGGCAGGCAACGTTTGAGGTTGGTGTAATGGCGGAAATTGCTAAACCAACTGGCGTTGGGCACGCGCGGTTGGTCCGGGTCTATTTCCCAGGGGTGCAGATAAAAAATTTGGGGTTTGGATTGGTTGTTGCTGGCGCGCTCGAACAGCCAGCGTGAGAGCGCGTAGGGATACTGGCGAAAGTAGCCCCCGCCTGCGGCAGGTACGGATTGCCCCAGCACTTTAGCGGTGGTGAGCGGGAACTCCAGGAGCGGCGCGCCACTGCTGGTGATGATGCGATAGGGCTCTTCCGGGCTGCCGGGGATGCCGTAGTTGTCATGGCGTGTTGGAAAAATACTCGAATCCCAGGTAAAACCCAGTTCGGCGAGTATGTCCAATGCCCACAATGATTTGCGCGTGATTGAATAGCTGGCGGCGCGATAACCGGTCACAGGCGTTTGCGCAAGGTCTTCAAGAATTTGTCTGGATTTTGCCGTTTCCTCGCGAAACACGTCGGGTGTCTGGGTGTAGATTAATTGGTGGCTGTAGCCATGGGAGGCAATTTCATGGCCTTGGGCGCGAATGTTTTGCACCAGTTGCGGATAGCGCTCGGCAACCCATCCCAGGATAAAAAACGTTATCTTGATATTGGCGTCATCAAATAATTGCAGGAGCCTTTCCGTGTTGGCTTCCACCCGCGACGGCCATTGCGCCCAGTCCTGGGGTTTAATGACCTTGGCAAACGCGGCCACGTGATAGTAATCCTCCACGTCGACCGTCATGGCATGGGTGACAGCAGTAGCGTTCATCATTTTTTACCGGGTGTTGCCCAAACGATAACGGCATCTTGCGATGCCGTTAAATCGAATCTGGCGGAGCCTGTGAAATCAAACCTTGTAGTAGTCGCGATACCATTTAACAAAATTTTCAACGCCCACTTCGATGGGTGTGGTGGGTTTGTAAGCCACATCTTCAATTAATGCATCCACATTCGCATAGGTGTCTGGCACATCGCCGGGCTGCAAGGGCAGCAAATTTTTCACGGCTTTCTTGCCCAGGCAGTCCTCAAGCACTTCAATGTAGCGCAACAGTTCTACCGGATTATTGGAGCCGATATTGTAGATGCGATAGGGTGCTTTGGAGGTTGCAGGATCGGGTGCGTCTCCGCTCCAGTTTGGGTTGCTGGGCGCCACTCGGTCCAGGGTGCGAATAACCCCTTCAACAATATCATCGATGTAGGTGAAGTCGCGACGGTGATGGCCGTAGTTGAAAACATCTATCGGCTCACCGGCCAGTATTTTCCTAGTGAATATAAATAGTGCCATGTCCGGCCTGCCCCAGGGGCCGTAGACCGTGAAAAAACGCAGGCCAGTGGTGGGGATATTAAACAAATGGCTGTAGGTGTGCGCCATGAGTTCATTGGCTTTCTTGCTCGTGGCGTAAAGGCTTACGGGATGGTCCACATTGTTGTGTACCGAGAAGGGCATGGCGGTATTTAACCCATAGACCGAGCTGCTGGAAGCATACACCAGGTTTTCGGTACCAAAATGCCGGCAGCCTTCGAGGATATTTAAAAAGCCTGTGATATTCGCATCTATGTAAGCTTGGGGATTGACGAGGGAGTAACGCACTCCAGCCTGTGCCGCCAGGTTAACCACGCGATCCGGTTTATGGATTTTAAAGGCATTATCAATAGCTGCTTTATCTTCCAGGTTGCAGCGAATATCGGTAAAGCCGCTGCTGGCCGTGAGGTGGGAGAGGCGGTCCTTTTTAATTTGTACGTCATAGTAGTCGTTCAGGTTATCGATACCGATGACTTCATCCCCGCGCGCTAACAAGCGCTTTGCCAGGGTGGAACCAATAAAACCAGCTGTTCCGGTTACCAACACTTTCATTGAAAAAATCCTTGGGAAATATTACAGACGAGCGTCCACCGACTCTTTGGGCAGCAGGTGTTTTACGTCAAAGAGGACATGGTTGGGTTTGCCCAGGGCGCGGATTGCCTCCGCCCCCATATCGCGGAATGCACTGTGGCCGACGCAGAGGATGATTGCATCGTAACTGCCTGCTTGGGGTTCTTTGATTAACTCCAGCCCATATTCGTGGTGGGCTTCAGCAGCGTCTGCCCATGGGTCGAACACAGATACCTTGGCGTTGTAGTTGCGCAGTTCGTTGATGATGTCGATTACGCGAGTGTTGCGCAGGTCAGGGCAGTTCTCCTTGAAGGTGAGGCCCATGATTAAAATGTTGGAATCCACCACGTGGCATTTGCGCTGGGTCATCATCTTGACTACTGATTCGGCAACGAAGGTTCCCATGCCATCATTTATACGGCGACCGGCAAGGATTACTTCCGGGTTGTATCCCACTTGTTGCGCTTTGTGGGTTAAGTAATAGGGGTCAACACTAATGCAGTGGCCGCCTACCAGGCCGGGGCGGAAGGGCAGGAAATTCCATTTGGTACCTGCGGCCTCCAACACTTCAAGGGTGTCTATCCCGAGGCGTTTGAAGATGAGAGCGAGTTCATTGATCAGTGCAATGTTGATATCGCGCTGGGTATTTTCAATAACTTTGGCGGCTTCAGCCACTTTGATGCTGCTGGCTTTATGGGTTCCCACCACAACTATGCGGCGATACAACTGGTCCACATACTCAGCAACCTCAGGGGTGGAGCCGGAGGTTATCTTGGTGATGTTGTGTACGCGATGTTGCTTGTCGCCCGGGTTGATGCGCTCGGGGCTGTAGCCCGCAAAGAAATCCCGATTGAATACCAGGCCAGACATTTTTTCGATAATGGGCACGCAGATTTCTTCAGTGCAGCCCGGGTATACCGTGGATTCGAATATCACAATGGCATTCTTGCCAATCACGCGGCCAAGCAGTGCCGACGCTTTTTCCAGTGGGGTTAAGTCGGGTTGCTTGCTGTCATTGATAGGAGTAGGGACGGTAACGATATAAACATCACAGCCTTTGATGGCCGCTTCGTCAGTGGTGTAGTCCAGGCGGCTGGCCTGGCGCAATTCCTCGGTGTCCAATTCCAGCGTGCTGTCGATACCGTGGCGCAACGCATCGACGCGAGTTTGGTTGATATCAAAACCGAGGGTGGTTACTTGTTTGCCGAACTCTACGGCAAGCGGCAGGCCGACATAACCTAAACCTATAACACAAAGCTTGGGATTGGTTGCGAACATGTAAGGTTTCCTTAGCGAAACGGGGATCCAAAGGTGCGCTAAATTACCATACTTTTTGTGGCATTTAGAGGTGGCGTGGACAAACGCCCGACATTTTACCCGGAAAAGCCCGGTTTACTTGCCAGGCTGACGGAATCGCGTCATGGACGGTCGAGCTTTTGTCATAAAACTGGCTATAATGTGCGCCCTGTCTTAATTGCCTACTGAAGGAATCGCGCTTGTCTTACGTTCGGCTCAACAAGCACTACATTCACCTACCCTATCTATTTCTTGGAATCGCTGAAGCAATTCTATTAGGGGCGGCGGCGTGGGCGTCGCAGTTTTTTACGCCAGACTCCGCTGAGATTGTACGAAACTGGCCTCAAATTCTTATTTTTTCGTTTGTGCTTTCCTGCTGCACCCTGTCCATGGGTGTTTACCTGGCGCTGGTGCGCGAGGGATTTGCCAGTATGGTGCTACGCACCCTGGTAAGTTTCTTTTTATTGGGAAGCCTGTGCCTTTACTTCATTGGTATGGTATTCGGGGAGACACTGATTCCCCAGGCACTAATATTTTGGGGTGTACTTATCGCTACGGCGTTAGTGGTAATCACCCGGTTTGTTTTTCTCAAGGTTGTTGATACCCATCAACTAAAGCGCCGGGTTGTTATCTATGGTGCGGGCGCCAAAGCGAAAAAATTGCTTGAAGACCTGGCCCCGGAGATCGCTGTGCTAGGCGTTACGATTGTTGGTTGCATACCCAGCGAGAATGAAGTGACCCAAGTGGATTCCCAGCTGGTGGTCAAAGAACCCGGTGACTGGCTCGATTACGCCAAGCGGGCGCAGATTTCCGAGATTGTGATTTCTCCTGATGAGCGGCGCCGTAGTTCAGGTAACGCCTTTCCGTTGGGACAATTCCTGGATTGCAAGTTGGCTGGGGTTGATGTCAGCGATGCCCTCAGTTTTTGTGAGCGGGAATTGGGCAGGATTGATATCGACTTATTGCAGCCCAGCTGGATGCTATTCTCCGACGGGTTCAAATATTCCAAGCGTCGCTCCATTGCGAAACGCCTGTTTGACCTGGCCCTGGCATCGATCTTTTTCCTGGTGCTGTGGCCGTTTATGTTGCTGACCGCCATTGCCGTGCGTCTCGATAGCCCTGGCCCCGTGTTGTACCACCAAATTCGTGTTGGCTTGAATGGCAAATCCTTCCGGATCTACAAGTTTCGCAGCATGCGTCAGGATGCAGAGAAAAACGGTGCAGTATGGGCTAAAAAGAACGATTCGCGGGTCACCCGGGTCGGCGCGTTCATTCGCAACACCCGCCTGGATGAGTTGCCCCAGTTATACAACGTGCTGGCTGGTCACATGAGCTTTGTCGGGCCGCGTCCGGAGCGCCCCGAGTTCGTGTCAGAGCTTGCAAACCAAATCCCGTTCTATGAGACTCGTCACAAGGTGAAACCGGGCCTTATGGGATGGGCACAGCTTAAATATCCCTACGGTGCCTCGGTTGACGATGCCAGGAACAAGCTGACCTATGACCTTTACTACACGAAGAATCATAGCTTCCTTATGGATATGTTAATTATGATCCAGACAGTAGAAATCGTATTGCTGGGTAAGGGTGTTCATTGATTGGTTTCCTCCATTCAAAAAGGAGAAAGATTATGAAAAAAATTGCCTGGCTAACCCAACTGATTGTTTTGGCCTTTGCCCTGGTGGCATGTGCGGGCCGAACGACCGGAAACATACCGCCCGTGGCCGATGCCGGAGTACTCGCTGAATATCGCATTGGTGTAGGCGATGCTTTGCAAATCAATGTCTGGCGCAACCCGGAACTTACGGTCGCTGTGCCTGTGCGCCCCGACGGGAAAATCTCCATGCCGTTGATTGGCGATGTTATGGCGGCCAATCTCACAGCTACCGAGCTGTCGGAAGGCATCACCAAAAGCCTAAGCAATTATGTGCGCAGCCCGCAGGTGACTGTCATTGTGGCCAACCCCAGCAGTTCAGACTTCCAGCGCCGTGTACGTATAACCGGCGCCGTGAAAAGCCCCCAGTCTTTACCCTTCCGGGAGGGCATGACGGTGTTGGATTTGGTGTTGATGGCCGGTGGGCCTAGCGAGTTTGCCTCCGCCAATAAAGCCAAACTCTACCGTAAGGAAAATGGCGAGGTAAAAGTTTACCCCATTCGATTGGATGACCTGATCAGTGATGGGGACGTAAAAACAAACTACCCACTGATGCCATCCGATATAGTCACAGTTCCAGAGCGCGCATTTTAATTTTCACTGTTCAAGTGACCGGGGCTTAGGCCCCTGATCGTGTTTTTATTTCCAGAGATTTCACATGGACAAAGCCTACCTTAAAGACCTGCTTTACTCGTTGCGTGCCGAATTAGTGCGATTTCGCTACGCATGTGTAGTGCTTTTTGTGGCCGTCAGCTTTGCCGTGTTGTTTGTCGGCATCACCTGGCCCAAGACCTACACCACCAGTGCGGTACTCTTCGCCGATCAAACTACCATTATTGAGCCCCTGCTTAAAGGTACTGCCGAAATAACCAAGATCGACCGGTCAGAGCAAGCCAGGGAAATAATCTGGACCAGGGCCATTATGCTGGCGGCGGCGAAGGAGGCGGGGTTCATCGGCAAGAATGCCACGCAGGACCAAGAGGAACAGGCGATCAAGCGTATCCGTGGCGGTTTATCTGTAAAAGGCGAGGGCAACCGATCCTATTTTCGTATCAGCTACGTGGCGAATAACCCCGATACCTCCTTCGAGACCTTAAACGCAATCGTCAACGTTTTTATTGAAGACACCGCAAAAAAGAAACGCGCTGAAAGCCAGGGAGCATACAACTTTATTGATGCCCAGGTGCAGTCCTACAAAAAGCAGCTCGAACAAGCGGAGCAACGGCTGAAGGACTTCAACTCCCAAAATACCGATGGCACCGAGCAAACCGTGGCGACGCGTATCGCGCAACTGCGCGAGGAAATTGAAGCGCTAAAAATCACCATTGAAGAAACCCAGGCCCGCTACAACACAGTGCAGCAGCAACTGGGATCTGAGGGCCAGTACTTGCAAACCAAAGGCCGTATCGATGAAGTGAGGCAGCGTCGCCAAGCGTTGAATACCCAGCTGGAACAATTGTTACTGAGTTATGAAGAAGGTTATCCGGATATTATTTCGATCCGCGCGCAAATTGCCGAATTGGATGCGGTCATGGATAGCCTCCGCTCCTCGGGCGATGTCTACACCGATACCCAGAAAACCGAGAACCCGCTCTATGAAGAATTGCGCAAGCAACTGGCCGCAGCGGATGTTGACCTGCGTTCACAAAAGCGCCGTATGCAATCATTAACAGGCCTCCTGGAGCAGGAATACCTGCGCCAGCAGCGCGTTGCGGCAAACCAGGCGCAGTTTTCTGAATTGACGCGCGATTATGATGTGATTCGTAAAACCTACGAAGAAATGATGCAAAAAAAGGAATCGGCGCGCTTATCCATGTCATTGGATATTGAAGGCCAAGGCATTAGCTACCGGATACAGGAACCTGCCACCTTTCCGCTGCGTCCTTCAGGGCTTTACTTTATCCACTTTGTTTTTATCGGGCCTTTGCTTGGCTTTATGATCCCCATTGCACTCCTGGTGGCATTCGTATTGTTTGATCCTCATTTGCGCTCCGCGCGCGCATTGCAAAAACAATTGCCAGATGACTTGGAATTAATTGGTGTAATTCCCCATTACCGTTCTCCGCTCGGCGATCGGCTGCTGAAAAAAGATATGCTCATCGTGTTTTTTGTATCGCTCCTGGCAATGGGGCTTTATGCCGCAATCGGTGTTTATTGGCAGCTTGCTAACGGCTAGGTCAGGTAGGAAAAATGGAAAAGACGAAAGAAAGTAGCCTCAAACAGCTCAGGGCGGGTGTAGATGCCCTGGTGGAGACCAGTGAGCAGCTGGTTAAAACCGCGGTACAGGAACATCGCAAGCGCGAGCAAATAAAAAATATGGAGCTGCCCGTACTTTGGGGGCAGGATGAACTTTACGAAAAGAAGGTTATTTTTACCGGCATGCGCCAGCGCGGAATCCTTAATGCGTTCCGTGAAGTTCGTATCAAATTGTTGGAGAAGCACAAGACCGACAATATGGTAGTACTGGTCAGTTCAGTATCGGCGCATGGCGGGTCCAGCTTTTTTTCCTTTAACCTGGCGGCCACCTTTGCGTTAGACCAGCACAAAACGGCACTTTATGTGGACTGCAATCCCTATGCGTCCTCCGCCGAGCGCTACATCACCCAACCGGTCCAGCACGGGCTTACCCAATACCTCACCGACTACACAGTGCCGTTGAAAAGTATTATCTATCCCAGTGGCGTAGAGCGCCTGCGTGTTATTCCGTCTGGCGGCTCCAGCGAGTCGGCCGCAGAATTCTTTAACTCCAAACGCATGGAAGTGTTTGTTGCAGAAATCAAGTCGCGTTATCCGGACCGTTTTATTGTGATAGATGCACCGTCTGTGCAGGTCTCTACGGAAGCGCGCATATTGTCGCGTTACTGTGACCATGCATTGGTGGTGGTTCCCTATGGTATGGCGGTCACTGATGAAGTCCTTGCTGCCGTTGATGCAGTAGGTAAAGAGCGCTTTGCCGGCCTGGTCTTCAATAATTAATTTTCGGCAACGTAAAGGAGGAGGTGCGCAGTATGAAAAGAATTTCCCTGCTGGCATTGAGTGTTGTCTGTGCAAGTGCCTCTGCCGCTGAAAACCAGCCCAACAAACTGGGTGGAACTTTTTCCGCGACGGCAGAGGAATCGGATAACGCGTTGCGCACCACCGACGATGCGATAAGTGAACGCCAGGACAGGTTGCTGGCGGGCTTGTTCGCATTCTACGAAAACGACCTGTTGGAACTGGATACAGATTACACGGCGGAAAAAAAATATTTCGAAAAGGAATCCCAGTCGGATCGCGATGCCTGGACCGGGCGTACCAGCCTCCGTTTGGGCAAAGACCATCACCTGTTTGACCTGCGTGTTTCTCATTTACGCCAAAAGCAATTGGTTTCCGCCGAACTGGTTGAACTTGATAAAAACCTGGATGAAAAACAGATCCTCAGTGCCCAGCCAGGTTTCCACACCAAGCTAACACCTGTGGATGCGATCTACCTCCAGGGGAATTTGACCGAGGTGGATTATCGTTTTGAGGAGTTAAATAATTCCCGGCGGGAGGGCGGTGTTGCCGGATGGTCCCACGCATTTTCCAGTGTGGATTCCCTGGGAATTTATTTCAGTCACACCGATGTTGATTTTGAATTCGTTCCACAGGTGGATTACCGCTTGCAATATTATGCACTGAGCTATACCGCGCAATTGCGCCAGCTCGGCTACAAGTTTGACCTTGGGCAAAGCCGGATGGAGTCCCAGGGCGATAACGCCGGTGAGGCGGAGACAAACCCTTATTACCTGGCCCAGCTGGATTACTCCACGGGATATCACCAATGGAGTCTGACGCTGACCGAGCGCGGCGGAGATACCTCCATGGGTTTGGGAGAAGACAGCCTGGGTGATTCCACGGGATTTGGCCAGACGGGTTCCCTGCGCCCGGACAGGATAAACATGCAGCGCGCAACAATTTCCTGGACTACCCAGGCGTTGTGCCTGCGTTGCCAGTTAAATATCAATGCCTTCACTGAAAAGCGTGAGTACCTTTCCCAGCATAAAGATGAGGAGGGGAATGGTATGGCTGTCAGCCTTGGCTACCGTTTTTCCAATGCGGCCAGTGTCAACCTGCGTGCGCTGCGACGTGACCAGGCGTTTGAAGGGGTAACCAATCTGGAAGATTTTTTTGTAAACCAAGTGGGTGTTGATTACGTCTACAACTTTTCGAGCGGCATTGCCTTACGTGTGTTTGCATCGGAATTCCAACGGCGCTCAGATACCCCATCGCAGGAATACGATGAAGTAAGGTTTGGCGTCACCCTGAGTTATCAATTCAATCAAATTTAAATAGCAGAAAATGGTAAGCACCATGAAAAAAATTGCACAAGTGACGGCGTTGAGTTTGGCGTTTTTGCTCGCGAGCTGCGGTCAAAATGACAAGGAAGAAAATACGCAAGCAGCCGAACGGCACCAGACCTCGGCCCAGACCTATCAGCGTCAGGGGCAATTGCGCGCAGCCATGCTGGAGGCAAAGAATGCAATCCAGCTTACCCCTGATGCTCCTGGCCCTTACATCACGCTGGCAAAAATCCTCAATCAGACCGGCGCCTTTGCGTCCACTATCAGCTTGCTGGAGCCCCGTGTAGAAGCCATGCCGGCGATTGCTACAGAGTTGGCTGAAGCCCATTACGCAATAAAAAAATATCGCACGGCGCTCAATGTCATCGAAACCCATCCTGCAGAGGCGGCGGCGAGCGAGTTGCGGCAGCAGCAGTTATTCCTGGCCGCCCTGGCAAATATTGCGCTGGGTGAAAAAGAGGGCCAGCAGCAGGCGATTAGCCAATTTCGTGAGCAGGGCGGCAGCGAGGCGGATGTGCTTTACTTGCAGGCCAATGCCGAATTGGGACAAGGTCAAACGGAAGCGGCGATAAGCCTGCTGGAAAGCGCGATCCAAAAAGATGAAAATCATTTAAAGGCATTAACTTTGTTGGGCAGCTTAACGGCCTACAAAAACCAACTGCAAATTGCCGAGCAACACTACACCAAAGCCCTTGGCCTGTTGCCTACTACTGATGTGATCACCATTGATCGGGCCAAGGTGCTTAGCCAATTAACCGATGTGCTCATCCAGCAAGGCCGCACGAGCGAGGCTTATGTCTACCAAAAACTTTTGGCAGAGGCCAACCCGGAGCGCAACGCGGCGCAGCAAAAATTTACTGACGCCATGGAGTATTACCAACAAGGCAAGCTGATCGAAGCAGAAAAACTGCTGAAGGAACTGCGCGAACAATTTCCCGATGACAAAAACACGGCCACCTTGCTGGGGATGATTGAATTCCAACAGGGCGCCGACAAAAACGCGATTGACCTGTTTGACCAGTTTATTGACCCCGAAACCGCAACGCCGACGGTAATCCAGGCAGCGGCCCTGGCCAAGTTCCGCACTAACCAGGTTGACGATGCAGTGAAATTATTAAAGGACGCCGCCCAAAGCCAACCTAACAATGCGGCAATCCTGGCCACCTATGGCCTGGCTTTATTGGATCGCGACCCAACCAGTTCCGAAGGCGCCCTGACGCTGGAAAAAAGCTTGGCGCTGGACCCGACGCAACAGCGTTTGCGCATCATGCTTGCCAAGCGCTACACCAGCCTGGAGCAACCCGAGCAGGCGCTGGCCCAGCTGCAAAAAGCCTATGAAGCCAGCCCTATGGACTTGTTGGTAGAAGAAACCTATTTGAAATTATTGTTAGAGCGGGGCGATGAAGAGCAGGCCCAATCGGTGATTAACGACTTGCAACAAAAATATCCCGACAGCCCGCGCCCTGCCTTCCTGAATGGTTGGTTCAACCTGACAAAAAAAGAGTACGCCGAGGCGGAAAAGTATTTTGAAAAAGCGCTTTCCATGCGTAACAACAATGAAAAATCCCTCTCCTACGCTGGCTTGGCACAGCTTTATAGCGAACAAAACCAACCGCTCAAGGCGACAAATGCCTGGCAATCCCTGCTGGAGGCAGACCCCAAAAACATTAATGCTTACAAACCCTGGTTGGCGTTAATGGCCAAACAACAAAAATTAAAAGATGCGGATGAGTTCCTCAAGGCATTGGCCGGTAAATCGGAAGAGTGGCAACCCTCCGCAGTGTTGGCGCAACTGCTATTTGTTACCAAGCGAAGTGAAGCGGCAATGCCCTATATCGAAAAGGCGCTGGAAAAAAGTCGCAATGCTGACAACGTAAAAACCCTGGCGGCAAACATATACCACGCCCACAGTGCGGAATTACGGGCGGCAAATAAGCTGGAGGACGCCAAAACCTGGGCGGCCAAGGCTGTAGCCCTCATTCCCGATAACCTGATGTACCTGTCCGGGTTAATCGAAACGGAGCTTGCCAGTAAAAATACCCAAGAGGCCCAAAAATTATTGGATCAATTCCCGCAATCCGAAGGGTCCCAGGCGGGCAAAACATTCCTGCAAGGCCGAATTCGCATGGCCGAGGGAAAGCCGGACGAAGCCTTGCAGGAATACCTCAAATCCTGGTCGCTGGAACCCAACGAGATGGTGGCGGAAACCATCTACGTCCATTACAGCCAGACCAAAAACGAGGCGCGCAGCAGTTTTGCCGCCGAGTGGAAGGAAAAATTACCGCAAAGCCGTAAAGCCAACCTGATCCTCGCTATGGACGCCCAAGTAAGCGACGACCTGCCTACCGCCATAAAACTCTATGAAGAAATCATCCAGCAGGAACCTTCCGCGCCTGCGGTGCTGAACAACCTCGCCTGGAATTATTACCTCGCGAAGGACCCACGTGCACTGGAAACAGCGCGCAAAGCCTATGAACTGGCTCCTGCTGTACCCGCCATCCTGGATACCTACGGCTGGATTCTGGTAGAGCATGGCAAAGTAAAAGAAGGTTTGGAGTATTTGGAACGCGCGGCGGCGGGCGACAAGGCGAATGGTGAAATCCAACAGCACCTGCAAGAGGCCCGGACTCGACTGAAGCAACAGTAGCTGAGGCACACTGCTGTAGCTGTAACAGGCAACCCCCAGACTGGGCCTCGTCGGCCCAGTTTTGTTTTTAACGCTGCGGGGACAATGTCGATAGTATTTCAACATGCTGATAGGCCTTTAAAACATCAAAGGCAGCACATCATTTTTTTACAGGCTGAGCCATGGATTTACGTCAACAACATTCAATGCGGCATCCGGCAAAGTGGTTTCCCTTTGCTGTCATCGCGATTTTGCCGGTATTTTTTTGGCCGACGTTTAATGGCTTGTCCCATGAATGGACCCAGTGGGATGAATCCCTTTCCCATGCTTACCCGGTATTGCTGTGGTTCGCCTATTTGCTGTTCAAAGCCAGTCCTTTACCGCACCAGTCGCAACCAGTGTGGCTGAGCTTTTTATTCGCTACCGCGCTGTTAACCTCTGCCCTCGCCTGGTTCCTGTTTCACTTGGTGCAAATCAAATTATTCGAGCAATTGATGCTATTGCCCTTGCTCTACTTGAGTATTGCCTGGGTATTTGGTGTTAACACCTTGTGGCAGCAGCGCTTCCTGTTGCTCTTGCCGGTGTTTACCTTGCCAGTATGGGATTACCTGACAGAGCCATTGGTCCAATTGGCCAGTTTCACGGTAGCGCACATGGTGCGCTGGGTGGGAATACCGGCACTCATCGATGGCAGCAGCATCTTTATTCCCTCCGGCCACATCATGATTGCGGATGGCTGCTCAGGCTTAAGGTATTTAATTATTTCCCTGGCATTGGGGTACAGCATCAGTTACCTCAATGGCTATCGTGAAAAAGGGTTTTTCCTGTGCCTCGTGATTGCAGGCGCCCTGGGCTTGCTCGCCAACTGGATCAGGATTTTCGCGCTGATCCTCATCGGCTATTACACCGAAATGCAAAGCTCCTTGATGTCTGACCATGAAACCTTTGGCTGGGTACTCTTTGCTGTGATTTGCTTTCCGGCCATCTACTTCGCGCCTGTGGCGCGCCGTACAGAGGCTGGCCAGGCCGACATCATGCGGCCGCTTCCCTGGGGAAGGTGGTTAGGGTTGCTGCTATTGCTGGCGCCGGGTGCGATATTGAGTGTGGTGATCCGTCCCGACATCGGAATTGCACCGCCGTCCCTTACATTGGACCCGGCATTCACCCGCAGTCTTCAGGCCATGCCAGTTGACTTGCAATTACCAAAGGCCAAGCGCCAACAGCGCTACGAAAACAAAAAGGTTCAGGTGCGTATCGACCAGTATTTTCCAGAGAAGCCCAAAGAACGACTGGTTCCCTATATAGCGCGCCAGTACGATGCCAGCTTGTGGGTGCTGGATGAAACCAGGGTCCTGCACCGGCAAGGGATGGAGGTGCGGCTGGAAACCCTGCGCCAAAAATCCGGCCTGCGCAAGGTGGTGCAGGTGCAATGGTTTGATGTGGGGGGGTACACGGCCCCCAGTGTCGCCCAGGCGAAAATATTGCAGATTCCGGCCTTACTGGCGGGCAGCAATTATTTCTCCATCATCACCCTACAAACGGAATGTTTGGATAGCCGCTGCGAGCAGGCTATCCAGCAAGTTCTGGATGTCACCGATTTAATTGCGAGTAAAGGTTAATTATGGAACTGTTGTTTTGGTGTTCGGTACTGCTGGTCATTTACATTTATGCGGGCTATCCGGTGTTGCTGCGCTATTTGCCGAAAAAGCCCGTGGACTATGCATTGCAAATGGTGGAAAAACCGCGGGTGACGGTGCTGATCCCGGCGTTTAATGAAGAAAAAGTTATCGCCGCGACTATTGAAAATAAATTGACCCAAACCTACCCGGCGGACCTGATCGAAATCATCGTCATCTCGGATGAATCGGAAGACCAGACGGATGCCATAGTCGCGCAGATTGCCGCACAAAATCCCCGCGTAAAATTAATTCGCCAGGTGCCGCGCCAGGGAAAAACCTCGGGGTTAAACCTGGCCATGCCGCAAGCGAATGGCGACATCATTGTTTTTTCCGATGCCAATAGTCACTACCAGTCAGATGCTATTGAAAAACTGGTGAATTGTTTTGCCGACCCGGAGGTTGGCTATGTCACCGGCAAAATGGTTTACGTCAATGAGGAAGGCAATGTGATTGGCGATGGCTGTAGCGCCTACATGAAATACGAGAACCACTTGCGCCGCCTGGAGGCACAGGTCTGCTCAGTCGTGGGGGTGGACGGCGGCATAGATGCGGTGCGCAAAGCCCTCTACCAACCTATGAATGCGGATCAACTTCCGGATTTCGTATTACCACTCAAAGTGGTAACCCAGGGTAAGCGCGTGGTCTATTGCGAAGAGGCGCTGCTGAACGAAGAATCGCTCACCAATTCCCAATCGGAATTCCGCATGCGCGTGCGGGTTTCGCTGCGCGCGTTTTGGGCCATGTGGGATATGAAACATTTATTCAATCCGTTTAACTACGGCTTGTTCAGCCTGCAATTGTTTTCCCATAAATTGCTGCGCTACCTTGCGTTTATTCCACTGCTGCTCGCGTTTATCAGCAACGGCCTGGTAACGGGTGAAGGCTGGTTCTATCAATTCACATTTGTAATCCAAATTCTCTTTTATGGCGCGGCCGCATTTGTTTCGCTCAATGACGGCACTAAAAATCGTTGGCTGGCCTTAGCGAACTATTTTTGCCTGATAAATATCGCCGCCGCCATGGCCTTTATAAAATTTATCAAGCGCGAAAAAATTGTGATCTGGAAACCGCGTGTCGGTTAGTTATGGCCATGAAAATCGCCCACCTTATCGATAGCGGTGGCCTGTACGGCGCCGAGCAAGTCCTGCTTACCCTGTGCCAGCAGCAACAGGCACAGGGGCTGCAACCGCTCATTGTGAGTTGTGGTTTGCCCGGCGAGGCGGAAAAACCGCTGGAGCACGCCGCAGTAGAGCGCGGCATTCCCGTTATCAGCTGGCGCATGCCTGCAGGAATTCGCCTCGCGGGTATGCGCGCACTGCGTGAGGTGTTGCGGCAGGAAAAAGTCCAGTTGCTCCATAGCCATGGCTACAAATTCAATATTCTGCTCGCCCTCCTGGGGCGCACCCGCCTGGGTATGCCCCTGGTTTCCACAGTGCATGGTTATGTCAAAGCCAGGTTTCCCCACAAAATGTGGCTGTACGAAATGCTGGATAGAATCGCCCTGCGCCGCTTCGATCGGGTGGTGTTGGTGAGCGAGCAAATGCGCCAGTTAGCCGCGTTTCGCCGCAACACACCCCGCATCTGCGTTATCAATAACGGCATAGCCGCAACAGAGGCACAGCCTTCACCCGTAGTAATCAACGACCGGTTGGAATTATTGGCGGTTGGCCGCTTGTCACCTGAAAAAGGATTTAATGTCCTCATCGATGCCGTGGCGGAATTAAACCGGGAGCAACCGGTGTGCAAGCTCACCCTCATGGGTAGCGGCGGGCTGGACGCTGCACTCAAGGCGCAGGCGCAAGCCTTGGGGCAAGCAGAACATATCCAGTTCTGCGGCTTCGTCAGTAATGCGGCGGTGCATTTTCACCAATACCACTTACTGGTCATGCCCTCCCTTACGGAAGGAATTCCGGTTACCCTGCTCGAAGCCATGCGCAACAAAACGCCGGTTATTGCCAGCGCTGTGGGTGGAATTCCCCAGGTGCTGGGCGAACAGCACCCACAATTGTTGCAGCCGGGGTCAGCCAGTTCCATCGTAGAAGCGTGTAAGGCTTGGTTGCGTTTGTCGTCGGAGCAACGCACCCAACAGGTAGAGCAAAACTTCATGCGCTATCAACAAAATTTCACCGCCCACGCCATGGCGGACAAATACCTTGGCCTGTACCAATCCCTATTAACCCAGGGCACTACCGCCTATGCATCCCGTTATTGAAACCCTTTACTACAAAAGCCCAGTGTTCCTGCAAAACCTGGCAGTGAGCATGATGGGATTGCGCCTGCGCGCGGAGCGTTACCGCTATGCGGGCGAGCAAAAATTTAACGAACTCCTGCGCAGCCAGCATTTTTCTGCCGCGCAAATGCAGGATTACCAAGGTCGGCAATTTGTCCAGCTGGCGCGCCACGCCATTGCCAACACCGCGTTTTATCGCGATTGGGCACAGGGTGAGGGGATCCGCGCAGACGACATCCAATCGCTCGCCGACTTGCAACAATTTCCCGTTATCGAAAAAAAATTTATTCGCGAACATGCGGCGCAATTTAAAGCGAGCCCGCGCAATACCCATTCCAAACCCATAACCTTATTTACCAGCGGCACCACAGGCACACCGCTGTCGGTATTTACCGACCAGGATTCGCGCAGTGAACACTACGCTTTTTTCTCGCGCCTGCGCTCCTGGTACGGCGTAGATCCGGTCGCGCCCCGGGCTACCCTTTTTGGTCGCATCATCATGCCCGCCGCGCAAAAGCAGCCGCCCTTCTGGCGTTATGACGCCGCGCAAAAAAATTTGCTCATGTCGTCCTATCACCTGAAGCCAGACCAGCTCATTCACTATTACCGGAAATTGCGTGAATACCAGCCGCAGGAAATTTTTGCCTATCCCTCCAGTGTGACGCGCCTGGCAGAGTTTATCCTCGCCGAGGGCCTTGCTCCCATCTCCCTGAAGTTACTCATGACCACGGCGGAGCATCTGCACGATTGGCAAAAAAAAATATTACAGCAAGCCTTTAATGCTCCCCTGGTTAATCAATATGGCTGCACCGAGATGGCATTTTTTGTATCCACCCTGCCGGACGGCAGCATGTGCTTCCACCCCGAACACGGTATCGCAGAGGTGCGTACCCCCACGGGCGAGCTGAGTACCCTGGGCGAAGGCGAATTGGTTGTCACCGGCTTGGTAAATTACTCCATGCCCGTCATTCGCTACGCGATTGGCGATACGGTAACCCTGGGCGCCGTTAACAAAAACGGCTTTCCTGAACTCCTGCAAGTGCACGGCCGCAAGGACGATGTGATATACATGCGCGATGGAACCCCCGTAGGCAGGCTGGACCCCATTTTCAAAGGTGGCAGCGGTATCAAGACAGCGCAAATACTGCAAAGCCAAACCGGCGCCATAACGCTACGCCTCGTTCCCGATGCAACCTACACCGAGCAAGCAGGCACGGACTTAAAACGCGAACTCATCAAACGCGTCGGTGACGACCTTCCTATCGCAATAGAATTGGTAAGCGAGATTGCCAAAGAAAAAAATGGGAAATTCAAACCGGTGGTTAGTGACTATAAAAATTTTGTCAGTAAATGATGCTGTTTAAACGAAGAGATCAATTGCGTGAGTAAGTTAAAGTTAATGTTCGTTGGCGATATCTCTTTAGGAGAACATTATTTTTCTTTTGGGCACGGGCCAAAAACAACTGCAAAATCAAAGGATATATTTTCCTCGGTGAGAGCAATATTTAAGGAGGCAGATTTTGTTTATGGAAACCTAGAGGGACCAATTTCCGATGTTGGATTGAACCCAAATGAGCCTGAAAGCGTAGTGTTTCGTGGCGAGCCACGGGCCGCTTCAGAGCTATCCCTTGCTGGATTTAACTTAATGCATATTGCGAACAATCACATAATCCAACATGGTGAAGAAGCATATCATCACACTTTACAACTTCTGCGAAGTAATAAAATTCTTCCATTGGGTAATAAAGGTGACGACTGCATCATTGAAAAAAATGGAATAAAAATCGCAGTAATTTCCGCTTCTGCTGTTCCTGATAACACAGATAAAACGCAGTGCTTATATGAAACTTTAAATACCGCAGAAATTGTTGAAAAAGCAGCTGGTTTGAAAGGGCGGGTTGATTGGATTATTGCGTCCTTACATTGGGGGCTTGAGGAAAAAATTGAGCCCATTCCAGAGCAAGTAGAAATTGCGAAACGCCTCAAGGAAGCGGGCGTTAATTTCATTATTGGCCACCATCCGCACATTTTTTACTCTGTCGATGCAGAAGAAAATTATTTATGTGCTTGGTCTTTAGGTAACTTCGTATTTGATCTGCCATGGGATGATCGATTGTGCCGTTCGGCAGTTTTGGAGATTACTTTAGACAAGACCAGTTACAAGGCGCTTCTTCATCCAGTTAATATTTTACCGAATGGAATGCCACTTTTAAGTGGTGAGCCGCAACAGATTGGTTATGGAAGCTTCTCTCTTTATAAAAACTCTGAAAATTTCAGTTTTTTTGGGTTTAAAAAATTAGCGTTCTTTATTAAGAATTCGCTCAACGGGCATACTCACCTAAAATTCACTTTCTTTAAAAGAAAAATATTAAATAGGTTAAGCCCAGCGGGAGCTGATAAATGAACAAGATAGTTCATATTGTTCATTGGGAGCGATCAGGAATTTACTCGGTTGCGAAGGAGCTTGCCGTTGAAGGAAAAAAAGCCGGTGATGTTCATGAAATTTTTGTAATTCGCCGAAGTAAGGGCGGCCTGGATTTGTTTTTATCCTTTTTCAGAATGACGAAACTACTGCTCAGTGTGTTATTCAGAAAGAATGTTTTTTTTCATGCTCATTCATTTCTTCCGTTTCTCTTTATGTATTTTATCAAGGGCGCTGGGGCAATAACGTTTCATAATCTATATCCATATTTTTCCTCGTCAAACAAAAAAGATAGATTAAAGCGACTGATTATTTGCAAATTAGTGAAGCATAGATCAATCCGAACCAGCTCAGTTGGGCGTGGGGTTGCAGATGCTGTGCTCGCTGGGTTACATATTGCTTCTACTGTGATTTTTAATGGCTTACGTGCAGAGCGTTATAGCTTTTCTTTGCCATCGGGTCATAAGGTAGTTGGCACTGCTGGCCGCCTGGATGACCAGAAAAACTACGAAACTTTAATTTCAGCGTTCGCTCAATGCAAAGATAAAAGTCTTGTACTGAAAATCGCCGGAGAAGGTGTCAAAAGACCAATTTTAGAAAAATTGATATCTGACTTGAATCTTGGTGCAAGAGTGCAGTTGCTAGGTCACCAAAACGATATGATTGGATTTTATCAAGGGATAGACGTTTTTGTTTGCTCATCTCTTTATGAAGGGTTTGGTATGGTGGTCGCAGAAGCGATGTTCAGCGGGAAGAGCGTCATAAGCACCAATGTTGGAATAGCTTTGGATTTTGATGACGTTAGAATTTTAAGATGTGGATTTGATCCAGAGGACATCACAAGAGCTATTGACGAATGGACGCAAACTTCTCATGAGGATATAGCAAGCTGGGCGCATCATAATAGAGTGGTAGCCCTCGATAATTTTACGATTGGAAATGTTTACCGGCAGTACGCGAATTTAATATGGGCGGAGAATCGATAAATGACTGATAGGCTACCTTATGTGTCGATAGTGATCCCCGCTTTTAATGAAGAACGATATATCGGTGATTGTCTCAGATCAGTGAAGGCGCTCGATTATCCCAGTGAGCTGATAGAAGTTATAGTCGTTGATAACGGTTCGACAGATAGCACCGTTGAGATTGCCAAATCACATGGAGTGGCGGTTTATTCAATCCCCGGTGTGAGGGTTGGTGCGGTGAGAAATTATGGCGTGTCCAAATCAAGAGGAGAAATCTTGGCCTTTCTGGATGGCGACTGCCTCCCGCCATCAAATTGGATTCATTCAGCGCTCGCCCATATGAAGGAAAAGGATACCGAGGTTGTTGGTGGTACTTATTTATTACGGGACAATCCTAGTTGGGTAGAGTCTTCATGGGTTATTAATCCTACCCCTGTCGATAAGTACAGTTCGTTGCTGGTGGGGGGCAGTATCGTCATCACAAGGTCTGCCTTTTTGTCCGTGGGTGGATTTAATGAAAAATTAAATGCAGGGGAAGATTCTGCTCTTGGATACGAACTGAACTCAAAGGGTTACAAAGTTTGCCTGGCGAAAACTTGCGCCGTGATTCACCTTGGTTATCCAAGAAATTTGAAGGAGTTCACATTGCGTCAGGTATGGCACGCATCAAGTTATTTAAAAAGCAGAAGAAAAGGCAAATTAGACCTAGTATTCGTAATAACGTTATTGTTCTTATTGTTTTTAATAATCCTTCCAATATCGCTAATCCTTTCATATCAAATGGCGCTTGCAACCTTGATTGGTGTCATTGCTATGCCTATAGTTTTAACAGCCAAAAGAGCCGTAAGTGCGCGTCTTTTGACGCTTAGATTAGATCGCTATGTAAAAATGTTTATTTTGGACTTTTCATACTTGCTAGGTAGGGCTTGGGGGCTTGCTAAATCAATATTGATTGAAGTGAATCTGCTCAGTGATAAGAAGAGCCATTATTAGATTTTGAATATCAGGTCCAGCTAAGTAAATGCCCCTAAAAGGGTGCGAAATGAGAATGCGGGGAATTTTGTATGAAGTCGTTCATTTACACAGCTTTAATTTTTCTTATATCGGGGTCGAGTTTAGCAAATGGCTTAAAAGTTACGTTGGATGCTGCTGATGGTGATGGGTTAATCCGTAAAGCTACCATTACCCCTGTGGCTCCTACCTCGGGAGCTTTAGGTGGTCCCAAGGCCCCGGTGATGTTTTACGACACAACGGACGTTGCCTATGAGAAAGGCGTTCCTAATACGCATTTTTCTACTTATCTACCTACTGATCCGGTCTCAAAAAATCAGACCCTCTATGCCCCTAAATCCCCATGGGGGAACGCTGGTGGAACATTTTATGTAAGAAGTAATCCTGACAATGCGCGCCATAAGCGCGCGGGCCGTTATTGGTATGGCGCTACCGCTACCGCCAATTTGCAGGCTCCAAGGGCTTACAACAAAGATACTACTTGGTCTACCAACGAACCTAAGAAATTGTACGTCAGTTGGTGGTTTAAACAGCAAAATGATACCCGTGATTATTTTGCCTTCCAGTTATTAAATGTTCCCGATGGCTTTAGCCCAAGGGAGGGTGAGGAGTTTGTGGTATCTGTTGTAAAAGATTACACAGGAATCACCGAAGTGTATGGTCGGGTTATTAATTATGATCCGGCAAAGAAAGAGTTAGCGGCGAATTTCTACGGGCAGAAAAATGCCAATAAAATCAAAGACAGACCTTTGACTCTGAACAGCGGTGCCACGGTAACTCTAGGTGCTATGGTTGCTTGGCAGGGTTCTAATAAATACATAAGGGTTTGGGAATCTGATGGGGCCGATGCGGCGATGCGTATGTCCTGGACTAACACGGAGATATATGCTGCTGAAATGCGTGGTTACCCTTATTCCCCTGTATTGCCAAGGCAATGGAATCACATGGAAATATTTATTGATCAAGTCGCAAAAAAGGTGACTACCAAAATCAATGGTAAAGTTGACTTTAGCGGTACCTATACGGGTGATCAGGATAAGATTGGCTATGCCCCAGCGATTGGTTTGATCGGGTTTGAACCTAACCAAGAATCTTTAATTCAGCAAAGCTGGATGGATGATATCTATGCGGACAATTCTTTCCGCAGGGTCACTTTAGGGAATGCGGCGAAATATGCCGATGTAACCCATGAGGAAGTTCAGTATTACACCAGCTGGACTGCCGATAAAATTGAGTTCATTCCCTATTTTGGTGGGCTTAATACCAAAGAGCAGCGTGTTTATGCCTATATCTACTCAGAGGATAATGTTCCAAATAGCGAAGGAATTCCTTTGGCATCACCCCTGGATAAATGTTTGCATCCAAGTCCACCGTTAGAATGTAAGCAATAAAACCAAAAGCCAGCGAATGCTGGCTTTTTTTATGGGAATTAATTGTCAGGTACTGCGGTGGGTTGTTTGCGGTTTGAACTTTCACGCAGGTTTGTCATGGGTGCTTCAAACAATCGATACACAAGGAATGAGAGCAAATAGGCAAGTGCAATCCACAGGGTGAAACCAATCAATTGGACTATAGGGGCCTTCACGATTTTTCCGTAAAACAGAATTCGATAGATTTCCAGCAAAGGTACGTGGAGTAAATACAGTGAATATGACCAGATGGAGGTATAGGTAAAGAAGCTTTTTGCCGCTGTTCCTGCTTGGGTGGTCTTCCAATTAGCGAGAAGGGGGAGGAACAGCGCGGCGCCTATAGAGGCGAAGGGAAAAACCAACATAAGCATCCAGGGCGTAGAGTTTATCGCCGGGTGGTTACGCATCCACACACTGGCGCAGATAAATCCCAATCCCACAAACGCAGCGTTAATACGCTGTGTAACAGCAACCTCCCTGAAATGAATCCAAACCCAGGCAGCCGCAACACCCCACATCAAGGAATCCAGCCGGAGCACTACCACACGGCGCATTTCATCATTCCAGGTAACATCGCCGTTCATGATGTATATCCAGCGCAGTAAGAAAGTCCCGCCAACGATTGTAAAAAATAGCCAGGCGAATGCGGTGTTTGTGTTGCTGCTCAGCTTAAGGCAGCACAAATAGACAATTGGGGTAAGCAAGTAAAACCATTCTTCCACGGCAAGGGACCACGAAACACTGAAGAAACCGGCATTAGGCGTCAGGAAGTTTTGCAGGAACACCAGGTAGCTGTAATCAAACTGGAAACCATCTTTAAGTAGGCCAAATCCAATCAGGTTGATGACAAGAAACAAATAGTAATTGGGAAGTGTTCGCCACCAGCGGCGCTGCCAAAAGCGCGTTAAATCTGGCAGGCCGGAGTGTTTATGGAAGGACTCAAGCAAAATTCGACCAATCAAAAATCCACTCAATACAAAAAATAGCTCTACGCCCAGATAGAGAAAACTATTCATGAGGCGGCCGATCTCATTGTAGGAGGGAAGCAGCTGCATGCCGTGGCCGACAACGACCATAACAATGGCAATAGATCTGAGCACATCCAGACCGAAGATTCTCTTGTGCAACATGATGAGTCCCGTCTTATCCAGGGGAAAAACCAGTGGAGGGTAGGGCGGCTATGTTATCACCCCAGGGTGGAATTTCTGAAGAAGTGGGGAGCTTCTATGCTGTTTGGGTAAGCCATAGGCATCTTCGCAGGAGTTTTCGATGCCTCGGGCCCAGGAATTTGCGGCCCGTAATAAAAATAAATGGTTTTCGGGGTATCATAGCGGCCTTTCTTTATACCCGGGTGGAAGGACGCTATGCGCGAGTTTTTGGTGTATACCTCGGCAGGTGAAAATGCGAATGTTCGCCGTTGGGCCAAGCAGGCCCAGCGCAGTTACGATATATGGGTAACCAATTATTCGGGTAAGCCTGGCCTTCACCGCGACCAGGCGGACTTTTACAACGAACGTAAAGGCGCAAAGTTCCCCAATTTTAAATGGGTACTGGAACAGCATCGGGAACAAATAGCAGCTTATAAAGCCATCATGATCGCGGATGACGATATTATTTTGTCCTGCGCTGACCTGGATGCGCTATTCCAGCTGCTGGTCGACAAAGATGCCCCTGTGGTAGTGCCGGCCTTCAGCCGGTTGGGTAAGATCTCGCACGACACCACCGCGCGCGAGTGGCGCAGCGATTATCGCCACACCAATTTTGCCGAAGTGACCTGCCCGATTATCCGCACCGACCTGCTCCTGGATTTTATGGCCATCTACGACGAAACCAAGGTGCAATGTCACGGACTCGATTGGTGGTATCTGAGTTATTGGGGTGATAGGGTGCGCGACAAAATTATCATGTCGGATACCCATTACTGCATTAACCCACGGGATTTCAGTAAAAAAGGCGGCCAGCGTGAAATTGATCGCCATTACTCCGAGGCAGAACGCCAGGCGCTGTGGCAGGCGCTGAAAACAGAACTCAATATTCGCAGTTTCCCAAAGGTCATTTCCCGTCGGGTTGCCAAACCCATGCCTGCGTTAGTGGTGCAAACTCCGCTGTTTATTGTGGAATGTGTTTTTGCGTGGTGCTGGGACTGGTTGTTGCCCAGGCTCCTGGGCCCAGTGCGAAGGTTTGCCAAATCCTTATTAGCGAAACGGGCCTAGGTGGGCTTTTCATGATTCATGTTGATTTACATTGCGATACCCTGGGCACCCATTTACTGCAAGTGTTTTCCGGCCTATACCTGCTGCAGCAACAGGGCAGCATTAGCTTGAGCATTAAAGCTGGCCTGCCTTTAACCCTGGCGCGCCCTAACCGGCAATTCCTCGCGATGAGGGTGCGCCCCCACAAAAATAGCCGCGAGTTTGCCACTTTTTTATTCGACCTGCAGGACTCGCCGGTACCGGGATTAGCGGAAGCAATCAGCCAAGTGGATTTTTACGTGAAGCGGAGCCTGGAGCCATCAACCCTGGCGGGGTTGGATGCGCAGCAAGCCCGGAAAATAATTCCTTTTGGTTTGAATTATCAAATATTGAGTTTTCCCTGGTTATTTTTTTTGCGCTTGGCATTTAGCGAATTTCTGTCTCGCCCTTACAATCCGTTGGGGAAAAAGCACCGCTTCCATGTTCAAAACCTGAAAGATATTTTTGATGCGTTATTGTTAAAAAAGAAAAACAATTTGCTTAGTCATATTGAACTGGATAGCGCACCAAGCGCTGCCGACAATGGCAGCGTTATGTTCCAGTGCCGCCTGTGGGAACCGGCGGGTATTGCAGAAAAAAACAGGGATGACGCGAATCTGGTTAACCAGTCCCGTATCCAATTAATTCGCTCGCTAAAAGCGGAGCTGGGCGAAAAGTTCTGGGGCGGCTTGCAAAACACTGCTTATGCCAGGGAGGTTGCACCTGACCTTATCGCCACCTTACCCAGTGCGCGGCGCGAATACCTCGCCCAAGTCAGGCAAGCCAGTATTGTTGTTTCCAGTACCGGTTTACTGCAATCCAATGGATGGAAACTGGGAGAATATGTGGCCTTGGGGAAGTGTGTTGTTTCCGAGCCAATTTATACGCAGCTACCGGGAGATTTTAGTGCAGGCAAAAATTACCTTCCTTACGAATCCGCTGAGCAATGCATCAGTGTGGTTGGAGCGCTCCGGGGGGATAAAAACGCTGTTATGCAGGTGGAAGCGGCAAATAATCTCTACACCCGGGCTTACCTTGCCCCCGATAAATTAATGGCAAATATCCTTCAACTGATCGATAGAACTGGTGGAAATTGACACATGGCATATGTGGCTGGCTTGGTATCGGTATTGATACCCTTATATAACCGCGCAAAATATATTGAAGAAACGATTATCTCTGCGCTGCAACAAGATTATAAGCAGCTTGAAATTATTGTGGTGGATGACGGCTCGACCGATGGTGGTGATAAATTGGTGGAGTCGTTTTGTGCGGACCATCCAGTAACACTTTATCGCCATCCCGGCAATGCAAACCTGGGCCAATCAGCGTCGCTCAACCTGGCCTTATCCAAAGCGGTGGGTGAATATGTCGCCATTCTGGATAGCGACGATATTTTCCTGCCGAATAAATTGTCTGAACAAGTTGCTTACTTGCAGGCACATCCTGACGTGGGTTTGGTGTACGGCATGGGGTTTGGCGTCAATGCCGAAGGACAAATGGTGTATGAGATTTTGTGGGATGGTCACCGGGAGCCCAACGACCCCAACCAGGTGTTGCTGGATTGCTACTTTCACTTGCCCGTGTCTTCCCTGGTGCGTCGCAGTGTCTTTGACCAGGTGGGTGGCTTTGACGAAAGCCTGAGGGCAGGGCAGGACCACGATATGCAAATTCGTATTGCAGAAGTCACCAAGCTGGGCTTTCTGCCGCGCAGGGTTTATCACTATCGCCGTCATGGTGATTCCATCAGTGCCAACGGTCTGGAGCGACGCTGGCGCAACGCTAACCTAATACTTGATAAAGCAATCAAACGATTCGCGTATCGCCCGGAAACCATTCGCAAACGCCGCGCAATTATTAACTTCAGGTTGGCGCAGGTGTTGTGGAATCAAAAGCAGCAACGCATTGAGGCGATAAGACGCTTTGTCTATTCCGGATTGCTCGATCCTGTGCGGGCACTGAAAGTGATTTTACGTAAAGAAAAAATTAAGTAAGGGCATTCTCAAGTGACCAACAGTAGCAACGCACGGCAAGTATTATTAGTCATCGATAAAATTTCCAATCCCCATGCGGGGACTGAAGGCCAATTCCTGTTGTTGATAAAGCAATTGCAGTCGGTGGGCTACGGGGTTCGCGTGCTGGTTTTGGCCACCTCCGAGTGGCTGCAAAAAAATGGCCTGCCGTGTGAGTATGACGTTCTTGGTCATTCATCCGTTAAATCGCCACTGACGTGGTGGGCCGCATGGTGTTATGCCCGTAAACAAAAAAAAGTGGGATATACCCTGGCCCATGTGTTCTTCAATGACGCATCGGTTATTTGCCCACCCACCTTTGCCCTGGCTGGAGTCAAAACCATTATTTCCCGCCGCGACATGGGCTTTTGGTATAACCCTGTGTACCGCTTTTTACTCCCAATCACCGGGCGCTTTGTGAGTTTCGCGGTTAGTAATAGCCAGGCCGTGGCGGCAATCACCAGCCAGGTGGAGCGTATTCCGGCGGACCGTTTGCGGGTAATTTACAACGCGTACCAGGAGCGGCCCAGGCTGCACCAGGAAATTCCCGAATTGGAAGTGCTGAAAGCCCAGGGCGCAAATATGTTTGGCCTGGTGGCTAACATCCGGCCCATCAAGCGTATGCAGGACGCCATTGAGGCATTGGCGAAACTGGGCACAGGGGCCAATCCCCACCTGGTCATTGTTGGCGCCGGGGACCCGGCAGAATTGCAAGCACTCGCCCGGCAACGGGGCGTTGGTGAGCGCGTGCATTTCCTCGGCGGCCGGAGCGATGTCAATGAATGCCTGACCTATTTCTGTGCTGGGCTGCTGTGTTCTGAATCAGAGGGATTTTCCAACGCCATAGTGGAATACCAGTTCGCGGGCTTGCCAGTGATTTGCACTAACACTGGCGGTAATCCCGAAGCGGTGGATGCGCGTACGGGCTGGCTGTATGAAGTGGCTGATGTGGATGCGCTGGCACTAGCGATGCAAGCGTTGCTTGACGATCCGCAGGTGGCGGCGGAAAAAGGCACGAATGCCAAGGCGGCTGCCGCAACACGCTACAGCCTTGATGCCATGCGCAATGCCTACCTGGCCCTGTATCAATCCCTGATGTGATGTGGAGGTAAAACAATGAAATCAGCGGTTATCCAGGCGGCTGGAAAATTGGGTGGGTATCAGGTTGCGCGTGCGCTTACCCGGCAACAACCCAAGATACTTATGTACCACCGCTTTAGCGCCCAAAAGGCGGGCTTGGAAGTAACTGCAAATACCTTCGAGCGGCAGTTGCAATTGATCAAGCGCTACTTTAATCCCATGACCCTGGCGGACCTGGCCCAGTATCGGCAAAAAAAGGGGACCAACCCTGCCAATGCTGTGGTCATCACTGTAGACGATGGTTATCGCGATTTTTATGAAGTCGCCTTTCCGTTATTGGCGCACTACCGGGTACCTGCGACATTTTTTGTAACCACGGGTTTCGTGAATGGCGACATATGGCTGTGGCCAGACCAGGTGGACTGGTTGCTAAACAACAAGCAAGCGGGCGATTCTCTTGTTATTGCCGGTCGGCATTTTGATTTGTCACTCACTGCCGGGGAATTGTGGTGGCCGATTGTTGGGCACTTTTTGAATATTCCGGATGAAGAGCGCCGTGCGGGGCTGGTGCTCCTGGCGCAAGCCTGCAAGCTGCAACTGCCCCAGGTGGCGCCCATGCAATACAGTGCGGTGAACTGGCAACAGCTCGCGGAAATGCAGGAGCACGGCATAGAGATTGGCGGCCACACGGTCCACCATCCCTCCTTGGGGGCGATGGAAATCGACGCGGCACGCGCTGAAATTCTGCAGTCTTATACGGATATTACGCGCGAACTGGGCGAGCGACCGCGCACCTTTTGCTATCCCAACGGCCAACCGAGTGACTATTCCGAAGCGATAAAAGGCATAGTCCGGGACAGTCCCTACCTCGCTGCCGTCACCGCCTATTCAGATAGGTTTAATACCGACCTGGACTACGCCTGGCGACGTTTTGTGGGCTGCGAAGATGATTTCCAATTCCATAAGTCTTTGTTTGGCGTTGAACATTTAGGCAACCTTGCGCGCAATACCCGCCGTGCAAACTTCTAACCCTGGGAATTGCACGCCATGAACAGCACAGCAATCACGCGGCGCGCGCAGCTGCTCACAGTATCCACATTCACCTTTTTTTTATTTCAGTGCTACCAGGTGGATTTTTTACTGCACATAACCGCGCGTATTCCTGGCGTTGGAGTGCTCCGCCCAACCATGTTGATGTTTCTCATCATCACCATAATGCTGTTTGCCCAAAAAGAAAAATTAACGCAGCGTTTGAACCATCCCATTTTAAAAGCCTATGGATTGTTCATCTTGATTGCTTTCCTGTCTTTGCCATTGGTGAAATATCCCGGCAGTGTCATCAAGGCGAACTTGCCGGTGTTTATTAAGGCAATCGTATTTTTATATTTCACCGCGCTTATCCTGGATACCGAGAAACGGTTTAAATGGGCGATGGTTACTTTCGTAATCTGCCAGGTGTTACGTGTGCTTGAACCGCTTTATTTAAATATTACGGACGGATATTGGGGATCGCAGACTTGGATGGACGGTGAATTTGCCAACCGCTTGTCCGGAGCTCCTCATGATGTGATTAACCCTAATGAGTTAGGCTTTGTTATTGCGACGGTTATTCCCTTCTTGCATTACTATTTGATGCCTGGGCGATGGTTTGTAAAAATTTTTTATTTTGGCTTGCTGGCCGTTTTGCTTTACGCGCTTATTCTAACCATGTCCCGCGGTGCATTCCTCGCATTGGTCGTCGTGGGTTGGGTTGTCTTTAAAGACAGCAAAAATAAATTCATGTTGGTAATTGCCGGTGTGATCATGGTGTTTGCTGCCCTGGCGGTGATGAATGATGCGCAGCGTGATAGGTATCTATCGCTATTCTCCTCTGAATCCAAACAATCCAAGAGTGCGGAAGGCCGCGTGAACGGCGCTATTCATGAATTTGGTGTTGGCTTGACCCGCCCCATTTTTGGACACGGTTTGGGAACCACGCCGGAAGCCAAAGCCAACAATGGATACGGCCCTCAGGCGAGCCACAACATGTATGCTGAGATATTGATCGAAGTTGGTTTTGTTGGAATGTTTTTCTTTTTCAAATTCATCCGGCAAATTTACTTGCAGATAAAAGATCTCACGCAGCGCATTGAACAAATGCACCCCTTCCATGCTGCTACGGCGCGCGCAGCCAAGGTCATATTCTGGATGTTTATTTTATACAGCAGTAACTATTGGGGGCTTAACCAATACTATTGGTATCATTTTGCCGGTCTGATGGTTGCCTTGGCCTGCCTTTCGGGCGCTAGCGATACTGAAAAAGGAAAGGTTCCTTGATGAAAATACTCTTGGTTATTCGATGGCCCGTAGGTGGGATTAAAACCTATCTACGCTATATTTATACGCAGGAAATATTCAAAGGTTGTGAATTTACCCTGGTTGCAACCGACGTTGGCTTTAAAGATTTTGCCCACCAGTACCTGGTTGGGGATCACTTCGAATGTGTGCTCACCGAAGACCGTAATGACGCCCTGGTAAAAGCCTACAAGGAAATTTTGTCGCGCAAGACGTTTGACATAATCCACGCCCATGGATTTTCTGCCGGTGCGTTAATTGCTTCCGTTCCGCGCGCACTGCCTTATCCAAGTATCATGACCGCCCACGACGTGTTTCGTACACAGCAATTTTCCGGTATTAAGGGAAAGTTGAAACTACTGGGTATTAATCTTCTCTACACCCGTTTCGATGGAGTTCATACGGTGGGTGAGGACGCCTGCAAGAATTTTTCTGAATTCGTTCGCCTGTATCCCAGGAAGAAAATAAAAAATATTGATCACGGCGTGGATGCACAGCGCTTTGCCACCGCACAAGCGCGTGATTATCGCGCGGAGTTTGATTGCCAGGGACGCAAGATCATTGGTTTCTTCGGGCGGTTTATGTCCCAGAAGGGATTGCTGGATGTTATCAAGGCAATGAAGCTATTGAGTGCACGCCTGGCCCCGGAGCAGATGCCCTTGGTACTGACCTTTGGTTGGGGCGGATTTATTCGTGAAGACTACGCCTTGATTGAGCAATTGGGGCTGAGTGATTATTTTCGGCAATTGCCATTTACTGATGATGTCCCCGCAGCCATAAAAGGGGTAGACCTGGTGGTTATGCCTTCCCGCTGGGAAGCCTGTGGTTTGTTAGCCATGGAAGTGTTGTGTGCGGGTAAGCCATTAATTGCAACCAATTGCATTGGCCTGCGCTGTGTTGTTGAAAACACGCCGGCAAGGGTAATTGACCCCTATAGTCCGGACCAATTGGCTGACGCCGTTCAGTCGGCGCTGGAGGACAACGATGCAGCCTTTACCGCCTTTCAGCCTGAAGCCGTAAAGCGTTTTGATTTGCAGCGCCCAGCACTCGAATTGTACAACTACTACCTGGCTTTGCTGGAAGGTACCCCGTGAAGCGTCGATTGGTTTTTAATACTGCCTCCAATATTTTTACGCTCTTCCTGAAGCTGGCAATAACGTTTGTAATGACTCCCCTGCTCATTAAAAATATGGGCAACCATGACTATGGCATTTGGGAAATGGTGGGGGCGGTGATTGGTTACATGGGCATTCTGGATTTGGGAATTCGCCCCGCAGTGAGTCGATTTGCATCGGCCTTTATTGCGCAAAAAGATGAGCCTGCGTTGACCAGACTATTTGCTACGGCTTGGTATTTCCTGTTCGCGGTTGGCCTGCTTTTAGCTGTAAGCATCACTTTCTGGGCGGTGTTTGGGGCAGACGCTTTGGCGCCAGCAGGGGAGAGTGACAATTATAAGAAGTATGTATGGTTTCTGTTGATTATCGCCATGCAAATGCTGATTGTATTTCCCTCTTACACTGCCGAAAGTTTTTTGGAGGCATATCAAGAGTATTACCTGAAGAACAATATAACCATTGTTAATTCGGTGCTCGGTGCAGTCATTTTATTCGCCTACATAACCCCGGAGAATGCCCTGGTTCTGTTGGCGTTGTGCAATGCCATAGGCATTTGCATAAAGTATATTTTCCTAGTATGGCTCATGCAGTACCGTCGCCCCTTCCTGAGTTTTCGCTGGGCCTATTTTTCCTGGGCCCAATTAAAAGAGTTATTGCGCTTCAGTATAAAAACCGTTATTCAGGGGATTGCAGGCCGCATAGAAAGCGCAACTGATTCCCTGGTAATTGGTTTTATTATGGGGCCAGCCTCAGTTCCGCTGTACAGTGTGCCCGCAAATCTGGTGGGTTATGTGCGCATGATTTCCTGGAATTTTACCCACGTGTTCATGCCGTATTTCAGTGCGTTGAATGCGCTGGACGACCAAAAGAAAATTCAGGAAGTCTATTTGACGGGCAGTAAGCTCACAGTGGCACCGACAATAATCCTGGCGATAGGAATTTTATTACTTGGGCCGGAGTTCCTGCATATCTGGGTTGGTGAGGAGATTGCCAATTCTGCCAGATCATTCCTCTGGGTGATTGTGGCTTTCATTGTGTTACCACTGTTAAACCCCATGTCCAGTCGCTACCTGACAGCGATTGATAAACATGCGTTTCTGGCCAAGTGGCCCTTGCCCTTTGCGTTCCTTAATCTGGCCTTGAGCCTTGCATTGATTCACCCATTGGGCATTTTTGGTGTTGCTTTGGGCTCGCTGATTCCCGGCCTGATTTTCCAGCCGATATTATTGTGCGTGGTATGCAAACACATAGGTTTCAGTCCCTGGGTTTATATTCGTACCAGCCTCTTGCCCTGGTTGTTACCGGCAGTGTTAATGACATTGACTATCGTCGGATTGCAACATTATTTGGTGATAGACAGTTATGGCGTATTGGTTACCGTGGCAATGGCAGGTTCCGCGGTATTTGGTATGGTTGCATGGTGGTTTGCGCTGGATGCTGGTGAGCGCGCGCAATTAATCGGCATAGTTCGTCGCCGCTAATTATTGAGGTAATGGCATGTGTGGTTACGCAGGGTTTGCATTGGGAGCTGCAGGGCAGTCCTTGGTTGACGAAGCATTGCTGGGTGCCATGGGCTCCTCTATTCGTACCCGTGGGCCCGACGCCCAAGGTATTTGGAAGGATCAGGACCTGGGCGTGGGTTTGGTGCACCAGCGCCTGGCAATTCAGGATTTGTCTCCCTTGGGTGCGCAACCCATGGCCTCAAATTCGGGTCGTTACTACATTGCTTTTAATGGTGAGATCTATAACTTTAAAAAATTAAAACGGGAATTGGAGCTGCTTGGATATTCATTTCGTGGCGGCTCGGATACCGAAGTGATGCTGGCTGCATTCGAGGCCTGGGGCCTGGAAGCAAGCTTGCCGAAAATGACGGGTATGTTTTCGTTCGCCTTGGTTGATCGCGAACAGCAGGCGTTATGGCTGGTGCGTGATCGCCTTGGCGAAAAACCACTTTATTACTCCCACGCCAATGGCCACCTGGTGTTCGGTTCGGAGTTGAAGCCGCTGATGCTGTCGCCTTATATGGAGCGGGACCTGAATCCCGGCGCTTTGGCGTTGTTGCTGCGACATAACTACATCCCTGCACCCTGGACAATATTTGCAAACACCTACAAGCTGGAACCCGCCCATTGGCTTCGTTTTAATTTGCGCGACCTCTCGCTGCCCCCGGTAAAAGAATCCTATTGGAAGCCCTCGCTGTCCTGGGATTTGCACATGACGGCGGACACCTTGCACGAACAGCTGTTGCCTTTGCTGAAAGGGGTGATCGCCGACCAGATGATCTCCGATGCGCCTCTGGGGGCTTTCCTGTCGGGCGGAATAGATTCCTCGACTATTGTGGCGCTGATGCAGGAGCAATCGTCGCGGCCGGTCAAAACATTTTCCGTGGGTTTTAATGTGCCGGGGTTCAATGAGGCGGAGCATGCGAAGGCGGTGGCCTCTCACTTGGGAACAGAGCACACCGAATACTATGTTGAGCCTGCCGATGCGCTCAAATTAATTCCTCGCCTGCCTGAAATATATGATGAACCCTTTGCCGATTCATCACAAATACCGACCTATATCGTGAGCCAAATGACTCGGCAAAAAGTAACAGTCGCTTTATCGGGCGATGGTGGCGATGAACTTTTTGCAGGTTACAGTCGCTATGAAAATTTTGCGCGTGCATTTGCAGCGCGCCGACGCACATCGCAGCATTTGATGTCACTCGTTCCTGCAACTGCGGTCGCTCGGTTTACGCGTTTATTAAAGGCTAACCAGTCCGCGCTGCCGCTCGCGTTGGTCGAGGAGAAAGTCAGGCGATACCAGGCCGCCTATGCGGCAAACAATGCGCGCGATTTTTATCGCACCCAGGTGGGTTATTGGCTGAATCCGGAGGTGGCGGTGCGCGGCGCAAGCCCCCTGCATTATGCGCTGAGCGACTGTGAGTTACGCACGGATGTAACAGCCACCCTGCAGTGGTGCGATATGCTTTCCTACCTTCCGGATGACATTTTGGTAAAAGTGGATCGCGCGGCTATGGCGAACAGTTTGGAAACCAGGGTTCCATTGCTGGACCATCGCCTGGTGGAATTGTCATTAAGGGTTCCCACGGCGATAAATGTGCAGCAGGGTATTACCAAGCAGCCGCTACGTCGAATTTTATATGAGCGTGTCCCGCAGACCCTGGTGGATCGCCCGAAGCAAGGCTTCGCAGTGCCCGTGGCCCATTGGCTGAAAAACGAATTGCGCGAGTGGGCTGACGATCTGTTGTCTGAAACGGCCTTGGCTGAATCTGGATTGTTGGATGCTTCGTTGATTCGCCAGAAATGGACCGCGCACTTGCATTCCGGTCATGACTATTCGTTTCATCTTTGGTCAATACTCATGTTCCAATCCTGGTTCAGGACCTATCAACGCATATGATGGCTGCGCAAGATGTTCACATCAGCGTCGAGGAAGTTACGCCTGAATTATTGCAGCAGGTCCAATCGCTCTATCAAAACGAGCCTTACAAAATTGCTCTGTGGGAATGGCAATTTAAACCCCGCTTTGGGCAAGTGCCCATAGCGGTAGTTGCGCGCGCGGGGGGCAGGGTGGTGGGGTTTAACGGAACCATGCCTGTGCAGATACTGACGCAGGAAGGCGAGGTTGAACCGGCAATCTGGAGCTGTGACTTTATTGTCCATGCAAACTACCGGGGCAAAGGACTTGGGGGAGCAATCAAGGATGCGCTATTTAAAACAATCAACACCCCGATAATGTCCTTGGGCATCAGCGACAGCGCCTATCCGTTGCTCATAAAAAAGGGCGGACAGTCCCCCGTACAACTTTCAATATTTCACCGGGTGATTAAGCCGACCAACATAAAATCCCGTCTGTTTTACATCTATTCATCCACCCGAACCTTACCAAGCCGACTACTGGGGCGCCATCGCCATACCGGTTTGGGTGTGGAGGAATTGGCCCACCTGCCGAATAAAATGGTGATCGACTTTTTGCGGAGTCGTCATCAAAAGCCCGGTGAAGCGCAGGTTCTGCGTGATTACGAATATTTGCATTGGCGATATGTGGAATACCCTTTTAATCAGCTGCCTTCAGGTCAGACGATCTATCGCTTTTTTAGCGTTGGTCGTATTGGCCAGTCGATTGCCGGATTGGTTGTTGTTCGGTTCTCCGGGCGAGGTGCATTGGAAGTTGTTGATTACCTGGGTAGCCAGGATGTAGGAATTATCGCGGCGGTTTCCGATTACCTCGCTAAAAAATTCTCTGTGGCCTCACAAATAGGCTGGAACACCAGCGCCCCCGAGCTGGCAGCCAGCCTGGTTGCCTGCGGTTTTGTCCGCAAATCCTACGTGAGCCGCTTTGTGGTGTTCAGTCAAAAACCGCTCGGGCATTGGTGTCTGTCGGCGGGGGATTCCGATGGCGACTTCTTGCGCGATGGTCGCGAATATTTTGAAGAACTCGAATGGCGCCAGGCATCTAACCCCAACGCGCATAGTGAGCAGGTATCGGTTGACCCTGAAGTACTGTTTAAAAAGTGTTGTATGTACCAGGACAACAATGGATTGGGGTTTTATGTGGTGAATTGCGCGCGGGACTTTTCGCTATTGCGTGAGGCGTGGTCCAAGTTGCAGTCGCAGACTGCCGCCAATGCATTGTTTATGAGTTGGGCCTGGCAATACAGCTGGTGGTCTGTGTGGGGCAACAATCCGCAGTGGCGATTATTGGTTGTATTAATTTACGACCGTGAGGCCTTGGTCGGTATAGTGCCCTTATACACTTATCGTCGTTACGGGTTGAGGCACTACCAATTTTTGGGGAATGCGTGGCGACTCCAGCAGAGCGTTCGTTCTGAATATATCGGCCCCTTGTTTTTAGCAACCAGGGAGGCTGAATTACAGGCTGCGTTCTCCCGTTTCTTTTCCCATCTCGGTGCAGGAATACTGGTTGTGCCTGATACAGTGCAGGACCATTTCCCTTCACTCCCGAGCCTCGTTGTTCGGGAGGACAAGGGCTACAAAATTTCAACGCTGGGAAATTTTGCCGTCTATGTCCAGTCTCTGAGCGCTCACACCCGGTTGAAATTGTTTGGCCGGCGTCGCCATTTGATTGACAAGGGGGCGGTACTTTCCTTTACCCAAGCCAACAACTTGCCTGATGAGCGAAACGTTTTTTTCTCCAACCTCAACGCGTTTCATTTGTTGCGCTGGGGAAAACCCTGTTTCAATATAGAGGCGACCAGGTTTCACCAAAAAATGTTGGCGTCTTCAGAAGACATAGTGCCCCATTTGAGTTACCTGAAAGTTGATGGGTCTGTTGTTTCTGTGTCCTATAACCTCGATGCTGCGGGTGTGACCTATAACTTGCAGTCCGGCTATATTGAGCACTTCGATAAGAAAACCTCACTGGGAACCTTGCACATGGGGTACGAAATTGAACGATCATTTGAACAAAATGCTATAACCAATTTCGATTTTCTTGCGGGCCAGGGAAAAGTTGAAGACTATAAGCGGCATTACCGGGGTGCAACCGTCAGCTTTCTAACGAGGGCCTATTGCGCCAACCGATTTATTTGGTTTCTTTATTCAAATGGCACGCGGGCCAAATCACTATTCAAAGCAATTAAAAGTATGTGGCGGAGTAAAAAATGGAAGGTCCGTTAGTTTCGATCATTATGCCAACCTACAACAGGCGGGATTTAATCACCTTCGCAATTGACAGTGTGATCGCGCAGGATTATCCCAACTGGGAATTGTATGTTGTTGACGACGGTTCTTCTGACAAGACAGATGAATTGCTGCGCGAGCGCTATGCAGGTGAGCATAGGATTCATTATGTATTTCAACAAAATGCCGGGCAAAGTGTCGCGCGCAACCAGGGAATTGAACTTTCGCAAGGGGAGTATATTGCGTTCCTGGATTCCGATAATTTGTGGCAGCCTAACCGGCTCTCGGTTGGGGTTAGGTTCTTGCGTGAAAATCCTGATGTAGGCCTGTGTTTTGCAGATTCTATTTCGATTGATATCCATGGCAACGAAATAGGTCGAGGCAATATGAAACGCTACTCCGGGTGGGTGTTCCCCCAACTTCTGGTCGATAATTTTGTATCGATGAATACTGTGCTCGTAAGACGCTCGATTTTGCCGTCTGGCAGACCGTTTAACCAGCTCAATCGGCTGGATGAGGATTACGAGCTTTGGTTGGATTTGTCGGTAAAAAACAAATTTCACTATATCCCTGAATTTTTGTCCCGCTATCGTATCGAGGGGAACAGGGTTTCAAATAATTTTATGAGCCGTTTGGATGCCAATGAGCGCACCGTATTGAAGACCATTGAGAAGTATGGGTTGGATATAAACCGCCCCGATTTGCGCGTTGGGATGGCCCGTCACTATTTGAGGCGCGCTGGCGTCCTTTCGGGGCAGGGGCAATTAATGGGCTGTTTAAAGGAGCTTCGAAAATCTGCCGCCTATAAAGTTTTTCCCGGTTTGTTAGCCAGGGTGGCCATCAAAAGCTTGCTGAGAAAATTTGGTTTAAAAAATTGAAGCAAATTGTATTGGTGCATACCACTGATGGCCATGGCCTGGCACGGGATGCGCGGGTATTGCAGCACCAGTTGATTAAGCAGGGTTATGACGAACAATTTATCCGCGTTGTGGTGTATTCGCCCCGCAAACGCATCGCATTGAAAAAAATACTATGGCTGGCATTGTTCAAGTTTAATGGGATCTTTTTTTTAAAGAAATGGCAAAGCTTGCGGTCGGAGCAAGCTGATACCTTATACATTCATTTGGAAAACATTATCCCGGAGATTTTATTAAAAGCGGGAAAACACGTTTTAATTCCCAATCAGGAGTGGTTCAGGCCAACTGGCTTGGCTTTGCTTCCTTACATGGACTCAGTATGGTGCAAATCCCAATTGGCTCAGCGGATATTTTCCGAGTTCACAACTAGAACCCGACTTATAAAATTCGTTTCTGTGCGTGACGATTTTCAAGCCCTGCGCACCCAGCCCAAGCAGCACGCATTTCTTTCGCGGATAGGTAACAGTCGCTTGCGAGGCCTGGAGCAACTATTGGCATCCTGGTGGCGCCACCCGGAATGGCCAGAGATCCACATAGTGCTGCCTGCAGAGCGGGAACTCCATCCTTGCCCACCAAACGTGAAATACGTAAGCGAATTTCCTGATGTCAACGATTACCTGAACTTTGCGGCGACATTTAAGTTCCACATCTTTGCTACCCAAGCTGAAGGTTTTGGCCATTCCATATTTGAAGCGATTAACCTGGGCGCTGTGGTGTTGATTACCAATGCACCACCAATGAATGAGTGGTTTGGCTTCCAGCAAGCAATTTTGATGGATGCTACTTACAATGGCCAACACAGACTATCGCCGCTTTTTTTAGTCAAGGAAGATCAATTGGAAAATGCAGTTAATAGGGCCTTGGGGCTCGATTCACCTGATGTGGAGCGTTTCCAGCAACGCGGGTACGAGTTGTTGCAAATAATGGCTGGAGACTTTGATGCAAATTTGGGAGAGGCACTGACAGACCTCGGTTTTAAACCACCAAAAAAAATACCCCTTTGAAGGGGTATTTTTTTCGGCGAATGAACAAGCGCGTTTACGCTTTCAGGCGACGAGCACCAAACAAACCTAAAAGGCCCATTGCCATCAGCGCCATCGTTGATGGCTCTGGTACCAATGCCTTGACACCAATTACCAAGTCGTCGTGGTTGTCATCGTCACCATTAATGCCATAGAGACCACCGGTATCGTCCAACAACAAAAGTGCATCGTACTTAACGCCTTTGAACGTGGTGTCCAAAATGATGGCAAAGTTGATGCGGTCAAAAATAGTGTTGTTAGCGCCATTCACAACCCAGTTAGGAACAGTTGGGCCGCTGGTAGTGAATTTGAAATCCACGGCTTCGCCCGCTGTGTAGGTCTTGGTGTAACTAAAGGTTGCGTTTACACCTTTGTTGTTGATGAGGCCTGCACCTGAAAGGAATGAATTTTTCCAAGCGGCTTCAGAACCCAGGTAGTTGAATTGCAAGAATACGCTACCTGCGTCTTCCACAACCAGGTTGGTGCCCAAATGGTAGGTCGGTGAACCTATATCCGCTTTAAAGTCATTGTAGAAAGACACGGGTGTGGAGGCTGTAATGGGGTCAATGGTGATTAAACCCGCATTGGAGCTTGCAGCGCTGAATACCAGAGCGGCAGCTGCCATGTATTTAAAAAGTTTCATGATGTTCGTCCTTTGTGTATCTCGTGAGTGAGTGAATCAGGCTATCGCCACGGGCGGATACTAAGCACGAACTGGACCATCTTTATTTTTCTTTTTTAAATCATATTGTTGAGTAATTTTTGGTGGGTTGAATTTTGCTGGGTGTAAAAAAACTCGACCCCAGTTCAATCTGGGGTCAATTTAAGAAATTTGCTGTAAAGGCCGTTGCGATCAAAGGTGGCTATCTCAAAGGTGTCGGCCAGGGACGCGTTATCTATGGGTAGGCTGCGAACATTGGCATCGTTAATGACCTTACTGATTGCAAAGGTGCTGCCCACAGGAGTGTGCCTTACTTCGTAACCACCAATCTCGCGAAATTCTAGGTGACTTCCATCTTCCCGTTTGTTGGGAATGCTCCAGCTCAATGTCAAGGTGCTGCCCACCGAGGTGTTTGAGCCTTTCGAGGACGCTTGCGAAGACAAGCTTGCGCTGTTGTTAACACTGGACGCACGGCTAGTGTTGGAGCCTTGCGAGGATATGCTGGTGGCCAAGGATGAACTGGCGCCTGTGCTGGACTGGTTGCCGCCTTGTGTACCCCCTTGGGTTGTGGCTTCAATAGGGGCGGTGAGGCCGGACCTGTGCCCGGACGTATCCACTGCACGCACTGAATAGCTGTACCTGGTTCCGGGAGTTAACTCCCGATCTTCAAAACTGAGTGATTTGCCTGACACGCTCAAGGTATTCGCTGACGTAGTGGCAATGTGAACGCCGTCGCGCACTATTTCGTAGGCACTGACACCCAGGTCATCAGAAGCCAGCCCCCAGTTGATAACAATCGCTGTATCGGCGGTTAACACCACTTTCAGCGCAGTGGGTTTGGTGGGCGGAAAGTCGTTTATATCTGTTCCTCCTGCGCTGTCTTCCGATGAGGCGCCGCTGGATCTTGTCACCCTGCTGTAGGAGGAGTTGGCTTGGCTGCTCGCGCCTGGGTTTGATGCGCTTTTTGGTGCCGCACTACTGGTTACTGCAGCGGAAGTGGCGGTCTTGCTAGATACTGCTGCCTCGCTCGAAACCGCTGCCAGGCTGCTGCTTTCTGGACCGCTGGGCTTATTGTTGGATGGGGTTTCAGAGGCGGTTCCGCCGCCACAACCGGTCATTATTAACAGGGCGCAAGCCAGCGCCGTCAATTGGAAGAATCTGAGGTTAAGAGCGGGGATCATTTGTGCTTCCATAATTCTAATTGCAACGCCAGCTTGGTTTCGCTGTCTTGTCGTCTGTGTTTAGCATTGGCTGGGTGCTTACTGTATGTCCATTGGAGGTTTTTGTTCACTTCGCGACAGGGTCGAGAAAAACTGTGATGACTGGTTCTGATTTAAAGAATAATACATATTAGATTTTGTTATATAGGTTTTTATAAGTCGTTGTCGAGGGTGTGGTTCCCACTAGGGAGACTCATATCGAACTTTTTTATCAAATCGTAGAATGTCGGCCGGGTAACACCCAGCAACTTCGCGGCAGCGGAGATATTATTATCAGTCATGCTTAAGGCGCGCAAGATCGCCCCGCGTTCCGCCTCCTGGCGTACATGGCGTAAGTTGAGGGACAGTTCCCCGGCTTCCGCCAGCCCCAAGTCTTCCCGCGTTACATATTTACCGTCCGCCATGATGACAGCGCGCTTGATTTTGTTTTCCATCTCACGAATGTTTCCCGGCCAGGAATAGCTTTCGATCGCTGCTATGGCGTCGGGTGTAAACCCGGTAACGTTTTGGCCGTGCTCTTTCGCGAATTGCAATTTGAAGTGGCGTGCGAGGAGCACCTTGTCACCCAGGCGATTGCGCAGGGGCGGGATGTTTACCGTCATTTCGCAGATGCGATAAAAGAGGTCCTCCCGAAAGCTGCCGTCGCGCACCATAGCCTCCAGGTCTTTATTGGTGGCACAAATGACCCGTACATCTACCGGGATTTCACTGCGGCCGCCGACGCGCTCAATCACCCTCTCTTGCAAAAAGCGCAGTAACTTGGCTTGCAGGTTGAGCGGCATATCGCCGATCTCATCCAGGAAGAGTGTGCCCTCGTGGGCAGTTTCTATTTTACCGAGGGTGGTTTTGTTCGCTCCGGTAAAGGCGCCCCGCTCGTAGCCAAAGAGTTCGCTTTCGATCAGGTTTTCCGGCACGGCAGCGCAATTGATCGCTACGAAGCGTTTGGATTTGCGAGGGCTCAGTTGATGGATGGCGCGGGCTATGACCTCTTTGCCAGTACCACTCTCACCGAGCAGGGTGCAGGTAACTGTGGTGGGGGAGATCTTCTCCAGCTGGCGGCAAATTTTCAGCATTTGGGGATCGTTGGTGATAAGTCCTTCCAATGGGGCCTGCTGGGATACGTTTAACCGGCGGTTGTAGTCCTCCAGGTCGAAAATGTGGAAGGCACGCTGGACAATCAGGTCCAGCGTGTTCGGGTCTACCGGCTTTTGGTAGAAATCATAAGCGCCCATGGCAACGGCGCGTAGCGCGTTGTCCCGGTCGGTCTTGCCAGTCATGACAATAATTTTGCTGTTGGGGGCTATGCGAAGGATATCCTGGATGCATTTAAAGCCCTCATCGACACCATCCTCATCCGGTGGCAGTCCCAAATCCTGAATGATGACCGGTGCTTCATGCAGCCGCAGCGCGGCTATGGCGTCCTGGCGATTCTCGGCCACCACGGTCTCGTATTGATCGAAATGCCAGCGTAGTTGGCTCTGCAGGCCGGTATCGTCCTCAACAATGAGTAGGATGGGTTTGGTGGTCGATTTGCTCATTGGGTCTCGCTAGTCCTTGTTGAGTGGCAGGGTGATAGTGATGGTGGTGCCTTGGCCCAGTTCACTGGTGACATTCAGGGTGCCATTCAGCTCGCTGATGTATTCGCGGGAGAGGTACACGCCTATGCCCATGCCTTTTCCAGATTTGGTCGTTTCAAAAGGCTTAAAGAGCCGGTTGTGGATGAAATCCCAGTCCATGCCTGAGCCGTTGTCTTCAATCGTAATGGTCGCCCTGTGGTTTTCGACGCGCAGTGTAACATGAACCCTTCCATTGTCCGGCGTGGCCTCCTGGGCGTTTTTGATGAAGTTGGTAATGGTCATCACCAGGCGTACCTGGTCGGCATTAATGGTGCCGGAGGATGATTCAATGGTGGAACTCAGCTTGGGGCTGTTGCGCTGTTGGCACTCCTGGACAGCTTGGTTGACGACATCCGCAATGGACAACCGCTTCACCAGGTCCGAGTCGTCACGTCGCAGTTTGCGCAGCAGGTTGTTCATGCGATCCACCGAATTGCTGATGGTTTTAATTGCATCCTCGATGAATGCGGGGTTGCCTTTGTGCTTTTCAGCGTTGCGTACCACCAGCGCTTGCTGGGCGATCAGGTTATTAAGGTCGTGAATGATAAAGGCCACCAACTTATTGTAGGTGTCGAATTGGCGGCCTTCGGCCAGTTGTTCGGCTTGCTGGTGCCGCTTCAGGTAGCTGGCCACCTGGCGTCCCATGGTTTTGAGTAAATCCAGGTCCTCCCAGGTGAGGGCTTCGTCACTCCCCGGCTTGGTCAGTGCCATAAATCCCACTAGCTCCTCACCAACAATGAGTGGAAAAAGCAACCATAGATCGGGGATGTTATGACTCCAGTTGGGCAGCAATTCATTGTGTTGGGCGAGGGCTTGGTTGTCCCCGCTGTCCGGGATAAATACCCATTCAGACTCAATAAACGCCCGACAGAACGGGCTATCTACGGGTTCTTCCTGTAGCTCAACATAACTGGGCAAATTGGCCCGGTAAACAGGCTCATAAAAACCTTGCTTGCGCAGCCAGATTGCTCCACTAGGAGCTTTGGTGGTTGAGGCTACGGCGAAGAAGGCGCGCTGGTTAACCTCGCTGGCATCGGCGGGCTGTGCCAAGTAGTTGATCAGGCGCAACCATTCATTGCGGTAGTCATATTTGTAGCGAAACAGGTGCTTGTTGATCAGCACAGACAAGCGCATTCGGATACGGCTGGAGACGAACACCGTGGCGATGAGTAAAATGGCAGCTACTAGCAACAGGCTGTAAAATACGGCACCCCAATTGCCTCCATAGAGGCGTACATAGTAACCGCCAAGGGATAGTACTGTGATTAGTACCCCGACACCCACCAGCGAGGTGGTGTAAAACGCAATGGGTCGGGAAAGGTTGAAGTTAGCGGGGCGCTCGTGGCGTTGCAGTAGCAATAGCCCACCCAATGCCATAAACAGACAGGTGGCAATGGATACTGCCGCCCGCGATTGCCACAGCATAGGATCAAGACCCTTGAAGATCAGTGCATGGGTGAAGAGGTAAATGTCGTACAGAAAAATCGCCGCCAGGTTCATACACAGCAGCTTGACCTGGCGGTCATTCTCCGCCGAGAAGCGATAAAGTTGCTCCACACTCACCAGCGCAATCACCGCCAGGCCCAGGGCAAACCACACTGATAAACCCGTTTGGTTCAGGCTGGGCATGAACAACATGGCAATAGCAAGGGCGGTGATTGGCCAGCCGCTACTGAACAACAACTGCATGCTGGTCGGAAGATGTTTGCGTCGGGCGTGGTGTTTCAGGTTTAGGCTGATGCAAAAGACCCATGCGTTGTAATGCAGGTATTCGAAGATGACTAATAGGTAAAGAGGTATTGAATAATCCGAGAAAGAAAGGGCGATGGTGCCTAGATGAATGGTGTGAATAGCAGCGGCACCCGCGAAGATCCAGGTCTTTTGTTGGCGCGTAAGTTGATAAAGGTAAGTTGCGGTGAGCAGGAGCGCTACCACGGCCGAACTGAAGTAGGCTACGAATGTAACGTTGTTATATTCCATAAGGGGTAAAAGCCCGCTCAGCTATAAAGTCGAGTGATAAGCATATCAGCAGATCAGAGTGGGTCAAATTGCGCCGGGACGCGTATAAGCGGCGAATACGCACTTCGCCTGTAGGGTTATTGCGGCTATAATGCGCGCCGACTTGATGTGCCTCAGGCTTTTATTTTGACGCACCTATACACTGGGTTTGATTGTTGTAACACCAGTCGCCCGATAAAACCATTGAGGAAATGACCGTGAGCTCCATGAAAAAACTGTTTGGGATACTGTTGGTTGCTGGATTGGTTGCAGGTTCCAGCTTGGCTAACAGTGAGGATGATGTTAACGCGCGCACTGCCCCCGTAGGCAGCACTTGCATGTCGGGTGATGATTGCGCGGCTGCACCAGCTCCGGCTGCGGCCGCAGGCCCAAAATCGGGTAAAGACGTTTATGGCGGTTTCTGTACCACCTGCCACGGTGCAGGTTTGATGGGGGCACCGAAACTAGGCTCTGCGGCTGATTGGGGACCGCGTGCAGGTAAAGGCAAAGATACCCTTTACACCCACGCGATTGGTGGTTTCAATTCCATGCCGCCCAAGGGTATGTGTGCGTCCTGCAGCGACGACGAAATCAAGGCCGCTGTGGATTACATGCTCGACAACAGCAAGTAGTCCTCCGGAGCTGGAGTTTTGTCATAAAGGCGATCCCAGGGTCGCCTTTATTTTTGCTGATATTCAATTAGTCAAACAGATTGAGCAAACTGGCGAGGGTCTCTTCACCCTTGGCCACATTCTTGGCTTGGCTTTGCTCACCGAACCCTTCCCACTCCACATCGTCAGGGGGCAGCTCATCCAGAAAGCGGCTGGGGGTAGTCTCGCTCATCTCTCCAAACTGCTTGCGCTTACCCGCTAGGGTCATGGTGAGCGTGCGCTGGGCGCGGGTGATACCGACGTAGGTGAGGCGTCGCTCCTCTTCGATATTGCCGTCCTCAATGCTGTTGCGATGGGGCAGTAAATCCTCCTCCATGCCGACCATAAACACGTGGGGAAATTCCAACCCTTTGGAGGCATGCAAAGTCATGAGTTGTACCTGGTCACTCAGGTCTTCTTCTTCCTGGCGTTCGAGCAGGTCGCGCAACACCAGCTTGGCAATGGCGTCCTCCATCCGCGTGTCGCCATCATCGTCATCACCCTCGGTTTTATCCAGGGTCTTTTGCAGGGATTCCACCAGGTAGAACACATTTTCCATGCGCTTTTCAGCGGCTTTGCTACTGGTCGAGTTCTGGTGCAGCCAGCCTTCATAGTCGATGTCGTTAAGCATCTCCCGCACTGCCTCCACCGGGTTATCCCCAGCGCAATTGCGGGCCACCTGCTTTAACCAGTGGGCAAAGCGCTGTATGCGCTCAAGGTTTTTCTCCGGGATGCGGCTTTGCAGCCCCACTTCGTCCAGGGCGGCAAACAGGCTGATGTGGCGCTCGCTGGCGTAATTGCCCAGGGCCTCAAGGGTGCTGGTGCCTATCTGGCGACGCGGGGTATTAATGACCCGCAACAGCGCGTTGTCGTCATCCGGATTCACCAGCAGGCGCAGGTAGGCCATGACATCCTTGATCTCTGTCTTGGCAAAAAATGAGGAACCTCCGCTCATTTTGTAGGGGATTTGATGTTGCTGCAGCTTCATTTCCAGCAGTCGCGCCTGGTGGTTGCCGCGATAGAGCACTGCAAAATCGCGAAACTTGTATTGCTTGCGCAAGCGTTGGGTGATGATCTCGGTGGCGATGCGTTCGGCTTCAGCATCCTCATTCTTGCAACGTATGACCCTTATGGGATCGCCCAAACCCATTTCGCTCCACAGCGCCTTGTCAAATTCGTGCGGGTTGTTGGCGATGAGATGGTTCGCCACCCGCAGGATGCGGCTGGTGGAGCGATAGTTTTGCTCCAGTTTGATCACGCGCAGGTTTGGGTAATCTTGCTTTAGCAAGCCCATGTTTTCCGGCCGCGCGCCGCGCCAGGCATAAATGGATTGGTCGTCGTCGCCCACCACGGTCAGGGCGCCTCGGTTGCCCACCAGCAGGCGCACCAACAGATACTGGCTCGAGTTAGTGTCCTGGTACTCATCCACCAGTAGGTAGCGGATCTTGCGCTGCCAGCGCCCGAGCACCTCCGGGTTGGTTTGGAACAACTCCACCGGGATGAGGATAAGGTCATCAAAATCTACGGCGTTATAGGCGCGCAGGGCCTGGTTGTAGCGCAGGTAGATCATGGCGATGGTCTGCTCGCCCTGGCTTTGCGCCAGGCCCAGGGCGCGCTCGGGGACCACCAGGTCGTTCTTCCAATTGGAAATCTGGTGTTGCACCAAATCCAGGTGGTCGCTGTCCAAGTCACCGTCCTTGAGCATTAATTCCTTAAGCAGCGCGCGGGCGTCCTCGGCATCGAAGATGGAAAACCCGGGTTTAAACCCCAGGGCTTTATGCTCGCGGCGGATGATGTTCAAACCCAGGTTGTGAAACGTGGAGACGGTCAGGCCCTTGGCGGCGCTACCCTTAACCAGCTTGCTGGCGCGCTCTTTCATTTCCCGGGCCGCCTTGTTGGTAAAGGTGAGCGCGGCAATGTGGCGCGCCGAGATCTCGCACTGCTCAATCAGGTAGGCGATCTTGCGGGTAATTACGCTGGTCTTGCCACTGCCAGCGCCCGCCAGCACCAGGCAGGGGCCATCGATGTAAAGCACGGCTTCTTTCTGGCGGGGGTTGAGTTGGGTCACAGCAATTGCCTGGAAAAACATCGGGCCAGCATTCTAGCAAGCTCGAATCGCCTTGCAATCAGGATTACTGTGGCTATAACCACAGAATGGACTGGTCCGGTTTATGGCTCTTATTTGTTATATCAGCAGGCGTGCAGAGCCTGGCGGGCGGCTGCTACCATGGCAACTCGCGTATTGCATGGCTGGTGGTAGTTAACGCTGGGAAGACAGGTGACGATGAATAACAAAATCAAAGTTTTATTTATCGACCGTGAACAGGGGGAATACCTGCTCATCGCTGAGATTTTGTCCCATATCCGCCATGTTCACTACGAGCTGGTGTGGTGCAACCAGCTGGATTCGGCGCTCAATAAGATCCTCTCCCAGGAGTACGATGTGGCCCTGCTGGATTACTATTGGGGCTCGGCCACCGCGCGGGACTTGCTGAATGCCGCTCGGGTGCAGGCCTGCCAAACGCCCATCGTTGTGATGACCGATGAAATGGAAACCGAAGTGGATCGCGAAGCCATTCGCGCCGGTGCGGCGGACTATTTGATCAAGGGGCAAATTGATCATTTGCTCCTGGAGCGGGCGATCCGCTATGCCATTGAGCGAAAGCAAACGGAGCAGCACCTGTCCCGCCTTGCGCACTACGACCCCCTCACCGATGTGCCCAACCGAATCCTGTTCCGCGACCGCCTGGAGCACGGAGATCAACGGACATGAGGTCGTGGTGGGCTGCAGCATAGGCATTGCCATCTACCCGCAAGCCGGGCGTGATGCCGATAGCTTACTCAAACACGCCGATATGGCGATGTACAAGGCCAAGCAGGAAGCCAATAGCAATTACCGGTTTTTTACTGAAATGATGAATCAGGATGTGCGGCGGCAGTTACGGCTGGAGGCGGATTTGCGCGCGGCGCTAAAGAAACAACAATTCCTGCTGCATTACATTCCCCGTGTGGATGTTAACACCGGCAAGGTAGTGGCATTGGAAGCGCTGTTGCGCTGGGACAAGCCCGGTGTCGGTTTGCTGAATGCCAGCGAGTTTATTGGCACGGCGGAGGAAACCGGGATACTCACCGCTATCGGCTACTGGGCTATTCGCCAGGCGTGTAGCGATGTGAAGAACTTACAGACCTTCTGGGGTGGCCCCTTGATGATGGCCATCAATTTATCCGTGCGCCAGTTCAAGGACGAAAACCTGGTCCACGAGGTGGCGCGCATCTTTGCTGATAGCGACATACAGCCGGGCGACATCGAATTTGAAATTACTGAAACTGTCTTTGCCGACAACATTGAGCTGGTATCGCTGTGCATGCGCCCGCTATCGTTCTTCGGTATCAATTTTCTGCTGGATAGTTTCGGTGCGGGCAACTCGTCACTGCTGCATTTACAGCGATTGCCGATCAGTACCGTCAAAATCGATTTGAACTTCCTGCAGGAATTGAATCGCAGCCACACCGACAAGCGCCTCGTATCAGCCATGATTTCCCTGGCTCATAACCTAGGTAAATTGGTAGTGGCCGAAGGGGTGGAAACCAAGGAGCAAAAAGATTGGCTCAAGGAAATGGGCTGCGACCTGATGCAGGGCTACTATTTTTCCGCCCCCAAATCCTACGCCGAAATTTTGGAATGGCTGCAGGAGTCCTCCGCCCGCCAGCAGCTCAATTGACGGGCCGCTAACTCGCTGCCTGGCGGTCCAGTGTGCGATAGCTCAGTGCTTCGGTGACGTCCACTGTGTTGAGCTGGTCTCGCTCATTCATGTCGGCCAATGTGCGAGCCAATTTCAATACTCGGTGGTAGGCACGGGTTGAAAGCCCTAATTTATTGATAGCCTGCTCCAAAAGGTTTTTGTCGCTAGTGGTGAGTTCGCAGTAGCGCTCAAGTTCGGGCGCGCTCAGTTGGTTGTTGGCCTTGCCCTGGCGCTGTAACTGCCGGGCGCGCGCCTGCTCAACGCGGGCTCGCACGGTAGCGCTATTGTCGCCCAGGCTCTTGCCCTGAAGCTCGCCCTGGCGCAATGCGCGCACCGGCACATGCATGTCGATGCGGTCTAACAGGGGGCCGGAGATTTTATTGCGGTAGCGTTTTACTTGGTCTGGTGTACAGCGACAGCGATTGGCATCGCTGCCATGATAGCCGCATGGGCACGGATTCATCGCTGCTATCAATTGGAAGCGCGCCGGAAAGCAAGCCTGGTTCCGTGCGCGGGAAATCCGTACTTCTCCGCTTTCCAGCGGTTCCCGCAGGACCTCCAATACGCTGCGGGGGAATTCCGGCAGCTCATCCAGGAACAAGACCCCCGCGTGGGCGAGTGATATCTCACCGGGTTTGGGATTGGCGCCTCTGTGACTTTCATTAATTAATGCGACTATAATCACCATATAATGCGGATTTCAGGCAACTTTTTAACATTTAATGCGACATGAAAAGTAGCAATTAGCTGCGACTGAGGGTGAAATGAGTGCAAATAGCTGCGACCCGATTTATCCACGTCAAATGCGGAAAATTAAGCCTACCCGACGGAGTGTCTCTGGGATTTACTCCTTTCGAGGAGAGATGTCCATTCCTTATGAATCTACATTAGAGCGAGACTTCCTCATCAAAATGGAGTTCTCGTTGAGTGTCCTCAGCGTGGTGCCACAGCCGATTGAGGTGCCATTTGAACTGGAAGGCGGAAAGTATGTATATACCCCCGATTTCTTCGTGTCATATCGGCAGATTGAAAGTGCCTTGTTAGATTATTCAAGACCGATCTTGGTAGAAGTGAAACCTTCGGAAGAGTGGAGGAAAAACTGGAGGGCATGGTCAACAAAGTGGAAGGCGGCATTACGCATAGCTCGCAGTCAAGGTTGGGAATTTCATATCTATGACGAGTCGCGGATCAGGGATAAGGCCCTTGAGAATATTCGATTTTTAGATCCATATAAGCGCATGCAATTTGATCCTGAAGAAACGCAATGGATACTTGCAAACTTGGCTGCAATGGGAAGCGCCCCAGTTCACTTCCTGCTCGCTAGGCATTTTATGGGCGAGTATAGGGCGGCTGGTATTGCTCATATTTGGCATTTGCTCGCTACCCGGCAAATAGATTGCGACATCAACCTCCCACTTAACGAACGTACAGAACTTTGGGTGCCTCTATGAATTTCGATCAGATCAGTGAGACGGACCAGTCTGTGTTTGACCCCATTCGAGAGCGCGTTGATGTCAATGTAGATGCATTGGTAGAAAGAGAGGGTGTAGTTTATCGAATTGCTCAAGTCCTGGATTTCGAAACTGTCATAGGAGTTGCGGTTGAATCAGGACGTAGCTCAGCACTTAGAGTTGGTGAACTTCGGGTCGTATCGGGTGATCTGGCTGCAGTCCACGCTTCCAACTTTGATTTAGAAGATATTGCGGATGAAGACTGGCGTATTGCCGAAAAACGCTTCGCTGCGATAAGCCCTCTGTTGGATCGTAGTGACATCGGCCGAGGGGATGTGGAATTACGAGCGTACGAATCGGGGGTCGATACGGCAACATTGTATCGATGGATGGAACGTTATAAGGCTTACAGACTGATCTCCTCTCTTATACCACAGAAACGCGGCTGGAAGTCAGGTAATAGCAGAATCTCCACTGAAGCAGAGAGCGTAATTAACGAGGTTATTAGGACATATTATTTAACTTCCCAAAGACCAAGAGTTGAAAAGGTAGTTACCGAGGTCCACAGGATTTGCTTGTTGAAGGGCATCGAAAAACCAAGCGCTTCCACTATAAGATCGCGAATTGCGAAAGTGTCGGAGCGAGAAAAGCTTAAGGGGCGTGGATTTAAAGAAAGAGCAAATAATAAATTTTCTCCAGCGCCTGGCCAATTTCCTAACGCAAATTATCCATTATCGGTCGTTCAAATAGATCACACGCCCGTAGACATTATTTTGGTCGATGACATCTACAGAAAACCTATTGGGCGGCCGTGGTTAACGTTAGCAATTGACGTATACAGCCGGATGGTAACTGGCTACTACCTGTCTTTTGATCCACCATCTGAGACCTCGGTTGCGATGTGTGTTGCTCACTCAGTGTTACCTAAGGAAGAGTGGATGACGTTACACAATGTCGATGCTGAATGGCCAGTATGGGGAGTAATGCGAACAATACATGTAGATAATGGTGCTGAATTTCTCTCCAACAATTTCCAACAATCTTGCAGTCTTTACGGAATTCATTTGGAGTATCGCCCAGTAAAGCAGCCGCGATACGGCGGACACATCGAGCGAATGCTAGGAACTTTATTATTTGAGATTCACGATTTACCAGGTACGACTTTCTCTGCAATAGCAAAGCGTGAAGGTTATGACTCCGAAAAGAATGCGGTAATGACTAAATCAGAATTCGAGGAGTGGTTAGTCAAATTAATTACCAAGGTTTATCACAGACGAAAACATTCAAGTTTGGGGATGACTCCGTTTCGCCAATGGGAGTTAGGTATTTTTGGTGGCGGAGATTTACCCGGTACAGGCGTTCCACCTAGACCCGTTGATCGCCTAAGTATCTTGTTAGACTTCTTGCCTTGCTTCCATCGGACGGTGCAACAAGACGGCGTAACCATAGATAAATTGTCCTACTATTCGGAGGCGTTGCGACCCTGGATTGGCGCTATCGATGACGAGAGCGGAGAAAAAAGATTGTTCGTTTTTAGAAGGGACCCGCGCGACATTACGTCCATTTGGTTTTTCGACCCGGTGTTGAAGCAATATTTTAGGGTGCCGACATCTGAGCAGTCTTTGCCCCCAATGAGCATTTGGGAGTATCAGCAGGTACGGGAAAAATTGAAACTTCAGGGCATTGAAAGTTTCGACGAGCACCAGGTTTTGCACGCAATTACTGAGCTGCGTGAGCACGTGGAAAAATCAAAAGAAAAATCAAAAAAGGCCCGACGTGTGTCGCAACGTCGTACCGAGCATGAAAAAAATATTTCTCCTGCTAACCCCTTACCTGTAACCCCCAATGCTAGCTCCCTACCTACAACGTCATTAGACTTAGAGCTATCTGATGGTCCGATTCAAAGCTTTGGAGATATTGCATGAGGGGCATGTACGAGCACATACATCCCGAATTCCGGCATGTGATGGCATTAAGTTCTGCGGAGAGAATTGAATTTATGGATTTTCCCCGCTGGGTGGGATATCCCACCGCGCAGAAAATCTTAGACACGCTCCAAGGTCTTATGCATAAACCTCAGCGATCAAGGATGCCAAATCTGCTTATCGTGGGCGATCCTAATAATGGTAAAACGACAATCCTTGAACGTTTTGAAGAGCTGTGTGGGCAGGCGTATGTGGATGAAAATTCCGAACCCGTCAAGCCTCTTTTAGTCTGTCAATCGCCACCTTATGCAGATGAAAAAAGTTTTTACTGCGCCATTCTCCAACGGTTTTTCACTCCTTATAACGAACGGGATACGCCTATTGCACTTAGAGCTCAAGTCTTACATTTGTGCAGAGCATGTAAAGTTCGAATGATTGCTTTTGACGAGATGCATTCGATGCTTACGGGCACAGCTTTGAAGCAGCGAGAAGTGATGAACGTCATTAAGTATTTATGTAATGAGCTAAAAATCCCTATCGTAGGTTTCGGTACGCGTGATGCGGTAAGAGTCTTACATCACGATCCCCAGCATGCTAGCCGCTTCGACGTAGTGAAAGTTCCATTGTGGGATCTGGACAAAAACTTCCAACAGTTGTTAGCAAGTTTTGAAAAAATATTGCCCCTCCAAAAACCTTCAGATATCCATAGGCCAGAGCTATGTCGACTGATTCATACGATTTCCGAAGGTAACCTTGGCAACGTTCATCGGCTCCTAACCGAATGCGCGCGCGAGGCTATTGAAACGGGTAAAGAAGCAATCGATAAATCACTTATCGAGAGTAAATCATGGTTACGTCCCACACGTGGCATCAGGGAGCAGTCCCTGTAGCGCCCACATGGCCTATTCCAGTTCCGTTACTTCCCGATGAGTTATTTTCATCGTGGTTGGTACGGGCGGCCCTATCGCATGGGTGTGATCCTCTGGTGCTAACGGGCTCCATTTGGCCCAAGTGGAGACTGTGGTGCACCGATTTTGATCGGGGCGTTCCCGATAATCGTTTGGCTAAGATTTCGCGGGTAGCAGGAATTAGTGAGCATTCGTTTAGCTCGACAAGTCTGCGAGCCATACTTACACACATTACTCCGCAAAACTTGGATGACTCTACTTGGCCGTGGTTGCTGGCTCTGGGGTCTCGCAATCGACATCGTCATGGAGGGGTTCAATATTGTCCTCTATGCCTAGCTTGCGATCGTGTTCCCTACTACCGAATGAATTGGCGGTTTGCTTGGCACACGATCTGTGCACAGCACAAAGTTGTTCTCAAGGACTCCTGCTATAAATGCGGTGCCCCTATTATTTTTCACATGCTCACAATCTCTAATCCTCATTTATATGAGTGCGCGAATTGCGGTTTTGATTTGAGGGCTGTGAATGTATCCGAGGCCCCGTCCGGAGCATTAACGCTTCAGTTATCAGCTGACACGACTGTTTGCAAAAAGCAGGGAAATTACTCAGGTCAGTTAATGGCTGCCGTTGATTGGTTTCACTTGCTTAGCTATTTCATAGAAATCTTTCAAATTACTTCCCGAAGCAAGAGCACCAAACTCGTGAAATTTTTAGAGAGCTTTGATATTTCAGCAGGCGATCTTTTCAAATCAAGCACAGGTTTACCCTTTGAATTACTTTCGGTCGTGGATCGCATGCGTTATATGGATGCGGCGAATAAGCTGATAGCGTGCCATGTCAGCCATTTTTATGAATCAGCAAAGCTAACTCGGTTAAACAAATCCACCCTGTGCGGGCGTAATACAGTAGTGCCTGGAATTATTAGCCATTTAATCTGCGATTTGCCTGAGGTACGCCATCATGGACGTGAAAGAACTGCCAGTACCAAACTAATGCCCCGGTCACGATCGACCGTTAAAGCGATGATGGCGAGACTCTTTAGAAAACTATGAGAGACGAATATTGAGCGATAACGACGTAAAGAAAACGTGTGACGAATGTGGTCGCGCAGTTGCAAAGATAAAACGGGTATTTAATGGCATTCGTTATTGCGCGGCATGCTATGAAAGGGTTTTTATTAAGAAACCTTGTGCCCAGTGTACCTTGCCATTTCGTCTGCCTAAAAATAATGACGCTGCCATCTGTGACAATTGTGAAAAGGCTAAACCATGTGTTCGTTGTGGTCGATCCAATTTGGTTATTGGAAAGATGACCGTCTATGGGCCTGTTTGTAACAGCTGTTCTGTTTATTTCAGGACACCACGCCCTTGCGGCATCTGCCAACGACCATCAATTCGCCTTAGTGAAGTCAGTCGACTTGGCATCAAAGTTCAGTTGTGCGAGCGCTGCGCGCGAAGTGATTACAGGTCGTGTGGGCGATGCGGCAGGCATCGGCTTTTAGTTGCGACTCAGAATGAGTTGGAAATTTGTAAAAAGTGTGCGACTCATGAAGACACTCTTTGTGGATCCTGCGGAATCGCCGTCCCTGCGGGTAGAGGCGCGCAATGTGAAAGGTGTTATTGGGAAAAAACGTTGAAGAATCGAATTGTATTAAACAAGTCAGCGTTTAGTAATATCGTAATGGAACGAAATTTTGAACTTTTTGGAACGTGGTTGCTGCAGCGCATTGGGGCGCATAAAGCCGCCTTGACGATAAATAAATACGTGCCTTTTTATCAAGAGATAGAAAAAAAGTGGAATAAAATCCCATCTTATGAGTTTTTGTTAGAGGCGTTCGGACAGGAAAGTTTAAAAAAATTGAAGCCCGCTTTGGAGTGGATGAGTAGTCAGAAATTACTCTTGCTGAATGATGAGGCAAAACAACAAAATTTAGATGAACGCCTCATCGGAAAATATTTAGATAGCGTTCCCCAGGAATCACTTGCACGCGTGCCCCTTAATAGGTATCGGGATTACCTCCTTGGAAAAAAACAGGTCGGAAAAACAAGTGTTCGCTCAATCCGGCTCGCGTTAAGGCCAGCAGCTACTTTGCAAAAAATGGCCTATGAATCGGGACTCGAATTTCCTACACAAACGCAACTTGATACTTTCCTTGTTGAGCGTCCCGGACAGGAAGCGGCGATAACGGGCTTCATAAACTTCTTGATCAAGGAAAACGCATTGAATCTGGAATTGAGAGTAGACAGTAAAAAACACAAAGCACATCGTCGCAAATTACTAGAAAAATCAATCGTAAATTTGATAATGAGTGGGCGCAAAGATGAAAGTGCATTGAAGAAATGGATAAAAATATCGCTAGAATATTTTCACGGAGTACCCCAATCGTTGGCCGCCAAATTATCTCATCAAACCACTGTGGAAAACGAAGATGGGTCATACACCATAAAAATTGGAGGTGAAGATTATTGGATTCCTGAAATCAATCAAACATCGACCTTACGCTCCATCAGCGGGCGAAGTTAGATAGGCCATAAATAATTGCTCATGTTCCATCTATCGCAATTTTATTAGGTATAAGTGAGGACTCTGGTAGTGAGGACCTTGTGGTTTTGCTCAGGGATATCGCTGAATCCGGCAGAGATTGGAAGGGGAATAGCGAGGGCTATTCGCTTTAGGGGGCGAAGGATAAGGGCGCATACTGCAGAACCCGTTACAGCTGCCCTGTAAAAAGAAAAAGGCCGACTAGTGTCGCCCCCTTCAATAGACTGGCCGGGACCGCCTGCGGGACTATGCTCCAAACCAGACGGGCGACCATTTATTTCTGTGTAGGACTGAATACCCAAATGGACTACTGATGTGAGTTTACCATACTCGGCGAGGTTGGCTAATAGTACCTTGCTGGATTTGGTTTAAGACTTCTGATGCCGGTTTATCGACAGGTGGTAGAGCACTGGAACACGTTTTTGGCCAATTGTTGTGTCGTTTCAGTGGGGTTTGGTCACCAGTTGGGTCGCAGGCATTGGACAATGCGTGTCACCAGTTTTCCTAACCTACTGATTTGCATAAAGCGCTGTGGACAACTTATGTGTCGTCCGCTGGCGGTATTCTTTTTCAGTTATAAGCGAGAGCAGAAGGTCGTCGAGAATTGCTGCTTCATCTTCTGTTAATTGAAAGCTAGGACAGTCTTCAATAAAGACGCACAGCTGTTCATGTTCATAATCAACTGTTTTTACTACTACTTGTTTGCCGTGCTTGCAGTAAACTGCCCCTCTGCTCGCCGGATGAAGTTGAACAGATAGATTTTCGATATCAGAGTAATCGAGGTTATATTTGTGCTCGTTAATCATTATTTCTAAAGTTTCTCCATGCCATTTGATAGGTTTGAAGCTTGCTTTAGTGCAACCGCCATTCAGTCGAAATGGCAGCAAAAGCTGATTCGCTGCCGAGTATCTGTCATACAGTTCTGCAACATCAGGCAAACTCGTATAATCAATATGGATTATCTTATTTCTAAAATTTCTGAGTTCATGTAATTCCTCAATATGGCTAAACCATTTGTGGTTTTCGGTATCAAAATCTCGCAAAGGGTTTATATTTTTTAATTCATTTATTAACTCAAATAAGCTTTTCTTATCGCCGTTTGTTTTTTTTAAAGAAATTCCTTCATAGTTTGCATAATCCTTTACTCTTTTTTCGAATAAAACAACTTCTAGTTTTAAGGCTTCAATAGACGGTTGCTCATAGCCAGGAAGATCAAGGATTGAATAACTGAACTGCATCCCGATAATTTTTCTATCTCTCTTTAACCATTTCTTAATGAAATTTATCAATTAAATCTCCTCCGATTTTGTAAAAAATTGATATAGGTTTTTATGGGTTAACTAATTAATGTGGTGTGGAGTAAAGCAATTAAAAAATGCCTGCTGTACAAATTAATATCTGTAAGTCGCATCTTGTAACGATGAGTATAGATATATTAGGATTCAACTAAGTCACTTATGAGAATGAAGTGATATATATGATGAGTTGAGCACTGAGCTATCATCCCTACGTAACTTCACCTGTATCTTTGAGCGTGGAAATTATGCCTGATATTACTAACGAATTTGATGCTTTGCGAGTACGTATTTCCTCTCCTGAGAGCCGCAGAGCAGGTGACGTCCTTTTCTCTGTCGATCCTCCAGACTTGTCCGTTACATATTCACCAGATAATTTTGGTAGCCCTGAAGCTCAGTCTGGTTCCAATTCGAGCAGCACTATCTTTGAAAAGTGACAATTGCGTGAAGTGCGTTCGGTAGCCTATCAGCTCAAGACAGCAAAATTCCCTGCCTATCGTGATCTGAGTGGCTTTGATTTTACGAGCAGCATGGCCAATGAGGCGCTGATTCGGCAACTGTGTGCCGGGGACTTTATGGATAACGCACAGAATGTCGTGTTTGTCGGTGGCCCCGGTACGGGCAAAACCCACCTTGCCAGTGCCATCGGCATTCAAGCGATTGAACAGTTGCATCGTCGCGTTCGTTTCTTCTCGACCATTGAATTGGTGAATGCATTAGAGAAGGAAAAACAGCAAGGCAAAGCCGGGCAAATTGCATCACGGTTAATGCATACCGATTTAGTGATTTTGGATGAGATGGGCTATTTACCCTTCAGCCAAACCGGTGGTGCATTATTGTTTCACTTGATGAGCAAGTTGTACGAATGCACCAGCATGATCATCACCACCAATCTCAGCTTTGCCGAATGGTCGAATGTGTTTGGTGATGCGAAGATGACAACGGCATTGTTGGATCGAGTCACCCATCTCTGCCATATTGTTGAAACCGGCAATGACAGCTATCGTTTCAAAGAGAGTTCAAACCAACCGAAAAAGGAGAAAAAGACACCGACTTATCCACAGCCCAAACCCGTAAAATAAACCATCCAGGGTGGGTCAATTTTCAATGCAAATGGTGGGTCAGTTTTAAGTGCAAATCAACAAAGGGGCATCACATTGATGCCGAGTGGCTGATTTATGGGAAAATGCAAAAAATTCACATGGATAATGCGAATGAATTTAGAGGCAATATGCTCCAGAGAGCATGTGCTCAACACGATATTATTATAGAGCATCGCCCGAAAAGCATGCCCAATTACGGTCCCCGTGTTGAGCGTGCTTTCAGAACGTTCATGTCGAAAACGCATAGTCTTCCAGGAGCAACTTTCTCCAATGTTAAAGACAAGTTGCAGCCCGTGCTGAACGGCCAGTTGATGGGACCAGCGAAGTTCAGCAACTTATTCAGGATATGTCGTTTGCAAACTTTGCCGTCGAAAGAGATCTAGTTTGGCAAAAATCAAAAGAGGTCAGGCTACTGAAGCTTTACGACAAAACATGCAATAAGGATTATAATTATTTAACACATTTCGTTACAATCATGGAGTCAGCCCACCAATAATTACAATCCTCTGGAGGAAACAGTGGGCTACATATACTGAATGATACCTCTTTAAAATATTTAAAGAGCGCCCTCTGGTGCCGTCGTGAAACAGAGTCAATTTCATTGGAATAATAGGTAAAAACACCACCATCCTTAAGATGTGACGCTGCAGCTTCAAAAAAATGTTCTGCAAAAGTTACACTATTACTAACATATTCCTCAAACTCTATTTCGGATAACGGGTAAGTATCAAAAAAAATTGCATCAAACAGTCCTAACTCTCCAATCACTTCTTGCCATTTCCCAAAAACCAACGAGACATCACATTTTGGATGATTTTTTTTCCATTTTTCGAATTCCATTCGAACGTCTTCATTGCATTCTATGACTGTGTACGATTTAACCCCCATAGCTAACATGTACGACGCAGAAATTCCCATACCGAAACCAATCTCAAGAACATCCCCTTTTGTTTTGGTGGCTACTTTAGCCATTGCTTCCATATACGGACGCTCCCAGTCCTGCATTACTTGCTGGCCATCTATAATTAATTGAGTGTCGTCATATTTCGCTTGGCTTTTAACCCAATCTTCGAAAATTTCTTTTCGCTTTGACCCACTTACAAAACGCTTTGATACAGAGTCAAGGTGAACCAAGTCATCTGCCAATTCATCCATAGAGCGCGAAATTAGCCAATTCGCTTGTGACGCATCAGGCGTTTTTAAAAATTGCTCTGTTTTCAAATTCAAACTCAAGTCTAGGTCTTTGCGTCTTACTACTCTAGGGCCCAACATTTCGATTCCTCCTATCGTTTATTTAACTTTCCGAAAAAAATTTGCAATCAATCACTAATGGCGCACTAGGTACTGTTAAATAAATTTATTGTTTTGTTCCGCTAGTGTCCGGATAAAACTCCGCTCAACTCACTTACCGCGAAAGCCTGCGCGATATTGAAGCCTCCCTCGGCGCGCATTCTGCACAACGTTATCAGAAGCTGGGGGTATGGGTAAAGATTGATTGTAGCTATTTCAACTTCAGCACATCCGGCCAAAAATAACTAAAAAATGTTTAACAGGCTTTTTCGTAAAATTTCAATTTTTCAACTGCAGCCTTCCGGCTTGTTTAATCTGTCGCCTCGGCGCTGCTAGTGTAAGGCCAGGCAGTGCCACGCTATTCGTACGCATTCCACGCTGCGCCATTTTATAAAATCGCAAAGAATCCCCTTGCGACGCGATTTTTTGCCTCAAACAGCGGGCGCACTTTTTGCCTGAAAACAAGTCAAAAACACTACGGACCAATACTTCTGCTGCGCATAATTTTCCGCTGTTTCCTGCATTGAGCATCAGGCGGGATAACAAGGGCGTGGCTGTGTTTGGCCCGCTGGTACGTCGAGCGCCACCCAACACTGTCCCAGAGCGTAGCTCGCCAAATTAGGTTTATTGCCATGTTGATGATGTATTTTACTGCTTGGTATTTTTGCTGACTGGCTTAACACCAGGGGGGCGTCAATGACCAAGACAAATAATGTCATCATTAATTTGTGTAAGCGCCATTCGTGCAAGTGCACCAGCTTCGGCTGCGACCATTTATCTTTTTGCTAATATCTGTAATAAGTCGTCCAATATTTGTGTGTGTCAACAATGAGCCATGCTTGGGTTATAAATTCCGACGAGCTGAGCATGGCACCGATTAATAGTTCTAAACAGGTTCGAACAATTCTTGGGAGTAGACTTTGCCCCAAAATTGCTATCTAATTACATAGTGAACTTTAGATGGTGGTACACTCTTTAGTGATCATCGCTCCTCCAGAAATTCGTCAAAAAAATCCGGAAGTTGCACTGACTACAGGCTTTCCAATCTATAGGGATGTATCTAGTTATGCCCAGTTTTAAACTAGTGCCCATTTTTATCCCATCATTTAATTTGAAGCCTAAAATATAAACTCATCAAAAGGTTTTATCTATGCGTACGTTTCAAATTCTACTAATTTTATGTATGTCATACACCCACCAATTGTTATGGGCAGCCGACGAAACAGAATTAATTGAGCCGCTTATGGTCTCCATTCCTGCTGGTGAGTTTTTTATGGGGAGCAACAATAATCCTAATGAGCAACCGGTCCATAAAGTTAATATCCCCGCATTTCAGCTTTCTAGATATGAGGTTACGGTTAGTGAGTTTAATCAATTTGAGCGTGCTACACACTATATTCGTACGGGGACCTGCGTCATTCACGGTCAAGCTGGCAGTCTTGAAATATACATGGGAGCGCCTGAAAACCTAGCTCTTAACGCAAATCCAGCGGACTGCATAAGCTGGGATGATGCGCAGGCCTATATAAAGTGGCTTGCTGAAAAAACGGGCAAAGCTTATCGCTTACCTTCAGAGGCAGAATGGGAATATGCCGCGCGCGCAAAAAATCAACAGAAATACTTTTTTGGAAATGATGACAATCAGCTCTGTGAATTTGCAAACATCTATGGAAATGAAAATTTCGGCCATAATTTTCAATTGAAAATTCAAAGATTTCCGTGCGATGATCAAGCAGATTTCAAGACAGTTGTTGGTATGTATAAGCCTAACTCTTTTGGTCTTTATGACATGATCGGCAATGTAAATGAATGGGTCGAAGATTGCGCACGTAATAACTATGAAGGAGCCCCTATCAATGGTAGCGCCTGGAGAGACAATGCCTGCACCAAGCGTGTAGCTCGAGGTGGCTCATGGGCAAATAACAATGAAACGCTCCATGTTACCTATCGTCATTTTAGCGGGGAGGCCGGTGTGCGAACTTGGGACAGCGGATTTAGAGTTGCTCTTAATGCTCACGATGAACCACAAATAAATAATGCAGGATCAAAACGTTTTGCTGCAGATTTGGCAAGCGCTCAACAGCTAGAACGTACAACTCGCAAGAAGAAGCTGGCTGCCATTAAACAATATGTGAAGAACAGTAAAACCTGGAAGTTGGGTACATTAATAGAGCCGCCTATGGTAACGATCCCGTCAGGTAAATTTACTATGGGAAGTACGGCTTTTGACAAAGGGTACCTCAAAGCAACGCCCATTCATGAGGTTAACATCCAGTCTTTTAAAATTTCAAAGTACGAAGTTACCATTAAGCAGTTTAAACAATTTGTCGCCGCAACTGGATATTACCCCGGCGATAGTTGTTGGCGGTTAGTGCCGGAGAAAGGCGGTAAATTTAAAATTGAATATACTTCAGGTAGCTGGCTAACACCGGAATATGCACCCAGTGATTTTCACCCGCTCATGTGTGTGAGTTGGGATGATGCAAATGCCTATATCGCGTGGCTCTCACAACAAACTGGGCGACACTATCGCTTACCAACAGAATCCGAATGGGAGTACGCTGGTCGCGCAGGTGCCACTACTAAATATTATTTCGGCGACAATGATGAGGAGCTTTGTCAGTATGCCAATATTCGAGATGAAAGCGGAATGATTGCTTTTGCGCGAGATAGAGGCTACGAAAAACAAGCTAGTGCTTGCAATGATTTTTCTGAATATACCTCAATTGTTGGAATGTACAAACCTAACGGTTTCGGTCTGTACGATATGATTGGTAATGTAAATGAATGGGTTTCAGATTGTAGTAACGGAAATTATAACGGAGCACCTACCGATAATTCCGCATGGATATCAGATGAGTGTCAAATGCACTCAACCAGGGGAGGCTCTTATAGCAGCACACCATTCAATTCACAAATTGCTTGGCGTGGGCATGGTGAGCGAGCTAATCGTTCCAGTATTGGAGAGGGTTTTCGTATTGTGGAGGATATCCAAGCGGGCGATTCGTGCGATAATATTTCGTCCGCTTCCTGTAAAAAATTAGCCCAGAAAAAAAGCCAATTTGAAATCGATTTGGAAAAAGCTCAAAAAAACTTCGCACAAAAGAAGCTGCGAGCTACTAATAACATGTAGTATGAATTTTTCTCGGTGCCTTATCATCAATAACAATCACTTTTACGAGTTGATTGTTATTGATGGCAGAAGCAATTTTGATTCGACGCGATGTATTCACCTTCATGCTGAATCATTGGCTGGCACATTGAAGAAAATGCATAACGGCAGATTTAATTTGCAAAATCATGATCAGCCCATGGTGGGTGTCTCTAATTATTTCTGAAATCTCTGTGTCCAGTTTTGCTTGACCAGTATACAAATCATTTCATGCATTAACTGGACTAGTGTGATCGCGTAGAATATATTTATGTTTTCATGTTAATGCGGCAGAACTTACTAAATGTTCTTTAACCAAACTATTAAGTTTTTCCAATACACATAGTTTGTTTTTATCAATAAAAAAGTGATCGCCAGAAATCCAATGTATACCAGTGTGAAAGGCAAACAATTTGAGCCATGCTTCTACATCTGCGGTCTCAACTTCTTCTTTATCTCCAGCCAGAACACTAATTTTAGTCGGAATAACTACTTGGCTCTTATTGCAGTAGGTCTCTATAATTCTAAAATCTGCTCTTAATGCAGGTAACAATATTTCCATTAGTTCAGTATTCTCAAGCACCTCTTCAGGTGAGCCATTGAGTTTGCCTACTTTTTTAATAAAGTCTTCATCAGGCAAGTTGTAGATATGTTCTGTTGTTTTTTCTATGCACGGCGCCACACTACCTGATGCAATAAAATGAACTGGCAAACGATAGTGAAATCGGTGAAGCATAAGTGTCAATTCATATGCAACTCGTGCTCCCATGCTATGGCCATAAAATATAAATGGCTTGGAACTTAGTTTTTCAAGCGCAAGAAAAATAGCTTTCACCAGTTCTGTCATGGTTTGAAATGGTGCTTCTGATAAGCGTATACCCCTACCTGGTAATTGTACTACGGCGAGTTCTACTTGATGGTCCAAATAATTTTGCCATGAAATATAAGTTGCGGAACTACCGCCAGCATAAGCAAAACAAATTAGGCGCAAATGAGCTTTTGGCTTGATTGTAGGAATATAAATAAGAGATGAGTTGTTCATAGATGTTGGCTTTTGCTATAAATACTGTTTCAGTATTGAGCTACAGTTTAGATGAAATTCGTATTCGGTAAAAAATATAGTGTATTTGCGTCGAAACATTAATACGTGTTCATATTGATGTAATGAGAGACCTTTGCACTACTCACTTCAAAAGCTTTTTCAGGCAAATCCATCAAAATCAAAAAAAGATACTCATGATTCTCAGCTGGTTGTCACGAAACAGCGACTGAAAATCACGTTTGGATAGGACTTTTCCCCTCCGTTCTCATTAACAGTTATAGCTCTCCCATGTTTCATCAATTTCACGCTGCAATGAAACCTCTCGTTCAGTATTGTGTGCCATACAGATCATCGTTACACGTATTTTATTTCTATTCAGCCCAAGATAACGCGTCTTGGTCATTCCGTAATGCAGCTTCGCAACCCAAAAAACGATCAACAATGTAGCAAGTGCGTGATATGGCTTGTTGGCTTTCTTCTGCTCATCCGTTAATTTTTTTATTGCGGTAGGCTCTCGCGCTAGTACACCATTTTCGATATCCCTTTCGGCTCACCATATATTCGTTTTCTCGCTCGCATAGGTGCTATCTGCAAACAGCTTCTCTTCGTCTATGCTTAATAATTCGGTAAATACTTGTGAGTCATGCACATTCCCTGCGGTTAATTCCATCGCCTTCACAGGGCCATCTTCATTAATATTTACATGCACCTTGAAGTCGTATATGGTTTTTGTTTGGGTGATTGCGCTGCGTCTGAGTCACACTCGCATCCATCGTATTAATTGCACCCGTTTTAACGTATAAGTTCTTTTCTGCTAGCTGCTTCCCTAATCCAATAAAACGACGAGCTGCGATGTCGCGGGCGAGTGCAGCCTCTAACCTGGGGTCACTCAAGTTGTAATGGGATTGCAATAGCATGGCTTTAAACATGATCAAGCGTGGTCACACCTGTTCGCCCTTTTTACTGGCGTAAATACAGGAAAGCAAGCCTTCAATTCGCTGTCAATCTATTAAATCATGCGCGTCGTGCAATAATTTGAGCGTTTTGTGTTTCATTTGGCAGGCGCATCTGTTAAATCGCTTTTTTTTTGTGTATTTCCATGCTAAGATGGGCCCTTTTTTGGATGCGCAATTTTCTCATGCGACTATTTCTGATGCTTGGTATTTTGGTTCGTGTAAGGATCTCAATAAGCATGATAAGTATTTTATAGCAGTATTATAAAGATAAAGAGCTCAATGGGGGCTTAGGCAAGCTCTGAAAAATTCCCCCAAATTTGGCAAAATAGCGAAACCTTACGATTAACCAGCACCTTGTCGATAAAGGATTAAAGTTGCGTGAGCGCACCATCGTCGATTCCACTATTTTTTCCGCGCCGACATTCACCAAGAATGCCGACGGTGAACGGGATTCGGAAATACATCAGGTTAAAAAGGGCAGTGAATGGCATCACCAGACCCGCTGGCGCAAGCAGAAAAAATGAAAGCAAGCGTGCGCGAAAAAGTGCAGCACGCTTTTTCTATATCAAGCGGGTATTTCACTACAACAAAATTCGCTATCGCGGGCTGGCGAAAAACACCAATCGCTTGTATATGTTGGTAGGTTTAGCGAACCTGTTTCGAATGAAATCGTACCTGCTGCCCCAGGTGTGGTCCGCCTGTAATTTGCCAAAACGGCAAATTACGTGAGGAAAAATGAAAACCGACGGGAATTACTGCGGAAATTTTGAGAGCTTGTGTTTTGCGTGATGTGCTTTTTAAATAGATGATTTCTCAGGGGCTTCTTAGAATAGTATTGAATTCCCTTCTTGGGTTTTAGGAAACCTATCGTGTAAGCTTGCATGCTCAATGAATTGTAAGGTTGGTGGCGATTAGTCACCTAGCCATGGAATAAGGAATTACAGAATGAATCGTTGCTTTATTGTATTTTTCGTAAGTTTTTTTTGCGCGAGCAATATCTGGGCAGAATCTTTATCTGAAGTATATGCATTAGCGTTGCAAAATGACTTTAAGTTGAAGGCAGCTGAATCTTCATATTTTGCAGAGCAAGAAAGAAAAAATATTGCAAGAGCAGCATTGCTTCCAAGGCTTGGTGCTGAGGGGGGCTGGATATACTCAGAAACAACCACAGAAATAGAATCCTCGAATCCATTTGCTATTAAAAATACCCTTATCCAGAGCAACAGTGGCCCTGGATACAGTATCTCGCTCACCCAACCATTAATAGATGTTGCTGCCTTTCATAACTATAAACGCAGCGAATTTTCTGGTCGTCTTGCGTCTTTACAATTAGAGAGCGTAAAGAGTTCGCTGGTTTTCCGCACTGCCGATGCTTATCTGCAAACATTAAAAGCCGGGGCCAAACTCGCTGCTGCGCAATCTGCTGAAGAAGCTTATCGCCTTCAATTAAAAGCGGCGCAAGGAAAGTATGATGTTGGCTTGGTTAGAGTCTCGGACATGCTTGATGCTCAGGCTAGAAATGATTCTGCAATAGCGGACACAATGGTAGCGAAAAATAATCTTAATATTTCATTTGATTTCCTTAAAGTTATTACGGGGCGAGAGCATGTAGAGTTAGCCTCGCTTGCTGAAAATTTTGTCGCGAATCTCCCAGCACCCTTGGATTTTAAGTCATGGGCTGATAATGCAGCAAAAAACAATATTGAAATTAATTTAGCCAAACTTAGGGCCGATGAGGCATATAAAAATTACCAGGCCAAAGTGTCTGAGCACCTACCTACGCTTGCAGGAAGTGTAAGTTATTCCGATAGCTACGATGATAGAAAATACAATAATGCGGTCCCAGATCAGGTATACCGTGAGGGATTAAGTGCATCAATAACCTTAACTGTGCCTCTATATAGTGGTGGAAGTGTTTCTGCCTCCGCGCGCGAAGCTAATTATCGTTATTTTGAGTTGCGTGATATTAGCAACAATACAAATAGAGAAATTATGCAGGAAACACATTCAATTTACTTGAGAGTTGTTGCCGGTGTAACAGTGGTAAATGCAAGAAAGGCAGCGATAAAATCTAGCCAAAGTGCGCTGAATTATGCACAAAAAGGTTATGAGACGGGCGTTAGAAGTATAATTGATGTGCTTGAAGCACAAAATATCCTCTATCAAGCAAATCAAAATTATGCAGATGCAATTTACGAATATTTAATTGCTGGTCTAAAACTTAAGGAAATCTCCGGATTATTGTCATCTAGGGATATTGATGAGTTGAATCTTCAGCTCGACAAGCAAAGTAAAATTTATTTGCCGTCAATACATTAATTTTTTGTAATCGTTGTAACTGATCTCGGTACCTTTCTTTAATAATTGCTTTTGTAGGGCAACTTCTATTGGCAAATATTTTTTAATAATGGAATGCACATGAAAAAAATAAAATTTAACTCTATATTGTTGTTTGGATTTTTAGTGCTGCTTGTTGGTTGCGGCGGAAAAACGGTAGATTCAGCTAAGGAGCTAGATGAAGTTAAAGCTGAAACGCTTGCAGAAGTTAAAGGTATTGAACAACAAATTGTTGGATATTGGGTTTCCGCAAACGCCGCAGATCCAGAGTATGAATTTTTTGCCTCCTCTTTCGAGTCAGACTTTGAGCCTTCAGTACAGCAAGGAAGAATTTTCCAGGACGGTAAACAGGTAAATTCCTTTTATTGGCAGCTGCAAAGTGATGGTGTTATTCAGTTAACTCTGGTTGACATCGTATGCAACAGCCGACCACTGAATTCTTGTCGAACAATTGGCACAGTTAAAATACGGGCCACCGGTAGTACGTTGTCCAACGCTACATGGAATGTTCGCTACGAAGACACAAATGGGATCAATACTAAAAATGTTAACAATAAATACACCAGAAAAAACATCGATCCATTAGCTTTCCCGCAAGGAGAGTTTGTTTTATCGAAAAACGATGTTTTTGATTATCCTATTGGTGCTGAAGTCAATGGTAATACAATTTCTTTGCGGGTGGATTGGTATAAGTCAGACTTTGAAACGAAAATAAAGTTGTCTGCCAGTTATGATGTTGGAGCAAAGGCAGATATTAGATTTGGTGCTGGTGAAGAGTTGGCTTTTTATGAAAGCCAACGGTTTTTTATTGATGGCATCGGCTATAAAGACTTACAAGTTAAAACATGGTACGAGGATGTGGTTCTGACTGCTTCTGGTGGTAATAGATATTCCTTAAGGTACGAACTTCACCGAAAATTACAGCTGCCTGATGGGGTAGTCGATACTGCAGTGCATTTGGATGGTTTCAGGTTGCTGATAAAGGCAAGCGGATCCTATGAGTTGATTAGTCAATTCATTCACGGCCCTACTATAAAACCCATGGACAAGTTTTTTTCATTTCTTGATGCTGAACTTGGTGATACAGCCAGAACATTTGGTGGTTATGGTAATGAATTATTCTTTACCTCCAATGAAGATCTTGAGGTGCGTCTTACTGATAATGTAGAAGGTATTAAATCAAATACCGATAGCCGTTCATATACTTGGAGTCAAGGTGATGATGGAACTTTGTCTATGAAATCGCCAGAATCCAATATAACAATGAAGTTTATAAAGGCTGTTCAGGGCGGATATAATGTTTTGTACAGATATCCTGATGGGGGGTATTCCAGGCATGATTTAATATGGGATGCTGCGTCAGTGGTTGATGAAGCTACTTTTTCTGGTCGATATAGATTCTTGAGTAACGATGGTTGGGCGGTTATTGAGATCGTTTTTCATAAAGATAAAACAGTTACTTCTAATCCGGAAATCGTTAATGGACACTGGTTTCAGGATTCCAATGGCGACATTGTAAGCTTTGAATGCACAACTTTGGATAGGCGAGACATAACGAATTATGCAGAATGTTATGCAAGTTATGATAGTCTTCCTGAGATGGCCTTTGTACACATAAGAAGGCTTGGGTTTCTCCACAAAGATGGCAATAACTATCAAATGAAATATTCAGCATCTTTTTATGGGGATGTATTCAATACGACAACTGTTAGTAATGATTATTTATCCTTAGCTTGGACTTATCGTTGGGTTCGCGTAGGAGATAAATAATTTTTTGAGTTGTTTCATCGATTTCGTTAATCTCGAAGTTTACGGTACAGACAAATTTGTGACAGAATTTAAGGTTCTTTTTGTTTAAATAGTTCATCGCTGTGATGTTAAATTTTATGTAATTTAATTTGCTTAACCTGTTAATTAGGATAGTGAAGGGTTTCACGTAATGAAAAAAAATTTAGGAAGCAATACCAGGATAGATCACATCGCGATTGCTGTAAAAAATATAGATGAAGCATTGTTTTTATACCAGGATATTTTGGGTTTCTCATTATTAAAAAAGCGTGAGATCGTGGGCGTATTTTCCGGCATGGTATCTGCTGAGTTAGACGCTGGAGGTTTTGCAATTGTTTTGGTTCAGGGTACTAGTCCTAAATCCCAAGTCAGTCGTTATATTGAAGAATATGGCCCTGGTGTACAACATGTTGCCATTGAAGTGGATGATGTTGAGCTTTTATCGGAAACATTAAAAGAGTCTGGCGTTGAATTTGCTACCAATATCATTCGCGGTGAGGGATTGGTGCAAATTTTTACGCGGCGAGAGGGGAATTCAGGGATGATGTTAGAATTCATTCAACGAATAAAAAATACTAAAGAATTTGAGGCTGGCAACATTCAACAATTGTTCGAACAGTTGGAAGAAAATAACGCTTATTAGTTCATGGAAAGATTGTTATGAGTTTAACAATTGTTGCTAGGCTGTTTGCACATGCGCAGTCAATTCCGAACGCGGTTGCGTTTCGATACTTGCAGGATCTTGAGTCTCCCCCACAAGAGTTGTCATATAAATCTCTTTGGCAGGAGGCGGCGGCTATTGCTGATTTTCTACGTAGTGTTGCTGCGCCTGGCAGTCGAGTTATGTTATTTTTTCCTCCCGGAATGGCATATATAAAAGCCTTCTACGGATGCCTGTTGGCACGCATGATTGCTGTTCCGTTATATCCTCCGCGTCGCAATGTAAAATCAGATCGGATTATTAATGTGGCACAAAGTTGCCAATCAACTGTTGCACTGACAACTCAGTCAGAATTGGCCAGTGTTCAAGCTTCATGGGGTGAACAAAATACTTTTAGATTACCACTATGTTTTTATGCAACAGATGAAATAGATGGAGCATCGCAGAGTGTAATTTTTTGTACCGATATTGAATTGGCAGCTCCAGCATTTTTACAGTACACCTCTGGCTCTACAGGCACCCCGAAAGGAGTGATTATTACTCATAATAATATTATGGCCAACGTTAAGCATCTGTCCTTAATGGCCGGTGGTAATCAAGAAGATATCTTTGTTAACTGGCTTCCGTTATTTCATGATTTAGGGTTAATTACTGCAGTCTTGTGGCCCGTTTATTTGGGCGCTTCTTCTACCTTAATGGCGCCTGCTACTTTTGTGCGTAATCCCATTGTGTGGCTTAAAGCCATAAGCCGTTATCGTGGCTCAGTGTGTGGTTCGCCTAATTTTGCTTATGATCTTTGTACAAATAAAATTGCTGATGCTGATCTATTAGCCTTGGACTTGAGTTCCTGGCGCGTTGCTTATAACGCAGCAGAACCTGTTAGAGCAGAAACATTAAATAAATTCACAGCGCGGTTTTCGGCATGTGGTTTTCATGCGCAAGCCTTTTATCCTGGCTATGGTATGGCTGAAGCAACAGTATTTATTACGGGAGGCGTTTCATCTGAAAAACCGACACAACTTAACGTTAATAAAAGAATGATTGCTGAGCATAAACTTGAGTTGGTTGATGAAGCAGATGATATGGCCATAAGAATAGTTGCCTGTGGCACAGCCTTGCCACCTCATGATGTGCGCATAGTAAATCCGGATACGGGATGTGAACTGGCTAGTGGCAGCATTGGTGAAATATGGTTTGCAGGTCCGAGCGTATCTCCCGGTTATTGGGGATTGCTTGAATTGTCAAATGCTACCTTCAATCAAAAAATAGTTAACCAGAATACCAATCAAAATCTTTATCTTAAAACGGGTGATCTTGGGGTCATGTGGGGTAATGAATTATTTGTTACCGGTCGGATAAAAGATCTTATTATCTTGCGCGGTAGAAATTATTACCCACAAGATATCGAGGATTCAGCTACGTCTGCGCACATGGCTTTAAGACGAGGGTATTGTGCAGCATTTTCTGTACTTGAAAACAATATTGAACTGCTTGTTGTTGTTGCGGAAGTTGAGCGTGAGCATTTTCGTACAATCAATGTCGATGAAATTGTGAGTGCAATTCGTCAGCGTGTAGTTCTTGATTATGAGGTAAATGTTGATCAGGTAGTATTGCTCAAACCTTACAAAATACCTGTTACCTCAAGTGGAAAAATTCAAAGAAGACAAACTAGGCAATTACTACTTAGTCAGGAGTTGGATGTTATCGCGCAATCCGGCTTTATGAATAAAACTGAATTAGAGTTTAAAGATAGTTATGTTGCTCCCGGATCAGAAGCAGAACGTCTGCTGTATGGCATATGGTGTGCTGTGCTTGAGCGCGATCATATTAGTATCACCGATAATTTTTATGATATTGGTGGCAGCTCACTAAGTGCCTTAGAAATATCCGCCGAAGTACGTAAACAATTCCCGGCAATGGATATGAATGTAGAACAGATGCTTGATTTTCCAACCATTGCGAAGCTGGCACAATTTCTAGAAATAAAAATAGCTCATGCAAAAAGTAAACAAGTCTCCATCGCGAATCTAAAGCGTAGGGTTGTAGCAATATGAATGCGCAAAAATTAGTTAGTTTGCTTTATCAAAAGGGTGCAGTTTTATCAGTTGAGAAAGGTAATTTATTGATCGATGCGCCTGATAATGCGCTGGATGATCAGTTGTTGCAGCAACTGAAAGTATTTAAAGCCGACATTGTTGCACTGCTTGATAAGCTTGAAAGTTCCGCAGCGACAGAAATATTGGAAAAGCATGACTATCCTTCATCCTATGTTTGCGCCACATCATTAGCACAGCAGCGCATATTATTTATGGAAGAGTTGGCGGGTAATAAGTCTTACTACAATATTCCCGTAGTTTATAAAATTAAAGGCACTTTAAATAAAGCGGCATTATATCAATCGTTCTCTCGCCTTGTGGCCAGGCATGATGTACTTAGGTCCATCTATGTGTTGGAAAATAACATCTATATGCAACGTATTGGCGAGCCAGCTGCGCTGCAAATTAACAAAGTTACTCTGATTGATGTGCCAGATAAAAACGATATTCTAAAAAGGCTTTTAGAAAAAGATGCGCATCATCCATTTAATCTTTCGTGTGAGTGGCCAATAAAAATTTCTCTTATTGAATTTGATGTAGATGAATATGTTTTGAGTATTAATATCCACCATATCGCGGCAGATGGTTGGAGTGCGCGGCGTATTATTACTGAAATTTCCAACGGTTATCAGCTCTATCAGAATGAGTTTGATTCAGTCATTGCTAAGGATCTCGAGCGAGATTATCAGTATGCCGATTACATTCAGTGGCAGGCGGCATGGCAGAAAAGTCCGCAGTATCGAGATGCAAAAAATTACTGGATTGTCTCGCTCAAAGGTGCACCTGAATTACATAGCGTGCCGACAGACTTTATGCGACCGGCTATTCAATCGGTAGCAGGGGATACCTATACGCAAATTATTCCTGCTTCGTTAGTGGCAAAGATTGGCGCGCGCGCGCGCGCGCATAAAACTACACCATTTGTAATTTTTCAAGCGGCATTTGCAGCATTTTTAGCGCGTTACAGTGGTGAGTCTGACATAGTGTTTGGCACTGCCAGTGCGAATAGACAGCCACTTGAGTTTATCAATACGGTTGGTTTATTTGTGAATACGTTGGTTTTGCGTTACGCAGTATCCGATGATATTTCTTTTGATGAATTAGTCAAACAAGCAGTTACGGTTAGCGCTCAAGCGTTTCGTTTTCAGCAGTTACCGTTCGATGTGGTCGTTGATGAATTGCAGCCTGCACGTAGCTTGGGATATAACCCACTTGTGCAAATAATGTTGGTCATGCAAGAAAGCACTGCCGGTGGACTGACGCTAGACAGCGCTGTGGTTACTCAGCTTCAGCAACAGCAAAAAGTATCCAAGTTTGATTTGGCGCTGCATATTTTTGCTGATAAAGATGAAATGTCCGTTAATTGGGAATATAGCACTAGCCTGTTTAAGCTCAGTACAATTCAGGCAATGGCAACGCACTTGGCCGGCTTGCTGGATGCTTGTTTGTCTCTACCTGACAAAAAAATAAATTGCATCCCGTTGGTTACTGTCGATGTATCCGCTAAAACTATCAACACGCAGCATTTTCCAGCCCCTCGCTGTGTTCATGTGTTATTTGAACGTCAAGTTACATTAGCTCCTGATAGCATTGCAGTACTTGAGGATGATCGTTCTATTACGTATAGGGAATTGAATGCTCAAGCCAATCATCTAGCCAATCATCTCTATGCAATATGTGGCGGCAATGTGGGGCGTATTGGTTTGTGCATGGAAAAATCCACAGAATTGATAGTGGGTTTACTAGCCATCATAAAAATGGGTGCAGTCTATGTGCCGCTAGACCCCCATTATCCTAAAGAGCGTCTTGATTGGATGCTTCAGGATTCAGGAATTCATATTTTATTGACGCGCAGTGATACCTGTTTACCAACCGAGCTTAATTCGGCGACGCAAATACTGCAAGTAGAAACACTACTTAACACCGACATTGCATTGTCCTATGTTTCCAGCGCTCATTTGGATGCCCCTGCCTATATTATTTATACATCGGGTTCAACTGGAAAGCCGAAAGGTGTTCTGGTTTCTCACCGTAGTTTATTTTATTCATTGCACGCTAACCAATCGCTGATGTCAATTGGGCCGCATGATTTAATGCCGACGATTGGTTCACAAGCCTTTGGGGTTTCGCTGCTCGAAATTTTCCTGCCATTAATTTCTGGTGGGCAAGTTCAGGTTATTAAAAAAGCCTACATCACCGATATCGAACAACTTATTCAAAGAACAAATAACGTCACCGTATTGCATGCGGTTCCGAGCCTTATGCGGCAATGGCTAGATGTTGTTGTGATTGCCGATAACCCTGAGCAATATCCTCGGTTGCGATTATTGTTGGTGGGGGGAGAGTCAGTTCCGGTTGGATTATTACAAAAAATTAAGCAGTGGCGGCCAGAAGTGCGCTTGTTGGAACTATATGGTATGACGGAGTCAGCCGTGGTGTGTAGTAGTTATGCTGCGAATGAAGGGGCGCACACACATTACTGCATAGGTAAACCTCACCCTAATACACTATTTTATGTGCTCAATTCGTGTGGGCTACAGCAGCCAACAGGTGTGTCGGGTGAGTTGCATATCGGCGGTTTGTCGTTGGCCTCTGAATATATTAATCAACCAGAGGCGACGGCTGAAAAATTTATTGTGAATCCTTATCTACGTGGTGAGCGGCTTTATAAAACCGGTGATCGCGTAAGGCTACTGGATGATGGTAACTATGAATTTTTAGGTAGAGTAGATCATCAAGTTAGTTTGCGTGGCGTACGTATTGAGCTTGGCGAAATAGAAACACTTGCAGCAGAAATTGATGGAGTTAAACAAGCTGTTGCATATGTTAGCAATATTGGTAACGATGAAAAAACATTGGTTTTATATTACACCGCTCATGCTGGCGGATCAGATCAAGCGGGATTATCTGAGTCCATCAGAGTCCATTTTGCGCGACACTTGCCAGATTATATGCGTCCGTCACTGATTCAACATCTGGATTTATTTCCTTTAAATCCTAATGGCAAAGTGGACCGCAATAAATTGCCATCTCCCCATTTCGTTACCTCTGTTGTTGCGCCGGAAACGGAAATTGAACGGCGTATAGCTGGCTTATGGCAATCGGTTTTGCAGTGTGATTCGATTAGTGTAACTGCAAATTTCTTTGAAATGGGCGGTCATTCGTTGATGGCAACTAAGTTGGCAACTCAAATAAGGGCGACTTTTGAAATTTCTCTTCCTTTAACCGTGTTGTTTGAGTCTCCGAGCATCCGCTCTTGTGCGCACTATATTGAGCATGCGCTGAAAGAGAAATATGCACAAAAGTTGATTCTAAACAGTGTGGCCAATGACGCCACGCAGGATGAAGAGCTGATTCTCTAACGCCCGTGCGCAAAATATTTGTAGAGTAGCATGCAAAAATAAATTTTAATCGAATATTCTGAAATGAAAGCCAAGCACCCACATATATCTATATTCACGTTGTTGTACAAGTACTCGCCAAAACTTTTTGTTTTTGCGGTTGTGGTGGGTGCAATAGCCGGAGCACTTTATAGTTTAATTATTCCTTTTTTGTTGCGTGAATTGGATTCTCAAACAAAAAATTCAGATGCTATGTTGAGTGCTATAGATCAACATCAAGCTGAAGTGTTTTTTGGTATATGTTTATTTATTTTGGTTGCAAAGGCATTGTCGGTAATAACCGTCAATAACATTGCAAAATCCGCTGTGGCAGAGCTAAGGATTAACATTGCGCAAAAAATAAATAAAATGATGATTAGTCATGTTGAGCATATTGGGTTCCCCCGATTACTTAATATATTGACTGATGATGTTAATAACCTTGCCGCAGCCGCTGTTGCTATTCCAATGTTACTCGTATCAATCGTGACCGTTGTGGGTATGCTCGGTTATTTGGCAGTACTTAACTCTTATATTTTTCTGATTGTATTGGGTGCCATTTTTCTGGGTGTTTTTATGTTTCAAATTCCGGTTGCCATGGCATCAGGATTGTATCAAAAAGCCAGGGCTCTACGTGATGTGATCCAGGAAGGCTTGCGTGGGCTGGTGATGGGTGCCTACGAACTTAAATTGAATAAACAAAAATCAGAAGCTTATATTAATGATGAGCTCATGGTTCCACAAAGGAAGTCAGCAACGTTAGAAAAAGTAGGTGACGCCGTACTGCATATTGCGGGAACCTCCAGTGACTTACTGTCTTTTTTTATCATCGGAGTGGTTGTATTTATAGTACCGAAGTATTTGAATTTTCCGGTGTCTGAAAGTTATGGTGTGGTGATGGCGCTACTCTATATTGCAGGACCTGTAGCTAATATTTTGGGAATGATGCAGCATTTAAAAGTGGGTCAAGTAGCTCTCCATCGCATCAATCAATTGAATGACTTTGATGAGGATTCCGCTGCTCAATCTGCGGTAAAGTCTTTAAAGCCCTGGTCAGAGTTTAGCGTAAAGGCTGTTACTTATACCTATCCGTCGCAAACTGATAGTCAGGACCGAGCTTTTTCGCTTTCACCTGTCAGTCTTTCATTTTATGCAGGTCAAATAAATTTTATTGTGGGTGGCAATGGTTCAGGAAAATCAACGTTAAGTAAATTGATGTCACTTCATTATGCACCAACAAGCGGTGGTATTTATTTCGATAGTGAGAAAATAAATGCTGAAGATGTTTTTCAGGCAAGGTCGCGAATATCAGTCATATTCTCCAATTATTATTTGTTCGGAAAATTGTACCGCGAATTTACTTCTGCCGATAAAGATAAAATAAATGGCTACATAAAATCACTTGGGCTAGAGGGGAAAACGGAATTTATTGATGGTTGCTTCACAACGACTAAACTCTCCGATGGCCAGCGTCGTCGCCTTGCGCTTTTAGTTGCGCTTCTGGAAGACAAAGATATTTATATTTTTGATGAGTGGGCTGCGGATCAGGATCCTGAATTTAAAAGCATATTTTATCGAGAAATTCTTCAAGATATGAAGCGCAATAACAAGCTTGTTATTGTCATCACACATGATGATCGTTATTTTGATTGCGCCGACCGTGTTATTTTTATGGAAGACGGAAGAGTGGTTAGAGAACAGAAAACCTCTGTCAGTAACAGTGCAATCCCCGCGGCTGAATTTAACTTTTAATTGCATTCTTTGCCAAAAATATTTATTTGCGATTAAAAAACCATTAAATGTTTATTGTCAAAGCCTAAATATATGAGTTAAATTTTATGATTTTTTTGGATTTTTTAAGTTTCTGTGAAGCAAATTTTATTCGTTTTTCTTTGATAGATAATCAGCTGAAAGTTAATGCGCCGAAAGATACGATTACTGCAGACGTGGTTGAGCAGTTACGTCACTTTAAGCCTCAATTGATGGAATGGCTGCAGGAAAATCTATCAGCCGCTAATCGTTCTAGTAATTCGTTTAGTCACATTGAATTTGCAAATCGCACCACAAACCTGCCGGTATCTTTTGGGCAAGAGCAATTATGGTTAACCCAAGCTTTGGATAATGTTGGTGGTAACTATCATTTTGTTAGAATACTTGATCTGGTTGGCGATCTGAACATAGAGGCGCTTGAATTAAGTTTTACCGCAATAGTTAACCGGCATGAAGCCCTTCGAACAGTTTTTGTCGAACAGGAAGGGCTGTTATCGCAACGTATTTTATCCACCTTACCAATCAGTTTACCGTTGGTTGATATTAGTACCTTGGATCAAAACCAAAAGCAGAGTGAGCTTATCCGACTGCAGCAAGCCTTAGGATCGAAGGTTTTCGATTTGAGTTGCGATTTTATGCTCAGGCTGCAATTAATTCGCTTAAAGAATGGCCACCACCAACTTATCATTGTGCTGCATCACATAGCTTCAGATGGCTGGTCTTTGGGAGTTCTGGTTAACGATCTTCAAGCATTTTATAGTCATTATGTACAAGCTACTCCTTTATTGCTGCCACATTTACCTATTCAATATGCAGATTATTCAGCGTGGCAACGTTCGGAGATCACCAATAGCAGATTTAAGGCATCTTTAGAGTTCTGGGCACAGCAATTAAACGATGTACCTGATGTCCATAATTTACCCTCAGATTATCCGAGGCCATTATATCGTGATTTTAGTGGCAGCCAATTGCATCAACACATTGATGGGTTTACTACACAAGCACTACAACAGTTGGCGCGGCATTCCGGCGCCACACTATTTATGGTGCTGGAAAGTGTGTTTGCTATTTTATTGTCGCGCTACAGCAATACTAATGACATTGTCATAGGCACTCCAGTTGCTAATAGGAATCACGAAGATTTAACGGATTTAATTGGCTATTTTGTGAATATGTTGGTGTTGCGCCATGAGGTTGACCATAATTTATCTTTCGAGCAGTTTTTAGCGCAGGCTAAAAGTGAAATTGTGACGGCTTTTAAACATCAAGAAGTACCGTTTGAGAGGGTAGTGCAAACGGTTGTTAAAACACGCAGTACTAGTTACAGTCCGTTAATACAAATTGCGTTTTCACTACAAAATAACGATATTCCTGATGTGGTTTTACCTGGTCTTGTTTGCAAAATTGCAGAGCCATCAATCGTAACCTGCCCGTTCGAGCTGGAGTTGGAAATTACCGAGACAGTATCCGGCTTGGGTATCTGTTGGCGTTATGCCACTGATTTATTTAGCTCGCAAACTATTACACGCATGGCAGGCCATTTTAAACAACTAATTAGAAGTGCACTTGAAAATTTGACGATGCCGATTGGGCAATTAGATATGCTCAGCTCACAAGAGCGTCATCAGTTGCTGGTGGAATGGAACGATACTGCAGTTGCTTACCCGAAAGACAAATGCATTCATGAATTGTTTGAGGCGCAAGTAGAAAACAATCCGGATGCAGTTGCGGTTATCTTTGAAGATCAGCAGTTTACGTACGGT
>JAGKWO010000032.1 GCA_021151835.1 Gammaproteobacteria bacterium
ATTTAAAATATTAAGTCTAAAATGGCATAAGAGTGGTTAAAAAATAATCATGGCGGGTAAATGATTTTATGCCGGAAACAGTATTTTATTGTAAGGTACAAATGTTCCGGATGTTCGTTATTCTGATCACGTCGGTACTCCTTATATCGTGCGCCACTCACCAATCTGCACCAGTTACTGATAAATCCCGCGCAATGGCCTGGAGACCTAAAACCCATATTGTCGTTCCCGGGGACACGCTTTTTTCTATTGCATGGCGCTACGGCTTAAAGTACGAGGAATTGGCAAAACATAATAAAATCAATGCTCCTTACATTATCCGGCCATCTCAGGTTATTAATCTGGATGTGCAATCGTCAAAGCAAACCACTCCTGAAAATAGCCGTATTCAATCTCGACAGATCCTTGCTCCCGCAAAAAAAGATAAAGTTTTATCTGGCACTTCGAATGAGACGCGTAAAGAAAATAAAACGCATAGAGTAGATTCGACTAACAAAATAATTGCTAAATCCGATGCACCACAATGGCACTGGCCGGCGAAGGGAATAATTTTGTCATCATTTCAGGGCAATGATGGACTTAATAAAGGTATTGATCTTGGGGGGAAATTGGGAGAGCCTGTGCTGGCAGCCGCTGGTGGACAAGTGGTTTATGCAGGAAGCGGGCTGCGTGGATACGGCAAGTTGCTGATCATCAAACACAACGAAACTTTCCTGAGCGCCTACGCGCACAACGAGAGATTAAGAGTGAAAGAAGGAGATTTGGTTAAAGTAGGACAGGTAATTGCCGATATGGGTTCAAGCGGTACTGATCGGGTAAAACTTCACTTTGAAATTCGTCGTGACGGTACTCCGGTAGATCCCCTGAAATATCTGCCGCGACGTTAAAGTGTCACACTCATGAGATAAACGGGTTCATGAGTAGGTTCTCCAGACATTTGGCATCATGAATGGAGATGTACAGCTTGGGCAAGCTGGGTGACTTAATATAAAAAGCCAGCCGGTTAAATAAAAAAATTGATTAAGGGGCTGAAAAATGACTTTACAAAATAGGGATACAACTGCGTTTGATCGTGATGATGTTTTCATGGTTCCAGATGCAGAATTGGATGAAGCAGATCTTCTTTTGGCAGAAGAAGAGGAAATATCCAAACCTGCTGTGATAAGTGAGCGGCTTATCGATGATAAATACAATAAAACGCTAGATGCCACCCAGATTTATTTAAATGAAATTGGTTTTTCTCCTCTCCTGAGCGCAGAAGAAGAAGTCTTTTTTGCGCGCAAGGCGCTCAAGGGCGATGAAGCGGCGCGCAAGCGCATGATTGAAAGTAACTTGCGCCTGGTTGTAAAAATCTCCCGCCGTTATGTGAATCGTGGTTTGGCCCTGCTGGATTTAATTGAAGAGGGGAACCTCGGCTTGATTCGCGCTGTGGAAAAATTTGACCCGGAGCGTGGTTTCCGTTTTTCAACCTATGCTACCTGGTGGATTCGCCAAACCATTGAGCGTGCGATTATGAATCAGACGCGCACGATTCGTTTGCCAATCCATGTTGTGAAAGAGCTGAATATTTATTTGCGTGCTGCACGTGAGCTGTCGCAAAAGCTCGATCATGAACCTACACCGGAAGAAATTGCTAACCTGCTTGAAAAGCCGGTTGCTGATGTAGAACACATGCTTAGCCTGAATGAGCGTGTGACATCAATTGATGCCCCGATTGGCAATTCATCGGACCGCGCAATTGTTGATACGATTGCGGATACCCATGTATCGGATCCTGCCACGTTGTTGCAGGATAGCGATCTCACTACCAGTCTTGATCATTGGCTGGATGAATTGACCGAGAAGCAGCGCGAAGTGCTTGCCCGTCGCTTTGGCTTGCGTGGTTATGAGGTGAGTACTCTGGAAGAGGTGGGGCACGAAATTGGTTTAACACGTGAGCGTGTTCGTCAAATCCAGGTAGAGGCTTTAAAACGCCTGCGCGATATTATGGAAAAGCAAGGGTTGGATAGCGCTGCCTTATTTAGCGCGTAATTCGAATTTACCTGGCAAAAAAAGCGGCATTAGCCGCTTTTTTTTATTTCCTGTTATGTGTGATTACAACAACAAAGCCATTGCAGCTTCCATCTCATCACTCAGATCTTCAGATTCGGTGACTTCGGGGTCCAGGCCAAGTCTTCCAAATGCTCTCACACTGGATAAATCCACCTGCGCCATGGGTGATTTGGTCCCTGCATAACTTTGCAGCATTGCTACAGTGACTACGTCAGCGTAATCGGCTTTTGGGATATTCCTGCCAAAATCCATGTGCTGGCTGGGTATATGAGCTAATTCTTCTGGAAAATTCCAGGTTTTCAGGATGAGATCCCCCAGCTGTCCCTGCAACTGATCGATAACCGTATCGAGAGTAAAGCTATCTTTGAGTAGTGCCGGATGCTCTTCGGCATAGGTCAGTATGGGAAGTACGCCGATTTTATGGACTAGTCCCGCGAGCGTTGCCTGATCGGGGCGCAAGCGGGTGTAATGCTTGCAGAGCACATAGCTGATACCGGCAATTTCACTGGAGCGGCTCCAGACTTCACGCATGCGCATATCAACCATATCCGAAGTTGCCTGGAACATTTGTTCCATTGCAAGCCCCGTTGCTATGTTGCAAGTGTATTGAATTCCCAGGCGCATAAGCGCGGTACGCAGGTCTTCAATTGCGCGACTTGCCCTGAGTAACGGACTGTTCGCTACGCGAATGATGCGCGCGCTCAGTGCGGCATCATTACCGATAACACCGGTTAGCTTATCGATGTCTGCATCCGGGTCATCGGCAACCTCACGAACTTTGAGGGCGACTTCCGGCAAGGTGGGCAGTACGAGCTGGTCCTTCTCTATCGCAGTGATAATCTCCTGGCGAACTTTTTCAGCTATGGCATTCATTGGGGATCCTGTTGCAGGCTTTATTCGGTTTTCTCGTCTGCTGTAGGTATAGCATAGGGCAGTGGCAACTGTTTTAATTTTTGTGGGATCCCCTCAATCGCAAGCCCTTCAAGCTGCTCGTCCAAAACTGACGCAAGTATTTCAATTTCCTGTGAATTTGCTCTCACAACCACAATAATTTGCCCGGCATTTTGTCCGGTGGTTTTATTGATAACTGCGGTTCCCGGGGTGGGGTTCTGATCCGTAATAATGCTGAATCTATACATATGCCTTTTAAGCTTGCCACGGTAGTGCATACGGGCAACGATTTCCTGGCCGGTGTAACAACCCTTACGGAAGTTGATGCCATTCACCAATTGATAATTGATTTCCTGTGGAGTGAGTTTTTCATAAGTTTCGGGGCAAATATCCGCAACGCCTGCATGAATGTCCAATAGCCCCCAATCATTAATGTTGCCTGGGGTGGCGCTTGCGGCAATCTGTTGTTCAAACTCTATCGCGTTAGTGTTATGAATCCAGAGTTCATAACGGTGCGCATCCAGCTGAATTAAAAAATTGCCACCATTTTCCACATATCCGCCATCTTCGTTGGGCAGGGCTTGGAATATTTTATGAGCTGTTTCCGCCGCTTGATCGCCATACAAGCCATAAAGAAAATATTCCTGTTGTGCATCGATCAATTTGGCTTTGGAAAACACAATATATTTTCCAAATGATTGTTTCGCTTTCTCGAGCATGGCGGCGGGGATACGCAACGCAATCGTTTCCGGGTTTATTTGCAGGGCGCGGAATGTCAGCAAGATGCGCCCCTTGGGATTACATTGGGCACCCAGGCGGGTGATGGGATTATTCAAGTCGCGCAGGTCACAAGTAACCTGTCCTTGCAGGAATTTGCTTGCGTCCGGTCCATGGACAAGCAAGAGTTGTGAATGGTTAAGCTTTAGCCAGGATGCCGGATTGATTTGACTGGTATTCATAAATATCTACCACAATAAAAGGCCTTTTGAATTAGAGGCCGGGTTGGATTATGTCGCAGGTGATTATCAGGAGTATCGGGGGTTTTTCATAGCCGCAAGTTGCACCTATTATATTCTGGTCTATAAATATCCAGTATTTATCGCCCTAAAACGCTCGGACTGGATTACGTTTTTGTGGTGCCTGACAACAAAAATAAAAGTCCGTGGGTTATTTTACTTTTTACGCTGTACCTGTTTTACCACTTCATTGGTGATTTGCGTTGACCGCCCGTAGTTACTATCCATCCATTCGCCAAAGCCGTTTATATAAGCTGCTACTGTGTTGCATTGTTACCGTCGCGGTAATTTATGCGTATGAGCTATTGCCCTCCAAAAAAGTACTGTTAGTTCCCTCCAGTGATATTCCCCATTACATCTATTCCGATACCACATCGTCCGGTGAATCCATGATCCGCTGGACCGATTTTGCGGGTATGGCCTGGGAATGCAACATTGACGATGATGGTCGCCCCCATACGTGCGGTTTTAATGTATTCCTCGGTGGCGGGCAGGGGGCTGGTCTTGATTTGAGCAGTTATAAAACGATTAATATTGATCTGGATTATTCTGGGCCTGATCAACGTTTGCGTTTTTATTTGCGCAATTACGAGCCGGGTTTTTCTGATATCAACGATATACAAACGGCTAAATTTAATAATGTGCATGTGCCGGTAGAATATATTCATGATCGCCTGGCATTGAGTTTGTCCGAGTTTTCTGTTGCAGAATGGTGGATTACACAATACAAGGTACCGCGCGAAAACGCGTTGCCTGATTTTAATCATGTAGTGGCATTTGGTATTGATACTACTTATCCGGGTACGCCGGGAACACATCGCTTTAAGCTTAAGCGCCTGGAGCTGGTCGGGGAGTGGGTTGCGCGTGATGATTGGTATCTCGGCATTTTAGTGTTCTGGGTCAGTGTAATGATGGTTGGCGGCGCTGTTAGCCTTGCGCGGCTTACCAGGGAAATCCGTCTGGAGCATCAACGTCTCGAGCGGTTGGCAAACCAGAATTCGCTGTTGGCGCAGGAGACGGATAAATATAAAAAGTTGTCAATGATTGATCCGTTGACGGGGTTACTAAATCGGCAAGGCCTAAGTGAATATGTCGAACAATATTTTTGTGCTGGCAGCAAAAGGCAAGTGTCGATGGTAATTATTGATATCGACCATTTCAAAAAGATTAATGACACGCTTGGGCATGATGGTGGCGATATGGTGCTTAAACGGATTACTGAATTAATTAAAAATAATATTCGTCAGTCGGACCAGGTTGTGCGCTGGGGTGGAGAAGAGTTTTTGATGGTTTTACCTGATACATCTTTAGCGCATAGCTACCATCTGGCTGAGGAAATGCGCGCGCTCGTTGCTACAACCAATTTTGAGCAGTTTCCCGATTTACATATCACCATTAGTGTAGGCGTTGGAACCAGCAATGGGGAGGTTTCCTTCCACCAGCTGTTTCGTAGTGTGGACCTTGCGCTTTATCAGGCGAAGGCTCAGGGGCGGAATCGCACCATTCGGGCGGATGATTTCAGCTAGCGCTATTCGCAAGCGGGTCGTTTATAATGCGCTTTCTTTTTTGTGATCGAACGGGTAGTAACGTGGATATAAATCGTTTGTTTTGGGGGAGTCGCCGCGGCATGCTGGAATTGGATCTGGTGCTGATGCCGTTTCTGGAAAATGTGTACCCTTCATTGGAGCAAAACGATAAGGAACGTTATTGGTTATTATTGGAAGAACAGGATCAGGATTTATTCGCATGGTTCATGCGTCGGGAAAATCCAGCCAACCCTGAACTACAACGGATTGTGGATATCATTCGTGCAAATACCGGGCTTCAAAAAAACAGCTGAATCGTCGCTCATCGTTTCATCATCAAAACCGCTGCCAGTGCTGGCGGCGGTTTCTATTTTTCCTTCACCCGGGCTCCTTTGTTTTTATCGTTGCGCCTATTTGCTGCTGGCGGCGTGTCTGTTATCGGCAATTTTTCCGTGGCTGGTTACCAATGTTGTATGGCTGGTTTTGCTGTTAGCGGGATGGTTGGGTTTATGGCGAAGTTATAAGCACCAGCAAGGTAACTTCTTCGCGGGTGAGCTTTGGTTCGAGCAAGGTGATTGGTCATTGATGGCGATGGGGGAAACGCGAAAATATCAGCTGGCCGGGGAGGTGCTGTGCTGGTCTTTATTGATTATTTTGCCGTTGAGGGAAGTAGATACAGGCAAATGCCGGTATCTGTTGATCGCCAATGATGCGCTATCTCCCGCTGATGGCGCGCGACTGCGCACCTGGTTGCGGGTATGTTTAAAGCCTAAAGTTTGAATGGATGGCGTTAATTTTTTGCCGGTGTTTCTTTACTGACGACGACATCCTGACCGGCAAAATTGTTCGGGATCATTATGGTATCGCGCGCAATAAACGATTTTTCCGGGTAATCCGGTGAGTAATGCAGGCCGCGACTTTCCTTGCGTTCATGGGCAGAACGGATAATTAATTCGGCAACGGTGGCAAGGTTGCGCAACTCGATGAGATCGCTACTGATTTTATAGTTGCTGTAGTATTCAGCGATTTCCTTCTGCAACAATTTAATTCGATGGGTCGCACGCTCCAGGCGTTTATCGGTACGCACAATTCCTACGTAATCCCACATAAAACGGCGCAATTCATCCCAATTGTGGGATATCACCACATCTTCATCCGAATCGCGTACCCGCGATGCGTCCCACAACGGGGATACATCCGGTAAAGGGATATGCGGCAGGTTGGTGAGGATATGTTCTGCAGCGGATTGCGCATACACAATACATTCGAGTAAGGAATTACTTGCCATGCGGTTGGCGCCATGCAGGCCTGTAAATGACGTTTCACCAATGGCATAAAGGTGTTGCAAGTCGGTGTGACCATTTTTATCGACTACTACGCCGCCGCAAGTGTAGTGGGCTGCAGGAACTACCGGAATCGGCTCTTTGGTAATATCGATCCCAAACTCAAGGCAGCGCGCTTTTACCGTGGGAAAATGCTCACTAATAAATTCCGGGGATTTGTGGCTGATATCCAGATAAACACAGTCGCATCCCAGACGCTTTATTTCATGGTCGATGGCCCGCGCCACTATGTCGCGTGGGGCCAGTTCGGCGCGCTCATCAAAGCGCAGCATAAAACGCTCACCACTGGGTAGTCGCAAGTAAGCTCCTTCGCCACGTAATGCTTCGGTAATCAAAAAATTCTTGGCGCGAGGATGGTAGAGACACGTGGGGTGAAATTGATTGAATTCCATATTGGCAATGCGGCACCCGGCCCGCCACGCCATTGCAATACCATCGCCGCTGGCGCTGTCCGGATTGCTGCTATACAGGTAAACCTTGCTGGCCCCGCCCGTCGCCAGTACTACTACCTTGGCCTGGAATACATGAACAATATCGTTTTCACTATCCAACACGTAAGCGCCGGTACAGCGCAATTTGCGTGAACCCGAATCAGCTTGTGAAATAAGGTTTACTGCTACGTGGTGCTCATAAATATCAATGTTCGGTTGCCTTTCCACCTGGTCGATAAGCGTGGAATGTACTGCCTGGCCGGTAGCATCGGCGCTATGAATGATGCGGCGGTGGCTGTGGCCGCCTTCTTTGGTCAAGTGGTAATCACCATTGGCGGTCTCTTTAGTGAAGTTGACCCCCTGGTCAATTAGCCATTGGATGGCTTCTTTGCTGCGCTCTACGGTAAAGCGTACGGCGTCCTCATGGCATAAGCCGGCGCCAGCAATCAGGGTGTCTGCAACATGGGCGTCAATAGAGTCCTGATCATCCAATACAGCTGCGATTCCTCCTTGTGCAAACCAGGTAGAACCCTGATTTACCGCGTTTTTACTGAGCACAGCAACTTTGGCATGTTGCGCTAGACTAAGGGCCAGGGTTAAGCCAGCAGCACCTGAGCCAATAACTAAAACATCATGTTGATAGTGTTTTTTCATTCAATAGAACCCGACTCTCAGAGAGTAGCTAAATTTCACCCGGAATGACGCGCAGTATAACAAGCTAACGCCTCTTTATACGAAGGAAACACTGTGCAGCTTAATAACCCCGTATAATCAGTCGAGAACTTTTTAGTATGTTTTTTGTCTATGGGTTATTCTGCGCCAATAGATAGGCATGTAGTTTGCTGGGCAGCCAGAGTTAAATAAACTTTGGTAACTATTAAGTTAACGTAACGCTGAATCAGTGCGTTAAACATAAATGTACTTTGGTCCGGTTTTAAACTGACATTTGATTGACCCTGGCTTTTACCAGGGTACTTGGGGGTTAAAGAATGACTGCGCAAGTGGCGCCTGATGTTGATCAACAACTGGTCGAGCGAGTTCAAAGAGGCGATAAGCGCGCGTTTGATTTGCTAGTTATCAAATACCAGCACAAGGTGCTGGCTGTGATTAGCCGTTTTATTCGCGATCATGCTGAAGCCCAGGACGTAGCCCAGGAAGCTTTTATTAAAGCTTATCGGGCATTACCCAACTTTCGTGGGGATAGTGCTTTTTATACCTGGATTTATCGTATTGCTATTAATACGGCCAAAAACCATATAGTTGCGCGTAATCGCCGCCCGCCTACGAGTGATGTGGAAATTGAAGATGCCGAATTCTTTGACGGCAATGACGGCATGCATGAATTAAATACCCCTGAACATAATGTGTTGTGCGAAGAACTTGAAGACACCATTGCCCAGGCGTTTCGTGATTTACCGGATGACCTGCGCACGGCTGTGACCTTGCGTGAAATGGATGGATTGAGTTACGAGGAAATTGCCGAAGTTATGGCGTGCCCGGTTGGAACTGTGCGTTCGCGCATCTTCCGTGCGCGCGAAGCGATTGATAAACGCATCAAGCCGCTTGTTGAGGATATTTAAGTATTTTGTAAAACTTGCACAATTTTTGCGAAATTGCTGAACCAATTGTGCAAGTGTTAGTCATAGAAACAGTTAGTTTTAAGCGAGTCATGGTTACCTTTAAACCCTTTTCTCTAATAACCAGTTTCATACAGAGGCACCAGCGAGAATGACAGAGCAAATCCAACCCCCAGTGCTTGCCGAATCCTTATCAGCACTTATGGATAATGAAGCTTCCGAATTGGAACTGCAGCGGCTCCTCAAAGCACTGGATGCTGATCCGGAAGTAAAGACCACCTGGTCTCGCTACCAAATTGCCAGTGCTGGCCTTAAAGGCAAATTACCGGTAATGGCGTCCAGTGATTTTGCTGCACGAATCAGCGCAGCCATTGATGCAGAGGAAACTTATTCCCAGCAGCCAGCGCAGAAGCAAAAAACTGTAGCGGATAACGTAGTTGTTGTACCGTCAAGTTGGTGGCAACAACTCGGACGCGCAGCCATCGCTGCCTCGGTTGCCGGAGCCTTGGTTGTCGGGGTGCAGCAATATCAGGCAATTGTCCCGCAATCTGCAGAGATTGCAGCTAATACGCCAGCAATTAACACGGCTACACCGGAAAGCAAAGCGGTGAATTTACCGTCCGGTATAAATGCCCCGGCGTTATCGGCGCGTACGGTAGCGGTGCAAAGCGGATATGAGTCGCGTCCGCAAGAAAACCGCCAGGTAATGTTTGTCCCGCGTCAGGAAGCGGTACCTGTTCATAATGAAGATATTACGACTTACGTTAACCAGTTAATTCAGGAGCACACAGATAATGCTTCCCTGAATGGTGGCCAGGGTATGTTGCCGTACACCCGCGTAATTTTGACTGAAGAAGAGTAGATATTTCCCGCTTTATACTTTACTGACTTGTTGGATTTGTTGGAGAGCAGGTATGCTGCTCTCCATCTCTCACCTCTGATTGAGTCCAGAATGTTAATCCTTACTTCTTTTCCGTCTTCTTCTCGTACATTCCTTTGTGCTGTCGCGTTTCTTTTTCTCGGGGTTTCGGTCTGCGCGCAAGGTGCGCAGCCTGCTAATTCCGTTGGCGTTGCTGCTCAAACGGATGAGGTAGCGCAGTTATTACATAAGATGGCGACTGTACCCCAGACCCTGAATTACCAGGGGTCATTTACTTATCAGCACAAAGACAATCCATCACTGCAAAGTTTTCGCATCATCCATTGGGTTGAAAATGGTGTAGAACATGAGCGTTTGCAGCATCTGAATGGTCCTGAGCGAGAGTTTGTCCGCGATGGAAAAGCCTTGGGGTGCGATACCCTGGGTAATCAATTGTTACAGGGCAAAATCAGCCAGTTTGGCGCGAGTCTCGCTCGCCTTGATGAACTCTATAAATTTGAAATTCGTGGTCCCGAGCGCGTAGCCGGGCGTGAAGCAACCGCATTATTGGCTATCCCACTGGATCAATTTCGCCACAGCACGCTCTTAACTATCGATAACGAGACGGGTTTGGTTCTTAAATCATGGTTGGTAGATGAATCTGCACGCCCGTTAGAGCGTTACCAGTTTATTGATCTGGATTTAAGTCCCGACGTAACTAACTTAAGGCCCGTGGCGAAATTGCACCGTGATGCAAATGCAGAGACGGATTGTAATCCCACCACACTCAAGCAGCCATCTACCTGGAAATTAAATTGGGTGCCTCCCGGTTTTGTATTTTCAGGGCAACGCCAGGTGCGACAAAAAATTGATATGTTGATGTACACCGATGGCTTAACAACGTTTTCTGTTTTTATTGAGCAGGCCGAGGGGGTAATTCCTGAAGGTGTTGCACAGCGCGGCGCAACGCTTGCGGTAATGGATGCGCTAACCTATCGTGATAAAACTTATCGAATTACAGTGGTAGGTGAAATACCTGCCATTACCGCTCAAAAAATTGCGCAGAATATAGGGGGGATTTAATCCTCCCTTTTTTGTTGGAATGCTGAAATGATTATTGAAACCGGTCGCATCATGGCTGTCGAACGTGAAGGCGTATGGGTGGAGACCATTCAGAAATCTGCTTGCGGTTCCTGCAAGGCCGAAAAGGGATGCGGGCAACGTTTGATTAATAAATGGGATAGCCATACATCTTACATCTGGGTGCTCCTCGAGGGGCGCAGTTCTGCGGATTATCAATTGGGTGATGAGATTCAGATTGGCATACCTGAAGAGGTAATCACTAAAAATTCTTTAATCGCTTATTTGATTCCTTTACTGATGTTGGTGATAACCACTGCTATTACGCATATTCAATTTGCCAATGAAGCCATAACTATTACTAGCGGCTTTGCGGGTTTATTATTGGGGGGAATGATAGTGAGCTGGTACTCCTGGCATAATCGCCATAATCCCGAGTTGCAACCTGTTCTGGTTGACGATACCAAACCAATTCATTTTTTCCAGTCTGACGAAAATCACCAGCATGTTGCGAATTAATGCCAGCCTTGCGATTCCCCTGGGTGAAATCGAATTGACTGCCATGCGTGCCCAGGGCGCGGGCGGGCAAAATGTCAACAAAGTGTCGAGTGCGATACATTTGCGTTTTGATATCCCTAATTCTTCATTAACGGATTTTTGCAAAATGCGGCTGATGGCCCTGGGTGATAGCCGTATCACCAATGAGGGTGTGCTGGTAATTAAAGCCCAGCGTTACCGTACCCAGGAACAAAATCGCGAAGATGCATTGCAGCGTCTACAAGAAATTATTGTAAGCGCAATAAAAATAGAAAAAACTCGCCGTGCAACCAAACCTACTTTTTCGTCCAAACAAAAGCGTATGGATTCAAAAACCCAGCGTGGAGCCATTAAAGCGGCACGCCAAAAAATTTCGTTTGATTAATCCCTATTTGGCAAATATTCCCGGGCTGGTCGCCGCGAGTTCGATTGTCTCCTGCCATAACTGTTGTTGCAGGTCACGAATGTTGTCTCCACCACCTTTGACAAGCCAGTTTACCAATGCCTTTGCTACATCAGGGTAATTATGCGGTTTGGTTGGCGGTGGCAAGGGTAACCATTTACGCAACGTTTCTGCATCAAATTTTGGGGTCGCCTGGCCATATCCCAATTTTTCCAGCGCGAGTGCATTGGATTTTTGTTCCATTTGCCCCGCAACGGGCTGTACTAAAATCTTTTTGCCCAAGTGAATAGCTTCACTGGGTAATTCAAATCCGGCGCTGCATATCACGCCCTCACACCGATGCAAATCCATTTGAAACCCGTCACGCGAAAATGGACGCACATGAATATGTCCGTCACTGTAAGCAGCAGGAACTGGTTGATAGATAAAAAAATCGTAGTCCAGGAATTCACGCAACTGCGGAACTATGTCATCAAGGCCTGCAAACGGCAGGTAGACCAAATAATGTTTGGGAGTGGATATGTTAGGGTGATGTGAGCGCTCGACCAACGGCGGTAAAATTGGTTGGTTGAAATGATGCCAATGCAAACCGATTGGCATAGTCACTGGTGCAAAATTACGCATGAACCAATTTACAATAATATTGCTATCAACTTTGGGAATATCATAATAAAAAGCATTTTGGTGCGATAACCCAATCACTTTTTTTCCTGCACGCTTTGCGGCCCACGCTGATACGGGTTCGAAGTCATTGATAATAAAATCATAACCCTCGACCTTTACCTTTTTTGAATCTTGATAAAGTTGGGCAATATTGGAAGTCAGCGCTGTTTTTAAATAGAGTACCTTGCCGCTTTGCGTAGCGAATGTAAGGCCGCGATAGGATTGATAATTGCCAAATATTTCCATATCAAAAAATTTATCGCGCTCGCGACCGGAAAATACCCAATCAACCTGTGCTCCTGCGTCAGCGAGCGCTTTTGCCATAATACGCGCGCGGGTAGTATGGCCATTACCTGTACCTTGAACTCCGTACAATATTTTCATGCAATTTTCTCAAATGAGTAACAACGACGTAATTAGTTGACTGTAGTTATCAAAGAATGCAGATAAATTCCCCAGAACGCACAAGCACTACCGAGTACTGCACCGGCCACCAAATCGGTCGGGTAATGAACGCCTAATAACACTCTGCTCACGCCAATTGCCGTCGCCCAAATAAAAGCAGGAACGGCAAAAACGGGATAAAAATTCAAAATCAGGCAGGCGAACAAAAATGCAGCGGCGGTATGGCCGGAGGGGAAACTGAATTGATCGGAAGGTGTGATCCATGCCTGGTAAGCCGTAATTTTTACTGCCGGGCGATCACGCTTGATCAGGTTTTTTAACAATAAGTAGAGGCTGACATCAAACAGATAAGCAATAATTCCTGCCCAAAAAAAAGCTGGCCCCACTATGGGCTCGATAAGCAGCAACGCTAATGCAATCAGAAAATAAACCGGACCATCACCCGTATGTGAAATAAATCTGACAGAACGACGATATTGAAAACCTTTTGTCACATGCACCCATAAAAATGCAATGGTGTCCAAATGGTGGACGCGCTGTAAAAATGTGTTCATGATTCACCGCCTTTAGCTAATGTTGCACAGGAATCCGGGCTGGTGTGCAAAAACAACATCACCCGATATTTTGTAACACTGCTATGTGACTATTCTGTGAACACTCAATGAATCTGAAATGACAACTGCTGGAGAAGCTGAATGGGTAAGCCAGGTAAAACCGGTATAGCGCGGGTAATAGATGCTTTTGGTTATTCGATGAAAGGATTTGCCGCGAGTTGGAAATATGAAGCTGCGTTTCGGCAAGAGGTAGCGTTGGCGGTGATTTTAATTCCCACGGCCTTTTGGTTAGCGCAAAGCCATATCGAATTGATTTTATTAATCAGCAGTGTGTTTTGGGTGTTGATGGCGGAATTGGCCAATTCATCGGTAGAGGCGGTCGTAGATCGGACCGGGACTGAGCGACATGAGCTTTCAGGGCGTGCCAAGGATATAGGTTCAGCGCTGGTTTTTTTAAGCTTGACGCTATTGGTGGTAGTGTGGGCAATCGTGGCGATTAATCGCTTCTGGGGACCAGTTTTTTAAGAAATTGCCAGGGCTCCAACGGAATTTTCAGCGCTTGATTCGAGCCTGTTTCAGGCTCGAATCAATTCAGTGATTTAATTGATTATTTAAATCAGCAGTTCCCTGGAATGCCATATAGTCATCAGCCAGGCTGCGTTCTTGATTACGACGCTCGGTGGATTTGCGGCGTTTGCGATGGTAAAGGTCCATCGGCAGGTTTTTACAGGGGTCTCGATCCAGGCGGCGATCAGCGCCTTTACGACGGTCGATGAAAAACTTGTGGTCGCTCATGATATCTACTTTGTTATCCCCAATTGCAAAACTGTTATGGTTATCTGGTGTTGGATTAACTTGAATTCTTCTTGCGCCAAGTCAACACAGTGTAGATCTTTGACGGTAAAATGCCGCCAGTTTTTTTGCATGGATTCCGTTGGCCAGATAGCCAACTGCTATCCCCATGCATCGCCGTAATCAAGGTTATTGCTATGAATACCATTGAAAATCAAATACATACCAAGCTCAGTTCCGGTTTTAATCCCCAATATCTCGAAGTAATTAATGAAAGTTATATGCATTCTGTCCCGGCGGGTTCGGAAACCCATTTTAAAGTCACTGTGGTCTCACCGTTGTTTCAGGGGAAGCGCCAGGTACAGCGCCATCAAGCTATTTATGCCTGTCTGGCTGACGAGTTGAAAACTGGCGTCCATGCCTTGGCCTTACATACATTTAGTCCGGACGAATGGCAAAGCAATAACCAGGTTCCAGCCTCCCCGCCGTGTTTGGGCGGAAGCAAACATGACCCGCAAAAGAACTAGTGGTTGTACAAAAAATAAACGCCTATAATGCGCGCCCGATAAACCGGCTGGTCCCCTGATCCTGTTTTAAATTGTTGAAGTGATCCTTATGAGTCAAATTGTTGTAGCTGCATTGTACAAATTCGTGAAATTGCCTGACTACGAGGTCTTGGTCCCACGCCTGAAAGAATTATGTGATTCCCTTGGAATCAAAGGCACATTGTTATTGGCAGAAGAGGGAATCAACGGCACAGTGTCGGGATCACGGGCCGCTATAGATGGTTTGGCCGCATTTTTGCGAGCTGATGGCCGTTTTGATGGTTTGAGTTACAAGGAGTCCTTTTACGAGGAACAGCCTTTCTACCGTATGAAGGTCAAGCTGAAAAAAGAAATTGTGACCATGGGCGTTAATGGTATCGATCCACAGCAAATCGTGGGTACCTATGTAAAACCCAAAGATTGGAATGCCTTGATTAGCGATCCTGACGTCCTAGTAATCGATACCCGCAACTCTTATGAGTATGAGATCGGTACTTTTGAGCGCGCGATAGATCCGCAAACAGAAACTTTTCGTGAATTTCCTGCTTACGTGGCGGAAAACCTGGACCCGGCCAAGCATAAGAAAGTCGCGATGTTTTGTACCGGGGGTATTCGTTGCGAGAAATCCACCGCCTATTTGAAAGAGCAGGGTTTTGCTGAGGTATATCACCTTGAGGGTGGCATCCTTAAATATCTGGAAGAGGTACCGGAAGAAGAAAGCCTTTGGAAAGGGGAATGTTTTGTATTCGATAACCGTGTTGCCGTGAATCATAAACTTGAAAAAGGCATTTATGATCAATGCCATGGTTGTCGTTATCCCATTACCGAAGAAGATAAGCTGTCAGCGCAGTATATGCTGGGGGTTTGTTGTCCGCGTTGTTATGACAGGCTTACGGAAGACCAGAAGGTTCGTTTTGCCGAACGTCAAAAACAGATTGATTTGGCCAGGGAACGCAATGAAATCCATATTGGGGCCTTACCTCCCGAGCGCCAGCTCCGCGCTGCGCAAAAACGTGAACAGCGCGAAGAACAGCGCCGAAACTCGCTGGAAAGTGCAAATATGGCGGCAATTTCTGCTGGAAAATAGTGTTTAGCTATTTTGTCACATAATTACAATATGATTTAATGGCGGCTTTATTGATGACATCAAGTGGTATTTATGAATTTTGATGATTGGACAGCAGACTCGGCGACCGGCACGGCCACGCATGCAAGTGGTTTTACGATTCGTGTAGAAGGTAATCCCAAGGACCCATCAGAGGTTTACCCTGGTAAATTTCCCGAGGGAATCAGTTTTGTGGATCAGGCTCGCTTGTTGCGATCGGGTATAGAGTTTTTGGCGAAGGCCGGAGGCAGTGCCCCCAAGTCATGGCAATCCAATCCGCAAGATGCCAAAACCGAAGCGATTAAAGCACGGGAAGAACTGGCCAGGCGTTTTGCTGATCGTCCGGATAAACCGCAGCGTTCGGTGCTTTCATTGAAGAAAAATTCCTGATTGCAATATCCCCAAAAAAAACGGCGCTCAAGGCGCCGTTTTTTATTGTTTGTTTTTGGCTCGTCTCAACCCAAAAAGCCCAGCGGGTTTTTGGTAAGCGCGACGTTCACCATATACGCAAAGACCAGAAGAGCAACTAGCCAAAATACTTTGCGGCTAACGGGATTGGTTGCTTTAAATGCGGCGACACCCAATGCGATATATACAACGAGCGCGATGATTTTAGCGAGCAACCAGGGTTGGCTGCCTGGCGACAGGTGTAAATGTACGGCTAGCACAATCCCGCTTACCAATAATAAAGTGCTCACTACATGCGGCAAAATTTTTACCCATTTTTTGCCGAGCATACTGGAATTCATAAACAGCCAAATGCCACGCACTACAAATAGAATTAATGACAGCGCAACAAAGGTCAGGTGCAAATGTTTCAAGGCTAAATACACGGTGTTTTCCTTTTAAAGTGGTTGTTAAGTGAATAATTAATCAGGGCTTAGCGCTTTGGTTACCAATGCAAGCATGGCGTGCGATAACGGTAATTTCAACGCAGCTTCATGACCTTTGGCAGACATCTTATTCCAGGTTTTACGAATAATATCGATCAGTTTTGCTTCATCATGCTTGCTGGCAAAATCTTCCAGGTAAAATTCAATAAATACCAGGCAGATAACATCTTCCAATGCTTGTACTTCTTCATCGCGCTTTAAGCTGCGTTTGAGTAATAAATCTTTAACGCGCGTGATGATGCTTTCATCGTATCCCTGTGCCGCCATTATTTCGCCAGCGATCTCACCATGCATTTGTGCCAGGTCCAGGCGCCATTTTTTATAACCGCTGCGATCCATAGGGTATTCGTTGCGCGGGATTTTCCAGCGGCAAATGTGTTGGCTGCGTGTAGCAAGCTGCAGGGCTTCAGAAGGTGCATCACAAAATTTATGCAGCTGCGCGCTCATTCTTTGCGCATACAGCCATTCTTTTGCGACGGGTTGTCCATCAACCATTTCAGTATTGGGGTCTTGTAAATTGGCTTCGTCAAATGCTGTTAGCGTAGCATCCAGGCGGGTTAAAGCAGTCATAATGTAATCTCGTTAATTAACAAGCGGCATCGCCGTTGGCAATGCGGCGTAGCTGATCCATATTTTTAATCAGCACTTCTTTTTTATCGACATGAATCACATCCTGTTTTTGCAGGCGAGTAAAAATCCGGCTGACGGTTTCAATGGTCAGGCCCAGATAATTGCCGATATCCGTGCGCGACATCGGCAGGCGAAATGCGGTTGCGGATAATTGACGGCGGCTATTGCGGCTGGAGATGCTGAGCAGCAGGGCGGCGATGCGCTCTTCTGCGCTGCTTTTGCTCAGTAACGTAATAATTTGTTGGTCCTGGGTAATTTCGCGGCTCATTAACTGGAAAAAATGCCGCTGCAAATTGGGAATCTGCAGGCTTAATTCTTCCATGCGATGAAATGGAATTTCACATACCGATGCCGTTTCCAACGCGATTACCGAATTGGTATAGCGGTTATCGGCAATACCATCCATTCCAACCACTTCACCGGGCAAATAAAAACCGGTGACTTGCTCTTCGCCGTTATCACTTAATGTCATCGCTTTAACTGCGCCGGAGCGAATAGCAAATACAGAATCAAAAGGATCATTCGCCCGATACAAATAATCCCCTTTTTGCAGAGGCTTGCCACGTTGAACAATGTTATTGAGCTTATCGATATCATCGATATGAAGGCTGATTGGCAAACAGATGGTATTTAAACGGCAATTACCACAACTTACGCGTTTGTCGTGTGGACAACTGGAGTCGGGGGTTTTAACAAGGGTTTGCTTAACAGTCATGGAGCAGCAACCTCAATGCAGTATTGGCAAGCAGAAGACGGGGATTTGCAGTGCGATTGTTACAGCTTTGCTGGAGTGGGTAAAGCTGAAGTTCCATTTCCTCTTATTGACAATGTGTGTCGCATAAATCAAGTGAAAATATTATAGTTGCTCCTCGAATCGTAACAGGGCGGGTAAGCTTGAATGCAAACCGGGACTGTATAAAACATGAACGTTTATAAAAGGGAAAAGTGAAATGCCGATAGTAGTTTTATCTTTGCTGGTCCAGGTTGCTCTGGTCATTCACATATTAAAAAACCGGACGCCCCCGCACCTGGATTTGGCTGGTAATGATTTTACCGGTCGCCGGTGCAGCAGCTTATTTAGTGCTTGAGTTATTACCGGATTTTGCTGGCACCCGCTCAGGGCGCAAAACTATAAGGACGGTGCAGGACCTGGTTAATCCTGATCGCGATTTAAAAAGTGCCGCACAGGATTATCAAACGGCTAAAACAATCGATAATGCACAACGTCTCGCGCAAGAGTTATTGCTCAAGGGGCAATATGCAGAAGCGGCTATTTTATATAGGGATTGCCTTAAAGGCCTTCACGAATTTGACCCGCTTTTTATGTATGGCCTGGCACAAGCAGAATTTGGATTAGGTAACTTTACGCTGGTTAAAGAGTTGCTGGATCAGCTAATTGCGAAAAATCCGGATTACAAAAATCCCGATGCTCATTTGCTTTATGCCCGTGTTTTAGCGTCCCTCGGCGATAGCCGGGGCGCTCTGCATGAGTTTGAAGTATTGGACTCTTATTATCCTGGTGCCGAGGCTAGTTATCATTTTGCGAAATTGCTGCAAAAACTGGGGCAAACAGAGCGTGCCCTTGCGGTATTTGAATCCATTCTTGCAAAAGCAAAAACCGGAGGTAGCCATTACAACGATCTCCACGGGAAGTGGGTTAAGTTGACCGCATTGGAGTTGCGTCGATAAAAAAATGGGCTGGAATTCCAGCCCGAGGGAGATTAACCGGGGGTTCCGGTTAAGTGAAAGTTGGTTTCCCCAAATGGAAATTGGAGCAGCAGGGATGAAGTGGATCTTAGCGGTTTAACGGCTGGTGATGGGAGTGACAAATTGCCGCAGCGCTTGGCGGTCTTATATCCAAAAATGATTTTTAACGCGATAAATAAAACCTTTACATCACGATTTGGCCGGAATATAGTGCTTTTCGCTGGCCCATCCGCAGCATTATTTATGGTAAGTCAAATATCCGTTGTTCTAGCAGTGCATCTATTAGTAACCTCGAATAGTTCTTCATAAGTAACATCTGAATTCGCCAGCCGGTCTCCATCTTGGGGTATTCAACTTATAATTTTCTAAAGAGCATCGAGGTTTATATGGCTAGAAGTACTGGCACCGTTAAGTGGTTCAACGAGTCTAAAGGTTTCGGTTTTATTGCAAGCGAAGCAGGTCAAGACGTATTTGTTCACTACAGCGCTATCACTGGTTCAGGTTTTAAAACCCTGGCTGAAGGCCAAAAAGTAGAATTCGACGTTAAGCCAGGCCAAAAAGGCCCACAAGCCGAGAACGTAATCGGTCTCTAATACGCTTGTTCATCCACTTCGGATGTAACCCAAAAAGCCGCCTGAGTGTAATCAGGCGGCTTTTTTATTGGCCGGATGTTGGCGAAGAGCAAAAAACGATCAGCGCCGGGCGTCGATTTTGTTAAGAAGGTCGATTTAATGTCATAAAAACATCATAATGCGCGCCCGTTGTGACCTGAGTTTCAGGCGCACTTGGGCAATATGTGATTTAGCCACAGGGAGGGGGTGGTTACTTGAACGATCTTCTCAGTCAAGCGGATAACCTATGTTAGAAATGTTCACCGGACTCGGCTTTTTCATGGGAGCTAGTCTTTTTCTGGCACTTGCTTTTGTTCTCGCCTACGAATTTATCAATGGCTTCCACGACACGGCCAATGCTGTTGCAACCGTGATCTATACCAAGGCTATGAATCCGCACCTTGCGGTTATCGCCTCCGGTATTTTTAATTTCCTTGGGGTGATGCTGGGTGGTTTAGGGGTTGCCTACGCCATTGTCCACCTGCTACCTGTCGATATGCTGCTTAATATCACCTCGGTCCACGGTATGGTGCTGGTGTTTTCCCTGCTCACTGCTGCGATCATATGGAACCTCGGGACCTGGTACTTTGGTATTCCCGCATCCAGTTCCCACACACTGATTGGTTCATTGTTGGGCGTTTGCCTGGCGAATGCATTGCTTTCTGACATTCCTATTAGCGAAGGTGTAAATGTCAAAAAAGCCATCGATATTATGCTGTCCCTGCTTATTTCCCCGTTGGTTGGTTTTGGTGTGGCTGCGTTGGTTTTGCTGTTACTCAAAAAAATATTTACCGGCCCAAAGATCCATAAAACCCCGCAAGAGCGTGAGCAAATCGACGGGAAAAAACACCCTCCCTTCTGGACCCGTGTAACCCTTGTTGCTTCAGCGATGGGTGTGAGCTTTGTACATGGTTCCAACGACGGCCAGAAAGGTATTGGCCTGATCATGCTGGTGCTTATCGGTTTGGCGCCGGCGCAATTTGTACTTAACCTGGATAGCGGTAAGTACGAAGTAGAGCGCACGCGCGATGCGGCTGCGCACCTGCAAACTTTTTATCGTGAGCACGAGGCAAAAGTCAGCTCCCTGATTAATGTAAATGTGCCCGCTGATGCCGTCTTGCCTGACGATTTTAAATGCGATGCCAAAAACTCCATGCTCGAAATCAATACCCTGATTAGCAATATGGAAGGCATGACTCACTACCGTGATCTGGAATTGAATGAGCGCCGTAATATTCGCCGTTTATTGTTATGTATTGATGATGCGGCGAAAAAAGTATCCAAGCTGGATGGTTTTTCCGGTAAAGATAAATCCGATCTCGATAGCCTCCGCAAGGACCTGACTGCAACGACTGAATATGCACCTTTCTGGGTAATCGTAGCGGTAGCGTTAGCGCTGGGTTTGGGGACGATGATGGGCTGGAAACGTATTGTTTACACCGTGGGTGAAAAAATCGGTAAGAGCAGCATGACTTATTCACAGGGGATGTCTGCGCAGATTACCGCTGCCACGGCTATTGGGGTGGCCAGTGTGACCGGTATGCCGGTATCAACGACGCATGTGTTGTCATCCGCTGTTGCCGGTACCATGGTTGCTAATAAATCCGGTTTACAATTCAGTACGGTAAAAACCATTTTGCTTGCCTGGGTGTTGACCTTGCCTGCAACAATCGGTTTGTCTGGTGGTTTGTTTTATATCGGGACGTTGTTTATTTAATAGCTGCTGTGCCAGCCCGATAGCTATAAAACCCCGCTGTTATTTAACGGCGCTATGTGAAAATCACATAGCGCCGTTTTTATTGGTCCCGGCTTTTTAAAATTGCCGCCGGGGGGTATTGTCCCACGCGACAAATAGCAATAGCCTTGCTGTTTATTTCACCGCATATTGATGGATGGAAAGCCTGTGGCAACTGCGAAAAAAAACTGGATTTTGATTTTGTTTTCCCTGCCATTTACTGCTGTTGGCATTGGTGTGTTCTTCTTCAGTGTTGTACCAACCATTTACGATTGCTACCGCATGCAAGATTGGCAACTGGTGAATGCGACACTCTTGGCGGCCGAACTTCATGTCAGCCGCGGCGATGATTCCACGACTTACAACGCGACTGCCAGTTATCGCTATGTGTATGCCGGACAAGAATATCAATCACAACGCGTGGCGATTGCTACCAGTAGCGATAACATTGGCAGTTTTCAACAAGACCTTGGCCACCGATTGGAACGCGCTTATCAACAACAGGAAACCATACAGGTTTGGGTAAACCCGCAGCAGCCAGCAGAAGCGATTATTGATCGCAGCCTGCGCTTGCCTTTTATCGGTTTCAAAATGATTTTTGTGCTTCTGTTTGGCGGGGTTGGTGTTGGGATTCTATATTTTTGTTTGCGTAAAGATGATGGTTTTGTTGCGCTAAACAATTCCGGTAAACCCTGGTTGGCGCGGCGCGAATGGGCAAATAACCGTATTACCTCCAACCAACAATTGCATGTGTGGGTCGCCTGGGGAATTGCTATCATCTGGAACCTTATTTCCTTACCTGCAGCATTGATGATCCCGGGCGCAGTAAATAATGGAAATTATCCGGTGTTAATGGCGAGTATTTTTCCGCTTGCCGGTATCGGGTTATTGTATTGGGCAATTAAAGTAACACGCGATTGGCGTCGTTATGGCGAAGTGTTTTTGCGTTTGGATCCATTCCCCGGTTCATTGGGCGGCGATGTAGGTGGAAGCCTCGTAATACCTTTGCGTACTGCTGAAAATTTGCATTTTTATGTACAGTTGAGTTGCATTAATTCCTACGTGTCAGGGACGGGGAAGAACCGCGAAACTCGCGAGCGAATGATCTGGCAAGACGAAGGTATTGCCGAAGTTATTGCAGTTGCCAATCACACCACGCTGAAATTTTTATTTCATGTTCCGCACCATTTGCCCGCGTCAGAGGCGCATTCCGATAACTATAATCACTGGCGTGTCAGTGTTGAAAGTAAAAACCCGTCCGTTCCTTTTTCGCGTCAGTATTCCATCCCTGTGTATGCAACGGCGGAGAAGAGCCAATTACAAACCACGGAATCGGGTGAGCATCCGGTGATGCAACAGCTTGAGGAAGATTCACTTGAATCTGTATGTAACCTGGAGCAAATTCCCGGTGGGGTAGAGTTGTATTTTCGTCCATTGCGCAATAGTTCAACCAAATTAACTTTGATAATCTTCGGGATAATATTTGGTGGTAGCGGTCTTTTTATATTGAATCTCGGTGATGCCCCGGTATTTTTCTCTGCTATGTTCCTCGTGGGCGGCAGTTTCTGTGCTGGCCTCGGAATCTATGGGTTGGGAAATAGTTTACGGGTAAGGCTGGATCAACAAGAATTACGCTATCAGCGGCGATTGTTTGGTTTTATTGTTAAGCATCTACAAATTCCTCGCCAGGATGTTCTTCATGTGCAATTGGCAGAAAGCTATTCATCGCAAACGGGTAATAAACATGAAAAAGTATTTGCGATTAACGCGGTGCTAAAATCCGGCAAAAAGATCCATGTTGCAGAGAGTTTGCGCGGAGAGGGAGTTGCTGAACTTATGCTGGAAACCCTGCATTTGTTATGTGGGGTAAAGGTAAATCCAGAAACCATTACCAACGTTAACAGGCGTCGTTGATTAGTAGCCTTGTTTATATCCTGATAATACCTTCGGCAAAGGAAATTTATGCTGTATAAAAAATACGTAGCGCCAATATTATTATTGCATTGCTAGTGATCGGCTTGTAACTCATTTTTAGACAGGGTTAGCGAATTAATGAATCCGGAAATCGAGAAAAAATACCAACGCCTGCGTTCTTTCTTCTTTGGCTTGTGCATACTCGCCGCTGGGCTTTTCTTTCTTATTACCAGCAAAAATATTGTCAAAACACAGGCCGCCGAAAACTGGCGCGTGTATTCCGGGGTATTAGAGTCGGATAATGCATCAAGGAGCACAGCGCTCTTTCGTACCAGTTGGTTGAAATACAGTTATGAAATTGATGGCAAAAAATACCAGGGCACACGTATCGGTTATGGAATCAGTAATACTGGCGATGTTAGCGGAAGTGGTAAAACGCTAAGGGTATATGTGAACCCGGACGATTATACGGATTCGGTGTTGGTAACCGGGATAAAGAAAACCCACATTATTGGTTTATTGTTTTCAGCCGGTTTTATGTGGTTAGGGTTTTATTTATGGAGAAGAACCAAATAGTAGGCATTGAGTTTATTGTTTGATAAAAAGCTGCCAACAAACTGTTGGCAGCTTTAATTTATATGTTAAAGAATAAGTAATTATTGCCCCTGGCAACCACCGACCCAATAGTTTTTATCCAATGACGTCCGGCAATCCCATGCCAGGGATTGGCCTCCCATGGTTTCGCGCGGTATGAGCTGCATAATTTCATTTTCCCCAAAAGTAGAGTGCGCCAGGCGCACATGCAGCACACCACCCAGGCGCAGTTCTACATCATCAATAACATCCTTTTCACGCAGCTCAGCTGGATTCAGATCAAGGTCGGCAAAACGCGCGGGCCATTGGTCATTTTCTGCATAATATTGCGCAATCATAATTCGCAACGGATTCACCAGGCTCAAGGCTTTTGCTGCATTCGCTTTTTTTACTGCACTAAATTGCAGCTTGTTTGCTACCTGGCTTAATAATCCGCCACTCTCCGCGCTTGGTGCTGACCTTACCGGTGGTTGCTTATCCACTTTTATGGTTCTTACTTTCGGTTTTGGTGCGACCAATTCCAGCAATTCAGGTTTGGCAATAAAATTGGCAATCGCTTGTTCGTAGGCTTTAAATGCTTGCAGGCGAATGCTTTGCGGTTGGCCATCTATATTGTTCACAGAACCTTCTGACGTTGTGTTTAATAACACCACATCATCAGTAGAACGGCTAATGGTCCACCGCAATTGTATCCACACATTGGATTTTTCAAACTCACGGGATTTGAAATTATCCATTGAACCCGAGATTCCGGGTTTTGTTAGCCTTGGTGCACAAGCATTAATACGCATATCGGCGATTTCGAGATGCAGGGCTAATGGCGGATTACCATCTTCATCCGCCGCCTGCTTTTTTTGATGGCTACCAAGGTTGCGATAATTGTATTTTCTCAGGGTTTCCCCCAGTGAGCGATATAACTCGTAAGGTTCCGGCAACGATTCTTTGTAGCGTTTGAGATACTCGTTGTAACCCAGGCTGGTAGGGGACACACAATCACCACCAAAATAAAAAAAGGCAAAATTGGATTTTGCTGAAAGGGCAGTTGCCTGTTCAAATGAAGGTTCATTCGTTAATAGATACAGCGGTGGTTGGGCGCTTTCATAACTCCGGGGAGTCAGTTTGGTAACCGGCTTTGCCGGGGGCATTGTCCCTAGGTTTAAATCCTGGGCTTGCGCTGATTCAGCAATCTTTTTGTCTGAGTAATGGACTTTTCCTTGCGCGTCTGTCCATTTATAGACTTCACCATTACTATGGCCAGCCAGGGCCAACAGAGAAAACGATATCAATAATCGCGTTAGTTGAATTCGTGACGGGATAAATGCGTTGACCATGGTTTTCCTTTTGCACTCGGTTTCTTTATAAATTGGCAAAAGCTGGTATGCGCGAATGTTTGGCGCCTCAGCTATCGAACAAATTTAGGTCTAAAGTCTTAATCAGGCAACTGCTGCCACAAAAAATAGTCACTATGGTTAAACAATTCCTTCCCATTATTTTCCCTTCATGGCGTTTTTTCAGCGGTATTGGTGCATCGCCGCGAATTGAGTTGGGATTTATTTTCGAGCGTGATGAAACGCCGGATTGTTGGGTTGCTTTTCGACCGATTCCCCGGAATTTAAGTGTCGTGCAGCATATTATCCGGCTTTTTCACAACCCTCGCTGGAACGAACTGCTATTCATCAACACCTGCGCTGAACGTTTGTTTGACGCGATGGATGACGCTGATATGGATGAAATTGCCCGCCGTTTGCTGGCCGCCATTGTGCGGGGCGAGGTTGATATTCCGGGTAAACAGACATTTTTGGTATTCCGTATTCGTGTGCTATACAGCGAGGATGCTCCGGCAAATCGGATGGGAAATATCGGCGAGGAAATAGTTGTGCAATCGCGCCCGTATAAATTGAATAAGCAGGAAACAAACGAATGACATTGGAGTTAGCCGTTCGTATTGCCGAAATTTTACTGGGAGTTGCATTACTGCAACAAAACCTGGAATTTTTGTGTGGCACTGGATTTGAAAAGCGTGTTGCGCTAGTTCGTATTTTGCTGGCAGCGTTGTTAATTGCAGGGATTTATCCGGTGTGGATGGAAAGTTTTTTGTTGATCAGCTCCATTCTATTGATTAAATATTTCCGTGGCCCCTACAACGGTGGCAGCGATACCATGAGTCTGCTGTTGTTATTATGTTTATGGTGTTCACATATTGCTCCGTCACGATTGTGGCAGGAGGTTGCATTAGGTTATGGGGCACTGCAATTAACGCTTTCCTATTTCCAGGCAGGGTGGGTCAAATTAATTAATCCGGAATGGCGTTCGGGAAAAGCATTGGCTGAAGTGTTTTCGTTTTCTGCCTATCCGGTGAGCGAATCTTTACGGGCGCTATCGCAGCGAAACCGGCTGTTATTTGGGGTATCCTGGTGTGTGATCATTGGGGAAGTCCTATTTCCCCTGGCATTGTTAAACATAACGGCCTTAACAATAGCGCTGGTTTTTACAGCGTGTTTCCATTTGGCCAATGCAATATTGTTTGGCTTAAATCGTTTTTTCTGGAGCTGGCTGGCAGCTTATCCGATCATCATCTGGTTTCAGGAACGGCTGCCGGATTTGTTATAGTAAAATTCGTTTTCCTTCTTTGGCGGCTTTAAAAATTGCATCCAGGATAACTATATCTTTCATGCCTTCTTCGCCGGGAACCACAATCGGAGAGTGTTGCAAAATCGATAATGCATCGTTATCCATCTGGGTTGCCTGTTGGTTAAGTGGTGATGCGGCTAATTCAATTCCATTGCTCGTGCGCCCGCGCACTCCGGAATAGGATTGAAAAGGTTTTAATTCGTACCAGCCTTTTTCGCAATTCGCACGCAATGAATTCATATTGCGTGCATAACTTGTTGCGCATTTTGCGCGCGTGCCGCTGGCAAATTCCAATTCAAATTCAGTGGTTTCATCTACGTCTTTATAGAGATCGCGTGTTGATGTCATGGTTGCTGTTACGGCAATTGGCTCTTCTCCTGCGGTGTAGCGTGCAGCGTTAAGCGGGTAAACACCCATATCGTACATTGCACCACCGCCGAGTTTTGCATCCGCGCGCCAGCCGTGCGTATCGCCGGTGTTGTTGTAGCCTGCTTCAGCAATAATTTCCTTGATATTGCCATAAGGTTTGGTGCGCGCGAACTGCATAATTTTGCGCGTATTGGTTTCATGCTGCATGCGATAGCCGATGGTGAGCTGCACTTTATTTTTTTTGCACACGTCAATCATCGCCTGGCATTCCTGCGCATTCATTGCCATGGGTTTTTCGCACCAGACATGTTTGCCTGCATTTGCTGCTATTTCGGTAAAGTGCTTGTGGGTGCCGGTGGGGGTTACAACATAAATAACGTCGATTGCCGGATTGTTGGCAATCTCACGCATATTTTTATAGTTATAAATGTTGTAATCGAGAATGCCGTAGGTTTTTTGCCAATAGGGAATTTTTTCCGGTGAACCGGTAACTATGCCGATGAGTTGGCAATGTCGTGTAAGTTGCAAAGCGGGCGCCAATATATCGCGGCTGTAATAACCCAGCCCTACCAATGCGACACCAAGGCGCTTGGGTGAACTGCTGGCAAATAACGGCGATGCATAGCCGGCAAGGCTGAGTAGTCCGAGCTGTTTTAACAGCTGGCGACGGGATAATCCTTGCATAATTTTACCTCTCTCATGGCTTTCCAAAAGGTTGTAATACCTGGAGTTTCTCGCTGCAAATGGATAAACAAAACATTACCTGCATAAGCAAAACTTGAGATTTTTTGGGTAATTGATGCGTCTGTAGGCAAAATTTTTGGTGCGCGGCGCGGTCTTGTTGCAGGCGATAATGATTGGGTAAAACGGTGGCGTCCCTGTTAAAATGCGATACTTATGCTACATCCCATGGGATGTAGCCGTTGAGATTCCTTTTTCAGTTGCCAGAATATGTCGATATCCACCCAAAATATTGCAGCCCCATCCCTTATTATTTATGACGATTCACGGTTGGTGCGCTTATGGCGCAACTGGTTGTCTGCGGCGGGCACAATACCGCTTGATAAATGGTTGCGGAATAATCTGCGCGAATTAGCTGGTTCTGTTCCATCGGAGCAAACTATAACCATAAAAAATAATTCCCCGCGGTTATCATTACCTGATCAAGCTAATCTTGCCCTTGCAATGAATCATGCGTTGCGTTTCCAGCAATTGGCGTGCGCCCTGGAATTTATCTACCAGGAATATTGCAAGACAAATAATTATGCAAATATTAATTGGGTAGAGTGGGATCAGCAGTGGCAAGCTCGTGATCTACAGCTATTGTCCCCCGTTGCTTTTTGGTATTGGATTCAATTGCGCATGGGAGCGAGCCAACGCAAAAAAAATCAAGCGCAATTAAAGGATGCGGATAAACGCTGTGACTTTTTTCAACAGTTACTTGCTGATAATTATTTTTCCCAATCTGATGCAAACTATTTGTGGTTTGGGTTGCGCCCGCAATGGCAAGTATTAATCGAAGAGCGGAAACGTATCAGCGATTGGAGTGACGAACAAACCCGTTTATTTTTGCAGCAACAAACAAACGCTCCACCCTTGTGGTTACGCGCACAAACGGATAAGCCCTTAGCTCAAATCAGTGCGCAGTTATCAGCACAAGGTACAAATGCGGTACTAGACCCACAACACGGTATTTATGTGCAAGGTGGTGCAGGTGTTAACTCAACGGCGGAATACAAATCCGGTGTGATTGAGATTCAGGATTTGGCCAGCCAATTAATTGCGCAAGCGGTCGCAGTGAAACCGGGGCAAAAAGTATGGGATGTGTGCGCGGGCGCGGGAGGTAAAACGCTTGCAATTGCTGCGCGCATGAATAATAAAGGGGCGCTCGTTGCTACCGATTTGCATGACTATAAACTGGAAGAATTAAAACGCCGTGTAAAACGTGCGGGCGCTTTTAATGTGCGCACGTTTAACTGGAATGGTGAAGAGCCTTTGCGTTTGCCGAAAGAAGTTGCGCAACAACAGGGATTTGATTGGGTATTGATTGATGCCCCTTGCAGTTCATCGGGAACCTGGCGAAGAAATCCGGATGCGCGCTGGCGTTTTGATAATGCCGATACGCAGGAACTCATTCAATTGCAGCAAAAAATTTTGCGCAATGCTGTTCCGGCTGTGCGAAAGGGCGGCTGTCTGGTGTACGCAACTTGCAGTTGGCAAGTCAGTGAAAATGAAGGGCAGGTCAATTGGTTTTTGCAGCAGTATCCACAGTTTGAATTACAGTCCCAGCGTATTTTGGGCGCACCGGAGCTGGATTCCGATACGATGTTTGTCGCTGTTTTAAAATACTGTTAGGCGATTTTTACAACTCCATCACCACCCGGAACCCCAGGTGGTTGTCGAAAATTTCACTGCGATGGTAATCGCGAATATGGCTGGCAAGGCGCTCGGCATTATCTTTAGCTGAACCGCCGCGCACCACATGGGCCTCGCAATTTTTTACTACCATCGCCTGGCCGTTTTTAGGGTGCAGGTTGTAATTATCCGCGAAGCAATCCTCTACCCATTCAGCCACATTCCCGGCGGTGTCGTACACACCAAAACCATTGGCAGGGTAGCTGCCAACCGGTGCTGTTTTAGCGCCGAATAACCCTGAAAATTTGCTATTGCAACCGCGGCGGCAATTAGCGCGGCCGGCGGCTTCCCGTACATCATCACTCCACCAGAACAGGGTATTGGTTTGCGCACGCGCAACATACTCCCATTCGGCTTCCGTAGGCAGGCGGTATTTTTTCCCGGTGGTTTGGCTTAACCATTGTGCATAAGCGCGCGCATCGTCAAAGCTCACATTGATTACCGGGCGATTGTCGCGACCCCAGCGGTTATCAGCAGGTTGCGGGCGTTTGGTTGCCTGCGCAAACATATCGTAATCGGCAAAGGTAATTTCATATTTGCTGATGGCAAAGGGTTTACTGATAACAACTTTGTGCACTGGCATTGCGATTACATCATCTTTATTTCCCATCAAAAAACTTCCGGTGGGAATACTGATCATTTCCGGACCTTCCGTTTTAATGGATGCAATCAACTGGCTGCTGATTTCGTCGCCAGGTTTAATCGCTTCTTTCAAGGTAAATTCCGGCTGTAAATCCCTATCAACAATGTCAACCCAACGGCGTTGCGTTTCATAACCGGATTGGCTGACTTCAATCTGGTAGCGGCCCGGGGGTAGTTGTATATCGGCCTGGTAACGATCAGGAATATTTAATATCCGTATCCTTGCATCGGCCGGCGTGCTGAGTACTTTTAATGCAAAAGTTTGCACCGGAGCGCTGCTGGTTGTTTGCGCAAACGCCGCCTGGTCTATCGGGGCTAATTGGCCAGTGCTACCTTCTGTTGCGGCGGACGATGTAGCCGCTATTGCTGTGGCCGTATTCTCCTGGCTGGTCAAGGTGACCGTGGCGCTGCTGCTTGAGCTCGCAAGCACATTGTTCGATGTTGCGCCAGCCGCTACCACGGGTGTGGCCGTTGTGCGTTCAATAAACCAGTCTGCAGTTGCCAGCATCAATTGGCCAATACGCGATGGCTGTTCATCAACCGATTTGCCTTTGGCGTAAAATACGCTCATACCACACCACAATATGGGTAAAAAAATCAGCAGTAATACGACAAACGTAATCGGGCGATTTTTGCTGTGATAGGCTGCATGAACTGCAGTATTGAACTCCTCGCGGCCAATTTGTGTTGGGGCATGCTGCTCATTAAAAAATATTTCAGTGATTTTGGTGGCCGGCCGGGAATAGAACCCGCGCCCCGGACTCCAGCGCAGGGCGCGAATTTTATTCCAGCGCCAGCGAACGGCATTAAATGTTGCCGAGACTAATGCTCTGGCGAGATTGATAACCGTCAGATCGGCGGGATGGGTTGCGGTGGTAATGGTGGTGCGCTGGACCTGCTCGAATTCTTCCAGTGCTGTTATTAAATCGCGACCACGCTGGAAACGTTGTTCGGGATCTTTGGCTAATAATTTATCCAGGATTTTCTGGTAACCCAGGTATTGCACCGGCAATTTGGGAATGGGGGCGCTGATATGTTTAAGCGCAATCGTTACCGCTTCTTCACCCTGGAAGGGTAGGGTCCCGGTCAGCATCTCAAAGAAAACAATGCCCAGGCTGTACAAGTCAGAGCGGCCATCCACCACATTTCCCTTGGTTTGCTCCGGGCTCATGTAATGTGGTGTACCAACCACTGTGCCGACATGGGTCATGCGGGAGTTGGCTGCCAGGCCGCGTGCGACGCCAAAGTCGGTCAGTACGGCAGAATTATCGGAACGAAATAGAATATTTTCCGGTTTGATATCGCGATGGATATAGCCTTTCTCATGGGCGTGATCCAGCGCGCCGGCAATTTCACGGGTGATGCGCAAGACTTCTTCGCCGCTCAAACCAGTGCTCATGCGGTCATGCACTGAGCCATTCGGCAAATAATCCATGGCGATGTAATTTAAATCTTCATGCCGGCCAATATCGTAAATCGCCACAATATTGGGATGCGACAACTGGCCGACAATCGTGGCTTCACGCTGGAAGCGCTCGCTGAATGCGGGATCGCTATTAAGTTGCGGGTTCATCACTTTTAATGCGACAACACGCCCCACGCTGATCTGGATCGCGAGGTACACGGTGGACATGCCACCCTGGTTAATTTTCCGTATCACCCGGTAACCGGGAATTTGAAGCGCCATATCAATCTATTTCAAAAAAATCTGCATCAATCACGGGCGGGTGGCATTCAGGCACTCACCACATAAACAAGTAAACCTAGCAGGGATAAAAGGGCGCCGCCAAAAATCCAGGCATCTACTTTTACGGTTCCGGTTAAATAGGGAACCCATTGCCATAAACCTCTGCGCGCATTGTTGCGTTGCAGGGGGGATTCAATTATTTGCAAGGTAATATTATCGCGTCCGCCGCCAGTAAGTGCAGCATGAAGCAGCTGGTCTACAGCAGCAAGACAATCATTGGATTCGCATAAAATTTGCGCGATGGTTTTGTCGCTAACTTCATCGGTCAAGCCATCGCTGCAGAGCAGGATCCATTGATCGGTTTGCCATTGGCCTTCGACGAAATCCACTTTTACCTGGTTAAGCTCCTGCATGCCCAGGCATTGGGTGATGATATTTTTTTCCGGATGGAATTCCGCATCTTCAGCGCTAATCACGCCGGTATCGACCAACATCTGCACATAGGAATGATCGACACTCAATTGTTCCAGGCGGCCGCCTTCACGGGTCGGGGTCCACAGGTAAGCGCGGCTGTCGCCTACCCAGGCAATCTGGTATTTAGCGGAATCGCTGCGCAGGGCGACAACGGTAGAGCCCATACCCGGCGCACCAATGCCATTGGCAGCGGAGAAGAGGATACTGGTGTGGGCGTGCTGGATGGAGTCAACCAGTGGCAGGTTGGGGTTTTCATTGGTATCGCGCTCAATCGTATCGCGCACAATGGCGCTGGCGACTTCACCGGCTTCATGGCCACCCATACCATCGGCGACCAACCATAACCCGTGTTCTGGCTGACTGAGAAAGCAGTCTTCGTTGTTATCGCGCACTAAACCCGGGTGGGACGCAGCGCTGTATTCCAGTGGGGTATTGGTCATCTTTGGTTTAATTGGTTGTTATTCTCGCGATTCCTTGTGGATGAATACTAGATGACTTTAAGCGGGAAAACTACGCGGCCTGGCACAAAACATAGCACTCATGAAATACAACCACTCATCCTTGAGTGGTTAGGCATTGTTAGCAACTTTTTAATTGCAGGCCCAGGGATTCCAGGGTCGCTTTTTGGGCGGCATGGGTTACTACTGCAATGCTGGCTTTTTCCGGCACCAGATAAGTATTTGCAACGCGTTTTAAATCCGCAGCGGTTACTTGCACTACACGGTTACGGAATAACTCGCGCTTTTCCCGGGTGCGACCAAACAATTCTGCCTGGTAAGTTGATTTGGCTTCACCCGCCGGTGAACCGGGTTTATCAATACTGCCGATAACACCAAGAATCGCTTCTTCAACAGCTTGTGCTTGATGCTCGGTTTCTTGCAGCCACTTTAACGATTGATCGAAATCATCAAGTGTTTCCGACAGCCGTGGATCGCGATAGGAATAAAAACGGAACGACGCGGTATTACTATCCTGGCTCGCACCACCGCCATACGCACCACCTTGTTCACGCACGGCGCGATGTAAATAACCATTGCGCAGGAAACCGCCCAGTACGGTCAGTGCGGCGGCATCCGGATGTTCACTGGGAACAGTCGGATAGGCTTTTGCACAAAAGTTAACCTGGGTGTTGGTAATCCAGGCTTCGCGAATTTGTTCTTTTACTTCAGGCAAAGAAAATTCCACAAATGCTGTTGCTGAATTGTTTTCTGCCCAGCGTTGCTGCAAATGATCGCGATAGGTGTCGAGATGTTCTTGCTCGCCGACAATTAAAAATTGGGTAGGCGCTTGCAACACCAATTGGTGGATCGACGCGAGTGTTTGCGCAAATTCGGCGAGGGATTTGTCATTATCCAGCGTGCTATCCAATGCTTTTAAGGCCGCGATACCTTCAAGGCCGCTCAACTGGTGCGATACTTTTGCAGCGGGGCTCATACCCGCACAAGCCGCAGTCATCGCCAGGCTGTGGCCGTGGCCGGTAATGCTTTGTTCGCGGCGCGCGCGATTTTGAGCGATGAGTTCGCGGATACGATCCAGCTCATCAAAACGCGGATGCAATAATGTTGATTGCATCAATTCATTTAGCGCGACGCTGTTGCGGCTTAATGCCTTCGCTGAAAGCGTAATGTAAGCATCAATGTTTTGAACATCGTCACCAGCACCGCGAATACTGCTGAAGGCACTGATTGAACCCACGGTTTCCGCTTGCCAGCGTTGGGTGGCAAGATAATCTTTTTCGCCATTACCCAGTTCAGTTAAACAAATGCAATAGAACGGCAAGGCTTTTAATTGTGTTTCGTTTAAGGCGGGCAATTTGCACGTAATCTGCTGATACACCAATCCATTGGTGCCCGCGGCATAACGGCGCAATGGATAGCCGTTAAAACTTTCATGGCTGCCTGCGGTGTAATGCAGGTTGGCAGGGATATCTTCCAAACCCACTTTAGGCAAAATACTTTCATCGTCATGCTGCAATTGGCGCGCTTGCAATGCTTTGGTTTGCGCGATGATATGTTGCTTTTCTTCATCGCTTAATTGCGCTTTCAATTGGGCAAGGCGATTTTTTTCGGCTGCTTTAATCCGGTCCCCCATGTGCAAATCCGGGCGCAGGGTAAGGCGCACTCGATGTGGATTTTCGAGGAGCCATTTACGTACTGCGTTTTGGATAAATTGCGGGTCTTGTGTTTTGCGACGCAAATTATCCAGCGCGGCATCGACATCCAGTAACGCAATTGGATCACCGCGATGTGTAGCCGACGTAAGGCCAGTCAAAATTAATTGCAAACCATAAGGGTAACCATCGCCACCGACTTCGCGCTGCGATAATTCAAGTTGATGAAGTGATGCTGCAATTTGTTCTTGCGGGACACCCTGTTCGGCCACTCGTTTCAGCGTATCCAGAATCAGGGCTTCAACATGGTTTACATTATCCAGTGTGCAGCCTTCGAGACCGCACACGAACGCCATTTCGCGCGATGAATCATCCAGCCCGCACAGCGGGGAAGGTGCCTGGCCCAGCTCGGTAGTTTCCAGCGCTTGTTGCAAAGGGGATGCGCTGTTATCCAATAAAATATTGGACAGCAATTGCGCTTCCAGTGATTCATCCAGGTTGGTTGTTTTACCCAGTAACCAGGAAATAACCACGTGGTTTTTTTCTTCCAGGTTATCCGCATCGTTTTCATCAACAGGATAAGCTTCTTCAACATTCACTGGAGCGTGGTAACGTTTTTCATCGCCAACCGCAATAATTTCATCCAGTTTTTCAAAATGGCGCAATGCCTGGTTCTCAAATTTTTCCTGGTGTACAGCTGCAGGGATATTGCCATAGGTCATGAAAATGGCATTGCTGGGGTGATAATGCGTGCGGTAAAAATCCTGCAATTGTTGATAGGTTAAGTCGGGAATATCTTCGGGCTCGCCGCCGCTGTTGTAATGATAAGTGGATGTAGGGTAGAGGTATTTGCAGAGCGTATGCCAGAGCTGCGAAGGAACAGAGCTCATCGCCCCTTTCATTTCATTAAATACGACGCCTTTAAATACCAGATCGGATGCGGGATTTTCCGGTTCTGCAAACTCTACGCGATGGCCTTCCTGCGCAAAATCAAGTTCGTCCAGGCGCGAGAAAAAAACGGCATCGAGATAAACATCCAGCAAATTATTAAAATCTTTGGTGTTTTGGCTGGAGAACGGATAAGCCGTCCAATCCGAGCTGGTGAATGCGTTCATAAACGTATTCAGGGATCGACGCACCATCATAAAAAATGGATCGCGCACCGGGTATTTTTTGCTGCCGCACAAGGCTGTATGTTCCAGGATATGGGCTACGCCGGTGGAGTCATGCGGCACGGTGCGTAGTGCTACCAGAAATACATTTTCATCGTTATCTGCCACCAGGTGAATATGTTGCGCCCCGGTTACGTTATGGCGATATTCCTCAACACGGATTTTCAATGCATCGATAGTTTGGCTGCGCAGTAATTCAAAAGCGGGATGAGTCATAAGGGCAAATGTCTCTAAAGAATAGGATTAAACAGGGCGAAAAGCGGTTTGTCGGGCTACAAACTCGCGCATGCTGGCGAGCAGTGGTGAATAATCAACACAGCCCTGTTCGAGCTGTTGTAGAGCGTAACAACTTGCTTCCAGTGTGGAAAGCTGATTTTTGTTATCGGCTTTGCGAATTAGATATAAGGATTCCGGCGGGTTTTCCAATGCCACGCGTGGCAAGCGTTGTAATAAAGGGTTCAAATAGATCATTTTTCGGCTTTTGCGCCAGGTCGCGTCAATTACAACCAGGCGCAGATTATCCGGCGTTATTTTTTCCATGTCCGGTGCCGGTGCGGGCAATTGCAGCCCCAATGCATGTGCGTCGATAGTTGGCGGGTAAAGCAATAACGGGTGTTTATGCCGGCTAAACAGCAGGTCATTTAAATGGGCGGGGGCAATAGCCTCATCGGCATTACACACATAGAGAAGGCTGTTTTTTAAGCTTAAGTGCAATAAACCGGCGGTGTTCTTGGCATTGGTTGACTCAACTTCATCTTGCAATATCAGCAACTCTAGCCGGTTATCATGGATATTCACCAGGCCGCAAATACACGTGCGTAACGGGCGCAGGCAGCGCTGGCAAGCAGGGCGCTTTTCCACCGGATTTAACATGATGTTGTCTGATTGAGGTTTTGCAATGCGTATTCTTCTATAAAAAGAACCGTTTTTTCCCTGGATTGATCAATCAGTGCGCGTTTTTCCCTGGCGCTCATACCTTTTATAGACGCTTCGCGCTTGCTCGCACTGGAGCGGGTATGGTCTGTTTCCAGGTAGCATAGTTGTTGCGGGGAGCGCCCGCGGAAATAACGGGCACCCGCTTTGCCTGATGCATGCTCACGCCAACGCCGCGCCATATCGGTAGTGATTCCGGTGTAAACTTGCTGATCACTGGTGAGGATCATATAAACAAACCAGTTAGTAGCTGCGGTCATAATGTATGCACGGCAAAATTGGGTAAGTAATTTTATTTTCACGGGCGAAGAATGGCAAAAGAATCGATACAACAAGATCGCAATTTCGATGATCTTGCACAGCGTTTCAAAAAAAATATTTACGGTGGTTTGAAAGGTGACATCCGCCTTGCGGTATTGGAGCGCGATTGCCAAGCCCGGTTACCGATTTATCCCACGGGTCCCAAGACTGATAAGCCGTGGCGAATCCTGGACGCCGGTGGTGGGCAAGGGCAATTTTCCCTGCAGTGGGCCAAAGCCGGGCATGACGTAGTGATCTGTGATATCTCCAGTGAAATGCTCAAGCTTGCAGAAGCGCAAATAACATTATTGCAATTGGAAAATCGGGTCACATTGATCCATTCATCTGTACAGGATTTGCACCGGCATCTGGCTGGTAAAAACCAGTTTGATTTTGTTATTTGCCATGCGGTGATGGAATGGTTGCAAGAACCACAACTGCTATTGCCATGTTTGCTTGATTATTTGGCGCCGGGTGCGTATTTATCGCTGACTTTCTACAATTTGCATTCGCTTATCTATAAAAATTTGCTGCGCACCAATTTCAAAAAAATTATTAATCAGGACTACGGCGGCTCACGGGGGAGTTTAACACCCATTAACCCGCAGGACCCGGAGCAGGTTTTTGAATGGATCAAGCAATTGCCACTCTCAGTGTTGTGCCACAGTGGTATCAGGGTGTTTCACGATTATATTTTTAATGAAGAGCATCGCGCCCGTGAACCGGAGAATTTGCTGCAATTAGAGTTGGAATTTTCGCAACGGGAACCTTATCGCTCCCTGGGCCGGTATATACATGTGTTGTTGCAAAGAAATGAAGATGTTAATCCTTCAATACTTTAAGCAGGGAGTCCCTGGCCAGGTTTATTTTTGCCGCTAGATAATCATTGCCGCCGCGGTCGGGATGCAGTTTCTGGATCAGGCGACGATGGGCATCCTGAACCATGGCGGGAGTAATATCTCCTTTATCGATATCGCCAGTTAAACCAAGAATGTCCAGCGCTTCGGCTGTTCCCATATTTCCCGGTGTTGTTGTCGGGTGAAGTGGTTCTTGTTGTTTAGCCTGATCCTGTTCTGCTTTTTTGCGTTGCAACCACAATGGCAACAAATGCGCTGCAAGGCCGTACGCATTACGTAAGAATGGAATCAACGCTCCTATCGCAGCGCCCACCCAATTCATTTTTCCGGTAGCCACCAGCAGAACTAAAACACCTAAAAAAGCTCCAACACCAAAGCGCCACAAAGCCTTGCGTTTTTGCGCTGCATCCATTTTTTGATACTGGCCAAAGAAAATGATGATGCAGGTCACTATAACTGCAAAAAGCAGAAGCTTAAGCACAAAACCTCCAACGGAATGGGTGATAGTTAGCGTCAGTGCGTATTATAGGCAGCTGCTTTTTTATGTCGATAGTTTAATCGTCAAGATCCGCTATTGATGGTGATGCTAACCTTGTGGCAATTCTTGTTAACTGGCCCGAATCCAATATTTATTAATATTTTAGCTATGCTTGCTTATAGATTATCTATCGCCCTCCGGGGCTTCCGGGTCAAAGAGGGGCTGGGAATGTTTCGTTTTGGTACTGTGATTTCTACCCTAACCTGGGTTTTACTGACGGGAATTTTAGTGGCGTGTGGTGGCGGTGGCGGTGGAAGTTCGTCCCCTCCGGCATCAAGTGTCGCCAATCAGCCTCCATCATCAATTGCGATCTCTTCATCAACAGCCCAATCAGCATCAACAGTCCAATCCAGTGTCAGCTCAATCAGTTCATCTGCCAGCAGTCAATCGTCGTTATCTGCTACGTTGAATATCAGTGGCAAAGTTACTTTTGACTTTATTCCCCACAATATTGACGGGTTGGATTACGCGGCGGTAATTGCGCGGGCGGGGCGTGGTTTGCAAGTAGAATTAGTGGATGAAAATAATAGTGTACTCGCTACAACACAGACCGATGTTGACGGAAATTATTCGATTGGTGTAACGCGCAACAAGTTAGTGAAGGTCAGGGTAAAAGCACAGCTGTTGAAAAGCCAGGCTCCGGGTTGGAATTTTAAAGTCACCGACAATACCAACGATAATGCGCTTTATTCCATGACCGGTAGCTTATTGATTGCAACAGATGCGAATGCAACCCGTAATTTGCATGCGCCGTCCGGATGGACTGGAACTGGCTACACACAAACGCGCGTTGCTGCGCCCTTTGCAATCCTGGATACCATTTACGAAGGGGTAACACGTTTGCGATCTGCGGGGAATTCAGCCGCTTTTCCTGCGCTGGAATTGCGGTGGAGTAGCAAAAATAAACCGGCCGATGGTGAACTGACACTGGGAGAAATTGGTACCAGCTTCTTTTGGGGGGATGCGATTTATATCCTGGGTGATGAAAATAATGATACCGATGAATATGATCGCCACGTTCTCCTTCATGAATGGGGACATTATGTAGAAGCCAGTTTTTCCCGCTCTGACAGCATTGGTGGCGATCATTCACACGATGAAAAGCTTGATATGCGCGTAGCCATGTCTGAAGGTTTCGCCAATGCTTTTTCCGCGATGATGCTGGACGATGTGAATTACCGTGATTCCAGTGGGCCACAACAAAGTGATGGATTTTCCAACAATATTAGCCAAAAAAATAACAGTGTTCGTGGCTGGTATTCCGAAGCGTCGGTACAATCTGTTCTCTACAATTTTTACGCGAGTAACAGTGGAAAAACCGCCAAAAATTTTGCGGATATTTTCCAGGTAATTAACGCGGTTAATTATGTGAACAGCAATAGCTTGATATCCATATATACATTTGCAGATCAGTTGCGCAAACAAATTCCTGGCCAGGTTACGAATTTCAATAGTTTATTGGCTGAGCAAAATATAGAAATTACGGATGAGTATGGTGCGGGGGAAAGTAATTCCGGTGGTTATATCGCTAGTTTGCCGGTGTATAAAACCCTCACAGTGGATAACGTCCCCGTGAATGTTTGCAGCACCAATCGGTTTGGTAGTTATAACAAGCTGGCGACATCGCAGTATCTTTTTATCAATGTCGCCAGCTCCGGAACTTATAAGTTTACTGCTGTAGAGGTGGGTGATTCAGGTGATTCCGATCCGGATCTTTATTTGTTTCGACGTGGTAGCTTAATTGGAATCGCTGAAAATCCCACGGTGGATCAGGATAATGTTTCCCGCTTTTTATCGGCAGGTAATTATGTGTTGGAGGTGACGGATGCGCGCCCCAGAGATGTCGATGAAGCCAGCCAGATCACTGCATGTTTTGATATTCGCGCCCAGCTGTTGAATTAATTTGTCGTGGTTTTGTCAATTGGATATTGCTAAACAGGTAACGGTAAGATGGATAAAATAAAAGGTATTAGTGTGCCCTTGGTATACATCGTCGGCGTGTTGCTGGTTTTTTTATCGGCTTGTAATACACCAACCAGCTCTTCCGATGTCACGGTTCCAAAAAAATCGCCCAACGTCCATACCGTTAAACCCGGGGCTCCTGTAAAACTTGAAAATACCCAGCCATTTTTTCTCAGTGCGCCAGGTGCAGGTGATTTGGAGCTGGTGCTGTCAACTCCACAAAATGGCGGTGCGATGCTGGTAGATATTTCAACCAGTGAGGGCTTGCAACTTGAGTCATCAACGCATTATGAATTTACCTTGGGCGAAGTTACAGAGTATAAGTTGCCGGTAAGGATCCGTGCCGTTTCCGAAGGTCGCTATTATATCAATGTGCGGGTCGGCCTCGTTAGTAATGGGCAGCGTGATAACAGGATTATTACAGCGATAGTACAAGTGGGCGACGTTGCTAAGAAAGCGCAAAAGGCTTCAGCAGAAATGATGGATAAAAACAATGATGAAAAGGTTATTTCCTTGCCCGCACAAGAAACTGTCAGTCCTGCGAAATAGTGTATACATGTTAAATGTATCGTGAATGCATCATGTTGCTTGTTTATAATGGCCAGCTTATAACTGGCCATTTTTTATTTTAATGAGGTGTTTTGAATGACAAATCAACGTTTACCTGCCGAATGGGAACCGCAAGATGCTGTCATGCTGACCTGGCCGCATAAAAATACGCCATGGAAATGGATCCACGAAGAGGTCACAGAACTCTATGAAGCATTGGCAACGGTTATCAGTGATTACGCCGATGTAGTTATTGCTGCGCCGGAAGATGAACTGGAGTCGATTCGCGCCAGACTGGAGGCGATGGGAGCTCCGCTGGAATATATTTATTTATATCCTGCCTCCAGCAATGACACCTGGGCACGCGACCATGGGCCTTTAACCGTGCAAACTCCGGATGGGTTCAAATTGCTGGATTTTAAATTCAATGGTTGGGGCAATAAATTTCCTCACGATCTTGATGATCAGGTAACACGCCAATTATTTGCACAAAAAGCATTTCCTTACGCCTCCCTCGAAACACAAGACTGGATACTGGAAGGCGGCTCGATTGAAACTGACGGGCAGGGAACATTGCTGACGACGTCATCGTGTTTATTAAATAAAAATCGCAACCCGCAGTTAACTAAAGAAGACATTGAAGCGCGTTTAAAAGCGGCATTTGGTGTGCGCAAAATTAATTGGCTGGACCATGGTTACCTCGCGGGTGATGATACAGATAGCCATATAGACACATTGGCTCGCCTTTGTCCCAATAACACCATTGTTTACACCGCATGTGATGACGAGCAGGATGAACATTATTCGTCATTGAAAAAAATGGAAGATCAATTAAAAACGTTTACCAATGCCGATGGCGAACCTTATCGATTACTACCTTTACCTTGGTCCGGTGCGGTATCAGGGCGGGATTCCGATTTGCGTTTGCCTTCAACTTACGCCAATTTTCTGGTGATTAACGAAGCGGTTTTGGTTCCTATCTATGAGTTGCCAATGGATGAAGAAGCGTTGGAAGTTGTATCACAAGCATTTCCAGGCTACGAGATTATGGGTATTCCGTGCTTATCCTTAATTGAGCAGGGTGGAAGTTTGCACTGCATCACCATGCAGATTCCTGAAGGTGTTTTGGAGCAATTTTAAATGCAAAAAACTAAGCAGAAATTATTGAAAGTGGGACTGGTGCAGCAATCCTGTACGGCAGACCTTGCCGGGAATTTCTCCAAATCTATTGCGCAGATTCGCATCGCCGCAAAGCAAGGTGCTGAGCTCGTTGTTTTGCAAGAACTCCATCGTGGCCTGTATTTTTGCCAACAGGAAATCGCTGGGCACTTTGATCTGGCTGAAACCATCCCCGGACCAAGCACGCTCGCCTTGGGTGAACTCGCAAAAGAGTTGGGTATCGTTATTGTTTCCTCGCTTTTTGAAAAGCGCGGTGTTGGATTGCATCACAATACCGCTGTTGTTTTTGAGAAAGATGGAAGCATTGCGGGTAAATATCGCAAGATGCATATCCCGGACGACCCAGGCTATTACGAAAAATTTTATTTCACCCCTGGTGATTTGGGATTTCAACCCATCCAGACATCGGTCGGAAAACTGGGTATTCTGGTTTGTTGGGATCAATGGTTTCCTGAAGCCGCCAGATTGATGGCAATGGCAGGAGCGGATGTATTGATTTATCCAACGGCTATTGGTTGGTCTCCCCAGGAAAAACATGACGAGCAAGTGCGTCAGCGCGAGGCCTGGATCACTATCCAGCGCGGCCACGCAATAGCAAATGGCTTGCCGGTAATCAGTGTAAATCGAGTAGGGCATGAAGCTGATCCTGCTGGCGGTCCCGGATTAACATTTTGGGGAACCAGCTTTGTGGCAGGCCCACAAGGGGAATTTCTCTATGAGGCAACAACGGAGCAGGAAGAAACTGTAGTGGTCGATATAGATTTATCCCGCAGTGAAACGGTGCGGCGTATGTGGCCCTATTTGCGCGATAGACGAATTGATCATTATGGTGATTTGTTAAAAATTTATCGCGATTAATGCATGGTATTGTAGTCGTCAGAGGTAGATTGGTGCGAATTGGCGCTATCGTCTAAACTTGGTAGCACTTAATCATTTACTTACTATTCAAATTTTTTATGGATTCATCATCTGCATCCGAATTGCATTTATGCCCTGAAGGTGATTTGCCTTGTCAGTTTCTACAAGAGCTAAAAAACCTTCGTGATGAAATCGAGCTATTGAAGGAGCAGGTGCGCACTGATGCTCTAACAGGTTTGTACAATTTCCGTTTTTTTTCCGATACATTACCGCTCGAAATGGAGCGCAGTCGTCGTTCGTTCCAGGTGCTCTCATTAATCGTACTGGATATCGATCACTTCAAACAGTTTAACGATACCTGGGGTCATGAAGTGGGTAACCAGGTGCTGATGTTGGTAGCGCAACAAATAACCTTGACGATTCGTAAACTCGATTACGCTTGTCGCTTCGGTGGAGAAGAGTTTGTTGTTTTATTGCCCAATACGGATTTGCGCCAGGCAAAGCATGTAGCTGAACGCCTGCGTGAATCAATAGAACATGCACCTCTTCTTCATGATGGGCAATCGCTATCGGTTACTGCGAGTTTGGGAGTAGACGAGTTTCGCGGCAATCACAGCGATACCCATGAAGGATTTATCGAAAGGGTAGATTCATGGCTTTATCAAGCCAAGCGTGATGGCCGCAATTGCGTGCGGTATCCTGTTGTTGAATCAACAATAATCAAAACAACAGTAACTGCTGATGAAAAAGATGCACTTTTCGGTGCGTTCGATAGTGATGAGTAATATTTGTGCAGTGAACTGCAGTTTGGTTTTCGCGCAATTAACATAATTTTTTGGAGTTAATTATTTCATGGCTTTTCCAAAAATCGGCAATTTGGCACCGGCTTTCACCTTGAAAAATTTTGCTAATAAAGACGTTTCCCTTAAAGACTTTAAAGGCAAAAACAACGTTGTATTATATTTTTATCCCCGCGCATCAACCCCGGGTTGTACCGTACAAGCTTGTGGAATTCGTGATAACAGCAATGAGTTTTCTCAACTGGACACAGTTGTGCTGGGAGTGAGTCCGGACACCCCGGCAAAGATAAAAAAATTTGTTGATAAATACGAATTGAATTTTGAGCTTCTAGCTGACGAAGATCATGCAGTTGCCGAGAAATATGGTGTGTGGGGATTGAAAAAATTTATGGGTAAGGAATTCATGGGAATTTTGCGTACCAGTTTTCTCATTAATAAAGAGGGACGGCTAGTGGCAATTCTGGATAAGGTAAATACCAAAACCCACGATCAGGAAATTCTTGAATTGCTGCGCAATGGCATTTAAAGAGTCATTTATATAATAATGTGTGATAATAAAGTCACGTTTTGTTTGTAAATTACACTTGTTTCTCTTTGAATCAAAAAAAGTTCGTCTATAATCGACAATAGTTGAGTGTGCACGATGATTCACGGATGGTCTGAACCGGTAAATAAGCGTTTGCCTTTGGAAAACACTCTGGACTGATTTAACAACGCCCTTGATGGCAAAGGAGACGCCTGGATGATTCAATTACAGCGAATCTACCGTAACAGCGAACAATTTTCAGAAAACTCTTTCGAAGGCTCGGAAATCAGATCTTATCCGGAGTATTTGGCTCTGGCTGAAATTCCAAAATTTGAAGGTGTTTCCGCTAGAGTGATTGACGCCTTGAAGCAGAGGGTTGGTCGCGACGACCTTTGCATTGATCGAATCGCGGAAGATCTTAAATTATCCAAGCGAACCCTGCAGCGCCGCTTGCAACAGCAAGGAGCAAATTTTGCCCAGTTGCGTGATGTGCTTCGTTTTCATTATGCGATCAAATATCTTATTGATGAGCATATGAGTGTCGATACCGTATCAAAAGCGCTGGATTTTTCTGATCGCACCAGTTTTACCAATGCCTTCAAGCGTTGGACCAGTCTATCCCCCAGTGTTTTTAGAAAGCTTTTCAGGGATTATGCCTGATACTTTTATATTCTCTTAAGCTTCCCTTTGGGTAATTGCGCTAATTGCTTGCTTGTTGCAAAACAGGTAGAGTTAGCGCTCTTTATTCTGAGAGGTTAGATTCATGAGTTTGTTTATAGCATCCGCAGTGGCCCAGACTCAGGCCGCACCAGCTCAATCAGGCAATCCGATGATCACGCTGTTGATGTTTGGTGGTATGTTCCTGTTTATGTACCTTTTGATTATTCGTCCTCAGCGTAAGCGTCAAAAAGAGCATCAAAATCTGGTTTCTGCCTTGGCAAAAGGCGATGAAGTCATAATGACTAGCGGGATGTTGGGAAAGATTACCAAAGTTGATGAAAACTACGTGGTGCTGGAAACCGGTAATAACGTAGAGCTTAAATTTCAGAAAGTGGCTGTACACGCAGTTTTGCCTAAAGGCACTATCAAATCTATTGATGCTGCTTAAGCTTACCAAAGTGAAATATTTGCGTTACGGTTAACTTCAAAAAAAACGAGCTGGAAATCGGCTCGTTTTTTTTCGCCTTCTGTTTGTGAGTATGAATTAGTTTCAAAGGCAATTGGTTGGGCGGGGAAGCCCCGCGATTTTGCATGCTAATTTTGCCGGGCTCGCTGGAAACAATTGCAGCAGATACACGCTTTTTCCCTTGCTTGGCCCCAATTTTTTATCTACGTATTTTACCAGTGCGCGCATGGCTGGTGAGATTTCAAATTCTCGATAAAAATCGTGTAGTAAATAAATTATTTCCCAGTGTGCATCCGAAATCTGAATGTTTTCCTGGGCCGCGATTGCTATAGCAACTTCAGGGCTCCATTGCTTTATGTCTTTGAGATAACCATCGTTATCAATGGCTATATTGTTGTTGTTTACGACTAGAAACATTTAGTACCAGCTTTGAATGCGTTTGTGATGAATGGTTAAGGCTACAAACTCTTCATAATTGGCCAATTGGATATGGCTGGCAATTTTGTATTCGAGGGCTCTTGCTTTCACATCAGCAGATAATGCATAAATTGTAATGCCTTTGTTGTGCAACGCGATTAACGAATCTGCATCTGGCGCGCTGTGAAGTGCGCCGAACACTCCATCTTCCAGCAGTAAAATTCCATCGTTTTTTGCACAAATACTAATACAGGATTTAAGTGTATTGTGTGTAAAGGATGACTTATTAACTGTATGTAATGTGCTCATATTTTAAAAGCTCAGAATATGATCTTGATGGCTTAGCAATGCAGAAGTTTGTTCGTTGGTCAAAATGGTTGCGCTTTCCATTAGCAAGTCTTCCTTCTCAATTTGCCTTTGTTCAAGCGACTCCTGATGAATATATATTTTCTCTATATCGTAAAAGGGGAGTGCGCCAAGTATTGAAGAAAGATTTTTTTGATCAATATTTAGTGCTTGTTGATTTTCCAGTAATTGGAATACCCCATCATCCATAAAAAGCAAACTTAATTCCTGTTCATAAACGGCTGCTGCGAGAGCGGCGTCCAGTGCTTCTCTGGCGGTCGAGCTTCCATAAGGTGCATGGCGGCTGATTAATAAAATTTTTCTTTGCATATTAATTTCCGAATGTCACGATACGGTCTGAATTCGCTGCTGCTTCTATTAACTGCCCAAGTCCTCCAAGAATAAATCCTTCGGCAAGGTTGAATGCATCTTTTTGGTAACGTATCGATTCTTCCTGGTTAAGCACTCCTCGTCGTAATGCAGCCGCGATACAAACAACCAGTTCTATTTTGTTTTCTTTGGCTAGATTTTGCCATCCAGCAAAAAGATCCAGCTCGTCTTGCGGTGGTGCGGCCAAGCTGGTTGCGTTATAAATTCCATCTTGATAAAAAAATACTCGATGAAGGTGATGCCCCTGGGCTAGCACCGCTTTGCAAAATTGGTACGCGGTATGGCTTGCCTGGGTGGAGTAGGGGGGGGATTGTACGGTGATAGAAAATATCATATCTAATCGACTCGCAAAAAAATAAGGCTCCCCGCAGGGGAGCCTTATTATGCAAAGATGATTTATTAATCGTCGTTAGCTACACCAAGCAAGTGCAACAGGCTGGTGAATAAATTCACAATCGACAAGTAAAGGCTGGTTGTTGCCAAAATATAGTTGGTTTCTCCACCGTGAATGATTTCGCTTGTTTGGTAAAGAATAAGTGCTGACATTAACAAAACTATGCCTGCAGAAAATGCCAGGTGCAGCCCGGAGAATTGATAACCAAAGAAAGATGCGCCCAATAGGAATAGCATTATTGCAAGCATTAACATCATGCCAACTGCAACAAAACCACCCAGGAAGCTAAAGTTTTTACGGGATGCCAATACATATGCCGAAAGGCCAACGAAAATAATCGCAGTGCCACCCAGGGCTTGCAAAATAATAGTTGTGCCATTTTCCATTGCTAGATATCTGCTAATAACGGGCCCAAGTCCTGCACCTATCAGGCCGGTAAATGCAAACACAACTGCTAATCCTGTACCAGAGTTGGCGGTTTTGGGAAGTACAAACCAGATTAGCGCCATCGCAATCAGGCTCATAACCAATCCGACACCGTGGCCTATGCCTACCGCCATTGCGACGCCCGCTGTTAAAGTGCTGAAAGCCAGTGTAAGGCCAAGTAAAAAATAAGTATTGCGTAAAACCTTGCTGGCCTCACTTTGGCTTAGCGTATTGGAAGAATGTGTGCTGTAAACTTCTTGCATATTGATCTCCATAAATTGCCATGGGGTTTTGAACTTCTGGAGGCGATAATACAAACATGCGAACCCAAAGCCAAGGTAAATATGGTTGGGGATCGTATAGGTTAGTTGGAAATTGTTATGTTAAGTTCAATGCTGAAATTGAATGGGCTAATCTACGATTTATTATGTAGAGGCAATTATGGGAATAACAAAAAGGCGCTTGATTTCTCAAGCGCCTTTTATATATGGCGGAAGGGCAGGGATTTGAACCCTGGGTAGGCTTTCACCTACGCCGGTTTTCAAGACCGGTGCATTAAACCACTCTGCCACCCTTCCGAGTAGCCGAATTGATGACAATTCGGCTTTTCTTTTTGCGGGGGTCGTTCGTTGTTATTGCTCGCTGTTATGTTTACTCAGGCGTGGGTCATTCAGTGGCCTGCTAATTTGGCGAGGATTATGATCTACGTTGGGCGGCAAGCTGGTATCAAGTGCACGCGACGACTGGCTTTCTATTGTTTCAGTAATAATACTGATTTTGCCAATAGGTTTTGGTGAATTGCGAGGGTCATTGCCTGCTCTGGTTGGTGTGATGTTGACTTCAGTTACCGTTTGGCGTTCAGTCGTTTCTATCGTTACTTCCGCTGCTTCGGTCTTTGTCGTTTCAATAGCGCCCACCATAATTGCTTCAGGCTCGGACCATGCAGAGGCTTGAGCTTCAACAGGCTCGGTTACCACTGATTGGGGTGCTTCTACTTCAGTGGCTTCTTCCAAATGTTTTACTGGATGAACGCTGATTGGTTTGTTGGTTTTTTCTGGTTCTTCAGCAGCTATCGAAACAGTTTCAGTTGTTGCAACATCCACTATTGTTTTTTGCTCAGGGTTTGGCTCGGTAACGGCTTCATCGGGTGTGCTGTTCTCGGGCGATGCTTGCGCTTTGTTTGCTTGCGCTTGCTGGGCATGTTCGGCAATGGCCGCAGAAATTTGTTGTGCTAACTGGGCAGATTCGCTCAATGTAACAGGCTCTTGATTGCTGCTTGCGCCTTCTTGTATTTCCGCTCCCGAATTTTCGCCTTCTTCTCTACGATTACGACGACGTTGTTGAGAGCGTGTACGACGGCCGGCAGGACGCTTGGATGGTCTTTGGTCGTCACCTTCTTCGACAATTTCAGCGTCATTGAGGGTAATTGGAGTATCCTCTATTACACTCTCTTTGGTGGCTTGCTTGCGATTGTTGTCGCGCTCATTGCGCTGGTTGCGATTTCTGGGTTGGCGTGATTCTTCATCGCCATTCTGCGGATCGCGAGGTTGTTGGTCGCGGTTATTGCGCGATTTACGCTCATTCTGCTCGCGGTTGTTTTCGCGTTTTTCAAAATCTTTGTTTGAATCGCGTTTATCCTGGTCTCGCCCTGCTTTTTGCTCCTGGGCGTTGCGATGGTCCAGGTTGTCAAGGATTTCGCGATCCTCTTTGCGCTCTTTATCGCGGCGATTGCGGTTATCGCGGCGATTGCGGTTGCCAGAATTGCGACGGGTATCGCGTCTATGTTCGCGTTTATTTTTACTGTCTTCGTTTTTATCGCTGCTGAAAATGCCAGCAATAGAGCCCAGCAGGCGTGATAATAGTCCGGGTTTTTTGGTGGGTTCCGGCGCCGGTTGGCTTGGGCTGCTTGGTTGAACCAGGGGCTTGGGCGCGACGAACGGTTTCGCGTTGATTTCTTCCTCTTCTTCCTTGGTTTCGTCGGTGTGGGCAACAATTTTATAGCTGGTTTCCAGTGTGCCCTCATCGTCATCGCGCAGGCGTTGCACTTCAAAGTGCGGCGTCATGAGTTCAGCGCTAGGCACAATTACCACACGTGTATTGTTGCGCGATTCAATGCTGGAAATGGTTTTGCGCTTTTCATTAAGCAAATAAGTTGCAACAGAAACCGGGCAGATTGCACGGATTTCGGCGCTGCGCTCTTTTTGGGCTTCATCTTCCACCAGGCGCAAAATCGATAGTGCCAATGAGCGTGTGCTACGAATGGTTCCTACGCCGTCACAGCGAGGGCATATTTTGGAATGGGTTTCACCAAGTGACGGACGCAGGCGCTGGCGCGACATTTCCATCAGGCCAAAGCGGGATATACGCCCGATTTGAACACGAGCCCGATCCATCATTAGTGCATCGCGAACCCGGTTTTCCACTTCCCGCTGGTTGCGCACCGGTTGCATATCGATAAAGTCGATAACAATCAGGCCGCCCATATCGCGCAGGCGCAATTGGCGGGCGATTTCATCGGCCGCTTCCAGATTGGTTTGCAGTGCGGTCTCCTCAATATCCCCACCTTTTGTTGCACGGGAGGAGTTGATATCGATAGCGACCAGAGCTTCAGTTGCATCAATAACGATTGAACCGCCGGACGGTAATTTCACTTCGCGTTGAAATGCTGTCTCGATTTGAGACTCAATTTGATAGCGATTGAATAGGGGGATGTCATCCTGGTAAAGCTTTACCTTGCTACGATAATTAGGCATTACTTGCTGGATAAATCCGGTTGCCAAATCAAAGGCTTCCCTGTTATCCACAATTACTTCGCCGACATCCTGACGAAGATAATCGCGAATTGCCCGGATGATGACGTTACTTTCCTGGAATAAGAAGGCGGGTGCGGCAGAGGTTTTGGCTGCATTGGCAATTGAATCCCACAGTTGCAGGAGATAATTCAAGTCCCATTGCAGCTCTTCGGAGCTTCTGCCCACACCTGCGGTTCGAATAATGACTCCCATCCCGGCCGGAACTTCCACTTCGCCGAGGGCATCTTTCAGTTCAGCACGATCTTCGCCTTCGATGCGACGTGAAATGCCGCCGGCGCGAGGGTTATTTGGCATAAGAACCAGATAGCGACCTGCAAGGCTGATAAAAGTGGTAAGGGCTGCGCCTTTATTGCCGCGCTCTTCTTTATCGATCTGGACGATAACTTCTGTGCCTTCCTTGAGTACATCCTTAATTTTGATGCGGCCATCAAGGTCGCCAGGATTTCTGCTGAAATATTCGCGTGAGATTTCTTTTAAGGGGAGGAATCCATGGCGGCTACCGCCTTCATATTCAACGAAGGCAGCTTCAAGGCTGGGTTCTACTCGAGTAATGCGGCCTTTATAGATGTTGGATTTTTTTTGTTCGCGATTGCGGTTTTCTATATCAAGGTCATAAAGCCATTGGCCGTCGACCAGTGCTACGCGCAACTCTTCAGGTTGAGTTGCATTGATGAGCATTCTTTTCATGTGTTACCTAATTGTCTTGTGAGGCGCTGGCCACGGTGACAATCAGTGTTAAGCAGAAAATGTTTTGCGCAACCTTGTGGACTATTACGCTACCCGTTGTTATTGGCGGGCTCGCACTAGCGGTTGGTGGGTTTTTTCCTTTGTATGGTGTCGGAGCGCTGCACAGCGGCTAACACCAATAGGGTCTCCCATTTGGCTCGTCTATCTACCGGTGGTTCCGGTTTCTATTTGTAGTTGGCAGATTGATTTTTAATCAGTTCTGCGCATGGTTGTTTGGTGTCGATCATTTTGATCGAGCCGACTTGCTGAATGAATGGATAACATATTCTTTTCAATCGGCTTCCATTGATTGGTATCGTCAACTGACTGGACCAGGCAATGATATTTGCAACCTGCTTGCTGTGGATTTTTTGGCGAAATCGCCGTTATCCAGAATTTACAAATAGATTCTAATGAGTTCAGCAAAACAAAAATCGTATTAACAATGAGTGCAACCAGGGTTGACGCGATTGTTAGGGTAGTTGGCCTTAATATGATGCCGTCTACCATTGTCAGTGCTTTCAAGGATTTGTTATTGCTATCAATTACATGGTGCAAATCGCTAAATCCTTGCTGTCAGCGGTATTTCCTAGTGATGCGCCTATCATTGCGCGATCCGGAAACCAGCCTGTATCAGCCTCTGGACTATAGCAGCAATCCCCCAATGCGGCAATTAAATCAGTGATTTAGCCATTTTATTGCCGGCACCGGTTTTGTTTTCATGGGGTAAATCGATGGTATGAGGTATCATGCCGGCCATGAAAACTTATGCTGAAAAACATCCTGATCAAATAGATGAGCCCACCGGTTCCGGTGTTAACTTTGTTGTTATTGATGATGACCAGGCAGGTCAGCGCCTCGATAACTTTCTTATTGCCCGGTTAAAAGGCGTTCCCAGGTCCAAGGTTTATAACGTTATTCGCAAAGGGGAGGTCAGGGTCAATAAGGGGCGGGTTAAGCCAGAGTATAAATTGATGGCTGGCGACTCGGTCAGGATACCTCCGGTTCGGACTGCAGAGGCTGGTACTGAGGCAAAAGCAGGCCATCAGATGATGGCACTGCTTAATGCTTCGATATTGTATGAGGATGACGGTCTCCTGGTGATTAATAAGCCGCCGGGATTGGCTGTTCATGGTGGAAGCGGGGTTACCTTGGGATTGATTGAAACCCTTCGCCAGATGCGCCCTGAGGCACGTCATCTGGAATTGGTCCATCGTCTTGATCGCGATACTTCCGGTTGCATTATGGTGGCTAAAAAGCGTAGTTATCTACGCCATTTGCAAGAGGCGTTGCGCGAAAAATCAGCAGGTGCCGGTGGTGTATTGAAAGTCTACCAGGCGCTGGTGTTGGGGGATTGGTCCAAGCGTTGCCATCAGATTAATGCGCCGCTGATGAAGTTTGAGGTTGCAGGCGGGGAGCGAATTGTCAAAGTCCATCCTGATGGAAAGCCCAGTTTGACGGAATTCGGGATTTTGAATCGTTATCAGGGTTTTACCTTGGTTGAGGCTCGTCCCATCACCGGGCGGACTCATCAAATTCGCGTTCACGCCCAATATGCCGGGCATAGTTTGGCGGGGGATGAAAAGTATGGTGACGATGCCATTAACGAGGTCCTGCGCAATATTGGTTTGCGCCGTCTGTTCCTGCATGCTTCGTCTTTATCTTTCTATTTGCCTGATGCCGTGGAGTTGACCCGTGTCAATGCTCCCTTGCCGCCAGATTTGGCTGTGCCCTTGTCGAAGTTGGAAGTGAAAAACTGATTTGGAGTTGGTGGTGCTATTTATTTTTGATTGGGACGGTACCCTGAGTGATTCAAAGGCCAAAATCACTACAGCGATGCAACTGGCGGCGGAGGATTTAGGCTGGGTGCCACTGGGTGATCACCTTGTTCACAATATTATTGGTCTTGGGCTACCTGAGGCGATCCAGCGGTTGTATCCCGATGTCTCTGCTGGTGACAGGCAACGCTTGCGCGAAGCCTATGCGGCGCGTTTTTTGATGTTGGATGAAGCTCGTCCATCGGATTTTTTCCCGGGTGTTGCTGATACCCTGCGTCACTTGAAAGAGCAGGGGCATACATTAACTATTGCTACGGGCAAAAGTCGCAAAGGGCTGGATAGGATATTCGGTGTGTTGGGTCTGAGTGATTTTTTTCATGCTACCCGATGCGCGGATGAGACGGCCTCAAAACCTGATCCGTTAATGCTCCAGGAGCTGTTATCCCAGTTTGGTGCAGATCCGGAGGATGCGGTGATGATTGGTGATACTGAATATGATATGGAAATGGCAAAAAATATCGCTATGCCGAGAATTGCAGTAAGTTATGGTGCGCATCATGTGGATAGGTTGCATGTGTATGAGCCTGTGCTTTGCCTGGATCGATTTGATGAGTTGCTGTCATGGGAGCGGCTCAAGCAGGGTTAATAAGTTCTGTTTTTTATCTGTTGATGCCGAGCGGGTCAGCGCCTTCATTTATAAGCATGTTTACCAACTGGATCAGGGGGAGTCCTACAAGTGTGTTTGGATCTTCACCCTCCATTCCTTCAAATAGACAGATTCCAAGCCCTTCGGATTTAAAGCTGCCAGCGCAATCGTAGGGTTGCTCTCTTCTTAAATAGTTTTCTATTTGTGCTCCCGTAAGGTGACGAAATTTTATTATGTATTTATCCATTGTCAGTTGTGATTGATGGGTTTTGCTGTTGTGCAGGCAAAGGCTTGTTAAAAACTCGACCTTTTTGCCGCTGAAGGCGGTTAATTGTTCTACAGCGGCTTCATGTGTATGGGGTTTTCCAATAATCTGATTGTTTAGTGTGGCAATCTGGTCTGACCCAATAATCAGGTGTTGCGGGAAGGTGGTTGCCAGTGCAGTAGCTTTTTGCTTTGCCAGGCGAAGTACCAATTGCTCCGGTGTTTCATGCTTATCTGGTGTTTCATCAATGTCGGGCGATGCGCAGATAAAATCCATCCCCAGTTTCTGGAGAAGTTGGCGGCGGTATGGGGAGCTGGATGCCAGCACTAATTTGGTGGAAGTCATGCTATTTACACTCAAAAACGATTATGCGAAACACAAAATAAGGGGGAGATTCTACTCCTAACCAACTAAATAGCGCTATTTGGCTAGTTTTTCTTTGACATGAATGGGCTATATCCCTATGATTGCGCGCTTATGTTTAAGACCCCAATTCACAAGCCTCTGCCAAAGCAGGGAGATCCTCGAAAATTCGCCCAGCAGGGTGTGACTTTAGAGGGTTTTATCCCCGTTGTTGAGCTGCCGCGTATTGTAGATGCGACGGAAAGTTCGGCGGGCGAGGTGCAAGTTCATCTTGAATTTAAAATCAGTGAAGAAGGTAAGCGGGCTGTTACCGGTCATGCTTCGGCTAATCTGGCGTTAGTGTGCCAGCGTTGCCTTGAGCCGGTTACTGTTCCGGTTGAGAGTGATATTTCACTGGCAATTGTATGGGATGAAGAGGCTGCCAGGGCATTGCCCCAGCATTTTGATCCCTGGATTACCGGTGAGGGTATGGCAGATCTTTACGATATGATCGAAGAAGAGCTGTTGTTGAGTTTGCCTGCAGTTGCTTATCACGAAGAATCTTGTGTCGATAGCAAGCTTTATTCAAGTGGTAAGCCGGTTGAGGCAAAAAAAGAGAAAAACCCATTTCAAGTGTTGGAGCAACTTAAGAGCTCGCCGAAATCCTGAGGCGCCTCGGTTCCAATGAGTCAGTAAATAGGAGCTAACCATGGCAGTTCAACAAAACAAAAAATCACGTTCAAAGCGCGATATGCGTCGTTCTCATGATGCATTGACTGGTCCAACCTTGTCGGTTGATGCAACCAGTGGCGAAAAGCACCTGCGTCATCACGTAACTGCTGACGGTTTTTACCGTGGTCGTAAAGTGATTGATAAAGGTAGCGAAGAGTAATTTATTACTCCTGCGACACTACCTTGTCGGCAAGAATTCGAATAGCAGTTGATGCTATGAGCGGGGACTTAGGTCCCCGCGTTGCTATTGCAGCAGCGGAAAGTTTTGCAGCCCTCTATGCTGATGTTGAATTGATCCTTGTTGGTGATCAGCATCAGCTCCAGCCATTAATAACCAAATCCCGCCATCTGCGCACCGCTCAAATAGAGCACGCTTCTGAAGTTGTCTCCATGAGTGATGATCCTTTGGTGTCACTGCGACAAAAAAAGAATTCCTCCATGTGGATTGCCCTGGAGCTCTTGCGAGAGGGTGGGGCGGATGCCTGCGTTAGTGCTGGAAACACCGGTGCGCTGTTGGCGATGGCCAAATATTTAATAAAAACCTTTCCCGCTATCGAGCGTCCTGCAATTTGTAAATCCATGCCGGTGGCGAAAGGTTCTACCTATTTGCTGGATTTAGGGGCAAATATCAATTGCACGGCTTTGCACTTGCAGCAATTTGCGCTTATGGGCAGTGTGTTGGCCGAAATTGAGGGGGTCGATCATCCGCGTGTTGGACTGCTCAATATCGGCAGTGAAGCTCAAAAGGGCACGGAATTATTGCAGCAAGCCCAGGAGTTGCTGCGTGCTGATAGTCGTATTAATTATGTGGGATTTATTGAGTCTGACGGTATTTTTACGGGCAACGAGAATGTCATTGTGTGCGATGGTTTTCATGGCAACATTGCATTAAAAGCCAGTGAGGGCGTTGCGCGCTATATTTCCCAAAAAATTTCAACTACGTTACAGCGCAATTTTTTCAATAGATGTTTGGCAGTGCTATCTATGCCGCTATTTACGCAATTGCGCGAAGAATTAAATCCATCTTTGTATAACGGCGCCAGCTTTTTAGGGTTGCAAAAAACGGTGATAAAAAGCCATGGTGGCGCAGACCGTAAAGCATTTATGCAGGCGCTGATTGTGGCTCGCGAACAAGTAAAATTAAAAGTTCCCGAGCGTATTGCACAACAATTAAGTTCAACTAACTAACTTATTTTTTTAATCTTAAAACAGAAGCTAAACCTTTATGACTAGTTCTCATCTCGCGTTTGTTTTTCCTGGTCAGGGATCTCAAAAAATTGGCATGTTGGCCGAGTTGGCTGCTGAATACCCGGTGGTTCAGCAAACCTTTGCAGAAGCCTCGGAAGTGTTAGGGTATGACCTTTGGGCATTGGTGCAAAATGGGGCCCAGGAGGAAATTAATTTAACTGAGCGGACCCAGCCGTTGTTGCTCACTGCCAGTGTTGCGGTGTTTCGTGTGTGGCAGGAGCGTAATGGTGCTGCACCCGCATTAATGACAGGGCATAGCCTTGGTGAATGGTCGGCACTGGTATGTGCCGGTGTTGTTGCTTTTAAGGATGCGGTGAAATTAGTGCAGCAACGCGGCAAATTTATGCAAGAAGCTGTGCCCGCTGGTCAGGGGGCAATGGCTGCCATTATCGGTCTTGATGATGCGTTAATTATCGAGGCCTGTAAAAAAGCAGAGCAGGGTGAGGTTGTGTCTGCAGTAAATTTTAATTCTCCCGGACAAGTTGTTATTGCCGGTGCGGCTGGTGCTGTTGAGCGCGCAAGCGCACTTTGTAAAGAGGCGGGGGCGAAGCGCGCATTACCATTACCTGTCAGTGCTCCGTTCCATACCGAATTAATGCGCCCGGCGGCAGAGCGATTGGCTGAACAGATTACTAAAACTGTATTTTCTTCACCTTCGGTGCCGGTAGTACATAATGTTACTGCGAGTACTGAAAGCAATCCTGAGAAAATCAAAGCGTTAATGATTGAGCAAATTTACAGCCCGGTGCGTTGGGTGGAATGTGTTAATACAATGGTTGGAATGGGGATTACCCTTACGTTGGAGTGCGGGCCGGGCAAAGTGTTATCGGGATTGAATAAGCGCATCAACTCGAATTTGAATGCAATTTCCGTTGAAAAACCGGAAGAATTGGTTTCAGCTTTAGCAAGCGTTTAATATTAATTTATAGGATTAAATCTTATGAGCTTGAATGACAAAGTTGCATTGGTAACTGGTGCAAGTCGTGGAATTGGTGCCGCAATCGCAGAGCAGTTAGGAAAGGCTGGTGCAATTGTTATTGGTACTGCGACCAGTGCGTCTGGTGCAGAAAAAATTTCTGCACGTTTTGGGGAGTTGGGAATTCGTGGTGCAGGCAAGGTGTTGAATGTAACTGACGCGGATTCTGTTGCTAATTTATTAAAAGAGGTGGGTGACGAATTCGGTGCGCCCGCAATTTTGGTCAACAATGCCGGTATTACCAAAGATAATTTATTAATGCGCATGAGTGATGATGAGTGGTTTGATGTGATCAATACCAATCTCAGTGCAATCTACCGTTTAAGTAAAGGTGTGTTGCGCGGCATGATGAAGGCTCGCTGGGGCAGAATTATCAATATCAGCTCTGTTGTTGGTGCGATGGGGAATCCCGGACAATCAAATTATGCAGCAACGAAGGCGGGTGTTGCCGGTTTTGCTCGCTCATTGGCCGCTGAGGTTGGTTCGCGCAATATCACCGTAAATACCGTTGCACCGGGTTTTATCGATACTGATATGACCAAGGTGTTGCCAGATGACCAAAAACAACAGTTACTTTCCCGTATTCCGCTTGGGCGTCTTGGCGCACCAGAGGAGATTGCCGCTGTGGTGGTTTTTCTTGCTGGTGATGCTGGTTCTTATATCAGCGGAGAGACAATTCATGTTAATGGCGGCATGTATATGTCGTGATTTTTGTTTTTAACCCTTTGTTTTTAAAAGGTTATTGATCAAAAATCAAAGATTTTTGCTGTTTGGCATTACAACAATCCCAAAATCGATGTAAAATGCGCGTCGATTTTGGCCGGATCACATGGTCGAACCAATTTTGGTTTTATTGTCCAAGTGTTTCGAACTATAACCATTAGGAGTTACATAACATCATGAGTAGCATTGAAGAACGCGTAAAAAAGATCGTTGCTGAGCAACTGGGTGTGAAAGAAGAAGAAGTGAAAAACGAAGCT
>JAGKWO010000033.1 GCA_021151835.1 Gammaproteobacteria bacterium
CCGTCGTCGGATCAACGAAAGATTTAAAGCCAGCCAGCTTGATGCACTTTAACCGCATAGTTCCACATCACCATTATTTGTATCTAGCCAGGTTTTTAGCAGCCGGGGCGCCCCCACCTCCGACCACACCTGTTCAATATTTATCCGCAGGCAAGCTGTTTGCCTAGCTATTTGATTTGGTTAATGTTTTTCAGAGCAGCAAAAAAAATCCCGCCCCTGTAAAAAACATTTAAGGGCGGGATTCTACACATTTACGCCGCGCTTTACACCCGCCGTGAAACACAAAGCCAAACAGGTCAAAAAAGCGCATAAATTTTGTTCAAATCCAGCAAGATCGGTTGATCTTGCTGGCAGATTACTTCACCTGGTGATCAATTATGACATTGACGACTGCACCGGCCGTATTGAGGTCAACAGGCCCCAAATTACCTTCCCAATCGCCAGGCTTGGACGCCGCCGTACCATCATTGGATATACGAGCCACTACCTCTACTTTATCTACAGTACCCAGGCTCATTGCCGGAGTCATGGCCATAGACTCATTCAATAGAACCACCCTCGGCAAGTCAGATACTTTTACACGATCAATCGCCAACGGCATTTTGGCTCCCTGGTAGGCACGAGCATAGACAAAGACCACCTGATCAGGCTGGGCCTTCACCCCGTCGGCAAGGCTTACATGAATACCGATCTGGCGCCCATTCCGCGCCCGCTCCAGATCCCCAACAGTCCCACCCTCGGCAAAATACAATGTGGCGGCACGCTCAATACCTGCGGAGAGCGATTGACCGGTAGGCGTATCTTCACCAACCAGCTTCACCACTCGCTCCCAGTGCTTCATCGCATTGATGTAATCCTTTTTGGAAAACGCATCGATACCCGCCAAGCCCAAAGCCATAGTGTTATCCGGCTCAGCTTTCAATACCTTGGCTACCAGATCACTAATCGCCGGATTGGTTTGGCGCCCGTCGCGCAGGAACATCGCCTGGGCCAACTCCGCCATCACCATGGCGGAATCTTTATCGCGCTGCAAGACTTGCTGGTAAGCATTCACCGCTTTATCAAACTCATTCAACTCCATGTAATTGCGCGCGAGGAAAAACCAGTATTGGAGATGATCCGGAACATCGGCAAGACGCGCCTCTATCAAGCGGTTAACTTCACGCGTGCGCACCGGATCAGGGTTGCGCCCGGCCTTTATATCCTCAGCATCAAGTTGCTGTTTCAATTCTTGCGCCTGACGCACTTCCACATCAGCACTGCTACCCAGGTGGTGATACAAACCCCAGGCGCCCACCAGTACCAGCACCGCCACAGCGGCAAGGGTTTTAATTCCAAATTTCCCCGCCGCGGTCGGCAATGCTGCGCGTACGCTTGCCTCGTCATCCAGTAGCGTTCGTTCTTGCTCGAGTTTTAATTGATCGTACTGGGCCTGATCGATACGACCATCGGCCAGTTGCACATCAAGCTCGCCGATATGTTCGCGATACAAACGGATATTTTCTTCCAAACGGGCATTTACTTCCGTGGCGAGAGCAACGGTGGTTGCTTCTTTACGCTGCCGTAATAACGGCCAGAACACAAAACCCAACGCGATTAAACACAGGAGCGATGCCCCTACCCACAAGGACATCATTTGTTTTTCTCCTCGTTATTGTTATCAATCGATTTTGATTGCGGATCATCATGTAATAAGGCATCCAGGCGAGCGCGCTCCTGCTGGGTCAAGCCCGAATCCACTTCTACCGCTAAACGGCGACGCTTGCGTACTATCAACAATAAAAGTATTGCACCCAATACCAACAGTAAAACCGGTGCAGCCCACAGCAGCATGGTTGCAGGACTTAAACGCGGGCGATACAAAATAAACTCGCCGTAACGCTCAACCATAAAGCTCACAATTTCCTGATCGCTCTTACCTGATTCAATCATCAGATAAAGTTCGTTACGTAAATCCATAGCAATAGGAGAATCAGATCCGGAAAGATTTTGGTTCTGACATTTTGGACAGCGCATTTCATCGATAAAGCTTTGGTAACGTTGCCGATCAATATCATTCTTGAATTCGTGAACTTCAATTGCCGCAAAACCTGTTTGCGCAGCAACCAGAAGGCTAAACACGGCAAATGCTTTTGTTAGAATCTTGTACATGACTTATTCCAGATACGCGAAAAATTCTGCGCGAGTATAACAACTCACAAGCCCCGCGGGAAACTTTACCGGCAAGCCCAAAAAACAATCACAAGTGTTTGTTTTCCATCCATTTTTTACAAATTTTTCAAAAAAATGACGAATCTGTTAAAAAAAGGTTGACCGATAGTTTTACATGATTAGAATACGCGCCACCAACAAGGTGAGCGCTGAAAAGCGTGAAATCCTGGGCGGTTAGCTCAGTTGGTAGAGCAATGCCCTTACAAGGCATGGGTCACAAGTTCGAGTCTTGTACCGCCCACCACTCTTACTCAAAAGGTAGCTGTGGTTTTTGTGACGCTGCGGACCGGTAGTTCAGTCGGTTAGAATGCCGGCCTGTCACGCCGGAGGTCGCGGGTTCGAGCCCCGTCCGGTCCGCCACTATATCTGCTTTGATGTGCTTATACGCGTAGATGCCCACATAAGTAATCATTACACAACTTAAAATAATGATTATCAAACCAAGCACCACTACCGAATCCAGATACATAAATCACCTCCGCGTTTACTGTTGATAAATTCAGTGTACGCGCAGATAAAAAAAGGGATTTGATATGCATCAAATCCCCCGGTTTGGATGAATCAATACCTTCACTACTATTTCAGGCTTTCATATATTGGCTTGATAGTTTCATTCCAGTTTCTTTCATTTACATCGCCGATATGTTTATAGCGGATAATGCCCGCCTTATCGACGACATAGGTTTCCGGTGCACCGAAAACCCCGAGGTTTAAACCCAAACGCCCATCGGCATCGACCACACTAAACACGTAGGGATTATGTAACTCAGCCAACCATCTTTGCGCATCCTCATCATTATCCTTGTAATTAATACCGTAGATAGTGATCCCCTGCGCCCTCAATTTATTAAGGAACTCATGCTCCTGGCGACAAGTCACACACCAGGTTGCCCACACGTTCACCAAACTTGCTTTGCCCTTATACATCTCTGCCGTAGCCGTAACCAACCCATCCGGATTTTCCGGAGCAGGTAATACCGGCAATTCAAATGCCGGAATAGGCTTGTTCAACAGCGCGGACGGCATGTCATTCGGGTTTAATGAAAGCCCGCGCCAGAACAACACCGCCAACACCGCAAAAATAATTAACGGTATAAATAAAAAAAGTCGTTGTTTATTCATTTACTAACTTTCCCGCTGGAACTTCTGTTGCGGGCAACTCGCGCTTAACCGCCTTGCGATAACGTTTATCTGCTACAGCCAGTATTGCACCGAAGGCCATCATTAGTGCGCCCAACCAGATCCAGCGTACAAATGGCTTCAAATGAACACGCATCGCCCACGCCGTGTCGGTCAGTGGTTCACCCATTGCCACATATAAATCACGGAAGAAACCAACATCCAATGCCACTTCCGTCATAGTGTTGCCCGATGCAAGGTAACGACGCTTCTGCGGTTTCATTTCCCGCAAAAATTTGCCATCTTGCATCACTTTGATAACGGCTTGTTCAGCCTGGTAGTTAGGGCCGTCAATGTGCTCCAGTTTTTCCAACACAAATTCGTATTCAACCACTTCAACGTGCTGCCCTACTTCCATGCGAATATCACGCTGCTCGGTGTAAATGCTGGTAAGGCCGATACCTGCTACGGTTACCGCAATACCGGCGTGCGCAACAATCATCGCATAGTAGCTCAAACTTAATTTTTTCAAGCCTGCCAGAATATTTTCAGCATTGCGCAAGCGATGCCAAATGTCCGCAATCAATGAAATAAAAATCCAGCTCGCAATAAATACCGCTAACGCCGCGAGGATTTCATATTTGTCGCGATAGAAAAATGGAAATGCCAGACCGATTGCCAAACTGATTACCCATGGCTTCCACAAAAGCTGGAGCATTTGCTTTACCGAAGTGCGCTTCCAGTTGGCGATGGGACCAAATGCCATCAACAGGCACAACAAACCCATCAACGGCAAAAAGAACAAATTAAAATAAGGTGGGCCTACCGAAATTTTGCCTAAACCCAATGCATCTGCGATTAACGGATACAATGTTCCGAGCAACACCATAATCATAATAATGGTGAGCAAAATATTGTTGCCTAACAACAGGGTTTCGCGCGAGAACCAGTCAAAACCGGTTGAACCTTTCACTACCGGTGCACGCAAGGCATAAAGCGTTAGCGATGCACCAACCACCACCAGCAAAAATCCCAATACAAAAACGCCGCGCTCAGGATCGTTCGCAAATGCATGTACCGACGTTAAAACACCTGAGCGAACCAGGAAGGTTCCCAACAAACTTAATGAAAACGTAAAAATTGCCAGCAGGATTGTCCAGCTCTTGAAGAGGCTGCGCTTTTCGGTAACGGCCAATGAGTGAATCAATGCAGTACCAATCAACCAGGGCAAGAAGGAGGCATTTTCTACCGGGTCCCAAAACCACCAACCACCCCAACCCAATTCGTAATAAGCCCACCAACTGCCGAGCGCAATACCGACCGATAAAAATCCCCAGGCCATAGTTGCCCAGGGGCGAGACCAACGCGCCCAGGCACTATCAAGACGGCCGGTTAACAAGGCCGCAATTGCAAATGCAAAGCTTACGCTGAAGCCGACATAACCCATGTATAAAACCGGAGGGTGGATAATCAAACCAATATCTTGCAGCAACGGATTCAGGTCGCTGCCGTCCTGCGGCGGAATTGGCAAAATGCGGTCAAACGGATTGGAGGTTAATAAAATAAACAGCAGAAAACCGACAGCGACAAAACCTAAAATTGACAGCACGCGCGCTTGCATATCCAGCGGCAAGGATTTGCTGAAAATAGCGACGGCAAATGTCCAGCCCGAAAGCATTAAAATCCAGAGTAATAATGAACCTTCATGGCCCCCCCAGACCGCGCTTATTTTGTAATAAACCGGCAACAGTGAATTGGAATTGGAAGCAACATATTTCACCGAGAAATCGTCGTGGATAAACGAATAAACCAGGCAGAAAAAAGAAAAGGCAACGAAGATAAAAAATCCGACTGCCAGTGAGCGCGCCGATTGCATCAATAAAGTGCTGCCAAGATAAGTGCCGCTTAACGGCAAAACAAATAAAGCGACACTTAAACAAAGCGAAAGAATTAACGCAAACTGTCCTAATTCAGGAGCCAATTGAACAAAATCAAGCACCATATTTCAGGCCCTCGCAGGTTTTTTGATGCTCACCCTTGTCTTTCATCGCTTCAGCAACTTCAGGTGGCGTGTAGTTTTCATCGTGCTTGGCAAGTACTTCGCTGGCATTAATTTCACCGGATTCGGTCACCACGCCGTTAATTACGGCGGCCTCGCCTTCGGCAAATAAATCCGGGAGGATGCCGTTGAAATTAACCTTTACATCGGCAATACCGTCAGTAATTAAAAAGTGGATTTCGAGTGAGCTATCAGAACGCTGGACGCTGCCCGGTTTTACACAACCACCCGCACGAATGCGGGTGTTGTGGGGAACATCACCAGAGGCAATTTTGCTGGGAGGGTAAAACAGGTTGATATTTTCACGCAACGCGTAAGCCATCAGGCCAACAGCAATGCTGGAAAACACCACAATAAAAATCACGATCATTAAACGTTGTTTGCGCACCGGATGCATGGTTTTGAATCTCTATAAACGAATCGAATAATTACTCAAGACCCTGTCCGTCGGGATTACTCTGAGCCAGCTTTTGCAGTTTTTGCTGCTGCTTGAAAAACGCTTTCTGTTGCAGGACCGGGCTTACCAATAAATAGGCAAGCGCAACAAAGGTAATGCCGTAAGCAGCCCAAACATAGGGGCCATGGTTATTCATGGCAATAAAATCGGCGAAGCTTTCAAATTGAAATTTCATCATTAATACCTTTATTTGCGATTAGCAACCAGATCATTAACCCATTGGGTACGATTTTCCCTGCGCAAAATTTCTACACGGGTATACAGCAACAATACCAACGCATAGAAACAATAAAATCCGATAACCATGATCAACAACGGGTACAGCATCGACGGATCAATTGTGGACTTCCCGGTAAATTTAATCGTCGCCGGTTGGTGCAGCGTATTCCACCAATCAACAGATTTATAAATGATAGGGATATTGACCATCCCTACCAATGCCAGTACCGCACTGGATTTATCAGCGGTATCGCGCTGCTGATAGGCTTGCTGCAACGCGATCATACCGAGATATAGAAAAAACAATATCAGCATGGACGTAATACGGGCATCCCACTCCCACCAGGTCCCCCAGGTTGGCTTACCCCAGATGGAACCGGTAACCAACGAAATAAATGTGAGCAAGGCACCAATCGGGGCCGCAGATTTCATCACCATAAATGGTAATTTCATTTTCCAGATCAGCCCCACCGCCCCGGAAATTGCCATGATGTAATAACCCGCAAGCGCGAGGAATGCAGCAGGTACATGAATATAAATGATGCGGTAGCTATTGCCTTGTTTGTAATCCGCCGGCGCAAATGCCAACCCCCATACTGCACCGGTAACAATCAGTGCAATGCTGATAACGGTGAGCCAGGGAAGCCAGGGGCTGGTTTTTTCATAAAACCAGCGCGGAGAGCCCAAACGATGAAACCACTGCCATGCCATAGTTGCCTACCTTCAAAGTATTTTTCGTCGTTATTGTTTTAACCATTACTGCTGATTTTTAACGCACCCAATGCTGCAATCGGTGCAAGAACAATTGCCAGCGCCAGAAAAGCGCCGAGTACTGCCAGTTGCATGCCAATCGCCCCGCCCTGGATGGCAGTCTGAACCGCGCTGGCACCAAAAATTAATACCGGGATATATAACGGCATTACGATCAGCGAAAGCAATAAACCGCCTTTACGCAAGGATACCGTAAGTGCCGCCCCGACTGCGCCAATCAAACTCATGGATGCTGTGCCCAATGCGAGGGAAACAAGTAATGGCAGGAATCCTTTCGCCGGCAAATGCAGCATCAACCCCAGCAATGGTGCCATCAAGGTCACGGGAAAACCGGACACCAGCCAATGCACCAGAATCTTGGCCATTACCGTGAAATACAGGGATTGCGGGCTGATCAACATTTGCTCCAGCGATCCATCCTCAAAATCGCTGCGGAACAAACCATCGAGGGATAATAGCGTCGCTAACAGCGCCATCACCCACACAATACCCGGCGCCAGCAACACCAATACCGACTTTTCCGGGCTCACACCCAACGGAATCAACGTCACTGCAATCAGGAAGAACACCAGTGGATTGGTTAACTCCGCCTTATGGCGCGCGGCAACCAACAAATCACGGCGAAGGCTGGCGCTGAATCCACCCAGCAATGAAGCAGGTTGATTAACCATGCGCTACCGCCCCGCTGTCTTTTTGTGCGCTACCATCTTTTTGTGCGCCACTCAGACCATGCCATTCTGATTTGGTTTGGTTTGTCGAGCGCGGGCGATAATCCTGTAAATTCACCAACCGCAATTGCGGCAAAGTCAGATCCTGGTGCGAAGTTAGTATCACCACCCCGCCTTGCGCCGATTGACGTGCGATCAGGACTTCCAATTGGCTGACACCCAGCTTATCGATTGCGGTAAAAGGTTCGTCGAGAATCCAGATACGCGCTTCCGCCAGATGCAAGCGCGCCAGGGCCACCCGCCGCAATTGGCCGGCAGATAATTGGTAGCAAGGGGTATCTTCATAACCATACAGGCCAACTGCTGCCAGGGCCTCATCAATACTGATACGACCACCGGTTTGGGCCAAATACCACGCAAGGTTCTCGGACGGAGTCAGTGATTTTTTAATACCCGGTAAATGCCCAAGATAAAGCCGATCACGTGCAAAGTCCCAACTGGCGTCGGGTAGCGGCTTGCCTGCATAGAGGATCTGCCCCTGGTAATCGTTGCTAATGCCAGCCAGCGCGCGCAACAAGGTCGTTTTGCCTGCACCATTGGGGCCACCGATTTGCACAACATCGCCGGCAACAACTTGTAAATCCAATCCGGAAAATAACAGACGCTCATCCCGCTCGCAGCCAAGATCACGTAATTCAAGCAAGGGGGTTGGCGAAGAACTCATAGTTATTATGGGCCTATCTATACACTCGGTAATCTACACGCTCGATAAATGGACAACATACAGCGCAACCAACATCGAACGGCTAAACGCTGCGTAATGCGGGTAACCTGAAAGGTATGGCTTGGGCTGCAGAAATAAGATTGGCAGCCGCTATACTCTGTAAACTCGGTTATAACTAACCATGGTGCACGCGATTATAGCGACCTAAATGCTCGCAACGCATCACAATTTACGATTTTCATCACACAACTGCGATATAAATGGGCATTCGAGAGCATGGCTATGGATCTGGGTTCCATTAATGAAAAGCTGTTGCATAACGTGCAGCGAACACAGATTGAGCAAATCGCACTGATTAGCAAATTGCTGGGTTTGAAAATCGGCAGCCAATTGCTGGCCCAAGCCGATAAAGTTACCCAGGCCACGCCGGATGAACGTGCGCAAATCCTGAAAAATATTGATGCAACCCTCGCACAGCTCAATAAAAACTCAGCCGCGCCGGCGACCAAAGCCCTCATTAGTCAACTCGTTGAGCAAAAGCAGTTACTGCAAGACCCCGCGCTCAAGCTGGTGAATTTAAACCTGAGCCCAACATTGGCAGCGGGCACAACATCAACCCCAACACCAGGCGCGCAAAATGCCGCCATGCAAAATTTGTTAACTTACACCAATCAGCCAATACAAACCGGACAAACATTATTATTGCAACTGACGGATAGTTCGCGCCTGCAAATCCTGCAACCATTAACCAAAAGCCAAATGGAAAGCCTTGTGCAGTTGCTGCAAGCACAGGGAGTCAATTTAACGCTGCCAACCGAAGCAAGTAATCAGGCAACCAATTCACCAAGGCTCGCACCATTAACTATCACCAAAGAACTTGCTACTCAAATTGCAAAACTGGATTTAGGGAAATTACTGGCTGACAACATTATTGGCAAACAATCAACAACAGCAATAAATGAAAATGCTCGCACTGCCATTAGTGAAAGCTTGCGCAGCCTGTTACCACACAAAGATTCGGGCCAGGATTTATTAAGCACCCTGCCTAAAGTTGCACAATTTATCCAACAGTTACCCCTCGCACAGCGTAAAGAATGGCTGCCGAACCAAATCCAGGATGCGCTAAAAACATTAGCTAACCATGTTCGCCTCAGCGATCAATTAAGCAACCCTAAAATATTGGCGATGACACTTGGCAACAACGGCCAGGGCTTTGAAAATAAACTGGCGCAAACATTGAAATCACCACTTGCCCCAACAACTCCTGCGCAACCGTCGATAAAAAATGCTGCCAATACAATTAGTGCTACGAATAGTCCAATAAATCAATTGCTCAATAGCGGCAAAAATATTCCAGCAAAATTACAAAATATTAATGCCCAACAAACAGGGCAAACTCCGTCAAGCATCGACAAAATGATCGCGCAGGATTTAAAAGGTGCATTGCTGGGTTTGTTGCATCAACTGGATACCGAAATTACCGGCACATCGCCGTTACTCGCACAAAGCGACTCGACTAAAAATTCGTTGGCAAATGCCCTGCCGCAATTTCTCGGTCTATTGATGAATAAACAACAGGGAGAATTAAACCAGAAACAATTACGCACCCAGTTAGTGATGTTGATGCATCAATATACCCTGGGAAGCCTTGCAAAAATCCAATTGCAACAGATACACACGGTTAACCAGCAACTCAGCCAGACAGATGTGACCCAACCCAATCAATCCTGGCAATTTGAAATCCCGGTGCGTCATGGGCAAGAAGTTCACCCCTTGCAAATCCATCTGGAGCAACAATGGATTGAAGAGCAAAATGAAAATGATTCATCCAACAGTGTGCGAGTTCGCCAATGGAACGTCATGTTGAATTTTGATTTGCCTGTGGTAGGAAAATTTTATGCGCAATTGGGTTTATCGGGTAATAACCTCAACGCAAAATTCTGGGCTGAACAGGAAAATACCCTGACAGAAGCCAGGGAAAAAATCGCTTCATTAACCCAGCTACTGGAACACGAAGGCATTCGCGTAACGCATATCCAATGCATTCCCGGTTTACCACCAAAACCGAAAATGCTGCTCAGTTACTCGCTGGTCGACGTAAAAACCTGAGGAAATCATGGCTAGCCAATATTCATCCACACAATTACAAAAGGCCGTAGCACTCTACTATGACGGCAAAAACGCGCCCCATGTTAGTGCCAAAGGTACCGGGGCAGTCGCAGAACAAATCATGGAAATTGCACGCGAGCACGGAGTTCCCTTGTGTGATAATCCCGGGCTGGTGGATTTGCTGGTTACCCTGGAATTAGGTGATGAGATCCCGGAAAACCTCTATATCGCTGTAGCCTATATCATCGCCTTTGCCTATCAGTTGGAAGGGAAAACACCGGAAACGGAGAAACCTCACGCCGGTTTTCGTTAAATCACCGACAGAAAATTACAAAAAACAAACGATCCGTTCAGTTTTCACCCTTCCCATCGGCGAATATAAGTGAGATTATGACGTCACTATTTTGACGACCCACCTGAATAAAAATGTCTTACTTTATCTCCGCCGCTGAACTCCAAACCCAATTAAATAAAGTAGTTATTTTTGATTGCCGCTTTAATTTGGGAAATAAAACCCTTGGTAATGAGCAATATCGTACTGGCCATATTCCCGGTGCCTACTACCTCGATTTGGAAAAAGATTTATCCTCGCCCGTTGCTAAACACGGTGGGCGCCACCCATTACCTGATGTGGAAATTTTTTCGCACAAAATGCGCGTTTGCGGTGTTAGTTCTCACACCACTATTGTCGTTTACGATGATTCGCGTATGGCTTATGCAGCCCGAGCCTGGTGGTTGTTGCGCTATTTCGGTCACCGGCAGGTACTTATTCTGGATGGCGGATTTGCAGCCTGGGTTAACAATGGCGGCGCCCAGGACCGTCGTGAACCGGCGATTAAAAATGGAAATTTCAAAGCCAGTGTGCAATCCGATTGGACGCTAAGCCGTGATGATATTTTGCAGGACGATGGAAAATTATTGTTAATTGACTCGCGCGAAGCAAAACGCTATCGCGGCGAAGAAGAGCCCATCGATCCAATCGCAGGCCATATTCCCGGTGCGGTTAATTATTTATGGCAAGATGCCACTACCGAACAAGGGTTTATTAAATCCCAAACAGAGCAACAGGCACGGTGGAAAAATTTGCCGCAGCAAGAAAATCTGGTTGTTTATTGTGGTTCAGGGGTAACGGCCTGTGTAAATCTTTTATCACTGGAAATCAGCGGTATTAACGCCAAATTGTATCCGGGTAGCTGGAGTGATTGGTGCTCCTACCCATTGCCAAGCTGACAGGCAGTTATAAAAAGATAAGCAATTACCAATTGACAGAATTCCGTAACAATAATTATTGTATTTGCAGAAAAAAACGGGCACTCAAGTGCCCGTTTTTTTAGTTCAGGTATTCGTACTCGATGCGAACATCCAGGGGAACGCCCTTATCATCATCCAGATTTGAACGCCCATGAAAACGCATTAAATATTTTCCTTTGGGATCGTACGCCAGATTAATCGGATTGGCGAACAAGGAGGCTATTTTCTTCGCCGGTGTTATCTGGAAATAAATCCATTCACGGCCATAGTCAGCATCATACACCGGTGAGTCGCTCGATTTAATTTTGCGCACCTCCAGCTGCACAACACTCAAGCGACTTATCACCACGAAATCAAATTTCAAACGCTTTCCTGCAACCAGCTGGTCCCAATTTAACTGGATATAAGAATCAAAACCGGTATCCACCACAACCTTGGCATTGTCCATAATGGTTTTCTGGTTTTGTTCACCATGGACACCATAGGTTAAAACCAGGCGCGCACCTTCAAAGCGAGCGGAAGAATATTCTTTATCACGCAAGTCCTCGAACTCGAACATCGGCTGGAATGGCTCGCCGGTATACGCCAATGTTTTAGTGGCAAACTTTTTCCCGTCGGGAGACATATAATCCACACGCACCGATTTATTTTCATCAAGCGCGGTGTAAAGTTCGCGATACATCACCTGGTTTTTATCGAGACTATATGCAGTGCCAGCAGCAACATAATTATCCTGTGCATTAACACACAGGCTTCCCATGCCAACAAAAGCAAACACAAGTATTTTTTGGCGAATGGAAGCCATTCGATTATTAATGGAATTGAGTCTTGTGCTGGACATACAGCTCCCCTCCTACAAATCAAACAATACAGAATAGTATTAACAAGTATCAGTGTTCTATTATAGAAACAACTACCAATCAGGTACCAGATCATTCTGCCGCAAAAAAATGAACATCGGCTGTATGTATCAATACTTTACACTCGCACGCTGGGTAATTGTGCGAACAATGCAATAGTAGATTTCCTGCTTTCAGAGAGGTCTACCAATGGTGCCGGGTAGCCAGGCAGAGCAGGAGGATTATGAATTTGCCGATCAGATAAATGCGCAAGCTCGGGAACCCATTGGCGAATAAATTCCCCCTTGGGATCAAAGCGTTCTGATTGACTCACAGGATTAAAAATACGGAAGTAAGGGGCGGCATCGGTTCCCGTAGATGCACTCCACTGCCAGCCACCATTATTGGCCGCAAAATCTCCATCCACCAATTGCGACATAAAATATTCTTCGCCCAATCGCCAATCAATTTGGCAATTTTTGGTGAGAAACATAGCCACCACCATACGCAGGCGATTGTGCATCCATCCGGTTGCATTCAGTTGGCGCATTGCCGCATCAACAATAGGGATTCCGGTTTTTCCTTCACACCAGGCGTTAAAAAGCGTGTTGTCGTAACGCCAGGGAAACGCTTCCGTGTAAGCCTGCATGGCCTTGCGTTTACATACTTGGGGAAAATCAACGACCACGTGCTGGTAAAATTCCCGCCAGATAAGTTCGCCAATCCAGCAGTTAGCGCCCGCATTACTCCCTTCCCATTCACCATGGGTAAAAGCCAGCACCGCGGCAATCGCCTGACGCGGTGAAATTGATCCCACAGCAAAGTATGGCGATAGTGTTGAGGTTCCATCAATCGCTGGGAAATCCCTTTGGTCCTGATAGCGCGTTATGGATTTTTCAATAAATAAATCCAGGCGACGATAAGCCTCTTGCTCACCTGCTGGCCACAATTCTGATAAATCGCGCAACTCATGTGCGGCAAATAATTGCTCTATTTCCGTTATTGACGCGTGCTTGTTATTTGTCAACAGCTGTATTGGCGGCGCCCCGTAAGGTTTCATACTTACTGGCATTACCGTTTGCAACCATTTCTTTTTAAACGCGGTAAATACTTTATAAGGATCGCCCTGCCCGTTACGAATCATTCCCGGCGGCACTATGCAGCGATCATGGCAACGCTTCACCAAAATACCTTGTTCACGCAACAATTGGTTTACTGACTGATCACGCGCTAATTCATTAACAGGGTATTCAGCATTAAAAAATAAATGGGTTGCATTTATATGTTGCGCCAGCCGCAGTAACGCGGGCGCAATTTCTGCCGGCTTTTTTACCTGGATCACCTGAAGCGAAATATTTAATGCAGCCAGGTCCTTAACAAGGACATGTAAATGGCGACGCACAAAATCCAGCTGTGCCGGAGCAATAGTGTGTAAACGAACATATGCATCGCAATGAACATAAACCGCTATAACACCCTGCCCCAATTCTGCCGCTTTAAACAATGCCGGATTATCATGTACCCGCAGATCATGTCGAAACCACACCAAGGCTGTCATTTAGCACCTATTCGTTTTTTTATGCGGCGGATAGTAAATCCCATTAATGGTAAATGCTCATAAACCATGGAGCCTGCATCATAGTAATCGCGGTGGTAATACACTTTATCCTTATATAAAAGATGGGAGTTCCCCGTTAACTCAAGTGCCTTTCCACCTGCCAGTTTTTTATGGCGATAATGCATAGTCCAAAATAACATCGCTTCACCACGCTCCGGCATTTCCATTGAATGGTGAAATTCGAACCGGCAATCAACAAAATTGTCCATGGATTCCCTGAAATATTGTGTTAATTCAGGTAAGCCATTGAGCGCATTTAATGGATCGCGAAATTGGATATCTTCACTGTAAACATCGGCCAGCGCAGGTAATATTTTTTTATCGAAACGCAAATAAAGATTGCGCACTTTTTGCGGAACACTGTGAACGAGTGTTGGAGCACTGTAGGTCATAATGATGACTTATTCCTTTACCAGTTGATTAATTGCAGCATGAACTTGTTGCATAGTTGCGCAGGGATACATCGCTTCGACCTCATTCAAATCCAGCACCGGATATACCCACGCCAGATCCCCTGCCAATACTATGGGTATGGCACTTTTTTCCCGCCATGACTTCAAGTGTAGCTGCAGCTCACCGGTATTGAGTGCGCCGTAGCCGATCAATACAATTATTTTTGCCTGCAATGCCTCAACCAAAAGTTGGGCTACTTTCAAATCCAGATGCCCTGCATATTCCGCCTGGTATTGATGAACCAGGCAACTGTAATTCATCAATAACGATTCAAGGTTGCTTGAATAAACCGGATTGCCGGGTACGGACACCAACAATATTTTTTCCCCTTGCGCGGACTGGCGCTGCCTGTATATCGCAGCTTGTAAATGTTCTTGTAACACAGCGGTAAAAAATGCGCGTTTCGCAATATAACCAATTGCATCTCCCTGCAAGCGGCCAAGTAACGGCACCAGTAAGTAATCTGCAACCATCTCTACCGGATAAAGTGAAAAAATATCGGCCAGTAAATTCTCCAGGCGCGACCGATGAAATGCATTGATATGTTCATGAATTTGTGTTGCTAAACTTTTCCATACCGAATCTATCTCGTCCGTAAACTCATCTATCATTTTTTCAGCGAGTAAACTTTTTACTTTGCTGATTGCCACACCTCTAGCCAACCAGATTTGAATATCCTTGACTCGTCGAATATCGTCGCGCGAATACAGCCGGTGACCTTTGGATGTGCGCTGCGGAATCAATAAACCGTAGCGTCGCTCCCACGCGCGCAGCGTTACGGTGTTTACACCGGTCACGCGGGAAATTTCACGGATAGGAACCCAATCCGCTGCCATAATTTCGGTTGATGATTCAATCGCCATATTAATTGTCGAGAATGTGATTACGTAAACCCAGGAATTCCGGATGTGGAGACCAAAAGGTTTGGGATTTCAAATACGGGTTGTCCAGTTTTAACAAGTGATGTTTAAGCAAGGTTAAAGGCACAACCAGAGGAACGTGACCCGCTTTGTAGGAATCGATCAACTGCGACAGTTCCTGTTTATCTTGTGTATTAAGAACTCCTTTCAAATACCCGCGCAAATGCATCATCGCATTGGTATTGCCTTTGCGGGTGGCGTGATGTTTTAACGCATCCATAAACAATTGAAAAAAACCATCACTGCTTTTCTGGATATCACTTACAGCGAGATTGGAAAGGTAACGGCCAATCGCAAAATAGCTGGGCACATGATGGGCCATTACTTGATATTTATAGCGGGAATAAAACTCAATTAATTTTTTTGCCGTGGGCGCAGGTGCGACCTGTACCTTAAAATCATGATAAGCGAAAACACGGGTAAGGAAGTTTTCACGCAGGCCTGAATCGTTCAATCGACCCGCTTCTTCCACCGGTAATAATGGCATTAATTCCATCAATCGCCTGGCGTACGCACCACGCCCTTCCCGATCAATGGAATAACCGTTCGGGAGATAGCGCTTCACCCCAAAAACACCGCAGCTCGGTGAGTTTTGGATAAATACGTAACCGCAAATATCGGGCAATTGCCGGACAGCAGTTTCTGCCTGGGCAACTAGCGCGTCGGTAACATCAATATCGGGGTTTTCAACACCGAGTACACGGGTTTCGCCACCGTTGATGACCAGGCGTATCGGCTTGCGGGGAACACCTAAACCTATGGCCATTTCAGGGCAGACAGGGCGAAACTCCACAATTTCAGCCAGTACATCCATCAAATAACGATTGCGTTTATGGCTGCCGTCATAGCGAACTTTCTCGCCCATCAAACACTGGCTAATACCAAGCGGGATTTTTTCCATAGAAAACCTGTACAGTTTTTTATCTTGTATAAGTATTAACTCATAAAGTTATACAAAACAAGAAAAATGTATAGGTTTTTAGTATTCGGGGCTTAAAAATAAAAAAGGCCGGGGATTAACCCGGCCTTTAAGTGAGAGATGATTAACGCGTAGGTATTTCAATATCTTCAAACAATTCATCCAACTCAGCCCGTGAATGGCGATTGAAGGCTTCGTTAATGATGTCTTTAGTCAAATGCGGGGCAAACTTTTCGATAAAGTCATACATGAACCCGCGCAAGAATGTTCCGCGACGGAAACCGATCTTGGTAACACTGGATTCAAACAAATGACTTGCATCCAGAGCGACCAGATCAGAATCTGCAGTATCGCTATAGGCCATGCTGGCAATAATCCCTACCCCCAAACCAAGGCGAACATAGGTTTTAATGACGTCAGCATCGGCTGCTGTAAACACCACTTTTGGAGCCAGGCCGCGATTGATAAAGGCCTCATCCAGTTTGGAGCGCCCGGTAAAACCAAACACATAAGTGACGATTGGATACTTGGCGACTTCTTCCAGCGTCAGATTGGAAACCTGAGCCAGGGGATGATTCTTTGGAACCACAATGCTGCGATTCCAGCGATAGCAAGGCATCATGATCAAATCACTGAACAGCTCCATCGCTTCGGTGGCGATCGCAAAATCGACCGTACCGTCCGCCGCCATTTCAGAAATCTGCATGGGGGTTCCCTGATGCATATGCAGGGAAACTTCCGGATACTGTTTGATAAACGAACCAATCACCGGCGGCAATGCGTAACGCGCCTGGGTATGGGTGGTAGCCAACGTCAGCGTCCCCTTACGTTCATTACTGAACTCCTGGGCCACCTGTTTGATACTTTCTACTTTACGCAGAATCTCGCCAGCGGTTTTTAAAATCGCTTCACCCGCCGGGGTAATGCGGGTCAAGTGTTTACCACTACGGGAGAAAATCTCCACACCCAGCTCGTCCTCCAGTAAACGGATTTGTTTACTGATGCCTGGTTGCGAGGTGTATAGACTTTGTGCGGTCGCCGACACATTCAGGTCATGGTGGGCGACTTCCCAGATATAACGCAGTTGTTGCAGCTTCATAAGCCCTCCGAATGGCTCACTCACTGGGGCATTTGCCAGGGGGCAAGCACCGGTAACAAAGAACCCCGGGAAACCCGGAGTTATAAAATCATTAAAAGTTATTCATAAAGAGAATAGAACAAATCAGGGCCTTATGCCTAGCAATTATTAATTGTGCTACAGGCGGGCCTTGTTACAACTTTAGACTATATCCCGAAAATTCAAAGTTTTTGCCAGGGGAATATGACAAAAATAGTAAAAAACACCCCTTAAAGCACCAATCTTGGCTATATGCACCCTGAACGTGCAAATATCAGGATGGTAAATGATTGGCTATGCCATGCGGTACATGACCGGTTGGGACATGCTCACGCGCCGATTCGCAATGCATTTTCTGGTCATCAAAGAACACATCTGCACCGTAGGCTTTCAGAAAAGTACCTTTGGATAACCCACCCAAAAAGAGCGATTCATCGATACGAATATTCCACGCACGCAAGGTGCGAATCACGCGCTCATGGGCAGGCGCGGAACGCGCGGTCACCAATGCTGTGCGAATCGGGCAATTTTCACCGAACTCTGCTTGCAAACCATGCAATGCGGACAAAAATTGCTTGAATGGCCCACCCGTTAACGGTTCTTTAGCAGCCGCTTTTTCGCTTTCAGTAAATGCCGATAAACCTTGCAGTTTATAAACACGCTCAGCTTCATCAGAAAAAATCACCGCGTCACCATCAAACGCAAAACGCAGCTCGTCTTCGTTTTCTATCTGACTATTGGAAGCAATTAAAGTTGCCGCCGCCATCCCGTGATCCAATGCTTGCTTAACATCATCAGCTTCGGTCGATAAAAATAAATGGCAACCAAATGCAGACGCATAGCGATAAGGAGACGTGCCACCACAAAATGCAGCGCGACTGATTTTCAAACCATAATGCTCAATGGAATTAAATACACGCAAACCCGTGTCTGCGCTATTGCGCGATAACAAAATGACTTCCACGCGCGGCTCACCACCTAAACGTTCGTTCAAACGTAGCAGTTTTTGCACCATTGGAAATGCATCGCCCGGAGCGAGGATTTCATCTTCATGATCAATTTGATATTGGGCGTACGCGGCCAATCCTTCATTGATATATACCTGGTGACTTGCATCCAGGTTAAACAGTGCACGCGATGAAATTGCGATCACCAGTTTATCGCCGAAACCTTTAGGCATTTTTCAATGCTCCGCGTAAATGGACGTTAGAAAAGAGTGATGTTTAGAACAGAGTTGTTTTTAGAACAATAATTCAAATTTATCCATATCCAGGTAGGCAGGAAACTTTTCACGATATTCTTGTAAGCGCCCTGCGTAGAGCTCGACCGAAATTAATTCCGCCTCCTGGCTAGTCGCGATTAGTTCACCGGCCGGACCATATACTGAGGAATCGCCTGCATAATGTTGTTCTGCTTCATCCATTCCAACGCGATTTACACCCACCACGTAGCTTAGGTTTTCAATCGCGCGCGCTTGTAACAAACGATTCCAATGCAATGCCCGCGCACTGGGCCAGTTGGCCACATAAATTGCCAGGTCATAATCATTACGGTTGCGGCTCCATACCGGGAAACGCAAGTCGTAACAAATCAAAGGCAGGATTCGCCAGCCATTAAGTTCTACCAGCAATCGCTTTGAACCCATCGCATAACGGGTATGCTCGCCCGCCATGCGAAACAAATGACGCTTGTCGTATTCGGCATAGGTGCCATCGGGCCGCATCCATACCATACGATTAAAATAGGTATCGCCTTCTTTGACAACCAGGCTTCCGGTTACCACTGCCTGGTGTTTTGCTGCTTGTGCCTGCATCCATTGATAGGCACGCCCGCCAACCGTTTCAGCATACTGACGGGCACTTGCACAAAAACCGGTAGTGAAAACTTCTGGCAGGATGATCAAATTGGTAGAGGAAATAGCATTCATTGATTGAGCAAAATGATCCAGGTTTCCCTGGGGATCATTGGGGGTAATAATTTGCTGAACCAGGGTAACCTTAAGGTTTTCCATATCAACCAGCCTCGTTGTCGATAACGGGATGCAACCAGCGATAACAGAGGGCGAAAGCCAATAATGCAGCCAATGCCGATAATAAAAATGTTGATGACGCACTATAGTCCCATAGTAGTCCACCAATCAATGCACCTGCGGCTCCGCCTGCGCCAAAACTGAACGAACTATAAAGCGCTTGCCCCTGCCCCTGATGGCCGCCTTTGAAATAGTTTCTCACCAACTCAATCGAAACCGAATGGGCAATGCCAAAGCTACATGCATGTAAGAGCTGGGCCAATAACAAAACCACCAGGGACTCTGCGCAATAACCAATCAACAACCAACGCGCTACGGTTGCCAGTAATCCAAACAAAAATAAATGCCGTAAGCTGAATTTGCGCAACAGCCGCGGCATCACAATAAAAATAGCCACTTCGGCCAGCACGCCCAATGCCCATAACAAACCGGTTGCGGTGCTGCTATACCCATAATTTTCAACCAGATATAACGTATAAAAGGTGTAATAAGGGCCATGGCTTAATTGCAACAGGAAACTTGCCAGCAAAAAACATAACATCACTGGTTGTTTGATTATCGATAAAAACCCCGCAGGCGATACACCGTTTTTATTGATACTTTTATCTTGCAAACTGAGGCTGGATAGCCAGATAAGAATCAGGAAACTTAAAATAAATAATGGCAAGAAACGAATCGGCAACACATCAAATACCAACCCCAAACCAATCACAGCCGCCATAAAACCAAGCGATCCCCACAAACGGATCTGACTGTACTGATGGTAATTCCCGGCGAGATACCCCAGCGTTATCACCTCAAATTGCGGCAAGACCGCGTGCCAGAAAAATGTATAGCAGCTAACCACCAAAACCAGCCACCAATAATGCTGATCCAGTAATACGCAGGAAAAAATGAGTGCCGCCAGAAAACTTCCATAGCGAATAATTCGCAAGCGCTTGCGGGTGTGATCAGCAAGCCAACCCCAAAAATTGGGCGCAAGGATACGCGTGGCTAAAATAATCGCGCTGATAATGCCAACATCCTGCGAAGAGTACCCGAGAGATTTCAGGTAAACGCCCCAGTAAGGGATTAATGTACCGACCACAGCGAAATAAAAAAAATAAAATCCGGAGAGGCGCCAATATGGAATGGCAACTTGCGCAGCAGGCAGAGACATAAAAAGCAACGAGGAAGGTAAGTGGATACCTAACTGGCTACCAAATTAATGTAGCCAGTTAGGTCAATCGTTATTTAACACTGGCAGGAATGACCGGCACCGAATGCTTTACTGCACCATTTTGCCCGCGCTGGCGCAGCAAATGATCCATCAATACCAACGCCAACATGGCCTCAGCAATAGGAGTTGCGCGAATACCAACGCAAGGGTCGTGACGGCCTTTGGTAATCACCTCTACCGGATTACCGTGCACATCCACACTGCGACCGGGAATGTGCAAACTTGATGTCGGTTTTAAGGCGATATTGGCGATAATATCCTGACCGGAAGAGATGCCGCCTAAAATACCGCCCGCATTGTTGGATAAAAATCCTTCCGGAGTAATCTCATCGCGATGCTTGCTACCGCGCTGTTCCACCACGGCAAAACCTTCGCCAATTTCGACTCCTTTAACGGCATTGATACTCATCAACGCGTGCGCAATTTCTGCATCCAGGCGATCAAAAATCGGTTCACCCAAACCGGGAGGAACATTGGTTGCAACAACCGTGATTTTTGCACCAATCGAATCACCCTCTTTATTCAGGGCTTTCATAAACTCTTCCATCTCCGGCACTTTGCTCGCATCGGGGCAGAAGAACGGGTTTTGATCGACTTGATCCCAATCCACGGTTTCAATTTTGATCGGACCCAACTGCGATAAATAACCGCGAACCTCAATACCATGGAAATCTTTCAAATATTTTTTGGCAATTGAACCTGCCGCAACACGCATGGCAGTTTCACGCGCGGACGAACGGCCACCGCCGCGATAATCGCGTACACCATATTTTTGCATGTAGGTGTAATCAGCGTGGGCCGGGCGGAATTGGTCTTTGATATTGGAATAGTCTTTGGAGCGCTGGTCAGTGTTTTCAATCACCATACCGATTGGCGTACCGGTGGTTTTACCTTCAAACACACCTGACAAAATTTTAACCAGGTCTTCTTCGCGGCGTTGGGTTGTGTAACGCGAGGTTCCCGGCTTGCGACGGTCCAGATCAATCTGGATATCCGCCTCAGTCAATTCAAGACCAGGCGGACAACCATCCACAATCGCCCCTAGTGCGAGGCCATGACTTTCACCAAAAGTGGTAACCGTAAATAATTTTCCGTAGCTATTGCCAGACATAAGAATCAAACACCGGATAAATGAAAAGTAGGCGCCAGTAAAAAAGTAGGTGCAAAAAAAGTTGGTGGATTATACGTGAGTTGGCCGAAGCGCGCACAGCGCTAGATAATCCCTTGCTTGCGCGCACTTCGTAGCTCGGTCGCATGCAGCACAAAAACACCATGGCCACCTCGCTCAAACTCAACCCAGGTAAACGGCAACCCAGGGTAAGCCTCCTCCAACGCAGGCCAGGAATTCCCGACTTCAACCACCAACAATCCATTTTCAGTGAGGTGGTCTGCTGCCTCAGCCAACAAACGACGGGTGAAATCCAGGCCATCCAGGCCTGATGCCAGCCCTAATTCCGGTTCGGCATGATACTCCTGCGGCAAGCTGGCCATATCATCCGCATCCACATAAGGAGGATTGGAAACGATCAAATCAAAGCGCTGGCCGAGCAAATTTTCAAAAAGGTCTGATTGCAAAGCGAAAACCCGATCAGCCAGATCGTGTTGGTGGATATTTTCCTCGGCCACAGCCAATGCATCAAAGGAAATATCGCTCAATTGCACTTCTGCATCCGGAAAGGCGTAGGCGCAGGCAATCCCGATACAGCCACTGCCCGTACAAAGATCTAGGATCTGCTGCGGTTCCGCGCTCAACCAGGGCGCAAATTGTTTTTCAATTAATTCCGCAATTGGCGAACGCGGCACCAACACGCGCTCGTCCACGACAAATGGCATACCGGCAAACCAGGCCTGACCGGTGATGTAAGCCGCCGGAATACGCTCCTCAATCCGGCGCTGGATATTAGCGACCACCCTTACCTTTTCCGCCCGCAGCAAGCGCGCATCGAGCCATTCATCTGCCAACGGGGGATTCAGGTGAAGCGCGTGCAGCACTAACTGCTCGGCTTCATCCCACGGATTATCAGTCCCATGGCCGTAGAAGAGTTTGGCGGCACGGAATTCACTGGCTGCCCAACGGAAAAAATCGCGAATACTTACCAGCTCTTCAATAGCCTGGGTAAAATCTGGCGAAGAATTAGTCATGATCAAATCCAGTGTCACTAAAAGGCGGCCATTCTAACCAATTAATCAGGATTTATGTTTTCGTGATCGGCACTGAACGCGGTAAACTGTGCGCCGGTAAACGCTAGCGACCACTACCTGAGTGGCACCTTAAAGAGAAGACAGCCCATGAGAGAACATTTTGCGAGCATTATCGCCAGTATTGGTGAGGATCTGAATCGCCCTGGTTTGCTCGATACACCGGATCGCGCCGCCAAGGCATTCCAATTCCTTACCCGCGGCTACAACCAGACACTGGATGAAGTAGTCAATGATGCACTTTTCCCTTCGGATTCCGAAGAGATGATTATGGTGAAAGATATTGAACTCTATTCACTGTGTGAACATCACTTGCTTCCTTTTATCGGCAAAGCGCACGTTGCTTATATCCCCACAGGAAAAGTGTTGGGCTTATCCAAAATTGCACGCATCGTGGACATGTTTGCTCGCCGCTTGCAAATCCAGGAACAATTAACAGTTCAGATCGCCGAAAGTGTGCAGGAAATTACCGGCGCGTCCGGTGTCGGTGTCATTATCGAAGCAAAACATATGTGCATGATGATGCGCGGTGTGGAAAAACAAAATTCCTCGATGAAAACATCTGCGATGCTGGGCAGCTTTCGAACCAACCAGGCAACACGCAATGAATTTTTATCATTATTGCGCTGATCACATGCCAACCTGATCAACAAAAAGGCCGCTCTAATAAAGCGGCCCTTTGTTAACAAGTAATTACTATTTAATTCGCACTACTTCTACACGCGCACTGCGATCCCCTCGTCCCGCCGGTGCCAGGCTGCCTAAACCGTAGGTTGTTAATCGGGAAGCAGCGACACCTTTTGCCTGTAATGCTACTTTCAGTTGGTCAGCATAAACCTGTGCTTCTTTCTGTTGTTGCGCCAGCGCCCCCGGCGTGTAGTCGTGGCCGACAAGTGCAATGTTCCAATCAGGTTTTTGCGTAAGCACATCAATCAAGGCTTGTATGTGGGCAGGTTTGATCTGGATACTGGTTTTACCCTTTTCATCCTCGGCAACCAAATCCGGAAAGACATAATAACCACCGGTTTCAATCGACTTGATAATTGATTCAGGGCTAGAGGCAATACCCAGTTCGATCAACTTATCAATATGCAAGATATCCACTTGCATATAAACGCGTTTATTCCCGCGCTGAACGGCGTAGAGCGAAACATAAAAGGGCTTATCGTCTGCGGTAGTTACTTCGTAGGCACCGTAATACTGGAACTGATCCAAGCCGTAAAGCTGAAGGATTTTAAAATGATTATTAGCCCAGGAGTTACTCGTTCCACAATCGCGGCTCTGACAATGAAACAATTCGCGGAAATTAAAGTTTTGCAATTGATCCAGATAGAAATCAAAACCGTTTTTAGCACTATGCCCTTCCGGTAACTCCAGAGTAAACCGTTCAAGATTGCCACTTAAACGCTGCTGGCGATCAAGCCGCCATGCACCGGCAACTTTTTTATAGCTACCTAATGCAAACAGATATTCGTCTGTTTGGGCTTTGCTTTCAAAAAGTATCCGCGCGTTGTGGTAGGTTTGCAATTCCAGCGGGGCAGCCATAGAAGCAGTAGCAACAGAAAAAAATACAACAACGAACAAACGAAAAATTATCATTGGCACTTCTCGTGTAATCACATTATTTTTTTGACTCTGCTTCGATAAAAGCAGCAAAAAATTCATTTAACTTTTCCGCAACAAGATCAACTTCCTGTTCCATATGAAGATGGTGGCCACCTTCCAGCAGTTCATAACCGATGTGAGGAAATCCGGCAACCTCTTGCAAATAATTTGCATAAAGTTTGGGCAACCCTTCTGTTGCCAGCAACAATTTTACTGGCATATTTACATTATTCACAAACGCAGCAAGTTGTTCACGCGACAGACGAATGATTGAGGGAGCAAGTAAACGCGGGTCGGTACTCCAGGAAAAACCGTTGCTTTGTGCAACAACGCCACGCTCGGTTAATGCTTTCGCGGCGTTATAACTGAGCGGAAACATTCCACGCTCACGCGCCTTGATCGCTACTTCCATATCAGGATAAACAGAGGGCGATTTCTGCTGTTGGCTACGCAACCCTTCAATTGCTTTAGCTAATTGTTTGGGGGCATCTTCTGCAGGGGCAGGCTCCGGCAATAAACCTTCGACCAATCCCATACACAAAATTCGCTCCGGAAATGCTCCTGCAGTTAATGTGCTGATAATTGCCCCGCGCGAATGCCCTAAAAATGCAAAGCGCTCCCACCCTAAATGATCTGCAATCGCCAGCAAATCATTAATATCATCCCAAGGGGTATAGGCCATCTGCCCCGGACGGCGATCACTTCGCCCGTGCCCGGCTAAATCGACCGCAATGATGTGCAGGTTTTGTAATCTTGGAGCCAATGCATAAAAGCTGGCGGAATTATCCAGCCAGCCGTGCAATGCCAATACCGGTAATTGCTCCGGGGTTCCCCATTCCTGTGCGGCAAAACGCATTCCATTTACCGTTAGCTGCAATTCACGAGGATATTGTGAAGGCTGCATAAACAATTCTCGTGAAATAAGTGATTGCTTCGGATTAAATCAGGCGTGATCCAGCCACAATAACTCACCCATTGCGGTAGCGATCACCGGGGCTTCTATAACTGCAAGGGAGCTGGTACCCATCGGATAAAAACCGGTGGGTTTGCCACACAAGTTATTGACCAACTCACCGACAAATGGCTGATGACTTACCAGAAGTATAGATAGGTTTTGCTGGTTGATAGACTGCAACCAATCCATCGCTATGGCGGGGCTGGATTCAGGAATAATTAATTCTGAAGTTTGTATTTTTAACGCAGGAAAATAACTTGCAGCGATATGTGCGGTTTGCTGCGCTCGCACTAGCGGGCTTGCCCATATTTCGGTGATTGATTGCATATAGGCAATTCGCGCGCTGACAACTCGCCTGGTATCTTCACGCCCCTTTTCAGTTAGCTCGCGCGCTTCATCCGTTGTTTTCTGGGGCTCAGCCTGACCATGGCGCAGAATAAATAGTTTCATTTATTCTGCCGTTTTTTCTGCAGGATCATTTGTAGCTACTGGAGTTTGCAACGGTGGTGGCGCTACCTCTGAATTTTCCTCAGCGCCTACATTGCTCGTCGGCCAATCTGCAAAAGGAAACGGTTTTTCTTCGCTGCTATAACAAAGGAATTTGAGCACATCATAAATATAAGTTGATAACGAGTGACCAAATCGACGCAAGTGCTGATTATCTTCACCCGTTATCAACGAAAATAAAAATTGGATAATAACCAACACCCACATCACAAGGCTGGCCAATTGCAACACCGCAGCAAACAACAACATAAACACCAAACGCAACCAGTGTTTGCTAGAGGTTAAATTCGATTTGAGCTGTTCGTTGTCCATCATTTTTTCCCCAGAAATTCAACATCATTGGCCTGTTCGCCAACCATCAAACCATGCGCAACATCTCCAATCGCTTTGTTTTGGAAAAGCACAGCGTAAAGTCCAGTCACCAACGGCATGTATACCTGCAACTCATCAGCTTTTTGTTTTACCTGGCGCAATGTATTTACACCTTCTGCAACTTGCCCTAACGAAGCAACAATTTCATCCAGTTTTTTTCCTTGCCCCAATGCAAAACCAACACGGTAATTACGGCTTAAATCCGAAGTACAGGTAAGAATCAAATCACCCACACCCGCAAGCCCTAAAAAGGTCATGGGATTAGCACCCATGGTTTGTGCGAATCGCCCCATCTCCGCCAGGCTGCGCGTTAGCAACATCGCCTGGGTGTTGTGACCTGCTCCCAGTGCCGCCGCCATGCCACAAATAATAGCGTAGATATTTTTCAACGCCCCGCCCAACTCCACCCCATAGCGATCATGGTTTGCATAGACACGGAAGGTTGGTGATTTGAGCGTGTGTTGGACAATATCAATAACCGATTCGTTCTCGCTGGCAATCACCGTACCCGTTTGTTGTTGCTGCACGATTTCTTTCGCGAAATTAGGACCGCTGAGCACACCGATAGGGTGATCCGGTAATTCCTGCTCCAGAATTTGACTCATCAGGATAAAACCACCGTCAGGCTCAATACCCTTGGCGGTGCTGACAACAATAGTATCTGCAGCAATGAAAGGCTTGATCTGACGGGTTACGTCGCGAAAGGAATGGCTGGGGATTGAAACAAAAACCAGATCGGCACCGGCAACAGCCAACGCAAGATCGGCGGTGATTATCAATTGCTCATTAAGAGAATAACCGGGCAAATAGCGCGCATTCTGGCGCTCGGATTGGCATTGCTGTGCTTGTTCTGCTGAACGCATCCACAAGCTGGTTTGGTGATTGTTACAGGCAATAATGTTGGCAATTGCCGTACCAAAACTGCCACCGCCAAGCACCGCCACCTTTAATCGTTTACTCATAATTTAATCCAGACTTCAAACAAGGAATCATGCGCAAGAACCGTCACCTGTTACGTAAAAAAAAGATACGAAACACTCAAACTGTAACTTTTTTGCACAAAAACTTTCATCAAATTTTTGTCCACATTTTCTGTGGATAACTTAGTGGATAGTTTTTGGGAAAGTGCCTCAAAGGCCCATAAAATCTACCCCAGCCACAAATCGATCAATTTTTAACCATCAAAAATAATTCTTTTACTTTCAATTAGTTACATTAAAAAACCCGATGAAAAGCACAATTTTTCATGTTTTTGATCAACCCTTAAACGACCGTGGCGCTGAAGCACAGGAGGTGTGCATAAAGAGTTAGTGGTCATTAACCTTAAAGCACTGATAGACACGAAATATTCATATTGCAAGCTTATTTCAACAAAAAGTTTGCTTCATTTTGATTCGAAAAAACTCTACGCAAATAATGGTTACAAGTCTAAGCAAACTACCTTTTACAACCTGCTTGTTTAGCATCCATTATTGGCGCAAAAATGCACCATAACTGCCATCAGCATATAACAAAGGATTCACTTCTGCCCCATTAAGAATCACCTTATGGATAACACCAATAACTATCTTATGGGTTCCATATGTCGTTACATGATCGGTCTGGCAAATAAATACGGCTTCCGCATCGCCCAATACCGGTAAACCGGTTTCATCCTCCTGCCAATTGCCCACCTCGAAGCGGTCACGGGTAGGCTCGCGCCCGGCACATAAGTTGGAAACATCCTTATGGCCAACAGAAAGCACATTAATCGCAAATTGGCTACCTTTCGTCGCCAGATGGCCCTGTTGAGACACCTGCTGGTTAATACAAACCAAAAGGGAGGCGGGAGAATCAGACACCGAAGTTACCGAAGAAACTGTCATTGCAAAACGTTGGTTGTTGGGCAAACTGGTTGACAGTACACAAACCCCGGATGCCAACCGGCGCATTCCCAACTTCATTGATACCGCTAAATTATTGTTTTGCATAAAGACTCCGACAAGTAAGCGCTTATTCTGACTAGCTAAAGAGGGTCACACAAGCCTGCATGATAATAACCATGCATCGCTTGATGGACGTTCCGCAGGGTCGCACAATTCACCGGAACGGGAGCAATAGGCAAAAAGCAATAATAAAAACTAATAAAGGCTATCGTGCTAACTGTTTTTACATATCGCAACTTAATTGCACAACGAGCACTGGAAGCACAATCCAGTGCTCCCGGCGACCATACTGAATACTACTTGTGCAAGCTGATTAGAATTTAACTGAGCGCGCTAAATATTTTATTTTGCTGCATTTTTTTCGTTGACGAGCCTAAAACGCATCGCTATTATGCGCACCACTTGAAACGCACTGTGTTTTAAGTCGTCGGAGTGTAGCGCAGCCCGGTAGCGCGCTGGATAGAGCACCCGCCTTCTAAGCGGGTGGTCGCAGGTTCGAATCCTGCCGGGCGCGCCATACTGGGTAGTTATCGCAACCCACTTTTCACTCAACGAGTTTAAAGATAGAGAGAAATCTCGGTGTGGTTTTGTTTTTTCTCGCTACGGTGGCTGTAGCTCAGTTGGTAGAGCCCTGGATTGTGATTCCAGTGGTCGTGGGTTCGAGCCCCATCAGCCACCCCATATTTCCCCGCTCAAATAAATCCTTTTAAATCAGCAAGTTACCTATCTAAAACCGTGAGCTCCATCGGCCACCCATCCAGCAAATTAATAGCTGTTTCCATCAAAAGTGTCCACCAAGTGTCCACGTAATTTTTCGCCAGCTTTTTCGCGCTGCATTTCTGAAATTTAATTTCACTTTCATTCAAATTACTTCAAACCTTGAATTGCTCGTTTATCACACACCGCAGTATTCATGCGGCCTTGCTTCAAAATCCCATTTCAAAATTTTAAATTTTCTACAGAAGCCGCAGGTCGGGGAGGAGTGAATTTTCCGCCCCCTGCGCATGCATTCTCTTTTTTTGTCGTCATTAAATGTCGGTCACTGCTCATTACTGAATTCTTTAGTTGATAGCCCACCAGTTCCTGTTAATAATCACCGCGATCAATTAGTGATCGCATCATTTAAAACAGCCAAAGGAATTACATATGGATTATCTACATGGCAAACGCATTACCCCTCTCCATCATGAGATGACTCCCTTCGAACGACGCCTGGCAGAGTTTGATAAAGCCTGCCGCAAGTTTCATAAAGCCAAAGCCGACGCGGCAAAAACCAATGGCGAAAATCCCGCAGAAAAAAAAGCCCGCATCGATGATATGAACTCGGAGTTGGAACACTTGAAGCGCGAGCGCCGGTTTGTTGAAACCATGGCGGTCATTCAAGCGGGATTAGATAACTACAGGGATGCATTGCGTGTTACACGTAACGATACAAACGAAACTAAAGCAGGAAAGCGTAAAGCGCTACACGGTGAAGCACACCACGGCACCGAAGTCCTGGAAGAACTTATGCGAGCAGACGGACGACCAAAGCCAAGTCCCAAGCACACGGCACATCACCTGATCGCAGGGAGAGGTAAAACCCCTTTCACAAACTTAGCGAGAATACAGCTTCATTTGCATAACTTACGCATTAATGATCCTGATAACGGTGTATGGATGTTCCGCTTAAAAGAACAAGCCGGGCACTGGAGCATGCCAAACGCTAAATCACACGGTGAAATTCACACATACAATTATGAGTTTTGGGTGTTAACTAATATCAGTGCAGCGAGCAATGAAGCAATGATGCGCACTGCATTACGAAAACTTCGAGGGATGTTAGAATCAGGTACGCAACCGAAGCACGTCACAATGCCTCCTGATAAGACCTGGAACGGGAAATAATATGAGTTACTCCATTAGAAATGACGGATTTGATTATCAAGGTTTTTACCTTGACCCCTACTCCGTTACTGATTTATTCCCCAATGAAATTGATATTGATGACGTAATTCAGTTCTACGCCAAAGACCTGCAAATGAAACCTTACTGGCGCGACGTGCAAGCCGAATTCAATCCGATAGAAGGCTTGCCTGTTGGCCCCATCCCGGATATTTGCACCTGGATGGGCAGCAGCCTGGTATTTTCACCCAAAGCTTATGATGCGTTAGCCAATCATTTAAATAAATTTGGTGAATTTTTACCGCTGTCAGTAAACGGAGAAACATTTTATTTGTTTAATTGTTTAACACACGGGCAATTGAACGACGTATACAGCCGCGCCGAAAAACTGGATGAATCCGGGCAAGTACTCCAAGAGGAAAGAATCAGATTTAATGACATTGATACCAAAGAAAAACTTTTATTTAAAACCATGTTAAATAATTGTTCCGTGCTTTTTTGCAACGAAAAATTTAAAGATTTATACAATTTAAAAAATTTAACCGGCATCACTTTCGATGAACTCAATTAAGGCGGCCATATGGTCGCCTTTTTTATCTATACCCCTCCGCACTTTTCGGCGCAGCCTTCGGAACCCTATGCCGGGGAATGATTCGTAAATTCCCCTTTTTATCCGTCAATAAATAAACCGTCCACATTCCCGCAGAACTTGGCCCCTCATTGGTTCGCCAACCCAATACCGCCTCATCTGGTCCCAGTACATGCCATTCGGCTTGCTCAAAATACGGGGAATAGTTGGTATAGCGGGAGGCAATCACCTTTACGTAATGCCCGGTGGTGGTCGTGGCGATTTCCTCGCCAGAACAACCCGCACAGCGCACACGCAATAATTCGCCGCCCTTCCCCATTACATTAACTTCAGGCATTGCATAACAAGCCGTGCCGGCCCGAAATTTAAGATGATATTCAATGCCTGCCATACACCCAACCAAATACTGTATTTATAACCAGTACATTTTAACCATATAGTCACCCACACCGAAAGCCCCCACTTAGACTTTTTCTTGTTGGTAATAGCCGGTAATTGTTCGTTATTAATGGTTGACGTATAAAACACACCGGATTACCCTGTAAACGCAATGGCAAAATCCATTGCCAGGATTGAGACCCTGACAATACTTTCTAGGAGCAACAAGCGCGCTCTGCGCTTTTTTTGTTGCTGGCGTTCGGCTACCTTGTGTTTATGGTGGCTGGGCGGGGCTATCCTTCGGGGTAGGCCGGTTTCCTAGAGTTCCGGTAGTCTCAACCCTGTCCAGTCGCCTCCATAAGATTGAGACCTTATGCAGGCGGTTTTATAGGAAATTAAACTAGGTCTGCATCATGAAAAAGTCTGCAATTAAAAAATCATCTCCGTTTCACCCCTGCCGTGTAATCACACTCACCAAAGAACAACTCGCTGAATACCTCACCGGTAAAATAGATATTTGTGGCCCAGATGGCGAATTGCTTACTGGAATCGGCAGAATTATTAACGATGAAATTGACAGGCAAAGGCGCGAATTTGCCGTCGATAACTTTCGATTGATTGAAGATTTGATACGTAGTTGTGGGAATAAACAATTAGACATTTCTAACCGCGGTGCTTTGGGGTTAGCCAATGCGTTTTGGCAGGCGCAGGAAATAATTGGATAAATTAAATGGCGACCTCGTGTCGCCAAATAACTGAGGTTATTTTGGAATGGATCTTAACAGTATAAAAACCATAAGAATTTTTGCAGATGAAATTAACAGATTAATTAATAGAGCTGCCAACGAATTACATGGCAAAACAATTAAGCAGCCCTTGCAAAGCGCCCTATCAAACTGCATTTTAATAAATCAATCTTTTTGGGATGCGACAAAAAAACCCTCGGATGAAGACCTCTACAGTTTTAGTAAAAAGATCAGGCTGGCACTTGGGACTTTATCGCGTAATTTAATTAAAGAGCCTGATGAGACACTGAACTCAATAGGAAAAGACCTCGATAAGTTAAGGAAAGACATCCAGATGTTGTATGATTCGAGAACCGTTGTTTTCAAAAACCAAAATAAAGCCTCTGAATCTGTAGGAACACCGTCAATAGTGCAATCTGAACCACGCAGTACCGATCTTAAAATAGATGAGATTGAAGCTAGACTTAATGCAAAAGAGAAGCAACTAAATGAAAAGTTTTCATCTTTCGAAAACATGATAACGACTCTAACGTTGCAACTCGATGAGAAGGAAAAAAAATACTCTAGTACTGAAATTTATGCGGAACATAGATTATCTGCCATCAATTCAAAATCCGAAAAATTAGAACTTAAACATGATGAAACGCTTAATAAATTAGAAAACCTACACACTGAGCAGATAAAACCCAAGATCGATGAACTGGAAAAAGTTGCCAATCAAGTCAAAGAGTCATTCGAAGAAAGACTTAAGTCACTTGAAGATTATTACATATCTCAGATTCAACATTACGAAGAGAAGAAAAATGAAGTAAACAAAGCGCTTGGCATTGTTTCCGAAAAAATCCTGGCAGGAGGTTATGATGGAGCAGCAATAAATGAAAAGAAAACCGCAGATCTACTACGTTGGGGCTCCATAGCTTGTATGGTCGGAATTGTTGCCATAATAGGTTACTCCCTGTATGAAACCACTAAAAGTGATTTCAATCTTTATGCGTCAATTTTGAGATTTGCATTTTCAATCCTGCTTTTTGTTCCGGCCACATATCTAGCTCGTGAATCCAATAAACATCGTCAACAACAAATAAGTCATATTCAGAAAACATTGGACATTACTGCAATTGGCCCTTACATCGAGTCAATACCGGAACCAGCGAAGCATTTATTGAAAGCGAAAATTGCAGAAAAGTTATTTGCAGCTCAAATCAGTAACAGTGACACTACGCCACTAAATATTCAGGAGTTGTTAATAAAAATCATTGAAAAAATGGAATTCAAAAAGGAACCTGAAACAGAAAAGTGATTACCTAGGCTTTTGAAGCGGATAAAGCTTTAACACTCATATTATTGAAATAGCCCTATAGTTGGGCTATTTTTTTATCGATTAATCTCCTATTGAAAGTTAATTTGCTAGTTAACCGCCCTTCCCCATTGCTTAATAAACACCTGATAATTCCCCGCTCCATCATCTACCAATCGCAATGCCGATAAACGTTTACTTTCAATCGTGAAAGTGCGTTTCTTCGGATTTGCGGCAAGGTTTACAGCACCATCGTCCACCCCTTCGAAATCATCATTCTGAAAATTCGCCGGGCTGTTGAGTTCCAGCAACGGGCGAATGGTGGGTGTAACGGTGCCAGTGTTACGCCCGGTGATGGTAATTTGTGTGCAGGTGTAATTACCATTTAACGGAATGGTTTTGGTTGCACCGTTTACAGTAATAGATTGTTCGCTGGGAATATTCATTGTGTTTTTCCTCGTGTTAAAAACCTGACGCCTTTAATTTTTTAGCCTCAAAATAATCGGCAGTAATATGTACCGCACCAAAAAAACGCCGTATTGAAATTACCTGCCCGCCTGCCCCGGTAGTTAAAATAAAACTACGTACTATTTTGGTTGCAGCTTCGTGGTGCCATATCAGTTGGTCACCGATGTGATTGCCCTGGTAGCTCGCATCACTCCCCACCGTGCCTTTGGTGGGATCGTTGTAAAACAAATCAGTCTCTTGTAATGGCGGGTTAAACTGGAATGCAATTGAATCATCCCTACCGGTCTTAAATCCCGCCAGAATTTCAACGGCGGCATACCCTTGTGGTGCTGCCACCTGTTTTGTGAGGTTTGCAGATTGCGTTGCATTCCTGCCATTTAACACGCGGTTACCTGCGCGCGGCATTTGCATTTCATCCACCAATCCCGGTGGTAAAAAGCCTGCTGCTGACACATTGCTGCATTCCACACCATCGAGCACAGCGCGTGTAACCGCCGGTGAAAAATCGGTCGTCACCCATGCAGCCGGTTGCCCTGGAATAATCACCCCGCCGTTATTCACCGACACAATACCTGGCCCGTCTTTGATAACGGCGTACATGCCAGGCAGCGCCGTAACGTTCTGGCCTGCACCAAAATTCGCAGGGAAGGCAGCATTGTTAGTAACCGCATCACCGCTTACCCCAGTAACAAAACCGCGACGTATTCCACTATCGGGACCAATCGCGATTTTTATGTATTTGCCCGCCCAGGGCGTTAAGTCAAATAGGATCGGCGCCGACTCATTCCACTTCACCGCCGTGTCAGTGACGGTCACCAACAAATCTTTAACGACCAGGTTGGTTTGTGTTTTTCCCGTTATGTCCGTCTCGTAAAAACCAATGCGCGCTGTTCCCGGTGTAGTGCTACTAGCAGCCCGGCATAACACGCGAACCACATCAATGTATTGCCCGGCCTTAACCAGGTGAACAACCGGAATTAACGAATTGAATTCCGAGAAATCATTATCATGCAGCGTGGTAGTAAAACTCACGGCGGCCGATGTACCACCCGTGGCCGACGGCGGTTTAAAACCCATCTCATAAGACATTGATGATCCCCCTCGGCTTTTTATCCCAAATAAAACAACCCAACATTTCCCAACCGCCCTTTTCACCGGTGCGGTTTACCGAGTTTTGGAACACGTCCGGGTTTGCATGGAATGGGCGAATGTGCCCTAAAATAAATTTTGATAGGAATGAAAATTTTCCATCTGTCGCTAGGCCTTGCACGTTGGTAGGAATCCAAATGCAATCATTAACGAAGCAGCTCATGTACCCAAACCCAAAATCACCGCCGCTGTAAACAAAGTGCGTGTCAAATGTATTCACCTGCCCGTTGTATGCAAATCCACAACCGTTACAGCTCCCCCAGACTGACCCGTTTGTGTCCGGCTTTTTCGGTAGAATTTGTTGCGCGCTGTTCTCACCAATTGGACCAATACCTGCACCCGGAGAAATCACCGGCCATACACTGCGCGTTGTTGATGTAATACCCGTATGCGTATCACTGAAATAGGCTAATTTCGGTGCTGAGTTCGCATTATTTTCATCACGGTTATCTGCATCATCAAACCGCAAATAAAACCGTACAAACGCCTCTTTCCAGTTGTCGCACGCATTGCCGGTTAAACTCCGCAAATTTAAGTTCATCGGCGAATCGTTGCGTACCTTGCCGGTTTTCGGGTCAACCGTTGCAAAATACCGGGCAATATTTCCGCGCACATATTTTTTGCCGGTCACAGGATCGGTAAAAACAACTACGCTGTCCGCGCCGTTCAGGACGAACGGTGCAATGGTGCCGCTAGCAAAATTCGCATTGACGTGCAGCACCGGCGGTATATAAACCTCACGGTTACCTAATGGGTTCCTGCTGTCAAAAATAGGTTCATCACCATTCGGTAACCATATTTTTCGTTGATTGGTTTGCGGCACGGTTTACCCCCACTATGCAACAATTGGGTCAAGCCGAGTTTTCAAATTATCGGCACTACTTTTTTGCCCGGAAAAATCACCGCTTTGCTCCGGTTTTTGTGTTTTCATGGGGTTTCCGTTGTCGGTGTAAGGGTGCGTGTGGTTTGTTGCGGTGTTAGCAATGCTTGCCACTACCGCAATTAATTCACTGAGAATTTTTAGAATATTTTCAGCCTCGCTGCCTACCCACATTTTTCCGCCGTCTTTCACTTTGAGCAAAAGCTTGGCAACCGCTAAACAATCCAATTCATTGCCCACCCGTTGTTTCAAATCGCGTGCAACAATCTGGTTGTGATCGCTGCCGCTGGTGCTATTTAAATTATCCAGCGCCGCGATATTCAAAGTGCCAGCGGTCAACAGTTTTAACGCGCCCAGGGCTTCAATGGTTTTTACACCGATAATTTCCTCAGTGCTGTTTTGCTTCACGCGCTGTACAAATTCATCGGCATTATTCGTTGCGCTGTAGCACTCTAAAACATAGTTGGCCGCATCGTCATGAATGTCCGCTGGCGTGGCGCGAATCCAATTTCCGGCAACATCCGCACGTTGGTAAACATTGCTACTGGCTTGCAATAAAACTTCGCCACGCTCGATGGCTGGCATACTCAAACCTTCACTTAATACCGTTCGAATAAACGGCTGGCTCGGCAAACCAAATGCAAAGGCAATTTCCACCAGCGTGCCCGCATCCGGGAAACCAAACGCGCCACGCTCAAGGCCTGCCATGCTCACCGGCAACGGAACGGCTTTAAACAGCGGTAATAATTCATCGGGTTCACCAGTGGGTTTTAATACACGCACGTCCACGGCGTAACGAGGGCGGTAACGTTCGCCGATGGATTCATTCACCAGCGGATCGCTAATCGATTCCACGCGCGCGATAATCGGCAAATGAATATTGGAAAATAATTCGGTGTGTTTGCGCTGGTTTATACGCTTGATCTGTTCGTCCACCGCGTCCCCCAGGGATTACTGTCCCAGTCAATATTTTGATGATCGCCATCCCAGTGCACGTTAGTCACGTATCCCTGCCCCTCGATAAGCACGCCCGGGCGCAACTTGGGCATACAGGGAATTCGCGCAGAATTGGCAAGGCCTGTACTGGCAAGCAATTCAACAGAAAGCGTTATTTTTTTATCGGCCCAAAAGCTGTGCTGCCAACTACCCGCAAACACTTTACCGTCGCCCTGCTGCTGCCAGATAAATTGCGGGATTGAATACACTTCGCTTAACGAATCCATACAGGCATATCCACTACCCATGGAATAAAACGCCGGTGCCGTTTTTTTGCTGTAATCCGTTGTTGCAGAAATAAATTGCAAACCGGTTTCGTTTGAAATCGCACGCAACACTTCGGTAATCGTTACGTTGCGCAGTGCAACCGGTATTAACCGGCTTAACGTTGCCGACAGTTCACGGCAAAACACACGGGTTTGTTTTTTATCAATGGCAAATGCACTTTCCACATACCCGTAAAAAACCTGCTGCAATTCGTCCGGCGAATAACCCGCCCGAAAAATCACAAGGCCTTTTACTGGTGCGGTTGTTTCCACATCAAACACCGCGCGCCCTGGGCTGCGCAAATCCAGGCGCACATCGTCTTTATTCAGCGTCACATCCGCGCCGTTAATGGAAATGCGTTTATGTAATTTCATGACAACGCTTTATCCATTTTCGCCAGTTGCCGCTCAAAAAAGCCGACCTCTTCCGAGTCTTCCTGGTTGTCACCTTCACCGGTCACAGTTTCCCCGCCGGTAGTCTGCGCGGGCGCACTGGAAACTTGTTGGCGCTGTTCGGTTTTCTCCGGCACGCTGTGATGGTCCTGCAATGCAAATTGCACTGCCCACGCTTTCAAGTCATCCATTTCGCGCACGTAAAATTCCTCAGTGAATTTCACCTTGCGCACCTTGATCGCCTTCGCGAGTTCATCGGTAATCGTGTAAATTTTTAATGAACCATCGGCAAGCGTTGCTTGTGCAATCGTAATTAATTCCGTGAGCAAATCCGGTTCATTAAAGGGAATCAACAGCGAGACGTTGAGCACCTTGGCTTTAAAGCCTTTGTGCGTTGTGGTGGTAGCACTGCTCTGCCCGCTCAAATCGCCAGAATCAATGCGCATGGACATTGATACTTTTAACTCTTTGTTGGGCACCACATAGTTATCCAGCATCATAGGCCTAACAACTCCTTCAACACTGTCAGTTTTTCCGCCGGTGCGGCGTACACCAGGCAAACGGCGAGCGGCGCATCGTGATCCAGCTCACTGCCGGCCAATTCGTTTTTAATTTGCTCCGGGGCTTTTGCAGAAATAAATACGCCTTTACCAATACCACCGGCAAAGGTTGCAACTAACGCGGCAATAGCATCACTCGCCGCTGTGATGGCCTGCTGTTTTTTATCCGCAAGCGCCGTCAATTCCTGGAGCGCCGATTTGCCACCGGCCTCATAACCAACCGCGTGCGCTAATTGCTCACCCAGTGCGGTGTTGCCACTACGTACCGGTGTTGTCCCGGATAATCTGCCCGGCGCCCACAACGCGTTGCCAGGCGCGCCGGGCATGTCGATTTTGTCCCGCTCCAGCGCAGCGAGCTGCTGTGCACGTCGTTGGCACAAACCCAACTGAGGATTCGGCAGCACCGCGCAAAATTGCGCTACGGCATCGCCAAGTTGTTTAAATCCCGTTGCACTCAATACAACGCAGACCGCCTCCATGGCCGTTTTGGGTTTATGCGCGTCCGCTGCATCTACAAACTTTGCCGATGCCGCTGCAATCGCGTTGGCGGGCGATAGGTAACGCGCAACGCCTTCACCCTGGCCAACCCCTTGCGTCCAGGGATGCACGCATACACACAGCGTTTCGTGGGCAAGAATCGCCCGCAGCTGATCAAGCGCCGCTGCACTACCCGCACAAGCACCCGCAACCGGGTTATTCACCTGGGCGAGCGCCGGCGTATTTTGCAATCGGCCTTTGGCTTCACCAATTTTTGCGGCGGCATTGGCCAGCTTTTGGCTGGTTGCCGTTTTCACCTGGTTAAAGGTTGGCGGCCATTGAAAGTGGATATCAACGAACATGATTTACCTGTGTGCGGTCGTAGGCCTTCTCATAAAAATATTTACCAAAAAGGCGCACGCCCCAGTAGATACAAAAACGGTAAAACGGCTGTACGCGTTGTTGTTTCATTTCTGCCAAAAATAAATCGTCAGCGGCTTTGCGCGGGTGACCAATTTGATACAGATAGTCATGCAACAACGCCGGAACGCGCGCACGGCTTTTCAGCAACATATAAATCAAGGGAATGCGCCGAATGGAATCCAAATCCGTTAAATAACCGGCAGGCACGGTGATGCCCTGCATCGTTACCGGCTCAAGCAATCGCATCCATTTTGTGCTACTGCTGATTTCCATTTTTAGGGTGACGCGGTGATTATTTACCATTGCACAGCCTCCAGTTCTGCCGTTGTAGTTGCGGATGTGATCGCATCTTTTAGCGCCCACGCCTTTTGATAAATCGCCTCGTTGTGTTGCGCTACGGTTTCGCCCAGGGCAATTGCTTGCTCTGGCGTTATTTTGTAACTCGTATTGCTTTGTGCACGAAACTCGATGACCGGGTCAGTAACAGCGTTGGCGCGCAACAAAATCGCACGGGTCGTCATTCCAGAAATATTAATTAAATCGCGCTCGTTGCGAGTTTGGACGGTATCCATCGATTGTCCAAAATTAAAGGGCACACCGGCAGTTAATGCAGTGGATTGTGCCAGTCCGATTTCAATTAATTTTGCCGCCTTACGTTGGTTAAACATCAATTGATCAACGTGCATTGCAATATCAGCGGGCATGAAAAATTGTGTTCCGTTTCCATCAAGCTGAATCGTACCTACACACGGTTTAAGCAATTCAAATAGCGCATCACTTACAACAATGTGGGGTGCATCGGATTCAGGTGGGAATAATTGCAGGCCGGTAATAAATCCTGCGGCGTCATGCAGCACTAACATTTGTTAACCTCCAATTTTTCGCACTTCAGTAATGTTGCGCGCAACCAAACCGTCTGGCTCTACGAACGTAGATGTCAGCACACCGTTGTTTAATTCAAACCGGAACGCACGCAACATCGATATGCCGTTGTAATAATTTTGCTCAGTATTAGCGATGATCTTTGTGTTAATGTTCGGCAAAAAATCAATTACATAGTAATCAAAGGAAAAATCAGCTTTCACCGCGAAGCGGCCGGCACCGTAGTTGCCGATAGACACGCTCGCCGCCGAACCTGACCATTTCAAACTGGAAGTCGCCACGAGGTTTTGTACAAACTCGGCGTTAGCGATTTGTTTGGTGTTACTGCCCGTTGACGGGGTCGGTGCCGTGGGGGCACCAAACAATGCCGGAGAATTTACCGGTGCTTTACCCGCGAGCGCATTCGTTACGTTCGTTGCAAAATTGGCATCATTGCCTAACGCCGCGGCCAATTCATTTAATGTGTTAAGCGCGCCCGGTGCCGACGCTACCAGCGCATTAATCGCGTTATTGATTGCCGCCGTTACAAAGCTATTTACCCAGTTCGTGTTCGCTGCTTTAGCGCTGGATTCATTCAGTGGGCTGTCGGGAACATATAAATGCCCGTTAGCATCTCGCTGCGCAACATAACTACCCACAATTGACGGCCCATAGGAAAACGGCAACTGTGCAGCACTGAGAGTACCAATTAAATTTGCGGCGTTACCGGTACGTGCAACAGTCGCCAATAGTCCCAACGCCGTTTGTACAAACTCCGTTGTTGAAAGTTGCGTGTTATTGGCTCCGGGTGCCGGAGTCGGTGCAGTCGGTGCGCCCGTAAAAACAGGTGAATTGATGGGAGCTTTTGCGGCCAATGCGTTGGTAATTGTTGTTGCAAAATTCGGATTGTTATCCAATGCGGCGGCCAATTCATTCAGCGTATCAAGCGCGCCCGGTGCCGAACCGATAATTGCAGCAACCGCAGCGACAACGTAGGCCGTGCTGGCTGCTTTGCTGCTGTTATCGCCGGGCGCCGCTGTCGGCACTACAATATGCGCAGAGGCATCGCGCTGCACTACATGCCCAGGGGTAGCGGCTGCACCGTAAGAAAATGGCAAACGTGCTGCGCTCAAAATACCGGTTAAATCCGCCGCACTTCCTGTACGAGCAACAACAGCAAGTAACCCTAACGCCGCTTGTACAAATTCAGTTGTTGAAAGTTGTTTTGTGTTAGTTCCGGGCACTGCCGTGGGCGCAGTCGGTATGTCAGTAAATACCGGTGATGATATCGGTGCTTTCTGCACTAACTGATCTATCAGGTAATCAATTAGCGCTGAATTGTTTGGCAACGTTTTGCGTAAGTCCGTGACAACGGAAGTGACCGAAATCGACGCGATTTTTACCACGTAGTGTTTTTTATTATTGCCATCGATAAAATCGGCTAGTGGAATACCGGGTGCAGACGCGCGTAACGTTGCAATCACATTGCTGCCAGACAACCCACCATCCAACATGCAGTCGATATAAATATCTTTTGGCAGCGCACCGGCGTTAACAACGGTGTCCGCCGCGAGTACAGCTCTATAGCCACCCACATAACCCACACCGGCTTTTGCGCTAACGACACCCGCGTTAACGGCAACCTGCATACCCGCTCCAAGAAAGCGGCTATCACCAAAAACGTCGCGCATGTCCGCGCGGATGGTTTCATCCACACTGCTCAACCAGCCGGTAAAATCGATTTGCCACGTTTGCGCCGCAACATTAATGCCGGTGATTGCTTGCGCATTGTTAAACTTCACCAAAAAATTGCGCGTTAACGTGTTGCCAACATTCAACCCAACCGTTTTGTATTTATTTTGTAATGGGGTATAGGAAACGGCAATTAATACATTGTCAGCATCCACCAGCCCAACCCAGTTGAATTCAAAATTCCCTTCGTCCGGTGTCAGAATTACGCTGTAAACGACCTGATCGGATGCGACATAACCTTGTGCCGTTTTTGCCTTTTGATGGACGATATTACCTGCCGCTGGCATTCCCTGGGCGAGGTTTACCGGATCGGTAGGCACCAGCCCTGGAATGTTGGCAAATACAAACTTTGCTACATTGAGTGGTTGTGAATTGCCTTGCTGCAACGCAATTTTATTGCGTCCACTGTTCAGAATTTCTGCCATTAGTAACTTGCCCTATCAATCGCCCAGTCGTTGTTAAATTCAATCGTGGCAATATCAATCACCACGTTTGAAATCACTTCAAATTGATACCGTCTGCATGTGCGCCCGTATTGCTCAATCAACACCCGCAACAATTCAGAATTTTGTGAAAGTTGGTTATCGGAAAGATTTAAAACAATCACATCCCAATCGCGCCCCTCGACGCGTTCGTTAATCTCGACGTATCCAATTCCCAGTCGCTCGAAAATGCGTTTGAATCCGGCAACCGACCCCGCGTCCACAGCATTGATAAATGCGTATTTCACCCGGCGTCGAAACAGCCACAACGGTTCGTTGTTAAACCGCGTAATGTCACGTTGCCAGGCAATCATTTTTAAAATGCTTTCGGTGCAGGTTTCAGGATCAGTTTGTGTAAGCAACCAGCGCAAACTGGTTTCAATCGATTCCCAATAGGCTTGCGCTGCTTTCACAAGCGGAATGGAATTACCAAGCGATTCCCAAAACGGCAGTTTTAACTTAAGCATCGAGCACCACCTGCAATGAACTCAAACGCGCAACGCTTAACTGGTTAACAATCGATGCCAGGTTAAAACGCACCAGGTATAAATCCGGGAACAACGCGTGCAACTCACCCGCTAAACGCGAGAACGAGAACTCGCTCCACGGTTGCGTTACCGAAATGGCATATTGATTGTTTTGGCGAAATGCAGCGGCAACGGCACCTTGCACGCTATCTTTTAACGCCTGCTTTTCTTCCAGCGTCAAATTAGGTTGGGGCGTAATGGTCACAATTAAGTTGTGTGTGGTTTCCGGCATCGCAAATACACGCAAATCATCACCATGCCCGTGATTGCCGTCGTTCATCACGTGCGATTCAATGTCTGCTAACAGTTGCTGGCTGGGCTGGCCAACATCCATTAAAATATAAGCGTTGGCAGTGCCAGGGCCTCGCGGTGCGTTATGTTCAAAAAAGACATTGCGAGTATTAATGTTCGCAAAGCTGGTAATAATTTTTGTATACACAGCGTCAGTATGGAACTGGTTGCCTGCGGTAAACTGATTGCGAATACGCAAGCGATAATCATCGTCTTTTTCTTCGTCAGCGCCCGCGCTCTGTAACCAGTTCACAGGATTCGTTACGCTATCAATGCCCGCGAGTGGAACCGGCAATACGCCGTAAAATCCTGCAGGAAGGTTGTACCCTGCCCCAACTTCCGCCGCGACACAGGGCACCGTTATGCTGGCAACACCGTCCAACAACGTTGCACTTTGCGCTGTAACAACGTGATAAACCTTTCCATTGATTACCGGGCTTTGCACAATCGTTCCCACAGGAATAACGACTTCGCCGGCGGTAAGTACTCGATTAAAAATCAAAATACCTTCCGCTTTTTCAGCAAGCTTTTTGGGCAAATTTACTGCCCAGCCAAACAGTTCAAGGAATGGACCTTTCGCCGACTTCAAAAACATGTTGGGCAGCAATTGCAATAATAAAAAATCTTTCACCAGCCATAACAAAGGAGCTGTAATCAAGGCCGTGATAATTCGCCAAAAGGGTGAATACGCACTGTTATTGTTAAACGGTGATTCGGCGTCAGTTGCCTCCTGGTTCCAACGCGCTTTTGCCGCTGTTTCCGTTAACGGCAAACCGGCATCAACAATTATTTTTTCAAACGTTTTGCTGTCTTCACTCACAGACTGAACCCCACATCACCGTATTTCATGGTTGTTGCCGTTAATAAAAATGTGTCATTGGTTTCGCGCACCAGTGATGCAGTACCAGGGCGAATGCGTTCATCGTTTTCCACCAGTTCCTCGATCAGCGTCATAAAATATTGCACGCGCTGCGCGTTACGCTCCGCAATCATGTCAATGAGATACCCACTTTCCCGGATCATGTTTTTGATGTCCTGCGCAATGCTCTCGCGGCCAGTCACAAACAACGGCAAACCGAATGAGTCCAGGGCGATACTGTCGCCACTAATTAAAATGTCGAAATAGTCCCCGGACATTAACCACCCGCCATGCGCAATTGATCGGCAATGCTGTAGCCATCCACTTTTTGTGTTGTGTTCACATTCAGCGAACCGATGTGTGTCGTGCGGTTGCTGTTCGCTGTGTTGAATTGCTGCTGTAATCCGCCCGGCGGAACGTTCTGCATTGGCGCCGCTGGTGGCGGCATTAAGTCCGCGCGCTCGCGCTCCACCTTTTCGTTAGCCGCATCGGCACGCGCAATGGATTCCGGAACTTTTACCGGTGCAGGCGCGGCCACTACAGGAACTTTTACCGGTTCAGTGACTTGCACACGCGCAGGAATGTTTACAGGCTCAACAACCTTAACCGCTGCCGGTGTTTTTAAAGGATTGGTGGCTTGTTCCAGTTGCGGCGATAACGGGCTGGGGCGATTCCAGGTTGAATCGTTTGCTGCTACCGCACCAGGCACAACCGGCGCCGCTTGTTTTGCCTCGATGTTAATGCCCGGAATTAAATTCAATGCACCCACTAACATCTGATCGATGTTATTGAGAATTTCAAATGGGTTTAAGTCGGATAACCATTTTTTAAATTGCTCAAACCACGTCGGTATTTTTTCCAGTGCAGTGATAAGCAAATCCACAGTACCAATGGCAAGCGTCAATGGCATAAACAACGCACTCAAAAATACGTTGTCCTGGATTAGCCCGGTGAACGCATTCCAACGGCCAATAACCCAATCAATAGCACCTACAACAGCGCTATAAATCACGGTTCCAATGGTCATTAAAAACGCGGGGATTTTTGCGAGCGTGCTAATAAACAACACCGCTAGATCAACCGTTAAAAACAGCGGCGCAAATAAAAATTTAAGCACGGTGGTTTGTTCAATGGCCGAACGGAACGCCGTCCACTTATCGGTAATCCACGTCAGCGCACCCACAGCCGCCGCTTTTACTGCATCCCAGTTTTTAACCAGCATCACAAGGCCTGCCACCAGCGCGACAACGCCCACCACAATCCAGGTAACAGGGTTAGCCAGCAACGCCGCAGCAAATGCCCACGCGGCTTTCGTGCTGAGTAGTAACGTGTTTCTAAACACTTTCAGCGCGATAGCCGCCGCCGGTAGTAATTTGGTGCCAACCGCAAGCTGGAAGTTAAACATTACCCACGCGTAGCGAATGGCTCTTAACAGCGGCCCAAAGGGCACCAGAGCAATTTTCAAAATCGACAGGCCAACGGTGTACCCGGCCATCGCAATAATGCCCACGCCTTTGGCAACGGCCAGCGCGGCAACAACCGCCGTTAACGCCATGATGCCCAGCGTGACTTTTGCGAGGAAACCAAATAGATGCGGGTATTTATTTATCCATTTGTTCAGCAATGCGAGGTGTTCAATACCGGCGTGATAAAACGGCATGAGTGCCTTTTCCACCAGCGCACCAAAACTGATTCGCACGGCGGTGCCGCCTTGTTGCAAACGTGCCAATGGATCGGCTAATTGCTCGGCTTTCCAGCGTGCCTGTTCCATGCCGTTAACCTTGCCAATTTCAGTGATGGCGTCACTTAATCCGGAGGTGTTATTTAATAATAATTTGATAGTGGCAACGGCTTCATCGGAGCCAAACGCTTTTTTCAAAGCATCGCTTTTCGCAACGGTATCGATAGCGCCGAATTTACCCTGGAGCTTTGCCAGAATGTCATTCACCGGCAACATGCGCCCCCCGCTGTCAGTGAAGCGTAAGCCCAATTCTTTTTGGGCAGCCCCTACGCCGCGCAGGAAGGCCTTGTACTTCGTACCCGCTTCGCTACCACTCATGGTGGCTTGCAGTTGCCCCAGCACCGCCATTTGTTCGTTAATCGCGATTCCGTGGGCTTGTGCATCAGCACCCAGCGACGTAAACGCCGCACTCATTTGCATACCGTCGGATTTAAAAATATCCACAGCCATGGAAGTTTGACCGGTCAACACTTCGATCCAGCGCGCACGACCCATTTTGTCGGCAGTGTTTTGGAAAATGCCGTACATGGTGCCCATGTAATTGGTGATCGTGGCGGCATCCGCTTTAGCGCCTTTAGCCAGGACGTTGCCCGCTTCGGTAAAACGGATAAGTTCGTCCCCGGACAGCCCTGCAATCGCGCTCTGGATTTCGTAGGAACTGTTTACAAACGCAGCAGCACTTTCGCCATATCGAATGGAAAAACTCAATGCCGTTCGCCCGAGTTTATTTAACGTCGCCTCGGCAACGCCCAGGGTGCGCACGCCGGCAATTTCTTTGTAGAACTCGCGGTAATCGTTGGTCATTGCATTAAACGCAAGACCAACGCCCCAAATACCTGCGCCGCCGGTAAGTATCTCGCCAAAGCCCACTTTGGTTTTTTCGATCAAATCATTAACCGCGTTGCCTGCCCGCTTGGCCGGTGCAGTGATCTTATCGATCATCTCCACACGCATTAACAACTTTTCCAATCGGGTCATAGGTTACTTACCGTTGTGCGCAAGCGCGTATCCGTTTGCGACTGAGTTTTTAAAATTTTCCCAGTAGTTTTTTTCCAAATGCAGCGCCGTGGCCAGCACCTCAACATCGTTATAATCACTACCGGGCAAATGCTTCATGGCCAATGCCTGGTAGTGGCTATAAGCGTTCTCGCTTATGCTGTCACTGAGGCGCTGGATTTCTTTACAACGAAACTAAGGTCCGGTGTATAGGCTTCCAGTAAGGCGCCAGCCAATTGCACTTCACCGCCCGGTGTTTTATCCAGAAAGTCACGCAACGCAGCTTTCTGTTTTTCATCAACGGTAGTCATCAAAAAGTTATGACTGGGTGCAACCTTGTTCGCTTGCGTCACGCTGTTGATATATTTGTTGTAATCGTCGCGGCCAATATCGAAACGGATATCAACCTCACCGACACCAACCGTTAAAACTTGACCATTCTTTTTTTCGCTACTCATGTTCATAATCCCCGAGGATAGTTAGTTAATTTTTCAAAACGTCTTTAATGCCCAACACAATCACGCTGGCAATTCCAGTGCAAAAAATAGTAATCAGTGCACGCATGGTGAACTTTCCGATTTGTTCAGCAGCAAGGCGTTGTTTGCGTAAGTGAGCAAAGTCGGCTTGGCTCTCACGAAAGTTTTCAGCGTCAATCCCCAACTTTTGCAACACATCGGTCACCGCTTTTTTTGAGCCATCGGCTACCGCTTGTTCCAGTTCCTGCTTTGTTATCTCACTCACGTTGCGGCCTCACTGCATCACATTGGGAAAATTTATTTAGTCGCTTGCCCAGCTAAGAGTCGGGAGGTTTTACGCAACCCGCCAGCACCCCCTGCAATTGCTCAATGTAGGTTTTACGTTGCACCCAATCGGTTAATAAAATGTTCACCAGCTCGCAATCGGTTTCGTGTCCCTGAATTTGCAACGTGGCAAAATTTGGTGGCACCGGTATTTCGTGTTGCTCGATGCACGGAATCGTTACTGGCACTTTCACTTCCACCGGTACGGTAACCGGCTCTTTTTCAACCGTGGTGCATGCACACAACATCGCAGCCAAACTCACAACTAAAAATTTCATGGCAACACCTCTTTTAAAATCGTTGAACCGATTCCGGCCACGGTGCAGCTTTTGCCTTTGTCAAATTGCAATCGGGCAACCTGGTCATTTAATTGTGCAACCTGTTTGGCGGACTCTTGTAATGCCTGCTGCTTTTGCGCTCGCATTTCCCTGGTCTCTTTTCCCAGTTCATCAACACGCTGGTTTTGCTCATCGATGACCAACTCCAGCGCTTTATTTTCAAAACGCTTTTGCAGTGCTTCCGCTTTCAACGTGGTTTTATCGGCTTGCAACGTTTCCACCGTTTGTTTCAGCGAAATGTTTTGCAGGGTCGTAGGGATCAATACCAGTAACAACAGGATCGCCACACCGCTAACCAAGTATTTTTTAATACTGTCTACCATCGCTTTGCCCCTCAATGTTTTCCGGCACAGTTGACCGGCGTTTGCTAATTAAAAAACTAAACACGTTTTGGCCTGCATTGCCCGCTATAAAAACGCTGACAGTCCATTTCGTAATTTCCACAAATTGGTCACCGGTTAAGTCGCCCAATCGCAACAACACGGCACTGACAAAACCACAACCAATCGTTGTTACAAATCGCGTACCACCAAATTTGCTAAACACATGCGGACTATTCAAAGTCAGAGCTCTCGAATAATGTGTAATTAAAACTATCGCCGTACACTTGCGCTGCGTATTTCGCCAACTGCATGAGTTGATCAAAATCAGCACTGTTAGCCAGCACCTGGCATCCTGCGCTCCACTTATCAACCAGCTTGCTGGTTCCATCCGGGCGGGCACGGTGGCAATTCAATCCAATTAATTCGCGTGCGCCGGTGCGCGCGTTTAAATCCAGCTTGTCATCGCGGGTGCTATCACGAATAAACACGGTGGGTTGCCGTTGCACCAGGGCGTCGTATTTCCCTTTGTGTTTACCCAGTTTCCATAGCCCCAAATACTGCTCGGCTGGCAAAATCGCTGTGCCCTGGACATTGGCCGGATTCAATCGGTAATAAGTGCCGGGGTCAGTGGTACAGGCAAAAGTCAGCAACACCGGTTTATTGTTATCGCGAAACGCCACACAAAACACATCGTTAAACGTATTGGCTTGTAAATCGCGCAGATTGCGAATGCCAACTAGATTTAAATCAAAATCGCCACGCTCATTAAATTGGTAACCTTTCGCTCGACTGATTTGTTTAATGGCGTCGTAACTTATGTTCATCGCAGTGCCTTTTGACGTTTCTGAAAAATTTCGCGCTGGTGAAAACCTTCGCATTCTGTGCAACGCTCTACCCCACCCAGTGCTTGCCGTGTTGGATCAATTTCAATATCGCAATCAATGCACTTTTCGAGACTAACGAGGTGAAAACGGTTTTGCTTAAGCTGGTGTTCCAACGCGGTAGCATTAAGCGTTGCTTGCAGATCTACCGCGTTATCGAGAATATCCGCCCTCATTAGCGAATATTTTCTGTTGATTTACGGGAGAGATATGGAACACCATTGATTTTCACAAAGTCCGGGCTGGTGACATCAAACGCTAACTTGTGTTTGGTTTTTTCACCGCCCTTGCTGTCGATATTCAATAAATCCGTAATCCGGAATGAACAGCCAAACATTTCCGTTTTGGAACTTTCGTCATCAACTTCGCCGTTAACAACAACGTCGAATTCTTCGAGATCTTCAAAGCTCCCTGCTTTTCTCGCAGCATCAATAACGAGGTTGTAGTTTTGGGTATCCAGTTCAAACTCACCGGAACAGCCCACATCACCCGCCACTTTTCCGTTTGGAACACCTTTGGTTTTTGCAACACCTCTGTTGTCTTCAATGGTTGCACTCATGGTTTCCGCATGAATCATCAAATCGCCCAGCATAAAATCGAAATCGCGGCCACTCAGTCGATTGCCCATTGCTTCTACTCCGAATTAAAAATGAAAATAGTTTTTGAATTACGCGGTGACGCTGGATAAATCCAAACTCAAATTCACCGTGATTTTTTTCGGGCAGTTGTACGGTTGCACTTTGATGTACACCTCAACCTCATTGAATGACGGCCACACAATGGTGATACTGTCGTCAGCCGGTGACTGGATTTCCCCTGGGAATTGCTCACCACCAAATACAGTGGACCGGCTCATCTCGCGCAATGGGCGCATGAAATAGGTTTTATTGCTCGCAAGGCTGATCGACGAATTATTCAAGCGGCGATCACCCACGCGCTTAATTGCGAGTACACGCACAGCGCGCGCCGCTTTATCAATCACGCGCAAGTGTTCAATCACCTGGAAGTCACCGCCGGGTTCGTCGAGTAAATTGCAATCCCCCCAGTAGGTGCCCGGATAACCGCTATAGGTCTGGCAAACACTCAAGCGTGCCGCGTCCAATGCCTTTAGCGTTGCGCTGGATAACTGTTGGCCGTCCTTATCGATGGGAGTGTCACCCAAACCCAACAAAGGGCCTGTAGCAACGCGCATAGGGGTATCGGCAATGCTTACGGCGCGATTGCAGAGGCGGCCCACTAACACGCCCAAATCGTTGCCGTGAAGCTGTGGCACGGCGGCAACGCGATAGGCACTTACGCCGTTTTGAATCGCGGTTTGCGCGGCCAGATATTGCGCCCAGGTCTGGGTGTCGGCATCGATGCCAGGTGTGGCAATCAAAACAATGACGCGATCAGCGCGCTGGGTACGAACCAACTCCGCTTTGGTGTGAGCAGCCGTTAATTCAGCGGCAGCAATGGCAGGCACACACACGGCAACTAATTCCGGCTTAACGGTATCCAGTGCTAAATCGAGTGCGGCTTTCCAATCACCGTTTGCGGCAATGGGTGCAACAAAGGCTTCCCAGTTATCGCCACCGTTATCACGCGCGGCAATGACGTTGGTTTTTAAAACGCTATCAGCCGCACCCAACAGCACTTTTAAATCGCTTTGCGAATTAATGGCGAGCACAGCGCCCACATTGGTTTCGCCCACACCGATAAACAGCGCTTTGCGTTCTACACCGGGGAAATTGCCCTGCCCCAAATTCAGGTTGTTTACGTTGACTTCACCCTGGGCCATATTGTTTACACTCGCGAATTGATTGTGTTGTCGTAAATTTTTTCGATAAATTGGCTAATCTGATATTCCGTAGCGCCTAAAAATGGGCGCGCTGGTAATTTCGTAACCCAAAAACGTTTAGGTTTCTCTTCACGCAACGTGCGCAAAATCAAACCGGCCTGTTTTTGTTTCAAATTTTCGGTAATCCATTTCAGCGATGGCCGCCGCCATTTTTTTGTTCCCTTCACACGCACTTTGTAACCTTCCGCGCGTAACTCTTTTGCCTGTTTTCGCGTTGCGGGTTCTTCGTAATGATCACGGTGCCCCGATTCGCTTTGCATTTTTGCGCCGGTCATCACCTGGCTCATACCTTCGTGCTGCTGGTACGCAACGGCGCCGCGATAACCCACATCCACATAATCCGGCGTTAACAAATTGGCCGCGACCTGCCGGTTTAATCGCCGCAATAATTTCCTGTTACTACCACGCTTGCGCGGTTCCCAGGGCCGCCCGTCAACATCCCGACCGGCGCGCAGATTGCGAATGCTTTGCCGTTTTAATTCCCGCCCGATTCCGCCCAGTAATTGACGGCGTTTTCGCGGCGGCAATTCCAATGCCTGGATGCGCTTTTGCGCCGAGAGCGAACCGATAACATTAATCCGCAGGTCTTTCATAAGGCTTGTCCGGTTGCCGCGCCTGGTTATCGCCTACGGCCACTTTGCGTGCGGCAATTATTTCGGCAGGTGCCACGCTATAACGCGCGCCTTTGAATAAGATCGGGCCGTTGTCATCGGGTTTAATCGTGATACTTTCATCAAAGGTGATAATCACATCTACATCGCTGGTACCATCATCCAGCGCCGTTACATCGACTTTGGGCGGCTCCAATTCCAGTTGGTCCCGGTTGTTATCAAACTCCATTAACCAGATATTGATTAACACCAAAAACACATCGGCATCACTGGAAAACCGCTCGACGGAAAACACCGCGTCGTAACGAAAACGGGAAATCTCAAACCCATCGCCAATTTTTTTACTGGTAACCTCGCTGGTCCCGTTTTCCATGTAGTAATCAAATTGCTCGACGGCGAATAAATTCTGCGCTTTTAAAAAGTCCGCCAGCGCTTGCATTTTTGCGACGGCCATTTACAGCAACGCCACGCTAATATTTTCGGTTAACCCCAACAGGCGACGAATAGCGCGGCCTGAATGTGCCAAACAGTCCTGGTATGTTTCATCGCTCTCTTTAGCAAGGTTTTCCGCTTGCTCGCGACGATTCATTGTTGCGAACTGCCCAAGCAGCAAACCTTTTGCGCGCATATACACTGCGCGTTTGTATTGCTCGACAAACATCACATCAATACCGACTTCCTGATCCGCTACCGCTTGCAATGAGTTAAAACCCTGTTGTTTCCATTCAAATCGCTTAACCGCCAGCTGCGAATTGCAATCGCTTATCGCCAGGCGCAAATGGGTTTCCACCATTTGCTGTGTGTATTCCGCTGGTATGCGATAAACACGCTGCAAATCACCCAAATTCAAATCCGGAAAAAAACCGTCATTGGTTACGGGGGTATTTAAAAAGGTTTCTGATTTGCCGGTGAAACTCAAAATGGACGCTCCACTTCGTTGACCACCACATCAACACGACTTGCGCTGGCACGGTGCTCCAACACATGAAAAGTTCCACCATGCTCACGTGCAAGACGTTCGGCTTCTGCCTTGGCGGACTGATAACTTTGGTGCTTGTAATTGGGGGTCGTACCCTCACGCCACACCAAATAAAACAACGGTTGATCGAACGACATTGTGTTCACCTTAAATAGACACCGAGCAAAAACGGGACAACCACATAAAGCAATCGAGTTGTTTATAGGTTCCCGTTTGCCGGTGCTCTCGGGGAGAGTCGGTTACAGCTCGGTGAGCTCTTTATTTAATTTCTTTTGTACGCGGTGTAGATGGCCCTTTACGCCGTGCTTTTCCGAGTTGACCCCTACCGCTTTTAAAAAGTAGGTCTCGGCTTTTTCATCCTGTTTTTCGTGTTCCGCGTACAGCGCTACCAGTTTGAACAACATGCCCAGCAACGTCGGCTCGCTAACCAACCATTGATTGGTTTCAATGCGCTCAACGACTTGCGACAAGTACGGCTCTGCGCTGTATTCAGCTTTGAATTGTTCTAACGCCCAATCGTGTATTTGTCGGGCAATCACCGATTCCAAATTTGCAGACCTAAACCGTTCTGGAATTTTTTGGTTTTGTGAAACGGCGAAATCCGTCCAGTAAATGCCTTGCTCAATTTGTCCTGCATCGATCAGCCAGATTGAAAACCACACCAGCGGTTCAAATGGATGTTGTGCGCCGCTATCGCGGTAGTTCTCAATGATCGGTAGCCACTTTGGAATGAATTCATCTTTTTTCAGTTGAATTTTTTTCTTAACGTCGGTGAGCTTGCTCAGTGCCGCCAAATCCTGTTCCATTGCCGCGATTAGCACATCTTTTGGGTGCTTTTGCGACGGCGTTAAGGCGGACATCATTCGCATAGCAACATCACCCGTGTTGATATCAGCGTCTGCACTTCGCACGGATTTTAATTTTTCAGCCGCCGCTTTTGCTTGTCGCTCAGCCTTGTGGCGTTGTGTGTCGTACAACATAAATCTGTTTCCCCGAGTGATTCAAAAAGCCCGCCCCGGTTGGAGCGGGAATGTTAAAACGCTTCCGTGCTTACCGTGCCAAACGATTAAACCCAGTTACCCGCTGCGTTTTTCAATTTGATATTGGCGAACTCAAAACCTGCGGCCTTTTCTTCGTCTTCAATCACGTAACCGTCGTTAACGCTGCTGTATTCTTCGATGCGATCACGCTTAGCATTGTCCAAAATCTGACGACGCACACTGGAATCCTGATAGTAGTAACTGAGGTTTTTGTAACTGGTAATCAGCAAGCCACGGGGCGGGAAACCGCTGGGCGTATCGACCGGTAAATTTGCGTAAGTACGCGTGACTTTCTCATTCGCAATGCGCTCTTTTTCACTCGGTGTTTCGCCCTGGGCGGAATACAACGCGGCTTTATCCAGCGCCAACAAATCATCACCAATAAACACAACAAGGTCTTTATCCTGGCGGTAGAGCGGATCAATCATTTGTAACGCGGCATGTACGGCCATATCGAGGTTTACAAAGTCACCACCGGCGCCGATACGAATTTGGCCAGCGGTTGCACCTTCGGTGTACCACTGCGCACCGGCGTTGTATTCGCGCAACAGTTGGAACCAACCTTTGTTAACGTCTTGCCCAAGTGGGTTGTTAGCTTTGTTGGTAACAGCGGCTGCCGATGTGCCATACCAACCCACACGCACGCGCGCCATCGCAATGGCTTTGCGTAACCACACGTTGTAGCGCTCGCGGAAATCGGGAAACTTTGCCCAGGAATCAATCGTCACGTACTTAATATAAAAATCGAGTTCCGTTTTAAACAGCTCGTAACCCTTGGTGCTTAATGAAATCACCTCTTGCGGCGCACGATCATTTGCGTCCGTGTTAGTACGCTTTGGAACCACACCGGATACGGAACCGAAAACTTTTTCACCCTTCAGTTCAGTAACAGGAAGGTTGTTGATTTTTTGGAGGAAGGAATCCTGCTCAACAATTTTATCGACCAATTGCTGGGCTACGGTTGGAGTTGCTGCAAATTGATCTTTAACGGATGTCACGCCATAACCAGCGGCGAGCGCGATGGTGAAAGCTAGAAATTTTTGCTTACTAACTGCATTCATGTTTCAGTCTCTTAAAAATAATTAATGGGTTGCCGCGATACATTGCGATCAAATGCAGGAATCAACTGTGCCGTCGTTTTCTTCTGTTTTGGTGCCAGGAACCGGCGTTTTTACAAGCTCCGTAAGCTTTTCATCGAGCTTGGCGAACTTATCAGCCAGTTCGTCGTAGTCTTTTTTGCTCACAAACTTGGCTTCACCGCTGCTCTTATCATCATCAGCGCCGTCAGCGGGCGCTGACTTTAAGCCCTTTAACTGCTCCCCCAAGGACGCGAAAGCTTCAACCATCTGGGTTTGACCAGCGACGATTTTCTCTAAAAGTTCTTTGCTCATTTCTTCGGTTTCCTGCTCATAGTCATTTGTTTTTTTGGGCCGTAAAAAGTCAAAAAAGCCTTTCTCTTGTGCGCTGGACAAATCCAGAGCGTCTCCCTGAATGTGAAACTTTTCTGCGGTGTCACTGAATTGCAATTCGGTGGTGCCAAGGCTCGCGGGGTTATCGGTAACAGCCAAACCGCCCAGATAAAAAAATCCTCGACCAGCAAAGTTTTTGAGAACTTCTATTGAGGTATGAACAAGGCGGCCTTGTTGGTTGGCGTAAACCAAATTATCTGATGGAGACAAAATTGCCATTAAGTGAACTTCGCCCTTCAATTGCGGATCGCTTGCGTTTTCCAGTTTGAGTGCAAGCACTTTTCCCTGCGAACCGTAATAGCGTTCGTGGTTAGGCCAAATCTTCGCGCTATACAAACGCTCGCTATAATTAGCGGCCATATCTTCCAGCCACTTTTTTTCTATTTTACGGCCATCGGTTGTGTCGCCACTGGTCGCGATAATGACCCACCCGGTTTTTAAATTTCTTGCCATTAATATGCGCTCTAAAAGTGATGGCGATTCAGCGCCGATTCATTTGATGTGGGCAGAATATTTTTAATTTGCAGTATCTTCAAAACCCACGGGTTCTAATAATTCCTATAATGCCGCTTTAGAAATTCATCGAACCACCGCCAATAAATATTCAGTCGCCAGCAACATAAACTGACGCCATGAATACAAATACCTCTAAACCACCGCTGAATCCCGAATTAAAACTGGCCGCAAAAGCAATGTATTTGCGTGGGATGTCTATGCCTGAAATTGCAGAAAAATGCGGGGTATCTGGTCGCACCGTTTATAACTGGCGTAACGATGGTTTATGGGATGAAATCATTTGCGGCGTTACGCCAGAGCAAGCGGCAGCAAAGCGCTATTGCCTTTTGGCGGACAAGGAAAATAAAACAAAGGGCGATCTGGATGAAATGGATCGCCTTTTTAAACAATTAGAGGGATTTGCCCGCATCAGGCAAATGGAAGCCAAAACTGCCGCGATCATAAGAGGTGATAGCGGCAGCGAAGGTGGATCACTTAAAAGTCAGCGATCTGATAAAAAAAAGAAAGTTCAAATTAAAAATGACGTTAGCGGAATAACGGCTGACGCGTTGGAAAAAATCCGCACCGAATTATTTTTCGGTTACCAGCACCGATGGCATGCAAACAAGCACCAGAAAACCCGTTTCATTCTCAAATCTCGCCAGATTGGCGCAACCTTTTATTTCGCATGGGAAGCGTTTGAGGACGCAATTCTTACCGGTGACAATCAAGTATTCCTAAGTGCAAGTAAAAATCAGGCGTTTGTTTTCAAGGCCTACATGATTGGTTTTGCACGAAAATATTTTGATTTGGAATTGAAAGGCAGTGACTGCATAACGTTAAGCAACGGCGCCGAGTTACGCTTTGTCTCTACCAACGGTCGTACCGCTCAAGGCTATCACGGTCATTTTTACGTTGACGAAGTATTCTGGATTCCGGACTTCGAGAAAATCAATGATTTGGCCAGCCCGATGGCGTCACAGAAAAAATGGCGTCTTACCTATTTCTCTACTCCGTCGGTCAAATCGCATAGCGCTTACCCACTCTGGAGCGGGGAAAAATTCAATGAAGATCGTAAGAAAAAATTTGAATTTGACCTTACCCATAAAACATTGAAAAACGGTTTGCTCGGTCAAGATCGCATTTGGCGGAATATCGTAAACATTAAGGACGCCGAGGAAAACGGCTGTGATCTCTTCGATATTGAAGATTTAAAATTCAGGTACAGCGACAGCGCATTTAATAATTTATTTATGTGCGCGTTCATGGAAGCAGGCCTTTCTGTATTCAAACTTGGCGACCTTCTTAACTGTGCAGTCGATTCCAATATTGTATGGGTTGACTTTAAAACAGGCACAGTGCGGCCATATGGCAATTTACCAGTTTGGATTGGTTATGACCCGGCACGCCGGGGAGACAAATCCACCGTCGTTGTACTTGCACCGCCATTAGCAGAAGGAAAGAAATTTCGCATATTGGAAAAATTAACGTTACGAGGTGCATGGCGACATCAGGCGAACGAGATAAAAAAGCTATCAGATAAATACAACGTTCAATTTATTGGAATTGACTGTACTGGACCCGGAAACGGTGTATTTGAAATGGTACAAAAATTCTACCCACGCGCGACAGCTATCCATTATGGATTGGATACAAAAACACGATTGGTTTTGAAGGCGCAGGACGTGATTGAAGCACAACGCATTGAATGGGATGCAGAACATACCGATATTCCGCAGGCGTTCTTACAAGTTCGCCAGATAAGCACGGGCAATGACCAGATAACTTATGTTGCAGACCGCAGCAGTGAAACAGGACATGCAGACGTTGCATGGGCAATCATGCATGGACTTAGTAACGAACCTTTAACCGAACGCCGTAAATCTGGCGTAGCAATGAGTGCTTAACAATGACGGCAATGGCTATTCCTCCCCAGAATGAATCTGGTCGCGCGCTTGCGTTTAGTTTTGGCGATCCGGAATCGGTGTTAACCAATTCTCCGGGCGATTACCTGGGCGTATTTTTATCACCCTATGATTATTACGAGCCGCCCATTTCATTGCGTGGGCTGGGTAAGATTCTCCGGGCAAATGGCCACCACGGCACTATTCCACCATTCCGCCGCAATCGCTTATTGCAGTACTTCAAAAGCAGCACCGTGATTTCCGATGATTCATTGGGTAATGCATCGATTGATTACGACGTGTTTGGTAACTGCTATTTTCAAAAAGTGTTTAATCGATTTGGGCAAACCATCGGGTTCAATCATTTGCCCGCATTGAATATGCGCCGCATGAAGGAACCAGACCGTTTCTGCCAGTTGCGCACCAATGGCGATGATCCAATCATGTTTCAAGCAGGTGAAGTGGTTCACTTGAAGGAATATGACGTGATGCAATCGATTTATGGAATACCGCAATATTTCGGCGGTATCCAATCGATCATGCTTAGCGAAGACGCCACCCTATTCCGCCGCAAGTATTACGTAAACGGCGCCCACATGGGTTACATCCTTTACACAAGCGATTCATCACTGGATGAAAGGGATGAAGCCGCGATCAAAGAGGCCGTCAAAAACTCCAAAGGTGTAGGTAATTTCCGCTCGTTGTATTTGAATATCCCCAATGGGAAAAAAGATAGCGTGCAATTAATACCGGTTGGCGATATCGCCACCAAAGACGAATACGAACGCATCAAGAACGTGACGCGCGCGGAAATTTTGGCTATGTGGAGGATGCAGCCCGCATTGTCTGGTGCGATGCCTGACAACGCGGCGGGATTTGGGGATATTGAAAAAATTGCCGACGTTTATTTCGAATATGAAACCGTGCCCAGTCAGGATGTCTTTTTAAAATTAAATCAATACCTGGCACCGGGACTAAGACTGGAATTTGGAAAGCCGGAGAAGGTAAGTAAGAGTGCGTAATTCACATGTAAACATTACACGCACAAGCGCAGTTGTTATACAATTCCCTACAGTAGAATTATTACGTGGGGAATGTGCAGTGCAGATCAATTGCCCGTTGTGCGGTAGTAAATCAATAATTTTCAGCCGTAAAAATCTTGACCCGAAGTTGAGTAAACTTTATTGCGGCTGCAAAACCTGCGCTACGTCGTTCGCTATGGATTTATCACTTAGCCACATCATTAGCCCAAGCAACTTAGACAAACATAACATTGCCCTGGAATACCTACGCAACCTCCCTGCTGCTGAACGCCAACAAATCCTGGCATTTGCTAATTAGACCGCTCTAATCTGAGCGGTTTTTGAGTTTAAGATAGTTTGAACCCCCGCCTCGGCTGCCAGCATCTTTTCATTTTGCCATTGCAGCACTACCATTAAACCTTGCGCTTCTTTGCCAGCGATATCATCTTTTGCTGAACGTGCGCAAAGCCCTTGGATAAGATTGTTTACGGAACGTACCTCCGAAAACGTATCCAGCGATTCAATTAATCTTTGTACCTCAGTGTGTGGCATTTCTAAAAAACTCCATTTGTACTTTTGAGGCGTGACTACGCCTGCAAGGATTGCATTTAATTAATTTTTAAAGGTTATAAACGGGAAAGAAATTTGCGGTTTGCCCGCAACGTTTTTTTGCTTCGCGTTTGTTCTGCCCACATTTGACTGGGGGCGACTGAGCAGGGTTCGCAATACCGGTGCACAAACGACAACCGGCCCGCCCGAAGGCGGCCCCACCCAGCCGCCATAGAACAGGCGTAACTTGGGTGTGGAGGTTGACCACCTGGCGATCAACCAACCGTTTGTGCTTGAGCGGGTTGCGAATCCCGGAGGCGCATTTTGGCGCCACGGCGGCGAGAATATGCACGACCACTGGATCTGTCAATGGATTTTTGAGAAGTAGTTCCGTTAGGCAAACGTAATGTCGCGTAATTGAATTTTTGACATTTTTTTAAACGAAATTAAGGTCGAAGTCTTACACGAGAAAAGGTCGATTTCCTACAGACTCCGATTTGTAGAAAAAATAATATTCGCCCGAATTAAATCGCAAAAGGAATTGAATATGGTGATACATGAGGTACTAAATACAAACACCCACTCGATCAAGCTATTTGCGTTTACTGATACGCATGGCAGAACGATCACCTCGTTTTTTCAGGCAATTAAAAAACCAAATATAAGCCTAGGCTCTTTCGACACATTCAGCCAAGCTGAATACGCAATCAAACTCACAGAAAAACTTAATATCTGGCCCGTGACCTCGCAGGATTGACATGATTTTATTTAAACATGGAAGAAAACCGTTTCTTGATTTTTTACGTAACCTCACGGTTCAAGGGTTAATTTTAGCTCTTGCGTTAGTAGCGGGAAGGAATTTGGATCCAACCTGTTGCGACCCAAGCACATGGAAACAAACTTTATTGTTTTCATCCTTAATGGTTATTTTTTTCGCGGCTTGGGGCGCAAGTTGTCTCCAATTTTTTCACGAATATCTTGACCCGGTCGGCAGGCATAAACGCGCTTATCAACTTATGCGTGCACCACGTTACAAGATTAAAGTTTTGATTGCCTACACGTGGAAGCGAAACAGATCATTATTTTGGGAATCCGCAGTAGTTTTTTTCCTACTGCAAATGTCACTCTTCGTCGTATTCGCTCATTCGGTTTTCATTGCCGCTGGCTTCTTTGATCAAATGCAGAGTTAATGGGCGGCACGCACCAGCCGCCCGACTACCTTACCGTAACATTTCTTCTGCCCGCCAAAGCAAATCCTGCATCCCACTAATCGCATGTTTATCCAATTCTACAAACTCTTTGGTTTGTGCCAATAAGGATGCAACCAGCGATAATTCACTACGCAAGCGATATTGGGCAACCTCCAGTTCGGCCCTATGGTGGTAATCCCCAATAGTGTTTAGTAGCTCACCATCGGGGCTGTGAATCTCTATATCGCTGGATTGGTATAGGGCAAATTGGGAAGGGTCTAGCGTAACGATACGGCGGTTTTTAGGGGTGGTTTTGCCCGAACGAGCAGCAGATTGGTTAGTCATGGCGCAAGCCTCGTAGAGTAGGTATTTAAACCGCCACCAGAGGTTGAGAACTATGGAGGCGACTGAACGGGGTTCTCAACACCGGCCTCTACGATACCGGCCCGCCCGAAGGCGGCCCCGCCCAGCCACCAGAACGCAGGGTAGCCGAACGCCAGGCACAAAAAAAGCGCCAGAGCGCGCTTGTGCCCGTAGAGGTTTCCGGGGTTGAGAGTCCCGGCAGTGGATTTTGCCACTGCCTTTACAGGGTAGTACGGGTGGGATTGGGGTGTCAACCAATAAAAACCAGCCAAAACCAATATAAAGCCGCTTTATAATGTGTACCATTAATGGTACGATACTTTAAAAATGGACACGGATAACCGCCAATGCCCCCACAGCCTTTACTCGCAAAATTCTTTCAAACAGACCTTGGGGCAGAACCGGTAAGGGATTGGTTACGAAGCATCACCATAGATGACCGCAAAGCCATCGGTGATGACATTCGCACGGTTCAAATAGGCTGGCCCTTGGGGATGCCCTTGGTGCGGAAACTGGAATCAGACCTTTGGGAGATCCGGTCTCATGTTACCGATGGTATAGCTAGAGTGATTTTCACAATGCACGGCAGCACCATGATTTTATTGCACGGCTTCATTAAAAAATCACAAAAGATTCCCGCAGGTGAATTAGCAGTAGCAAAAAATCGCCTGAAACAATTTAGAGGTGGCGTATGAAAAAAGTAGTTAACAAACACATTGGTAGCGACTTTGAAGATTTCCTTGCCGAAGAAGGCATGCTTGATGATGCAACCGCTGTTGCTATCAAACGCATTATTGCCTGGCAAATTCAAAATGAAATGAAAACGCAACACATGACCAAAACCAGCATGGCCAAACGCATGCAGACCAGCCGTTCATCGCTGGATAGATTGTTAGATGAGCGCGACACCAGTTTAACTCTGACTACTTTGGCCAGTGCGGCGCAAGCGCTTGGGAAACACGTAAAAATTGAATTGGTGGAGGCCGTGTAATGACAACTACACCACCAGATGAAACGCCGGAAGAAAAAGAAAAGCGCCTTAAGCGCTGGGCAAAAAAATTAGGCAAGCGCGATAAAGCTTTAACCGATAGAGAATTAAAGTTGTGTGAAGAAGAAAAAATTCATGACTTTAATATTGAATACAAAAGCCAGACTTATAATGCTTTCTACACCACATCAATGGAAAAGGACAAGAGCATCCTAACAGTTGCAGTTGCAGGACTCGGCTTTCTGATTGCGATAATCCAATCAGAACAACTCAAACCAACAGGCCTTACAGTATGGCTATTAGCCATCAGTTGTCTTTGTTATTTAATAAGCATTTTTCTTCTGCTAACAATATTTAAGTGCAACAAAGATTATCTAATTAATTTAGCAACTGACAATCATGACGGAACAGAGGGATGGAACAAGAAGCTGACTAGACTGGACGGCGCCGCATCAATTTCATTCTATTTAGCAATTATGCATTCGGTGGCTTTAGGCATTGTTACATCAAACTTCATTAACTAAGGAGTCAATATGACAATTAAAAATACAAGTGAGACATCGTCACCGAAAGATTTACCTCCGACAACTAAAGCAAAAGGAAGTACAAGTGATGCAAATAAAATGAATCCAACTCAGAACGTTAAATCACCGCCACCACCAAAAAAAGGGCAGTGACAGTATAGCGAGGGTGACTTACCGTTTTATTAGTTTTATAAAGTCCTAAAATTTCAATTGAGGCAGAACAGATGACACATATCAAAGATAAGCCGAAGGCAAACCCATCACCAAAGGGCACGTTTGTAGGCAATAGCACTAAGGGTGCGCACTTAATGAGTCCAACTAAAGCAGTAAAAACATCAACACCCCCCAAAAAGGAAAGATAAATGAGCGACAATAATGATCAATCAAAAACTGGTAAAACACTGGTTAAACAAATAGCGTTAGATAGTGTTAGTAGTGCTGCACTACTCAACCCAACACTACGAAAACAAGCAACTCAGCAAGTTGCAACGACACAAGCATCGACTTCAAATCAAGCAAATAGCTCATCAAGCCCTGAAAATAAAAAAAACGGTAAATAGCTGGCCGTTAATATAAAAATAAGGACTCCATAATGAGTGAAGAACAATCGTCTAGTGGGTATGCGAAAGTCATTGAAAAAGTTTACGATGATTTATTATCACCAACCTTAAAGGAAGCCAGCAAAATTGGCGTCGATGCGGTAAAGGTTTTTAGACTGGCATTATCGCCACTCCAATATGGCGCATATTGGCAGGCTCGACTGGAAGGATACTTCACCAAAGCCATAAATAAAGTACCTGAGCAAAACAGAATCAGCCCAGTTGAGTCCCTCGCTTTACCAGTCGCAGAAAAACTCAAATACCAAGAAGAAAGTAGCCCCATTTCAGAGCTATATGTAAATTTACTCGCCAGAGCTATGGACAAAGAAAGAGTGGGTGAAGCGCACCCTGCATTTATTTTTATAATTTCTCAATTAGCTCCAGCAGAGATTGAAATATTAAATCACTTTTACACTTATGGATTCAGAATACTAATTAGAGATACGGAAAAAAATTGCATTGCCAAGGAAGCTGAGCTTGCCGAATATTTAGCAACATGCATTCCAGAACATGTGAAGGGAATTATTTCGCAGCACCAGTACAGCCAACAAGATATTCATCAACCCGAGATATTTCTAACACTGATTGAACATTTATACACACTTGGTTTAATTTGTTACGAAAGTGAATTTTTGAGAACGCCAATCATTGCGAGCTTCTATTGCAATAACAATCGACTAGACCTGTATCCCTTGGAAATTACAAGCTTCGGAAAGTTGTTTTATAACGCATGCATAAAAACCGATTAAAAAAGCGGCATAAGCCGCTTATTTTTTCCCAGTTAATTTTTTACCTTCAAACTCACAAGTAAACTTCGAGTCTTTAGTTGCAATCACAGATTTACATTTTGCGTCATTCAAAACATTTAGTGTCTGTAACGCTCCGCAGGCTGACAAGTTACAAAATAAAATACAAAGCAATAAATATTTCCTAATCATTATCCTTTTCCTTTGCGCGTTTAAGCTTCTCGATTTTCGGGCGAATAGCTCTTTGCATTGATTTCACGCGAGCCTCAAGTTGAACCAAGAATTCTCTTCCAGCGATTACAGCTGCTTTCTCAGTGCTGTAGACCTCACGCCCTAAGTAAGCGCCTTTACACGTTGGGCGCCACCCCTTCCCTGCATTTGAGTTTCCATTAACTGCGGTTACAGTTCCATTTTTTAATTGTTTGTAAAGAGCTACATCGCCAGCCGATGCTTTTTGATCATTCCGCATTACGTTCATCCTCCACAGGAAAATTATGTTTCTTACAAAAATCGATTAACTTGTCTGGTGTGGGGAAACGCAGGCTAACTATTCTCCCATTTTCAAAAGAGAAATCCAATGTTGGTGTGCAGGTGCCTAAATCTTGTTGAGCTGGGCATTGTTGAATAACTGCATCGACCAACAGGTCTTTAAATTTGTACTGCGAAAAGACACTCATCCCCCAAACCCCCTTACAGAATTACTGTTTGAACTAGCTGATATTGTTTGCCTTCTTTGGTTACCTGTTTTTTCTCTATCAGGTAATCCATTATTTTTTTGGCATCCGGGTGCCGCACTTTTCCTTCCTTGATAACTCGCCGCATGCTGGGTGGTTGCCCGAATATTCCCGCCAGTATTTGTGCGGCCAGATCTTTTTCCTGCTGGTTTAATTCATTCGGTTTTTGTTGCTCGGTTGGTGGTGATTTTGTTGGTGCTGGTGAGCTGGTTTTTTCTTGTGGTTTTGCGGGTGCAGGAGCTGAAACCGGCAAAGGTTTGTTACTCATGCCGCTAAGGGCGAGTAACGCGGATATCGCGCAAATATCTACGATTAGAGCGAGCGCCATAAACGCGCCCTGGCGAACCACATCCGGAGACTGCCCCAAGGGTATTGCCATGGCTGAAAAAAGCGATTGTGCGTTGCCCTGCACTGCTTGGCGGTAGTCTTTGATTTCCGCCAGTGCTTTATCGCGTTGTTGTTCGAGCACTTTTACTTTTTCCGAGTTTTCATAGGCACGACTGCGGTAACTGCCCTGGGCGTCGGCGGCGATCAAACCATTTAACGTATCAATCTGCTGTTGCAGGCTGTTTAGCTGTTGTTTCTTGGTTTGGTATTCCAGGCTGTTTTGTTGCACTGATTGTGTTTGCTGGTTGTAAGCGTTCTCTAAAAAACCAGTGGTCGCCGCAACAGAAATTGCGAGCAACACAACACCCATGAGCAACAACCCCGCCCCACCAATATTGCGTTTTTTCAGGTAATAAATTCCCGCCGGAAAAAATGAATATTTGCAGGCTTCTAATGCAGTGGCAGTAACACCGGCCAGCAGTTTTCCAAATTGATCAGTTGGCATTGATGACCAAAACAGTACGGCGCTGGATAGCGTTACCGTGCACAAAAGCAGTGTTGATAATGCGATTATGAATTTCATCACTTATGCCTCACGCACGCGGCTCAAAAAAACTTTTGATAATTTTCTGAGCTTCCGCCAAATCCGCCAGTGCTTCACTGCGCAAGGTTTCGTTTAAGTGACCGGACATTAAGCAGCCGCGCCCGAGAACTAATGCGCTTTTAATTTTTTCGATTTGCTTTTCGTCCAGCGTGATAGTGCTACGACGAATTTCTTTTTTTGGAGCTGGCGCTGGTGCCGGTAACGGCGTGCATGCAATTACGGGTATACGTGCAGCGAAGGGCAATACAAAAACATTGTTGTTGCCGGTTTGGATTTCCATTTTGTTTTCCTCTTTGGCTATGACTTGGTTTTTTAAAGTGATGATTAACATCGGGTTATGTTGAACCTGTTCCCATGTGAAGTGATTGCAAAGAACAGGTGTATTTTCAAAAGCGATTTTGATTTCTTCTTCGGTGACTTCCTCCAAATTACGCATGGCATTTACTCCGATGGGCAGTTTTGAATTTGCGTTGACGAATTGCCTTCAATTCCAGGCGCATCGCTTTCAGGTGTTTGCGCATTTCCTTCATCTGCTCTGAGGTGTAATGCGCGATTGATTCCTCAACCTGGTGCGGTGTGCAGTAGGTGATTAACCACCACGCCTCACAGCGATAAAGGCGATTGCGGAAGGCTTCTGTTTGCAGCGCTGGTTGGCCTGCAATGAATGCCTCGCGCTCTTGCCTTGGTTTCTTGGTGAATAGCTCCCACGCCATGCAGTCAGCGCGGAAATCCTGGCTTTTTGGGTTATCTGGATCGGTCAAAAAGTGGGGCAAATTGCTCATTTCCATTCCTCTTGCTTCCGCCTGTTAAGGGGGGTAACTAAAAAACTGTAAAAGCTGTAAAACCTGTAAAAGCCCAGTATCCATGCGGGTTTCCATCGATTTACCGTTACAAAACCTTGTAAAAGTGCTGTAAAAAACGTAAAACAATTTTTTTACAAGCTTTTACAAGGGTTTTACAAAGAGAAATCACGTAACCTATTGATATAAATGAAAATAATTTGACTTTTACAATTTTTACGGTTTTCCGTGGATACCTTCTTTTCTTTTTTTGCTCCCATCTAGGAAACAAAAAAATACGTTAAATCAATCACTTACGGATTCCGGCGGTTTTTCGAACACAAAGCACCTTGTTTGCTTCCTGGTAATACGTGATACCACTGGTTTTTCCTTTATGAACCGTGGGCAGGTACTACCGGGTAACAGCTTTTTAAGGTCATCAATCGAAAGCGTTTCTTGATTTCGTTTACGGCATTGCTCGTAAAAATCGTTAAGATTCACCGCTATCTGTTGCTTGTTTACAGAGTGGTTAAGCTTCTCGTTCGGAAGCTCATCTTCATTCCCTTTTTCATCGATCAACGTCATCACCTGGTCGTTGATGTGGTGGTAGGTTTCCCAAAATTTCTGTACAAGCGGGTGATCTGCCTTTAAGCGGTATTCGCGTTCTTTTGCTCGATTAACCATGTGTGCAAAAACGGAATCCAGCACCGGCTTTTGCAGGTTGTCGAACAACACTGTCAGCGCGTCGCACGCGGCCATGACCTGTGCGTGGTTATCGATAATCCGCTGGCTTTTGATGTTGGTGAACTTGGTCAGATTGAGACGGTGGTAATCAAACGCAGCAAAAAACTTCGCTAAATACTGCTGCTCATTGGTGAGGGCCAAATGCAAGTAACCGGCTAAGTCATCGACCGACATTTTTTTTAATCGATCAGCGATAGAACGGTTTTCAATTTTCTTATGTGCAGTCGTGCAATGCAGATGAACAATACGGCTCATGGTTGCGTCACTGGAATTGACACTTTCATTCTGGGTAATTACCAGGGCGCCGCGAAATATTGATTCGTTAACCTGGTTGTCATTGGTTTTTACGCCCCGACTCATTAACACGCCGTCGAGGTCAAATATTTTTTTGAAATCATCCCAGTCCACCGATTTGGACGGGCGGCCACCCTTCCCCTTTGATAAATCGGCTTCGCGGTCACTCTCCACCAACACCACTGGCAAGTTACTTAATTGCGATAACGTTCTGCCGCGTGATGAATCGGACGTGGTTAGGATGTCGATGCCTTCGTAATTCTCGCGGCCGAATAACTTCCAAAGGAAACGGATTAGCGTGGTTTTGCCTGCTTCCTTTTCCCCGGTTAATTCCAGAAATGGGAACGACTGGTGCGCTTCTTTAATTTGACGCGTGAAAAGTGCTGCTGTGAAATAACCCAGGGCGGCGAGTCCGTTCAAGTCAAACACCTTGATAAAATCTGGAAGTATTTTTTTATCGAACTTTTCGGTGTGTACGAAGTTGACATTTTTTAATGTAGTTTTTAAACCGCAATCTTTAAACGCAACGTAACCGTGTTTGTTGACCGGGTAGCATTTTCCATCCTTGTAACCAGCAGACGGAAACACATAGGCACGGTTGGTTTCATCGAAACCAATAAAGGGAATTGTTTCTACTGTTAAGCTACTACTTCTAGCCCACTGTTTTTTTAGCCAAACGAAATCACCTTGGCTGCCATTGAATTCCAGCCACGTCATTTTGTTAAGCAATGCCAATGAAAAGTTTTCGCGTTTTGATAGGTTTGCCGCCGTGAATTCAAGGTTTTCACCTTTAGGCGCAGTCTTGGTGAAAGCACTGAAAACATACTTACGCTCAGCAGTAAACTTATCTACTTCGGCGTGATGGTATTGCAACTCACAATTGAGAATTGGATTAACTTTGGCGTTAGTTTCGAATACGTTCCCGTGTTCATAAAAATCTATTTTTTCGTCAGCCAGTTTTTTGGTGATTTCGCTAACATCAACCTCGATGCCGTAAGTTTCTTTATTAAAACTCATCACGGTATGCGGATAAGGCTTCCAACAATACAAGGCAAACGCCTTTTGCATTGCTGTTTCTGCCGCGAGCATACGACCGCGCCATTTGCAGTCATCAAGATACTTATCGTTGAGTCTTCCTTCGCGGTAAAGGTCATCCCAATCGAGTTCGGCAGAATGGGGTTGCACAATACGTGCAGCTTCTTTCAGCGAATTAATTTCTTTCAGGTATTTTAAATTTGCGAGGTCGCCAGCTTGGCCAGCGTCATAGCCCAGGCACCACGTAATGTTGCGCTTTAAATTAGCGTTGATGAGTTCACGCGGTAAACTGCTTGTGCTGAATGCGGCAACCGCTTTATAGCCAGCAAGGTAAAAAGCTATTGCGTGAAAAATTCCCTCCACTATGTAAATGAAATCACCGTCGCAAATATCCATTCCCGGTGGCATCCAGTGCTTGCCCCGGTATTGAATATCTTTTTTGAAATCAGCTTTTATCGGTTTACCTCTGTGCTTGGTAAACTTTTGAATATCGCGGTTGTTAATCAGGCGATCCCACCAAAAGCCATCCCACAAATGGAAGCGCACAGTCGGCCCATAACTGCCATCGTCAAGCACCACAGAACCTTGCTCAAACCAACGTTCAGTTTTTATTAAGTCAAAACCCCGCATGCTCATATACGCCTTTGCGGTCGCATTGGGGTCTTCGTTTGATGCCGGGAATTTATCTTGCAGGTTTTCCCACAAATATTTGTAGCGGGACATCGTGGCTTCGGTGTATCCGCAACTACTTCCAATGTGACTACATGCAAGGCGATGCGGTTGGTCTAAACCAATAAAAAGCGTTTTACGTTTGCATCCGGGGCAACGCAGTCCACTGATGTGGCGCTTGTTTTCATTGCCGGTTTTATATTCGAGCGCGGAATCATTACGGATTGCGTCGAGTATTTGATCGTCAAAATTCATGCGGGTAACTCCACCAGGTGTAATTTTTATTCTTCTTCACGGCTGGTGTTTTGGTCAGGTTCGTTCAAGCAGTCATGGGTCAGCTTGGCAATATTGATAAAACGACGCTTACCCATTTTTTTGGTGGGGATTTGAAGTTCAACGACCATAGAACGGACTGATGCAGGGGTAACTCCCGCTTTCTCCGCAAATTTGTCGATGGTCATAACGGGGGTATCTAAAACAATTTGATTGGACATTTTTTGCCACTCCAGATTTTTGATGAAATATATTGATCGACTATGTTCATCAAATATATTGGTGTAAAGGTTACACGTCAATAAGAATCCAGCAAAAACAGTAAAAATCCAGTAAATTAGCGCTGTGTATTAATTACATGCATATATTGCATGTTGCATTTACTAATAACTTAACGCTATTAAAAGGACGAGGAATGACCATAAGCGCAGCTAAACGAGTTAAAGCCGTGCGGGAGTTGTTGGGACTCACGAGACCCGCCTTCTGTGAGCTGGTAGGAATTGAGTTTTCAAGAATGGCAACACTTGAACATGACCGAGCACGTATGTCAGTCGAAGAGTTGGCCCTTATTGACAATGTATTACCCGAATTCACCACGTACTTGTTACACGGCAAGAGCTTGGATTTGGCCTTACTATCAGCCAGTCCAAATGAGATGTTTAAATTTGTAGTTTTGCGAATTAGGAACGGGGAAATCCCCAGCGGTTATGGATTGGAAGAGGTAATTGTGGATGGCAGTAAAAAGCAGTGATAAGAAAAAGCAGATTGCACCAGGTATTTGGCAACTGAACGATGGACGCTTTTATGGTGAGGTTCGCCCAAAGGGAGCAACTAGTCAGCGACTACGAAAAATTTCGGATAAATTAGCGACCATCAAAGAGTGGATGGTGAGCACGCAGGCTGCTGCAAAAACAAGCACAGGCAAAACTGCTGCAAAAGATAAACGTACACTCTCCGACTTGGCCAATGAGTGGCAAAACCTTTATGGCTATACCCTCAAGGACAATGAACGACATTCGGTGCTGCTGGCAATTTGTAAGCGAATTGGTGACCCGATAGCAAAGTCATTCACTGCGGAAGATTTTTTAATTTATCGCAAAACTCGCTTAGAAAACAATCAACAAAGCATAGGAAAGCCGGTAAGTCCCAATACCGTTAACCATGAGCAGGCTTATTTATCAGCCATGTTTGGCACACTGATTAAGCTTAAAAAGTGGGATACGAATCCGTTAAAAGCTGTTCCTAAATTAAAGATTGATGATCCAGGGCTTACATTCCTAGAGTTGGATCAAATTGATGAACTTTTGTCCGCGATGCAGTATTCGTTAAATAGGGATTTGGTAACTATCGCTAAGATTTGTTTGTCCACCGGCGCGCGCTGGGGCGAAGCCAGTAATTTGCTGGCACAAAACGTTAAACACGGCCAAGTGCAATTCATCAATACCAAAAGTGGTAAAACTCGTTCAATTCCAATCAGCAAGGAATTGGAACGAGAGATTTTCTCCGGGCGACCACGCATTGGCCGGTTATTTGCCGATATTTCATATAAAACTGCTTTCAAGAATGCATTGAAACGCGCACATATTGATCTACCAGAGGGCCAAATGACCCATGTTTTGCGACATACCTTCGCCAGTATTTTCATGATTCAGGATGGAAACATTTTGAAACTGAGGGAGATCCTTGGGCATGCGTCACTGGAGATGACTATGCGCTATGCACACCTAGCTCCCAAGCACCTTACACAGGCATTAACTCACAATCCGCTTGCAGTTTTGGCAGCACAGAAAGCGGCATGATTGGCTGGACCGCAAACCACTCCAATACAAGAAAAAACGAAAGTAAAAACACTCTTTTCGACACATGGAATGGTGTCCTAAAAGAGGCAAAAGGGTCCATCAAGTGTCCACAAAAACCAACAATTACAGTGGAATACCAGCAAAACCGGAAATCCTAAGTGATTGATTTTGATGAATTTTATTTGTTATTTATGTCTTTACTGGATTGTGATTCCAGTGGTCGTGGGTTCGAGCCCCATCAGCCACCCCATATTTTCCTCGCAGTAAATCCTCTTAAAATCAAAAGCCTAATTGCCAGCTCGCAATTATTTCAGCTTTAATAATTTCAACTATTTTCAAACTTTAAATTGTTCACTTATTTGTCTGCAACTCCGCATCTGTCATTTCCAAACGCGCCACCTCATAGCCGAATTCATCGTATCGCTTGTTTCTTATGGATTAGATCGCGTTTGGGTTCCATTCAAATAGAAAGGCATTTTAGAGTGCAACTAAAAGTGGTGAATTTCCTCAGCATATAATGCTGCCGAAAGGCGCGAAGCCGGCCAAGAGCACCACTAAATGAGTTATAAACTGCGACACGACCGAGAAAAGTTTCTCAGCTTCGATATCTCTGCATACGATATCGAAACGAAAATGAAACATATTGATGTGGATAACAACGCTCGCGCAATTGATGAGACGGGTTATGTAGATATGCAATCATTCAAAGAAGAAACATTAAAAGACCAATTATTATTTCAAACTGAATTTAGCAATTACCGCAACATGTACCGCAATGAAGAATTTAAAAAGTTAGTTGGATCTAATGGATACAAGGCCTGTATTTTTCAACTGATCTGGCGTGCGTGAACGAACCTTGAGAATTTCTTTCCGTCCTCGCCCGCCAGCTTGTTTTCTAATCCAAAAAATTCTCACATTTCACATAAATCGCCACATCCGGGCAGGCGGTTTTATGTTCGTAATAAAGTAAAAAAGCAAATCCAATAACCAAAACAACACCGACAGTCATAATAATTTTTTTGGATGTACTCATGGCCTTTCGCATTTGAACTTCTCCTTTCAGTGCTTGAGGTGCTTTTAAACAATAGGTATTACTAAGAGTGATGCACACAATGTTAGTTCATCGGGCATCTTTGAATGGGGAAATGGGCCACAGTTGCGGCATAAACGCTCCTATCGAAAATGATAACCCTTTGTTTTATATGAATTTTGATTAGTAATCACCGCCCTACTGCTACCCTCGCCGGCGTTTAAACACCCAAATGGATTAAATTCCCTTGGCGGTGCAAGGCTGCTGTGGGAAAATGCCGGCCATTTCATTTCAGCCTCTTTTCAATTCATCTTGCAGGTATTAGCACCTATGTCCGCACTCGTATTGGATGGCAAAGCCCTTGCCGAAAAAACCGAACAGGAACTCTCTGCACGCGTTGCCGCGCTGAAAGCCCGCAGCAACGGCCAAACCCCGATTCTTGCCACTATCCTCGTAGGTGAAGATCCGGCGTCGGCGACCTACGTAAAAATGAAGGGCAATGCCTGTACCCGTATTGGTATGGAGTCATTGAAAGTTGAGCTTCCTTCATCAACCACCACTGAACAATTACTGGCCAAAATCCAGGAACTTAACAATAACCCGAATGTGCACGGGATTTTGTTGCAACACCCTGTGCCGCACCAAATTGACGAGCGTTTGTGCTTCGATGCAATTAATGCCGAAAAAGATGTAGACGGTGTAACCTGCCTGGGCTTTGGTCGCATGAGCATGGGCGAGGAAGCTTATGGCTGTGCAACACCAAAAGGCATCATGCGTTTGCTCGAAGCCTACGAAATTGAACTCGCAGGCAAGCATGCCGTTGTTGTTGGCCGCAGCCCTATTCTGGGTAAACCAATGGCGCTGATGCTGCTGAATGCAAACGCGACAGTCACTATTTGCCATTCACGCACACAAAACCTGCCTGCATTAATTAAACAAGCTGATATTTTGGTTGGCGCGGTCGGCAAGCCGGAATTTATTAAAGCTGAGTGGATTAAAGACGGCGCAGTTGTTGTTGATGCCGGTTATCACCCCGGTGGTGTTGGCGATATTGAATTGAAGCCATTAATTGATCGCGTTGCGGCTTATACGCCGGTTCCCGGCGGTGTTGGTCCAATGACTATTAATACCTTGATTTACCAAACCGTAGATTCGGGCGAAAAGAAAATCGGTTAATACTGTAGTCGATAATTCGTTCGAATTTATTTTCAATGTTGTATTTTTTAAGGAGCAAAAAAGATGCGTCATGCAATTATGTTAATGGGTGCTATTGCAATGAGTGGCAGTGCTTTTGCCGTTGAACCGGTGAAATACACTTGCACATTGAATAATGCCGAGCGAATTATTGAAGTGAGTTACACCGGCGACAAAGCAGTGCCTTGTACGGTTAATTACACCAAAGAAGGTGCCACACAAAGCCTGTGGAATTATGAATCCACCGAAGGGCAATGCGAAGCTAAAGCCACCGGGTTTGTTGAAAAACAAAAATCCTGGGGCTGGACTTGCACAGAAAGCGCAGCGTCTGCACCTGCAGCCCAGTAATAACCAACTTCTGCCGCCCATAAAAAGCAGGCTCATGCCTGCTTTTTATTTTCCGAATCCGAAATTGTTATCGCACAGCAATATTATTTATTTGTGATATTAAATGCCTGAACATTTACCCATTATTTACCGCGATGACTATCTGGTCGCCATCAATAAACCCAGTGGGTTATTGGTGCATCGCAGTGAAATTGATCGCCACGAAACACGCTTTGCACTGCAATTGGTGCGCGATCAGATTGGGCAACAGGTATTTCCGCTACATCGGCTTGATAAACCCACGGCTGGCATTTTAGTGTTTGCACTTTCTGCTGGGATCGCAAAAAAGATGGGCGAAATTTTCGTCCGGCACGAACTCGAAAAAAAGTATCTCGCACTAGTACGCGGTCACGCACCGGTTACTGCAACAGTGGATCACCCGTTAACCGAAGAACCGGATAAATACACGGATAAAAAAGCGCGCACCGATAAACCGGCACAAGCTGCGTTAACTGAATTTAAAACACTGGCAACCATTGAATTACCATTTAGTGTGGATAAATATCCGAGTACTCGTTATTCATTGGTTGAATGCAAACCCAGGACTGGTCGCAAACATCAAATTCGCCGTCATTTGAAGCACATTAGCCATCCAATCATTGGCGACGCCAAACATGGCAAGGGAATCCATAACCGCTTTTTTCAGGAGCAATTTGATTGCGGCGGATTAATGCTGGCGGCTACTGAATTACACTTTATGCATCCTGTCACTCAAAACCCTGTAACCCTGATTGCATCATTAGAAGAAAAATTCGCCCGCATCCTGTACCAATTTAATTGGCATAATGTGGTGCCCCCTTCCTGGTTGGAGACTTTTAATGCGCCTTGATAAATTCTTAAGCCAGTACACGGATTATTCCCGCTCCCAAATCCAGCAATTGGTTAAAGCGGCACGCGTAACGGTGAACGGGGAAATTGTGCACAAAGCAGATCACAAATTGCGTGGTGACGAACACGTTACACTGGATGACCAACTTATCCAGGCATTTAGCAATCGCTATATTATGTTGCACAAACCCTTGGGCTATGTTTGTGCAAATAACGATAGCGATCATCCCGTCGTAGTCGATTTATTAAATGTTCCGCGCAAACAGGATTTACAAATCGCTGGTCGCCTGGATATAGATACAACCGGTCTAGTATTACTGACTGACGACGGCCAATGGAATCACCGCATTACCGCGCCGAAGCAGGAGTGCACAAAAACTTACCTGGTTACCACTGCAGATCCAATACAGCAGGATGTTATTGCCCTCTTTGCACAAGGCGTTCAACTACATGGTGAAAAACACCTGACTCGCCCTGCACAACTGGAAATTCTTAATGCTAATTCCGCGCGCTTGCAAATCCATGAAGGAAAATACCATCAGGTGAAACGCATGTTTGCCGCTACGGGTAATCGCGTTGTGCAACTGCATCGTGAAAGCATCGGAAATATTAAGCTGGATTCACAACTTACTCCCGGTGAGTATCGCCCTTTGACTGAATCTGAAATACGGGAAGCCCTGCAATGAGTGACCAAGCATTGGATTGGATCGTGAATGCGCTGCGCGAAAATATAAACCAGAATGATCAGCAGTTGGTGTGGTGCACGGATGAAAACGCGTTAAACGGTTTACCAAATTTACCGCACGCGAATTTACAGGTGATTACCAATCGTTGGGATATTGCGCAGCAAGCGCAGAATCGTAAGCTACCGGTACAATTTTCCGATTTCAATTTCAGCCACCAGGGCGACGGCACACTGGATGGATTTTTTTATCGCGTATCCAAAGAAAAACCGCTTGTGCATCATTTATTAAATCAGGCATGGCGCTGTTTAAAAATGGGTGGTGAGTTGTGGCTATCCGGTTTTAAAAATGATGGAACCAAAACTTATATCGAAAAAATTGCCACATTATTGGGCTGCGAAAAATCCATCCAAAAAAATGGACAGGTCTACAGCGCTCAATTAATAAAAAATGCCCCCTTCGATGCGCACCAACAATTGGATACCAACGATTACGAGCGGGTCCGTCCAATTGCAGCAGAATCCGGATTGAAGCTGGTGAGTAAACCCGGATTGTTTGGCTGGAATAAAATTGATGCCGGCAGCGCCCTACTGATCACCCAATTGGATAGTGTTTTTGCCAATCGCTCCGTTCCGCAAACTTGCCTCGACCTGGGTTGCGGTTATGGTTACCTGACGGTAGCCGCTGCCAGACTGGCAGTTGCTGCCGGAATCACCAATTGGATTCTGACCGATAACAATGCCGCCGCATTGCAAATAGCGGCGGAAAATCTGCGCATTAACCAGATCAACGGCGAAGTCATTGGGGCCGACGCGGGCGCCGGTATTCACATCAAAGTGGACCTTTTGTTATGCAACCCCCCGTTTCATCAAGGGTTTAGTGTGGATGGCGACTTGACCGACAAATTCCTGGCCAACGCCAGCCGCTTGTTGTCGCCCGATGGCATCGCGGTCTTTGTGGTCAACCAGTTTATTCCGCTGGAACGCAAGGCCACCCCATTCTTCCGCCAGGTTAAAACCCTGACCGATAACGGCAGTTTCAAGGTGGTAAGCCTTTCCCGGTGAGTCCCGTTTAACACCTGAAAGCCCGGTTTTGCCCAGCAAAAATACAGCCTGTGGAATTAATAGACAGCTTTGAATTCATTGGCATTTTTTTCTGGGGAAAGGTGTAAAAAACGGTTGACCAACCAAAATCGCCTCTATATGATGCGCACCACTTCCGCAGAGGAAGTCACCGATCCGCCTTAGCTCAGTCGGTAGAGCAAATGACTGTTAATCATTGGGTCGCTGGTTCGAGTCCAGCAGGCGGAGCCAGAATTAAATGAGAAAGGCCGCAT
>JAGKWO010000085.1 GCA_021151835.1 Gammaproteobacteria bacterium
AATGGTAGAGCTCACAAGGCCGAGCCGCATGAATTGATGGAGCCATCTTTAAATGACAGATTCAAAAATTATCTACACCCAAACCGACGAAGCACCCGCCCTTGCCACTTATTCCCTCTTGCCCATCGTACAGGCCTACACCAAATCTTCAGGCGTGGTGATTGAAACTCGCGATATTTCTCTGTCAGGCCGCATCATCGCTGCATTCCCGGAGCGATTGACCGAATCCCAGCGCATCGGCGATCACTTGGCGGAATTAGGCCAATTGGCGACCACGCCAGAAGCTAACATTATCAAGTTACCCAACATCAGCGCCTCGATTCCTCAATTAAAGGCCGCCATCAAAGAATTGCAAACCCAGGGCTACAACCTACCGGATTACCCGGAAGCTCCTGCAAACGACGACGAGAAAAATGTCAAAGCCCGTTATGACAAGATCAAGGGCTCCGCAGTGAACCCGGTACTGCGCGAAGGCAACTCTGATCGTCGCGCTCCGCTCTCCGTCAAAAATTATGCACGCAAAAACCCTCACAAAATGGGTGCTTGGTCGGCGGATTCCAAATCGAAAGCCACCATGATGAAAGTGTCTGACCCGATCATCTTTGGTCATTTTGTATCGGTTTACTACGCCCCCGTGCTGGAGAAACACGCTGCCGTCCTGGCTGACTTGGGAGTGGATGTTAATAATGGTATCGGCGACCTTTACACCAAGATCAAATCATTGCCTGCGGAAAAGCAAGCCGAAATCGAAGCGGATATCAACGCGCTTTACGCGACTCGTCCACAATTGGCGATGGTGAATTCAGATAAGGGCATTACCAACTTGCATGTGCCAAGCGACGTGATTGTGGACGCATCCATGCCGGCCATGATTCGCGATTCCGGCAAAATGTGGAATGCCGAGGGGAAATTGCAGGATGCGAAAGCCTGTATCCCTGACCGTTGTTATGCCGGCGTGTACCAGGTTGTAATTGAAGACTGTAAGAAGAATGGTGCGTTCAACCCCGTAACCATGGGTAGCGTGCCTAATGTGGGTTTGATGGCGCAGGCGGCTGAAGAATATGGTTCACATGATAAAACCTTCCAAATCGCGGCCAACGGTACCGTTCGCCTGGTAGATGCCAATGGCAATGTTGTGTTGGAACAAGCGGTGGAGGAGGGTGATATTTTCCGCGCTTGCCAAGTGAAAGACCTGCCTGTCCAGGACTGGGTGAAGCTTGCGGTTAATCGCGCTCGCGCCACTAATACCCCGGCAGTTTTTTGGTTGGATGAGAAGCGTGCACATGATGCGCAGCTGATCGCCAAAGTGAAAACCTACCTTAAAAACCACGACACCCAGGGGTTGGAAATCCACATCATGTCACCGGAAGCGGCTACCCAGTTCTCATTGGATCGCATCCGCAAAGGTGAGGACACCATATCGGTGACTGGCAACGTATTGCGCGACTACCTGACGGACCTGTTTCCCATCATGGAACTGGGTACTTCTGCAAAAATGCTATCTATTGTTCCCCTGATGAACGGCGGCGGTCTGTTCGAAACCGGTGCTGGTGGCTCGGCGCCCAAGCACGTCCAGCAATTTGTGGAAGAGGGACATTTACGCTGGGATTCACTGGGTGAATTTCTCGCACTGGCGGAGTCCCTGGATCATTACGGCAATGTGACAGGTAATCAGAAAGCCAAAGTGTTGGCAAAAACCCTCGACCAAGCGAATGGCTTGTTCCTGGATAACAACAAATCACCGGGTCGCGCCGTTGGCGAGTTCGATAACCGTGGCAGTCACTTCTATTTGGCAATGTATTGGGCGCAAACCCTGGCGGCGCAAACGGAAGATGCCGCTTTAGCCGCGCAATTCGCACCCCTTGCGAAGGCGCTGGCCGAAAACGAAGGTAAAATCGTAGCGGAGTTGATTGCGGCGGGAGGTAAGCCCGTGGACTTGGGCGGTTACTATCGCCCGGATGTGGCAAAAACCTCAGCAGCAATGCGCCCAAGCGCGACATTTAACGCTGCCCTGGCAAACCTGGGTTAGTTCCTGCGGTAAAGCATCTGTTGAAAAGTAGCGTTAAAAGCCTCTGGTGGAAACACGAGAGGCTTTTTTCATTCTAGTCCGAGGGATTTTTGGAATGCCCCATCCGGACTATGGGTCTATCAGGCAGGTACGGGGCTCGTTCGAGTCATAGTGACGGGCGCGGATATGTTGACCGCATGCAGGCCTTTATCCCCTTTGGTTACCTCGAAACTGACTTGCTGGCCTGCTTTAAGGGTTTTATAACCCTCCATCGCTATGGCTGAATAATGAGCGAACAAATCTTCGCCACCTTCATCTGCCAGAATAAAACCATAGCCTTTTGCATTATTGAACCATTTCACTGTGCCGGTTGGCATATTTGGAATCCTTCTGCCCGAGTGATGCCCTTGAAAAACACCACTGTCGTTATTATTGTCCCAAGTACTGCAATTGCTCGGGGGTCATGGACAAGAGATTTGCCTGAGGAGGCATGCGCTGTTTAACTTATGCTTTTAAGTGGCCAAGTGTTTTATTGTTATACGCAATAAGAGCCCTGATTCAAGCAAAGTGCCGCATTAATGTGCAGCGGCGCTCTTTTTTTATCCAACAATTGACCCAAAGTCAAGCGTTAATCCGTAGATTAGGGCATTAGGGGTTGTTATGACGATGGGTTACAATATTGGCGAATATCCAATCATTTTTTATTTGTATCGAATCTCTATGGGCAATCTCCAAAACCATCAACTAACCTTAGGCAAAGACGATGAAAATTCTGCTGACGATTCCGAAGGCGGCCTTGCAGTTTTAACATCCAAACCCAAGTTAAAACGACCATCCATGTATAAGGTTGTTTTACTGAACGACGATTACACTCCCATGGATTTCGTAGTGGAGATATTGGAAATTTTTTTTTCCATGTCGCGCGAGAAAGCTACCCATGTGATGTTAACGGTACATGTTCACGGCAAAGCAGTTTGTGGCATCTATACTCGTGATATTGCTGAAACTAAAGCTAGGCGCGATGTTAAGTAAAGATCTGGAAGTGACCTTAAATCTTGCTTTCAAAGGTGCGCGCTCCAAGCGACACGAATTCATGACCGTTGAGCACCTGCTTCTCGCGCTCATAGATAATGATTCGGCAGCAAATGTATTGCGCGCTTGCGGTGCTGATTTAATTAGTCTACGCAAAGAGTTGATCGAGTTTGTCGATTCCACCACCCCGCTTATCCCCGAAAATGACAGCGAACGCGAAACCCAGCCAACCCTGGGCTTCCAGCGCGTATTACAGCGTGCAGTTTTCCACGTGCAATCTTCCGGCAAACAGGAAGTGACAGGGGCTAATGTACTGGTTGCGATTTTTAGCGAGCAGGAAAGCCAGGCTGTCTACTACCTGAAACAACAGAGTATTGCCCGGATTGATGTGGTCAATTACATCACTCATGGTATTCACAAAGTGGCTGGGAATAATGACCATAGCCATGACCATCATCACGGTTCCCAGGAAAACCAGGACGAGGAGTCTCCTTCCAGTGAGTCGGGTGCGCAGAGCCCGCTTGAAAACTTCGCCTCCAATTTAAATGAAGCCGCCATGCAAGGACGAATAGATCCATTGGTAGGGCGGGAATATGAGGTTGAGCGTGTATGCCAGATTTTGTCGCGCCGGCGCAAAAATAACCCGCTGCTTGTGGGTGAATCGGGGGTTGGAAAGACGGCAATTGCGGAAGGCCTCGCCAAGCGGATTGTGGATGGTGATGTTCCTGAGACCCTTGCTGACAGCGTGGTTTACTCGCTCGACATGGGTGCCTTGTTAGCGGGTACCAAATATCGCGGTGATTTTGAGAAGCGCTTTAAAAGTTTGTTAAACGATTTGAAGAAGCAAAAAAATTCGATTCTATTTATTGATGAAATACACACTATTATCGGAGCGGGCGCTGCCTCCGGTGGAGTAATGGACGCTTCCAACCTGTTAAAACCCCTGCTGTCTTCGGGCGAGATTCGCTGCATGGGGTCCACTACCTTTCAGGAGTTCAGAGGTATTTTCGACAAGGATCGGGCGCTTTCACGCCGCTTTCAAAAAGTGGACGTTAATGAGCCAACCGTGGATGAAACCTATCAAATTCTCAAAGGCCTTAAAAGTCGCTTTGAGAAGCATCACAACCTGCGCTACACCGATGCTGCCTTGCGCGCAGCGGCGGAATTGGCGGAACGGTACATAAATGACCGCTTCCTGCCGGACAAGGCAATTGATGTGATCGACGAAGCAGGTGCATACCAGCAGTTACTGGCGCCGAGCAAGCGCAAAAAAACCATTGGCGTGACCGATGTGGAAAACGTCGTTGCCAAAATTGCGCGTATTCCGCCGAAGAGTGTGTCCTCTTCGGATAAAGAGCAATTGCGCAAGCTCGATCAGAACCTCAAGCTCACGGTGTTTGGTCAGGACGAGGCTATCGATACTCTGGCCACCGCGATCAAGCTGTCGCGGGCCGGGTTAGGCGCGGCAGAAAAACCCATAGGTTCGTTTTTGTTTGCGGGTCCAACCGGGGTGGGCAAAACAGAGGTCTGCCGTCAGTTGGCGAAATGCATGGGCATGGAGATGGTACGGTTCGACATGTCTGAGTATATGGAGCGCCACACAGTGTCACGTTTAATTGGTGCGCCTCCAGGTTATGTCGGGTTTGACCAAGGTGGCCTATTGACTGATGCCATTACCAAACAGCCCCATTGTGTATTGTTGCTGGACGAGATTGAAAAAGCTCACCCAGAGGTCTTTAACTTGTTATTGCAAGTTATGGACCACGGCACCCTAACGGATAACAACGGTCGTAAAGCCGACTTCCGCAACGTTATCCTCATCATGACAACCAATGCCGGTGCAGAGGTAATGAGTAGGGCGTCTATAGGTTTCACGCATCAAGACCATTCAACCGATGGTATGGAAGCGATCAAGAAAATGTTTACACCTGAGTTCCGTAATCGGTTGGATGCGATTGTGCAGTTTGCGTCCCTCACCCTCAACACGATTAAAACGGTCGTGGACAAGTTCCTTATGGAACTGCAAACCCAATTGGATGATAAACACGTTACGCTTGAGATCAGCGATGAAGCGCGTGAGTGGTTGGCTATCCACGGGTACGACGTAAAAATGGGCGCGCGCCCCATGGCGCGCTTGATCCAGGACAAGCTCAAGAAGCCATTGGCAGAGGAGATTCTCTTCGGTGCTTTGTCTAATGGGGGTGGCACTGTTGAGGTGGATGTGGATCCGATAGAGGACAAGATCACCATCGCCGTAAAGGCTCGGCAGGCAGCTCAACCAGCCTGATTTGTTTGACAATTGCCTCGGTAACCTCGTGACCAAACACAAAAGCCGCACTGCGAAGTGCGGCTTTTGTTTTAGGAGTCAGGGTTCAATTAAGAGGACTAACGAGCACGGTAGGTGATGCGGCCCTTGGTCAGGTCGTACGGTGTCATTTCAACTTTAACCTTGTCCCCGGTGAGGATGCGAATGTAATTTTTACGCATTTTGCCGGAGATGTGGGCAATCACCACATGTCCATTTTCCAATTTTACGCGAAAGGTAGTATTCGGCAGGGTATCAACCACTTCACCATCAAATTCAATGCAATCGTCTTTTGCCATGCGGCAGTTTCCTCAGGGGGTTCAGTAAACGCCTATCGATATGCGATAGGAGGGGGGTAAAAAATAAGGCGTGAATTGTGCCTTAATTAACCAGGGCCGCCAAGGGGAAATGAGGACAAATGCGGTAAATGAAGTCATCTTGGGCGGCAATTTGCGCAAAATTGGCGCAACTGCCTAGTTAAGGCGCATCCAGCGGCGATTGATTAATAACTCCAGGGGGCGATATTGGGTTTTGTAGTTCATCTTGCCGCAGTCTTTAATCCAATATCCCAAGTACACGTAGTCCAATCCCATTGCCCGTGCCTTATCAATTTGTGCCAGTATCGCGAACTTGCCCAGGCTGCGCCCTTCCTGTTCCGGGTCATAGAATGTATAAACCGCAGACAATCCGTCGCCAAGCTGATCGCAGACCGATACCCCGATTAGCCGGCCCGCTTGGCGCAACTCAATATATTGGGTGATACCCCACTCGCTGGTAAGGAAGGCCCGGTATTGGTCCTCCGAAGGGGGATACATATCCCCGTCCTGGTGTCTTCCTTCTATATATTTTGCGTACAGGTTGTAGTGCTCAGGTGTATTGATGTTGCTGGTAATCTGTAGGTCCAAATCGCTGTTTCGTTGCAAGCAACGGCGTTGTGTGCGGCTGGGTTTGAACAGTTTTACCGGAATCCGACAGGAAACGCAGGCTTGGCAGCGTAGGCATTGGGGGCGATACAAATGGGCGCCGCTACGACGGAAGCCGAGTTGGGATAATTGGGTATACAAAGCGGGGTCAATTCTGGCTTCAGGATCAACAAATACGGTAGTCGCCTCCTGCCCATCAAGATAGCTGCAGGGGTGGGGCTGGGTAGCGAATAGCTTTAGCGTTGATAAGTCAGACATGAATGCCTCGCGTAAATCCGGTTATTCCCAAGGGGTTACAGTCAATGTTGACCAGGGCTGGGAATACACACTCGGCTCGTGGATAAAGTTTACCAGCATTCTTTGGAATTCTTCACGGGGAATTTCCACGGCGCCCAAGCTAAACAAGTGATCATTGGCAACTTGGCAGTCGATTAGCGCAAAGCTCCACGAACATAACTGGCGAACCAAATGGGCGAATCCGACTTTGGATGCGTTGTCCGCATGTGCAAACATGGATTCACCAAAAAAAATTTTTCCAATGGCCATGCCGTAGAGCCCGCCAACCAATTGATTTTCTTGCCAGACTTCCACGGAATGGGCATGGCCGCGACGGTGCAGTGCAGTATAGCCTGCAATGATCTCTTCACTGATCCAGGTTCCGTCGGCATAGCGGCGCGGTGCGGCGCAGGCGCGCATTACCTCTTCAAAGCAATTATCAAAGGTGACCCGATAAATTCCTTTGCGCAGCAATTTGAACAGGCTTCTGGAAATATGAAGTTGTGTTGGGTAAATCACAGTTCGTGGGCTGGGGCTCCACCAAAGGATGGGGTCGCCGGGATTGAACCAAGGGAAAATACCCTGCTGATAGGCGGCCAATATTCGTTCGGGCGACAAGTCACCGCCGACAGCCAGCAGGCCGTTCGGATCGTTTAATGCGGATTCCGGAGCTGGGAACTCGTGGTTGTAGGGGCTTAGCCAGGGGATAGAAATCATGAATTAAAATTGAATGTTGATTTACTTGGGCTTTCGTCACGTACTAAAAAATAGTACAGAGGGAAAATAATGTAGCTAAAGCACTTGGCTCGTTTTTTGAGTGTAAAAGCTTATCGAGAAATCAGTCAATTAATTGTTATTACTTTTAATAATTGAGAAATTTCAAGCTATGCTTAAGATTAACCATTAGTAGAGTTTTCCCGTGAGAGGGGCGCACCAATAACTATTGTTTTCTGAACCCTATTGACAGCTTTAATCGCTAACCGAGGTAGAACATGAGTATATTCAGTCATTATCGCGAGCGCTTTGAAACTACTCAGCAGGAGGAGTTAACGATTAAGGAGTATCTTGAGCTTTGCAAGAAAGATCCCAGTGTGTATGCCACTGCCGCTGAACGGATGTTGATGGCCATTGGCGAACCCGAGATGGTAGATACCTCCCAAGACCCTCGTCTCAGTCGAATTTTTTCCAACAAGATAATCAAGCGCTATAAAGCGTTTGGTGATTTCTACGGGATGGAAGAATCCATCCAGCAAATCGTTTCCTTTTTCAAACACGCGGCGCAAGGGTTGGAGGAAAAAAAGCAAATCCTGTATTTGCTGGGACCTGTAGGTGGTGGTAAATCATCTCTCGCAGAAATGCTGAAGTCCCTCATGGAGAAAATGCCGATTTATTGCATCAAGGGCTCGCCGGTATTTGAATCCCCCTTGGGCTTATTTAATCCGGACGAAGACGGCAAGATCCTGGAGGAAGACTACGGCATTCCTCGCCGTTATATCAAATCCATTATGTCGCCCTGGGCCGCAAAGCGGTTGCAGGAGTTCCGTGGGGATATCACCCAGTTCAAAGTTGTTAAAGTTTATCCCTCCATACTCAACCAAATTGCGATCACCAAAACGGAACCTGGTGACGAAAACAACCAGGATATATCGTCGCTTGTGGGTAAGGTTGATATCCGTAAATTGGAAGAGTTCCCTCAGAACGACCCTGACGCTTATAGTTTCAGTGGCGGGCTATGCCGTGCCAATCAGGGTTTGATGGAATTTGTGGAGATGTTCAAAGCGCCCATTAAGGTGTTGCACCCTTTACTGACCGCAACCCAGGAGGGCAATTTCAACAGTACCGAGGGCTTGGGTGCAATTCCCTTCGATGGGATCATCCTGGCGCATTCCAACGAATCTGAATGGCAGAATTTCCGCAACAATAAAAACAATGAAGCATTTATTGACAGGGTATACATAGTCAAAGTGCCTTATTGCTTGCGCGTCACCGAGGAAATGAAAATTTACGAAAAGCTGCTGCAAAATTCATCCTTGTCCAAAGCGCCCTGCGCACCGGATACTTTGCGGATGCTGGCTCAATTCTCGGTGCTCTCCCGCATTAAGGAGCCGGAAAATTCCAATATCTACTCCAAAATGCGGATTTATGATGGCGAGAATTTGAAAGACACCGATCCTCGTGCAAAATCCTTACAAGAATATAAGGATGCAGCAGGAGTGGACGAAGGCATGAATGGCCTTTCAACCCGCTTCGCATTTAAGATCTTATCCAAAGTATTTAATTTCGATCCCACTGAAATAGCGGCTAACCCGGTGCACCTGATGTACGTGTTAGAGCAACAAATTGAGCAGGAGCAATTCCCCAAAGAAGTGCAGGATAAATACCTGAATGCATTAAAAGAATACATATCACCGAAATATGTAGACTTTATTGGCAAAGAGATCCAGACCGCGTATCTGGAATCCTATGCCGAATATGGCCAAAACATTTTTGATCGCTATGTCACTTATGCTGATTTCTGGATACAGGATCAGGAGTATCGTGATCCTGAAACGGGTGAGATCCTCAATCGCGCTTCCTTGAACGACGAGTTGGAAAAAATAGAAAAACCGGCAGGTATTTCCAATCCGAAAGATTTCCGCAACGAAATTGTCAATTTTGTGTTGCGGGCCAAAGCCAACAATTCCGGCAAAAACCCCGACTGGCGTGGCTATGAAAAATTGCGCATTGTGATTGAGAAAAAAATGTTCTCCAACACGGAAGATTTGTTGCCGGTCATTTCCTTCAATGCCAAGGCGTCGGTGCAAGACAAGAAAAAACACCAGGATTTTGTGCAGCGTATGGTGGAACGCGGTTATACGGAAAAACAAGTTCGCTTGCTGTCCGAGTGGTATTTGCGGGTGAGGAAGTCCCAGTAGCCTGATTGATTTTTGTTAATCGACGTAGGATTGGGTATGAGTTACATAATTGATCGACGCCTCAATGCCAAAAACAAAAGCGCTGTGAATCGCCAGCGCTTCTTACGGCGCTATCGCCAACAGATCCAAAAAGCAGTTTCGGATGCAGTTAATGAGCGTTCGATTACGGATATCGATAAAGGCGGGAAGGTCAGCATTCCGGCGCGGGATATCAACGAGCCAATCATTCATCACGGCCAGGGTGGCTACAACGAGCGAGTGCTGCCTGGTAATAAACATTTTTCCGAGGGCGATAAAATTGCCCGTCCCCAAGGGGGCGAGGGGCAGGGTAGTGGTGGAAAGGCCAGTGATTCCGGAGAGGGAATGGACGATTTTTCATTCACGCTTTCGCAGGAAGAATTTTTGGATTTCATGTTCGATGGATTGGAGTTGCCCAACTTGGTCAAGCGCCAATTGTCTGGCTTGGAAGAATTTAAATCCGTGCGCGGTGGCATTGCCAATGAGGGGCAGCCAGGGCGTATGAATATTGTGCGCTCACTGCGCTCTGCCAACATGCGCCGCTTGGCATTAACTGGAGGTAAACGCAGGCAGTTGCAGGAATTGCACGCGGAATTGGCGAAGTTAGAGCAACTGCCGGAAATCGAGCGCGACCAGCTTCGCTACAATGCAATATTGGAGGCTATCGCCAAGCTGGAAAAATCCATCAGTAAAATTCCCTGGCTGGATACTTTTGATCTCAAATACAATTTGATGATTAAGCAGCCTGTGCCCCGCTCCAAAGCCGTGATGTTCTGCATAATGGACGTGTCCGGTTCAATGGACCAGGCAACTAAAGATATTGCCAAACGATTTTTCATCCTGCTGTATCTGTTTTTGCAACGAAATTATGAAAAAACAGAAATCGTTTTTATTCGCCACCATACCAGTGCCAAGGAAGTGGATGAGGATGAGTTTTTCCATTCGCGTGAGACTGGTGGCACCGTGGTATCCAGCGCACTGCGCTTAATGCAAGAAATAATCAAAGACCGCTATTCGCCGGAACAATGGAATATCTACGGTGCCCAGGCGTCAGACGGCGACAACTGGGGCGAGGATTCGGATGTATGTCGCGATATCTTGGTTGATGAACTCCTGCCCAATTGCCAGTACTTTTCTTATATTGAAATCACCAATAACGAACACCAGGCGCTGTGGAATGTGTACGAAACTATCCAACAACAGTATCCGGAAGTGTTTGCCCTACAACATATTCGCGGCGTGGGCGATATATATCCCGTGTTTAGAGAGCTATTCCATAAGAAGGTCGCATGAAAAAACCATTGTTTACCACCTCTGAATGGAATTTTGATTTGATCCGGGAAGTGGACCAAGTGCTCGCGGAATTGGCCACCGAGTTTGGGTTGGACACCTATCCTAACCAGATAGAAGTCATTAGTTCCGAGCAGATGATGGATGCCTATTCTTCAGTGGGCATGCCAATTGGTTACAGCCATTGGTCCTATGGTAAACAATTGTTGAGCACCGAGCATTCCTACAAGCGGGGGCAAATGGGCTTGGCGTATGAGATTGTGATTAATTCCAATCCCTGCATTGCTTACCTGATGGAAGAAAACACCATGACCATGCAAACGCTGGTCATTGCCCATGCTTGCTATGGACACAATTCGTTTTTTAAAGGCAATTATCTGTTTCGCACCTGGACTGATGCCAGCTCGATTATTGACTACCTGGTATTCGCGAAAAATTACATCGGTAAATGTGAGGAGCGATACGGCATTAATGCGGTGGAAGATATCCTGGATTCCTGCCATGCATTAATGAATTACGGTGTGGACAGGTACAAACGGCCTTATCCGATATCCGCCCAGGAGGAGGAGCGGCGACAAAGTGAGCGCGAAGAATATTTGCGTAAACATGTCAATGATTTATGGCGAACCATACCCAAAAGCGCGAATGCGGATGCGGAGAAAAATGGCACTACACGCTGTTAAACGAATTGCACGCACGTGGTTATGTAACTGATGGCTTTATGCTGGAGTTTTTACAATCCCACACCAGTGTGATTGCACAACCGGCTTACGATAGCCCGTATTTTGGCGGCATTAATCCTTATACCCTGGGCTTCTCCATCATGAGCGATATTCGCCGTATGTGCGAGAACCCCACCGATGAAGACCGCGCCTGGTTTCCGGAAATTGCAGGCACCAATTGGAAGGAAACTCTGCAATTTGCAATGAAAAACTTTAAGGACGAAAGTTTTATCCTGCAATTCTTATCGCCCAAAGTGATGCGGGATTTAAAGCTTTTCAGTATTGTGGACGACGACCAACAAGAAAAAATTCGCGTGGACGCCATCCACAACGAGCGCGGCTTTCGCAAGCTGCGTGAAAATCTGGCCGGCCAATATAACCTTGGCAACCGCGAGCCTAATATCCAGGTATACAATGTGGCAGTTCGCGGTGATCGCTCATTAACTTTGCATCACTACATGCATAATCGTCGCCCTTTGGGCGAGTCCACCCAGGATGTACTGAAACATTTGCACAGACTTTGGGGGTTTGACATACATTTGCACTCTGTAGATGGTGGTGAAGTTAAGCAGAGTTACCACTGTCCTTAGTAGTCGGTATTACGTGTTTGATCACTTTTTCCCATTCGTTGGCGCACTTTGTTTGAATATAAAACGGCGGGAACGATCACAAACAACGTAATCGCAGAAAATAGCCACAAGGAGTTTTGTTGGAAAAGTGCCAGGCTGGCAATGTTTGCGGCCTGTTCGTTATTGATATGTTTTGCAATGGGAATCGCACCAAGGGCGGCTTCTTTAGCAATGGAGAATCCTCCGCTTGCGGCACTTTCCCAGCCGAGCGCTGAAAAGGAACCATAGGCTTTATAACCTATGGCCGAAGCGCCAAAGCCAATCAGCCCAATTCCTATTGTGCCCATTCCTAATAGCCCTGCGCTTACTGCTCCTATGCTCACAGCACCCACGGAAATAATGCCAACACTGATAGGCGCAATCGCTATGCCGCCCCAGGCGAATAGCAATCCGTAGGCATGGCTTCCACCGGCTATCCAGGCAACCACTGGCTTGTCATCATGCTCTGGCATCCCAAAGCGAAAATGAAACAGTGGAATACCTGCAATGGAAATCGGGCTTATGTATTCGCGCTGTTTGGAACCTATGTGATCGACTGGGTTTTGGAATGCTTCCGGATGGAGTATTCGCTCCTGCATCCTGAGTGTGCGCAACGCCTTAAACATTTTCAGGGTGAGGATGAAATGGCTGGCAAAAAGTGCGGCCACTAAAAGCTGGGATGCAATTGCATAGGCGCCAATGCGCACAGGGCTACCAGTGAAACTGGCCACCCCTGCGCTCTCCAGCTTGCTTTCCGCAAGGTACTGCAAACCAACCATACCCAGGATATAGACCAAGGTAAATACAAAATAAAGGAGGGTATACAAAATTACACTGTGTCGCTCGCGCCGGGTGCGCGATTGGTCCAGTGCGGCCCTGAGTCCAAAAAAAGAACTGATAATTCCCGCGAATGCCGCCATCGCCGCTGCCATGGCGCCCCACTTGAATATCGAACTGGCTTTTGCAACACCGGCACTAAAACCGGCGAGTTTTACCGCTGGCGCAATATCATTAATGGCGACTAATACTGACAAAGTAAATGCAGTGCCTTGTTTACTTCTTGCCAGGGTATCTTCAACAAAGTTTACCATTGCCTGCTGCAGCAATTTACGGCCACGGGATAACCGTTGTTTCACCGTGTCTTCAGTTAAGTCCAATTGCTTGGCCACATGCTCGATGGAACATTGTTCCCGATAAAATAAAACCAGGGGCTCACGATAGGTGTCTGGCATTTTCTCCAATGCTTGCCAGAGCAGTGCCTGTTCCTGGGCGCTAATGATGTCATCTTCTATTTTTCCTTGAATGGACTCTTCGTCTTCGTGTTTATCCAACTCATTTGCATTGGCTAATGGCTGCCTTGCTTCCTGGCGACGAAAATGGCTGGTTTTAAATCGAAGAATGCCACATAGCCAGGATTTTAATTTCTGCGGATCGCGTAGGGTATCGAGCTTCTTCCAGGCTTCGATAAAAGTCTCTTGGGCGATGTCTTCGCTATGCTTTAAATCCCCAACTGCGGAGTAGGCCAGGGCACATAGCAAATTCTGGTAGCGGGTCACAATTGCACAAAAGGCATTCCTATCTCCGCCCAGGGATGCCAGCACCAGTTCCGTGTCATTCCATTCCGTGCATGGCTTGCGTTCGATGTTGGGTTTGCGTCGTTTAAACAGGCTCATAATCTCTTTTTCCAGGTTCTGAGCTAATAAGTGGTGAGTTTTCACCAAAAGGTGACAAGCGAAAGATAAAAAATTTGATTGGAGCCAGGTTCTCCATCAAAACAGTAAAACATTTTAATTCTCTGTCACCTTTTCTCCAGGATTTGTCACTTATTGGTAGCGTCAACACAACTGGCCCAGCAAAACAGTTGATAGTTGGCCTGACGCTATTAACCCATAAGCCTTCCCAAACCCCGAAGGCAACAATCAAGACGGAGACATATTATGAATATTCGCAATGCAACCACCTCAATCATGGGCCAGCCTTTGCTGTTGATCGCGCTGCTCGTCGCCAACGGTTTCAGTTATGGGGGAGATATAGTTCCCGTTATCGACGACTTTAGTAGTGCTACAAATACCAGTTTAGGTTTTCAACGTTATTTTTTTAATGATTCTATGGCAGGTGGGGCGACTAAAACCCAACAGGAGGTTGCCAAAGGGGTTGTCTCCAGCAAAGGTGACATTGTCCCTCCGCGCGGCCAGCCAGGTTGGGCAAGCATTGCTTTACCCCTTGAAAACCAGGGAGTACCCAAGGATGCCAGCGCTTTCGAAGGTATTCGCCTGCGGCTTAAAATTGTCGCTGGCAATCTTTTAATTTCTGCCAACAGCACGGAAATCACCAATTTCGATTACCACGCTGCTCTGGTGACGGTGGTGGCAGATGGAGAATTCCACGAAGTCAAAATCCCTTTTGAATCCATGAAACGCTCATGGTCTGAACAAACACCTCTCAATACCAAAACACTGAACAGTATCAGCATTACGGCTTACGATATGGCAAAAGGCAATTTTAATTTTGCTGTGGATGAGGTCAGCTTTTATTAAGTCGGAGAGTCGCTAAACACTTTAATCACATCAAACTGGATATGCCCATGCTAGATAATAAACGCCTGGATTATTTGGATGCAGCGAGAGCTTTTGCCCTGCTATTGGGAATTGTTTTTCATGCGAGCCTTTCTTTTATGCCGATGTTTATTGGATGGGCAGTCATGGATGTGTCGACCAGTTCGATTGTGTCGGTGTTTGTCATGGTCGCCCATTCGTTTCGCATGGAATTATTCTTCCTGATCGCAGGATTTTTCAGCCGTATGAGTTTACACAGTCATGGCATGAGTAACTTTCTTGGCTCCCGTACCCTCAGGATCGCCGTGCCTTTTGCAGTGGGATGGTTTTTGCTGCGCCCATTATTGGTCTCAGGCTGGGTTATGGGTGGAGAAAGTATTCGCGGTGAAGTAAATGTTTCGGGTGGGTTGATGGCGGGCTTTTCCAGCTTGGCTAAGCTACCCAGCGATTTGTTTGTTGGAACTCACCTGTGGTTCCTTTACTACCTTCTGATGATCAGTGCGCTGGTTATTTTGCTGCGCTATTTGTTGGGCTATTTGTTGCGCTCGTGTAAGCCGCTGGAACAAAAATTACTGCGAATGGCTGATGTGTCTATGGTTTGGATGTCAACGTCCAAAGTGGCGATACTTGCGCTGGCAACTCCCACGGCAGTTTGCCTTTGGTTTATAAGCCACTGGAGTGTGGATACGCCGGATAAATCCCTGGTGCCCCACTATCCGGTGTTGCTTATCTATGGAGGATTTTTTCTATTTGGTTGGTTGCTTCACCGCGAGGCGGCCTTAATGGAGCAATTTTCCCGTTTAACCTGGAACAAATTGTTATTGTGTTTGCTGGGATTGGTAGTAACCGGGTGGATCTACACATTGTCAGTGAAACCGAGCCACCCGCATTACAATCTATTAAAAGCCGCATTTGTCTTTTGTCATGCGATCACCATGTGGCTACTGGTGGCGCTCACCATTGGTTTATGTAAACGCTTCTTTGATCGCCCCAGCCAAACAATGCGTTACCTTGCCGATTCATCCTATTGGCTCTATTTGATTCACTTGCCTATTGTTATTTTCCTGCAAATTGCTGTTGCCGAACTTGGGTGGCATTGGTCGTTAAAGCTCATAAGCATTTCGCTTGCGACTATTGTCCTATCAATCCTGATATATGATGCCTTCGTTCGTTCAACGGTTATTGGTAGGGTTCTGAACGGAAAACGAAAGCCTCGAAATATTTTTATTGGCATGAACCTGTTCAAAAAAGCTTGGGGACGATAAGCCCCGATTGAGGTTCGTGTAGCAGTTTTCCAGGCTATTGAGCGGGATGATAGTCTATATACACTGTGCTATGCTTCGGTCTACTTTTGGATAAGCCTGGAATGGCAGGTCAAATAACAAGCGGAATTTTAATGGATAGACACTCCTTTGCATTGTTGTTGACCTTAGTCCTGTATTTACCTTTACTGGTGCAAGCGCGCGAAATTGCATTGACGTTTGATGATGCCCCTACGCCGGACTCCGCGTTGATGACGGGGGCTGAGCGAACCCAGAAAATTATTACTGCGTTAAAACAGGCTCATGTGCCAGATGCCCTGATCTTTGTTAAAGCGGATTATATAAATTCAAAAACGGCGGAGCGTTTGAAGCAATATGCGGACGCCGGGTTTCATTTGGCGAATCATAGCTTCGCACATCAATCCGCCAATCAACTGGATGTAAATGCTTACCTGGAAGACGCTTACAAAGCACACTTGATACTAAAGCCATTTAAGAACAGATTGAACTACCATCGTTTTCCTTATCTGCATTACGGTACGAATCTTGCGGAAATTGCACAATTGCAAGCCTCGCTGGAGGAACTTGACTACAAGGATGGCTATGTAACTATCGATAATTATGATTGGTACATCAGTTTCCTCATCACTAAGGCTGCGGAGGAAAAGAAACCGATTGATTATGAAAAAGCCCGTGACTTTTATGTCAATAGCTTGTATGAATCCATTGAATTTTACGATGCAATTGCTCAAAAATCATTAAAACGTTCGCCCCGGCATGTGTTGTTGTTACACGAAAACGATGCCGCTGCGTTGTTTATCGGTGATCTGGTTAAGCATTTGCGCAACAAGGGATGGAAAATTATTTCTCCTCAAAGAGCCTACCAAGATCCCATCGCCAGTAATTTTCCG
>JAGKWO010000034.1 GCA_021151835.1 Gammaproteobacteria bacterium
ATCTAAGGTGATGTGTATACGTTTACATTTTAATTATTAAATAAAAGAAAACGGTTACATGACAAAAATGACGTAAAAAACACTAAATTTACGCTGGTTAGGGAAAATTTTTGTGCTATTGGCTTGCAAATATCAAACATGACATACAGAATGATTTTCATTCGATAGGAGGATAAATATCTTCTTTTGAAAAAAGCCGGATTGGGCCAGTGACACGGGTGTATCTGCTAAAACTCTTTAATAAGTGATGCAGGCGGCCTTGTTACCGATAATCAAAAACTGCCCTTTATAAGCACGGCCATAAAAACAACAGCATTTAGCCGATAAGCAACACGAGAGAACACGCAGTGACTGAGATGTACCTGGAACATACAGGCCGTCGGGCCTTTATTTATCAGAGTCTGACAACAATTGCCGGTTGTTCGGTCATTGGGACGCTGGGCGGTTGCGCCCGGGATAAAACGGCACTGCGCCCTTCAGTTACCTCTGCGCCCTGGGAGCAGGCGGAACTAATCCGCCAACAGGTGCGAGCCCCCGAGTTTCCTACACGCACTTTTGATATCCGCAGCTACGGAGCGCAAGCCAAAGATGGCCAGGATAATAGCCAGGCGATTGCAGCCGCTATCCTGGCCTGCCACGACGCCGGCGGCGGCAAAGTGCTGGTGACCGGTGGACGGTATTTAAGTGGTCCGATCCATCTGCGCTCCAACGTCAATTTACATATCGATGAAAGTGCGACCATCGCGTTTATCACTGATCCCAACGCCTATTTGCCTGCGGTATTTACACGGTGGGAAGGGATGGAAATCATGGGATATTCGCCGCTGATTTATGCCTACGAGCAAACCAATATCGCTGTGACGGGTAAAGGTACGCTGGATGGCCAGGCCAATCGTACGACCTGGTGGCCGTGGAAAGGCAGTAATTTCAGCAGCGTCGATTGGGGTATTTCCGGTGTTCCAACCCAGGAGGCCGCGCGCAATAAATTAATGCAGGACATGGAAAATAATGTGCCCGTGGCGCAACGCAACTACGCGGATGGTTCCTATCTGCGTCCCACATTTGTGCAGCCTTATTCCTGCAAAAACGTATTAATTGAAAATGTGACCATCACAAACGCGCCTTTCTGGTTATTGAATCCGGTGCTGTGCGAAAACGTCACTATTGATGGCGTCAAGCTGGTTAGCCATGGCCCTAATTCCGATGGTTGCGATCCTGAATCTTGCAAAAATGTTGTTATCAAAAATTGTTTGTTTGATAACGGTGATGATTGCATCGCCATTAAATCCGGCCGCAATGCGGATGGTCGCCGTATCAATATTCCCTCGGAAAATATCCTGATCAGTAATTGCCAGATGCGCAGTGGACACGGTGGTGTGGTAATTGGTAGCGAAATTTCCGGCGGTGTGCGCAATGTGTTTGTTGAAGATTGCGTGATGAGCAGTCCGGAACTGGAACGCGGCATTCGCATTAAAACCAATTCCATTCGCGGTGGTGTTATCGAAAATTTCTACCTTCGCAACATTACAATCGGTGAAGTGCAAACAGCTATTGTCATCGACTTTCACTATGAAGAAGGCGATGCCGGACAATTCACTCCGACCGTGCGCAATATCCACATCAATAATTTGCAATGTGAAACCGCACATAAGGTATTCCAGGTGCGCGGCTACAAACGCTCGCCCATCCAAAATCTTCAGTTCATCAACTGCGATTTTAAAACAGTAGATACAGTGGGTGTCTTGGAAGAGCTGGATAAATTTGTTGCCAGCAATGTAAAAATTCAGGGTGTTGAATTCAAGGTCTGATGCAAATTTGCGGTATTTGCATCAGCAAACGTATTAGCAAATTTTAATACAGCGAATAGCAATAAAAAAATTTTTGGATAGCGCCGCTCATTTTAAAAATAGTGAAAAGTGTTACGCGCGCTGACTCAAACCATTTATAAAAAGCAGATTACAAAGTAACGCGAATTCTGCCTGACCTGAATTCGCTCGTTTGTGAAAACCGTGTTAATTGCTGCTACCCGCTAAGCAGTAAAAACACAGCTCTACTAGCTCAATGATTTAATCACAATAAATATGGGGAATAGCTATGAGAAAGTTTGCACTACATCCGCTCGTACTGGCCATGGCCGTATCAGCATTACCTGTTGGTGTTTATGCGCAGGATTCCGGTGATGATACGGTGGAAGAAGTATTGGTTACCGGTAGTTTTCGTGACAGCTTGAATAACGCGTTAAATATCAAGAAAAACCAAAGTGGCTTTGTCGATGCCATTGTTGCGTCGGATATTGCAGAATTTCCGGATAATAACCTCGCTGAATCGTTGCAGCGTGTTCCAGGCGTAACCATTCAGCGCTCTGGCGGTGAAGGTCGTGGGATCACTGTGCGTGGTCTTGGCCCTACTTTTACCACTGTTCGTTTGAATGGGATGGAAACAGTTTCTACTACAGGCAGTACCGATGCTGCCGGTGGTAATAACCGCGGTCGCGGTTTTGACTTCAATACGTTTTCTTCGGATTTGTTCAGCTCTTTGACTGTACGCAAAACCAACTCTGCAGAAGTGCAGGAAGGGTCTTTGGGTGCGACCGTTGACTTAAAAGCTGCGCAGCCATTTGATTATGATGGTTTTGTTTTTACTGCTTCAGGCCAATTAGGCTATAACGATTTATCTGAAGAGAATGATCCGGGTGCAGCATTCCTGGTGAGCAATATTTTTGGCGACGGAAAATTTGGTGCACTGTTTTCGTTCTCCTACTCCGAACGTAAGCTACAAGACGAAGGTTCAAGTACTGGCCGTTGGTCCAATGCAGCAGGTGATCGTTTCCATCGGGCACAATTGGATGGCGCTACAACGCCAACCATTATTACGGCAGCTCATGAAGCCAATGCTGCGTTCCATCCACGTTTGCCCCGCTACGATTCCTATCAACATGAATTGGAGCGCTTGGGTTCAAGCCTCTCTTTGCAATTCAGGCCAACAGACACAACAGAAATCAGTGTTGATTCGCTATTTGCAAAATTTGATGCGACACGTGAGGAAACTTTTTTCTCAACTGTACTTAATGGCACAGTCGGTGGCACTGCCGCTGCACCGACGCCAACAATCAATATGATTCTCCGGGATTACGAAATTGCAAATGGTAATCTTGTTTATGCCGATATTGATAATGCACGTTTATGGTCTGAGAATCGTTTCGATGATATGTCAACCGATTTCTCGCAAACGACCGTTTCGTTGAAGCAAGATTTCACTGACAACTTCCGCTTGAAAGCAATGGTAGGAACTACCAAGTCTGATTACGATAACCCTATCCAGAATACGGTCATCATGATTGCTAATGGTCAGGACTTTACCTATGACTATCGTGATTATGACAGCCCCGTTCTCACCTTTGGTGAAGGCGCTTACAACAAAGCATCATGGGTTACCAGCAGTATCAGGCAGCGTCCACAAACGACGTTAAATGAAAATGATGCCGGTAATATTGTCTTTGAATTTGATGCTTCTGAAGCTATTAAATTGAAGGCTGGTGTTGATTACAAAGATTTCAATTTTGAAACTGACGAAAACAGAATTAATGAAGGCACTCAAGGTGTAAATATTCAATCCAATCCCGACTATATTGTTGAATATGATTCGGGCTTGGGGGATGGTCGCCCATGGCTTATCCCGAATAGAGCATTGATCATGGCAGAGAATGATTTGTTCAATGCACCGTTAACTCCGCAATGGGCAAGCAAGACGGCGATCAATGAGACCACTACCGGTGTATATGCGCAATTGGATTTTAATTTCAATATTGGTTCATTGCCCGTTCGTGGTGATATCGGTGTAAGACGTTTTGAAACTGATCAAACAGCGGCAGGTTACGACAACAGAGGTGTTGCTTTATCGGTAGATCATAGTTACTCGGACACATTGCCTGCACTCAATCTGGTTGTTGAGCCTCTTACAGATGTGCTGATTCGTTTTGCTGCTTCCGATGGTATTGCGCGCGCAGGTTTGGGGGCATTGGCACCGAGCACAAACGTTTCTGTATCAGGTAACGCATTTACCGTTGCGAGTGGTAACCCCTACCTGGAACCAACCAAAGCCAGAAGTTATGACCTTGGTTTTGAATGGTATTTCCAGGAAGGTGCGAGCGTTGGTTTGACTCTGTTTCAAAAAGAATTTGAGAGCTTTGCGCAAACGGCGCGCCTGACGACTACCTATACCGCACTGATGAACGAATTGGGATTATCGCTGGATACTATGGTCGCGGCATGTGGTACCAATACCAGTTGTACGGCGGATGCGAGCTGGGCATACAGTGCGCAAGTTAATAGCCCGGGTGGCGATTTAACCGGTTATGAATTGAGTTACCAACAGCCTTTTACCTTCCTTCCAGGGTTCTGGGCTAATTTCGGTTTTATCGGTTCTTATACCGCTGTTGAATCTGATCTGGATTATCTTAATGCAACTACGGGTGCCGTTGAGCGCACCAGTCCACTGGTTAACCTGTCTGATGAAACTTACGCAGCGACTCTCTACTACGAACAAGACAATTTCGGTGGTCGTGTGTCAGTAGTTGGTAGAAGTGATTATCTCACTACACCTGTTGGCCGTAACAACAATTATGAAGAAGGCACAAACGGTACGTTGAATGTCGATGCATCGTTCAATTACTCCTTCAATGATCATTGGAAGGTAACTTTTGAAGCCTTGAACCTGACTGATGAAGCGGATGATCAATGGGTGGGTAATATGGGTAGCAATGAGCGCCTCTCTTACTATCACCAGACTGGTCGCCAGTACAACATCGGTGTTCAATACAAATTTAATTAATGGTTGTGAACTTTTTACGTCAAGAGTGAAGTCAAAAAGGGATGTCAGTTCGCTGGCATCCCTGTTTGATTATTTAAGTATTGTGTTTTGCCGGGTTTAATACAGGGTTAATTGTCAGGTAACAGAGAAGGTGAAAAGCGTGAGTTTATTGTTGAAATGCAGAACGCCCCGCACGGCTATTTATGGCGGTATTTTTTTGGCAGCAATTACCGGTTGCTCACCAGAAAAAACCAATGAACAACAAACCACAGCTACAACATCTGTTGCGCAAACTACAGCGGTTAACTCCCAGCTCGCTACGGCAGAAATTACCAATGCCAATAATTTTCCATTGCAGCAGGAGCCTGTTTATTTTTCGTTTTACGATTTGGGAATAGATCCAACCGATGACGCAGTAAAACATTTAAGCATTTCTGCCAATGGTACGATTCAGCCTTCGCAAACAGTCGACACTGATGGCGACGGTACATTGGACAGCCTGTTGCTGGCGAGCGATTTCGCCGCCGCGGAAATAAAATCCTTTGTAATATCGTCTGATCCTGCCATTCAAAAGCCGGCGTTGAAAAAACAAACCCAGGCCGAAATTTCCATTAAGGAAGGTGGTGAATGGAAAGGTAAGGAATATGTGGGCGGCACTTTTAAAAATGTCGATAAAGTTACTCCACCGGCACAATATACCGATCATTCATTCTGGATTCGTTATGAAGGCCCCGGTATCGAATCCGATAAAGTGGCATATCGCGTTTATCTGGATTGGCGCAACGGTTTCGATATTTTTGGTAAGAAAACTAACGATGTCGTCCTGCAAAATGTCGGGCAGGATGGTTACGATTCCTACCATCTGAATTCGGATTGGGGGGTGGATGTTTTAAAAGTCGGTAAGTCACTCGGCATGGGTGGTTATGGTTTCTGGAACGGCAAAAGTGTTGACCTGGTTTCGCTGGTTGATACGCGCGATGCGATTATTACCAACAACGGTGATATTTATTCCGGCTTTAAAATTAATTACCACGGTTGGCAAATCAATAACCAAAAAGTGGATTTGAGCGCGCACTTAACCATGAACGCTGGCAGCCGTTTGGTGAATGTGAAATTGCAAGCGAGCCAGCAATTACCGAATCTCGCGATTGGTTTGGTTAAGCATCCCGGCACTACCTTTATTGAAGGGCCGCAAAACATTAGCGGTTATGCCTGGACCTATGCTGCCAGTTGGGGCAAGCAAAGTTTAAGTGGCGAGAACGATCATTTGGGGATGGCAGTCATTTTTCGCCGCGATGATCGCGAAAAACAAACGACCGATGAAAACTCCTACGTCTCTATCATGAAAGATAAAGGCGGTGAACTGGAATATTATTTTGTCGCTGCCTGGGAGCACGAATTAAACGGCATCAAAACCGAGGCGGAATTTAAAGCGTATCTCGATAATGAAATCCAGCGCTTGACCAAAACACCGCGTGTGCGCTTTGAGTCGGCTATCAGTCAGGCGGCAAAGCAAAAACCGGTAGATGCTGAGGCCGCGTTGAATTGGGCCAAAAAATTAGCGGATTCCGAATTGGAACGTAAAACCCTGAATTACCACTACCAGGGTTGGGATGAGTATCGCAAACGCCCCGGCAAATTTGAATATGATGTTGTAGGAATGCAAATTGCTGCCTTGCAAGATATTGATGCAATTAGCCCCAACCCGGCGTATCGCAAAGCATTGGAAACCGTGACCGGAAGTTTTATTCGCGATGATGGGCATATTGAAACCTTCGAGCCGGATTTATTCAGTATTGATTTAACCAAGCCCGGCGAAATGGTAATCCTGTTGGAGCAGCGCACCAAGCAGGAAAAATATCGCAAAGCGGCAGATTTTTTGCGCGAAAATTTAAAACGTCATCCGCGCACCAGCGAAGGCGCATTCTGGCATCGTGCGACTTATCCAAATCAATTGTGGCTGGATGGTGTGTATATGGGGATGCCATTTTTAGCGCGCTATGCGGCTGCATATGAAACCGGCCAGCAACAACACGAAAGTTTTAAAGAAGCGGTACACGAATTTGTGGTTGCGCGTGATCATCTGCGCGATGCCAAAACAGGCCTTTATTATCACGCGTGGGATGAATCCAAAAAAGCCGATTGGGCTGATAAACAAACCGGTCGTGCCCCGCAATTCTGGTCGCGCGGTATGGGCTGGTATGCAATGGCACTGGTAGATGTGCTGGATTTTATTCCGGAATCTGAACCGGAATTACGCACAACCTTGACTGATATTATTATCGAATTTGCCCCGGATATTTTGCGCTACCAGGATGCTGCAACTGGCACCTGGTGGCAAATTACAGACCGGCCAGGTGATATTGGCAATTATCGCGAATCATCTGCAAGTGCCATGTTTACCTACTTCCTGGCGAAATCAGTTAACAAAGGTTATCTGCCGGAATCCTATCGCGATGCGGCAATAAAAAGTTACCAGGGCCTTATCAATGAATTTATTACCGTCCATAAAGATGGCAATATCAGTATGAATGACCAGTGCCTGGTAGCGGGTTTGGGCTTTGGTCGCGATGGCACTTATGATTACTACATGACTGAACGTATTTTTTCCAATGATCCAAAAGGCAATACACCCTTTATCGGTGCGAGTTTGGAAATCCATAAATTACTAAAACACTAACAGCCCTTTGCATAGCCAGATTTCATTTTTAACTGGCTGTGTAATTTAATATCCTTGATTGATGATGATCACATTGCCAGCGCACATAGTGCGCGCTGGCACAAGCAACAAGCCGAGATAGAAGGTTTTATTATGAAAGTCGTAGAAGAGCGTTTTGCAGTCCATATCGATGATTTCAAACATTACGATACCCAAAAACTGCGTAAACATTTCCTGGTTGAAAATATTTTTGCGGCCGATGAAGTATTATTTACCTACACCCATTATGAGCGTTTGATGGTGGGTGGTGCATTTCCGGTAAATAAAGCCGTGCCCCTGGAAACCTACGATCAGTTGAAAGCCGATTTTTTCCTGCAACGGCGCGAATTGGGTGCAATTAATATTGGTGGTCCGGGAAAAATATCCGTGGATGGCGAGAGCTATTCCATCAATACGAAAGAAGCGCTATATATCGGCCGCGGCGCCAAAGAAGTTATTTTCAGCAGCGAGGATGCGAATAATCCTGCGAAATTCTATTTAAACTCCACTCCTGCACATCAAACTTTTCCTACCAAAAAATTAAACAAGGAAAATAGCAAAGTGTTGCAAGTCGGCGCTGGTGATACATGCAATGAGCGCGAGATTTACCAATTGATGATCAGTACGGTACTGGATACGTGCCAATTGCAAATGGGCATGACCGAATTAAAACCCGGCAGCATCTGGAACACTATGCCGATGCACACCCATAGCCGGCGCATGGAAGCCTATTTCTATTTTAATATCCCGCAAGACCATGCGGTGTGTCATTTTATGGGGCCAGCCGAAGAAACCCGTCATATCTGGGTGGGTAATGAGCAAGCGGTTGTATCTCCCCCCTGGTCAATGCACTCCGGTGTGGGCACCGCCAACTACACATTTATCTGGGGCATGGCCGGAGAAAACCACGACTATACCGATATGGATTTCCACAAACCCAGCGAACTCAAATAAATTCCATGCGTAACCCGTATGGAGTTTAACGAAATACGGGTTTATCCACATAAAGCAAATTTTTACTATCGCGCAGACAATTAAAAATTTTCCAATCGGGATCACCCTATGACTCACCCACTGTTCGATTTAACCGGGAAAATCGCTGTAGTAACCGGCGCAACGCACGGCCTCGGCATGGCCATGGCTTCCGGCCTTGCCAGCGCCGGTGCAACATTAATTATTAACGGCAATTCCTCACAGGAAAAAATCGATAATGCCGTTAACGAATATCGCGCAAAAGGCTTTCGGGCATTTGGTTACAAATTCAATGTCACTGACGAAGATCAGGTCGCTGCTGCTGTTGAGAAAATTGAAAACGATCACGGCCCTATCGATATTCTGGTTAACAACGCCGGTATTATCAAGCGCACACCGTTGCTGGAAATGTCGCTGGCAGATTTCGAGGAAGTAATCAAAATTGACTTAACCGGTGTATTTACCATGACGCGTCCGGTAGCACGTAAAATGGTTGAACGCCGTCAGGGAAAAATTATTAATATCTGTTCAATGATGAGTGAATTGGGGCGCAATTCTGTGGGGGCTTATGCTGCTGCAAAAGGCGGTTTGAAAATGCTCACCAAAAACATGGCCACTGAATGGGCAAAATATAATGTGCAGGTCAACGGTATTGGCCCGGGCTATTTTGCTACCAGCCAAACCGAACCGATCCGTGTGGATGGCCATCCTTTCAATGATTTTATTATCAACCGCACACCCGCCGCCAAATGGGGTGACCCGGATGATCTGCAAGGCGCAACTATTTTCCTCGCCTCCAAAGCGAGCGATTTTGTAACCGGTCAAATTGTTTATGTGGATGGCGGGATTCTGGCAACTATTGGAAAGCCGGGTAATGAAGTTTGATTGATTCCCAACCCTCGCCGTACTGATTATCTTACGGCGAGTAAACTGTTTTCTTAAATTTCTGGCTAGAGATAATGAACCTGATCAGTATGTGACGTATACAATATTTTATCGGACAGTGTTCATAATTCCTTTATATTCCACCAACGGCGAATCAAATTCTCATATTTGGGGTTATCAAATTTATTGAGATCGTTGATATCCAGCCATTTAACCATATCAGCAGCCGGCATATCTTTGCTGAAATCTTCAGACATGGAAAATGAAAAATATTGCCAGATAAATTAATGTGGCGTGGAAGCAGCATATCCTGTTTCTAAGCGTGAGCCAGATGAGACAAAAGGCTAAGTGATATGATCAATATCGCTAACGCTAATTTTCTCACCTTGGCTCCATTAATAAAAATTACACTAATTTATAAGGGATCGTTTTTTAGTGCCTCGCGCATTTCTGCCTCATCTTTTAATTTGAATTCTTTCAGGTCTTTTTCTTGTTGAAGTAATACTTTTTCTGGGTTTTTACCATAAAACAGCTCCAGTACTGATTGGCGGTGTTGCTCCAATACTTCAGTATTGGTGTACTTTAGCCAATCATTAGTGACTATCTTTTTAATTTCATTTGAACTTGAATATTCAATATTTAAACTATTGTAAAAAGTATCAAATTTTGCATCTGCCAATCTATTGAATTCACGCGGAGCTACATTCGAATTTGGGCTGTATGTAAAATTAACGTACAAATATGTATGCTCGCTAACAGGTATTGCCAAAACGACTATCGTTGCCCCTTCCGGTGCAGAAATATAATGTCTAATCCATTTTTCGTTATTTGATATGTGATCATGATACAAACTAAATATTTTTCTTCCACTCACCACGGTAAATCCTGAATTGTATGCAGCGCCATTTCCTTCATCAGGTTGCATCGTTTTATTAAGTTCGTCATAACGCTGATGGTAAACATCGTTTAACATCAGTATAAAATTCATACGATCCTTAATGTCATAAGGATCCGCATGAAATGTTTTTTCTCTATTTTCAGCAACACGTTGAACGGAAATGTCCATCATCACACTACCGAGCTTTTTGCCAAACCATCCTGGTTCTTTTATATCCCACCAGCGCCGAATCAAATTTCCATACTGTGGGTCATTAAATTTATTGAGATCATTGATGTCCAGCCTTTCAACCATGTCGGTAGCCGGCATATCTTTGCTAAAATCTTCTGGCATGGAAAAATGAAAAATGTTGCCAGATAAGTTAATTTGCCTTGGATAGATTTGATCTTTTTTTCCTGCATTGGCTGAACCTGAAAAAATAGATGTGAGAATAGAAAACATAAAAATTACCCAATAAGAATTTATAGATTTTGCCGCGTTATTACATACAAGAATATTTTTCATGGCAGCAACTTTACGGTAAGTAGTTAGGAACCGCTTTAGTATTTTTCTTTGCGGTTGGGTCAATTTTATTAAAGGTTTTTTGTACGGGGCCGCGGCCTTTACCTGGGCCATTATTCATATTGTTTTTCCATTGCTCCTGCGTTTGCGCGAGAGTGTGTGGGCTTTGGTTGATCGATCCTCCCGTAACATGATTACCGTAAACAATTGAACCTATAAGCTTACGAGGATTTAAGGTATTCATGCCGATAATATTGCGCACAAAATCATAATCGGTTGCTTGTCCGGGAATAATGGTAATACCCGCACGATCCATAAGTAATTTAGAGCGCACATTGTTGTTGGCATTACCGTGAAAAGCGATGCTGTGCTTGTCGAGGAGTTTACCCTTTTCAGCATTACGTATGCCATTGAGCTGAAGTTTGTGAAGTGCCCAACTACTTGAACCGTTCAACAGATAGCGCACACCTTCGGCGAATATAGCCCCACCCTGACTATGGGCTACCCATTTGGTCGCATTATTATTTGCCTGTGTATCCGCTAATAATTTCGCGAATTTTTTTGTTACTGGGGTAGTCACACCTATTTTGTCACGGAAGGATTCCCAGGTATCTCCCACGCCACCGATACTTGGGTTGTGGAATAAGGTGTATTCATTGAGGTTTTTATATTGGAACTCTAAATGCTGGCCCATTAACCAGGTGGCTTTATTGAGGTTATTGGATTGACCATTTACTGCTGCGTAAGTAGTGGTGACTTTTTCGACCCTGCTAGCGACTTGCCATATGCCTTGATCGTTACGCTTAACCAGATACACAGCAACCTGTTCCATTTTGTCACGCATTTTTTGCAATTTATCAATCGGTTGAATGTTATAAACAACCACTTGCCCGTTACCAATCCGGTAATCAACTCGGTAGTTTCTATTCTCAAGTTTAAATGTGCTGACGCTACCTTTTAACAGCTTTGCATCAGGATTTCTGGGAACAGATCGAAGGCCTTTTAGCAAGTTATCGAGATGATAATATTCTGTTGTGAGAGTTTCCTTTTCACGAATAAATTCAGCGTAACCAGTGAGTCTGACTTGATAACCTGACAAAACCGGCCCAGTGTCCGAAGTACTAATAAATTGACTAACCTCTCCTTCATTCAACGCAGCTGCATACTTAGGCTGCGTCTGTACAGCGCCGTGCTTGATCAATAGTTCGGTGTAGATGTTGTTACTCGTATCCATACTTACGTCCTTTTAAACGGTAAATGTCTTGGTAATTTGCTGGGTCCGTGGCGTTTAATGAGCATTTTTTATGCGATGGCTGGCCAAAATATAGTTTTTTCCAGCCAAAAGGAAGTTGTAATTCGGGTTAATAAATTATTTTTTTGATTTTTTGGCCTGATGCACAATATAGGGCGGATATTGGCTTAAAGTTATAAGCTAAGCCCTGGCCCATTTGGCCTTGAGGCCTTACTCCTGATTTCACTTACCCATTATTCGCATTGGGTAATTTTAATGTCTTGGCTTCTCATAAAGGCTAACAGGAATATTAAGTACAATTTAAAAATTAAGGAGCCTGTCTTGGCCAGAATTTATCAAGCTGCAACCATGGGTGAAGCGCACATTAGAATTGCTATTGTTACAACTCGTGCAGAAGCCGATCTATTGGTTCATAGGGTAAGTAGTTGGGGATTAGCTGTGGGAGACGCACTTTGGTTTATTACACGTAGCAAACAAGATGCTACCGTGTGCGTTTTTCCCACTAGTGTCGGTATGGCGCATGTCAAAATTTGCTTCGTTGATACTTCTGGCGAGGCAGGTTGGGTAAAACCGCATCCATATAAAGGAAAATTTGCCCGTTAGCGAACAGTTTGGCGCTGCCCGTGCCAAACTATTTATCTCTTCATTATCAAAATATTATCGCGATGACGCTCCACGCGCACATCCAGCAATTGCTCCAATGAAAAAATAAATGTGTCTGTATCATCGATATTAAACACCCCGGATATTTTCTGGTGTTTTAATTCGTTGTGCAGGATGACTATTTTTTTGCGGGTGTAACGGTTGTATTCATTTATCGCGGCTTCCAGTGTGTCCGCCGAGAAATAAATTTTGCGCGCTTTCCAGGCGGAGATTCGTGCGGTGTTGGCCGGTTGAATAAGCAGTTTGGAGTCCCCCGCATTAAAATTAATAGCTTCGCCTTGTTTTACTTTGCGGGTCAGTAAATCATCGGCGGCCGTTTTGGTTTTAAATTCCACTACACCTTCGGTAACGTCCAATGTGAGTTTGTGGTTTAACAAAGACACATTGAATTCAGTGCCTACTGCACGAACTGAACTTTTTTCAGCGGCCACTTCAAAGGGGCGCTGCTTGTCTTTGGCGACGGTGAAATAGGCTTCGCCTTTTTTCAACAACAATTCACGTTTATTGCTGGTGAAGCGAACTTGCAACACCGAGTCCGTGTTGAGTAGCGCGCTGGAGCCATCTTCCAATTGAATCAAGCGTTGTTCGGCGATTCCAGTGGAGTATTCAACCGGTTGTGGTGAGAGTTGGAAAAATACACCAATACTAATCACCAGGAATGTTGCTGCTGCCGCGAATAAATACCAACGGTTATTGTGCGCGCGGGATTTTTTCCTGGCGCGTGCGGAATCCAGTTCGCGTTGGATGTCTGCATCATTTTTTAATTCCTGTGTCATTAACCATAAGCTGCGGCATTGTTCAAATGCGAGGGCATGGCGAATGTCGGCATTGCGCCATTGTTCAAATGCGTCGCGGGTATCCGGGGTTGCCTCCGGATTTTGCATTTGCGCTAGCCAATCGGCTGCCTGGGCGCGAATTGAACGGGCGGACTGTTGTTCAGAGCTGTGGGTATTCATAAAAAATCTTCAAGTGATTGTTGCAATGCGTGAAACGCGCTACTCATGTGGCGCTCCACTGTGCGTGTACTAATGTTTAATTCACGCGCGATTTCAGGATAAGTTAATTCGTCAAAACGACTTAACAAAAAAATCTGCCGGGTTAATTCCGGCAAACCCATTAATGCCTGCTTTAGCTGTGCTAGCGATTGTTCCCAATTCAATGCACGGATTGGCGTCATTTCATCGCAGGGAAATTCCAGCTCATCAAAACTATCGTGAAAATCCTGGCGGCGACTGTGGCGACGCCGCAGCCAATCGGTCACCAGGTTTGTGGCTATGGTAAAAATATACGCGCGCGGATTTTGCTGGATGCGCTCCAGGTCCTCATGCTGCAGCAAGCGGATGTAGGTTTCATGGAGAATTTCCAGCGCGTCTTGTCGGCCGCCGGGCAACATGCTGATCAGGTATTTCAGGAGCGAGGCGCGATAGGTGTTATATAAGTTTTCCGCAGTCAGGGGCGCGGGTGGGGGCTCACCCGCGCTGACCGGTTGATCCGGGCCGAGCCGGGATACAAGGGTAAAAGTAGGTTTGGACATGGTAATAGCCGGGCCCCGGGCAAAATAAATTTTCTGAATGGGTCTGCCCCTATAAACGTAGCATAGGCCCAAAACCCGACACCGGATGCAGCCTTTTTGCATTTAACGGAAGAATCATTTTCCATATCCGTCTTTATTTCAGGATTGTTGCAAGAGGAGCACTTTTGTTATGGTTGCGCATTAATCCTCTGGCATGACCACAATAATTCTTATGAAAAAGGTTAATCAGACCATAACTGCCGGTTACTCAAGCTATGCATGGCGTAGAAAACTGGCTATTGGTTTGGTTATTGGATTGCTAACGAGCCGATGTGCATTTGCCGCCACAGGTTTTTATCAGATTGAAAAATTACCGCTGGCAGATGCACTCACCCGCTTCGCCGAGCAGGCGGATTTGCAATTATTATTTCGCCCGGAAAGCTTGCCCGATATTTACGTCGAACCAATAAAAGGCGAATACACCTCAGAGCAAGTTCTGGCACTACTACTGCGCAATACCTCATTGAATTTTATTTTTGGCGGCAATGGCGCCGTGGTAATTCAGGCGCAGGTTAAACCAGCTTCTCCTTCATCTCCACTTATTGCGCAAAACAATATTGCTGAAGAAAATATCTCTAACCAATCACCGGAAGAATTATTGGTGACGGGAATCCAGGGAAGCTTGCGGCGGAACTTGGCGATCAAGCGCGAAGCGGATGCAGTCGTTGATGCGCTGAATGCCGAAGAAGCGGGAAAATTTCCCGATAAAAATATCGCTGATTCCTTGCAGCGAATTCCCGGGGTATCGGTTGATCGTATTTGGGGTGAAGGGCGCGATATTTATATTCGCGGCACCGATAAAGATATCAATCGCACCCTGATGAACGGCCAAAATGTTGCCTCTGCTTATTGGTGGGCGAACGATAATCCCAGCCGCGGTTTTAATTACACGATTCTCGCCTCGGAATTAATTTCATCGCTGCGTGTTTATAAAAGCCCGCAAGCTGATATCGACGAGGGGAGCATCGGTGGCACCGTTATTATTTATACCCATAAACCCTTTGATATGGAGGACAACAATTTCCGGTTGACGTTGGAGGAACAATATAGCGAATTGCCGGATGCTTACGATCCGCAAGCGTCGTTGTTGGGCAGCTGGCAAAACCGCGAACAGACTTTTGGTGCATTGGTATCACTCAATTGGCAAAACACCAGCATGCGCCGCGATGGTCTGGAAACATTTCCGGATAATAGTTTGTATTCGATTGTGGATGACCAGGGTACGGTCACTAACGATGTGTATGTGATTTGGGGCGGCGGTTCAGCAATCTTCCAGCAAACGCGTGAGCGCGATACCAGCAACGTTACGTTGCAATGGCGCCCCACTGAAAATTGGCAAGCGGTATTTAATTTTGTTGGCTCCTCCATGGATATGAAGATCAGCAATCAAAATTATTTGTTTATGCCGGGCGGATTTAAATTGCGCGAAGATCCGCCGGTAATAGTTTCCGATCCCCGTTTTGGTACTACCGGCGATGACCGTAAAATTTTGCTGGGAGGTACACTGAATAATGCCCATAGTACCGGCGCCGCGCTGGATGCCATTTTTCGCCGCGCTTATGTGAACAGCAATGTCTATGATCTGGATATTGAGTACACCAATGACAATATGCTGGTGCATACCCAACTGGGTAATACCAGTGCCGATGGCGGTACTAACCAGGATCAGCTCTATCGTTTTATTGGTAATACGCGAGAACGCTTTTCATTGAGTGGCAATACGATTGAAGTGGAGTATCTGGATCTTGATCCGCAGGATGCGCGCAGTCTTCCTTATTTTTCCAGCGATTCACGCGATTGGATTCGCAATATGGAAGACAATGAAATCTATGCGCAAACCGATATTCAATGGGTATTGGATAATGCGTTTTTTTCTGCTGTGAAAACCGGCATTAAATGGCGCGATCAGACGATTGAAAATAATCGTTATGCTGGCAGCATAGATACTTCCCATCCACTGTGGGCCGTTTTTTCGCAAACGGGTTTGGCCAGTGTATCAACAGATTTGACGCCGGAATTGCATGCGCAAACAGCCAGCACCAAATCACTCACCCGGTTTGCCCGGGTTAATGAGACGCGCGCTGATGAAATTTTTAACCCGGCGTTTGATCAGGGATTGATGCATTACCGTTATGATGATGAAGCGTTTTACCGCATTAATGAAACCATTAGTGCCGCTTATATAAAAACAGAATTCCGGCAGAATTCCTGGCATGGAAACCTGGGGGTACGGGCGGTGAACACACAGCAAGTATCGACTGCCTTCGAAGAGCAGCAACGTCGCTCACAGGCGCGGCATTACAATGATTATTTGCCCAGCGTAAATGTTGTTTATGATTATCGCGATGATTTTATTTTTCGTGGCTCTTTAGCGCGTGCTATGGCTCGCCCTACTTTTCAAAACCTCAGTTCAAATATTGTGATTGATGGCACCAGCGGAAATGCTTCCGGCGGTAATCCGGACTTGCAACCTTTTCGCGCGCGCCAGGGTGATGTTGGTGTTGAATGGTATTTTGATTCGGCATCGCTATTTTCTGCGACAGCTTTTTATAAAACGATTTCTACCTTTGTATATAACAAAACCACGGCAGAAAACCTGGGTGGCCAGCCATTAAATGTTTCCCGCCCGTACAATGCGGAAGGTGCGAAAATTTCCGGCCTTGAGTTACAGTGGCAACAAAATATCGGCAAAGGCGTGGGCTTCTCCAGTAATTACACGTTTACGCGGGCGCGGGTTGTATCCCAGGATGAAAAGCAACTATTAAAATTACCGGGTAATTCGCGTGACCAGGTTAATGCCTCACTTTATTATGAGGATATGCATTACAGCGTGCGCCTGTCATATAACTATCGCTCCAAATCTTTTGGTGAAGTGTTATCCGGCACCCAGGATGAAACGAGCGCCTACCAACAATGGGATTTTACGGCGGCATGGAATCCTGCCGAATTTGCCAGTATTTATATTGAGGCGATTAATCTGACAAACGAAGTCATTTACTATCGTACTGCTAATGATATTCCCCAAGGGCTTTATGAAAACGGACGCCGCTTTGCCACAGGTGTGCGTTTGCGTTTTTGAAAAAAGTAGATCGGGGTGTGCCTTAAACGTATCTTCCGGTTAAAACCCGCCATTTTTTATTTAAAAAATTATTATTTTACATTTTCCGCATTTTTCTGTTGTTTTCCTGTCGGCTTTTTAATTTGTGTCCCGTTAATAACCAGGAGTCCATAACTCCTGGCGGTTAATTAACCCTGCAAATTATTTATCAACCCGTAAAGGTATAAACGTGAAAACAATGAATAAAATAATGCGTCACAAAAAATTACCCCTGGCAATTGCGTTGCTCGCTGCCGGGTGCTCGGCGTCAGTATTCGCACAAACCACAGAAGAACCGGAGGAGATGGTTATTACCGGTATTCGCAGTAGCTTGCAGCAGGCGTTATCAGTTAAAAAAGATTCCGATGCAATTGTCGATGCCATTAATGCAGAAGATATTGGTGAATTCCCGGATAAAAATATTGCGGATTCATTACAACGGATTCCCGGTATTTCTGTGGATCGTATTTGGGGCGAAGGCCGCGACATTTTTGTGCGTGGTACCAACAGTACCATGAACCGTACTTTGATGAATGGCCAAAACGTGGCATCGGCTTATTGGTGGGCGAACGATAATCCGAGCCGGGGTTTTAACTATTCGATCCTCGCGTCCGAATTGGTTTCGTCGTTGGAAGTGTATAAAAGTCCGGAAGCGGATATCGATGAGGGCAGTATCGGCGGTACTGTTATCGTGCGCACGCGCAAACCCCTGGACCTTGCGTCTGGCACTATTAATTTATCAGCAGAAAGCGTGTACAGCGAGTTGCCCGATGTCTGGGACCCGCAACTTTCTGCATTAGGCAGTTGGCAAAATGAAGAGGGCACCTTTGGTGTGCTCGCTTCAATTAATTCACAAAAACGGCGCGTGCGCCGCGATGGTTTAGAGGGTTTTGCGGATAACACACTCTACTCGGTAACTGACCAGAATGGTGTGGTAACAAACGATGTTTATGCGGTATGGGGTGGTGGCTCCGCAATTTTCCAACAGGAAACGGAGCGCCTGACCAGTAACGCCACAGTGCAATTCAAACCGACCGATGCGTGGGACTTAACGCTGAACTATGTCAAATCCGATATGGATTCCGATAACAATAACCAAAACTATTTATTTATGCCGGGCGGTTACAAACTGGCAAATGGGGACCGCGTCACCAACCCAAAATTTATTACTACCGGTGACGGAAAAAAAGCCATTGTTGCCGGGACATTTGAAAATCCGAATAGCGGCGGTGCGGCAATCGAGCCAATTTTCCGCGAAGCTTCAGTAGAATCTGAAGTGCTGGATTTCGATGCAACTTACACGGGTGATAGCTGGACTGCACATGCGCAAATAGGTACGACCAGTGCCGAAGGTGGCAGTGATCGCGATATGGGTTACTGGTTTGAAGCCAACACCCGCGAGCGCGTTAACCTGGGTAAAAACACCATTGAAATCGAGTACCTGGATATTGATCCTAAAGATCATTCCGCGCTGACATTATTAAGTGCGCGCGACTGGATTCGCAAAATGGAAGACGAAGAAAATTATGCGCAACTGGATTTTGAAAAGGAACTGGATTGGGGAATTATTACCGGCATTAAAACCGGTATTAAATTCCGCGATGAAACTATTACCAATAATCGCACTGTGGGTTCAACCAACTCTTCCCACCCAGCCTGGAAAGTGATTACGATGGACCAGGTGTCCGGTGGCCTGACGCCGCGCTTGCATGGCGAAGCCGCTACGGCAGGATCATTGACCCAATATGCCTGGATTGATGGCAATAAGGCCAAACAAGTTATCGATCCGATGTTTGCCGCCGGTGCAATGACCTACACCTACGATAAAAAAGCGTTCTACGAAATTAACGAAGAAATTTCTGCGGCCTATGTCAAAGCTGATTTTGAAATCGCGAAATTCCACGGTAATGTCGGCGTGCGCGCGGTGCAAACCGATCAAACATCCAAAGCGTATATCGATGGCGAATTAGGTTCCGTGTCACGCAGCTATGATGATTATCTGCCGAGTTTTAACCTGATTTATGATGTGGCGGATGATGTAAAGGTGCGCGCGGCAATTTCCAAAGTGATGGCGCGCCCGACATTCCAGGATTTGAGTGCGAATATCACCATTAATGCGACGACTTCATCGGCCAGTGCAGGCAATCCCAATATCAAACCATTTTATGCGGATCAATTTGAAGCGGGCGTGGAATGGTATTTTGAAGAGGGCGCGATTTTATCCGGAACTTTCTTCAGTAAAAGCCTGGATACGTTTGTGTTTACCCGCACGACGACGGAAACCATTGATGGCGAACAGTTATCGGTAACCAGACCGCACAATGCGTCTGATGGTGCGGATATCAGCGGTTTTGAAGTGCAATTGCAAAAAGAATTGGGCTCAGGGTTTGGTATGGTTGCTAACTATACGTTTACCGATGCGACTGTGCCTGCCGTAGAAGGCGGACAAAAATTGAAACTGCCAGGCAATTCTGAAGACCAGGCCAATGCTTCCGTTTATTACGAAAATGATTCGGTGAGTATTCGCCTTTCCTATAATTTCCGCTCGGAAGCTTATGGCAATTTGACCTCTGGCTCGCAATTGGTAACGTCAGATTATGATCAATGGGATGCAACGGCCGATTGGGCTGTTAACGATCAGATCACGTTGTTCCTGACCGCCGTTAACCTTACCAATGAAGTGATCTACCAACACACAGATGATGGCATTCCTGTTGGGTTTTACGAAAACGGTGCGCGTTATAGCCTCGGTGTAAGAGCCAAATTTTAATTTTCTCTCCGTGATGTTAAGGCTTTTTTTAAAGCCTCTTTGCCCGGCTGAATGCCGGGCTTTTTTATGCCAGGTTACAAATTAAAAAATGGCCGGTTGGATTATTTGTGATCCCGGGGAACGGGAGGATTTAATTATGCGTGCGCGCAAGGAAATATAAATAAACAAAATGACCAAAAAAATAAAGCCAGCAGTTGCTGGCTTTATTGCAGCGGGAAAAAATTACACTTTGAAATTATCGATTTGTTTTTTCAATTCGCTGGTTTCATTAATCAGCTGGCTGCCGCTGTGGTTAACAACCTGGGCGTTTTGCACCACGTTTTCGGACAGGCCATGAATGGCGGTGATATTTTTACTGACTTCGTTAGCTACCGAGCTTTGTTGGTGTGAGGCGGTGGCAATTTGATGGTTCATGTCGTTGATAATGCCGATATTCGCACGGATTTTATCGAGTGCACTACCGACTTTGGATGCGGTATCAATCGTTTCGCGCGCAGAGGAGGTACTGGTGCTCATCGCCTGGTGTGCTTCATCGGCCGCGCGTTGGAGCTGCACGATAATGGATTCAATTTCTTCGGTGGATGAACGGGTTTTCTGCGCAAGTGAACGCACTTCATCAGCTACTACCGCAAAACCGCGGCCTTGTTCACCGGCGCGCGCTGCTTCAATCGCGGCGTTAAGCGCAAGCAGGTTGGTTTGTTCGGCGATGGTTCTGATGACTTCCATTACCGAGCCGATATTGACGGAGTTATTTTTCAGGACCTGGATTTTTTGCGCAGTAGATTCAATTTGCCCGGTCAGGCGGTTTACGTTTTCCAGTGACAAATTAACGATGGTGTTGCCCTCTTCCGCCAAAATGCTGGTGGCATTGGTGCGTTCGGCGGTGTCGCCAGCGTGACGGGCGATTTCGGTTGCCGATGCAGAAAGTTCTTCCACGGCAGTCGCGACCAGTTCGATTTCACGCAACTGTTGCGAGGTGGAATTTACGGTGCTTTCGGTGGCGCTACTCATGGTGTTGACGTTAGTGCGTACCTTGTCATTTACCTGCACCACATTGCGAATGATATCGGCGATATGCTCCATTACCCGGTTGAAATTATGGGCAAGTGCGGCGATTTCGTTTTGGCTGTCAGTCGGCAAGCGGCGAGTCAGATCGCCACCGCCATCGGCGATAGTGGCGAGTGAACGTGTAACTTCATCCACAGGGGCCAACACCAGGTTACGAATCAGGAGATAAACGGTGATCAAACTGGCTGCCAGTAACGCGAGTACGGTAAATATATTGGTCTGGATCTGGCTAGCCAGCGTGTCCTTTAATTCCTGGGTGGAAAACGTAATGTCATAGCTGCCGATAGTGTTGCCGTTGTACACGATGGGGACGGCTGCGCGCGTAATCTGGTTATCGCTGCGCTCATCGTCGTCGCTCGCCTTGGCCAGCGATTGGCCGCGGTGATCCACAAAACTTACGGATGTGACCAATGAGGTATTCACCAGGGATTTGGCGATGGCTTCAATTTGTTGGAAATCATAGGCAAATACCGCTTCCAGGATGGAGCTGTTGGTGAGTTCAATCATGGCGGAGGTTTCTGCTTCCAGTTGTTTTTCCAGATCCGCCGAGGCAATTTTGTAGTTGGTGAAAGCGACTAACGCAGCAATAGCAACCATTGCGATGGTTAACACCATCATCAATTTGGTGAGTAACGATTTTTGTACCATGTTTTCCCCCGAAATCATTCGGAATTCAGTTTTTATTAGCATCAGTTGTTATTGGCGGCAGGGAGATCTTTTTCCATGCCGGCCTGTACGGTCCAACTGCCTTGTCTCGGGTTAACACATCTAAAAGTTATAAGAGCTGTAGTAGTGGTTGCCAAGTTCGGCTTGAAAACCCGGTTAGCTGAGTATAGACACAGCTTTTCAAAGCTGCTTGAGGGAAGGGGAAAGTTGAGTAAAGAAGTTTAAGGCGCCAACCTGGCACCGGGGAAAGCGGGCCCGGGAGCGGGCCCTCTGTTTAAAAAGGCTTAATTATCGTTGAAGAAGGCTTAATCATCCCCCTCGATATCCGCATCATTGCCGCCCGCCATACCCAATTCCTTCAGTTTGCGTGTGAGGGTGTTGCGCCCCCACCCCAGCAAATTGGCGGCATCGCGCTTGCGTCCGGCGGTGTATTTCAGGGCGGTTTCGATCAATGCGCGCTCAAAAGTGGGTACAGCTTCGCTGAGTAATTGGTGTTGGCCGCGGGTCAGTGCCTGGTCGGCCCAATGCCGCAAGGCTTTTTCCCAATCGTCCGCCGGGGTGCTGGTTTCTTTATTTTCCAGCAGTTCGGGCGGTAAATCCTCCACATGAACTTCGCGGCCGGAGGCCATCACCGTAATCCAGCGGCAGGTGTTTTCCAATTGGCGAACATTCCCCGGCCATTGCAGTGAGCAGAAGTATTCCTCGGTTTCCGGCAGCAATACTTTGGGATCGACATTCAGCTCGGTGGCGGCTTTATGAAGGAAGAAGCGCGCCAGTTTGGGGATGTCCTCGCGGCGGTTGGCGAGCTTGGGGATATGGATACGGATAACATTCAGGCGGTGGAACAAGTCTTCGCGGAAACGGTTATCGGCCACCAGGGTTTCCAGGTTTTGGTGGGTGGCGGCGATGATGCGCACATCCACTTTCACTGGCGTGTGGCCACCGACGCGATAGAACTCGCCATCGGCTAAAACGCGGAGCAGGCGGGTTTGGGTTTCGGCAGGCATATCGCCAATTTCATCGAGGAATAAAGAACCGCCGTTGGCTTGTTCAAAACGCCCCTGGCGTTGGGCTGCCGCGCCGGTAAATGCACCTTTTTCGTGCCCGAACAGTTCGGACTCCATCAAATCCTTGGGAATCGCGGCCATATTGAGTGCAATAAATGGCTCGTTGCGGCGCGGGCTATGGCGATGCAATGCGCGCGCTACCAGTTCTTTACCGGTACCGGATTGGCCATTGATCAACACCGTAATATTGGATTGGGACAAGCGGCCGATCGCGCGGAAAACTTCCTGCATCGCCGGGGCTTCGCCGATGATTTCGGTATTGGTCTCAACGCTGTTTTCCGGCGCATGTTCGCTTTTTTGCTCCTGCGCATGGGCGAGCGCGCGTTGGGTAACAGCAACGGCATCATCGACATCAAAGGGTTTGGGCAGGTATTCGAAAGCGCCGCCCTGATAGGCCGCTACGGCGCTATCCAGATCCGAATGGGCAGTCATGATGATGATCGGAATCTGCGGATGGGTATTGTGCAGGTTGCCCAGCAATGTCAGGCCATCGGTCCCCGGCATGCGGATATCGCTGATGATCGCATCGGGCGTATCGCGATTAAGCTGGTTCATGGCGCTGTCGCCTGAATCAAACACACGGGTTTCTATATTCGCTTGTTGCAAGGCCTTTTCCAGCACCCAGCGGATCGAGCGATCATCATCGATGATCCAGACTTTATTAGACTTCTGCATGTTGGGCTTCCATTGGTAAGTAGAGCGAGAAACGGGTTTTGCCCGGCTCGCTTTGGCACTCGATGAGGCCGTGGTGTTGATGGATAAGGTGTTGGGAGATGGTCAACCCCAGGCCAGTGCCTTCGGCGCGGCCGGTGATCATCGGATAGAAAATGTTTTCAATCATGTCCGGCGGAATGCCGGGGCCGTTATCAACCACATCCACCCGGCACACCAGTGGATGGTGCTTGCGGCCAATGGTGTATTGGCGTTGGATGCGGGTGCGCAACTGGATGACGCCGTTGACGATATTGGCTTCCACCAGCGCCTGCATGGCATTGCGGACGATATTGAGCAGGGCCTGGATCAACATCTCCTTGTCGCCTTGCATGTTGGGAATACTGGGGTCGTAATCGCGTACGATTTTGATCGCATCACTGCTTTCGGCCTTGATGATATTGGCTACGCGCTCAATCGCTTCATGGATGTTGAGCGATTGCCATTTCGGTAATTGGTTGGGGCCGAGCATGCGGTCGACCAGGTTCCGCAGGCGGTCCGCTTCATCGATGATAATACTGGTGTATTCGGCCAGCCCGGAGTTGGGCAGCTCGCGCGCCAGCAACTGGGCGGCGCCGCGAATTCCGCCGAGGGGATTCTTGATTTCATGGGCCATGCCGCGCACCAGGGTGCGGGTGGTTTCGTGGGATGTGGTGAGCATTTCCTCGCGGCTGATACGCAGCAGGCGATCAATTGGCTGGATCTCGATAATCAGGCCTTCATGGTCGCCAAACGGTGTGACTGTGTAATCGACAGTGAGGGTGCCGCCGCTGAGCAGACGCCACTCCGCATGGCGTTTGGTGTAATGGTTGGCTTGCGCTGCCGCCATTTTCAACTGGCGGTCAGTCTCATCGGATTCATAGAAAAAGTAGGTGATAGGTTCGCCGGTATTACTCTCGCAGCTCATCGCCAGCAATGCTTCGGCGGCCGGGTTCATGTGACATAGCAGCAGGTCGGTATCCACCAGCACAATTGCTGTGCTCAAGCTATCCAAAATAGGTTTATAGATATCGCGTGGACTCACCGGGTTTTGCTCTCCTGAACGCCTCTACAATGGGCACATGGCTTACTGCAAAAACCAAACCAAGTGGCAAAACGGCGGGATTTAACGGATTTAGCAGATAAAGCTGTCCATTATGGGGCTTTTCGGGAAAATCATAGCACCAATTTGGTGCATTTATTTCGGTGTGGGCACTGGTGGGGCAGCTTTTTTAATGATTGGGCGCATAAGGCTCACAGAAACCGGGGCAGACGTGCCCAATGATCGACCATCGGCATCTATCGCTTCCACGGCGAGGGTATGGATGCCCCGTGGCGCATCTTTTACGATGATGTTGGTTTGGGTGGTTTCCTCCAGTAATTCGCCGTCCATGAAGTACACCAGCAGGTGTCCATCCTCGAGTTGCGGGGTCACTGTGATGGCAATGCCCAGGTCACGCTGGCCGACGGGAATGATAAGGTCATTGCGCGGGCTGACAATTTTGATCTGGTAGCTGATTGCCGCTGGTTGCGACTGGAAGGAATCAGCGGGCGTTGATTGGGGCACCGGTGGCGGGCCGGGCACGGTATTGATTTCGCGCAGCTCCACTTTTTGTGCTTTTTCATCCTTGGGATTATCGGTGTAGATTACGCGGCCGTTTTTATCCACGCTTTTATAGACATCCGCCATCATCCAGGGGCTGATCAACATCAGACACAATAAAAAGAAACGCATGACATGAACCTCAGGAAATGATTACCCAAGAGTAGCCTTACCGGTGGCAAAGAAAAAGCCCGCAAAGTTTCCTTCGCGGGCTTTTTCTGTGTTGATTGGTAAGAAAGTGTGTCAGGTCACTTTCTTACGGGTATTGCTAAAAGCGGCTGGCGCTATTACTCAAAGCGGCGCGAAAGGCCGAATGAGACTACCCGGGCGTCGCGGTCATAGCTGTCCACCGCAAGGTTCAACTGCCAGGGGGTGGCAGCGAACTTGTAATGCATGCCCAGCCCCATGGCGAACTGGGTTGCGGTTTGCGCTTTCTGGCCGATGCGGCGGTCAGTCGCTTCGGTCTCGATTGCAGAGACACCGGCCTTCACAAACACATCCACAGTCGCATCATCCCAGAGAATGTAGCCGGCCATCAGCGACGGGATTTTGTAAGTGACGGCGGCATCCTCAATTAACGCCGTCAGCGCAGGGTTCAGGTTATCGAGGGCTGCTTCCCCGGCATCCGCATATTTGAATTCCCAGAACCATTTCGGGGTAAGGTATTGTCCGAAATGCACCTCGATACTATTGCTGGAGGTGTCGGCTACGCCCCAGCCATTTACCCGGCCCTCAGGCGCCAGACGCGCCAGGCCAAGGCCGGCACCGACATACCAGCAACGGCCGATATCATAACCATCCGCTCCGCAGTCGGCCGCTGCCGCCTGGGTCGCTGGCAAGCTGCCAGCGACCACCATGGCCGCTATGCGACCCTGGCGAACGGCGTAGCGCCTTGCCAGCACCAGCATACCCAACAGGGATACCCACACGAAATTCATAGAACCTCCACCTTTTACTGCCGTTTCCAGGCCGCCGGTGTTTTGCTCGTTATCCGGTATGCCATCGTTGTTAAAGTCACCGTTTTCCAGGCTGTCCGGGAAACCATCGTTATCGCTGTCGAGGTCGAGGTAATCGGGGATACCATCGCCATCGGTATCGCGAATAGACGGAGGTGTACCCGGAGTACCGCCAACAACAACTGCATCCACACTGTCGGCAATGCCGTCGCGATCCAGGTCGATGAAGACATCGATGCGGCCGTCATTGTTGGCATCCAGCGCGCGTGCTACACCGGCTTCGACCAAATCCCAGATACCGTCGCCATCGCTGTCGAGGTCCTGGAAGTCAGGTGTGCCGTCGCGGTCGGTGTCGAGTGCGCGCTGCAACAGGTCAACGGCATCGTGCAAACCGTTGCGGTCACTATCGACAAAGTTGTCGATGCGCCCATCGCGGTTGGTATCGGCCAGGAAGCGCAGGCCGCTTTCGATAATGTCCGGAATACCGTCGTTGTCGCTGTCCAGATCGAGGCGATCAGGAATGCCATCGCCGTCGGTATCGCGGTCCGGGCCGGTTGCAGTGGGTGAACTGAAGCCGTTTTCTACCCAATCCGGGATACCGTCGTTATCGTCGTCCTGGTCCAGCGCATCGGGAATACCATCGCCATCGCTGTCGAGGCTGCCGCCGAAGGCGCCGATATCGTAGTCAACTACATCCGCAATACCATCGCGATCTGCATCGGTCGTGTCGTCAATGCGGCCGTCCTTGTTCTGGTCGAAGCGGCCGAAGCCTGCATCCACCACGTCGAAGACGCCGTCATTGTTGCTATCCAGGTCCAGGTAATCCGGGGTGCCGTCGCTGTCGCGGTCACGCGGGGTAGTAGTGATGACGCCGCCATCAGCCATGCCATCCCAGTTTTCATCCGGCAAACCGGCTTCGACCACGTCGTAAATGCCATCGTTATCACTGTCGAGGTCCAGGTAATCCGGGATGCCGTCGCCATCGCTATCGCGTGGTTTCACCGCATCATCAACACCGTCACCATTCGCATCCATACCGCCGGTCTGGTCAACGTCAAACGCATCGTCGATACCATCGCCATCGCTATCCCTACCGGAAGCACCCGCTTCAACACCGTCGGCAATACCATCGTTATCGCTGTCGCGATCCAGATAGTTCGGCAAGCCGTCACCATCGTTGTCGCGCGGCTCAAATTCGTCATCGATGCCGTTATTGTTACTATCCACACCGCCGGTCTGGTCAACGTCAAGGAAGTCATCGATACCATCGCCGTCGCTGTCAATACCGCTGAGCGGGATCATGTCGGCTTCAATACGATCCGGAACCCCATCGCCATCGCTGTCGGTATCGCGATAATCAGGGATGCCGTCAGCGTCGGTATCACGTGGCTCATACGCATCGTCAATACCGTTGTTGTTCAGGTCCACACCACCGGTTTGATCCACATCGAGCGCATCGTCGATACCGTCTTTGTCAGTATCCCTGGCGGCCAGGACTACCGGCAATGGCGCTTCCATATAATCCGGGATGCCGTCGTTATCGCTGTCGTTGTCGATGTAATCGGGGATACCGTCGCCATCGCTGTCGACATTACCTTCCAGCACATCCGGCAAACCGTCATTGTCGCTGTCCAGATCCAGGTAATCCGGGATGCCGTCACCGTCTGAGTCACGGTTGCTTGCACGACCTTCGTCTTCGTCGGAAATGCCGTCATTGTCATTGTCGGTATCTTTGTAATCCGGGATACCGTCGCCATCCAGATCCGCAAAATCGGTTGCATCGTTTGGATTGGTTTTCTCGACTACTGATTCAACGTAATCCGGCACACCGTCGCCATCGCTATCTTTGTAGGAGTTGCGATCGGCAGGGTCAGTACCTTCTGCCATTTCGATGTAGTCGGGCACGCCATCACCGTCGGTATCGAGGAAGCCACCGTTGCTGTCCGGATCGGAGCCCTGGGCTTTTTCCACGTAATCAGGAACGCCGTCACCGTCGCTGTCTTTCACCGATTTCGGATCATTCGGGTTGGTGTGATCCAGTTTCACTTCCACATAATCCGGCACACCGTCGCCGTCACTGTCTTTGAACGAACTCGGGTCGTTTGGATTAGTGCCTTCAACCACTTCCACATAATCCGGAACGCCATCGCCATCGCTGTCTTTCACCGACTTCGGATCGTGCGGATCCGTGCTATCAACATGGACTTCTACATAATCCGGTACACCATCGCCGTCAGTGTCTTTATAAGACGTGGGGTCAGCCGGGTCGGTACCATCGCGAACTTCTACATAATCCGGAGTGCCGTCACCGTCCGAATCTTTAAATGACGTGGGATCATGTGGATCAGTGCCATCGCGCAATTCGATGTAATCCGGCACGCCGTCACCATCGGTATCTTTAAAATCAGAGGGATCGGTTGGATCTGTGCCATCACGCAATTCGATGTAATCCGGCACACCATCACCATCGGTATCTTTGGCCGAGGTCGGATTGGTTGGATCGGTACCATCACGCGTTTCTACATAATCGGGCACACCGTCACCGTCGGTATCTCTCGCCGAGACAGGATCAGTTGGATTGGTACCATCGACGTTTTCCACATAATCAGGCACACCATCGCCGTCGCTGTCTTTAACGGAGGTTGGATCTTGCGGGTCAGTGCCATCCACATTCACTTCGACGTAGTCTGGTACGCCGTCGCCGTCGGAATCCTTAAAGGAAGTCGGGTCATTCGGGTTAGTGTTGTCGCGAACCTCTACGTAGTCCGGGGTACCATCGCCATCCGAGTCTTTGAATGACGTTGGATCATTTGGATCAGTGCCATCGCGCAACTCGATGTAATCCGGCACGCCGTCCCCATCGGTGTCTTTGAATTCAGACGGATCGGTTGGGTCAGTGCCATTTACCGCTTCAACATAATCCGGTACGCCGTCGCCATCGGTATCTTTGGCCGAGGTGGGGTTGGTTGGATCGGTGCCATCTACCGTTTCAACATAATCGGGCACACCGTCGCCATCGGTATCTTTGGCCGAGGTTGGATTGGTTGGGTCGGTGCCATCCACGTTTTCAACGTAATCGGGTACGCCATCGCCATCCGTGTCTTTTACCGAGGCAGGATCAGCCGGGTTGGTTTGGTCAACTTCGGTTTCAACATAGTCAGGCACGCCATCGTTATCGGTATCTTTAAAGGATGTCGGGTCAGCAGGATCGGTGCCGTCGATGTTTTCCACATAATCAGGCACACCATCACCGTCGGTGTCTTTAAATGCTCTTGGATCAGCTGGATCAGTACCGTCGATTTCGGTTTCCACGTAATCGGGAATGCCATCGCCGTCAGTATCTTTGGCAGATGTCGGATCGGCTGGATCGGTGCCATCACGGGTTTCTACATAATCAGGCACGCCGTCATTATCGGTATCCAGGTAATCGGTTGGATCAGTCGGGTCGGTACCGTGCAACACTTCCACGTAATCGGGTACCCCGTCGCCATCTGTGTCTTTGGCGGAGGTTGGATCGGCTGGATCAGTGCCATCGCGGGTCTCGATGTAATCCGGTACGCCGTCGTTATCCGTGTCTTTGTAGGATGTTGGATCGTTTGGATCAGTACCATCCTGCGTTTCTACATAATCGGGCACCCCGTCGCCATCCGTGTCCTTGAAGGAGGTTGGATTGTTTGGATTGGTGCCGTCGGATTTTTCCTGGCCATCGGGTACGCCATCACCATCGGTATCGGCTTTGGTTGGATCGGTACCCTCAAGGAGTTCAACGTAATCGGGGATGCCGTCACTGTCGGTGTCCTTGAATGAGGTCGGGTTTGTCGGGTCGGTACCATCGCGGGTTTCGACGTAATCCGGGATGCCATCACTGTCCGTATCCTTGAATGAGGTTGGGTCGTTCGGGTCAGTGCCATCATGGGTTTCGACCAGGTCCGGGACACCGTCGCCGTCGGTATCTTTGAATGAGGTTGGGTCATTCGGATCAGTGCCATCGGTCGCTTCAACATCATCGGGTACGCCATCACCATCGGTATCCTGGCGCACCAGGATACTGAACGGGCCGCGCACGGCAGTCAGGCCGCCGGCATCGGTCACGCGAATGCTGATATTGGTATGGCTACCGGCGTTAGCGGGGGCTGGCGTGCCGGATAAGGTACCGGTTGCGGGATCAAACGTTGCCCATGACGGTTTGTTGGTAATGGTGAAGGTATGCGTATCGTTAAGGTCCGCATCGCTGATGGCGGGCACATACGAATAGTTGTTACCGGCAATGACCGTGGTTGCCGGGCTGTTGGTAAAGCTCGGCGGCTGGTCGCTGATATTGGTGAAATTAACAACACCGGCGCTTGGTGCGGTGGTGTTGGTACCGTCCGAGGCAACCAGGTCGTAGCTCGGCGCGTATTCGCTGCCATCGTGTACAAAAGCAATCCGGCCCAGGTTGATGTCATTCTGCGTAAAGGTCGTGATCGGGGTTGCCAGTGCACTGACCAGGGCAAAACGACCGCGAGTCACATTGCTCACGGTAAACGTAATGGTGTCGCCTTCCGGGTCGGCATAGCTGATGTTCTCGTTGCTCAAGGCAATCGAGTCGCCTTCCACCAGGGTGATGCCATTGGCCGCTTCCAGCGGTGCGCCGGAATAATTGCCGCGATCCGGGTGCGGGCCCACATGAACATAAAAATCGTTGGATGAGCTGAGGCCGGCGGGATCTTCCACAAACAATGACAAATTGCGGTCACCCTCTTCGCGCAATGCAAAGGTGTCGCGATAGGTCAACGCACGAACGAGAGCTTGCAGTGCACCAATACTGGTTGGACCGGTGAAGTTGATTTGCAGGGCACGGCCCTGGCCGTTCAGGGTTGGATGTACAGTTCCGATGGCTGCGCCTTCATAAGAGATGGTATTGCCAACGCGATTGATTTCCCCGGCACCGTCACCCACCGCATCAACACCCAATACTTCGAGCTGGCCGTCAGTGAAGGTCACATTGAATTTCAACATCCCGCCCTGGAAATCGGTGGTATTGGCATCAGTGACGATTGCATCCTGGAGCGCATCAACGCGTACCGGCGCAGTGCCGTTGTAATTCACACTGTCTGCTTCAAGATTGTGGATACGCGGTGCGTTTGGATCAGGAACAATAAAAGTAATACCGAGGTAGTTATTACTTTTGTTGCCGTTGCTATCGCGCACTTCAAAGGTGATCGGATAGCTGCCCGGGTCCAGGCCGCTACCCATCGCACCCGGGGTAAACAAATAGTTATCCGGCGTTGGTTCAGTCAACGCACCCTGGATACTACCGAGGCTTTGCGTATCGATTGCGGTGCCAGTGATACTGAATGAATAGCTTGACCCTTTATCGACAATGACGTTGCGGGTCCGGGGGACGCCAACAGGGTTGGTAAAGGTAACTTGCGCTTTGTTGACCAGGTTAAAAATCAAATCCACGTGGGTTTTGGATTTTACCTGCCCGTTTTCATCAACGTCTTCGGCAACAATACCGGCGCTGTACAGGCCATTCGCCCGGGTACCTGACCCCACCCAGGTAATCAAACCGGTATTGGGGTTAATTGCCAGGCCGGCCGGGTTGGTTGATGCACCGCCGCCCAACTCGTCGAGGTTCGCCAGGCGATAGCGCAATTTGTCGGAGTTAGGATCGCGCGAACTTAGCTGGTAGGTCCAATCGGTTAATACGGTCACGCCATCGGATTGCAACTTGGGCACATCCATGATGATCGGCAGATCAATCTTGGGTGCAAGGTTGCCATCTTTGATATTAATGCGGGTCTGGATTTTCCATGCCCCGTTGGCGTTATTCACCAGGTTGCTGATACGTGCACTACTACCGAAAGCAACGTTGTATGACGTATCCGGATTCAGGTTCAGTGCGTGGAAAACTTCGGTGCGCAGCACGTAAGCTGAATCAGACCAGTTGGTACCGTTGACCCACACATAATCACTGGAACCAATTTTGGTGAATGTTAACGATGGCGAAGTCTGGAATGAAACGGCGCTGTCGAAACCACCCCATGCTGTATTGATCGTCAATACCACATCATTCTTACCGCCGTTGCCGTCGATATCTTTGGTTTGCCATGTCAGGGAGCCGCCGCGAAAGTGTGACGCCCAGGCGCTGGCCGGTGCCAGCGTGGCGACGAGCATAAAACCCAGCGCCGCCATGGAAAATAAATTGCGAATACAGTTTGATCGCATAAGTGAGAATTCCTGAAAAGAAAAACAATGATTACTGGGCGACTACTCGATAGTTGAGCTGGATCGGCCAATCGCTCCCCACATCCACCGGATTGCTCCAGGTGAAGCAGTAAGTGCTGGCGGCCTCGCTGGTGAACGCATCGCTCAATTCCCTGATGTTGTCTTTTTTAATTTTGAAAGCGATAGAGTTGCCGGGGTGATAATGAACGTCGAAATTCACCGCCTGTTGTGACGAAAAATTGAACTCAATTTTTTTCCCCGCGCCAAATTCTATGCAGCGCTCCATGAAATAATTTTGTACACCCACCATGGGCACAGTTTGTTGTTGCCAGTCATTGGCACTCGTTGTGGCAGTCACACTGAGTAAGGTGAATAAATAAAAAAAACGATGAGGAAAAAAATTGGATGTTGTTGTCATAGCCAGTACCGAACCTGTTCAAAAAATTAAGTCCGTTCAAAGCTGGCTAGACGCTAACAAAACGAAGACAAGCTTTTCCCGGTAAAAACACGGCAAAAAAGCTGCCGCCGGCAGACGTAGCGATCATCTGCCTCGGGAGTATAGTCAGGGGTTTTAGCGGGATTTATTGCGTTTTCTTTCGATTTCTTGCGCTTCCTTGCGCAACCTTGCATTTTCTTGCAGGGCTAAAAAAATGGTTGATTTTTATAAAAAAATTAAACCTTTTTTATAAGGCGGAAGGCAGGGAAATAATAAAAATGGAACCGCCTGCCGGATTGGGTTGATAGGTTAATTGGCCGTTATGCAACGTAACAATCGTTTGCACCAGCGATAAGCCCAAGCCGATACCCGATACACCACGCAATGCGGTGGCATTATCGGCGCGATAAAATTTAGCGAAAATTTTTGCCGCGGCTTCCGCGGGAACACCGATACCACTATCGACTATTGCGATAGACGTCATGGTGTTTTCGGTAGTGACATTTATTTGGATCAAGCCACCGGCGGGCGAATATTTAATCGCATTGTCGAGCAAATTTAAAATCGCAATGCCAAGCCAGTGGGGATCGGCAAACAGGGTTTCATATGCATCCTGCAAATTCAGTTGCAGCGAATGCGGCGGGTCCACTGCACGCAATTCGCGCAATTGCGCTAAAAATAAATCCATGGTGATCCATTGGCGTTGCAGTTGGATACCTTTGTCCAGTAAACGATCTTCGGCCAGTGCGTTATCGATAAGGGTGTTCAGCCTGGACAACCCCAGGTTAGCGCGTAAGAAACGCGGTGCGAGTTCGGGATTGGACTCGGCGGTTTGCAATTCAATATTGGCGATGGCCGAACTGACAACGGCCAGCGGTGTGCGCAATTCATGCGCGACCATACTGAACAGGTCGCGATGCATGCGCGTTTTTTCCTGTTCCAGCAAATAGGCTTTTTCTTGCGCACGCACACGCAACATCACCACTAATGCTACAAAAGGAATTTGCAGCATCGACATAATTGCCCACACATGGGTGGTCCAGAATGTCATTGGCAGCAGTGAAAAATTGCGTGCGATTTGCAAAAACAATGTCAGTACTTGCGGTAAGAACAAGATCAGCATCAAGAGCGCGGGAATGAACCGGTGTTTGAGCATCAGCAAGGTCAATACAAACATCGATCCCAATACCAGGATCGCCCCGAACCCCGATAGCAGCGGCGATGGCAAACCCGCAAGGCTGGCCAGTGCGCCGGTTCCACTTAACATGGCAACTCCCCAGCAAAAAATGGTGAAGCGAGGGTAGTAAGGTTTCGGTTGCAAGAATACGAGGTACAAACTCACGCCGGATAAGCCGGCAGCAAAGGCGCTGAAGCTGAGCATCCTGTCCGGCCAGCGGATGCTTTCCGGGTAGAGCAGGAACTGATCGAAACCATTCACCGTGAAATGTGACAGTCCGTTGCAGAACAGAAACGCGGCCATCACAAAATAAAACGGCTCGCGGAACCAGCCGCCGCCGATCAGGCAGATCACGATGGCTGTCAGCGTCAGCCCGAACAGCACACCGTAGAGCGTATTTTCCTGGGCGGCGGCATTGATATAGGCCTCTGGTTTCCACAGGGTCATGCCCAGGGTGAGGGTGCTGGAGCTTTGTATCCGCACATAGTAATAAGCGCTGCTTTCACCGGTTAACGCCAGCGGAATCAAAAACTGGCGGGAGCTAATCTCCCGTGCCGAATGGGGAATGTGGTCGCCGGTATGAATCGCCCGATAGCTGCCATCCGCTTGGGGTACATACACATCTACATAATCGAGAAAGGTCGGTGCAATTTGCAACCACCAGAGTCCCGCCTGCCCGGGGGCGATGATGGGTTTCCAGCGGAACCATTGCTCGCAAGACGTATAACCAAAAGAGAATTTTTGGTTATGAGAGTTGTCATTAATCTTATAAGAGGGCTGGCCGAGACGTAAAACGTCCTCTAGAATTAGTGGTTCTTTGGCACAATTTTCAACAATGTGTTCTGTGTAAGGAAGAATGTTTATCGACGAGGTGGCCGGTTCGCCGTTGGCGTAAGCGGAACAGATGCTGAAAATTGTGGTGAGAAAAACGCCCACAATAGTGCAAGCAAGGTTTCCGAGTATGGTTGTTCCGCGTGTCCTCGTCGTTGAAGACAATCCTGATCTACGCATAGAAATCGTCGATTACCTGAAGTTCTGTGGTTTTGAAACGGGCAGTGCTGGCAGTGTCCAGGAAATGGCGCAGGCCTTGCGCGATGAATCCTGGGGCATATTGTTGCTCGATCTCACCCTCCCTGATGGCGATGGCCTGGATGCCGCGCGTGAATTGCGCAAACAGTATGGCCTAAAGTTGGGCATTGTCATGGTAACGGCGCGCGGCCACGTGGAAGATCGTATTGAAGGCATTACCGCCGGGGCGGACGCATACCTGATCAAACCCATCAACCTGAAAGAACTGCGTGCCACTATCGGTCACCTGCACTTGCGCTTGCAGCATCTGGCGCCGGAGGCGCCGGTCACCACCTGGCAACTCGACCAGCAATCACTAGAACTGATTTGCCCGAATTCGGCGCGCATCGCTCTCACTGTCACCGAATCATCACTGTTGAAAGCCTTGCTTGGCCAACGCGGGCAACCGATTACCCGCGATGCGTTGTGCGAATGCTTGCCACCGGGCAGTGGCCAGGATGATACGCGCAGGTTAGACAGTATATTAAGCCGGCTGCGTAGCAAGGCAAAAAAAGAAGCGGGGGTTAACCTTCCCATCCATACCTTGCGCAACAAAGGATATGTGTTTGCCGGTAATCGCCGCGCCGGTGATTGAACAGCCCTTTACCCATCATAAAAAAACCCCGTAATACCAACGTATTACGGGGTTTTTTACTGCTCCTGAACGGAGCAGTCCAGTGCATTACACGCTGTAGTACAGTTCGAACTCTACAGGGTGCGGAGTCATGTTAACGCGTTGGATCTCTTGCTTCTTCAGGTCGATGTAAGCATCGATGAAGTCTTTGGAGAACACGCCGCCAGCCAACAGGAACTCGTGGTCAGCTTCCAGAGATGCCAAAGCTTCTTCCAGAGATGAACACACTTGCGGGATTTCTGCTTCTTCTTCCGGCTCCAGATCGTACAGATCTTTGGTCGCTGCTTCGCCCGGATGGATCTTGTTCAGAACACCGTCGATACCCGCCATCAGCAATGACGCGAAGCACAGGTATGGGTTGGCAGTTGGATCAGGGAAACGGGTTTCGATACGCTTGGCTTTCTCACCAACAGTGTAAGGAATACGGATAGACGCTGAACGGTTACGTGCAGAGTAAGCCAGCATTACTGGCGCTTCGAAGCCTGGAACCAAACGCTTGTAGGAGTTGGTAGACGCGTTACAGAAAGCGTTCAATGCTTTAGCGTGCTTGATGATACCGCCAACGTAGTACAGAGCGGTTTCAGACAGACCAGCATAAGCGTCGCCAGCGAATTGGTTTTTGCCGTTCTTGGAGAAAGACTGGTGAACGTGCATACCTGAACCGTTATCACCGATCAAAGGCTTCGGCATAAAGGTAGCGGTTTTACCGTATTGGTGGGCAACGTTGTGTACGCAGTACTTGAGGATCTGTACTTCGTCCGCTTTCTTAACCAGGGTGTTAGCGCCTACGCCGATTTCACACTGGCCAGCGTTAGCAACTTCGTGGTGATGGATTTCGATTTCCAGGCCCATTGCTTCCATCGCGTTACACATAGCGCCACGGATGTCGTGCAGGGAGTCGATTGGAGCAACCGGGAAGTAACCGCCTTTTACGCGTGGAGCGTGGCCGTGTTTACCTTCGATGTCGTCACCTGATTGCCATGCCGCTTCTTCAGATTTGATCTTGTAGAAAGCGCCGCCCATACCTGAGTGGAAGTGAACGCTGTCGAAGATGAAGAATTCCGGCTCTGGACCAAACAATGCAACGTCGCCCAGACCAGTTGATTTCAGGTACTCTTCAGCGCGCAGGCCGATAGAACGTGGGTCGCGGTCGTAGCCTTGCATTGTTGCAGGCTCAACGATGTTACAACGCACGTTGATGGTGGCTTCGTCGTAGAAAGGGTCCAGAACAGCAGTTGAATCGTCTGGCATCAGGATCATGTCTGAATCGTTAATGCCTTTCCAGCCAGCGATAGAAGAACCGTCGAACATCTTGCCATCAACAAAGAAGCTATCGTTAACAACGCTTGATGGGAAAGTTACGTGTTGCTCTTTACCTTTAAAGTCGGTGAAGCGCAAATCAATCCAGCGAGCTTCGTGTTCTTTGATCAGGTCTAAAGTCTTAGACATTGAATGCCTCCAAGTTGTAATAGCCCGAAGGCTACGGATTATGAAAAGTTGTTATTGCGGTCGGTAAACAATCTGCAGGACGGTTTACCTGGAAATTTTCCCCACTTCATCCGGGCTCGCGACTCATTTCGGTGAGCGGGGCAAGACTAGGGTGTCAGAAACGGGGCAAAATATATGCCATTTAAAATAAATAGCAACAAGCCTTTAAAAATAAGGCTTTTCAGCAATAAGGAGCTATGGTTTTTAATGTTGTTGCACCAAATAAATGCATTGAATTTTAATAATGCACCATTTTGAATCATTAGTTGGCGCCTTAAGACTGCTCTAATTGCTTCCCGGCGTAGCGAGCGCTAGTTTGCCAGTTGCGTGCGCCAATTTGCATCATTTTTTACGGCTATAGGCATCTTCCCGCAAATAAGGGACCAGGGCGTTTACCGACGATTGGATTTTGCCGAATGACCTATAGCGAATATCTATAGGTATTCGTTCGAGTGGCGCGCCAAATCGCTGTAGCCTGCGCCGCGCAGCTATATCGGCGCAACGAGAAATACCCATACCAATAAAAAATTCGCAGGCAAAAAAACATGCACATGACAACAACAGAAATATTCCTGATCGCGATGGTGATCATCTTTACTATCCCCTACCTGATCTGGCGCCTCGGCCGAACGGATTACTGGGCGCCCCTGGTCGTTGTACAAATCATTATGGGAATCGTACTGGGTCCAGGTGTATTGGGTAATGCATTTCCCGAATACTACACCTTTGTTTTCAACCCGGACGTCATCAAGTCACTTAATGGTATTGCCTGGTGGGCGGTGATGATCTTTGTGTGGATCGCCGGTATTGAACTCGACCTGAAAAAGGCTTGGGAATACAAGCGCGAAAGCGGGATCACGGCCGGATTAGCCTTGGGGACACCGCTGCTGTTTGGCTGTGCCGCCGCCGTTGTACTCATGTCATTTAGCGATGGCTGGATGGGGCCGAAAGGGATGACCTGGCAGTTTATCCTGGGCGTAGGTATGGCCTGTGCGGTAACTGCCCTGCCTATTTTGATTTTGCTGATGGAGAAGCTTGAGATCCTGCGCCAGCCTATCGGCCAGCGCATCTTGCGTTATGCCAGCCTGGACGATATCGCGATCTGGGGCGTATTGGCGCTCATCCTGCTGGATTGGGAGCGTGTTGGTCGCCAGGGGATGTTCCTGGTGGGATTTGCGATTGCGGCCTATGTTTTCCGTAAGCTTATGGTCTCCATCCCGGAAAAAGATCGCTGGTATTCCGGTTTCATCTGGTTGGCACTGATTGGTTTGGCTGCTGACTGGGCGGGCTTGCACTTTATGGTGGGGGCGTTCCTGGCGGGCGCGGTGATGGATGCAGAGTGGTTTAATCAGGAGGATATGGACAAGCTGCGCCATTTTGTCTTGATGATCATCATGCCAGTATTCTTCCTCAGTACCGGCCTGCGCACCAACTGGGAAGTGGGCGGTTCCACAGTGTTTATCGCGGCGGCAATCCTGTTGGTTGCGTCGGTGTCAGGCAAACTGGTGGGCGTCCATGCGGCGGGCAAAATCCTGAAATGGGAAAAAGGCGAGGCCTCAATCATCGGTTGGCTGCTACAGACCAAGGCGCTGATCATGATCATCTTTGCCAACGTATTGCTCGATAAGCAGATCATTACCAGCGAGACTTTCACTGCGCTGCTGATTATGGCTGTTGCCAGTACCATGCTCACCGTACCGGTGGTATCACCAAAACTGGCGCGCTTGCGCGAGGTGATATTTCGCTCCAAATGACGGTAACAACAGAGCAGGTTTGCAGCCTGCCCTGTTGTTGTGAAACCTCTCGTTACACTACAAACCTCGCCACCAGGCTATTTAAACCGGTGGCCAGCCGCGCGAGTTCCTGGGCGGATGCACTGGTCTGGTTGGCACCAGCGGCGGATTGCGTGGAGAAGTCGCTGATATTAACGATATTGCGATCTACCTCCCGCGCCACCGCGGCTTGTTCTTCCGAGGCGCTGGCGATTAATAAGTTGCGCTCGCTGATTTTACCGACTTGTTTATAGATATCTTCAAGGGCGATGCCGGCCTGATTTGCTATTTCCAGGGCCTGGTATGCATGTTCAACGCTGCCGCGCATCGAATCTACGGTAGCCTGGGTGCCCGCTTGTACCTTTGAAATCATGCCTTCGATCTCACGGGTTGATACCTGGGTGCGGTGCGCCAAGGCGCGAACTTCATCGGCAACAACAGCAAAGCCTCGTCCAGCTTCACCTGCGCGCGCCGCTTCTATCGCCGCATTTAGCGCAAGCAAATTGGTCTGCTCGGCAATTGCGCGGATAACATCCAGCACTTTACCTATATCTTTGGACTCTTCCGCCAATCCTTCTACTTGCTGCGAAGTCTTCGCAAATACATGGGTCATGTTTTCAATGGTATTCACCGTGTGCTGGACTTTGTCGCGCCCCTCATGTGCAAGGCGGGCCGATTGGTTGGAAGCCTCCGCCGTGCCGGTCGCATTGCGGGCAACTTCATCCACGGCGGCGCTCATTTCGGTAATTGCCGAGGCTGCTTGCTGAATTTCACCATTCTGGCTTTGCAGGTTGCGCGATGAATCCTCGGCCACTGCATGCAGTTCTTCAGTAGCCGCTGCCAACTGGATCGCGGAGTCAGAAATCTGGCTGATTGCGCTGCGCAAACTATTTTGCATCCTCGCAATCGCCGCCAATAATCGCGCAGGTTCATCTTTGCCTTGCACATCGATCTGTTGTGTTAAATCACCGGCCGCTACTGTCTCGGTGGCCGCCACGGCGGAAGCGATGGGTAGGATAATGCTTCGTGTGATGATGACCGCTAAGGTGATGGTGATGAACAGCGACAGTAAAATGCTGGCTATGACCATTATTTGGCTATGTGTGTAAATTTGGTCTGCTGCTTCAGCGCTTTTTGCGGCGCCTTGATGATTTATATCGCTCAACTGTTGCAGCAGGTCAGAGATTTCCTGTGCCAGGATGAAATTCTCGTTATCAAGGATAACTTTTGCACTGGGGATATCGCCAGCATTGACGAAATCGATCATTTTCTCGGTATTCTCAACATATTTGCTGCGTTTCGTGAGGAGGTTATCGTATATCTCCCTTTCACCAGGCTCCGATATCAGCGACTCATAAATGTGCTCTTCCTCTTTAACTTCTTTATCAATGCTAATTAAAAAAGCTTTGTCTTTGGCAATAGTTTCCGGGCTTGAGGGAAGTAAAATCCGTACGACAAAAATGCGGTAACGAGTCATGAGTGTATTAAGGCGATTGGCGGATTCCACCGAAGGTAACCAATTCTTCGATACATCGATAACATTTCCCTGGATGGTGTTTAGCTGCGCTAACGAAAACACGCCGAGCAATACAATAAGTGCGGCTAAAATGCCGAATCCTGAGGTTAGACGCGGCCCTAAATTAAAATTTCTGATAAACATTGATAAGTAACTCCGCAGGCGTTGAAGAGGGCGATAGCTTGAAGCTAGTTATAGCAGCGAATGATGAATCGACAATTGGGTGGCCGGGCCTGCGGTTACACCACAAACCTCGCCACCAGGCTATTCAAATCTATCGCCAGGCGCGCCAGTTCCTGGGCAGAGGCGCTGGTCTGGTTGGCGCCGGCGGCGGATTGCGTAGAGAAATCACTGATATTAACGATATTACGGTCTACCTCCCGCGCCACTGCAGCCTGCTCTTCTGATGCGCTGGCAATCAGCAAATTGCGTTCGCTGATCTTTCCTACCTGGTGATAAATCTCTTCCAGTGCCTGCCCCGCTTGCTCGGCAACCCCGAGTGTCTGGCGGGCATGTTCAACGCTGCCGTGCATGGAATCAACGGAAGCCTGGGTACCGGCCTGCACCTTGGAAACCATCTGCTCGATTTCGCGGGTGGAAACCTGGGTGCGATGCGCCAGTGCGCGGACTTCATCGGCAACCACTGCAAAACCGCGCCCTGCTTCGCCCGCGCGCGCGGCTTCGATGGCGGCGTTGAGCGCAAGCAAATTGGTCTGTTCGGCGATCGCCCGGATGACATCAAGCACTTTGCCAATATCTTTGGATTCCTCCGCCAGTCCTTCGATTTGCTGTGAGGTCTTGGCGAACTCGTTAGTCATGTTTTCGATGGACTGGATTGTCTGCTGGACTTTATCGCGCCCTTCATGGGCAAGGCGCGAGGATTGGTTGGAATCTTCGGCAGTTCCATTGGCATTGCGTGCCACTTCATCAACGGCGGCACTCATCTCGGTAATTGCAGACGCCGCTTGCTGGATTTCACCATTCTGGTTTTGCAGGTTGCGCGATGCATCCTCTGCTACCGCGTGTAATTCTTCCGTGGCGGCAGCCAATTGTGTGGCGGAGTCGGAGATCTGGCTGATCGCGCCGCGCAGGCTCTCTTGCATTGCCGCGAGTGCAGTCAATAGCTGGGCCGGTTCATCCTTGCCCTGGGTGTCAATGCGGTGGGTCAAATCGCCGGTGGCCACTTTTTCAGTGGCAGATACCGCGGTGGCAATGGGCAGGGTGATGCTGCGGGTGGTAATCAGGGCCAGCAAAATACTCACAATAAGGCTGACCGCAAGGCCAGCGGCGATGATCATGCGACTACTTTCGTAGGCTTCATTGGATAGGGCGGTAGCATCGCGCACTCCTTTGGTGCTTGAATCGCCAATGGCCAGCAGGTGGCGGGTAACCTCGTCGCCCTGGATATGAACCTGTTGGTCAAGTAGTTGCCGGGCCTGGTCGTGATTGCCGCTGCGCAAGTGCTCGAACACCTGCTTCGCCAAACTCATATATTGCTGCTTGGCAGCCTGGAGTCGGTCATAGGCTGCGCGGTCGTGGGACTCATCAACCAATTCCTCATAGGCGGCCTCTGCGCTGGCGATATCAGCTTCAAGCGTATCGAAGCGCGCTTCCATCGAATCCAGGTTGGTAGTACTTGGGTCCACGACCGCTCGCAACGTAGCAACGCGATAACGTGTGAGCGCGAGATTGAGCCTGGATAGCGCATCGAGCGTGGGCACCCAGTTGTTGGCCACTTTTCGCTCCATTTCATGCATTTTGTTGATATTGCGTAGCGAGGCCACACCCAACAACAGGATAATTAGTGCCAGGAGACCAAAGGCGATAGTCAGGCGATGCCCGATTTTGATGTTCCGTAATAACATGGAGTCCTCCGTGTGCATGGGTGTTTTTTGAGCAGGTGTGACCTAGTTGTACAAGTATTGGTCAGGATTGGATGGTCGGCCAGTTGTGAATTGGCGCCACGGCCGGGGCAGGCTGGTTTATAATCGCCGCCTTTTTCAACGGGTGGCTTTAGTCACCTACACTCCAGGCAATTCCAGCTATGCATTTCATCGTTAAAGTTTTCTCCGAGATCATTATCAAAAGCCCTCCCGTGCGCAAAAAGTTCATCAAGCAATTGCGCGATAACCTGCGGGTGCAGCTCACGAACCTGGGGGTGGATATTGATGTGCAGCGCGATTGGGAAAAGATCGAAATCCGCTGCCCGGAGGCCGATACGCAGGTTACTGCACAGGTTGCCGATGTATTGGCGCGCACTCCCGGTATCGCCAACTTTGCGTTGATCCATGATTATCCCCTGGGGGATCTCGACTCCATTTTCCACAACACCCTGCGCCACTGGCGCGATCAACTCGCGGGCAAAACCTTCTGCGTGCGCGCACGGCGTGTTGGCAAGCATGAGTTCAGTTCGGTAGAAGTGGAGCAATATGTAGGCGGCGGTTTACTGCATAACTCCGACGCAAAAGGCGTAAGCCTGCATAAGCCGGATATTATTGTGCCGCTGGAAATTAAAGGTGAGCGCCTGTGGGTGTTAACGAGTAAAACCCAGGGGATGGGTGGTTTTCCATTGGGTGCGCAAGATCCGGTGTTGTCATTAATTTCCGGCGGCTTTGACTCTACCGTATCAACCTATTTGTGTATCAAGCGCGGTTTGCGCGCGCATTACTGCTTTTTTAATCTCGGTGGTCGTGCCCATGAAATCGGTGTAAAGGAAGTTGCGTATTATTTGTGGAATAAATACGGATCAAGCCATCGCGTAAAATTTGTTACGGTTCCTTTTGAAGATGTGGTGAAGGAAATCCTTGAAAAGGTGGATAACTCCTACATGGGGGTCGTGCTCAAACGCATGATGCTGCGCGCGGCTGAACAAGTGGCTGAATCGCTGGAAATTCCCGCGCTGGTTACTGGTGAAAGTGTGGCGCAGGTGTCCAGCCAGACACTTGTCAATTTGAATGCAATTGATCGCGTGACCGACATGCTGGTGTTACGCCCGCTCGCCACTATGGATAAAGGCGATATCATCAATCTTTCGCGCAAAATCGGCACCGAAAGTTTTGCGGCGAGTATGCCGGAATACTGCGGTGTGATTTCGGTAAATCCCACCACCAAAGCGCGCATGCACAAGGTTGAGCGCGAAGAAAACAATTTTGATTTCGCTGTACTCGAAAAAGCTATCGCCGAGCGCCGTGCGCAAAATATCGATGAGATAGTTGATGAGCTGGATGCGGATTTATCCGTGCCGGTTGTGGGCGACATCAATCCTGGTCAGATTGTAATTGATATTCGCCACCCCGATGAGCAGGAATCCAATCCCTTGCGCCTGGCTGGAATTGAAATCAAAACCATTCCTTTTTATTCGCTGAATAATCATTTCGCGAATATGGATATGAGCAAACAATATTATTTGTATTGCCAGAAAGGCGTGATGAGTCAATTGCATGCGGCGAATTTAAAAGATGCGGGCCATTTGAATGTGGGGGTATATCGCCCTGAACCGAAGAGTGCGTGCGCGATTTGAGTTTGGTGGTTCCACATTCACAGAAGGAGCGACTTGCTGAATTTGATTATCTGCGCGGAGTGGCAATTGCCCTGATTGTATTGGGGCATTCGATTTTTCTTGCGCAGCCGGTTTTCCCGTTACTACTGGAAAACCTGTTGCGCGGCGGCACTGGCTTGTTCGTTTTTATCTCCGGTTTCTTTTTTCATCGTGTTTTCTATCCGCGTTTTAATTACAGGAAGTTCATTGCGAAAAAAGCCAAGGCCCTGCTCATTCCGTTTTTAGTTATTTCATTATTTGCCTTATTTGTGCGGATGTTTGGTTGGTGGCAAGACGGATTGGATTGGCAACAGAATGTCCTCAATGCATGGTATACGCTCCGCAATGGTTATGTACTTTACCCGCATTGGTACATTCCATTTATTTTTCTCACCTTTTTGTGTTCGCCGCTGCATCTCGCCTACATCCGTACAAATTTTATAACGCAAACCGGTCTGCTGGTTCTTTTTTCATTTATTGCTGTATTAATGCATCGCCCGGAATCCAATTCCAATTTTTTGCAATCGCTGGTTTATTTCACACCTTATTATTTGCTGGGTATTTTAATTTCACAGTATGAACAATCCCTGCGCCGCTGGCACTGGGCGTTGTTGATTGCAGGATTGGTGATGGTTGCAGTTACCGCGCTCGCGCAAACTTATTTGTGGGTACACATCGGCAACTATCACACTGCCGCGTTTCATTACGCTGGCTGGGATCTGCAATTTATCCAAACGCTGTTCGGCTGTATCGCCATGCTTGCGTTGTGTCGCCACATCCGCTGGACGTGGCTGCAACAACATTTGCGGTGGCTGGCAGAATTAAGTTTCCCGATATTTTTCATCCATCCGCTACTGACTATCGCATTAGAAAATATTGCTGCGCTTGACGCGATGAGGCCTTTATTACCTCTAGCCAGCATGGGAGATAGTTTGCTGGTTTTTATTGCGGTATTTGCTGTGCAATTTTATGGTTCGGCGGGGATTGCATGGTGCCTTAAAGTCGCAATGAGGGAGCGAGCTCGATGGGTAATAGGGTGAGAGGTGCATGCCAGCTTATGTGCATATTACGTTTAAATATGTTTTTTTGAAGTTTAAATATTTTTTATAACAAACTACACGCATGGCGCTAAAATAGCTTTTTGGAGTGTGTTGCACATCGATTGCACATAGAAATGTGGGCACAAATAATCAAAATTACTTTTGAATGGAATTTTTCGATGGTCAGCGTTAAGTGTTTGCTCAAATTGGTCGCTACAGCCGTAATTTTTATCTCCTTTACCGCTCAAGCCCTTCCCATCATCCAGGCGGATGCTTTTGTGAAAGGCGATAACAAAGCCGTACAACAAATTTCTAACGGCTTGATTTGGTTGGATTTTGGCATCACCAATAGTCAACCTGTAATCGACGTTATCAACCAACTAAACAGCACTTACATTGGTTGGCGCTTGCCTACCGAAACTGAAGTTTTTAATTTGTTTAGTGAGCTTGGTCAAAATGCAGGATCAATCCAAGCCCGGCCGGGCCTCAATCATTGGGCAAATCTGGATGTAAGTGGCATTTTTGATATATGGGGTAGTAATGCCATCGAAAGCGACGACGATGGAAATGGATATAGCTACCGGCATGAGTACGCCACCGCTTGGTATTTCAGTGATAACAATGCCTTGTACCGCGGTTCTTTGTTTGACTACAAGAGGAGTGATTACGGAACAAACTATTCACACAATAGTATTGAAATTTATGGCTTTTCTGCTCATTCATATGAATGGATCCACTATTTCCGTTGGGAGAGTCACAGCACTTTCCTGGTGAAAACGGGCACACTGAGCTCTGTTCCAGAGCCAACCTCCTTGTTCTTGTTAGTTTTAGGCTTGTTGGGTTTGACAGTAGCGCGTCGCAGTCGTACTGCTCAATAATTAATTGAGCCTTCAAAAAACACCGCCTTTAGACGGTGTTTTTTGTTTGTAGCTATCTGTTTCATTAAATCAGCGCCTTGGCACTGAGGCTGGCAGACCAAAAAATCGCCAATTGACTCTCTCTAGTCATATCCGCGCAACCTCTACATAGGTATAATGCGCGCCTTTTTAAGCATCCCCTTTGCCTTTGTATAGGCGCACACCCAAGAGAAACCCCAAGTGACAGATCAATCAGCAATCGAAAAACTGCGCAATATCGCTATTATCGCCCACGTTGACCACGGTAAAACCT
>JAGKWO010000086.1 GCA_021151835.1 Gammaproteobacteria bacterium
GGAATTTTATAGCGATTCGCCAGACGAACGACGGCAGCAGTTTCCTCGGCATCCTTCGGCAAGACAACATAGGCAGGCTTCTTTTCCTCACTGCTGAGGGAGCCGAAGGTGGTATACGCAGTCAGGATGGTAGGGTCATTAAACGCCCAGGATTCACCGACTATATCGAGCAAATCCAACAGAAAGGCATCCGGTTCCCATACCTTGATATCTTCAACTTTTACGCGCTCGCGAAATAATTTTTTCTTGGTGGCAAACACGTCACCCGGCGTCATTTCAATTTGGAAGTAGCATTGGATATTACAGCTACCGCATAGGGTACAGCTGTCCACTACTTTTTCTGTTTCGGTGGTCAAGGGCAATTCGCCCGCCTGCAAGGCTTTAAAAATCTTTAAGCGACCGTGGGGATGATGGGCGAAATTGACATGCTCCTCTGCTGCATGGCACCGTCCAGAACCCAGGTAATCGATACGGCACATACCGCAGTTGCGACAATTGTTGGCAATATCAATTTCCTTTGCATAAATCATTTCGCCCATTTTTTTCTCCCCTATCCTCTAACCAGGAAAACGCTTAGCGCCCGAAAATACGGTGCGCGCTACTGAAGGTGTCGTTAGCTACCGATGCCAAGGTAGAAATATCCAACGCAACACAAAAACATGCGATGATTTCCGCCAGCTTTTCGGCACTGCGCTCACCCGTGCAGCCGAGGATTTCCAGACATTCGTTTTGTCCCGGCAAACGCTGCGCGCCTGAAACCGTACCTGTCACTATGCACGGATAGGTGGCAGACCAATAAACGCCTTCAGGTGTGGCTTCGCAATAAATTTGTTGCGCACTGGACTCATACAGGCAACCTAAATCCTGGCCCGTGGCGGCGTACATGGCTGCCATGACATTGGCGGAGTTAACCGAGAGACCACCAGGGCTACCTGCGGCGAGGTTGCCTGCATTGCCTGCATTCACTTCGTACATAAACTTTTCAATGGAGCAATCAAAAATATCTTCAATCGCTTCCTTCTTTAAAAACACTTCGGTAAACACCCGCGCGCCGCGCGCATCATTAAAGTTGGAGTAATTGAATTTCTTATCGCCCGCCAGGTTTCCCTCTACCGAATAGAAGCGAATGGGAATACCGGTTTGCTTTTCAAATTCCTCGCGAATCCAAATACAGCCGTTATCGGTCATCACGGTAACCATGTTCTGCCCAGCGGCATCACCTGTGGCATAGGCAAATTTCAAATGGACTTCATTGCCGATAATCATTTCGGTGATTGACATCAAATAACCGTGGCGCGACAACTTGTTGCACTCGGTTTCGATAGTGGTGTAATTGCGTTTCACCCATTCGATAAAGGCTTCGCATTCATCCAGATTAAAAAATTTGAACACGGGCGCGCGCAACATTTGACGCTTGAATACTTTGGCACGAATGCCGCCGGATTCGTTAATCACGCGCGCACCACGGGATGCAGACAGGGTGATAACCCCCTCCACGGTAGCGAAAGGCGCAAAGAACACCCCGTTGGCGAGTTCGCCATTAATTTGCAGTGGGCCTGCCAGGCCGATAGGAATGTGCACCGCACCGATAAAGTTTTCAATAACACCACGCAAACGCTTGGGGTCAATGGGATGGGTGCGCAATGCGTTCAGCTCAAAATTGAATTTTTCATTGAACCATTCAATGCGTTTTTCCAAGGCGATAGGATTGTGACTGTTGCCCTTGGGCACGCGATCCAACACCGATATGTCATGCCAGGGTTTGGCGTTGGCATCGATGAGTACATCTTCTTTGATATTCATAAAGACCTTCTTGTCCAAAACAGGAAAAAAATTTATTTCGCAATTAACCGGTGGATTGTGCCAGTGCTAGGCAGGTTCTGCGGCGTAGCAAGGTGCAGCTACTACGGCATCGATTACCATGGCCACCGTTTCAAGGGATTCCAATACTTCGTCCGAAATATCGATTTGATATTTCTCTTCCAGGCCGGTGCCCAGCTCTACAAAACCAATGGAATCCAACCCCAGGTCGTCTACCAGGCGGTCGCTCTCGTTGATGTGGCGAGTGGTTAATAGGGATTTGCTCAGGATTTGAGTAACGGTTTGGTAAATTTCATTTCTATCCATTTTGTGATGTCCTCTGGATGAGTGGATTCAATAGCTCTGCTATTAACGGCTTAGCAGGCCAGGTTGCCCAGGATCAGCGATCCGTTTGTGCCGCCAAAACCAAAGGAATTGGTCAGCACGGTTTTCAGGTTGCAGGATTCGTTGCGGCGCACAATATTCAACCCTCCAAATACTTCATCCAGGTTATCGATATTGACTGACGCCGTGACAAAACCCTCTTTCATCATCAACAAGCTGTAAATAATTTCCTGCGCACCCGTTGCACCAATGCCGTGGCCGGTGAGGGATTTGGTCGATGAAATGCGCACGGGTTGGTCACCAAAAATTTTGCGGATAGCAACCGTTTCAGCGAAGTCACCAATGGGCGTAGAGGTTCCGTGGGTGTTGATATAGTCGATATCCTGCGGCTGGCAGTGCGCATCCTGTAGCGCAACTTCCATACAGCGAAAACATCCCATACCTTCGGGGTCTGGCTGGACAATGTCGTGACCATCCGAGCTGGTTCCAAACCCGAGAATCTCACCGAATATTGGTGCGTTGCGTGCGCGTGCATGCTCGTACTCTTCAAGCATCACTACGCCAGCACCACCGCTGATAACAAATCCGTCGCGGTCTTTGTCGTAAGCGCGAGATGCGCGCGCCGGTTCAGAATTGAATCCGGACGACATCACTTTGCGCATGCCGTCAAACATGCAGGCAAACACCGGAGATACTTCTTCGGCTCCGCCAGCAATTGCGATATCACATTGGTTACTTTTAATTAATTCATAGGCGTGACCAATGTTATGTAGCGATGTGGCGCACGCGGAACTGATGGAATAGGAACGTCCTTTAATGCCGTAGAAAAAAGCCAGGTTGGCACTGGTGCTACTCGCCATTGAGCGAGTGACCTCGAAAGGCCCCAGGCGTTTACTACGACCTTCGATGCGATCCAATGCCTGGCGAAAAGGTTCGCTGCTGCTAAAACCACTACCCACGATGCATGCGGCACGTTCGCTTGCCAGCTGTTGCCGATCAATACCGCTTGCAGCTATGGCTTCTTCTGCGCAGATCAATGCGTAAATCGCCGATACATCCATAAACCGCGCTTTCTGTCCGAAATCATTACGCAACGAATCTATATCGGGCAGTTTAATGGTACCTGCCACTTGGCTTTTAAAACCCAATTCCTGCCACTCGGGCACAGCAACAATGCCAGAGCGATTTTGCTGGAGTGACTGCAGCACTTCGCGGCAACTGTTACCAATACTGGAAACTACACCGCAACCCGTTACCACAATGCGTCTTCTCTTATCCATGCTAGAACCCCACCGTTAAATTGAAGCCGCGCTGCAAAAGGCAGGCGGCTCCGGGTTAATGGAGTGCAATTGTGCGTGGATTTTTTTTAGCAACAACTGCCCGCGCGTACAGTGAAAAAACCCATCACTGACCAGCAGTACAGGTTGGCGCAGCAATTCATCAATTCGTCACAGGAACCGCTTATTTCTGGCGGGTATCACTTCTTTTTTTAAGCGAGGCGCGTAAACCACAAGCAATTCAGGTTGCATTGAAGCCGTGAAAATCTTTACTGCCCCTAAGTACAGTTTCGCGAGTTTTTTTCAACACCCTAGTATGCGCACAAATTATCGGTGGCCACATTTAGGCTTCCGCAAAAACAATTAACCCAATTGGAATGAAATACCCATGATTCAGTGGACAGAAGAACAAAACGAGTTGCGCAATTCCATTGGCGATTGGGCAACCCGTTTGAATGAACAAACAGACGCACAAGGTGATCGGGCGACATTGTTAAAGATGTGGAAACTGGTACGCGAAATGGGTGTACTCTCATTACCGATTAAAAAGGAATTTGGCGGATTGGAACAGGACATTCTCACCACGCTTTATGTACTGGAAGCGTTTGGAAAACATTGTGAGGATTCTGGTTTCAGTTTTGCTGTGTCCTCCCACATTGTCAGTACCCTGATACCCATCCAGAAATTTGGTAACGATGCCCAGAAAAGTAAATACCTGCCGGATTTATGCTCGGGAAAAAAAATCGGCGCCCATGCCATTTCCGAACCTGAGTCGGGTTCCGATGCATGGAACATGACTACCCATGCCTACCGCAACGAACTGGGCTACACACTGAATGGCAACAAAACTTTCGTATCCAATGGTCCGGTTGCTGATACTTTTATCGTCTACGCGCGCACCAACAAAAACGCGGGGGTTCTTGGCGGATACAGCGCGTTTATAGTCGACAAGGACACTCCCGGTTTTACCCAGGGACAACCCATGAAAAAAATGGGTTTAAACACCTCAGTGCTCTGCGATATTTTCTTTGACGATTGCCATTTACCGCGTGAGCAGCTACTCGGCAAGGAAGGCCAGGGATTTTCTATTTTCAATTATGTGATGAAGTGGGAAGTGCTCTGTTCCTTTGTTATCAATATTGGCGAGATGGAACATCTGCTCGCCAAATGCATTGACTACAGCAAATCACGCAAACAATACGGCGAACCCATCTGCAAATTCCAGGCGATCTCACACAAGATTGCCGACATGAAAATCGCCCTCGAAGTCTCCCGCGCCATGCTTTACAAGGCGGCCCACGCATTCCAGCAGGGCAACAACATTACTACCGACCTGGCGATTGCCAAGGTCGTTACCAGCGAAAACTTTGTGAAGTGCTCACTGGATGCGCTGCAAATTTTTGGCGGCCATGGGTACATGGAGGAATCCGGCATTGAAAAATACGTGCGCAACTCTGTGGCCAGCAAAATCTATTCGGGCACATCGGAAATTCAACGCAACACTATTGCCTCGATGCTAGGTCTGTAAGCGGGAATATTGCCATGACTCATTTAATTCATCATTGGATGCTCAGCAGTGCGGAACGTCAACCTGATGCAGAAGCGATACGCACCAGCAACCAGAGCCTCAGCTATCGCAACCTGCGTGATGCCAGCCAGATACTCGCCAACCAATTGAAACAGGTGGTGGTGAGCGAGGAGCAATGCATTGGCCTTTACCTTGGAAAAAGCGCTGAGGCGATTGCAGCTATTTACGCTGTGCTTATGGCGGGTGCTGTCTATGTTCCTATGGATATTAAAAACCCCGCCACGCGCATCCAATACATTATCGACCAGTGTCAAATGTCGGTAGTGATTACTACCCCCGAACTCCTGCAACAATTACGCCCCATGCTCGCCGATGCGCGCCAGTCATTCACAATTCTGGTTCTTTGCAATTCCCACCCCGGGTTTCCACTCGACCAGTTTCACTACATTCCGGTAAATATCCACGCGCCCGTCTCCGACGCAATCGCGCTCGGAAATTCTGACATTGCTCCGAACCAACTCGCCACCACCTTGTTTACTTCTGGCTCCACGGGATTACCCAAAGGCGCGATGATCAGCCATGAGAGCGTAAGCATCTTTGTGGCATGGGTGATTGAATACTTCCAACTCACGCCAGCTGACCGCTGTATCAGTCACGCGCCATTGCATTTCGATTTATCGCTGCTGGATATTTTTGCGACCCATGCGGCAGGCGCTTGCGCGGTGCTGGTGCCGGATGCCATGAGCGGCAATCCGAAATTTTTAACCCAATACATTGCACAGCAACAGGTCAGTGTATGGCAATCGGTTCCGTCGGTGCTGGTGCTGCTGCTTAAATATGGCGATATAGCGAAGCACAGTTATCCCTCGCTGCGTCATATTTTGTTTGCGGGAGAGCGAGTGAGCGGCAGCCTGCTGGAAAATTTGTCGGTGCATTTTTCCAACGCGGCTTTTCATAATATTTACGGCGCGACCGAAACCAACGATACATTTGTCTTTTCTATTCCGCCGGGTAACCAAGCATTCCCCGATCCCTTGCCCATAGGTAAAGCCCTGCCTTATGTAGATCATTTAATTGTTGATGCAGAAGGCAACCCTGTGGATGGTAACGAAGAAGGCGAGCTTTTGGTGAGCACACCCACCAGCATGCGCGCCTACAGAAATACCCTCGCCAATTGCTGGGTTGCCTGCACGCCGCCCGGCGAAACTGCTACGCGCGATTTTTATATCACTAAAGACATAGTGCGCAAACTGCCCGATGGCAATCTGCTGTTTTGCGGCAGGAAGGACGACATTGTAAAAACCAGCGGCAACCGGGTGAACTTGCTGGAAATTGAAAACCTACTGCAAACCCACCCTGGCATTAGCGACGTCGCGGTCATTCCCTTGCCGGACGACGAAATTGGCAATCGCATCCTTGCGATATTTACAGCTGCACCTGGCTGCAAGCCATCGATTATTGAACTGAAGATGTTTTGCGCCAATAACCTTCCCAAATACGCGATTCCCCATGTGTTCGAATTGAGTGAAGTTCCTTTACCAAAAACCTCATCGGGCAAAACCAATAAACCAGTATTGATCAAATCAAGAGGCCAACATGTCGCAACTGCATAACTTAAAAAATTACATCATCCAGGAATTTGTCCCTGCAGGCCATGCCGCAGAAATTACTGATGATATGGACCTGATCCAGAACGGCATCCTCGACTCACTTGCCGTACTAAAACTGGTGGCATTTGTCGAGGATAACTTTGATATTACCTTGGAGCCAGAAGAGATAGATCCGGAAAATTTGAAATCCATTGCGGCGATTTCCGCAATGATTTCTGAAAAATGTGCCGTTAATTAAACCAGAAGCAATACCTGGCTAAGGATAAGTAGCTATGAACCCAGCGATAAAAATTTGCGGCCTCGTAGATTCGACAGAAATAAATCTGTTGGATCAACAGGGCGTGGACTACGCGGGGCTTTGGCATGGTATCCCCCAAGGGCGATACAACCTGGAATTGGCACAGTTGCAGCAACTTACCCTGCGCAAATTGCACCACACCAAAGTGCTGCTGGTAACCATGAGCCAGGACCTGGATTTTCTATCCCGTGCGCTCAACCATTGTGACGTGCACGGAATCCAGTTCCATGGTTTTCCCCTGCCTGGTTTTATTCGCCAGGTAAAGCAGCAATTTGGCGGCCAGTTAAAAATTTTTAACGTGCTACATGTGCAGCGCCAGCGCTGTGTTGAGGAAAACCTGATTGCACGCTACCTGGACGCAGGCACGGATTTTTTTATCCTGGATAGCTTTCAGAGCAAGGAACACATTGGCAGTACTGGCATTCGCCTGGATGGGCATTTTCTCCACCGTTTTTTTGACAAGTGGAACTTGCAAGACAAGGCGATGATTGCCGGTGGGATTGACGAAACCTGTATTGCCGATCTTTACCAGCAACACCAGCCCCACGGCTTCGATATAGATTCTGCCGCCAGGCACCAAGGGCGAATTTGCCCCGAACGGCTTGGCAAACTCCTGAGCGCAACCGGGCCGCGACATTACACCAGTGTGGCCCATGCAAGTATTTATTAATCGTGTTTTTACCAACCATCGCAAAGAAGGACACCGCTATGATCGTTCGTAATATTGAAGAAATCCTCAACTCAGAAAGAGACGTGTTTTGGGGCAACGGCCAGAGCCGTCGCTTTTTAATTGAAAGCGATAACATGGGTTACAGCGTTACCGACACAGTGATTAATGCTGGCACCACCTCGCTGCTTGAATACAAAAACCACTTGGAAACCTGTTACTGCATTGAAGGTGAAGGCGAAGTTCGCACTGCAGAAGATGGAAAAATCTATCCCATCAAACCGGGCACCATTTACGCGCTGGACAAGAATGACAAACATTACTTGACCGCGCATTCCACCATGCGCCTGGTGTGTGTATTCCTGCCTGCGTTAAAAGGGCATGAATCCCACAACCTCAGCAATAACGCCAGCTCCCATTATTGATATTTCTGTTCGCCAACTACACGGATATCTGCGTATGTACGATTCAGTTGATCCCGCTTATTTAGCACCAACCACTATCATTGACAGCGACCATCCGCTGGTTGGCGAATACGCGCAGGACGCGCTGCAACACTATTCATCAGACCCGGTTGCCCTGGCCGTCGCACTTTATTACAAGGTTCGCGACGGCATTTTTTATAACCCCTATGTTGCCTATCACCGGGAAGAGTCCTACCGGGCGAGCAACATCATTAAACGCAAGAAGGGCTACTGCGTGAGCAAGGCTGCACTCCTGTGTGCACTGGGCCGCTACTGTGGAATACCTTCGCGCCTGGGTTTTGCTACCGTACGCAACCATATTGCGACGCAACAATTAATTGACCTGATTGGCACCAATGAATTTGCCTACCACGG
>JAGKWO010000035.1 GCA_021151835.1 Gammaproteobacteria bacterium
CGCACTCACGTGAGTGCGGTCTTTTTATAGATGAAGAAATAATTGAGGGGTAGAATTAATTGCGGTTAATGGTGACGTCAATGGTGTCGGTTAGCGGAGCACCACTTGAGCCATTCTGGATAACGCCACCATCTTTAATGGAAGCCCTGACATAAATTTTGGATGCAACACTGAGGTCCAGGTCGTCGTCTACTTCCAATTCACCCGGAGTGGTGGTGGAAAACTTAATTTTATTTTCTTTGTCATCAGGAATGACATTATCCGTATCTTCATATTCCCACACCACACTGGATGTGTAATTGTCAGCGGTAGTGTTATCGGCATAGGTAGCAAATACTTTCAGCTTTAAGCTGCTGCCTTCGGTAACCGATAAGTTCGACGTATTGTTGCCGCTATTGCTCCTGACTTGAATGGATGCCAATTGCCGCTCTTTAATGTTTAATGCCAGGGTGCCATCAGTGCCGCCACAATTTCCCTTGAGGGTTACCGCCAACCCATTCGGCGTACCATTTTGCGCGGTAATTTTTGTTCCTTCAATTTTCAACAGTGTGGCCGGATCAGCGGTAAGGGTTGAATTGCCGGTGATATCAACGGGATTGTTTGCATCACCATAAACCCCTTTAACTGTTACCGTTGCGGTTTCGCCATTGCGCATTTCTGCATTTTTGTCAGTAGATACGGTGACCTTGGTCAAGGCTTCATTAATGGCGAAATTAAACGCGTCTGAAGTAACTTCCTTACCCGAATTATCCACGCCGCTGGCAACGACTTTAACACTACCATTTTGTGTCGTGCTGAGAACTCCCTTGGTCGCATCTTTAAAGCTGGCAATGGTGCCGCCTTCAGAAACTTTCCAGGTGATTGCGTAAGGCAGTGTTCTGCCATTATCAAATTCAGCCAATGCAGTAAACGTAGAGTTTTTACACTCATCTACTGACGTGGCAGTATTTTGTACTGTGACCTTCACCAGGTTCGCGTCAGAAACATTAATCTCCTGCGCGGCGGCGGCGATACCCGCGTATGTCGCGGTCAGCGTGAAATTTCCTGCTGTGCCTGACGCTTTGAAATAACCATCCTTAATTTCACCCAAGGTTGGATCGCTGATTTTCCAGGTGGCTTTTTTGGTTAAATCAACTTTATTGCCTTGTTCATCGCTGCCAATCAATTCAAATTGATAAAAGCTTTTGAAATGAACATATTGTTCGTTTGCGGAGATTGCAATTTTAGTTACGGTATTTTTGGATGCATCAACTGTTTGCGCAACGCGCGCACTGTCGCCATCGCCGCCACCGCAACCGGTCAATGATATAACCCCAAGGCTTGCTACCAGTGCCAATGACAAATGGATTCTGTTAGAACGCATAGGTAACTCCCAGGCCGCAGCCATCTACTCGTAAATCATCATCTTTATAAGAGCGCACACAATCCAGGCTCCAGTACAACGGCTTGTTTTCCATGATGGGATCTTGCAGTGAAAAACCGTAACTAAAACCGGAGAAAGTATCGCTGTAAGGTGCACCCAGGCGCGGCAGGTGGGTTTCAATTTCTGTGGAGGCATAACCCAGCAAAATGCTGATTTTCAAATCGCCCGCTTCGTATTCGGGGTTGGTCAGCGTCACGTACGCGGCGGTTTGCTCGGTCACTTCCATGGTGACACCGTGTTTGTCGTCATTGCTCATCGGCACACCAACGACACCTTGAAGACCTATACCGTCGAGCAGGCCATCATCAAATTCCAGGCCGCCCTTGAATAAAAACATTGTCGGTGAAAAGCGTTCGCCTCCCGCTTTGATTAGGGTGTAAGTGGCTTGGCCGGAGACGTGGAAGTCCAGTGGGATTTCCGCTTTGGCGCTGATGCTGGCGAAGGCGCCGACAAGCAGCGCACCGAGCGGTTTAACCAGTCGTTTACACATAAGGATTCCTTGCTGTGTGATCAATGTTATTAGTCAGAGGTTATTGCTTTTGGTGTTATTCAAATCAAGTCGCTGGCCCGGCGTTACTCAAGGTTGTTGCCGCGAATAACGGTGCGTAATTCATGGATATAAGCACTGCCGCGCCCGGAATACTTACCTAATTCAGCCACCATGGCAACACCGGTAAAGGCTTGTGGCTGGTCGCGCAGTTGGGCGCGCAATTGCCGCCAGGCACGATAGGCGTTGTGGGTATTAATGTTGTTGAAGTATGCCGTAAGCGATTCTTCAACATTGTTAAATTTTTTAACCTCGTGTCTGGCGCGCGCTGAACGCTTGCCGGGCACTATGCCGCAGCCGGGTTTATAACACCAATGGCCAAATAAATTGTGGGCCTCCTCCGCAAAACGTGAGGTGCCCCAACCGGATTCCACTGCCGCTTGCGCCAGTACCATGGACGACGGAATGCTATCTACCCGCAACAACAGGATATCAACCGCCTTGTCATCCTCGGGATAAGTATCGTAAGTGACGTGGAATTTTTCGCGCAGTTTTTCCAGATTGCGCTTGTTTACGCCGCTAATGGTTTGCGCGCTTTCCCATTCGGCTTTGATTTTCAATAAACGTTCACGGGATTTTAATAATTTTGCATTTTTTTCATCCACCAGCGGGCGCAGCATGGCAAGGAATTGCTCCTTGCGCTCTGGTGTCTGGTTGATGGCGGAAAAATCGGGCAGCAAGGTTCTGCTGGTAAGTTCATCGTCGTCCATAAAAACATGATGGATCGGAACGCTCATTAAACCCAATACCATAATCAATGTGGCGATAGGGAATGCCAGAAGTAAAAGGCCAAGAAACCACTGTGAAGCTTGTTTGTTCATAACACGGTTTACCAAAAAATTAATAATTAATTAACAGCAAAAAAGAAATTAAATATCCAGTTGTTTGCGCAGTTCTTCCATACGTTTGAGGTTTTCTTCGCGGCTGAGCGGCGTTTCTATTGTTTGCGGCAGCGCCGGTGCATTGGGTGCAGGCAGTTGCTCACCATTAATGACGCGCTCACAAATTTTTAAATAGTGCCGCTCGAAAATCGGAAAAGCGATTTTTTCCGGATTGCTCGCCAGGAAATACCAATCGCTCGCGCAGCCAGCGTGATACACCGCCGGATGGCTCCAGTGATAAGCCGCTTTCGGGCTGGATGCACGGCAGGCTTCTACATAAGCGGCATGTGCATCTATCAAGCCGAATTTTTCCGGCTCGCCCTGGCAAGCGCGAATCATGCGATGTAACGTCGGTAAATATTCCGATTCTTCGATCACTTTGCGTGCGCCACGCAGGATGGTTTCCGGGGCAAAATGTGCGAGTGAATTCAACCACAGGCGACGCGCCTGGTTGAGCAGCTCGTTATCTTTAAATGCACTGTAATACTGGTTGTGGTAGTTGATACGGAACAATGCAAATATTTGATTGATCGCATCCACATGTGCATCCGTAGGTGCACCGCGTTGTTCCTGTTGCGCGCGCGCGGAGTCAGCTGGCCCAGCTGCGGTCGTTGAGTTGTTCTGCGAGGCTGCTATCTCTTGTGCGACTTGATGAATGAGGGATTTGCTGTCCTGCATGGTTAACCTGCTGCGAGTTGACGGTGGTTAATGCGTGTTGTTTGGCCCAGTGATATTTCACGTGCTGCAAGTTTGGGTTCGGTATCGTGTTCGAGTGCGGAGCTGTAGCGCAACCATTGGCGTTTTACGTGCTGGATAAATTTGCTGTTCCAGGTGCGGCCCACTTCGCCGCGCTCCTGCCAGTACACCACAAATTCCGGGATCGAATCCTCCACAAATGCAAGGCTGATGCCCGCGTGTTTTACCAGCACCTCTAATGCATCGCGGCTGGGGCGCCATTGGCTGTGCATGGCAATTTCCTGGTCGCGCTTTAAAAAATCTGCGTCGCGCTCACGTATTTGCCGCTCGCTATCTTCGCGTTGCTGGCGGGCATTTACCGTTTCGTGGTTGCGCCATTTATGCAGCACATCCTTTAAAAATTTCGCCCCCCAGCTATGGCTGCTTTCACCGCGCTCGCGCCAATAGGTAACAAACTCGGGCAACTGCTGCCACACGAAGTCCTGCGGAATATTGTATTGGGCAATTTGCCGCAACAGCTCCTGGTCGGGTTGCCAGTGGGGGGGAATCAGGTTGGCTCCCTGCGCAATAGGCGGCGCGACGGGCACGGGGGTGGCTGATACCTGCGCAGGTGCAGTATCGAGCGATAACGTGAGCCGGCGACTTTCCACAAAGGGCGCTGAAACCAGTTGGATAACCCCCTTCTCATGCAGGTTGCGACTGATGCGCTGGATATCGTAATCGGTCCAGAACGGCATCATCCGCTCGGTCCAATTGCCATCAACATCCAGCCATTGACGGCCATTCGCGGGTGTAAGCGGCAGGAAATTGGCCAATTCCGCCAAAATCCCCAGCATACAGGCCTCTTCCAGGCCAATAGTCGCGGCGAGGGAAGGGGAGATCAGCAGCGGACGCTCGGGAATCAGGGGTGAAGTCATGGCGATAACAGGGCGAAAGCCCAAAAAATATAAGGTCGGGAATTGTAGGCCGATAGGGTAAAGGATGCCAGTACTGATGCTTTTTTGAGACGCAAATCACGTTAGTTGATATTATGCGCGCCGCTGATTAGTACGGGCCAGATGCCTGTTAATTCGGTGTGGAATGCCTACAGGGCTATTAATATCATGAGGATGTTGTTTATGTTTAAGCAGTATTTGGTAGTTGGATTTACAGTAATTGCCCTTACCGGGTGTCTTGATGTTGAAGATAAAAGCGATGAAAAAGTGGTTGCAGCGCTGGAGCAGCAAAATGAGTTGCTGCAACAGCAATTGGAGCAAAGTAACCAGCAAAAAGTCTCCGTTACTCTTGCTGGAGTGGTAGCTAATGTTGTTACAGGTGCTGCTGTTAATAACGCGTCTGCAATTCTGACTTTCGGGAGCGGAACCAGTCAGACCGCGAGTATCAGTGGTGGCAATTTCCAATTTACGGGAACACCGGCGAACTCTGATTATGAGCTGGTTATCCGCAGTAATACCGGTGAATTCCTGGAGCGCACTTTTTATGGCCGCACGCGCAGTGTTTCGTCCTCCGGTGCTGTTTTTCAGGATCTGGGCAAGCTCGAAGTTGCTGCGGGTGTAGAGCGCACTTTTGCAGTTTTTGATGAAACCACTGGCGACTCTATTTCTACCCTTGTTTTCTGGGGAGATGCGAATTCAGGTAGTGGGCGCAATGCAGAAAGCCATTACATTAAAGGTAGTTATGATGCAGCCACCAAGCGTTATAAAATTACCGTGCCGGAAAAAATTACTACTGTTATTTCTGCTTCGCTGGACCTGGATAAAGACGGTATAAATGAATATGCGATTATTAATAATCCCAGCGAAAATAATCTGCGTTTCTATTCAGAAAATCTGGCGTTCACCGATAATTTTTTTCTTATCGATAAGCGTACTTCTTCCGGAAACTTTAAAGAAAGTGTGGAGTTGAGGGTTTCTGTTGTTGACGCGAATGCCCAGGCCATTCCTGGATTGGCACTTTCTGTAAAAGACGCGATAAATGGTAATATCGACGCTATTTATGATGCGACAACAAAGCAGTATGTGTTGACAGCGTTATTGTCCGACACAGTTCAAGTCATGTCACCTGCTTTTAGTTACCAGGGAAAAAATTATGCGAGCAGCAATCTTCAGGTAAGTAAAACACAATACCCGAATGTATACAGGGTTAGTGTTTATTCTTACCAGGAAATAACCTTTGCGGATCAGGAAAAGCGCGTGTTTAATCTGGTTTTGCAACCAACCGTGTATACCTCTTCTTCAAATATCTATGTTTCATCAAAAACAAATGTTGTGGATATTTCCAATCCGGAATTCAAGGTATTTTATAGTGCACCGGTCACTTTGCTGCCAGACTCTGCAAAACTATACCAGACTAATAAGCTTACAATTACTCCTGGAAATCAATCAGCTGACGATCTGGTGTTGCCCGGTATAACTGAAATAACAGTAGCCAGAGAGGAAGTCCCGGTTGATGTGAATTTATCCCTGAGCAACACCTTGCTTACATTGAGCCCAACGGTGGCACTTGCCAGCGGCAATACCTACGAGTTCGTTGTGGGAGCACTAATGGATAAAGCCCTGGGTATGTCCAATGATGTTAGTGGCGATTCATTGTCATTCTCTGTGCCGGCAGCAGTTGGCGAATTTAATATTAATGATGTGCGCCTGGACAATAATAATAATTTCACGCTCGGTGCACCCATCAAGGCTGAGAACACTGCCGGACAGAGTGTAACGTATTCGTACTGGGAGCCGCAGAATTCCTCCTCTGTTTACATCTACTTGCCAGCCTCCATATCAACACTTAAGTCGCTTACCCTGCGCAGGCAATTGACAACAACGGATAATGTTTCTTCATTTGATAATGAGGTCATTACGCCGGTGAATCAATCGCAAATACATGCTTCCAGTACTTATGTACTGTCATTGGCATCTAATGAATACCTGCGTAACAACAGCGGTTTGAGTGTGGTTCGTGGTGCCAGTGTCGGGAATGGTTATTGGCACTACGTATACAGCGGACGCTATATGCCGGATAACCGTGCGGGTTATGTTAATGAAATTACATTCAGTTATTCCTATGAGACCAAAGCAGGAGTGGTTGCTACAGGCCTAATTAAATTACCTGTTCAATAACAATGGCTGATTGCTATTCTATTAATGACGCACATTATATGTGCGTCATTTTTTTTGATTTTCTGGAATTGTTATAATAAATCCAGCACCATCACTTTGATCTTCATTAATCGTTATCTCCCCGCCTAATTTTTGGGTCACCAGATTATAAACAATCGATAAGCCCAATCCTGAACCGCCAGTACGACGCGCGGTAGTAAAAAAAGGCTCAAAAATTTTTGCGCGGATATCATCTGCAATTCCGCAGCCATTATCGGTGTAATAAATTGTTACTTGCCCACGCGTTTCATCTAGCTGGATGTGAATTTGCTTGTCGGGAGTATTTGCAAAGGCGTGATGGATCGAATTGGTAATCAGGTTGGTAATGATCTGGGCGATGGCCCCCGGATAACTATTGATGTGAATGGGAGCGCCCGTTTGCAACTGGCAATTAACCTGGTTTTTTTTCAATAGCGGCTGCAAGCTTTTTATCGTAAGCGCAATGCAATCGCGCAATTCAAAATGCTCTTCTTCATTGGCGGTGTGAATTGCACCGGATAATTTAAAATTTTGTACCAGTGTCGCGGCGCGGCTGAGGTTGTTATTAATTAATCCCAGTCCATCGTCAATACCCGCCAGGAATTGCGCGAATTCCTGCTCGTTTAATTGTTCATCGCGATATAACTGCTGCACACGTTTTAATTCGTTGGCGCAGTGGCTGGCGGATGTAACGGCGATACCCAGCGGGGTGTTGATTTCATGGGCGAGACCGGACACCAGTCTTCCCAGTGATGCCAGTTTTTCGCTCTCAATTAATTTTGCCTGGGTGTGATTTAAATTGCGCAATGCTTGTTGGAGTATTTCGGTGCGGTCATTGATTTTTTGTTCGAGCTGTTCATTAATTTCATGCAATTGCCGCTCATAATCGTTGCGTTGTGCGGCGCTAATTGCGCGGCCATAGGTGTCTGCCAGGGCGCTGGCAAATGCGATTTCCTCGCTGCTCCATTCGCGTTCCGGTCCCTGGTGTTCGCAGCAAATAATCCCGAGCATATTGCCGCGGTGGCGAATGGGGGCGTCGAGCATCGAGGTAATGCCAAAGGGAATTAAATAACTATCGCGAAATTCAAGCGTGCTGCTGTGCTCTTGCGCGTGGTTGGCGACAATTGCCCGCTCATTATCCAGCGCAATAAAGTAGTTGGGATATGCAGTCCGCATCAGTTCCAGATCACCGTCAATGACACAATCATCGCCGTCAATCAGCATGCGGCAGCGAATGGCCTGTTTATCGTCAGTAAAAATCCAGATACCGACCCGGTTAATTTGCAAACCATGCAGGGCCGCAGTAAGAATTAACAGGCCCGCCGCTTGTAAATCCCCATCGTCGACCATGCTGGATTTGGAAACGTCATGCAGAATATCGTAGAGCGTTCGGTGCATAGAAATTATTATCCCGCCATGAATTAGTGGCTTGTGTAATCGGGGAAATTGCTGCGGATCTCGCGAAAATGTTCGAACAGCGATAACGCGGCATCTACCATGTGCGGATCAAATTGTTTGCCGCTGCGTTCGCTTACGTAATGGATAATATCGTTTTCCTGCCAGGGCTTTTTGTATGCGCGCTCTGATCCGAGAGCATCTATTACATCGATAATCGCCACAATACGCCCCTCCAATGGAATTGCCTCGCCTTTTAAACCTTTTGGATAACCGCTGCCATCCCAGTGCTCGTGATGGCTCAATGCAATACGGGCACCCATTTTGGCGATAGTGCGCGTGGAATCTTTCAATAATTCATAACCGATCAGGGCGTGGGTTTTCATGGTCTCCCATTCGCTGTCCGTGAGTTTGCCGGGTTTGTGCAAAATAGTTTCCGGAATGCCGATTTTGCCAATGTCATGCAATGGCGACGCATATTTTAATGTTTCCGCATATTCGCTGGTTTGGCCCAGTTTCAATGCCATTAGCTCACACATCAATGCTACACGGCGTACATGTGCGCCGGTTTCCTTGGAGCGTTGTTCGATTGCATCGCCCAGGATCAGCAATAATTCCTTTTGCGTTTCCAGGGTATGTTCGCGACTGTACAGGTTTTGGAAAATCAGGGTGATATTGGCCGCAAACAATTTCAGTATTTCATCTTGCTGTGAATTGTGTGGCTCGCGGAAGCGGGTGTAGAGCACGCTCTGGGTTTTTTCATGGGTATGGTAATAACCGATAAAAATATCATCGGTTACTATCGATTCTTTTTTTTCCAGGGTTTCTTCGATAGCCGTGCGTACATCGGCAGGTAATATTTCTGTATCCCAGTGATTATTCAGTGTCACTTGGTCACCGGTGGCCGCGAGTAAAATTAATTCGGCATCGCCAAATAAATCCACATGCTGGCTGACCAAATACATTTCCGCCGTTTTAATATTCAGCAATTGGATGGTGTGGTTCAGTATGGCGTTGCCAAATTGGTACAGGGTTTGGCTGCGCAACACAGAATCCGATGCAGCGATAACTTTTTGCATGCCGCGTTTGCTGGTTTCGATGGTGAGGATATCGCGATAAGAGCGGATGGAAGAATAAACACAGGTTTTTAATTTGGTATCGGTTAATTCGGTTTTACTTTTGTAATCATTAATATCGTAGGTGCGAATCACTGTTTCTTCGGGAGATGAGCCGGGTTGCCCTGTGCGCAATACAATCCGCGTTGAATGATTATTCAATTGATTGCGAATTTTATGGATTAATTCGAGGCCAGCCTCATCGCTTTCCATGACTACATCAATAAATGCCAGCGCAATATCCGGGTGATCCTGAAATAACCGCAACCCATCAGCCGCACTATGGGCATTTAAAAATGCCAGCGGTTGATCATCGATCCGGGTATTTCTCAACACCATTTGGGTGACGGCATGCACCTGGTCCTCATCATCAATAATTGCCACCTTCCACGGTTTTACCAGGAGCTGGGGATTTATTGCGGGCGCCGCATTTGCAGATTTAAGAAATTTCATGGTAGTTGTCCTATAGGTCGGGTTAAGTATAGGTAGTGCTACCGGGTTGGTGTGCAGGCGTTTTAGATTGTTTTCATAATGCCCTTCAGTGTTAAGGAATTAATTGCAATAACTGGAAAGCATTTGCATGAAGTGAGTAGTGGCTTGTTACAGTCTGATACAGACCCATGCGCCTTGTTACAGCCAAGCTGTGCATGAGTGTTTAGGCTGCGAGCCCTCTCCCAGCCAAAAGGAAACTGTCATGCTCAAGCCTGAATTTCGTTGTCATCCCCTTAATCTCTTATTTTCTCTCCTGCCCCTGGTTGCGGTTAGCACCGCGGCACAGCAAGCGGCGCCCCGGCAGGAAGCCGGTGCGGTCGATGCTGCCGTTGAGGAAGTCCTGGTGCGCGGCCGTCAAAGTGATTACTCGGTCATTACGGAAAATGCGCAAAAAATTGTGGATGTGCCCGGTTCGCTGGGCGACCCGTTGATGGCGGTATTTAGCTTGCCCGGGGTATTGAGTGAAGGCGATGGTGGCGGGGCCCCGGCGGTGCGCGGTTCATCGCCCAGCGACAATCGTTATCTGGTGGATGGCGCACCGGCAGGTTACGTATTCCATGCATTTTCCACCTCGATCTTTAATGAAAATATTATCCAGGATTTCCAATTGTTTTCTGCCGGTTTCGGGCCGCAATATAACAATGCAATTGGTGGCATTTTTGATATCAAATTGCGCGACCCGCGTCAGCAGGATTTCGCGACCAAAGTTGATATTTCGATCTTGCGTGCAGGCGTATTTACCGAGGGGCAGGTGAGCGAAAATTCTGCGTTGTATTTATCGGCGCGCGCCAGTTTATTGCAATACTTTTTTGATAAGGATGAAGCGGAAAAGGAAGATGGTATCCGTGTGCAGGACGCACCGGAAGATACGGATTACCAATTCAAATACCAATATCGTTTAGGCGATAACCACAAGCTGACGCTCAGCGCCAATGGCGCCAGTGATTTAGCGGCGGCAGAATTTACCGAGCGCTCAACCGAGGCAATGGAAGAGCCGGATTTTGTCGGCAGCGCCAAAATTGACAACACGTTCCATAATCAAAGTTTGCGCTGGCAATTTGAAGGCGATAACAATTCGGCGTGGGATGCGCAAATTGGCCATTATGAAAATACCCGGGATACTTTTTGGGGGGGCGATAAATATTTTTTCGATATGAAAAATTCCGATGTGTATGCATTGGCTAATTATTTATTTGTGCTGGGCGATAGCCACAACATTTCATTTGGTGGCGAGCACCATGCTACTGAATACAGTTACGATGCGCGTTTTATTAATTATGTGTGCACCGAGTTTGATCCGGACTGCGAGTTGCGCCGTGGTGAATTGATTGATGCGCAAGACAAGGTGCGCATCAAGGAGTCCTCGGTATATTTGAATGACCATTGGAATATCAGTGAAACATTTTCAGTGGATGTCGGTGTGCAAAGCCATTACAACGATTACACCAAAGAAACTTTTACGCACCCGCGCCTGGCGATGAGTTGGGAATTTATCGATAACTGGACGCTAAGTTCGTCGGCCGGTTCTTACAACCGGTTACCGGATATCGATAAAACATTTCCGGAGATTGGCAACACCGAACTGGATTCACCTACCTCGGAACATTTCACGCTCGGGATCAAACAGGAATTGGCTAATGAATGGAGTTGGTCGGTAACAACCTATTACAAAACCATGGACAATTTGCCGCTCGCCAGCGACATCAACGATGACAGTAAACCGCTGTACACAAACAATGTAGAAGGCGAAGCTTACGGCGTGGATTTATTTATCAGTAAGGAGCGCACGGACCGCTGGTATGGATGGCTTGCCATTAGCGCTTCACACAGCAATCGCACGAATAAGCTCACCGGCATCGAGCGCGATTATTATCTGGATACGCCACTGGTGCTCAATTGGGTGATGAATTACCAGATCAATAAATTGTGGACTGTCGGCGGGCGTTTTACTGCGCAATCCGGTCGTGCTTATACGCCAATTGTGGGCATCCAAAAAAATCCCTGGTTTGAAAACCGGATTTTGCCCGTCTATGGTGAACCTTATTCTGATCGCCTGCCGGTCTATGCGCGGCTGGATTTGCGTTTCCAGCGTGAAATGACATTGTGGGGTTATCCCGGCACCTACAATATTGATATTCTTAACGCCCTCAACCGGCGTAACGTTACTGACCGCAACCTGGATTATAAACGCACCACATCGCCCCAGGATTTTAAACTGGAAGACGAAGTGGGGTTAGGTGTAATTCCAGCGGTGGGAATGTCGCTGACTTTTTAAATACAGGTTAACGTTTTTATGTGGATAAAGCGCATACGTACAGGATTATTGCTCACTATATGCGGCGGAGCATGGTTGCTGTTGAGTGCAGCATTGCCTGTCGCCGCAGGCGATTTGTCGAGCGAAATACGCAAAGGTGCTTCCGGGCCGGATAATCACAATGGTGGTTACTTTGAAGTCGGCCTCGGTATGGTGAGCTACACCACCCCTATCGTCGGTATGCCGGAAGGAAATACCAAAGGGGAGGTCCACACCGAAGGTTTTCTGGATATCAATGCGCGCTATCAATATGGATGTTTATTTGCTGAACTTTTTTCGCAAAGCCTGGAACAATTCACGCTCGGCTGTAATTTTTATAACGGCGAAAATTGGTCGCTGGATTGGGTTGGCCTCGCTGAACACGATGAGATGAGTGAAGAAGAATCTGATGATTATCGCGGCTTGAAAAAACGTCGCGGTGATTTCATGTCGGGGCCGCGCGCGACAGCCTATTTTGGAAATTATATTGTGCAATTGCATGCACTGACCGATATCAGCAACACCCATCACGGCGAGTTGTATTCATTAAAGCTGGCGCGCCACTGGCAATACCGTAACTGGACGGTCCACGGTATTGTTGGTGCTACTTACCGTTCGCGCCAGGTGAATGATTATTATTTTTCGATTGATGAATCCGAGGCATCGGAAAAATATCCGCACAGCAACGTCCCGGCGGGCATGGCTTATGTCGCCGAGTTGGGCGTGACTTATCCATTAAATGAAAAATGGGTTTTTCGCAGTTTTATCCGGCGCCTTGACCTGGAGTCCGCCGCATTGAGAAGTCCGTTGATATTGGATGATCATGGTGAAACCGTAGCAACGTCCATCAGTTATGTCTTTTAACGGCGGATGAATATGGTCCGGATCATTCAAGGAATCAGGATTATATTGTTGCTGCTAACGGCAGCGGCCGCATTAGCTGCAGATGAAACTCCGCCAGCCGCAACGGCAACAGCAGAACCTGCGAGTTTGTTGCTGACCCCCGCGCGTTGTGTCGCGTTGCATCAGGGGCAAATTTGTTATCAACGCGTACAGGTTTCCTGGAGTAGTTTTGTGGCGGGAGATTATTGTGTATACCAGGATGAACAGGAACAACCGGTGCATTGCTGGCAAGGCCAAACCGAAGGCACATTTGTGTTTGAATTCGCCAGTGACTCATCGCGCCTGTTGCAATTAAAAAATGCGCAGCAACATGTTGTTGCTGAATCAAGTATGGAGGTTGCCTGGGTTTATAAAGCGAGCACCCGCCGGAAAACCCATTGGCGTTTATTTTGATGATGACAATTAATGAATCAGCGGAATTGCCGGACGGCAAATCACCAACTGCCAGTATTTTGTTGGTGGAAGATGATGCATCGCTCGCCGAATGGATTCAGCAATACTTGCAAGGCCATGAATACCGGTTGCGCCATGTGGCGCGCGGTGATCTGGTGATTGCAGAAGTCCAGCAACACAAACCTGATTTAATTATCCTGGATGTCATGTTGCCCGGTAAAAATGGTTTCGATGTCTGCCGCGAATTGCGCGCGTTTTACCACGGGCCGATTTTAATGCTGACGGCACTTGGCGATGAAATGGATGAAGTCTTGGGCCTTGAGCTGGGCGCCAGCGATTATCTGAACAAACCGGTGCGGCCACGGGTGCTGCTCGCGCGCATCAAAGCCTTATTGCGCCGCGAACCGCTGGAGCAACAACAAGAGCAACCGGACGGGCATTTGCAATTTGGCCAGTTGAAAATATTGCGCGATGCCAAAACAGTATTTTATCGCGAGCAACTCGTGCCCCTGACCGCAAATGAATTTGATGTCTTGTGGTTGCTGGCGAGCAGCGCCGGTCAGGTTATCAGCCGCGATCAACTGGTTACCCAATTACGCGGTTTTGAATACGATGGTTTTGATCGCTCCATCGATATCCGTGTGTCCCGCCTGCGCAAAAAATTACTCGATAATGCCGAACAACCCTATCGCATAAAAACGGTATGGGCGCGCGGCTATTTATTTTCACCGGAAGCCTGGGATTAATCCGTGCGGCGTTTGACTCTCTCGCTCTTGATTGTCGTTGTGTCCGCCGTCATTGGTCTGGGGTGGGGGATAGACCAGTGGTACAACGACCAGGATTCAAATCCGGAAGATTCTTCATTGATTGCCTACAAAACCGTTGGCCGTGAACTGGCAATTTTGTTAGACCAACAAGGTGTGCAAGTGGAGTGGGATGATTGGTTCGCATTTTCTACGATGCATCCGCAAGTGATCCCTTATCGTGAATTTCCTCTGCCACAAAACCTGCAAAAGAATTTTGAAAAGGGCGAAGCGTTATTGTTGGAGTCGGGCGATCAACTCACTTTGAATTATTACCTCGCCAGCCAGGATCAGGTACTTTCCCTCACGTTGCCGGATGAACTGCGGCAGGAATCCAACAGCTGGTTAAATTGGCTGCTGACATTTTTGTTTTACGGCGGTGTTATTTTGGTGGTGCTGATTTGGCTTTATCCCCTGTTGCGCCGGTTATCGCTTCTGCGCCAAACCGCGCAGGAATTCGGCGCCGGTAATTTACAGGCGCGCATCGCGAGCGATAAAAACTCCTACATCAATAGTATTGAATTGGAATTTAATCGCATGGCGCAACGTATTGAACAATTGATTGCTGATAACAAATTGCTCTCGCGCGGCCTTTCCCACGATTTACGGACACCATTAGCGCGTTTGCGTTTTGGTCTGGATGTGTTGGGTGAAGCGGAATTACCGCCATTGCAATTGCAACAACTGGCCCATTTGAATCGTGATCTGGCGGCAATGGAATCGCTGGTGGAGGCGTTGCTCAATTATGCGCGCATGGACCAGGCGCAAATCGCCTTTGCTCCGCGTGAGTTAATTCTGGGTGATTTTATTCGCCGGTTGCAGCGCGAGTTTTACATCGATCAGGTTGAGCTGGGTATTGATGAGCTTGCTGAAAAAATGCCGGTGAGTGTTGATCCTGATTACCTCGCCATGGTCATTCACAACCTGGTACAAAATGCGTTGCGTTATGGTAACGGGATTGTTCGCCTGATACTTGTGCGCGCTGATAGCCTGCTGGAGTTACGGGTGGAAGACAATGGTCCCGGTATTCCGCCGGATGAGCGTCCAAAAGTATTGCAGCCGTTTTATCGCAGCAGCCAATTGCAAAGCACTGGCGACAAGCGTGGCCACGGTTTGGGGCTGGCAATTGTCGAGCGTATCGTGCAATGGCATTCAGGGAGCCTGGCGCTGGGGCAATCGCCATCTCTGGGCGGGCTGCAGGTTTCCATCACCTTTCAAATCATCGCTCCCCGGTAAATTTATCGAGCGACAACGTTGTCGGATGTTTTTACAGTGCGCGCCCCTTTCATTTTTTCAATGTGACGCAAATCACTGTTTTTATTGAATCTTCCCAAAATGGTGCAGAAATTGCTGATTTACGCGCAACCGTAATGACCACAACTTTCTAAAACAACCTCTCTTACATACAAATACGATAAATACGGTGTGAGACCAGTTAATCAACCAAAGGGTATTTTCTGTGATTAAACAATTAATGAGATCGGCAGCGGTGGTGTTAGCCATGGCTTCCAGCAGCGTTTTTGCACTGCCGGTAGACCTGGGCACTGCAAGCAATTACACCCTGTTGTCGCACGGCACCAATATTTGGTACGGACAGCCGCTGTACGGCAACCTGGAACTGGGCTCTGAAGCGGAAATCTACGGCAACGTCGGTGTGCGCAACACATTGAACATGGCACACGGCTCGGTGATTCACGGTAATGCGGATTTCGGTTCGCTAACGCAAAACCCCGGCTCCTCTATTGATGGTACTAAAACTGTTCAGGGCGCCGGATTTTGGGATGCCTTGTACGCTGACCTCAAAGGTGCATCGCAAAGTGCAAAAGCCTTGAGCGGTACCAACAAGGGTTATATCAATACGACCCAAACGTTTAATCGCCAGGGCGATGTATCGGTATTCAATATTCTCGGTTTGAATTTGAGCGCCGGTAAAAGCCTGACCCTGAAAGGCAATGCAGACGATGTGTTTATCGTAAACGTGGATTATTTTGGTTTTATCCTCGGTGGCGGTGCGGCAATTATCCTTGATGGTATTTCGGCAGAAAATGTGTTGTTCAATGTGCACGGTATTTTGAATAACGGCCATGTAAATGTTGCGGCAGGCAGCATGCAAGGTACTTACATCGCGCCGGACGGTTATTTCCAATTGGGTGATGGTTTGACTCTGGACGGCGTGCGCTTTTTAGGCGCGGGAATTTCCGGCAATTTGCAAACCGTTCACGGCATTACTACACCACCCGTGGTCACAGTACCGGAGCCTTCAGCGTTATTGTTGTTAGGTTTGGGATTGATTGGCCTGAGCCTGGTTCGTCGCCGCGTGTGATTTGCCTGAGAGCCTCGGTGTGTAACGAAAAGCGAAGTTTGATTTTATCAAGCTTCGCTTTTTTATTAAGCATTAGTTATGGTCACAAAACCCAAGTTAATGGTTATTAATATTTTTCCTGACAAGTTAACAGATATTAACTGGGTAGGTTAGTGGCATTCTTCTAGACTGCATCGAGTAAAAATAATGCAGGATAATAACAATGAATGCCGAACGGTTTTATGAAATAGATTTGCTGCGTTTTGTATCGGCGCTCATGGTAGTGATCTTTCATTACACCTTTGTCGGCTACATGCTTGGTTATGCGCCGGAACCGCGCACTGATGAATTGGGTATTTATACCCGCTATTTTTATCAAGGGATCAATTTCTTTTTTGTCATCAGCGGCTTCGTTATTTTACTGAGCGCGCGCGATGGCAAACCGCGCGAATTTTTCATTTCCCGTGCATTGCGCCTGTATCCCGCTTATTGGTGCGGTGTACTGCTGACATCAGTAGCGATCATTACGTTTCAACAAACTCAATTCCAGCTCGGTTGGTCACAGTTCTTGGTTAACCTAACGTTATTGCAGGGTGGTTTCGGTGTGGCGCCCCTGGAAAGCGCCTATTGGACGCTGTGGGTGGAATTGAAATTCTATGCCCTGATTCTAGTGATGGTGTGGCTAAAACTATTGCGCTTTTTACTCTGGTTGTGTGCATTGGTGCTGGTGATATCTATCGTTGGATTAAACACTTCTTATGCGCAATCACTTGATCCTTTTGTCAGCGGCTTTCCGCATTGGTGGGGTTATTTTGCGTGTGGTTGTATTTTTTATTTAATTAAAACGCGCGGATTTTGTTGGCAATACGGGTTACTGCTATCACTGGGAATTATTTTCTGTGTGCGGCAACCGCAAGTGTTTAGCGAAATGATGAAAGGTTGGTACGGTGTTGAGTTTAATGCGTGGGTGCTGGTTATTTGCAACCTGGTATTTCTTGCGCTGATGAGTGTGATCGCACTGCGTAAAACCGGATTGCTACGCAGCCGCTACTTTTATTATGCCGGCGTGCTGACCTATCCTTTATATTTATTGCACCAGAATATTGGCTATATGTTCTTTAATGCGTTGCATCAATCCATATCGGGTTATTGGCTGATTGCGCTGACGATTCTTTTCTTTTTGATTGCCGCCTGGCTAGTGCACATTTTGGTGGAAAAACCGATGCAAAAGCCACTTAAACGATTTTTGTTATTTATTACCCGCGCTCCGGCCGCAAAGCCCTATGCTGAAAGAGCATAGGGCCTGCAATATTATTGCTCGACAGGTGTGGTTGGATGATTGCCCCATTCGGCCCATGAGCCATGGTAGCCGCGAATATTTAATCCCACTGCTTTGCCCACCAAATAAGTAAACCCGGAGCGGTGGTGGCTCTGGCAGTGGGTGATAATGCGTTTATCAGATGTAAAACCAAGGCCGGCAAGATATTCGCGCGCATCGCTGCGAATGCGCAAGGCGTTGTGGCGGTCCATCAAATTAGTCCAATCGCAATTAATTGCACCGGGAATATGGCCGTTTTTCAGCGCAGTCATTTTTTCGCCGGAATATTCTTGCGGACTACGAGCATCCCACACCACAAAATCTGCGCGGTCCATTTCACCGATGATATCGGGAATTTCAATCACGACCTTGGGGTCAACTTTCACTTCTACTTTGGATGGTGTAACAACGGGGATTTCTTGCGTAACTGATTGCCCCGATGCCAGCCACGCATGCAGGCCGCCATTTAAATAGGAATAATGTTTATGGCCAATGGCATCCAGGGTCCAAATCATTCGGCCGGCCCAGCCGCCACCTTCATCATCGTATACCACTACATGGGTGTCGGGCGTTAATCCCAAAAACGAAAACAACCGATTTAATTTCTCTACCGATGCAATTTTTCCCGGCACTGGTGGCTCAGCAGCGAGAATTTTTTGTGGCGGAACATGAATGGCACCGTCGATATGGCCTTGCAAATAAGTTTGCTCGGCACACATATCAATAATTAATAATTTATTATTAACCGGTTGTGCAAGCAGTGCAGCCAGTTGTGTGGGTTCGATAACAAATGGGAGTGCCATATTTTTATTTCCTTTGTAAAAATTAATTCTTAACCCCCCAGCCTCCCGGCTGCGCGCCCCGCTAAAAAGGGGAGGGGTTTAGTCCCTGGTTGCTCGGCTTACTCTTGGTCACGTAAGAAAAGGCCAGGGAGGGTTATTTAATTTTCATTTAATGTACGCAAAATATAACGATAAGAACTCATTCGTGTTTCACTGATCTGGCCATCATCCAACGCTTTTAAAATCGCACAACCGGGCTCATGGCGATGCGAACAGTCGCGAAATTTGCAATGGCCAATAAACGGTTTGAATTCAATAAAACCTTCCAGTACCTCATCTTCTTCCATGTGCCATAAACCAAATTCGCGAATGCCGGGCGAATCAATTAAATGGCCACCGTCCGGAAAATGTAGTAACAATGCGCTGGTGGTTGTATGTGTGCCTTGCTGGCGTTCGGATAAATCACCTACGCGCAAATTGGATTCAGGCATAAGTGCATTAATCAGTGACGATTTACCCACACCGGATTGCCCCACAAATACGCTGGTGTAATCTTTTAAATATTCGCGTAATTCATCCAGGCCGTGATCTGTTTTGGTCGAAACCATCAGCACTGTGTAACCTAGTGCGCGATAAGTATTTTCCAGGTACGAAACTTTTTCGCGCGTCACATCATCAATGCGGTCAATTTTATTAATTACTAACACAGGTTCTATTTCAATTGCGTTAGCGGCGACCAGATAACGGTCAATTAAATTCGCATGGGGTTCGGGGTAGGGTGCAACCACAATCATAATGCGGTCGATATTCGCCGCCACTGTTTTCATATCGCCGTGTGGATCGGGCCGTTGCAATGCGGAATCGCGCGGCATTACCGCGACAACAACGCCAGTCGGATTGCCTGCGCGCCATACCACTCGATCACCTGTCACCAGCGAACCCAAATTACTGCGGAAATGGCAGCGCTGGTGTTGCCCTGCGTTTTCACCTTCGGTGGATTCCACCACCACCTGGGTGCCGAAGTGGGTAATGATTAACCCGTGTTGCTCCGGGCCCAATTCGGTGTCATTTAAATGTTCATCGGCCACTTGATCGCGTTTTGCCGCTCGGGCACTGCGCTCTTCCTGGATTTTGTCGATGCGCCATTGCTGGCGGCGAGTAAGTTTACGTTTGGACATGCGTGGTTTTTCAGGTCTCGATTGGCTAGCGGGCGATTTATGGTTTAGTCTGGCAAACATTGTGCCTGATTTGTGAGGAATAACCTATGACAACACCCACCCTGAACGAAAACAACCTGATCTGGATTGATTTGGAAATGACCGGCCTTGATCCCGACACCGACGTCATTATCGAAATCGCCACCATCGTTACCGATGCCGATCTCAATATCCTCGCCGAAGGTCCGGTATTCGCCGTTCACCAGCCCGACAGCATCATGCTCAATATGGACGAATGGAACACCAACCAACACGGCAAATCCGGCCTCACTCAACGTGTGCGCGACAGTAAAATCAGCGCTGAACAAGCGGAAGCGGAAACCATTAAATTCCTGGAGCAATGGGTCCCCAAAGGCAAATCACCCATTAGCGGCAATTCCATTTGCCAGGATCGCCGCTTTTTAGTGCGCGGCATGCCGAAGCTGGAAGCCTATTTCCACTATCGCAACTTGGACGTAAGCACCGTAAAAGAATTAGCCCGCCGCTGGCGCCCCGATGTAATCGCCGGCGTGAAAAAATCCGGCGCGCATTTGGCATTGGATGACATTAAAGATTCGATTGCTGAATTGCAGCATTATCGTGCAACGTTTTTTAAGATGGATTAATGCTTTTTAAAGTATTGCAAAGGCGACTTTTTAGTCGCCTTGGATTTGACTGCTCAACTATTGAGGACATTTTATTTGGCATGAACAAGCTTGGTTTTAATATATGTTTCGAATTTTTCTGTTATATCCACTGATTGACTATTTTTTTTGTAAATAATTGCATTGGGCATACGTAAGACAATCAAATCAAGCTGATTTTCTTTTGCGTAATCTGATATATGATGCTGTAAAATTCTCTGGATGTCTTCATGGAAAGGAGTGAGGCGTTCCAAACGCCTTTTGCGTAAATTGTTCTTTTTTGCTAATTCGGATTTTATTTTAATTGTTTCCGGGCCATTTAATTCTTTATTCATACAGCTAACGTACTCTGCTCTTGATGTAAGGTAGAAATACCTATCCCATTCCTGATTATGGTATGAGACTCCATCACTACTTATGCCTACAGGAGGGATAGGGATAGCAGCTATTGGTTTTTTAATGTGCGGAGGAATAAGTTCTTTATCGCACATTTCTATAGCTGCTGTTTTTAACTCCTGCATAGAGATTTCAAGCTCTTTTATTTTTATGTTATTTTTTCTTTCATCAAAAATTAGTTCATTTGGAAGTTTTACATTTGCCGCAATATTGTCGCCGATGAGTTGCTGTATCCTATATGGATCAATACTTGCCCACCGTAGATCGCGATTTTTTTCGTGATTTGATGTTTCAGGGAGGGTTTTGCAGCCAATTAAAGAAAAAAGCGAAAGGATAATTGCAATTGTTACTCTATTCATGTTGGTTTCCCTGCATATGATGCTTTGCGGTCGGAGTGCTTAGTCCATTTGGGCTCGGAAGTAATCTAACAAATAGATTTTTACTTCTCAATAGTGAAGAATGAAAAAACGGAATTTTTAAGTGCGTTTAATGTGCTTTAATTAAATAGTATGTTAGTCGCTGCTATCTCCTCCTGAATCGCTGTCGTTGTTACGGGTTAGATAATATGCATTATCCCATCCTCCCTGGTCGTCGTTGTTTTTACGTATCTTGCGTGCACTGCGTAAGCGCCTAATGAGCAATAATGCGATTGAGCAAATGAGTGCCCCAAGCGCTAGCATGAGCATCAGATTATTTTGCAATAAAAAATTCATCATAGTTATCCTGATTTAAGTAATTAAAGGCCTACTTTTACTGATTGTTGTTTTCACAATTTGCCACTAACAAATCAATAAACGCCCGCGTTTTCGGCGCAAGGCTTCTATTCTGCGGATACAACACCGAAAAACTGCGCGATGCGCCGCGATACATTTTTAATACCTCCACCAAATTACTGTATTGCTTTTGCGCAGCGATAAAATCATAAGTTTGCACGAGTCCTCCGCCAGCGGCGGCATAGGTGATGCAGCCGAGGACATCGCCGGTGATATTCACTTTCCCGGGGATATCAAGCGTGATTTCTTCGCCGTTATGATGGAAAGTCCAGGGCATGGGTTTGCCGGTGGCGGGCATGATGAAGTGGATGCAATTGTGATTGGTTAAATCATCCAGTGTTTGTGGGATGCCGTGTTGGGCGAGATATTCCGGTGCGGCGTAAATGCCGAGTTGTGCATCTTCCAATTTGCGTGCGACCAGGCGCGAATCTTTTGGTTGGCCCAAGCGAATGGCGAGGTCGTAGCCTTCTTCGATGAAATCGATATTGCGATTGGAAATGTTAATTTCCACTTCCACTTCCGGGTAGCGCTCGCGATATTTCTGGATCACCGGCATCACCCGGCAATGGCCGTAAGTCGTGGGCACGCTGATGCGCAATGTGCCGCGCGGTGTGTTTAATCCGCCGGTGAGCAAGCGCTCGGCGGCTTCCAGTTGTTGCAGGGCGCGGATGCATTCGTCGTAATAGAGTTTGCCTTCATCGGTGAGGCGAATGTGGCGAGTGGAGCGCGCGAATAATCTCACGCCCATACGCGCTTCAATGCGCGCAACCGAACGGCTGACGGCGGCGGGAGTAATGCCCAGTGCGATGGCCGCAGCCGAGAAGCTTTCCAGTTCGGCGGACTTACAGAAAATCTGGATGCTGCCCAGGTTATTGCTGTAGAGCTTTCGATCCATTTGTTACACCAGGTTAATAATGAAGTGATCCGCCGAATCTACAACATATGAATCCGCAGCGCTAGAGTGGCAACCATAGGCAGCAAATGACGTATTTGGCGCAAGTTTGCTGTGTATGAACTCGGGTGTTGTTCCATTGTCGATTAATTACATATGGTGATGGAATGACAGATACAATTATTGTGGAGGTGATTTATGGCTGGTTCATGGTTTTTGGAAATACGCCGCTTGCTCGCGGCAAGCTTGATTGTCGGTGTGGTCAGTGCAATTGCGTTCAATGCGATGGCGGCAGAAAGTAAAGGCAAGGTGTTGGTGGTGGTATCAAGCGTGAGCGAGATTCTATTGCAAGAGGGGAAAACCTATCCCACCGGTTATTTCCTTAATGAATTGACGGTGCCGGTAAAAGCATTAATTGCAGCGGGATACGAGCCGGTATTTGCTAACCCGAAAGGTAATGCCGCTAATTGGGATGTGCATTCGCTCGATGCAAAATTTTTTGCTGGCGATAAACAAGCATTGGAAAAAATGAAAAGCTTTGCCCAAAGTTTGCCGGGGTTAAAAAAGCCGCTCACTTTTGCGCAAGTGATTAAACAAGGTTCAGCAGGATATGCGGGAATTTTTATTCCTGGTGGCCACGCACCTTTAGGTGATTTAACAACGAATGCGGAATTGGGAAAATTATTGCGCGAATTTCATAGCGCAAATAAACCGACCGCACTGATTTGCCATGGTCCGGTTGCATTGTTGTCCGCATTGCCTGATGCGCAGGCATTTACGACTGGCATCGCAACGGGTGACGTGGCAGCGCTTGAGCGAGCCAGTAAAAATTGGCCTTATGCAGGTTACCGTTTAACGGTATTCGGTACTGCTGAAGAGCGTATGGCAGAGCAATCCCAACTTAACGGCAAAGTGCTTTTTTATCCCGCTGAAGCATTGGCAGAAGCAGGGACGATAGTTGAATCTGGTAAAGCGTGGCAAAACCATGTGGTGAAAGATCGCGAATTAATTACCGGTCGCCAACCGTTTTCTGATGAGGAATTTACCGCGGTATTTATTAACGCGTTGGATGAGCAGCAAGCACGTTAATTATTTTTTGAAAGCGCCGGAAATTTCCGGCGTTGTCTTTTTTGAATAAATATCTATTCATTCACGATCTAGGCATTAACCAGTTGTTGAATTTGCTGTTTAGCAACATTCAGCGATTGCTCCAAACGTTCTCCACCAAATTCATCATAACCAACATAGATAAAATGCAAATTATTAAGCCCGATAAATGGAAATACAGTGCGTAAATAAGGTTCTGTATAATTCAACGAAAAGAATGGCCCGCCCGGTTCATAACCCGCATCCCCTGAAGAGATAATAATAAATACCGGTTTATCCGCGAGTAGCGGCTTGTAAGGTTTTTGCGTATCCTCCGGTGCAAATAAAAAACTGTGGTTAATTCGCACTATTTGGTCAATCCAGGCTTTAAATGCCGCAGGCACGCTGAAGTTATACAGTGGCAGGCCAATCACCACTACATCAGCATTAATTAATTCGTGGAGCAGTGCATCGCTCTCTTTAAGGTGATTTTTCATCAGCGCCGTTTGTTCAGCGGCTGGTTTAAATGCAGCAGCTATCCAGTCTTCACTCACTGGCGTAGGGGGAAATTTCCCCACATCACAGTGAATTATTTCAGTACCGGGGTTTTTATCGGCCCATAGTTTGATAAATTGTTCAGTAAGGCGCCGGCTCTGGGAGCGTTCGCCGCGCGGGCTTGCATCGATACGTAAAATTTTGTTCATGTGGAATCTCCATTCGCTAATCAGTGTGTAAAATCATTCTGCATGAGTGGCGACAGAGATGTAAGAACGCACATTTTTCTCCCTTGGTATCCTTTTGGATACTACCCAAGATGAGTATTGGAAGGAAAGTAATGATCAAGCGCAAAAAAAATCCCGAATACGATTGCCCCATTGAAGTCACGCTGGATGTGATTGGTGGAAAATGGAAAGGCATGATTTTGTATTGTTTACTGCGCGGCACCACGCGCTTCAATGAATTGCGCCGCCTGATCCCCAAAGCGACGCAACGCGTGTTAACCGCACAATTGCGCGAACTGGAACGCGATAATGTTATCTCCCGCAAAGTCTACGCTGAAGTTCCGCCGCGCGTTGAATATAGCCTTACGGAGTTTGGCCACAGCTTGAAGCCAATTCTGGAGATGATGGGGCAGTGGGGCGAAGAATATTGGCAAGTAGTGGAAAATCTGGCGCGGGATGAATCAGAAGATGAAGCCGGTTAATTATATTTGCGTAAAAAAACGGACCGGGTGATTCAGTCCGCCTGAAATTTATTCCCTGTCCGCTTTTAACACCAGCGAAAAAAACAAATTCTCTTTTTCAAATTTACTTCTCACCGCTTCAAAATAGTCATCGGATTCAGTTGAGATGCGAATAATTTCATCGTTCGTCGCCAGTGTTGGCGGTGGCAAAACACCAATAGGATCGGGGATTTTTCTGCCGTCGGTTTTTTGAACATCAAAAACGTATAGGGTCATTATTGCTACCTGATGTAAATAGTTCGCTATTTTATCTGCATTGCGGCAAGCCATATTTTAGCTAAACCGGCTCTGGTTTGCTCATTTTTTATGGCTACTAACAATAGCTGTGAACAGGGATTTTAAGTTTGCGTTGTTTGAAAGGCAATAACGGATTGGAAATACTTTGAAAGTTGCTTCAATGAGTGCTTTCAATAGAAGCATTCCGGGGGTGAAATAGGTATTGCAACGCAGATAAGGGCTTCGAAGTGAAAATATTAACTAGTAAAAACGCCACTATGTGTGGAGTTTTATAATTCATAGTTTAATGACTGGCTAATACCTTGGTGGAGGGCTTGGAGCCATCACAAATAACTCAGGGATAAAGATAAGCTTTTTTATAAAGCATCCCTGAAGTATGAGAAAAATATCCTGCTATAAAAAAGTTCTATTCATAGCAGGAAAATGTATAGCTATGATTTTTAGTAACTAGAAATATTATTTCTGTTCAAAAAAACCTTCATGTTAATTTTTATTTTTTAAGGCAGGTTAGGTGACAGTAAGAGGAATAGCGACCGTTTTAATGAACAGGTTATCGATTTTAATGAGACAATTATGACCTGGAATAGATATGTTTTATTGGCATGAATGTACTGGTTGATATCAAAACAGGGTTGCCTACTATTAATTAGGTTTTCGAGCCGCGAATTCACTTATCAAATACAATTTATTTTTTAAAGGAATTTACCATGAAAAAAAGCAATACTCCGTTTAATTATTTTGAAGCTGCTACCCGTTGGTTTGGGCGTAGTGCGGACAAGCTTGGCCGTGTTGAGCGTTCGGCGCTGGATCATGTGATCAAACATCAAACTATGTCTGAAGACCTTACACTTAAGTTGGATCAGTCAGCGACTTTTGGTGAGCGTCTTGCCGATAAGGTGGCTGCTTTTGGTGGTTCCTGGTTTTTTATCGGATTGTTTGGCTGCTTTATGATTTTCTGGGCAATTTTGAATACGGAAATTCTGGGGAAAACAGCATTTGATCCTTACCCTTATGTGTTTTTAAATCTGGTCTTGTCAATGTTGGCTGCGGTCCAGGCCCCCGTGATTTTAATGAGCCAAAATCGACAAGCCACAAAAGATCGCCAGGTGACCATGCATGATTATGAAGTGAATTTAAAGGCGGAAATTGAAATTATGGCGTTGCACGATAAATTGGATGCGCTCAGGGTGGAGCAGTTGTCGGAAATTATTAATCAACAGCAAAAACAGATTTCGTTATTAATGGAGCTTATTCGGCAGCAAGGCAAAAATCCAAATGAAGGATAAAAATGGGCTGCAATAGTCGAATTTATTTTTGTCCTTTTTTGGTTGCAGGGCTTATTTGCCCATCTTGAGGATATTCTTTGCCCGTGAAAAGCCAGACCTCATATTCCGGAAAAGCTTCAGCAATTCCTGCTAAATCACTGGCTCTTACCTCTGCCTGACCTCCAACAACATTCCTGAGGCGCGTGTACTTTATTCCGCATTTCATGGCGAGCTCTTCCCTGCTCAAGTTTTCAGCTTTTTCAATTTCTTTGATGCGTTCTATGTATTTCATCGCTTATATCTAAATAGTATATTAATAATCTAGACAGTTAATGTGCATGAATCTAATATTTGGTCTAAATATTAGATTTTTAAATTGCCGTTTGTATGGTTCATTGTGGCTCAGCATGGTTCAAAAACCAAGCTTTGGCTGCTTTTTATAGGGAGAGGGATAATAGGGTATGCAGGATTTTTCAATCCAGTTAGTGGCCATTGATGGTACGGGGTGGGAGCTTTCCTATACATTTTCGGATTTGTTCTTTGTATTCCTCACTTCTGGCGGGCTTTCATTTAGCGCGGTTTACATGGCACATCACCTGGCAATGAGTCGTAAGCGATTCACTATCTATTTCACGAATGTTTGTATAACCCTTCCAATTTCTGAATTGGATAAATTTGAAAGTTTTTTGCTGGGTGCTCGCTCGGCAAGGCTGGTGCAACCATGATCCCCGATACAGAAGTCAGGGCAGGACTTTCTGTGTTGCCGCCGATTGCATCACAAGAACAGTTTTCCAATTTAATCGGTGTGACAAAAGCAACGGTGCGCGGGTTCGTCGAAACGGATACGCTCCCGCACGTAAAAATCGGCCGCCAACGGTTTATTAATATCGTTAAATTAGTCGATGATTTGAAAGCCGGTAAAACAACGTTTGCGCGCGGTGATTATCATCATGGGTGAGCGGTTGATAATTGTTGGCTGCATACTTTTTATCATTGTTTTTGTGCTGCTGATAATAATCAAGTTTTACGTTAAAGAGTTGGTGCTTGGGTAACCGCCATTTCCAGCGTAATTATCAGGTTTTGTCGGTGATAAAACGCCCAATCCTTTTATCGATGGGGCGTTTATTTGTTCTAATTTTTATTTGCCCATGTCGGCTCTTTTACTCCCTGCATACAGAGTTTTACATCTTGATCCACCACATTTTTTGGCTTCACACATTCTTTTAGCGTGCGTGTTGGTTTGAATTTTTCTTCCGGTTTTCCGGCAGTCAAATTGTTAACCATATTATCGGCATTGCGGCAGGCGGTATTTTTCATCGCCTGGGTGTCATCGTTGGGATTTTGGTTATATTGCTGAATCCAGAAATTGCAGGTTTTGATCACTTGTTGCAGCTGGGGATTATCAGTATTGATGGGCCGTAGCCGCTCATTGGCGTAGGAGGTGCTATCTCGCTGGCTTTTACCGCTGATGGACTGGACCCATTTGTGAGTCCCATTCCTTTTATTGCATTGCTCCAGCCTGGATGCGTAGAAATTCCGTTGTTGCTCCCAGTATTTGATCTGGTTTTTATCGGCGCTGTTACTGATTTTGCGATTAGTGGAGTTCATTTTGGCCTCCCACCAACCACAATCTTCGGCTATTACAGAGCCCGGTAGTGTGAGTGCAATTACTGCGGTGAATGCGGCTATCCTTCGAATCATAGGTTCCTCCGTAAACCAGTTTTTGTGGGGTAATCGATCAGTGATTGTGCGGTTCTTATGCCAATAAGGGCGCCGTTCCGTAGCGGCAATTAACCATTCTTACCGGCGGGCGTCAATGCTAATGTTTTACCCTATAAAACCGCCTTTTGGGGTTGACAGCCAGCCCTGCTATCGCCAAAATGCGCGCCTCACAAATATGGCTAGATAGCTCAGCCGGTTAGAGCACAGCACTCATAATGCTGGGGTCGGCGGTTCAAGTCCGCCTCTAGCCTTGTTGCCCACACTACTCACGCTCACGCGTCCTTACGTCCTATCCGGACGCCCACATCAGTAAATATTTAGATTGGAGATAGGTCTCGAACTCTTGCCATGTAATCAGGGGCGAGGTGTGCATAACGCATAGTGACCTTGAGATCGGAGTGACCAAGAATTCTTTGCAACGCAAGAATATCCCCGCCATTGATTAAAAAATGACTTGCGAATGTATGCCGGAGAACGTGAGTTAATTGTCCATCGGGTAATTCGATACCGGATCGCTCCACAGCCTTACGGAAAGCCCCCTTACAGCTCGAAAACAAACGAACACCGACTGGGTATGCCACTTGGCGAACTTCGGCAGCGAGTGCCGGTTTAATCGGTACAACGCGTACCCGACCATTTTTCGTATCCGAATAAATCACCCGATCATCAAGCAAGTTAGCACGCGGTAAATTATTTGCTTCACTCCAGCGCGCACCGGTAGCAAGACAAAGGCGAGCAACGGGACCGCAGTGGTTATTACTGGATTTGTCGCATTCTGCAAGCAGCAATGGTATTTGTTCAGCGGTGAGGAAAGATAATTCCCGTTCACGTTCAGCAAAAGTGCGGATATTGGCCAACGGGTTTTTGCCCTGAAATTGTTCCAGGCGAATAAGTTCAGCAAATACAGCGCGGAGATACCGAGTTTCGTGATTAACCGTGGATATGGAAACCTCATTTAATCGCCTTTCTCGATAGCGAGAAAAATCAGCCGCAGAAAATTTGTTAACAGCAGGATCACCCAGCGACTCACATAACGCTAACGTTCGAGCCAATCGATATTTGGCATCACGTAACGTAGAGCCGTGCAACTTAAACCAGAGGTTAACCAAGTCAGATAGCTTGCGTTTATCCACTGTAAAACGATCCGGTGCATCCTGATAATCAAGCTCATATTGAGCCTGCAAAATCTTTAACTCCTGCTTGGATGCACGTACACGAACAATTCTGGGACCGGTCGAACCCGCCGGATAAAAATCAAGTTTATAGCGACCATCAGATAATTTTTTAATCACGCAGCAACACCATTCAAAATCAACATACGCATTTTTTCTGCAACGAAGTCGTAAAGCACCTCCTGCAATAAATCGGCTTCACCAAATAATCGCACACTGAAATAATCGGCTAGCTCAGCCTCAAGACCGGAAGAAAGCAAACGGCCTGTTACATAGCGAGGATCATAGCGTTTACGTGCATATAAACGGATTTGATTACCGAGCCAGAACGCAACGTTACGTCGAGTGCTTTGTGATGGTGGCTTTTGTTCACGTCGATAAAGCAATGCAGGCGCAGGGCAGAAGAATTGAATATCTTCGATCAGAAATTGCCACACTGGATCAATATAGGAAGTGGAGTGCTGCAAGCGGAAATTATTTAAAGCGTATTGCCAAAGTGCAGTTAAATGCGGAGCCAATTCAGTATAAGTTTTGATAGAAATATTTTTACCATCGGGACCCTGAGTTCCCCAGCAAAACTGATTAATAACTGAGTGATGAAAACGCGCTTCAATTCGGTGAACCGTGTCAACAAGCCCATACTCTGACATTGTTTCAGGTTTGGAAAAATCCCCGTCAAAATCAGCCGCCGGAACCTTTGACCAAATGGTTTGCCAGAAATCGAGCTTATCGCTTTTTGTCGCTTCGGCAGTTTTATCGTAAATGCAGAATTGCAGCGAACCGGCAGAGCCAAACGTATAGGACTGCCCAGCACCGTAAATTACAGCCGTTTCATTCAAATCAAGCTGCGCGTTGGAAATGCAATTAAATTTGTACTGACGCTTGGCCTTGGCCACCAGACGTGCCTCTAAATCCGCTGGGATTTCAAAGCCTTTAACGTCCACGGCAATATGACATGAGATACCCACCGGAACGAGCTGGAAAGCGAATAGGGAAGCGATAGCGTGAATTTCCGCATCCAGTGTCTTGGGGGTATGTTCAGCGATAAGTTGCGGAGTGCATTCAATTTTAACGTGAGAGCCTGATAGATCAGGTTCGGCGTAAAACGACTTAAGCAATACCACAAAACCCAAATCCAGATTTTTCAAAATGTACTGATAGCCCGACGCCTTACTTGAGCGAGTGAGCGCCCAGTCAATGCCACCCACTACCAAAACCTGATCGCCAGAGTCGTAGGCACTTTGGATTTCTTTAAGCACTTCCTGATTGAGCAAACAGTTGTAGAGCTGCTTGATCGTATCTACACCGCAGTGCAGGTAACGCAAGCCCGATAGATCATGAGACGAATTTTGGTTATAGAAACGATTGCCAATACGGTGCCAGAACTTATTTTCATAACGCATGCGGATGCCCTTAAGAAGCGGTTAAAGGTCAAAACTTATTAGAAAAACTAAAAGCAAAAACAAATCAAAAACACCTGAAAAGGGTTTAGTGAGGTCTTGTGTGGCGATTCACCCCCCTTATTATTAACGTGTTACAGGAACGTTAGCGGCTCGGTGCCGCCTGCCGTGCTCGTACCTGCGCGCGTCGGCGGCACCATTGCCTAATTGAATAAAGCTGTTTGATGTATTGATTGTTGCTGGAGCTGCGCCAAATCAGTTTGGGGCTTGGTAAAGGCAAAAATGACCTCATTGTCAAACGTAACCTTTGCTATGCGACTGGTGACCCTGTATACGCCAAAACCAAGCTGCTCAAGCTCAGATGCATTAAAAGTTAAATGCGATCCATCGGGATAATGAACCTCAAACCACAGCAATCCGGAAATATCACCCACAAGGTAAATGGTTAGCTCACCAAAAGGATTTTTAGCAGGCCTCCCATTAGGAACATCACCAGCAAAAACACCGCCAGACGCTTTACCAGATGCAACAGGAGGCTCAGCAGAAATTTTATGGTCGGATGGTTTAACACTGCCACCAAACATTGCTGGCAGGCCGCCAGCACTGTAGAAAGTAGATCCCATATTCCAAATGCTATAGCCAATAACACAAAGCAGCAGTAAGACCTTAGGTTGTTTAAAAAAGCTGAACGCGGTTGCTGAATCTTTGGTTTTTCCGGTCGCGGTAGATTGGTAGACATCGAAAGCCCTCGTATCCATTTTGCGCAAACTTGATGAAATCGCGTGGCCCATAGCAGTACCGGAATTGTCGGCAATGTGAGTGACGCGTTTGTAACGCCCCTTCATAAATGAAAATACAGTAGCCATATTTTTATGGCGGTAACCAAACTCGGCGACGGCTCTAATTTCCTTATGGATTTTGCCGATGCTAGGTGTGCTGATATAAATGTCCCAGTTCATATGACGATGCGAATCAAACGAATCTTCCACGCTTTTGGGGCGCTTTTCATCATTCGAATCTAATAGATCGTAAATCTTGAAGTCACGAAGCCGTGTTGGGTACACACGCTGGCCTTCATCCATCAAAATCAATGCTCCTTCCGGCACCCAATGAAAAAAACGGGCCATTTGCTCAAACCCAACTTCAGTAAACGGCACTAACGTAATTTGTGCAGTATCAGGCAAATCAAATTTATAAATATCCGCAATTTCTTCAACTGATTTAACACCACGAATATTGGTTACGACATGGCGACCTTCACGAATCGCAGGCACCAAATAGTCACTCACCAACGTTGATGTTTTATAGCTGCCCGGGTCACCATGAATAATTGCTGTAGTCATGATCTACCACCCCATAACGCGCAAGGTAACGCGGGTAGTAAATGCCTGGATAATCAAATTCAATGATTCAGGGACTCGGAAGAAATTAAGATAACCCATAAGCACCGGATCAAGTCCGGAAAAGGCTTGGGAAATATAATTACCAACACCGAGATTAAACATAATTTGCGACGCAACGCCCCATGAAAAATTTAGTGTCCACAGCATGAATTTCAATTTCGAGACAACATACCAAGCCGTCAACTGCTTAAGTAAATCTTCAAAAAAAGCGTAAATTCCATCGTCAATAGTTAACCAGTCTGCAATGTACTGAATGCCGTCAAACAGCGCCTCAAAGATTCCCATAGTTTATCTCCCCAATATCACATAAAAGGAAAACACACATGCAACCAAGAAAATAGCTTGACCAATTAATGGTAGGTACGCGCTGAATTTTGCAAAACCAAAACAAACATCGATACCATTAATAATTTTGCAGTAATCAGTTATTGAGCCGGAGCCGGAAATACTTCCGCCCATTTGCTCAGCAATTTGGGATTTAATATCAGTAAATTTTTGCTTTATTTGCTGCTCTAATTGTTGCTGCTCTTGTTTAGCTAATTCAGCATCAAAAGAACCTTTTTGGCCTTCAACAAATTCATCACCGTCTGCAATACACGATAAATAACTAGAAGACGTAGGATCACATTCACCACTACCTGCCCCGCTACCTCCACCACCATTACCGCCAGAACCAGAGGACGTATTAGAACCTGATGAACCGTTAGTGCTGGAATTGGATCGAGAGCTGTTTTGGCTGCTCGTTGAATGAGAAGATGGTTGAGAACTGTTTTGTGATGAAGCACTGGATGATTGCGGAGGATCATCAGGCACGCACCAAAATAAAAATGGATCACGCGAAACAACTACTTGATGATAATTTGCGGGGCAATCACCCTTATTTTCTGTTACGCATTTTGTACCCGATTTTACATAACCTTCAGGACAGGCAACTTGATCGGGATAATCTTCACCAACTGAATTATTGCCGCCACCACCACCAGAGCCACCACCGCCATTATTTCCACCGCCAGTTGACGTGTTTGAACCGGAAGAACCACCAGCACCACCAGACGTATTTGAACCAGACGAACCACTAGCGCCACCAGACGAATTCGAACCCGAACCACCGCATGAAGGAACACCAGACCCCGAACCACCGTAACAACCAACTACGCCATTTACAGAACCGTACGAACCACCATTAGGACAAGAACAAGCACCATAACAACCTTCAACACCATTAACAGAACCCCATGATTGAGCTGGATCACTACATTGTCCCTGACACATTGCATAACCATTTATGTAACCTTGGGTAATTTGGCCATCAGGGCACGATGAACCAACACAGGTTCCATCAGGATTAAAACCGGAAGGGCACACAGGACATTCGCCATTTACTTTTGGGTAGCCTGATGGGCAATTATCACCATCTTCTGTGACAGGCTCATCAGGAATACAACTGGTAATTGAGTGTCCCTGATCATTAACAATAGTATTGAGTTTAAAACCAGATGGACACGCACACTGCTGATAGCATTTAAACATTGGTGTGCCTTTACCGTGAGAATCTTCAGGGCAAACTCCATCACTAATCAGTTTATTGCCGGCATTTGTACAAGCAGCAATGCGCTCAGACAAAATAGATGCACCTACCTGTGGTGGAAAACCGCAAGCATTGGGAGAGCCTACGAGACCTGCACACTGAGGAGATGGCGGAGTCTGAGAAAATAAAAATGATGAATAAAAAAATAAAAAAAATAATAAATAACGCATAGCAATCACCAAAAAAAATGCCGCCCCGAAGAGCGGCACTAATTAGCCTCGGCTGCCTACTACTACGCCCGCCAAAAACGATAGGACGCAAATGGCAGCGAATAGTAAGCCCGCCATTACACGCGCTTGAGCAATGAAACAACCAGACCAACACCAACCACTACCGCAACGATTTGAATCATGCCAGTGGTAGTTAATTGTACGGATGTTTCAGCAGAATCCTGTGCAGCAGTAATGGCTGCATCATCGATAGCATGCGCTACAGATGAAGCCATTGCAGCAGCAGAAGCCGCTACAGCAGCACCAAACTTAACACCCTTTGAACGCAGAACAGCAAATTGTGATTTCATAAAAACTCCAAAAAGTAAAAGATTCCACCACAGAATTTATTACAGGCGCCGCATATAGGTAATTACCATTCCAGCACCGAACCCGACAATAAACAGCACTAAACAAAACGTAATCATGCTGGCAATTTTTATTGGATCGAATTCATTAAGTGCAACCAACTGTGCATACAACGCGGTTGTATCAGTGGGTTCTACATAAGGAACTATTTCCCATCCAGAGTCGCAAGCCAAAACATTAGGAATTGATGACGGGCCTGCCTTTGCAGGGATCAAATTACCAGCGCACGAAATAATGTTGGCCATAACTAATTAACATCTAATGGTAAATCGTGAGTAATTGGACCAATTTCAATGTGATTACACTTTGCTTTTTCCAATTCAATAGCACCGAGCATGCCGATACAAAGGGCCAAAATCATAAAGCCGAGCACAGTAAACAAATCTGAAGATTTCATAACATCACCGGTTAGGCGCTCCCTTGCCCCATTCTGTGGTGTGGGAATTTCGGGGCAAGAGAGCTTAAGACAAATTATTAATTAAATAGCGATTAACTAAAAAAAGCGCCGAGATAAAAACTAACCGACTCCCAAATCATTGCGAGCAAGATAATTAACAAACAACCGCCGCTAAATACCTGCAAGAGATTCATAATTAATTAGCTGGCGTAGATTGGGCTTTAGCTTGCGAAGGTGTCTGACCACCACGCAAAGTCACCGCAGTGCAGTGTTGCCCCATGCGGCCACCAGCCGCTTTTTTCAGGCGGGTTTGCAATTCAACTTGAATTGGATATTTAGGCGCGCGGAGGGTGTCGTACACCTCGGGATCGCACGGCAATTTCATCATGACGATACCTTTGGCTTTTTCTTCTTTTTCATCGACTACGGCTTGGCCAACGTACAACGATGCGTATTTGGTGCCGTCAACATCAGCGATAGAAGCACCGTACAAATCAACAACCATGGTTTGGTTCATAGCAATTACCTTTTCATTAAAAGAGCTGGTATTGAATTAGTCCTGCGCCCCAGCTTGTCAGCGCAGAATTCGGGAATAAAAGAGGACTCAAACCCACAGAGATTCCGCATAACCTCTTTTACGTGGGATGAGTCCAAGGCAGGACGACTAGGCACCTGATTACAAGCCGTTAATGCGGAATAGAAAAAGTAGGAATCAATGACCATGGCAATTAAAACCACAGCAATAAAAAGCGTAAAAACATAGAGCAATGTTTTCTCAGTCATGGCTGTACTCCCCGCGACTGAAAATGGTTTTTCCGTTTTTTAAATCATCGATAAAAGCGATAACGTTGATATAGCGCTGGCGGCCGATTTTTACGTGCGGGAGCGTGTCGTTCTCTACCCAGCCGCGAACAGTATCTGGCGTGGAGCCTATGAAGGTTGCGAATTGCTCTTGCGATACAACCGGAGCAATTACAGAAAGGCTTACAACAATGTTTTGATCAAATGACATTACGCCGCATCCTTAGCAGATTTAATTTGCTGCAAAAATTCTTTGTATTTTTTGTATTCGGAAAACGGAAAGCTGATGAATGCGTTCGCCATGTAAAGCGAAAATTGCTTTTTGCCAGCTTCCATATCGTGGGTGATGTGCGGAGAGCAGATAGCTACGGAACCGGATGGCGAGCGGAGGATAAATGTGGAATTAACCGTGCAGGTCAGGTTCCATTTGAGTCCATCTGTGGACGTCAGGTGAGTTATCAAAACCGCCATTTTCTTCTAGCCTTTGTGGTTTGTGAGGTCCAATGAGGTCCATGGCTTGGTTTTTAAACCTCAGTGAGCCAAAATGAACCAATACATATAGTTTTGGTAACCAATACATCTACTAAATACTGCTTTCACTAATTATTAGTGTTTGCACTAACAATTACAAATTTAAGTAATCTATACAAATGAATGTATTAGATAGAGTGCGTCTATTAAGAACAATGGAAGGCATTAGCTATGTAGAGCTGTGCGAGCGGACGGGAATTGATAAAAAAAGGCTTGAAAACGTCATTAACGAAAAAGCCAAAATCCGTCATGAAGAAATTGAAGCAATCGGCAAAGCATGGCCGGAGTATATGCTGTGGATCGCATATGGAATTGAAAAACCGGAAATGGGGCAGATTAGCCCAATGACAAAAAAATCCCTGGGTGACTTAGGAGCACAAGGGAGGGCCTAATTATTGCGGCCAAGGTTGCCAGTAGATGGAGGAAGGAAACGTGAAATTAATTATTTCTATATTGATATTTGGCTTGTTGTACGGACAAGCTATTGCGGAAGAAAAACAACAAAATGTAAATCACAGCGCGATACCGCCAGTGATATCACCTGATGATCCTGATATGCAAAAAACTGTACAGGATCACATCACAATCCTTAATACCAAAAAAGTAGATCACGTAACTAAAGGTATACGTATTGGCGGAAAGCCCGTGCCCAACCAAGAGCAAAAAGTTAAAGAAAGAATTTATAGAGAAAAATTTGATAAAAATCCGCGCCAAACAATTCCCCTTAAAGAATGCATTAAACCTAATGGCGTTATTGATAACGAAGTTAATGAATGCATGAATGGGCGGGTAAAAAAGACTTGGTAGATTCAGATTGTTAACAAGGATAAACAATGGATTATTTGTTAATTTTATTAGTTTTTGTAGTAGTGCTATCAATACTATTTCCAAAGAAAAAGAGCCGATATGTATCTCGTTGGAAAAGAGCTAATAAAGAGATTGGCCAAACAACATCTCAAAATCAAAAACCGACCAAGTTGTCATATGAGAAAAATGACCAGCTTTCGATAACGCTAAATAATAAATATGAAAAACAGCGCTTAATAAATAAAACTGAAGAAGAAGTTTATAAAATAATTCTACGTATGATTTACCAGCACGCAAAAGGCCAATACAAAATCAATATGCAAACTAGCCTTGGGGAAACGCTTAAGAGCACTTACGAGGGGCATAGAACTATTAACAGCAAAAGAGTTGATTTTTGTATTGTGGATAGGGATTTTATGCCTGTGGCTGTCGTTGAGGTTAATGGTGCAGGTCACTACCAAGGTGATGCATTGATAAGAGAAGAGATAAAAAGAGCTGCAATTGAATCAGCAGGCATTAAATATATTGCAATTAGAGAGAACGAAAATATAAATGAAAAACTTGTTAGAGAGTTAGGTAATTTGTTTAAATCATCCCCTCAGCTTGCTCAGGATATAACGTAATTATTCGAGCAGGTTTTCTTAATGTTTGCCCAAACAAAAGTTACACCTAATTTAGATTTAAAGCTACTTCCCTTCTGTGAATTGTGGCTGGCGCACATGGGAACAATGTAAGAAAGATCTCTCATATTTTCGTCTTTGTGTGCAGGTCTAGTAACATGTGCACCGTGCAAGCCAAGTTCATTGCAGTCTTTGACGGAGCAAGAAGGAGAAGAGATATCACTAAACTGGAGCCAGTGATCAATCCAGTATCCACAGGAACAGTTTGATCTCAATGAAGTTCCGTTTTCATTTTGAATTACTACGGAAGCTGCGACTGTATATTTAATTTTCATCTAAATGATCTCAAAAAAACCGATTGTTGAAGCCGCTTATAATAAGTTTTTTTTTAGAAAAAGAAGCCTTTAGATAAAGGCTTCCAAGTTATTAAATCAGCCCGGGCTTTCATGAGGATCCTTACTTCTCGGGTAAGTGCGCTCTTCCTGAAAACGGCCATTTTCTTTATGGATTTTTACAGAAATGTCTTTGTTTTGGGCAAACTTACGGGTCTCCTGAATTATTTGCTCCTTTGTTGGGGCCACTATAGCTGCTCTGTTTGCCCCCTCTCTTGTAAGCTTCCAGTCTTTACCGTCTTTGGTAATGTGATAATCGTCCATATCATAACCTCGCTAATTGAGTTGATAATTACTGCACACTTATGCAGCAATTACAAAACTATACCTATTTTTTACAAAACTCAACTGAAAAAAAGCTACATTTTGTGGGGAACTTTTTAAAAAATACCATATATAGGGGTATATGCTAATTGGGAGCTTTAAGTGATGTTCATAACTCATTGATTAATAAGAATCGACGCGACCGTCCCTATGTATGGAAATGCATTTTTTTTATAAGATATTTTTTATGCAAATCACCAATTTGCAATCCATAATTCCACCATTCATAATGGCGCACTAAGGTTCAGTGTGGTTTCAAGCTATTGATTTTATTAGAATTGAGGTTTGATGAGTGCAGGTTATCAGCTCTCATAATGCTGGGGTCGGCGGTTCAAGTCCGCCTCTAGCTACCATATTCTGAAAGGGTTAGCAGGTTAAATCTGCTAACCCTTTTTCTTTATCCCGCCCATAAAAAATCCACAATAGTTAGATTTTTGATTCTTGTCCTTCATGATCTTGTTCCATTTCATCCAATATCAGCGCCATATGCTCTTCGATAGTTTTAGTAAAGCTCGTAATCAGTTGCTGTAAATAACGAACCTCAGGTAAAGCTCTTTCCCTCTGTTGGTCAAGGTAAAATACCTATCTCCCTCCAGCTTTCGATAGATGTTGGTTTTATTTTGAGAAACAAATGATGTACCAAGTCATTTCGTTGCTTCAGTATTTCAGCCAGAGCATTCCTGCGAGCCTCATGATGAGAGGGGTTGTCTGGATTGTGCTCAATGGTGAGGGAGTACGAAACTACAATTTCCGTCGAATCTAGATGGCCTGATTCACTATTGGTAAACGAGTTGTGGAAGTTTTCAATAAATACCCCCAGGGCGTGCCCTAAGGTTTTATTTTTTATAGCTTTAGCTTGGCGGTCAACAACCGTTTTTAGCTGACTGATTGGGGCAGAAACCTTTCCGTTTGCAATAATAAACTTCAGTAAAATTTCAAGGTGTTGAAAGAGCAGCATATTCCTTCCTATTTTCCTGTGCACTTCATTTCTTGCTTGCTCCAATTCATCTTGGCTTTCCATAACAATCCCCATTCATAAGTCATTGCAGAAGGGCAAAGATACCACTTGCTACATCGTGCGGACAAAAGAATATATATATCCCTCATCGGTAGCTCTGCATTGATAACGGTTTCGTAGTGCAAGAATATCTATGTAATTGATAAAAATGTGAGTTGCCAAATTTTATATTTTGGGTTAATAAGGTCTGGCTACGATAAATGGCGAAGTGATTTAATCGTGGACTGATTTTTGCTGCCAAGGAAAGTCAGTGAATTAAGATTTAAGTGGCGCATATAATTTGATTGAAAAAGTGTTTTTGTAAATATCAGCAATTAAAAAGGAAGTGTAATTATGTTAGCGACACATGTGGATGCAGAAAAAAGATATGAAGTTCTACGAAAGACCGCGTTGGAAATTGCATATAGCGGATTGTCCCCTCAAGAAAAATCCATTTTTAAATTAGAAACCATAACGCAAGCCGCATTAGCTGAAACTGTTAATTGGGCAAAGTCAGCGACTAGAAGGGTGGATTGGGACTGGCTTGGTGGTTATTCAGCTTTTAAATTCCGATATCCTAAACGATTTGAGACGGCAATTTGGTATAAAGAAAGCCTTATCAGTTTATCGATGGGGCGCCCCACTTTTAATGGCAATTCTCTCAGGTTGGATTTTGTAGAAGCTAGCCCAAAAGATCTTGGCGAAAGGCCATCGGTATTTAATGAGGTTTTAATTGCATATGGTATTTATGCAAGAATGATAAATGCCAAGCAAATTCGAATTATGAATCCTATCAATAGCGAAGTTAAAAAATACTACGAGTCATTTGGGTATACATATATTGCAAAGAACGACTACCTTTTTAGAGAGGTGAACTAATGAATGATATCGAAAAAGCCCGCAAGAAAAAGAGAGATGCCAATGGTTGGACCTTGGAGGAAATTAAAAGAAAAGCGCAACAGGAAAGAGATGCATACAAGAAATTAAGTGAATGCGAGCCTGATGCTTTGGCTTCCGGTAAAGATATGAAAAAAATTTTAGAGGAAAAGGACGATGAAAAAGACGATTAAGCCTCCGATGCTTGATAGTGAAAAGCAGGTAAAACCTATGGTTGGGGAAACTTCACCAGAGGAAGCAAAATTAAAAGGTGCAATGTTTGCCGCTCAGGAGCGAGCGAGAATTGAGGCTGCGAAGAAATTAAGGAAATAGACTTTTCTGCTTCAAGGAAATGTTTCTATCGTGTTTTTTAATGGGTAGAGAAAAATTTCGAAGAGAGGGAGTGTAAGCTCCCTTGGAAAATAAAATTTGGACCAATTTGTGGGAAAGCTAATTAAGCTGGCGCACTATTATTTTCAATTACTAATATTGCAGTATTAGTGGTCAGTCTGGCACTGTAATAATGAGGCTGCTCTCCAGTATCAATGCCAAGAGCTCCTTTTAAGGCGGAGATTAAAATTTCCTCAAAAAGAAAAATTGCATCAGGTAAAAAAGACTCTAATTCAGCTGACAAAGATGCACCATGAACAATTTGTCTTAAGTCCCACATATTTTTTGCTTCTTTTGCGGGAACAGAAAAAGACAATAAATATTTTTCCATTTTCATTCGAGCATGAGGTCGCGTCTCTGTTTTGCCGCACTCACATCGGCGCTCTATATATTCAGCTGTTCCATATTCTCCGCATAGAATTTCTAAGCATGTCCAATACAAAAGATATTTGTCGACAAGTAATTGTTCGGACAGGCCCTTTCTGAACCAATGTAAAGCTTTATCTAGTTTGCGATTACTATTTATATTTAAATTGTTAGCAGATAGCCATCCTGATGTAACACCAGTAATAGTGGCATCCATTGCTGTTATATTTAATAATGCACCCAAAAAAGGTGCGCCAACAAAAGTCTGCATCACGCCTTCACGTTCAGATGGAAATCCTCTTGTATTTCCAGGGAAAACAGGCCCTAAAGAAAAAAAAGAAATGCGATCAATAATATTATGGAAAATACTTTCACCAAATATTTGCGGTAAGCTTGCATCAACAGGAGCTTCTACTTCACAAGCCAGAATGCAAAATTCAAAAACAGTGTGCCCGATGGAGAAACTGGCAGGAAGCTCCAACCCGGATCTAGATTCTTTCTTAAAATAAAACTTAAATGAATTTACAATAAGAGGTTTATTTTCATCATAATCAATCAAGGATTCGTATTTCAAAGTCTCAGGTATTCTCTCAGCAGAAACATAGGGTGTAACAAGTGCTTTGGATACGGCTATTTCAAACTCGATAAACCAGACATTGGGCATAACTTCTCTCCGTGATCAAAAATATCAACCATTCAGATAGTAGCAGAAGCGATAATTAACAATCACCGATTGGCTCTCTAAAATACCGCTATTTATAACTGCGAGCACGGGCTCAGTGTGGTTTTAAGTTTTTGATTTTATTGGTACAGGGATTTGGTGGCGACAAGTTCTCTAAAAATACCAAGGCCACCGGTTTTCGTCCGCCTCTAGGTCTCGTACATAAATAAGGCCAGCTTAGCCCCCAAAGCCGGCTTTTGTTATGCCCCAACCCCCAGAAACAGGTATGATGCGCCCCTCAATTTCCGGCTTGTAGCCGAACTTCTTGTATAACTTCACCGATAAACAGGTTCACGATGGAATTTCTCGATCTCGCTCCCGTTACCCGTGCCCAGGGCACTGTGCATTTGCCCGGTTCCAAAAGTATCTCCAACCGTACCCTGCTGCTGGCGGCGCTGGCTTCGGGTGAGACGCAGATTCGCGATTTGCTGAAGTCGGACGATACCGACCGTATGCTGGAGGCGCTGGCGTCGTTGGGCGTGAGCGTGACCAAAACGGGCGAGAATGATTACCGCGTGGTGGGTACTGGCGGCAGCTTTCCTAATAAGGAGGCGGATCTGTTCCTGGGGAATGCGGGTACTGCGTTTCGCCCGCTGACGGCGGCGCTGGCGCTGAGTGGCGGTACTTACAAATTGCACGGCGTGCCGCGTATGCATGAGCGACCGATTGGTGATTTGGTGGATGCGTTGCGTCAGATCGGCGCGGATATTACCTGCCTCGGTGAAGAAGGTTTTCCGCCGTTGTTGATTAAGCCGGCGCAAATCGCGGCAAATGGCAGCATTAAAATCCGTGGCGATGTCTCCAGCCAATTCCTCACCGCATTGCTGATGGCATTGCCGATGACTGGCAAAGAAACACAAATAGAATTGGTAAGCGAACTTATTTCCAAGCCCTACATTGAAATCACCCTCAAGTTGATGGCGCAATTCGGTGTTGCTGTTAAGCGCGATGGTTGGGAGCGTTTTACGGTTCCGGCAGCAACGGGTTACAACAGTCCTGGTACTGTATATGTGGAAGGCGATGCATCTTCCGCGTCTTACTTCCTTGCCGCCGGTGCATTGGGTGGTGGTCCGTTGCGTGTGCAAGGTGTGGGGGCAAATAGCATCCAGGGTGATGTAGCTTTTGCTGATGCGCTCGCCGAAATTGGTGTGACTATCACCAAAGGTGAAAACTGGATTGAAGCGTCTGCGCCTTCATTGCCGCTCAAAGCCTTTGATCGCGACTTCAACCACATTCCCGATGCGGCAATGACGCTTGCAGTGGTTGCGCTTTTCTGCGATGGTCCGTCGCGTTTAACCAATATCGCCAGCTGGCGCGTGAAAGAAACGGATCGCATCTCGGCGATGGCAACTGAGTTACGTAAACTCGGCGCGATTGTGGAAGAGGGTGAAGATTGGTTGCGCGTGACACCTGTGGAAAATTTAATTGCGAATGCGGCAATCGATACTTACGACGATCACCGTATGGCGATGTGTTTCTCGCTGGCAAGCTTTGGTGGTGTGCCGGTGCGCATTAACGATCCAAAATGTACCGCCAAAACCTTCCCGACGTATTTCGATGTTTTCGGTTCAGTTGTTAAATAAAGAGAGAGCTATGGATAAGGAACTATTTACCCTCGATTTTAAAGTGCGCGATTACGAATGCGATATGCAAGGCATTGTGAATAACAGTGTTTACCAGAATTACCTGGAGCATACGCGCCACGAATTTTTGTTATCCAAAGGCATCGATTTTGCGGAGCTGGCGCGTCAGAAAATTAATCTGGTGGTGTTGCGCGCAGAGCTGGACTACAAGCAACCGCTGACCAGTGGCGACGAGTTTTATGTGGATACAGAAGTGGTGCAATCATCGCGTGTGCGCTTTGATTTTCTGCAAAACATTTATCGCAAGCGCGATAACAAATTAATGCTGGCTGCAAAAATTACCGGTACTTCGGTGAATGAGCGCGGCCGTCCGTTTGTGCCGGATGTGATCGTCAAGTTGTTTCCGGAAGAGCAGGTAGCAGAATAGTTTTCTGGGCTGATTGAAAAAATGTCGCACTGGTTGCGGCATTTTTTGTTGTGTTGCTGTCTTGCTCAAATCAAACGTGCTTTTTTTGTTGCAGCATTGTGTTAATCCTGGCTGTTTATTATTCGTTTTTTATTGCCAACTTTAAGAATTTTAATATTTGTAAAACGCATGGTTTTTATAATAATTAATGGGAGATGTTATGCGGTGGTTTGTTAAGTTTGTGTGCCTGGTTTGGTTGAGTATTTTATCTTTTACTGCCTCTGCATTAGATATCAATATTTCCCGTTACAAGGTATATGAAGCGGACCTCAATGGCGATGGGAAGCTGGATTATTATTTCCAGGGCAAACAATTATTTGTCCCGCTACATGGGGACATAATGATTCCGATAGTTTTACCTGCACCAGCAAGTTTGACTATTTACAGCTATGGTACCCAGTATTTTGTTCCGGTTGAGGAAAGCTATTCCGAGGCAGAATTATTAATAAAATTTCTGCAGCCAAGTTCTGCTTCTTCCGCAAGTTTGCAAACTGTTGTCACTAATGCAGTTGTGCCCCGTTTTGATTTCAACACCCAAGCGCCTGCCGAATTTAATTATTCCCTCACAGCCTCTAACGTTCCTGATGTAGGTGCAGGCCAATTGGTGGGAACTACACAGGGAAAACTGGCCATTAATAATGGAATTGCCAATTATTCTGTGCAGCTTGATTTGCCACCAGCCGTTCGCGATTTGAAGCCTAATTTATCGCTTAATTACAATAGTCGTTCTGGTAATGGTTTGATGGGGGTTGGTTGGAGTTTAAATGGCTTATCAGCCATCACTCGCTGCCGTACAAGCTTTGCAACCGAAGGCGCAGAAGCACAAAAATCCAATCCGCGTTATTCGGTTGGTGATCGCTTGTGTCTGGATGGGCAAAAACTGGTGGTCGCATCCAGTACAACGGCCGCCAATGATTCTGCCTATTGGACTGCGGGTACTGAATACAAAACCGAGCTGGATAATTTTGCAAAAATTGTCGCGTACGGTTCGAGTGCCAATGGTGGCCATGGTTATTTTAAAGTCTGGACCAAAGACGGGCGCATCCTGACCTACGGTGCAGAAGAGAATTCACAAGCCAGTAAAGTTTATGCCACCAACCAGAGCGCTGGTCCTATTAAAACCTGGGCTTTGGACAAGGTGGAAGATGCTTACGGCAACAGCTACACCATTACCTATGAGCGCGATACCACCACAGGTGAACACTATCCGTTGCAAATTAACCTGGGCACTACCGGTTCGGTAGTATTCAGTTACCAATCCCGCACCGGCCAAACGCCGTGGGGCTATGATGTTGGCAACAAATATCAATTCACCAAAGTGTTGGACAAAGTAACAACCTATGTTGGTTCAACACAAACAACACCCATCAAGCAATACGATATTGATTACAAAATCAGTACAACAACCAATCGGGAACTGGTGGATAAAATTGTCGAGTGCGGCTATGAGTCCGGCACGCAAAAATGTGCGCGACCGTTGACGTTTGATTGGCAAGCCGGAGAGCTTGGTTTTGAAAGTACACCATATCCCGTAACTTCCAATGCGGTCCTATTCGAAGACTTTAATGGTGATGGCTATGTGGATGCGATCGGCAAAACTCGGCTATTAAGTTGGGGGTCTGCAACCGGGAACATGACTGCTGCAGATTATGAAGAGGCGGACTCTTTCCAGGTCATCCAAACCCACCAAGGAAAAGCTGCTATCAGGGTCATTCGGCGCGTCCAAGGTTCAACAAAATATCTCGATGTTTATTTAAGTCGTATGGCTCCCTCAAGTTCAATGAGCTCTCAATTAATTACCACTGTGACGGTCGGTGAAAGTGAGCCCATTGTTGAAGTTGTTGACTGGAACAACGATGGGTTGACGGACTTGCAAATTAAAAATCAATTCTGGATACAGCAAGCTAATGCATCATTCATGAGCCCTTCCGGGAATGCAGTAGACGCTACTGCAATTTTCGCAGAACGCAGTTATGTTGATGTCAATAACGATGGCCTTCTGGATTATACGGTAGTTACCTTTAACGGGTGGATTCAGGGGAGTGATTACAATAATACGCTCGACGCATATTTCAGTACTGGTACGCACTTTGATGGAAGCCAAAGCTTTGGACGAGTGAATAACAACCCATTGCTCGTTCGAGTACCTGGTGTTGGCAGTAGTTATGCGCCGATCCATTTGTCCATGCGACCCAGTTTAGGTTTTTGGCGTACTTGGGTTGATATCAATGGCGATGGTAACCCGGATGTGCTTTATCGAGATTCTCACTCACAAGATCCTAATATAAGGGGCAAATGGGCAATCAAGTTGTCTGTTGGAAAAAGTGTATCGCACACGGCGCTACCACTTGTATCTACTGGTATATGGGTTGCTCCAATGAGTGGTGGCGTTACTGCGCAATATTCCTTTGTGACGGATTACAACAAGGATGGTGTGGATGATTTTATAGTCTTTTTCAAGGATTCCTCTGCTGCACCCAGGATGCGTGTATTTTATGGCTCCTACATCAATGGAGCTTTATCCTTTATTAATAGTGGTGTAGACCCATTCATGGGCAAGCTGGACTATCTGGTGGAGTTAGAGCCTTCACTGGCGGAGTCAGTTGGGGAAACGATCAGGCCTTTTCGTGGGGATGTAAACAATGATGGCATTATGGATTTGGTGGTTAATGGTCAAGCCTATCTGGGTAAACAACAACAACCCGACCTGATCAATAAAATCACCGACGGTTTTGGTGCGGAAACAAAAATTGCTTACAGCCCATTGGTGGGCGATGCTAATAACGGTTCGCCACTCTATACCCCGGACAATTCTACGCCGGTATTCCCGCTTGCGCCTATCAACCGCGCAACGCAAGTGGTTAAACAAGTATCTGCTTCCAATGGGCAGAGCGGTTTTAATCACACGTATTTCAACTACACGGGAGGTGTGCGGGATTTGTTGCGTGGTTCCAGTGGATTTAAATCTATTGTTATTACCAATGCAGCGACAAATACAGTAGCAATAACTGAATACCTTCAGGATTGGCCTTATAACGGGCGCATTAAAAAGCAAACAATAAAAGAGACAAGCGGAAAACTAATCAGTATTTCTGAAAACAGTTATACGCTGCATTCACAAAATGCGCGCTTCGCATATTTGTCCTTTTCATTGCAAAAGAATTATGCGCTTGCGGCCACGAGTGAAAGTGCGCCGGTCAGTGTGAGCAAAATCACCAATATCTTTGATACCTGCGGTAACTTGACTGAACAAGCCTCTAGGGTTGGTACTGGTTTTAGTGGTGTAGAGGTAACGGGTGAGTTAAATACCCAATCAGTTGTTAATGTTTATGACTACAACAATACCTCTGCGTGCCACGATGATTTCCTAACCAGCAACACACAGACCGTAGCCAAAACGGGTAACACAGAGTCCAAAAGTATCGTCACTGAATTTACGCCCAATAGTCAGCGCGATGTTCACTCGCGTACCGATTTCAAAGGCGAAACTATTCAAAAAACTGTTACTTATGGTCGTGAGGCAAATGGGATAATTAATCAAATTACCGAAGCAGCGAAAGATATTGATGGTAGTGATGCGCCTGCGCGAATCACTACACTTAGTAATTTTGTATACGGAATGTATCCACAAACCGTCGTTAATGCCGAAAACCATTCAACGTCATTTACTTACGATTACCGTTTCGGCAGCGTTGCCACACAAACATTCCTGGGGTTAACAGCGGCCAACACCTACGATGCATTGGGGCGCTTGCGTCAACAGCAATCGCCAGATAGTACGGTAACAAAAACAGTTGCTTTTTATTGCAGTAACGCACCGGTAACTTGTCCGGGCGGTGCTTACTATGGTGTTGCAACTAAAGTCACTAATGATTCCCAATCCGGAAAGTTGGGCAAGCCATTACAAATTACGTTTTACGATAAATTGCAACGCGAAGTGCGTGGTGTGGCTTATAGCCTGAATGGAAAAGTGATTAATCAAGCAGTTGAATACAGCACAAATGGCTATCTATCGCGAGTATCAGAACCTTATGCAACCGATGGAATAGCGGCAGACACTTCGCTGACAACTGCCTGGACAAATTACAGCGGTTACGACGCGTTGGGTCGCGCTACTACTATTACCGGTCCCGATGGCGGAACCAAAACAACCACGTTCTCTTTTGATGGTTATGGGTTGAAGACCAGCGAAAGTATTTTAGTAATAAAACCTGATAGTACGTCAGAAACACAAACTACCAGCAGCTGGATCAATTCGTTAGGGCAAGTTACGCGTGTTGAAGATGCACTGCTAAACACTGTGTCGTACAGTTACGATGCGCTTGGTAATCTCCAAACAACATTGGTGAATAATAAAGTCGCGACACAAATCGATGTGCTTCACGACCTTGCCGGTAATAAAACCTATATCAAGGATCCAGATGCGGGAGTAATTAATTTTGATTACAACGGCTTTGGTGAATTGCGCAAACAAACCTGGCAAAAAAATATTGCCGGTGTTGAAAAATATATTACCTATGGTTACGACAAATTAGGCCGTCAAGTCACCCGTACCGATAAACCTGCAAGTGGCAGTACTGTTTCCTATTCCTGGGTGTGGGACACCAAGCAACAAGGCCAATTATCATCACGTTCCGGCAATGGATTCAGTGAAGAATATTTCTATGATGGCTTCTCGCGTTTGTCACGCCAGATTGTCAGCACCTCCGGGTTAAGCGGCGGAGAGTTTACTTATACCTACGATAATTTCGGGCGTGAGGAAACGGTTAAATATCCGAATGGTTTTAAAATACAACGTGATTACCATGCCGATGGTTATCAGGTACAAACGCGCGATGTTACATCGTCACCCAGAGTGTTGTGGGCATTAGGAAATACGATTGATAGTCGCGGAACATTGAATAAACAACTGTGGGGCAATGGTGTTGTTACCCAAACCGGATTTGATGCAAATAGCGGAAGGCTTTCCAGTATTAAATCCGGCCGCTTAAGCAGCACTAATACCATCACCAATTTGTATGGAAATATCCAAAACCTCAGTTACACCTTCGACTCGTTAGGAAACCTTCGTTCGCGCACTACACAGCGTACTAACGATAACGGTGTCGCCACTGAAAATATTACGGAAGCCTATAGTTATGACCAACTCAATCGCGTAAAAACGGTTACTACTAGCGGATTATTTGCGCGCACCCAAACGTTTGGTTACGACACGGACGGTTTGGGTAATTTAACGAGCCGTTCCGATATGCTCGCAGGCAGTTCAATCAATAACGATGTCGGTGAACTGAAATACGAGCAAGTACGCAATGCCGGTGTGCATGCGGTTACATCTGCTGGCGGTGTGAATTACAGCTACGACAATTACGGCAACATGATTGCACGTGGCAGTGAATCGATTATTTACGATACCTTCAACAAACCCACGCGCATTGCCGGTGCCTCCATCACTGATTTCTACTACGGCCCGGACCACGAACTTTACAAAGAAGTCAGCGGCACAAAAACGACGTACAAACTTGCCGGTGGTTTGTATGAAGTGATTGTGGATGGAACAACGACCACGCAAAAAAGTTATGTCGATGGTGTGATCCTGAACAATCGTGTTCTCACCAACGGCACACAAAGCGCGAACGACACCCACTACCTCCATACCGATCATTTGGGTTCAGTGGAAGCGACTACGAATGCGTTAGGTCAATTTGTTAACCGCATGAGCTTTGGTGCATGGGGTAAGCGGCAGAAATCGGATTGGAAGCCGGGAACTCCTACTGAGAATTTCTTAACCTCGAATGGGTTTACGGGGCATGACCAGCTGGATAATCATAATCTGGTGCATATGGGTGGACGGGTTTATGATCCGAATCTTGGAAGATTCCTGAGTGCAGACCTATACATTCAATCGCCGTACAACACGCAGAGTTTTAATCGTTATAGTTATACGTTTAATAATCCGTTGAGCTATACAGACCCAACTGGGTATAGCACTGATCTCATGCAATATTTTATGAATCAGTATCATCAGCAGTCTGCATCTTGGTCTTGGTCAACTACCGTGTCTTATTTAAAGACCGAACGAACTTTATGGGAAGGGCATACCAAGGGAATGAGCGATTACCACTATTGGTGGGAGACTGATACCTCGACAGCCAATTCGGTAAGTGCGAGTTCTATTTTTCAAACCGTGTCATACAACGCTCCTTCATGGGGAGCCGGACCATTCAGGATTAATAATTACGAGCCAGGTATACAGCAAGCGTGTGGTGGTGATGCGCAATGCATGCAGAGTATGCGTGCTGATATGGCCGAGGAGCATTTTGAATTGGTGGCGTTGGCTGCTGGTGGTGAAGTAGGTATTTTAGGGAAGGCTGCTTTGGAAGCTCGTGCGGCCAAGGCAGCGGCGGCGGAGTTGAAGAAAGCGGAGGCGGCGCGAGATGCTCTTGCTGCTGACTTAAAGCGCAAGCATGCTACTTATGCCGGTGGACATAAAAATGGAAAAGTAACTTCTGGGTGCTCTAGTAATCCTTCTGGCTGTGCTGAAGATGATATTGCTCGGCAATTAGGTTCTGATGCAAAGATGACAGGAGCTAAGGGTTGGCGAAAAAATAATGAAACGGGAGAGGTCGAGTTGAGAGATATCCCTGTTTGTACTACTTGCCAATCCAAATATAGTATTGATCAGTTCCCTGCTGATATAAAGTACCAGCCAGGCGGTGCCTGGAGTAAATAACTACTTATATTTAAAATAATTGGGCGAATTATGTTGAATGTTGAAGAGTTGAAAAAAGAAATACTCAATATAGATTGGGATGAATTTAATGGGCCGGAAGGCTATGAATCTAATCGTGTTGCAGATTCATTAATATTGCTGGCTGAAATAAAGGACGCTCAAAAAGCCAATGACATTGGTAATAAAGTTACTTATGCAATTGGTAATGACCATGCTGGTGTTTATTACCCAGCTGTTTTATCTGCGCTAGATTTTATTATTATTTTGGAAAAGAACTCGGATGATAATAATGTTAGAAAAATTTGCTGTGGTGCAATATTAAATAATTTATATTATTTTGAGCCGGAGCTGGGTAGTTATAATGGCTGTACAAGTAGTGAATTAAAAAGCTTTGTAGTAGATAAGTTACAATCATATTCAGATGAATAATAGTTTGTTGTCCCATTCAACAGTTCAAACCAAAAATGCCGCTTTTATAGCGGCATTTTTATTTACGTTCCTCACTCGGTTGTCAACACCAAACACCCGTGCATCACCCGAATGGTCACCGGTGAATTAATATCAAACCCCGCGTGTTTTAACCAATGGCCTTTGAGTTGCAGCCAGGGCACGGTGGCCTGTGGCGGGTACTGGGTCTTGCGCCGGTAATCGTAAACCATGCTCCCGGTTTTGATTTTGCGAATGTGGCAGGGTGGTGTTGCTTGCATAGAATCGCGTCTAGTACGTAGGTTGTGGTGAGCATGCGAACCGCAACATAGTTAATCTTAAATGATGCTGTTAGATGTGTTAAAAAAAATTAATGCCACCTCCCTGGCAGCATTTTTTTCTAATAATTCAATAAAGTATTACAAACCCAAATCACTCAAACCCGGATGATCATCCGGGCGGCGCCCTTGTGGCCAATGGAATTTGCGTTCGCTTTCCTGAATGGCCAGATCGTTAATGCTTGCATAACGTTTTTGCATTAAACCATTTTCATCAAATTCCCAATTTTCATTGCCGTAAGAGCGGAACCATTGGCCGTTATCGTCATGCCATTCGTAGGCAAAACGCACGGCGATACGATTGCCTTCGTAAGCCCATAATTCTTTAATCAATCGATATTCTTTTTCTTTTGCCCATTTGCGCGTTAAAAACTCAACGATTTGCTCACGGCCTTTGGGGAATTCGTTACGGTTGCGCCATTGGCTGTCGGCAGTGTAGGCGAGTGATACTTTGTGCGGGTCGCGATTATTCCAGCCATCTTCTGCGGCGCGCACTTTTTGGATGGCAGTGTCGCGTGTGAACGGTGGCAGTGGCGGGCGTGATTCAGTCATCGGGTGGCTCCTGGATAAAAGTTATCAATTAAAATTTCAAATCAAAAAATCCACAATAGATATTAATCATTAAATCGTTGGATGCCGGGCATAGTGACGTAGCCGGTTAAATGTTCAATGCGTCCCATCCAGTTTTGTACATACAAATAAGGTTCAAGGTCGAATTTGCCTTCGTTAACCAGTGCGATGTAAGGGTAAATGGCGATATCGGCAATGGTGAGGGTGTTATTGTTTAATTGTAAAAAATCTTCAGTTTTATGTTCGCGTTCAGCACTATTCAGCAAACGGCTTTGGTAATTTAGTCCCAATAATGAGAGCAACAAACGCACTTTATGGCAGTTGCCGGATAAACTAAATTCATGAAGTGTCAGCATGGTTGGTGTTCCGTGTGTGTATCAGCAAAGCAATATTGCAGTCAGTTATCGCGTTGTTGTGAAAGCAATAATTGTAATTGCGCCTTCAGGTTTTCATTTTCGGTGATTAACGGTTCAATGATCGTTTGCACTTGTTCTTTGGTATAGCGCGGAACAATATGTTGTGGGCAATTCCATTCAAACGCTTCAACGGTAATTAAAAATGCGCGTTCAATACGCGCGCGATATTCCGGATTTTCCAGCGCAGCAATTATTTCCGGATGACCCTGTTCATGTACTACACGAGCGCGGCCCCAGATTTTTAATCGATGGCGATTGGGGTAATCCACCAAAATTAAACTGATGCGATCATCGGCGTTGATATTGCCGACGCTAATGTATTGGCGATTGCCGCGAAAATCGGCAAAGCCGATGGTGCGTGAATCAATAACTTTTAAGAAGCCAACCGGACCGCCGCGATGTTGCACATAAGGCCAACCGTTTTCACCCACGGTTGCCTGGTAAAAACTATCGCGCGCTTCAATAAATTGAACCTCCGGTTCGGTTAATTCATTGCGTGGATTATCTGCCAGTTCGAAACCGCGATTCGCCTCGCGGCTACCGTACAATTCCTGCGCGGCTTTCACGCTGGGTGTGAACGTAATATCAGCAAAGGCGCGTGGCATAATTGTTCCTCCGGTAAAAATAACGATCAATAATTGCTAGCAGATGGCAAGGGTTGTTCGAGCGAAATTTTTGGGAAATCAATTTCAACCCGGCTGGCTTTGCCCAATATGTTGGTTAATAAATTCATGCCGACGTGAGTGATAATTTCCACAATATCCGCATCGGAATAACCCGCATTGCGCGCTTCGATAATGTCGGCGGTGGTGATATCGCCAGTGTGTTCTACCAATGAGCGCGCCAGTTTTACGGCGACGGAGGCTTTCGCATCCTGGCTGGTGCCGTTGCGATTTGCTTCTATCTCGGCGCCGTTTAATCCGGTGCTTTTACCAATCGCCGTGTGGGCCGATAAACAATATTCGCACGCATTTTGTTGCGCTAGTGCCAGTGCAATTCGCTCGCGCGTTTGCACACTTAAACTGCCTTCATTGGCTATACCGTACAGGCCGAGGTAGGCGCGCAGTGCGGCGGGCGAGTTGGCAAATACGCGCAGGAAATTCGGCACAATTCCAATCTGTTGCTGGATGGCACTGAACAAGGCGGCTTGCTCAGCGGTTGCAGTTTGGTTAGTAACGGTGTTGATGCGGCTCATGATGTTGACCTCGATGACGTTGGGGGAATTCCGACGGAAGTTCCTGACTGAGGCCATATTGCCAATTGCAACGGATGTGATGAATACTCGCAACCGGCAATTGATTATTTCCAAAATTGAAATAATCCCTGTTGGAAATCGCCACATTAAAATACCGCAATAAGCGCTGGCTGGAAAAACCTATGGACCGTTTAACTGAAATGCAGATTTATGTGGCCGTTGCCGAATGTGAGGGATTTGCGGCCGCAGCGCGGCGGCTAGCTATTTCGCCGCCCGTCGCAACCCGTGCGGTGGCCGATCTGGAAGCGCGGCTTGGGGTCAAATTGTTGAATCGTACCACGCGTTATGTGCGCGTGACCGATGCGGGTCAGCGCTATCTGGAAGATGCGCGCCGTGTCATTGCCGCGGCCGATGAAGCGGATGAGGCGGCCATCGGGGTTAACGGTGAACCGCGCGGGCACCTTACGGTGACAGCGCCGGTACTATTCGGGCGGATTTATGTCATGCCGGGCATTGTGGATTATTTGCAGCGCTTTCCGGCGACTGAAGTGTCCGCGATGTTTGTGGACCGCGTGGTGAATTTATTGGAAGAAGGTATCGATGTGGCCTTGCGTATTGGCGAGCTGGGCGATTCCAGTTTTCACGCAGTGCGTGTGGGCAGTGTGCGCCGCGTGCTGTGTGCATCGCCGGACTATATTGCCCGCCACGGTTTACCTGCGCGTCCGGAGGCGTTACCGGATCATCAATTAATTGTGGCGACGAATCTGGGTATGAATATCGAATGGCGTTTTATGGAAGGGGGAAAACCTTTACCGATTCGTATCAAGCCGCGCCTGAGTGTTACCAGTAATGATTCGGCAATTGAAGCCGCTGTGCGCGGTTTGGGAATTACGCGGGTGATGTCCTATCAAGTCGCGAGCGAGTTGGAGCAGGGAACATTAAAAATTTTGTTGAGTGAATTTGAACCGGATATTGTACCCGTACATATTTTGCATCGCGAGGGGCGTTATTCTTCAGCAAAAATTCGCAGTTTTATTGATTTACTTGCCGAACGTCTGCGCGCCAATAAATCGCTTAATTAATTTTCCAATAACCAGTTGGCTACACTATCTATTTGTTCAGGCAACTGTTGGTAATTTAATGTAATCTATTATTGGTTCTGGTTATTTTTGTGTTTGTTGTAGGCTTACGGAATTTTATCAGCGATATTCAGTAATGGGTATTATAAAAATTCCACACTAAAAATCCGGCACTGCCGGATTTTTAGTGTGAAACTGGATCAATTTTTTGATCACGACTGTTCCTAAGATTATTTAAACAATATTCCCAATTCCGGTGCGATGGTCATAAACAATGCGCCGCCGATAATTCCCGCCGCAATCAATAAACGCATGGCACCAGCAGCAAAACCATCGGCGGTCTGGAATCTGTCCCATAGGCCGAGGCGTTTTTGCAGTTCGCGTTCTTCACCGGGAGTTAGTGTTGGATACTCGGTGGGAATAGTCGCGGCGGCGGGTGCGTCCTCGGTGGCTTCCCCTTTATTGATCCACACCGCAACACGGGTTTCGGTTTGCAACAAATGTTCAAGGGTAATTTGACGTAATGCACCCAGCCCGCCCAAGGCGGTATTAATCCAGCTATCCACTGCCTCTAGCCAATTGCTGATGTTTTCACGCGTGGGCGGCACAAAAGTAAATTCACCCAGTGCGTCGGACCAATTTTCAATTTCCAGTTTTTCCAGCACGTACGGTGGCAAATTTACCTGGCGGGCGCCATCATAAACCGCATGCAAGGCAGCGAATACTTCTTGCCCGGCGTTGATCAGTCGATCCAGCTCGCGCTTGCTCACATTACGGTCGGCGGTGATAACAGCATAGGTGTTGCTCATCAAAGCGCGGCTATCGGTAATATTGGCGTGCTGGTGATCGGCATAATGCAACACAGCCAGCAAACCATTTAAATATTTATCCCAGCCCCTGCCGAGTTTGCGCGCGGCCAATAAATGCGCCGTGCGGCATTCCATATCGTGTTTGAGCACTGCCTGGTGCGCAGCAGAACATTCATCCGTCAAGGTTTCAATCAGTGCTGGCAACTCACGTTTTTTAACCTCTTGACTACGGAAACGGATGACGCCATCGGGTGGGGTATAAATTCCATCGCGCAATGCAATCAATAAATTGCGTTCTTTTTCCAGCACACGCAGGCTGTCCAGTTTGGTAACCAGTGCTTCGGGGTAAAGCTCGCGCAGGGCGTTTTGAATGGAATCGATTTTAATATCGTAAAGTTGGTGATGCTTTTGCGAAGAGCGCACAAACGAGCGCCCCAGATAAGCGCCGCGATAACGACCATTTAAATATTCGCGGTTGTAACGTTTGTCCAGCTCGGCAAAAATTTCCGCATCGGGTTTGAATTCCAGTTTGAAACGCTCGAGCAATTTGTAGGTAAAGGTTTCCTTGAGTGCTGTGGCGTTATCAAAAATAATCCAGCTGCTGCGATTATCCAGCACACCGGGAACATAAATTTTCTTCGCGTTTTGTTCGCGTTCATGGTTGTACGGATGAGTCGCCCACATACGCGGCGGCTGCGCAATGTCTGCGGTAAATACACGGTGTTTTTCCGGCTGTTCGCTCGGGATATTGGCCACTTTACCGTAGCCAGGATCGTTAAGGATTTTGGCGGTGTGTTGCATGATGCGCGTTTGAATAACAAATACATCTTTGTTAGCGATGCCCTGGTTAACCTGATCATTCAAAAAATTTTGTGCGCTGTCCCATGCCTCGTCAGCAGCCTGGAGTTTATGCAAGGCATGGATTAATGCATCGCTGCCGGTTACGGATACGGCGACCAGATCGGCCTGGAATTCCATCTCGCGCGAAAGGGCGCGCTGGGCCAGAAGTACCACATTGAAAAAAGTTTCCATGGTCGCGCGCAACGACCACACAATTAAACGCAGTGCCCAGCCGATCCAGGCGATACGCACATCGACATTGGACAGAAAGCGCAGGAATTTATCCAGCGCATCGCGCCGCGCAATAATATGTGCGGCAATTTGTTGCGCAACATACACCCAATTCCCCAAGGCCATGGAACGCTGCGCAAAATGGCCAAATTCGTGGGCGAGTACGGCTTTCAGTTCGCTGATGGTCAGTACGTTGATCAACGGCAAACCGATTTCCAGATTTTTTTTAGAGGGAAAAATAAAATTGAGGAGCGACAAATCGTAAAACACACAGGCGTTCACACGCGGCGATAAAAATACGCGGTGCGGACGCGGCGCGCCGGTTTCATCGGCAAGGCGATTTAAAAATGCAATCAGTTGCGGTTCGCTTGCGGCAGTGACTTCATATTCCTGTTCGATGTTGCCTTTCTTTACGAACAGCAACGCCTTGATCATAAACACCGCTAAAAAGCCGGAGCTCGCGGCGAGCAACCAGACAAATATATTGGGGTTGCTGCTTGCCAATTGGGTCTCGGCCAAATGGTAAGCCGACCAGGCGAACCAACTGGTAATGGCCAGGTAAAACAGGATAAAGCCCAATAATCCGAGCGCTGCCAGGGTGGCCTGGCGTTTATGGGATGCACTGGGTTTGGTGAGATCGGCGGGAACACTAACCGGGTTTGCGGGGTAAATATGATCCATAGGTAACTTCCTTTGTAAATGGCTGGCTTTGTGTTTAGCGGGTTGTGCAGTAATGATGACGGCGGAATTAAATTCCTGTTTATATTTTTAATGGCTGATTTTAATGACTGAGGTGCCATCCAGCAATTGGCCAACGCGCGCCTTTTTAGAATTTTTTGCGCAGGTAATGATTGCCCCCGCGCGTTTGGGTTTATATGCTGCCGCTCTGCATAAGCCCAGGAGGATGCGCCATGTCATACCCGCAACTGCAACAGCACTTTTTAAAAATTTCCCACCTGAAACACCTGCAAGCCATTTGTTCCTGGGACCAGGCAGCAATGATGCCCGATGGCGGGAACGATGCCCGCAGCGCCGCTATGGCGGAGTTATCGGTATTGGTGCACCAGCAGACCACTGCAGCGCATCTGGGCGAATGGATAATGGCGGCAGAGCAGGAGGATTTATCGAACACGGAACAAGCGAGTCTCGCCGCGATAAAGCGCCGGTGGAAGCAGGCCACGCAATTGCCGCAGGATTTGGTACAGGCGCAATCGCTTGCCAATTCGGCCTGTGAACATGCCTGGCGTGAGCAACGCAAAAATAATGATTGGGACGGATTCAAGCCCAACCTTGCCAAAGTGATTGCACTGGTGCGCGAAGAAGCAGGCATTCGTGCGGCGGATGGCGGTTTGCGTCCCTACGATGCCATGCTGGATCTTTATGAACCCGGCGTCACCAGTTTGCAATTGGATGCATTGTTTGCCGATGTAAAAACCTGGTTGCCGGAATTTATCCAGCGTGCCGATGAATTGCAGGCGCAGAAAAAAATACTTGTTCCGGAAGGGCCTTTTGCAATCGAGAAACAAAAAGAACTCGGCCTTGCGGCGATGAAATTGCTCGGTTTTGATTTTACCCACGGCCGCCTGGATGTAAGTACGCATCCATTTTGCGGCGGCGTTCCTACCGATGTGCGCATCACCACGCGCTACGATGAAAGTGATTTTATGAAGGCGCTGCTGGGTGTGATCCACGAAACCGGCCACGCGCGTTATGAACAAAATCTGCCCAAAGCCTGGGCCGGATTACCGGTGGGCGAAGCGCGTTCCATGGGGGTTCATGAATCGCAAAGTTTGTTTTTTGAAATGCAGCTTGCGCGCTCGCCGGAATTCACCCAATTACTCGCGCCGCTCGCGCGCAAAATTTTACAGCGCGAACAGGACACCGCATTTACCAATGACAATCTCTACGCATTTAATACGCGGATGAAACGCGGTTATATCCGTGTCGATGCCGATGAACTCACTTATCCCGCCCATGTAATTTTGCGTTACGAAATCGAGCGTGCATTGGTAGAGGGCGATATTGAAGTGGATGATATTCCCGGGTTGTGGAATGAAAAAATGCAGACGTATTTGGGACTGTCAACAGAAGGAAATTATCGCGATGGCTGCATGCAGGATATCCACTGGCCTTGTGGCGCCTTTGGTTATTTCCCATCCTACACCCTCGGTGCAATGTATGCTGCGCAAGAGTTCGCCGCTGCCCAGCGCAGTATCCCGCAACTCAAGGAAAAAATTGCGCAGGGCGATCTGGCCCCGTTGTTTGATTGGCTGGAAAAAAATATCTGGAGCCAGGGCAGTTTGTTAGCTACCAATGATTTAATTGCTGCCGCTACCGGTGAACCACTCAATGCGCGTTTTTTCAAAGCCCATTTGCAACGCCGTTATTTGGGTGAAGGTTGAATATCGCTTGTTAATCAGAGCTTGCTAAAAATTATTTGAAGTGGGTTCGTTGTTTTAAGTAAAGGTTGTTAGTTGTTATGCAAGTAGGTTTTGATTACGGCACATCCAACTGTGCCATGTCCTATATCAACAAAGGCAAGGCAGAGCTGATTCCACTTTATGGTGATGATGCGTTTGTTCCATCCACCCTTTACGCGTTGGAACGCGGTTTTATTGCGGAACTCATTGCACAGCAGTTGCAAGATACCAGTGAACGGCAATCTTATGCCCAAACCCGTGCCGGCGCTTTGGCGCAATCGCGCGCGGGAAAGCTGGAACATGATATTGAAAAAGTGAATGATGGGTTGTTTTTTGGCGCTGAGGCTATAGCGCATTATATTGCGGCACCCGGCGAAGGTTATTTTATTAAATCACCCAAATCATTTTTAGGCGCAAGTGGATTGCGCCCGCAAATGGTGGGATTTTTTGAGGACCTGGTTGCTGCCATGATGCTTAATGTGAAGCAGCGCGCCGAGCATTTTTTGCAGCGCGATGTAGCACAAGTAGTGATTGGGCGACCGGTGAATTTCCAGGGCATTAATGCGCAGGAATCGAATCGCCAGGCACAAGAAATTCTAACAGCCGCCGCAAAACGAATTGGCTTTCGCGAAATAGAATTCCTGTTTGAGCCGCTTGCAGCCGGATTCGACTTTGAAACCCGTTTGCATGACAACCAAAAAGTATTGGTAGTGGATGTGGGCGGTGGTACCACCGATTGCTCCATGGTGCTGATGGGACCTGCACACAGGAATAAATTGGCGCGCGATGAGGATTTTTTAGGCCATACCGGCGAACGTGTGGGGGGAAATGATTTTGATATCCTGCTCGCACAAAAAGCATTAATGCCATCTTTTGGGATGTTATCGCCATTAAAAACCGGTTTGCCCATGCCACTAATGCCGTTTGTGAATGCGATGGCGATTAACGATATTGGTGCACAAACTGATTTTTACGATGCGAAAACCGGTTTCCTGTTAGAAAAATTACAGCGCGAAACAACAGAACCCGAGTTGCTAAAGCGTTTTGTAAATATGCGCGATTACAAGCACAACTTTGCCGTAGTGCGCGAAGCGGAAGTGGGAAAAATCGCGTTGTCTTCCAGCGATATCCAGCGCTTTCCGCTGGATTTTATTGAGCCCGGTTTAGCACCAGAAGCCAGTGCAGAAAATTATGCGGCGATAGTCACAACACTGCTACAAAAAATTGCCAACCTCATTAACGAAGCAACGACGCAAGCGGGCAGCAAGCCCGATATTGTTTACATTACCGGCGGCAGCGCCAAATCGCCGTTAATCCGCAAACTGGTGCGTGAATTACTGGGCGAGCAAATTGCTATTGTGGATGGCGATCACTTCGGTAGTGTTGCGGCAGGATTGGGTGTTTGGGCGGGGCGGATTTTTGCTTAGCGATGTTCTCATTCCAATTGCGTTGGTGCTGCTCGATTAGTTAAAAAGTCGTTGCTAATCTGCGCTTTTGCCAAAAAGAAATTGTTCCGGGTTTTATCGACAGGGGAAAGAATTATGTCATTCCCCTGAATGCGCACATGCATTTTTTTAACTTCATCCGTAAATCGAACTTTATCTGGCAAGCTAACCGTTTTACGGTGGTTAGTATTAATCTAATGGCGATGTTAATTCTTTGTTATCCATATGTTCGTAATATTCAATGTCTGAAAATTAGCCCGGATATTTCACACTCGCCGAATACAACTGCGCAGGCTGCGCTGCATCATCCGCATCGGTCACCAATAAAAGTTCGATATTGTTGCCCACTTCATCTGCCTCAATACCTTCCAGCTTTACCGTTTTATTAATGGGTTCCAGCAACACCAAATCGCCTTTGTGATCAATAACTCCAATTGCGGAACCCATGCATTTTCCATCCAGATAAGAGTCTGAGGTGTTTTCCGCGCTGGCAGTAAATACGATATCGCCATTGCGCAGCGTGGTGGCATCGGTAAAGCACAGTGGCACATCATCGATATAGCCCAGCTCGTAGGGAGTGATGTGGATAAAAGGAGCATGATTTTTTTCCGGCGCCAACAGGACGTTATAAAAATCGTCCAGCGATAAACGAATACTCGCGTTCAATTTATTTTTCTTGTTGCCGCGTTGAAACAGAAAAAACTGGTCCCCTACAACAGCAGCGCCTTCGATATTTAATTTGCCCACTTCCTGTTTTAAAAACTCATAAAAATTGGAAAGATTAATAATGGCTGGCTCACCGGAAATATTGCCGTTGTGATCCAGCGCTACCAAGGCGCTACGACGGCGATTTTTCTTTGACCCGGAACCCAAGGCAAGCAAAGCAGATTGCGCGCGATTATTGATGCGCGGAATTAGCGTAAGCACTTCTATATCCGGTTTTTCTGCTTTACGCGCTTCGTATTCCAGTGGTAAATCGCCTTCAAAAAAACGATGTAACTGACCGTGCTCATTTCCATCCAGCAAAAACTGCCCCAAATGCAATTCATCATCGGCCACCACATACAACCAGGGACCCACTTGTACCAGGCCACTGGCAGCACTTAAGTGTGCATGCCGATCAGTATGCGTGCCTTGCGCTAATGTCAGGCTTTTAAGTTCAGTCAGTTGAATCATGATCAGCTCCGTGAATAATGGGATTAGCAAAGCAGCTTTTTTACATTAGGCTACCAGTGCGGGATGAGGAATTTTCCCATCTACTGAAAAATCATTTCTGTGAAATTCAAATGCTTCGCTATTACCTGCGCGGACAAAAACACAGCTGTCTTTAGTGAAGCGCACATGCCAGAGTTGTTGCTGGCAGGGTTCTTTATCGAAAAATGCGAGTGGTGAAAATATGGCGATATTTTTTCCGCCATTAAAACGTGCGGAAGCGTAGAGAATAAATTCCGCGCCGGCTTCACGCAATTGCTTGCCCAATTGTTGGGTGTAATCCCAGGAGTCGCGCTGGCTGATTTTAGCGTGCACGGTCGCAAATTCTTCTGCGTGCAAATCGATTACTTTCTGGCTGGAAAGTTTTACTGAAAACGCAGTGCGCTGGTCGCGAATATTTTCCAGCGGGCCAAGCGTTGCAAGGCCCTGCTGGAACAACCAGAAATAAACAGCGGTTTCAGCAAATGCAGTTTGCAATTCGCATGAGCCGTAAAAAATACCGCGCTCCCAGGTGCTGCCAAAACGTGAACCGTAACGCAGCGGCGGGTAGCGAAAGGGGGTCATCAATAAATAGGAAAGGCCGATACAATCGGCAGGGATTCTGGGTTTGGATAAATCCAGCAATTCTTCCAGGCGACTTTGTTCAGCGGCAGAGCGGGTAATTGCCATGGTGGCCGCGGTTTCTTGCGTTTCCACCACGCGCCAGCAATTACCGATAATATGAGGGCGCAACAGACCAGCAAAATTCATCTCGTATCCTTAAGCAACTGCGAGCGAGAAGTCAAAAAAGAAGAACAACGGGGAATTTAAATGCGCCCGCGCATCGCATCCAGATACCACAGCACCCGTGTCAGGCCATCTGCTTTGCGAATCAGCTCACCGGGTATTTCATCATTCAAATGATGGTTAGGTGTCGCCATCCAATGCTGCATCGCGTCGTTATTGCCGCCCAAAATGGAAAACAGTGAACGATAAACCCGTATTACCAGTAGCGATAATTCAAACGCTTTTCCCTGTGATGGCGTTCCCCGCTTCATGCGGTCTACTGTAGAAATAGATACCCCAATTGCATCGGCGAGCTGTTCACGCCCCAAGCCAAGGGCATCGGCAGCGTTAATCACACTATTACTCACAAGCTCCAGGTCAGAAACACTGGCGGTTTGAAGATTCATTGAGTTGCTCCCATAGCATCAGGTGACACTTTTTATTCTATAGGCTGTCATTTGAAATGCAAGGCAAATTTGGATCAAAAAAAGCCCGGATCGGCGACAGGACATTTGTCATGACGGGATTTTCATACCGCGTTGTACCGCCGGACGCGCCAGGAATGCAGTCAATGTTCGCGTAACCTCAGGAAATTGTTCAATTTTTACTAACGGACCGGCATCGTAAAATCCGATCAAATTACTTACCCATGGGAAGATCGCAATATCGGCAATCGTAAATTCATCCCCGATTAACCAGGGTTTCCCCTGCAATTGCTGGTTCAACACCCCGAGCAAGCGGGTGGCTTCCTTCACATAACGCTCTTTCGGGCGCGGGTCGGGGATATCCTTGCCGGCAAACTTGTGGAAAAAACCTACTTGCCCGAACATCGGGCCAATCCCGCCCATCTGGAACATTAACCATTGAATCGCCTGATAGCGCTGTACCACATCCCGCCCTACAAACTGCCCGCTCTTCTCCGCCAGATATAACAAAATCGCCCCGGATTCAAATAATGCATGTAACCGGCCATCAAGCCCTTGCGGATCAATCAACGCCGGAATTTTATTATTCGGACTCACCGCCAAAAATGCCGGATGAAACTGCTCATCCTTTGTAATATCCACTTTATGCACATCGTACTCCCAGCCCAATTCCTCCAGCATAATCGATGCCTTCTGGCCATTTGGTGTCGCCATTGAATAGAGCTGGATATGTGCGGGATTTTTGGGTGGGAAGTGCTGCTGGATGAGTTGTAGCGTTTCGGTATTCATCAAATTACCCCTGAAAAGTGCACCGTCAATTCTGTAAAAATGTAACTGTTGAGACGCGCCGAACTGCAAAAATTTCCGGTGTGGATTTAAAAATAAAAAAGCCGCTCCCAGCAAGGCTGGAGCGGCTTTGCAGACAAAAATCTTCGATCACACGTTAAACAGGAAATGCATCACATCGCCGTCTTGTACAACGTATTCCTTGCCTTCTTTACGCGATTTGCCCGCATTCTTCGCGCCTTGCTCGCCTTTGTATTGCACAAAGTCGTCATAGGCGATGGTTTCGGCGCGGATAAAACCTTTTTCAAAATCGGTGTGGATTACCCCGGCGGCTTGTGGCGCTGTTGCGCCAACAGGAATGGTCCAGGCGCGCACTTCTTTTACGCCAGCGGTGAAATAGGTTTGCAGGCCGAGTAATTGATAACCGGCGCGGATGACGCGATTGAGGCCGGGTTCTTCCATGCCCATTTCCGCGAGGAATTCTTTTTTGTCGTCGCCTTCGAGTTCGGCAATATCGGCTTCGAGTTTGTTGCAAATCGGCACTACAACGGATTTTTCTTCCGCCGCGATTTTGCGCACTACATCCAGGTGTGGATTATTTTCAAAACCATCTTCAGCCACATTGGCGATGTACATAGTGGGCTTGAGGGTGAGCAGATTAATTTCCTTGAGTAAGGCGATTTCTTCTTTATCCAGCGGGAAAGAGCGCAGTGGTTTTGCTTCGTTTAAATGTGGCTGGATTTTTTCCAGCAGCGCTTTGATGGCGATGGCGTGTTTGTCGCCACCTTTGGCGGATTTGGCGTAGCGGTTGATGGCTTTGTCTACGGCTTCCAGGTCCGCGAGTGCAAGTTCGGTATTGATGACTTCGATATCGGCAGCAGGGTTTACGCCGTTGGCCACGTGGATAACATTGTCGTCATCAAAGCAGCGCACGACGTGGGCGATAGCGTCGGTCTCGCGGATGTTGGCGAGGAATTTGTTGCCCAGGCCTTCGCCTTTGGAGGCGCCGGCAACGATACCGGCGATATCGATAAATTCCATGGTGGTGGCGACAACGCGCTCGGGTTTTACGATTTCAGCGAGTTTGTCCTGGCGTGGATCGGGTACGGTCACAATGCCGGCGTTGGGCTCAATGGTGCAGAACGGGAAGTTTTCCGCGCTGATACCCGCGTTGGTCAGTGCATTGAACAATGTTGATTTGCCGACGTTGGGCAGGCCGACGATGCCGCAGTTAAAACCCATGGTGATGTCTCTTTGAGTGAATATGGTGCCGGGGACAAACAGGGGCGGCGCGAGGCTACCCGAAAAAGGGCGGCATTATAGCCGAGATGTAAAGCCGGGGGTTATCGCTGGCGGGATAAAAAGCAATCACAGATGACCTGCGATTGCTTTTTTGGGGCGGGGTTTTATTGCAGGGTAAAGGCTAAACGGGTTTCGTCGCAGCCCTGGTCAAACACCAGCTTGGTACCCACCGATGGTGTGCCTGAGCCGCCTTCGGGATGGATGCAGCTTGGGCTGGAACGATGTTTGATGCTGCTTTGGCTGGTTGGATCATATTTGATGTGTGAATAGTCTTCGCAATTCGGGAAGAATACCCAGTAGGTGCCATTGCTTGGCGTATTTGAACCGCCGAGTGGATGCAAGCAGGCACCGGAGTTGATGTGCATGATTGCGCCTGAAGCAAGCCATTTGAACTTGGAATTGCTGGAGGTACAGTCATTGGAAAACACCGCTTTTTCATTCATGGCTGGTGTGCCACCAAATTCCGGTGCGATACATTTTCCACTGCTGTGTTTGATGGCTTTACCCACACTCGCGAACTTGCCGGCAGAGGTATAGCCTTTGGTCAACAATGGATCGATCCATACACTCCAATCGCTGTTAGCGTCGCCGCCATCCAGGAATTCCAGTGTCAATTGGTTAACGTTGGATACGTCAATAACACCCGAACTGACCGGGCCGGATTGCGCAGTAAAATTAGCGGATTGATACAGCGTTGCGCCATCGCCTTTGATACGCGCATTCACTTGTCCCCAGGGGCTGTTATTTTTAATAACCGCTTGGGTATCGAACGTTAACCACTTTTTGCCGAGGTTGTAAGTAATCGACGATGTCGCATGGGCGTAAATATTTTGCTCGCGACAAGTGTTGTTCACTTCGACCAGATTGTTCAATTCAATTTGCCCCCAGCCCACTGACGGCGTTGTTGCCGGTATGCCTCGGAACAGATAGAAGCTGTCCGGATTGCCGGGAACGTTCAGCGGATCTATCGATGCGGTCGGTGGATTGGCAATGCGGTTAAATGAACGCTCGGCTTCAGTTCTTTCTGCGGCAGTATGCAGCAGTGTCCAGCCGTCCAGACCGGTGTAGAAATAAATTTCTTCCCACCATTTTTTGTATTGGCCTAATGGATTATTCCAGGCTGCCCACGCGTGGCCTTGCGAAATTTTGTAAGGTGACCAGCGATCATGCATGATTTGTTTAATCACGCCCCAGCGATTGCTGCCGAGGTACAAATCCTGGAATTCGAACAGCTTTGGCAAGAAGTGGTGTGCTTCTCTTCCACACAGTGATGTTGGGATGGCTTGGCGTTCCGCTTGAATCCATTCCGCTGCAGTGAGGTAGCTATTGTTATGGGTGCGTTTCAAGTTACCTTGTTCCATCGCATATACCTGCAAGAACAACGGCAAGTGTGCGTAGAAGTTTGATTCAGGGAAATCGAAACTGTGTTCAATTTCATGGATCATCGCGCCGCCAACAATATTGGTTGAGCCCCATACATTTTGCAGGAAGTCATCAGTCAGTACGTCAAGGTCTTTCAGGATCATAGAGTCAGCATTGGTGCCGTAAGCAAATACATCCCAGTTGGTTGGAACAAGAATATTTTGCTTGGTGCATTGTGAAACAAAGTTTTTGCCGGAAAGTATGCGCATATTTTCAGTAGCCTGGCTCAGGCGTGCGAAGTAAGCCTGGGTTGCGGCAACACCGCCGGTTTTGGTTACAACAGTGTTGGGAACATTAGCGACCAGATTGTTGAAACTGAATTGGGTAATCGATCCGGCGGTTGCGCCTCTGCCGGTTAATTTAACCAGTTGTAAATTTTCTACCTGGTAAGTGCCGGTGTAACCCATATGTGCGTAGAGATCTACAAGACCGTGGTAAGGCACCACAAAATCAACCGCGATATTGGTCCATTGTGTTGGATTGCTGGCATTAATGCCTTGCTCGGATGCATCGCCATGAACGCCTACTCTAACGCGTGGCAACAACCATTTTTTGCTGTCTTCCTGACTGCTGGGAATTTGTATAACACCGGCGGCCGGAGGATTTAACAAGCGCACCTTGCCGCGAATTTCATAAGCGGCGTAGGGCTCCAGATAAATATCCTGGCGCCATCTTAATTGGCCCGCATCAGACGCTGAACTTTGGACCTGAAGTACTTTTCCTGTCGCAGTGCCATCGCTAACAGTAGTGATGCTCATGCCGGCTTGGTTGGGGTTAAGCGTGCCACCGTAATATTTTTTCCAGGCTGTCGCCGCATTGGCGTGATCTTCAGAAATAAAACGCCCTTCGGCGTAAAACGTAATATTTTCTTTTACGACCTGGCTACCGGATGTTGCAGTAACCTCAAAGGTATAATTTTTGTTCTGTGATGGCGTGAAAGAAATTGATTGTCCACTGAACACCGCGGTTGATGCATTGCTGCGGCTATTGATAAAGCTGGACAAATTTTTGAGTTGGCTGAGCGAGGTCAGTGTGTTTTGGAAAGTTTCCTGCTGCAATTTTCCGCTCGCCACTGTCTCTTCAGTTTTTGAGAAATAATCGATAGGAATTTCCTCCCATTGATTGCTGCCCGGTTTCTGCCAGAGCACGCTGAAATGTGCAACGTTAGTGGAGTTCAGTGCGGGGTTATTGATAAACAGGAATTCAAACGGGTAAGTGGTGTTCGCTGTTAAATCGATATTTTGGCTTACCTGCGTTGCACCGGAAAAGAAATCTGTGGCGGATGTTGCGCTGCTGGTTGATGTCACAACTTGTTTCACACCGTTTTTGGTGATCGACATTTCATGGATGTCATCTGCAGCTACGGCAAATTTATACAAACCGGAAGCGGGCGGATAAAATTTTCCGGTAACTCTTTGGCCAATATTGGTTGGCGTACACAGATAATACCCGCCCTGTTCCCATGAAGAGTTCCAGGTCAAATCATAAATATCTTTACGATAATAAGTTCCGTCTCCAATTAATTTCCATGAATATTGCCAGCCTGTGCCCGGTGTGGCAGTTGCAGACAAATTTACGGTTTCACTAACGTAAGCGCGGCCACTGTTATTGGTAATATTAAGCGACAGCGTTGCTGCGTGTGCTGTTGCCCCGATTAACAGAGCAGTAGAAAGTATGCCCTTGAGAACTGCGAATTTCTTATTTCGCATCCAATGATTAAACATAAATTTAACTCCATTTTATGTATGGTAAAGATGATAAATAAACGCAAAAATTTCAAAACCAAATTGAAAATTATTTGCGTTTGCAAAGATACTTTAAATCTATGTTTTTAAGCTATTAATAAAATCAATCGGGGAGTTTTTCAGATTTATTATTTTTTTATTAAATTTTTTTAATTATTTCATTGAATTTAAATAGTGGAATTCGTGTCGAGTGGTTTTGTCGCAATTTTCATTGCAATAAAAATGTTGATAATTTTTATAAATAGGATTTAAAAAGCAGTGGATTCTTTTTCAGCCGCTGCTTTTTTGGAGAGGGGATTTATTTCTTTGGGTCTGTGTGCAAATTTTTCATCGCTGAATTCCAGTCGCCTTTAATTGCTTCTGGTGTAAATTTAACCGCGCGGGCGATAGCATCTTCAATCAACTCTTGTTCGGAAGAGGGCGCGCGTTTCAATACAAAATTTGCAACCAATGGTGCTGCACCAGGATGGCCAATTCCCAAACGCAAGCGCGGGAAATTCTGGTTATTGCCGAGTGCGGCAATAATATCACGCAAACCATTATGGCCACCGTGGCCGCCGCCTTGTTTAAAGCGGGCAACGCCGGGTGCCAGATCCAGCTCATCGTGGGCGACAAGAATGGCAGCGGGGGGAATTTTAAAAAAATTCGCCAGTGCGCCCACTGATTGCCCGCTGCGATTCATATAGGTGGTGGGGATCAGCAAGCGTAAATCTTGCCCCTGGAAATTGGTGCGTGCGGTGTAACCAAAATATTTGTTGTCGGGTACCAGTGATACCCCCAGGGTGCGCGCGAATTCTTCAACAAAATCCTGCCCGGCATTGTGACGGGTGCGTTCATATTCGCTGCCCGGATTGCCAAGTCCAACAATTAATTGAATTGCATTGCTCATTTGTAATTTCCGGATTCCGATTCAAAAGTGACTATTTCAACGTATCTGGTCGCTATTTTTAAATGGCACAGAGTATAAATAAAAAAGGGCGGGGTCCGAAGACGCCGCCCTTTTGGCATTCCAGCGAGAATTAAGCTTCTTCGCCTTCTGCGCCACCTTTCGGCTTAACGATAGTAGCAACAGCCAGGTCGTGGTCTGCACCTTTTTGCAGGTCAGCAGAAACAACGCCGGTTGGCAGTTTCAGATCGCTGATATGCAGGATGGTGCCCACTTCAGCGCTTGCCAGATCAACTTCGATGAACTCAGGCAGTTGATGTGGAAGACAGATGATGTCCAGTTGGGTCAGGTTGTGAACCACTTTACCGCCCTGGATTTTCACGCCTTTTGAAGTTGCTTCATTGATGAAGTGCAGCGGTACGTGAGTGTGTACCTTGGTTGACTTGTCAATGCGCAGGAAGTCCAGGTGCAGAACAACTGGCTTGGATGGGTGGCGTTGAACATCTTTCAGGATCACGTCTTCAGCAGCGCCGTCTACATTCAGGCTGATGATGTGTGAGTAGAAAGCTTCGCTTTCCAAATGCTTAACCAGTTCTTTGTGGGAAACGCTTACGCTTGCTGGTTCTTTTTTGCCGCCGTAAATAACAGCAGGAACCTGATCAGCCAAACGACGCAGGCGGCGGCTCGCACCTTTCCCCAAATCGTTACGGGCAGTTGCATCTAATTTAAAGTCTTCAGACATTTTTCCGTCCTCAATTTTCCGTACAGATCCGCGACCAGAACCTGACGGGTTTCAATGGGTACAGTAAGCCACTACGCGCTTGGCGCCGTGCTGTTTCAAGGCTTTGGCGGCGCTGCACAAGGTGCCGGCAGTATCGATAATGTCATCCACCAGTAAACAGGTGCGACCTTCGATTTCACCGATAATGTGCATCACTTCGGCCACATTGGCGCGCGGGCGGCGTTTATCGATGATTGCCAGGTCGATTCCCAATTGCTTGGCCACAGCGCGGGCGCGCACTACGCCACCAATATCGGGCGATACTACGATCAGGTCTTCAAATTTTTGCTGTTCAATATCTTCCAGCAGCACCGGTGAGCCGTAGACGTTATCTACCGGCACATCAAAAAAGCCCTGGATTTGTTCGGCGTGCAGGTCAACGGTGAGGACGCGGTCAACACCGACGCCTACCATCATGTCGGCAACAACTTTGGCGGTGATGGGGACACGGGCGGAACGCACACGGCGATCCTGGCGCGCGTAGCCGAAGTAGGGTACTACGGCGGTGATACGGCCAGCAGACGCACGGCGCAGTGCATCTACCATCACAATTAATTCCATCAGGTTGTCGTTGGTCGGGGCGCAAGTAGATTGCACTACAAAGACATCGCGGCCGCGCACGTTTTCATTCAGCTCGACCGCGATTTCGCCATCGGAGAATTGCGACACTGAAACGTCACCCAGCGGGCGCCCCAGGTGCCCCACAATTTTTTTGGCGAGTTCGGGATTTGCGTTGCCGGTAAAGACCATTAAGTCAGTCACGTCAGATACCTTTGCTGATTGCCGGTAGATAAAAGCCAGAGTCGAGTGTCTATCTGCGCGAAGCAGGTTTTTTACCCTTGGGATTTTAGCGGAATACGCGCCAAACACCGGGAATTTATTAACGAGGGAATCTGAAGATAAAAATGGCAGGGGCGGAAGGACTCGAACCTACGAATGGCGGGATCAAAACCCGCTGCCTTACCACTTGGCGACGCCCCTGTTGTGACTTGATTCAGATATCTGGAAGCAGTTTGTAGAGCGGTGATTGGTTAACACCTTGTGCTACAAAACCGGGCAGATGTTTAGGCAATTGCGCCTGCACCTGTTGTGCTTTTTCTGCCGACTCAAAGCTTGCAAAAACGCAGGCTCCGGTTCCAGTCATCTTCGCGTTGCGATCAAATTTCTGTAGCCAGGTAATTGCTTCATTCACTGCTGGATAAAGCGTTTTTACCAGGGCTTCGCAGTCATTTTTACCGCCCCGCTCAAGGAAGGCCGCCACTTTAATGGCCGACGTATCTCTTGTCAAATCTTTGTGACAAAAAATTTCTGCGGTGGATACATGGCAATCAGGTTGCACAACCAGAAACCATTTTGCTGGAGTTTTGACAGGCAAAAGCTGTTCGCCCACCCCTTCGGCCCACGCAGTTTGTGCATTGATGAAGACGGGAACATCGGCGCCCAGTGTTAAACCTATCGCCTGTAGCTGTTCTTTGCCCAGATTGCAGCCCCATAAATGGTTGAGTGCGACTAGCGTGGTGGCGGCATTACTGCTGCCACCGCCAATTCCGCCGCCCATGGGCAAGCGTTTTTCCAATTGGATATCTACCCCGGCATTGGCGGGTTTGAATGGTTCGAGCGCGCGCACGGCTTTGATAATCAGATTTTGCTCAAAGGTAACGCCGGGGATTTCCGGTTGCAGGGTGATCCGGTTATCAATGTTGGGGGTGAAACTGAGGGTATCGCCATAGTCGAGCAATTGAAACAAGGTTTGCAGGTTGTGGTAACCATCAGCGCGGCGACCGGTGATATGCAGGAACAAATTCAGCTTTGCCGGCGAGAGCAGGGTTAAGGTCGTCATATTTTTTAGTGCACTACTTATTGTGGTTGCGCGCCGAGCTGCCATTGGCGGATAGCGAGTATCAAGCGTACATCCTGGTATTCGGCAGTGACCTTGCCGGGCAGGACGAGGGTTTTGCCATTAAAGGTCTGGTCGCTGTAGTTGCTATAAGTGATCAGCCAATCGCCTTGCTGTAATTGCGCAATAAGCCCGGCGCTGTTTTGTTCAAGCCGGGTAATACGGCCTTTGGGGGCTGGAACGCCGCGCACCCAGTAGGCGAGCTGGGTGACGGGCAGGGTCCAGCCGAGCTGTTTCTTGATTAACGCTTCGGGCGATTTTGCCTCCTGTGCCGGTTCGCCAGTTTGCTCCAATCGCACCTTGTCAGGGGCGCCGGTGATCACCATGCGTTTTTGCCCCAGCGGGCCACTCAGGTTGATATGGTAACCGGTATTTTCCTGCGCCCATTTAAGGCTTGCGCTGCCGCTGTCATCGGCGGTGCGAATGCCCAGCTTGCCGCTGAGTTGCCAGTGCGTAATTGCCTGGAGCTGGCGCTGGTGTTCAAGCACATTCCCCGGTGGGGTCAGGGCGGTGCGATGGGCACAAGCACTGGTTAGCAATACGATAAGTAGTAGCAAGCCTTGCGGGATAAAACGGAAATTGGTCATAGGTCTGCCTTGAGGCGTTGTAGCGTTTTCTGGATAACAGGATCGTTTGGTGAAAGCTTGATGCCCTCTTGCCAGATGCGCCGGGCTTCGGTTTTATCGCCAACGATCCAAAGCACTTCGCCCAAATGTGCGGCGATTTCCGCATTGGGGCCCTGGGCGAAGGCGCTGCGCAAGTGTCCCAATGCTTCCGGGTATTTGCCGATCCGGTAATTCAACCAGCCCATGGAATCCATAATGGCAGGGTCATCGGGCTTCAGGCGTAGCGCTTTTTCCAGCAAGGCCCGGGCTTCGTCATAGCGTTGGGTGCGATCAGCGAGTAAATAGCCCAGTGAATTCAGTGCGGAAACATTATCGGCATCCAGCTTGAGGATCTGGCGCAGGTCGCGCTCGGTTGCCGTCCATTGGTTGCGCTGATGGTTGAGCATGGCGCGCGCAAAGAGCAGGCGGGTACTGTTCGGGAAATTGATCAGTCCTTCGTTCAGGATCTTATCGGCTTCCTCGGTGTGGTTGTATTTAACCAGCGTCTGGCTATGCAGTACGTATAAGGCTTCGCTTTGGTCCGGGAAGCGCAATCGCACGCGGTTCATATGTTGCTGGGCGCTGAGGAAATCCTCCTGGCGCACAAAAATTCCCAGCAAGCTCAGGGTGGCGGACAGGAAATCATTACCGCTATCGACCTGTAGATAGTTAATGATGGCCTCCGGCCAGTCCTCGCGCGCCTCGGCGATCCGGCCCAGGTAATAATGCGCAGTCGACAGATGCTGGTCTTTATCGAGCAACTCTTCAAAGGCATTTTTTGCCGTGGTGGAATCCTTGCGCTCCAGCGCGATAATGCCGAGTGACAAGAGCATATCGCCATCATTGGGGCGCTGTTTCACCAGTATCTGGAATTGTTCCTGTGCGAGTTCCAGGTCGTGGTGGGTCAGGATGCGCGCGTACTGCTGGCGCAAACTGGTGTTGTCGGGGTAGAACTCCAGTAGCGCGGCCATTTTGGTGATGGCTTCCTGGTCGCGCTTGAGTTGGTGCAGCAGGTTAGCCTCCAGGATGGCAGCCGGAATGCTGCGCGGGTGCAGCTTCAACGCCTGTTGCGTGAGCTTCATGGCCTCATCGTATTTGCCCTGCTGTTGCAGCAGTGCGCCGGTGCCTACCATCAACTGTTCGTTTTGGGGATGTTGCTGCAGCAGGCTGACGTAATCGTTTAACAACTGGTTGCGGTTATTGTCATCCTGGCTGGCTGCGAACGCAGCAATATTCTGGAAGAGTGGGTCGCCACCGTCCTCCATTAAGCGCCGGGAATAGTTAAAGGCATCGCGCAATTGGCCGGCTTGCATATAGGCCATGGAGGTATTCGCCAGGGCGTCTTTATTGTGCGGCGCGGCATCGACCCAGATGCGCGCCATTTCCAGGGCCAACGGGTTGTTGTTCATATAACGCGCAATCATGGTGGCGCGCTCGGCAATTTGCGGATCGCGGGTTTCGCGCGCTTGTTGAGCGTAGTTACTGAGCGCCAGGTCATATTGCGCACGGCTGCCGGCGATTTCGGCGGCGAGCAATGAATAAAGTGTTTCGGTCGGGAATGCGCGCGCGGGTTGCTCGATGCGCACTTCAACAGGCGGTTTGGGCAGGGGAATGTCACTTTCAGGCGCAGCCTGGATCCGTGCGGATTGCAAGCTGCAGCCGCTCAGGACCCAATAAAGTGTCATGCTGGAAAGGATCAGGGGGCGATGTTTGACCATGCTCAACCGGTGAAAGAATAGCGCGCTGGAAGGCAGCGCGGCCAGCCATCATATTAAAGTCCGGTGCGCCTCGCCAGTGCAGGATAGGTATCTATTAAATTGCGCGTATAAAGATAGGTTTGCTGGATCAAATAAGCGTCACCGCTGGCGCGATGGCGTTTGATATCCAATTGTTTTGTCAGGCGTTTTTTCGCCTCGTCCCAGGCCAGGAGCTGCGCTTCGCTGGCGATCATTTCAATCGGGCTGAGGTGGAAGCTGGGGTAGATCCGCGCGGCAAAAAACAGGCGGTTCAACCAGGGGCTGTCGTGGATCCAGGCATCGCTGTAAGCGGTGATTTCCCCGAGGAACTGGTTAAGTTCAATGCAGATTTCCTGCGGGCAGCGGCCGCGCGCTTCGATTAGCTCGCGCGATATGCCGTGCACCGTCTGCGCCTGGTCGCACCAGTGTTCCCAATCCGGCTCCGGGCGAATCAGGGCGCAGTAGCGCTCGCCACTGCTTTTAACGACACCTATTTCTATCGGGTAACTGCGCGAGCCAAAGCCTGACGCTTCTATATCAATGATGGTTGGGCAACCGTGTTTACGCATGTAATGTCTTTCCTCAATGTTGCGTTGCATCCTTAATACTGCGTTTGTGTCCCCGCTATTGCGCTTGAGTATAGGTGGAGAAGCAAAAAGCAGCGCCACCCGCACGAGATAATAAAAAATGCTGTAATAAACCCGCTTTATGACAGGAATATGAGCTTGCCTCTTGTCACACCGCGCCCATGACCGGACAATACCGGCCTTCATAACGATCTGCGCCCTACATGACCCTGTTAGCTTTTGGCATTAACCATACAACTGCCCCCCTTGCCTTGCGCGAGCGGGTAGCGTTTGCGCCGGAAAACCTGCATGCCGCCATGCAGGAGGCCTGCGCCCATGCCGGTTTGGCCGAGGTGGCGATCCTGTCCACCTGTAATCGCACCGAAATTTACGCTAACAGTGAGAACGATGCGGCGACTATCCAGGCCTGGTTGGTCAGCCACACGGCGATAGAAGCCGACGATCTCGCCAAAAGTTATTACTGCTATCAGGACCAGGAAGCCGTGCGCCATATGATGAAAGTGGCTGGCGGCCTGGATTCGCTGGTACTGGGCGAACCGCAAATTCTGGGCCAAATGAAATCAGCATTTGCCTCGGCGAAAGAAGCCGGCACCCTGGGCGCGGAATTACATGCCACTTTCCAGCAGGTTTTCAATATCGCCAAGCGTGTGCGCACCGAAACGGCGATTGGCGAGAATCCGGTATCGGTTGCCTATGCGGCCGTTAGCCTGGCGCAACAGATCTTTTCCAACCTCAAACAGGACACTGCGCTGCTTATTGGTGCAGGGGAAACCATTGAGTTGGTTGCACGCCATCTGGCCGAGCAGGGAATCAAACATATTATTGTGGCCAACCGCACCCTGGATCGCGCCCAGCGTTTGGCGGCTGAATTTAATGGCGAGGCGATTTTGCTGGCGGATATTCCCGAGCAATTGCACCGCGCGGATATCGTCATTTCTTCCACTGCCAGCCAATTGCCATTGTTGGGTAAAGGAGCGGTGGAATCCGCGTTGAAAAAGCGCAAGCACAAACCGATGTTCATGCTCGATATTGCCGTGCCGCGCGATATCGAGGAGCAAGTGGGTGAGCTGGATGACGTGTATTTGTATACCGTGGATGATTTGCATGCGGTTATCGATGAAAACAAAAAATCCCGCGTTGCCGCTGCCGACCAGGCTGAGGAAATCATCAATGAAGGTGTCGAGCAATTTTTGCGGCACCAGCGTGCGCTCAATGCGGTAGCAACGGTAAAAGCCTATCGCCAGAAGGCCGAGCAAATGCGCGACGCCGAATTGCAAAAAGCGTTGCGTACCTTGCAATCCGGTGCAAATCCCGAGCAGGTTTTACAGCAACTCGCACGCAACCTGACCAACAAATTAATTCATTCGCCTACGGCGGTATTAAAAGAGGCGAGTGCCGGTTCGCGCCATCACGTGCTGCAAGTTGCGCAGGAGTTATTTGATCTAACACTCCCGGACTTGTCGTCTCCTCCGAAAGAATCTGTTAATTCCGTTGCTGACCACAGCAGCGCTGCAAGTGAGCCCCAATGAAAGCATCGATTTTAGAAAAACTGGATCGCCTTAAGGAACGCTACGAAGAAGTAAGCGCACTTCTGTCTGAATCCGACGTGATCAACAATCAAAACCGGTTTCGCGATTTGTCCAAAGAATACGCGGAACTGGAACCGGTAGTGCAAGGTTACAAAGCCTATTTGCAATTGCTTGCCGATATTGAAGAAGCCAAACACCTGTTGGTGGACGGCGATGACGATATGAAAGACATGGCCGCAGAAGAATTAAAAGACTGCGAAGCGCGGCTTGAGCCGATGCAACTGGATTTGCAAAAATTATTGTTGCCAAAAGATCCCAATGACGAGAAAAACTGTTACCTCGAAATTCGCGCCGGCACTGGCGGCGATGAAGCGGCTATTTTCTCCGGCGATTTATTCCGCATGTATTCCCGTTACGCGGAAACCCAGGGCTGGCGTGTTGAAGTATTGAGCCAGAACGAAGGTGAGCACGGCGGCTTTAAAGAAATTATTACGCTGGTAAGCGGGCAGGGCGTGTATTCAAAATTAAAATTTGAATCCGGTGCGCACCGAGTGCAACGCGTTCCTGAAACGGAATCGCAAGGCCGTATCCATACGTCCGCTTGCACCGTGGCGGTAATGCCGGAAGCGGATGAATTGGAAGAAGTGAATATCAACAAAGCCGATTTGCGTATCGATACCTTCCGCGCCTCCGGCGCCGGCGGCCAGCACGTTAACAAAACCGATTCCGCGATTCGTATTGTGCACTTGCCGACTGGTTTGGTAGTGGAATGCCAGGACGAGCGCTCGCAACACAAAAACCGCGCGCGCGCGATGAGTTTGCTGGCAACCAAATTAAAAACCATGCAGGAAGATGCCGCGCATAAATCCATGGCCGATGAGCGCCGCAACCTGGTCGGTTCCGGTGACCGTTCAGAACGTATTCGCACGTACAATTATCCGCAGGGCCGGGTGACGGATCACCGTATCAACCTCACGTTGTACTCGCTGGATGCCATTATGCAGGGCGATTTGAATCCGGTTGTTGAACCGCTTGCGCATGAATATCAAGCGGACCAATTAGCGGCCATCGCGGATTAATTTTTATTCTTATATCAATTGTAGGTTGGGCAGCAATGCCCAACATGGTTTTCCCGAACTAAAATGTGTTGGGCATTGCTGCCCAACCTACAGTGAATTTTATGAGCAACATCACCGTTGCACAATGCTTGCAATTAGCGCCTGAGCTGGAACGTATTAGCGATTCAGCCCGGCTCGATATTGAAATTATCCTCTGCCATATTTTGCAAAAAAATCGCACCTGGCTTTTTACCTGGCCGGATAAAAAACTGGATGAGGCGCAACAAAAAATATTTAACGATTTTTTCCTGCGCCGTAAAAATGGCGAGCCTGTCGCCCATGTTATTGGTCAGCGTGAATTCTGGTCGCTGTCGCTCGCGGTAAATAATTCCACCTTGATCCCGCGCCCGGATACTGAATTACTCGTTGAGGTAACCCTGGAATTATTTGCCCATGACCAACCGGATCAGGTGCGGAATTGCCTCGATTTGGGAACTGGCACCGGTGCAATTGTATTGGCGCTTGCCAGCGAAAAACCCCGGTGGCAATTGCTGGGGGTGGATAAATCCGCTGAGGCTGTTGCCCTCGCGGAAAAAAATCGCGGGCAATTGGATTTTAATCACGTAACAATTCACCAAAGTGATTGGTTCACTCACATTGAATTGCGCGCATTTGATGTCATTGTTAGCAATCCTCCTTATATCGATCCGCAAGATCCTCATCTTGAGCAAGGCGATGTGCGCTTTGAACCGCGCTCGGCGTTAATCGCCGATAATCATGGCTTGGCTGATATCGATTTAATTGTGCATAAAAGTTGGAATTATTTACGGAGCGATGGCTGGTTACTGGTGGAGCACGGTTACGACCAGGGCGAAGCGGTGCGCAAATTGTTGCGTGCGCGCGGATTTGTTGCGATAGAAACCCGTAGAGACCTTGGCGGAAATGAGCGTGTTTCCTTAGGCAAAAAGCCACAGGAGTCAACATGAACGACGAACAACTTCTGCGTTACTCGCGCCAGATAATGCTGCCCGATGTGGATATCGACGGACAGGAAAAATTACTGGCCGCGCGCGTGTTAATTATCGGGCTTGGTGGCTTGGGGTCACCGGTTGCCATGTATCTCGCTGCTGCCGGTGTCGGGCATTTGGTGCTGGCCGATTTTGATGCGGTGGATTTAACCAATTTGCAACGACAAATTGCGCATACTACTGCGCGCATTGGAGTGAATAAAGCGGTGTCGGCGGCGCACAGTTTGCGCGAATTAAATCCGGAAGTCACAATTGATTGCATCGAAAAAATCCTTGATGCTGACAATCTTGCGGCACAAGTCAAGCGCGCGGACGTGGTAGTGGATTGCACTGATAATTTCGCTACGCGCTTTGCAATTAATGCCGCGTGTGTAACCGAGAAAGTTCCGCTGGTCTCCGGTGCCGCGATCCGTTTGGAAGGCCAGGTTGCGGTATTTGATGCGCGCGATGAATCCGGCCCTTGCTATCGCTGTTTATATGAAGAGGATAGTGATGATGCAACCTGCGCTGCCAATGGTGTGTTGGCGCCGCTGGTCGGAATTATCGGATCTATGCAGGCGCTGGAAACCATCAAACTGATTTGCGGTTTTGGTACCGGTTTAACCGGCCGGTTATTGTTACTGGATGCACGCCACATGCAATGGCGCGAAATGAAATTACCTAAAGACCACCAGTGTCCCGTATGCGGGTCACCTTAACCAAACTTGCCAGATAACCCCTTGTGTTTGGGTGGGGCAGCTAATTAGTATTGGCGCAATTTATTTTTAGTTTAACTTAACAGGTGTTGTGATGAGTGATAAACCTACTGGTTTTGCAAATAACTTTTTCCCCAAGCTGATTTTCAGCTCGCGCTGGTTGCAACTGCCCTTATATCTAGGGTTGATTGTTGCTCAATGCGCTTATGTATTTCTGTTCGTAAAAGAACTGACCCATTTGGTCGTTGATGTTAATAATTTAAATGAACAGGCCATTATGTTGATTGTCCTGGGCTTGATAGACGTAGTGATGATTTCCAACCTGCTGGTAATGGTCATCGTTGGAGGCTACGAAACATTTGTGTCCCGTTTACGTTTGGAAGGTCACCCTGACCAGCCCGAGTGGCTTAGCCATGTTAATGCCACTGTTTTGAAAGTAAAACTGGCGATGGCAATTATCGGGATTTCGTCAATCCATTTATTAAAAACGTTTATTGAGGCAGGTACTATTGGCCAACCATTGTCCAAAATTACCGAGGCGGGTGTTATGTGGCAAACCATTATCCACATGGCTTTCATCGCTTCTGCCATTGGTATTGCCTACACTGATTTTTTAATGCAAAAAGTAAGCAACAGCGCTAAATCTGCACACCATTAATACAAAATAAGGAGCGGCTTTTGTCGCTCCTTATCAATCATTTATTATCCAGGTAATGGATGTGACAATCGAACATAACATTGTGTATCGCATGGAAGGCTTTACGGTTAATGTCACCCGCAGGCAAATAATTACTCCGCAACAAACCCATAACGTCCGCCCTAAAACTTTTTCGTTGCTGCTGCAATTTCTTGAAAATCCGCTCCAGGTTTTATCAAAAGACCTTCTGCTTAATAAAATCTGGGATGATGTGGCAGTAGAAGAACAAGTACTGGTTCAATCGATTCGTGAACTGCGCCAGTTATTTGCGCCGCTGGATGTTATCCAGACGCATCCACGTAAAGGCTATGCGTGGGTTATCCCTGTTGAAAAATTGCAGCTACCGGTTGAACCGGTCGCTGCGCAAAAACCTGTAACAGCGCCAGTAAAAATTCCCACAGCCTTTATCGCCTTAGGCGTTGTAGCTTTATTGGTGCTGGGCGTATTCGCCGTTAAACATTACGTTAAAACCGAACCGGTGAGCGACAACGTTATTACGGTGTTGCCCGTGAATAATCGCATGGACGGTTCGAATTTATCCTGGGTTCGTTTGGGAATGATGGATCAACTGATCCAGTCCCTGCAGCTCTCTCCCAATGTGCAAGTATTTGATGTCCCCTATGTCCTGAATTTGCTGCAACTATCCGCTGTAGACACGAATGATCGCGTACAACTCGCGAACCGGATTTTTGAAATTTCAGGTTCGAGCCTGGTGGTTGACCTGGAATTGTCTGGCTACGTGAACGACTATCGCTTGTTGTATCGGCTCTTTACGCCGACCGATCAGTCATCCGGTGTGATTATGGAAAACCAGTTGGATAAAGTAGTGGAAAAGTTGGCCAATATCATTGCAACAAAGACCGATGCCCGCCTGGATCTCTCCCATTTGAATGCAGAATTTAATTCGAGCCTGATCGCGGAAGCCGTGGAAAAAGCAAGCCAGGGGCAATCCGCAGCAGCAACTGCATTGTTAAATACCGCGGTCACCATTGAACCCGATAATTTTCTGGCCTATCAATTGTTGATTGAATCGGCGCACTACCAACAGGATTGGCCCGGCGCGATAAGTCATGCGAAAAAAGTGATTGCTGTTGCGGAGCAGCATCAGTTCGCCAGGACCTATGTATTTTATTATTTGTTGGCGAGTGCGGAATTGGCGCAAGGCGATGTTGAGCAGGCGCGCCATTATTTGTTCATTGCACAGGAATTGGCTGAAGACGCATTCGATAGTTTATACCAGGCCTACGTAGCGAGTTTGTGGGGCGATATCGCCGTAAAAACCGGAGATCTGCAGGCAGCAGAAATTTCGTATCAGCGTGCAATGAAACATTACCAGGCGATTGCTTGCCCTATTGGCATGGTCCTGGTTCATCGTAAATTGATTGAGCTTTATACTTCCCAAAAGAAAAATGAGTTATTACTGGAACACCGTAGCCAGCTTAAACAATTAATCGAAAAGCACAAATTACCCATGGAGTTGCCTGCGTTGGTTGGAAATTAAACGCTGTGGGATAGAAAACCGGCGGTTTCATAAACTTTTATAAAATTTAACTGGTTTTAAGCGCGCTGCGCCGGTGAAAGTAGCCCGGGATTATTTAACGGGTGAAACCTATGGCTTCCAACCAGATTCGCTGGCGCAGTTTTATTAGCCTTTCTATTTTTCTCGGCCTGGCCGTTCTTCTGATTACTTCCCTGCTGATGTTTTTAAAACCCCATCAGGAATTAATTGCCTTGCTGCATACCATCTTCGGTTTCTGGTTGTTGCTGTTATTGTTATGGCATATCAAAAACAATGTTAAACCGCTCAAAAGTTACCTCCGGAACTCTGGCGCAGGAACGATCAATATAGTTCCCTGGGGTAGCACGGGGGTGTTTGTGGTGTTGCTGGTTCTTGTTTATTACAAAGCACCGCCCTTTTTGCAGTTTTATCACTGGGGGCAAACGTTGCGTGCAGCAACGGCAAGTACGGTAGCGGAACAGCAGCTCTATCAAATTCATCGGCTTGAGCCTGCTATTGCTGCTGGTGAAGAGTTTACAATTGAATTCCGCAAAGGGCCATTTTTTATGTGGCCACAATATGCGATATGGTTGGAAACGCTGGATGGAAAATTAATCCAGCCGCTATATGTGACTGGCAAACTGGCCGCTAACAATTTTGCAACCAGGGTAACCCGTAAAAATCCACAGCAGGTTTTTACCGATAATCCGCTCGTTACAGCTGCGAGTGGCGAAGAAATTTTTGATTACCAATATGATACCGCGAGCAAAAATGAGCGTATGCGCCCTGAATCCTTGCCGGTGTTTTTGCACGCGCTGGGTTTAAAATCCGCCGATGGCAGGGTGGTTCCGGAAACATCTACTCCGGTATTGGATGCTTATTCCGGTGCAACCATGCTCGAGAATTTTCAGCTAGCAACAAAATCCCTTACGACCTTGCCAGAGCAATTCCGGATTCGCTTCGAAATCAACCAATCATTTGATTTTAATACGTATTATTCCAGCGACCGCTTCCCTGACGATGAAGTGTATTCCGGTGATGGTTATTCAGCGCAGCCATCGGTTATTTATGAAGCAGTGGTGGATCGCAATGATAAGCAATCGATTTATTTGTTGAAACTGGTGGGGCAGGGGCATCATTCGGGAAAGGATGGTGCGATCAATCCGGATACCAGTAATCTCACTACGGCAACGCAATTGGTGGATAGAATTCTTGTGGAGTTTTATGATATGCAAAAATAGTGAGTCAGGGGCAGATGATGACAGAGCACGCCGGAATTATCGACAGCTGGGATGATGAAAAAGGTTTTGGATTTATTGCTGTTGCGCAAGGAAAGAAATTTTTTTTCCATATTTCGGCGCTGCGCGGTTCGCATCGTCCTGTTCAAGGTGATTCGGTATTTTTTCAAGCGGGTACTGATAAACAAGGGCGGCCAATTGCTATCCATGTACGCAGTGCTGCGCTCACCATCGACAATCCCGCTATTAGAATCAAACCGCGGCTTAATAAAAAAGAGACTTATCGTCCACTTAAAAAATCGCAGCCCGTGAATAAGCATCGGCTTATCGAACATGAAATTCCCTGGTTAAAATTATTATTGTTATTAATTTTTCCGTTGGCGGGGGCGTTCAACTTGTTAATGGATTATGGCGTGTTATGGGTGCTTCCCGCTTACCTGATTGCCAGTGTTGTCTCTTATTATTTTTACTGGGATGACAAACGTCGCGCAAAAAACAATGAATGGCGTATTCCGGAAGCGAATCTACAGTTTTGGGCGCTACTGGGTGGATGGCCTGGTGCTTTTATCGCGCAGCAACAGTTTCGCCACAAAACCAAAAAGTTATCGTTCCGGATGGTATTTTGGATAATCGTAATCACCCATCAATTGCTGTGGTTTGACTGGGTTGTTATGGATGGGAAATGGTTGGTGGCATTGCTGCCTTTCGGATAATGATGAGACGAATTATTAGCATCGGACTCATACCGCACGCCTTAGCGGATTAAATTCTTGTAAATGGCGGTGAAGCAAAAACCGCAAGCCATGGGTGATGGCTTGCGGTGCACGAGTTAGAACTTGTAGTTCAAACTGAGGGTGTAGTTACGCGGTGTGCCGTAGCGGTATGAACTGAAATATCCCACTTGCGAATAATATTTTTCATCCGTCACGTTTGCCGCATTGAACTGTACGCTCAGGTCATCGGTAATCGCGTAGCGAGCCATCAAGCTGACCAATGCATAGGCATCCTGGGTAAGTCTGCCGGGCTGACCAGCGGGAGTAATGCCTTCTGAATAGGTTTCGTTCTGCCAGTTAACACCACCACCGAGCATGAGCTTATCCAGCGAGCCACCGAATTGATAAGAGGTAAACAGCTTGATCGATTTGGTCGCATTGTCGGTGTTCAGGTCGTTGCCCCTGGCATCTTCAATCGAAAATTGTGAATAACCTGCGCTGATGTTCCAGCCGTCAATTGGCTGGCCAACCACTTCAAGTTCAAACCCTTTACTCTGTGCTCCCTCGGCGCCAATGTAGGCATACATCTGTTCCGGTGTGCCCACAAAAGTGGTATCGAGTTGCGCCAGGTTGTCTTGCTGGATATCAAAATAGGCGATGGTAGTTTGCAGCCGGTCATCCAGGAAACGGCTCTTCAAACCGACCTCTGCGCTTTCACCGACCAGCGGGTCCAGGAAATTCCCTTTGGCATCGCGATTGTTTTGCGGCTTGAAAATTTCGGTGTAGCTGGCGTAGATGCGGTGGGCATCAGTCAGATCGTAAAGTGCGCCGGCATAAGGGATAAATTCATCATCATTCCCGTAATTCACATTACCGCTCCAATCAAAGCCGGTACGCTCCCAGGTCGCTATGCGTCCGCCGACAATAAACTTGAGCTTGTCAGTGGCAGAAAGGCGCGTTGCCGCGTAATAGCCGCGCTGTTCGGTTTCAATATCCTGCGATTGGGTGCGCACGTCTGACCAGGCAGGCTCATGCAGGTTGCCCCACTCGTAAAAATTCCCTACCGGCACGCAGTCGTACCCGAAGCATGAGCTCCCGCCCAGCGGGAGTTGGGTGAAGGTTTCCGCTGCCTGGTCGGCACTCAGGGCGCCAAGCACAAAATCGTGGGTTTGGTTAAACAGGTTGAAATCACCTTTCAACTGGATGTCGAAGCTGTCTTGTTTGGATTCGCCATCACTGCGGTAGCGTTGCGCATTCAGACCGGCACCGGTTGTTTTATCCAGCGCGCCGTAAACGTAGAGCAAACGGGCTTCGGTTTCGTAGTGCAATTTGTTGTAGTTAGCGAGCAATTCCCAGCCATTGGAGAAGGTGTGGTTAATGCTGGCGAAGAAATTGGTGTTAGTTGATTCCCAGCGGTTCCAGTCCATCGCGGTGGTTTTGGATACATCCCAATCGGTTCTGGTACCGTCGGAGAAGAAACCCGGCAGTACGCCCCATACCGTGGAGGTGGGATCGTTGTTCTGGTAACTGGCGCCGGCACGCACCAGGGTTGTATCGGTCAGATCCCCTTCCAGCACGCCGTAGAAGGTGCTTTTGTTGTCCTCGTAATAATCAACAAACGAGTCGCCGCCCAGGTAACGGCCCACTACACGGCCACGGATGCTGCCGCTTTCATTCAGGCCGGTGGACACGTCAGCGGCCAGGGTTCTTTTGTCCCAACTGCCGGTACCTACATCCACAAAACCGGTTAACTCCTTGCTACTGGCGTGTTTGCGCACAAGGTTGATAGACGCGGATGGATCGCCCACGCCGGTCATTAAACCGGTTGCACCACGTACGAATTCAATGCGCTCATAGATAACGGTATCGGCCACTGTTTCGCCGGAGTCGCCACCCAGGCTCCAGGAAGTGGGAACACCGTCGATTTGGTAGCTATCAATCTGGAAACCGCGTGAATAAAAGCTGTTGCGCACATTGTCCACTTCCTCGGAAGTCACGCCGACTGCGCTATTCACCGCTTCGAGGATGCTGGTGATGTTCTGGTCTTGCATACGCTCGAAAGTTAATACCGACACGGATTGCGGTGTTTCCTGGATAGTTAGCCCCAGGCCCGTTGCTGTATCCAGTGTCTTGGTTTGTGCGACGCTGTACTTACCGGTAACGATAACTTCTTGCAGGTCCTGGCTTTTTTGCGCTGTTCCCTGGGCCAGTGCGGCAAGGGGATTAATGGAAAGCACTATGGCAGCAGACAGGGGAAAGAGTTTGAATTTCACGAGGGCACTCCAAATGGTGGGCAGGACTAAAAGATGGCGCATCTTACCGCAAATAAAACTGATTATCATTAGCAGGGAGGATTTATTATTAAATAATATAATCTAGTGTTTGCCGCTGGTTATGCCGATAAATGAGAGGAGGGTAATAGCCGTAGGTTACTGCTCGCTAGTCTTCAATATCCCGGTAATGGAAATTACAACGGCCGATTCCTGTACTGCAAAATCACTCTGGAGTTCGGTGGTGCGAGCGCATCGGGACGGGGGAGCATGCTGGTTTAATCCGTAGCAGATGGGGAAATCCCATCCGCTGACTGAAGTAAATTGAAATTAACTAAAAAAACCTTGCTTCAATTCTTCATGCTGTTCTGCTTTTAAACGCGGGCCAAATTGTGCAACCACTTTTGCTGCTGCTTTATTAGCGAATTCAGCGGCTGTTTTGAAATCTTTGCCGTGATTGATGGCGTGCAGGAATGCGCCGGCAAACATATCGCCAGCACCGTTGGTATCAACCGCTTTTGCTGGTGTGCCTGCAACCTGGATTAATTCTTTACCGTCAAATACCAATGCGCCGTCACCGCCGCAGGTGATCGCAAATTGTTTGCAGTACTTTTTCAGCGCTTCACTGGCTTGTTCAATGTTTTGGGTTTGGGTAAAACCTATGGCTTCATCTTTATTGCAGAAAATCAAATCCACACCCTCGCCAATCATTTCCACCAAACCATCGCGGAAAAATTGCACCATCGCCGGGTCCGATAAACTGAGCGCGGTGCGTGTGTTGTTTGCTTCGGCTTGCTTGCGCAATTCAATCGCCGCCGCGCGGCCCGTAGGGGAAGTTACCAGGTAACCTTCAATATAAACGTAATGGGATTGTGCTATTGCTGCGGGATCCAGTTCATTAACGGACAGGGTTTCGCTGATACCCAAAAAGGTATTCATGGTGCGCTCGGCATCAGGCGTAATCATGACCAGGCATCTACCGGTGATACCTGCTGGCGGAACTATATGTGACGGTGTGGTTACACCGGCGGCTTTAATATCGTCCAGATAAAATTGCCCGTTTTCATCGTTCGCTACCTTGCAGGAATAGAAATTCCTGGAACCGAAATAACTGGCGGCGATGATGCTATTGGCTGCTGAACCGCCACTGGCTTTATGCGATGCAACCAGATGATTTTTCAAGTAGTCAATTAATTGGTGCTGGCGTGCTTCATCCACCAGTGTCATCACCCCTTTGGCAACTGCCATGGTAGTGAGGTCGGCGTCGGTGAGGGTTATTTCGGTGTCGACCAGGGCGGCGCCTATACCGTAGATATGATATTGCTTGCTCATTGGGAATGCCTTGGAAAGGTAGGAGATAGGAAGGATGGAAAAAATTGTGAGGCATTATGCAAAACTTGCGTTACCCATGAAAGTATTAAGCCGCGATTCATTGATTTCATTTATAAGTTTGCGGGCTGCTGCAAATTCACATGACGCACAACAGCGTCATTCATTTATTGGTTAATCAGGATTTAAACGATTTACCACCAACCAGGGAGAATCATTATGAAATCATTCGTATTTATCGCTGTTGCCAGTCTGGTCGCGGCGAGCAGCATGGCCCAAGTTAAAGTGGACATGAAAGCCGGGCTTTGGCAAAACGCCATCAAATTTGAAGGCGGTGCCCAGGGGCAATTCGCGGCGCTGCAGCAAGACCAGGCGGATAGCATTCTTGGCAGCATGCAGGAGCAAAAAAAAAATATGCCGCCTGAGCAACGCAAAATGATGGAAGAGGCACTGGCACAGAGCAAGGCCCAGGCGGGGCAGCAACAGGAATATAAAAGTGATCGACTGACACTCAGCAAAGAGGGTGTGGTTACCAAAGATTGCATCACCCAGGCGGAAATCGATAAAGGCTGGGTGCCAGATTCTGAAGACGGGTGTAAATCTACCATCACCGCTGTAGGTAAAAATAAATTCAAACTCCATCAGGCGTGTGAAGGTGAAGGCGCCTCGTCGATGGATGCGGAAGTGGAATTTTCATCGCCAACCGCATTCAGCGGCAAAGGCACAGCGGTGCAACATTTCAATGGCAAGGCCTACACCATGCCGGTAACGCTGGAAGGGAAGTGGCTGGCAAGCGACTGTGGTGCCATAGAACCCCGTACAAACCAATAATTTGTTGCCCGCGTTTGGATGATGCGGGCGCTATTATCGTTGGAGCGCTTTCAAAGCCTCGCCTTGATGGGAGTTGGCGAGTAAACTGTCGCGCTTTTCTTCAGGTGTGAAGACCGCTCTATACACAGCTTCCTCGCGGGATTTGCCCGCGTTATCCGGGATATTGCCAACTCATGACCAAACGCCGTTCTACCACCCGCCGCGCCAAACCTGCCAGCTCTTCTTCTGCAGCACCTCGTCGTGGTTGGGCGTTAGCGCGTATCTGGATACTGTATGGGTTGCTGTTAATCATTACCTTGATGGGAATCTGGACGCTCTACCTGAATTCGGTGGTGCGCGAAAAATTCGAAGGCAAAAAATGGGCATTGCCCGCGCGGGTTTATGCACGCCCGCTGGAGTTGTACGAGGGGTTGTCATTAACACCTGCATTGTTTGAACAGGAATTACGGGCGCTGGGGTATCGCTTTGAGGGCGATGTTAAATCGCCCGGCCATGTGCTTAAAAAAGTGACGGCGTCATCCAGTGAAGTGACTTATCACATCCACAGCCGTGGTTTCGCGTTTTGGGATAAAACCGAACCCGCACGTACATTTATGCTGCGTGTGGCCAATGGTTCGGTGCAAGGATTGATCGATCTGGCCGGCGCTGATTTACCGCTGGTACGCCTGGAACCGGAAGAGATCGGCGGTTTTTATCCGGCCGATAAAGAAGATCGCTTGCTGGTTCGGCTGGCAGATTTGCCGCCGCTGTTAGGTGAAACCTTATTAGCGGTGGAAGATAAACATTTTCTGGAGCACCACGGTGTATCGCCGCTTGCGATCATTCGCGCCGCCTGGGTGAACGTAACCCACGGTGATGTGGTGCAGGGTGGCAGTACGATTACCCAGCAGCTGGTGAAAAATTTTTACCTCACCAACGAGCAAAGTTTGCTGCGCCGTAAAATTCCGGAAGCGATTATGGCGGTGTTGCTGGAAGTCCATTACAGCAAAGCGGAAATCCTGGAAACCTACATCAACGAAATTTTCCTCGGCCAAAGTGGCCCGCGTGCGATTCACGGTTTTGCCCTCGCATCGCAGCATTATTTCCGCCAACCGCTACAGGAATTAAAACCCCATGACCTCGCCTTGTTGATTGGCCTGGTAAAAGGCGCTTCCTATTACAACCCCTGGAAAAATCCCGAGCGTGCCAAAGAACGCAGAAATGTGGTGTTGGCTGTGATGCATCAGGAAGGTTTAATTGATGACCAGCAATTAAAAATCAGCCAGGCTGCACCGCTGGGGGTAGTCCCGCCGAGTGAAGCGAGTTCGACCACTTACCCGGCCTTTATGGATCTGGTAAAGCGCCAGCTCAAAGAGGATTACAAGGAAGATGATTTGCGCAGCGAAGGCTTGCGCATTTTTACCACCCTCTCACCGATGGTCCAGCGTCAGGCGGAGAACTCGCTGAAACTGCGCACCGCACAATTGGAAAAGCAATACAAAACCAAGGATGTGCAAGGCGGTATGGTGGTGACCTCCGTTGGCGGTGGCGAAATCCTTGCGCTGGTTGGCGATACTAACCCGCGCTTCGCCGGTTTGAATCGCGCGCTCGATGCTAAGCGCCAGATCGGCTCGCTGATGAAGCCCTTCGTTTATTTAACGGCGCTGGAAAACCCGCACAAATACAATCTCGGCACCGTTATCAGCGATGCGCCGGTGAGTTACAAATCTGGCGGCAAATGGTGGGCGCCGCAAAACGCCGATAAAAAAGATCACGGCGATATTTCCTTCTACAAAGGCCTCGCCTATTCCTACAACCAATCTACCGCGCGTTTGGGGATGACTATTGGTTTGGACGCTGTTGCCAAAACAGTGAAGCGGGCCGGATTCAAAGGTGATGTGCCGGAGCTGCCGGCAATGTTGCTGGGCTCGGTGGAGATGTCGCCGCTGGAAGTAGCGGGGATTTATCACACGTTGGCCGCCGAAGGTGTTTACACCCCGTTACATGGAATCCGCGAAGTGCTCACTGCCGATGGCAAACCGCTCAAGCGTTATCCATTGGAGCTGGAGCAACGCTTCGCCCCCGAAACAACGTTCCAGTTGCAGTATGCGATGCAGCGTACCTTGCGCGAGGGCACCGGCCGCAGCGCCTATAACCAGATTTCCTCGACTATCGACCTCGCCGGAAAAACCGGCACCACGAATGATCAGCGCGATAGCTGGTTTGCCGGTTTCAGCGGCGAGCACCTGGCAGTGGTGTGGTTGGGGCGCGACGACAATGGCCAGACGCCATTGAGCGGTGCGGGCGGCGCCTTGCAAGTCTGGGCTGATTTTATGAAGCAATTACCGACGCGCAGCCTGGAGCAGGAACCGCCACCGGGTGTGAGCTTCGACTGGATCGATAGCGCAACCGGCAAGCTCGGCGCTGAAACCTGTGAAGGTTCTATCTGGCTGCCGTTGCGCGATGATGCGCGCCCGCAGGAAAGCGCGGATTGCAATATCGCCGGTGCCAATCCCATCAAGAACTTCTGGCAAAAGCTGGTCAACTGACCGGCTTTTGTTGCCGCCAAAAATAATCCTCTCCACTGAATCCAGCACTCGCTAGACTGTGTCCTAGTTTGTGAGTTGGGGCAATTTCGATTGAAACCTTTGCAATCCTGCCCGGATTTTCCTGAGAGGCTTTTCCCATGACCTTATCTTCGACCCTGTCGCACCGCCTGTGCTGGGCCTTTGGGCTGACCATAGCCAGTGTGATTTTTGTCCCCGCTATGGCGGCTGAACTGGAGGGGACTACCGTCCAGGTTGATACCTCTTCCACCGTTGATGTGCAACTCAACGTCGATGTTCCGGTAGCGCCGCCACCGCCTGATGTGGTTGCGCCGGAGATCGCCCCGCCGCCGCCCGCTAGTGACGAACATGCGCATTGGTCGCATGAGCAGGAAGCGCAGGTGCGGGAAGCGGAAGCGCGGGCGCGCGAAGTGGAACGGCAAGTGCGCGACCAGCAACAGAATTGGCAACGCGATCTGGAAAAGAACCTGAGCCAGGCATTTGGCGGTAATAAAGAAAACAAAGACGACGATGATGAGGGCTCGGTAATGGAAGCGTTGATGGTGATGTTTATTGTATTCGCCGGAATTATGTTCCTCTGTTCGCCATTGATCCTGGTCGGGTTTTACCTGGTGTTGCGCTACAAGGCGCGGGTTCGCCGGCAGCAGGTACTCAATAGCAACATCGATAAATTACTCGCGGCCGGCAGGGATATTCCGGTGGAAATCCTGCGCGGCGATGAGCCCCGGGGCGCCAATGAGCACGGCAACCTCGCGCGGGGGATTCGCAATATCTGTCTCGGTATTGGCCTGTTAATTTTCCTCACGGTGTTGGTGGGTTTTGATATCGGGGCGGTTGGTTTCATCCTGATTGCGATTGGGTGCTCACAAACCCTGGTGTGGTATCTGAACAAACCCAACACCGGCTCGCACACGGAACAACAGGCTGGGCAACAGGACTAATACGCATGTCAGTTCCCGATCAGGAATTGATTGCGCGGGTGGTTAACCGTAAAGACCAGCATGCCTTCGCGCAGCTGGTCTTGCGCTACCAGTCGCAGTTGCGCACCTGGGCGCGGCGACTGTGCAACGGCGACACCCATCTCGCGGACGATCTGGCGCAGGAGACCTTCATGAAGGCTTATGCGGCGCTGGGCGCGTTTCGTGCGGAATCCAAATTCTCGACCTGGCTGTATCGCATCGCTTTCAATATCGCCGCCAACCGCTGGCGCGCCAAAAAAATTGAATGGTGTGAGCTGGATGAGAACGAGGAGGTGGAAGCTGACCAATGTGCTTTGCAACAATTCCATGCCCGAAAAGATGTTGAGGCCGCCATGCAAACCCTGAGTGCCGGGCAGCAGCTCGCCATTCGGCTATGCTACGAAGACGGCTTTTCTCATGAAGAAGCGGCGACTATTATGGGGATTCCATTGGGAACCGTAAAAACCCATATCAATCGCGGTAAACAAAAGCTACAAACCTTGCTCTCCTCCTGGCAAGACGCACTCCCCGAGGGATAAAAGTAATGGGAAAGATGTCGATGACCAGGAGCCACGTAATGAAATTAATGATGGGCAATGTAAACACGGTAAGAGGTGCTCTATGAGCGATAAATCGTTTGATGATTTCCTCGCGCAGCAATTGCAGCGTAATAACAATTACATTGAAGACGACGGTTTCGCCGCGAATGTCATGGCAAACCTGCCGGTCAAACAGCGGTTGAATCCCTGGTTGGAGCGGTTGATTTTGGCGGCCCCCGTTACCTTGATTGCGTTGCTAGTGGCCAGCCAGTTGCCTTGGCGCGACCTGGTTCGCCCGGCTTATGGCTGGTTATTAACCTCTACCGATACCAGCTTGATGCTAGCGGTGGCTAGTGTGATGCTAATGGTGGTGACCGTACCATTGCTCTGGGTTTTGCGCCGCTCCTCATCGCTTTAACCATCTTGTTAGTAAAAAAATTGCCTAATCGCTTTTAGTGATTAGGCAATTTTTTTTTATCGCGTTAATTCAACTTGAAAAATTCCTTCTCTCGCTTTTGGCAGTAAAACGCTTATGGCGTTTGCGCATTTTATCGTCGGCTGCTATACCCAAATGAATTTAATTGAATGGTTCTGATTATTTTACGGCTGTGATGATGCTTTCTCGCCTCTGTGGAATTTATTAAATAATCGTGTTCATTTGAGGTTCGCAAATAATGCTCCGCTTGACGATTGCAAAAAAACTCATGTTGCTGGTGACAATTGCTTTACTCGGTTTTGTCATTAGCCAGGGGTATTCCCAATGGGTTGAGCGTTTCAATAGCGAGCGCCTTGCCGAAGTAGAGCGGCGGTTGTATCCCACTTTGGATATGACCACTGTAAATCTGGATTCCCTGTTATTGATGGAACAACAAATTAATAGTTCGGTTACCACTGGCGATGAAGCACCGTTGGAACATGCGGAAAAGCACTATCAGGAAATTCGTGCGAACTTGCAAAAATTGTCGGTGCTTAATAAAGCCATGGGCACACAGCTGCAAGAAATTGATGGGGTTTTGCAAGATTGGTATACCACAGCAGTTCGCATTGCAAAAAGTTTTATCGGTGGCAATGTGGATTTTGAAAAGGTTGGTGCAGAAGCGGCAACCAATGCTGAAAAATTAAAAAAACTGCGCAAGATGCTTGCGACAATGAAAGAAAATACGGCGCAGGAATTTACCTCGTCCATTAGAACCACTATTGAGTCGTCAAAAAGTGCAGGGCGCATTGCATTGGCCATTGCTGTATGCGTTGTGATTGCATTAGTTGTGCTTAGCTCGGTTATCGGGCGCTCTATTACATCAAGCATTAACGAAGTCACATCATCATTGAAAGAGATGTCATCAGGTGCGGGTGATTTAACCAAGCGTATTGATTATCCCGGTCATGATGAAATTCGTTACCTCGTGAAATACTTCAATGCATTTGTCGAAAAACTCCACGGCTCTTTTGCCAATGTCAGCCAGGATGTGGGTGGCCTTGCGCAGGTCGCTTCGCGCCTTACCAATTCCAGTAGCCAGAATCTCGGGCGTATCAATGAGCAAGCGCGTGCAATTTCTGCAATGCGTACGTCGATTGAAGAATTAATGAAAACCGTAAATGAAATCGCTGAATTTGCCGGCCATGCATCATCGCAAGCGCAGGATGCCAGTTCAGCAGCTGCACGTGGTAAAGATACGCTTACCGCCAATGTAACGACTATCAGTACACTGGCGGAAGAGGTGCGCAGCGCCGCGAATGTAGTGAATCGTTTTGAAGAATTTTCTGCGGATGTCGGGCAATTACTCAACACCATTCAAACTGTCGCCGAACAAACCAATTTGCTGGCATTGAATGCGGCGATTGAAGCGGCGCGTGCTGGCGAACACGGACGCGGGTTCGCAGTAGTTGCCGATGAAGTGCGCGGGCTTGCGGTGCGCACACGCCAGGCAACGGAAGAAATCCATAAAGTAATCAGCGAACTGCGCGCTGTTTCTGCCAGTGCGGTCACTGCTATGCAGGGCAGCGTGGAGCGTGCAAATCGCGGCGTTGAAGCAACAGCGGCTTCCGGTGAGGTGCTCAATTCCATTTTGAATAATGTCGAAACCATTAGTAGCATCAATGAAAAAATAGCTGCTGCAACACAAGAGCAGACCGTAACATTTTCACATGTTTCCGAACATGTAAACGGCATTTACCACAATACCCAGCTGGTCACCAGTACAACCAATGAGCTGGATGAAATTAGTCGCGATATCAGTCACATCAGCGAAGCATTACGCAAAGTCGCTACACAATTTCGCGTATAAATCGAAACGCCGGATTTTTATCTTGCCCACTTATCACGTGGACAAGAGGGATTTTTCAAGGAGTTCATGCATGGGAATGTGCGCAACAAGAGGAGTGGTAATGCAATGAAAAAAATCAGCTCGAATCGCAAAAAAAATCACCTGGCTTTGGCAATTACTCTGTTACTGGCAACGCCCCTGGCTGCGGCGGCGGATGTAAATTTCTCCGGCTTTTTATCGGTGGGCGGAGGCATGGTCGATGATGGGGACGCCGTTGGTTATGGCGGTTATGACGAAGACGATCTTACGTTTGATCGCAACTTGCTTGGTCTGCAAGTTACCGGCCAGGTGAATGAAAAAGTCACAGCAACCGCACAATTAATTGCACGCAGTAACAATGATTACCAGGTCGATGCCGAATGGGCCTATTTAAGTTGGCAAGCTAACGACTGGGTAAAAGTTCGCGCCGGCCGGTTGCGCACTCCTTTCTACATGTATTCTGATTTTCTCGATGTGGGTTATTCCTACACCTGGATCACTCCGCCGCAAGAAGTGTATTACTTGCCGTTCAATAACGTGGACGGTGTCGATGTATATTTAACCGGCACGCTGGGAATTTTTGATACCAGCTTGCAAGCGTATTTCGGTAGCTTCACCGATGAGTTGGTATTTAGCGGAGCCCAGGCTGATGCCGAAACACGTAACCAGATGGGATTGTCCGGCACACTCGGCAAGGATTGGTGGACGTTGCGTGCGGCCTATCACCAGGCGGATTTAACGGTCGATGTAACCGGCTCACCCCTGAGTGCGACCACAACCATTGGCAGTTTCGCCAATACACTGCGCGCGCTGGGCTTTGGCAATAATGCCGACCGTTTGCTCGTGGAAGATGACGATGTCACCTTTACCGAAGTTGGCCTTAATATCGATACCGGTCGTTTTGTCGCGGCGGCTGAACATGTGGAGTTCGATCCGGGCGATGCATTGCTATCAAAAAATATTCGTGAATATGTAATGGCCGGGGTGCGCGCCGGTGATTGGTTATTCCATGTCACCGCATCAAAAGCGAAAGACGAAGTGTCACATCCGGAAGCCGGAATCCCGGCCGGGCAAGCCTTGCCTGTTGTCGGTAGCACCAACGTGCTGATTGGAACGTTACAAGCGATTGCCCAATCGCAAGTGGTCAAACGCGATGTGCTTACGTTGGGTGTCCGTTGGGATGTCACTGCCGGCACTGCGCTGAAATTCCAGTTCGATGATGTCGACAGCCCGGATGTGACGCTGCCAAATGCGACTGTTGTCAGCGGGCAACAGAAAGTATTTTCCGTTGCAGTCCAGACTGTTTTCTAGGGGGAAATGACATCATGAAAAAATTGCTCAATTCCCTCGCGCTGATTTTTTTATTTGCGGCTGCAAACCTGGCGTTTGCTGAGGTGGCGGTGATTGTCCATCCGTCTGCCGCGTTCAGTTCACTTACGGAAGACGACATATCGCGTATTTTCCTCGGTAAAAGCAAAAGCTTCCCCGGTGGTGGCCAGGCGGTGCCATTTAATCAGAATGAAGGTTCTGCGGTACGCGATAAATTCAACGAAGCCGTCTGCAAGAAAAACGCGAGCCAATATAAGGCCTATTGGTCGCAACTGGTATTTACCGGCAAAGGTACCCCACCTAAAGACGTTGGTGATGATGCAGCGGTAAAAGCCCAGGTAGCCGCTAACCCCGGTGCGATTGGTTATGTCGATGCCAGCGCCGTGGATGCGAGCGTAAAAGTGGTGTTCAAACTGCCGTAATCCAGTAGTTACACCGTAAAAGCCCGCGCTCCGCGCGGGCTTTTTTATCGCCAATAAAAATCCCTGCTACCGCCCCAACTAGGCTAAAATGCGCGCCTTTCAACGAGTTAGCCCTTTTCCATCGTACAGCCCAGAGAATATATCCGTGATCTCCACCGCCAATATCACCATGCAATTTGGTGCAAAACCCCTATTTGAAAATGTGTCCGTCAAATTCAATAACAGCAATCGCTACGGCCTGATTGGCGCTAACGGTTGTGGCAAGTCCACTTTCATGAAAATCCTGGGGGGCGACCTTGAACCCTCTGCCGGGCAGGTGATGCTGGAGCCCAACACCCGCCTGGGTAAATTAAAGCAGGACCAGTTTGCCTATGAAGAATACTCGGTGGTGGATACGGTAATCATGGGCCATACCGAACTCTGGGCAGTAAAAGCAGAGCGCGATCGCATTTATGCCTTGCCGGAGATGAGCGAAGAGGACGGCATGCGCGTGGCGGAGCTGGAAGTCGCCTTTGCGGAAATGGATGGCTATACCGCCGAATCGCGCGCTGGTGAGTTACTGCTCGGGCTGGATATCCCTGTTGAACAACACTTCGGCCCGATGAGCGCTGTTGCGCCCGGCTGGAAATTACGCGTGTTACTAGCGCAGGCGCTATTTTCCGATCCGGAAGTATTATTGCTGGATGAGCCCACCAACAACCTGGATATCAATACTATTCGCTGGCTCGAAACCGTCCTGAGTGAACGCGACAGTACCATCATTATCATTTCGCATGACCGCCATTTCTTAAATGCAGTATGTACACACATGGCCGATCTGGATTACGGTGAATTGCGCGTGTATCCCGGTAATTATGACGATTACATGATGGCTTCCACCCAGGCGCGCGAAAAATTATTAAATGAAAACGCCAAGAAAAAAGCGCAAATTGCGGAATTGCAAACCTTCGTAAGCCGCTTCTCCGCGAACGCATCCAAAGCAAAGCAGGCAACCTCGCGCGCGCGCCAGATTGAAAAAATCCAGTTGGACGATATCAAGCCATCCAGCCGTGTCAGCCCCTACATTAAATTTGTACAAAATAAAAAATTGCACCGCCAGGCAGTGACTCTGGAACACGTCAGCAAGGGCTATGACCGCCCGCTGTTCACCGATTTGAGTTTGCAGGTAGAGGCCGGCGAGCGCATTGCCATTATCGGCCCTAACGGTGCGGGTAAAACGACATTGTTACGGTGCCTGTACGGTGATTTGCAACCGGATAGCGGCACCGTCAAATGGGCCGAGCAAGCTGAAATCGGTTATTTTGCGCAGGACCACGCTGCCGATTTTGCCGATGATAGTAATTTATTCGATTGGATGAAACAGTGGACCAAAGGCGACGAGCAATTGGTGCGCGGTGCACTGGGGCGTATGCTTTTTTCTAACGATGAAGTAAAGAAAAATGTAAAAGTGCTCTCCGGTGGTGAAAAAGGCCGCATGCTGTTTGGCAAGCTAAGTTTGATAAATCCCAACGTTTTATTAATGGATGAGCCGACTAACCATTTGGATATGGAATCCATCGAAGCGTTGAACCTGGCATTGGAAAATTATCCGGGCACCCTGATTTTTGTCAGTCATGACCGTGAATTTGTATCGTCACTCGCCACGCGGATTATTGATATGCAACCGTCAGGCATTATCGATTTCCATGGTAACTACGAAGATTATTTGCGTAGTCAGGGCATCTATACCGGTTAATTTACCCGGATAACATTTATTTATATTCGCCCTGTAATCATTGCAAGGCATCAGGGATGTGCCTGCTAAATCTGCAAAATTTACTTTTCACCGCGCTTTATACCCTCCTTCTTCGATTTGTAATAATTACTGTAAATAGATGCAGTTTTTATCTTTTCTGTTAACGCATAGACAAAAATTACGCAAATTAGATGAAAAATATGCCTGTTCTGCGGGTAAACACACATTTTTAATTAATTTTTGAGGTTGGTATAACCTTTGCGTTGTATTGCGATACGTAACATTAAAAATCAGGAGAATTAATCATGATCAAAAAACACATTTTATTTCTGTGCGCAGGTTTGTTTGGTTCGGCTGCAGTAATGGCGCAATCCGATGATGCATGGCGGTTAAACCCGGAGTTTTCTATCGGTGCCGGTTATGGTCTAACAAAATTAAAAGACGGCGACTTTGATGAAGATGAAGCGGCAAAAAAAGTTTTCGCTGTAGTGAAATTTAATGAGTACATCGGAGTTGAAGCACAATACATCGATTTTGACGATGCGGGAAATGGTGCGCTGGATTTCGATGCAAAAGGTAAAGCATTGGACTTGATATTGGAATTGCCAGTGTCTGAAGCATTTTCGGTTTATGCAAAGGGCGGACAATTATGGTGGGATGCGGACGCCAGTATTGACACGGAAGCCTTTGTATTAAGCGATGACTACGATGGCGATGAAACATTCTGGGGTGTAGGTGCTAAATTCCGTTTGGCTGAACATTTGGATTTGCGTGTTGAATACGAACGTTTTAACTTTGAAATTTCACGCGATGAAATCAATGTACTCCAGGCAAATGCAATTGATATGGATGTTGACTACGCTAACGTGAATTTGCAATTTACTTTTTAATGGAACTGGTGGCCTGGCCGGTAGGCAGGTTATAAAAATAGTAAGTTGCGATAATAAAGGATAGTGGGATGTATGTTGGCCATAGGGATTAGCGCTGTGTAGTTTTATTGCGAATGGATTCTTCTGAAAACTACAGGTATTAAAGTAATAGGTATGAAAAAACTATGCTGGCTCAATTCGAATAGAATTGGGCCAGCATAGTTTTTATGTATTTATTTTTTATGCATTTATTTATGGCGTATGTTGCCCTCCGGTAACACCAATGACTTCCGCAGTGATGTAACTGGATTCCTGTGAGGCAAGAAATACAAACGCCGGTGCAAGTTCAGCGGGTTGGCCGGGGCGTCCCATCGGCGTTTTTTCGCCAAAGTGTTTTAATTTTTCCGGCGGCTGGCCACCACTTTGTTGTAATGGTGTCCACACTGGGCCAGGAGCTACGGCATTGACCCTGATACCTTTTTCGATCAAGGTTTTGGCAAGGCTTTTGGTAAATGCGGTGATTGCACCTTTGGTGGATGAATAAGCAAGCAGCCCCGGGGAAGGTTGGTAAGACTGGATCGAGGTATTGTTAATAATGCTGGCGCCCGGCGGCATATGAGGTACAGCGGCTTTGGTTATCCAGAATGTGGCAAACACATTGGTTGAATAAATTTTAGTGAATTCTTCCGTAGTGATATCTTCCACGTCTTCCACAAATTGTTGTTTGGCGGCGTTGTTAACGAGTATATCTATAGAGCCAAGAGCCTCTACAGTTTTTTCCACCAATGTCGTACAGAATTTTTCGTCAGTGATGTCACCCGGGATCGCAAAGGCTTTATGGCCCGCTTCCTTCAAAATGTGCAGTGTATCGCGCGCGTCTACTTCTTCGCTGGGTAAATAATTAATTACTACATCGGCTCCTTCGCGCGCAAATGCGATCGCAACCGCGCGCCCAATTCCGGAATCTCCACCGGTTATTAATGCCTTGCGTCCTGTTAATCGGCCGGAACCACGGTAAGTCAGTTCCCCATGATCCGCCTGTGGTTTAAGAATTTTATCCAGCCCGGGCTCGGGTTGCATTTCATCAGGAACCCCCACAATTTTTGGATATTGACTGCGTGGATCTTGCATAGTGTATTGGTCTGGTTTACTCATGATATTTCCCTCCGGTGATTTTAAAAAAATAAAGCTAATCGTTTAAATCACTTTATTTTTTGCAAAGAGTCGAATAGAGCGACTGCTGAACTTTCAAGATGGCAATAATGTCAACAAATTAAACACATTGCTCAATGAGAAAAGGTGTTGCCTATTCAGTGACAGTGCCCAGCTTTAAAAAGTTGCAGCAAAAAAATATGAGCCGATGCTGGTTTAAGGGGGCGTTATGATTGTCGATAGTTTTGAAATAGATGGTGAAAAAGTGGATATCCACATTCTTGATAACGATGTTGAAAATTGTTTTTCAGTCGTTGCCCGAAATAAGAATAATGAATCCTTCAATGGTTTTGAATTCAGAATTAAACGAATTGGTAATTTAGCGGTAGACACCTTTGCACAGTGCGCTCCCGCGTTTGCAATTGTGAGTTTTATGCGCCGGCAAATAGAGGAAAACCATTGGGCTGTATACGAAGGCGGCAGGGTCGAAATGGAAATTTTACAGTCAGCAATAAATACAAACCCGCGTGCGGAGGGCAGAAGCGCTTTTTTAAATAAACAACATTACTGTAACAATCCGTACACTGAATTGAATGTCTTTGTTCATGATGAATGGGATCAGGGCTGGGCAGAAGAAGCGCAGAAAAATCCTGACGCCTTTGATTTTATCAGTGATGATTTTAAGAGCTAAGTAATGAACTCTGTTGAACCAGTAGTAAAATTTTTGCAGGAAAATGAGTTGGTCGTTGCAACAGCAGAATCTTGCACCGCAGGCCTTGTTGCTTCCATGCTGGCCGATGTGGCAGGTTGTGGTGCGGTACTCGAAGGTGGATATATTGTGTATAGCGAAACAGCAAAACATGATTACTTAGGCGTTAGCTTTGCCACAATGGATACCTATGGTCTGACTAGTGAAGCTGTTGCTCGTGAATTGGTATCGGGTTTAGCTGGCCGTTGTAACGCGAATTATTTAATTGCTATCACAGGCACGGCAGAATCTGATGACGCTTTGTGTGGCGTTGTGTGTATCGCCCGGGGCTTAAAGGTAAACGGCTGTCTACGGGTCATTAGTGAAACAAAAAAATTCGCTGGTGAGCGAAACGAAGTTCGCTCCAACGCTGCCCACTATGTATTGGAATCCATACCCGACACGTACCAAACACTTATTAATCAGGAAAGTTAAAAACTCTGCCCTGTTTAAATCCTGATTCAATTGTGAAGTGTTTCTTAAGCCGAGAAATTATCCAGATGTATTTGAATGGCGGCTGGCTGTGATACCAGTGGTTTTATATTGATAAGAAATTGTCATTATTTTATTAAGTAGTAATGTCCTTATTAGATAATAGTATTGAACCTCTTGTTATCAGTTTGGCCTATAAAAACAGATGTGATGTAGGACGTTTTATATCACCGCTGATTTCGCCGTTTAAATCATTTATTTAAAAAGTATAAGTATTTAGCGCGACATTTTTACCGGGACCGGAAGCCGATAATGACAGGTTAGTGATGAGCCAGTGGTAGGTCCCAGTAGAATTTTAGCTCATGAACGGATTCAGAACAGATAGGTCATGCGCGTGGCTCTGCTGCGCACGGTTATTTTGAAGCGTATAGAAGCGTATAAAAAGAGTTGGGTGGATACCATGGTGGCTCCATCTTGCGTGGCCGACAAACGCACTCCGGTTTTTGTACGCCTTTCCACGGTTGCGGGTGAACGCGGTTCTACTGACACGGCACGTGATGTGCGGGGATTTGTGGTCAAGTTTTACATCGACGATGGCAATTGGGATTTGGTGGGAAATAATATTCCTGTATTTTTTTCAGGATAAATGAAATTTCCCGATCTCTTCCTCGCGGTAAAACCTGCACCTCATCATGCTATGCCACAGGCATCCAGTGCGCACGATACCTATTGGGATTTTGTATCGTCAATGCCTGAGTCCGCACACATATTAATGTGGCAAATGTCAGCTAGGGCCATTCCCCGCTCCTATTGTTTTAATCATCAGTGTCATCATCAATCTGTGAGGTAATGTTATGACTGGTACAGCAAAAAAAACGAATAGCCAACCAGAGTCTGGAAAAGCACAAGAAGCAACCAAATTATTGCGTGCGGATCATAAGCTGGTAAACACACTGTTTGACCAATATGAATCATCCCGCTCCCCGGAAAAGAAAAAAGCCTTGGTGGAACAAATTTGCGAAGAACTGACTATTCATGCCCAAATTGAAGAGGAAGTTTTTTATCCTAAAGTTCAAGCAGAGTTGAAAGACCATGAATTGGTACCGGAAGCGAAAGTCGAGCATGACACATTAAAATATCTTATCGCGCAATTAGACGCGGGTGAACCAGGGGAAGAAGAATTTGATGCGAAAGTCAAAGTCCTTTCCGAATATGTGAAGCACCATGTGCGCGAAGAGCAAACGGAAATATTCCCTAAAGTGCAATCCAGCAAACTGGATTTGCAGGAATTAGGTGCAGAACTGGCCCAACGCAAAGAAGAGTTGAAAGAGCAATCAGCAAACAACAGAAAATAAATAGTCGTTGCAAAAGCTTATTGATACCAATGTAAATTAATTAGGAATAAGTCGCCCGACAACGCAACACTTCCGCCACACTCCACGCCTGCGCAATGCAGCCGCGCGGAGTGAAGGGTGGTTCAGCATCAAATATTTCGCTGATTGATCCAATACCAGCTTCACTCATATGCTGCTCAAAACCGCTCAATAATGTGCGCACATTTTTGCGCTCGTCCGGAAAGGTTTTCACCAGCGCGTCGATATAGGGGCCAATTAGCCAGGCCCATACAGTGCCCTGGTGATACGCTGCATCGCGAGTAAAAAGATCACCGTCATAATTTTGTTTGTAGTCGCGATGTTGCGGCGATAGCGAGCGCAAGCCCACCGGTGTCAGTAGTTGTTGTTTAACTGTCTCTACTACTGGTTCCCAATATTCCCGATTGAGAATCGGATGATCTAGCGCAATGGTGAGAATCTGATTGGGGCGGCAAGAGTCATCCAGCTTTTCGGGGCCATCAATCACATCGTAAAGATAATTACTAATGGGATTCCAGAAACGCTGGTTAAATGACTGGCGTGCGCGGTCTGCATGTTCGCGGATTTTATGTGCCCGTTCATCTTCCTCTTCCGTGAGCCAGCGTTCGAGCAGGCGCAATGCGTTGTACCAGAGCGCATTTAATTCCACCGCTTTTCCGCGGCGTGGCGTCACCACCCAATCATTTACCTTGGCATCCATCCAGGTAAGTTGGTAGCCCTCTTCACCTTGCCGCAACAAGCCGTCAATGGGATCTACACCAATATTGAAACGGGTACCGGCGAGGTGAAAATCAACAATAGAAATTAATTTGGGCAAAATTGCGCGCAAGGTTTCGCGGTCCTGCGTAGCCTGGAGATAGCGATGCACTGCGTGAAAAAACCATAAGCTCGCATCAGCGGTATGGTACAAACCGGTTTTATCATGTTCCGGAAACATATTGGGAATTAATCCGTCACGGACATAATTTGCAAATGTGCGGAGAATATAGCGTGCTTCCTTATATCGCCCGGTAGTCAATGTAAGGCCTTCCAGGCTGATCATGGTGTCGCGTCCCCAATCGGTAAACCAATGATAGCCCGCAATAATCGATTTAATTTCTTCACCGGCAGCACGCGCGCGCTCTGCCTCTTCAATTCTGCCTCCCGGTGTTACGATAAATTGATCGGCAGCGAGAATTAATTCAGCAAAAATAGTGTCGTCGGGCGTGATGGGGGCGGTTGCCAGTAATTTATGGCGGCGCTGGATTTCCAGCGCATAAGCCTGCGCAAAACTCTCCGGCAATTCTCCCTGCAATTCGGTCGTTGCAATCACGGTTGTGCTGTCACCTGGTTGCAAAACGGTTTTAAAAAATCCGGGGCTCCAATGCTTCCCGAGTGAGGCATAACCCCGCTCGTACTCCAGGCGGAAATAAATATTATCGCTGCGGCGATTATCAATATTAAACGTAGATTGAGCATCAATAGTGGTTAATAACAGTGGAGGATAACTACCACCCTGGATTTGATACATGTTGTCGCGCGCTGTCACAGTGTAATCTGCATCATTAACCGTATCCTCATTAACGGGGGCTTCCAGCGGGCGAAAATGCACTGCCGGGCGCAATTCAATTTCCACAGTGGTTTCTGCTTCAATTAAACGATAATTCACCAGCACGGTATTTTTATTGCGCACCATTAAAATCCGTTTTTCCAATTTGAATGTATCGGCCTGGTAAGTCCAGACCGGAAGGCCGGTGTCCAAATGAAACGATTTAATACATTTGCACATACTGCTCTCGGCCTGGTTATCGCCAAGTTCCTGGTTATTTAAATAAATCGTGGTGCCATCGCCCAACTTGACGCTTTCATGCAAGCGGCTGAGCATAACGGTTCGCCCCAGTGGTGCAGGTAATGCTGCAACCAATAAGCCGTGGTAGCGTCGGGTGACGCTACCGGCCAGGGTTCCCGAGGTAAATCCACCAAGACCATTCGTCAGGATCCATTCGCGCCGCAGTAAACTATCGGTATCATCGGGCACATCGAAGGAAATAATTCGCGCAAGGGCATTTTTCATAATCGACTCCTGAATTTATAGCAACAGGAAAATTCAAATCATCATTATTTAGCCACGGTCACAAGTACCGCAGCACTAAAACCGGGAAGTAGCCAGCTTTTTTGCGCGAAGGGCGCCGCGCTGCCATGCCCGCCGTAATGCGGTGACTCACTCGACCAAAACAATTTCCAATCGTGGTTGGTATGTGGTGCAAATAATGGTTCCGCAACGGATGTCATTTCATAATCGCGACCAAGATTCACAACGAGCAGGCGATCATCGTTATTTTTTAATGAAAAAAAACGCATTAAAAATACTGAATTGGAAATAATTGCACCATCAAGATGGCGGTAATCCTGCCCGTTGAAAACATTATCTGTGTGGCGTAAATGCAATAGATCCTTATGCAACTGATATATTTCGTAATTTTTTTCCCGCTCGGTAAAATTAAGTTTGCATTGTGTGAATGTTGAAGGATTGTCGGGCCGGCCGAGATAGCTTTGCATTTCCGGTTGTGCAAGGTAAGGAAACTGGTGTAAAAATTCTTTCCTGCCGGCAGCAACTGCATCTGCCAATTCTGCCGGGTTGTCCGCAAAATAAAGAAACGGTGTGGTGGCTCCAAATTCCTGCCCTTGAAAAATCAATGGAGTCTGTGGGCCTAATAATAAGACAGCAGTAAGAGCACGCATGAGCGCCGGGTGTGTCAGTTGATGTAATCTCTTGCCTCTGCCGCTATTGGCAATTTGATCGTGGTTTTGCAGGTAATGGATGAATTGCTGTGCGGATATGCCGAATGTTGGTGTACCACGTTGTTTGTTTTGCCAGGGATAATACTGGCCCTGGTAGAGAAAGCTGTATTTTAAATTGGAAATAAATTCCTGGGCTTCGCCTTTATAATCAGAAAAGTAAGCGGCCGTTCTGCCAGTTGCTGCCACTCTCGCACTGTGGTGGAAATCATCATTCCAGAGGGCATCAAAACCATAGCCGTCTTTATCCTGTGGTTTTAGCAGGCGCGTGTGTTGCGGTTCATTTTCACCGGCGATGTATAGCCTGCGCTTGCCAGCAGCCAGGCGTGCGCGCCGTACTATTGCTGCAAGAATATGTTCGGCGGAAGCATCAAATATTTGTTGGGTGGCATCAACACGAAATCCGTCAAAATGAAATTCCTCTATCCAATACAACGCATTGTTGATAATAAACTCGCGTACAGGAATAGAATTTTTTCCGTCAAAATTAAAACAGTCGCCCCATTCTGACTTATACCGTTGTGAAAAATAGTCGGTTGCAAATTTGGTGAGGTAACAACCACTACTACCAACATGGTTATAAACAACATCCAGGATAACGGCTAATCCTGCTGCATGGGCTTTATCAATAAAAAAACGTAAATCATCAGGCGTTCCATAGGCGTGATAAGGTGCATAAAGATCCACGCCGTCATAACCCCAGCCAAATTCCCCGTCAAACTCATTTACCGGCATAAGTTCGATAATAGTGATCCCCAGTTTTACCAATTCATGCAATTCCATTGCGGCTGCGCGAAATGTTCCCGCCCGGGTAAATGTACCTATGTGCATTTCATAAATTACGTTGTTTTGGTTTTTTACTCCTGGCCAATCTTCATCGGACCAAATAAAAGTGGATGGATCAACTACCATCGATGGTCCATGGGGTCCTTTTGGTTGCGCGCGGGACGCAGGGTCAGGGTATAAATGTTCGTCGTCGTCCAGTTGGAATTGGTATAAATCACCGGGCTTGATAGCATTAATCATTAAAGACTTATAACCGTCCTCCTCCGGTGCCAGCTCAAATTTTTCGGGATTATTCTGGATAACTACGCAGACTTTTTTAGCGGCGGGAGCCCAAACCCGGAAATGCACACCACTATTTGTGAACTCGGCGCCGATGGGATAATGTCGTTTATTATGCATAGCGAAGCCCTACAGCGTGTAAAGCACGAAGCTTTAGCGATTAGAAGTTAACGAATAAAAAAGTCAAGTAAAAAACGTACAAGGAAGCCAAATAAAAAGTAACCGTGAAAATTAACTACCCATTACAAAATGACCGAAAATGTAATGAATAATTCCATTTAATCAGGATTGGGATGCATAACTGCATTTTTGCTGATGCATTGGAAATGCATGACACGTGGAATCAACAGGAGGGGATTTTTGATGTGTCGATTGTCAATCAAGCTTGCGCGTATTTTTTCGGGGTTCAATAGAGACGCTTGTTGCGATAGTGTCTTTTTCCGAACGACCCACAGGATCTTTTTTGGCAGCATTATTTTTGATGATAATAGCCGCAATAGATAACACGACGAAAATTAAAGATAAGGCACCTGCCCACCATGCTGCGTCTGAATTTGGCATGATATCTCTCCGCATTAACTTCTTTGTTACTCAACATCGACGTTTGCATTTAAGGATAGTTCCTTCTGGCTCTTTTTGCCTCCCGTCGTCTGGTTTTATTAAAGGAGATCGCGGAGTCGGTAATACCACATGCCGGCTGCCAATAGTGGTGTACGCAAAAAATCTCCACCCGGAAACTTTTGATGTTTCAGGCGCGAAAAAATATCAAATTTCCCGGCATCGCCAGCAATGGCTTGCGCAACCAATTTACCCGCCATCCCGGTTAACGCTACTCCGTGGCCGGAAAATCCCTGGAGGTAATAGATATTGTTATGGATTCGTCCAAAGTCCGGTGCTCTATTCATGGTCAGATCAACGAACCCGCCCCAGGCATAAGATATTTTTACATCAGTTAATTGCGGGAATACATCGAGCATACGGGTGCGCATTTTACCGATAAGGCCGCGGGGAGTGACGCCGGTGTAACTTTCGCCGGCACCAAACAATAAGCTGTTATCAGCGGCAAGGCGAAAATAATCCAGGATAAAATTATTATCTGAAACGGCCTGGTGCCGGTGCAGTAATTTACTTGCTCGCTCTGCACCAAGGCTTTCAGTTGCGATCATATAGGTACCCACAGGCATAATCCTGGGCGCTAGTTCCGGGGCAAGATTTCCGTATTCGTTGATATACACATTCGTTGCCAGTACAGCATAGTTGCAGCGCACTTCACCCTGGCCGGTTTTTATAATCGGTTTTTCGCCGCGCTCAATTTTAAAGACAGCAGAGTTTTCAAAAATAGTGACACCGGCAGCAGTTGCTGCGCGGGCTAATCCCAAACAGTATTTTAAGGGATGTAAATGACCTGATTGCGCATCATAAACGCCAGCGTGAAATCGCGAGCTGGAAATCCAGTTGCCAATGTCGCCAGGGCCAACCCATTGCAACGGATAATTAAATTGCCGGGTAACATCATTAAACCATTTTTCCAGCGGGCGACTTTTTCGTTCGCTAGCAGCGAGAGTCATATAGCCGGAAACGTAATCACACGCTATCTGGTATTTTTTTATTCGTGTCTGGAGTAGCTGTAGGGCTTCGACGGAAATATCCCAAGCCAATCTGGAATGCAATGGAGTGAGTTGGCGGGCGATGGCAAGTTCACCGTCGGAACCGAAACCAACAATGACTTCCCCTCCATTGCGGCCGGATGCGCCCCAACCGATGCGTTGCGCCTCCAGTAATATTACCCGGTAACCACGTTCAGCCAGCTCAAGGGCTGCTGATAAACCCGTATAGCCGCCACCAATAACGCATACGTCGGCACTGAGCCTGCCGACGAGCGCTGGAGTAATTGGGGGTCTTTCAACCGTTGCCTCATAGTAGGATTTTTCAATGACCCCCAATTCTTTTTGCAATAACATTTTTCCTCTCCATGAATAAATCAATGAACGCGGAAATTTATAAATTGCCAGGGATCATCAGTTGCTAATGGTTCGGAAAATAAATTACTGCGATTTGCTAGTGGTGTCCAATTGCTGTAGATACCAACGACCTCACCGAGGTAGGGCGTTGCCATCTCCAGGATTGCGTGGTGATCAAGATCATCGGGTTCAACAATGCCGCGATCAGGATTGCGCAGTGCCCATATCACGCCGGAAAAAACACCAGCGACCACTTGCAAGCTGGTTGCTGTATTGTAGGGTGCAAGTTCGCGCGCCTGCCTGATCCCCAAACGTGATCCGAACCAATAAGCTCCTTTGTCATTTCCCATCAATAAAACCCCGAGTTCATCCATACCCAGGGTAATTTCGTCGCCTAAAATACGTTGGTGTCGTTGCTGTTGCCAATTTTTTCCCGCAAGTTCATGCAACGATAAAATAGCATCGTCACAAGGGTGATAAGCATAGTTAACAGTGGGCCGATAAATAACCTCGCTGCCTTCGCGCAGCGTTAAATGGTCTGCAATAGAAATAGATTCTGAATGGGTAATTAAAAACCCATGGTAACTTCCTTCCAATGGTGTCCAGCTGCGCACGCGGGTTGCAATTCCCGGTCGATGTAAAAAAATTGCCGCATCACAACCATAATCGTGGCGTTCCGCATCTGCGGGCCAATGTTTTTCATGCGTGCCCCAACCTAACTCTGCCGGTTGTAATCCTTCCGCAATGAATCCATCTATCGACCAGGTATTTACAAACTCATTACGTTTTTTGCGTGCATTGGTTGTTTGTGTATCGCGCTCGGCAATATGAATTACTTTTATTCCGAGCGCTCGCGCCAGATGTGCCCAATCCTGCGCGCAAGTTGGTTTTTCAAATTCCAGTGCACAGTCCAGTGCCATATTTTCCAATGCCTGTTTTAGCAGGATAGAAGCCAGGCCAGGATTTGCCCCCAAGGTAACAACGGCAGTCCGTCCGCCGTGCTTATCTTTGCGAAATGAAAGCAGGTCTTCGCGTAAGCGATAATTCGTACGTTTGGCTGGTGGCGTGACCGCATTATCGTAGCGCCCGGGCCAGGGCTCGATACAGGTATCCAGATAAAAAATATTGTTATGCCAGCAATATTCAATCAATTCCAAACTGGAAACATCAACAGAGAGATTCAGCAGGAAATCATCTTCGTTGAGATGTTGCCTGAGAAAATCTTCAAAATTATCTTTGGTTAATTCTTTTTTAATAAATTGGATTGCATATTTTGAACATATGTCGTCTTTGTCCTGATGTGGGGCAACAACCTTTATTTGCTGCGGGGAAATTTCAATGTGACGCAATAATAAAGGTATTACTGCTCGACCCACACTACCTAACCCGAGAATTAACAAAGTGCCCTTAAAGGTTACATATTTTGTATCTGTCATCAAAGTCTTCCGCAATAATTAAATAAACGGTTTTAACAATTGTTTGTCACCGTTATTTTTCAACCATGTATTTATTATTGAAAATAGAAATTGAAAAACGTTCACTTCATGAGGGGCGAATTGAACAGGGAAGGGGATGGTATTTATCAAATGTGGCGCTGCAAATTTTACAAAGATCCTGCTCGCACCGACTCTTTGTTAGTCAATTATTAGTAGCCTGATCGTTATAGGCGGACGATGGACCAACCGGTTTTTGCGAATAAGTTTCGCGGCTTGCATTGCTCCAGGCATTATTAAGCGATACATCAGCACACTGACAATTGCCCATTAAACTTTTTTAAAATTTGGGGTAGCTGAATGTTTTCCGATTGGCAATTGCCGGAAGTTATCTAGTAAATCTCCAGGGGAGTTTGATAAGCGATAATTACCAATAGCAATTTGGGCTGCAGTCCATATTTGGATGTTAAATCCATTCGCTATTCTGGATAGAACCCATTGCGCCCGATGTTATGCACCGATGTTGTCGTATTCACAGGACTTAATTAAACGCACTCAATAGATACCGCTTCATTTTATATTTTTAATATACGGATTAATTGATAAAAATTTATTAAGAAAACTACCAGATTTATCCAGGGAAAAGATGGAAGAAGGAGTTGTTGCCTGGAGTTGAAGTGGTGGGCCCAGCTGGACTTGAACCAGCGACCTGCCGATTATGAGTCGGATGCTCTAACCAACTGAGCTATAGGCCCCAAGGGGAAGCTGCTGAACGCAGTGCCGGGCATTATAGTGAGTTGTTTGGAGTGTGGCTAGAGATTAAAACAAATTGCGGCCGTAAAAAAATAAAACCCGCGTGAAGCGGGTTTTATTTTTGGTGATGAATTAATCAATCATCAAGGAAGCTGCGCAGGTGATCAGAGCGCGATGGGTGGCGCAGTTTGCGCAACGCTTTGGCTTCAATCTGGCGAATACGTTCGCGGGTTACATCGAATTGCTTACCGACTTCTTCCAGTGTGTGGTCTGTGTGCATGTCGATCCCAAAACGCATACGCAATACTTTGGCTTCACGTGCGGTAAGGCCTGCGAGAACTTCGCGTGTTGCTTCCATCAGGCCTTCCATTGTCGCCGACTCCACCGGGGAAATAATGGTGGTGTCTTCGATAAAATCGCCCAGATGTGAATCTTCGTCATCGCCAATCGGTGTTTCCATGGAAATGGGTTCTTTGGCGATTTTCAGCACTTTGCGCACTTTGTCTTCAGGCATTTCCATGCGCTCGCCCAATTCTTCCGGCGTTGGTTCGCGCCCCATTTCCTGCAACATTTGACGCGATACACGATTGAGTTTGTTGATAGTTTCAATCATGTGTACAGGAATACGGATGGTGCGCGCCTGATCGGCGATAGAGCGGGTAATCGCCTGGCGAATCCACCAGGTAGCGTAAGTAGAAAATTTGTATCCGCGACGGTATTCAAATTTATCCACCGCTTTCATCAAGCCGATGTTGCCTTCCTGGATCAGATCGAGGAATTGCAGACCGCGGTTGGTGTATTTTTTCGCGATAGAAATTACCAGACGCAAGTTGGCTTCCACCATTTCTTTTTTCGCACGGCGAGCACGCGCTTCACCAATCGACATGCGACGGTTGATATCTTTAATCGCAGCAAGGCTCAAACCGCTTTCTGTTTCTACCTGCGCAAGTTGTTGTTGTGCGATTTTTACATCGGGCAAAACACGTTCGAGTTTTTCAGGGCTTTCCACTTTGCCTTTCAGTATTTCAGGCAGCCACTCCTCGTTGGTTTCATTGCCGGGAAATGCTTTGATAAATGTTTTGCGTTGCATTTGGGCTTTGCGTGTACATAAATCCATAATGTGACGCTCTTGCTTGCGAATATGATCCAGTGTTTCGCGTGCTTTGCTGTAAATTGGATCGAATTGGCGTGCAGGCAATTTGAAAAATTTAAACAAATCACCAAGGGCAGAGAGTTCTTTCTCGGCCGCTTTGCTGCCGTAGCCACTTTTGGCGAGGGCTTTTATCGTTTTGTCGTACTGCTTTTGCAGTTCCTCAAAACGTACGCGCGCTTCTTCGGGATCTACACCGGTGACGGCTTCTTCTTCATCGTCACCGCCACCTTCTTCATCTTCTTCATCATCAGATGCCGCTTTAGCGCCCGGTGCAGCAGCAACCGGAATTTCTTCAACTTCGGCGAGTGCAGAGGGGATGTCTTCGATCGGGTCGAGCCAGCCGATAATGACATCGGCAAGGCGACGTTCTTCTTTGGCAACCAGGGCGTATTCGTCCAGTACCTGTTGTACCGCACCAGGCCAATAGGCGAGGGCGTGCATAAGCTCGCGCACCCCTTCTTCAATTCGCTTGGCGATAACAATTTCGCCTTCGCGCGTCAGCAGTTCTACCGTGCCCATTTCACGCATGTACATGCGCACCGGATCGGTGGTGCGGCCGGTTTCGGTTTCCACCGCAACCAGTGCTGCCGCCGCTTCGGCAGCGGCAATTTCGTCGGCGGCGGAATCGCCATCAGTCATTAACAGGGTATCGGCGTCGGGTGCAGTTTCATACACGCGGATGCCCATGTCGTTGATCATCTGGATGATGTCTTCGACCTGATCCGGATCGGAAATATCTTCCGGCAGGTGATCGTTTACCTCGGCATAAGTTAAGTAACCCTGTTCTTTACCGCGGGCGATCAGTTCTTTGATTCGAGACTGTTGTTGTTGGACGTCTTCAGACATTCGAGACCCTATTAAAACCTGGTGAGTGAAATGCAAAGCCCGAAATTATACTCCACTTGTTTGAGTGGATTCTAGGCAATCGGTTGGCGACGCTGAAATCTCCATGATATTGCTGTGGGATTGTTCAGCTTTTGACCGGTTTGGCGCGTCAAGGTTGCAATTTGGTTGCCAGTGCAGCGCGAACCAATTGCTCGCGCTCTTCTTTGGAGAGTTGAGTTAAGTCGGCATTTTTAAGTTTTGCCAAGGATTCAGAGCTTTTTTTCCGGTTTTGCTGATGGCGCAGCTTTTCCAAAGCGCTAGCAAATGCGGCCTGGGTATCGTAGTCCGCTTTGGCGGGTTTATCCGGGCGCGGTTGGGTCAATGCGGTTGCGGCCTGAAGCAGGTCATGGCCGGCCACTGCGGCGAGCCGCTCGGTGTCTTCAGCGCCGTAAATGCCGCGCCAATAACCAATCAGATGCGACAAATTGTAATGTGGTCGCTCATGTAGCACTTTCAGCAGGCGACCAAGCATTTGGCAGTCCTGATCGTCGTCAACAGCAATCCAGGCATCATGATCGGGTTCAAGGCTGGCCAATGAGGTATGCGTTAACAATAGTGCCAGTGCCTTGCGGGCGGGCGGCATCAGGTATTTTCCTGCGGTGCGCGGTTGGAGGTCCGGTTGATACCGGTTTTGCGCCGGTCGCCGGGCAACAGGTTCTTCGTAGTATTCACGGTAATCCGGTGGCGGTAGTTCAGTCGGGAAATCACCGTAATCGCCCGGATGCATTCCGGTTTCGTATGGATTTTGAGGTACGCTCTGTGCCTGTTTGTCCCACCAGTTATCCACTTGCCTAGGCATTACCACCTGTGGAATCTGTTCTTCTGCCGGCCCTTTGGTTGGTGTTGGTTGGGCAGGTGGTTCTTTTGTTTGCTGCTCCAAAACCAGTTCTTGCAAAACATTGCGATTCAAGCCGGTGCGCGTTGCCAGGCTTTCAAACATCAACTCGCGAAACACGCCTTTAGGGAGTCGATCCAGCAGTGGCGCCGCGCGTTTACTAAACGTAGCGCGACCCTCCATGGTGCGGATGTTCAGGCCATCGGCGACTGCATCAAAGAGATAATCCTCAAAAGGTACCGCCAGTTCGATCATCCGCTCAAATTTTTCCGGGCCAATTTGGCGCACTAGTGTATCGGGGTCTTCATTTTCCGGCAGGAACAGGAATTTCACGGTGCGCCCATCGGTCATGCATTCGATGGAAGCTTCCAATGCGCGATGGGCAGCGCTGCGTCCGGCTTTATCGCCATCAAAACAGAATACGACCTCATTGGTATATTTGAACGCGCGGTCCAGGTGGTCCGGTCCGCACGCTGTGCCGAGGGTTGCGACGCCATAACAAATGCCGAATTGCGCGAGGCTGACCACGTCCATATACCCCTCAACTACCAGCAGGCGGGGTAAGTCACGATAGGCGAGGCGCGCCTCGTAAAGTCCGTAGAGTTCCTGCCCTTTATGGAAAACCGGTGTCTCCGGCGAGTTGAGGTATTTGGGTTTGTCGTCACCGAGAACGCGGCCGCCAAAACCGATTACCCGTCCGCGGGTATCGCGAATGGGAAACATAATGCGATGGCGGAAGCGATCATAGAGCTTCTTTTCCTGCTCCTGATGAATCAGCATGCCGCCTTCGATCAGCAGGTGTTTGTCATCATCGTTTTGGGCGAGGGATTTCAACAGGTTATCCCAGCCGGGTGGCGCAAAACCGACGCCGTAAGCTTTGGCCGTTTTTCCATCGAGCCCACGATTTTTCAGGTAGTTCACCGCCAGGTGCTTGCTGGGGTGGTGGCGCAATTGCTGCTGGTAAAACTGATCTGCTTTTTCCAGCAAGGTGTAAATGCTGCGCTTTTCTTCTTCGCGCTTTTGCTGGGCTTCGGTTTGGACTTCGCGCGGCACTTCCAGGCCGGCGAGGCGAGCAAGGGACTCGATGGCTTCAGGGAAACTGAGCCGCTCATAATCCATCACAAAGCCGAGCGCATTGCCGCTCGCGCCACAACCGAAGCAATAGAAGAATTGTTTTTCCGGGCTGACGGTAAAGGAAGGGGTTTTTTCGTCGTGGAAAGGGCAGCAGGCGCTGTAATTTTTGCCGGTTTTCTTGAGCTTTACGCGGCTGTCGACCACATCAACTATGTCGAGGCGGTCAAGCAGGTCGTCAATGAAGCTCTGGGGAATTAATCCGGCCATGAAAATAGTCGCCTGGGAGTAATTGTCAGGCTCTGGCGCTGTCCCATTAACAAGCGCCGGGCCATTAACAATGAGTGACTAGCTACTCAATTTGGCTTTAAGTAGTTTGCTCACATCGCCCATATCGGCGCGGCCTTGCACTTGCGGTTTGATCAGGGCCATGGCTTTACCCATATCACGCGCTTCGGTAACACCGGCATCGGCAATCGCCTTAATGACAATGGCGTCCAGCTCGGCAGCAGTCAGCGCGGCGGGCAAGTAAGCCTGGATTTCGCGAATTTCATAAGCTTCCTGTTCGGCAAGCTCGGGGCGATTGGCATTGCGATATTGGGTTTCGGAGTCGCGCCGTTGCTTGACCATTTTGTCGAGCACAGCAAGCACGCGGGCGTCATCCAGTTCGATGCGCTCGTCGACTTCGATTTTTTTGAATTCAGACATCACAAGACGCAAAACCGCGACGCGCTCTTTTTCTTTAGCGCGCATCGCGGTTTTCAAGGCATCATTTATGCGGTCTTTTAGCGTT
>JAGKWO010000036.1 GCA_021151835.1 Gammaproteobacteria bacterium
AGCTGCGCCAAATCACATCCCAGACAAAAAAGCCCCTGGTATCCAGAGGCTAGGCAAATGGGCGCAGGATATTACCCGCTTGGAGGGGCATTAGCAAGACGAGAGGAGGGGTGTTCGCTGTTGATTGAGGAGTCAGGCGGGTGTACGGACAAGCGCCCCGGTTATTCATGACCTAGCTTTTCCCCCACCGCTCAGGTCCCAGGATCTGCTTTGCTCCAAAAGTATTCCGATCGGCCTCTGTTGCACCATCTTTACACTCGCCCCGTACCCACAGATGATACCGGGAAATGCTGCGATCCAGCTCAAAAAAGCCCTCGCGGCAATAACCCGCGTGCTCGACCACAAAAGCAGTATTCTCCAGCAGCCGCTCATAGGTCCCGCGCCCAACATCCACTCCACCCCGCTGGAATTCGCGGCCACTATCACCACCACCGCGATTCACCCGGATATGGCTGGGAATATGGTCTTCCGGCCAGCGCAGGCGATAAGTAAACATTTTGCTGGTGTTGGGCAAAATCTCAATCTCCAATGTTTCTACCATTTCGGTTTCGACATAACTGCGACCGGCCGTACCACAACCAACCAGCACCGCCATTATCAATAACAGTGGGACAAGAATTTTCTTCATGCAGGTTTATCCGTTATTTGATTAAGCCCTGCGCCAACGACAGGGCGCAACGGGATACTAAAGAATTATGCACAGCCGCCGACAAAAGAGTATTCCTCGCACTATACCTGCTCACTACTGGAGCCTGCCATGGGTTCATACATATCGCCGCTGCAAGTCAGACAAGTTGCCAGGCCCCGGATGGGCCGCCTGTTGTTGACCCTGTCGCTGGCATTCGGTTCATCTTTGCTGTGCACGCATAGCGTGGCTGGCCCGTCAATCGTTCCCGATGATATTGCTTACAAACCCAAAACAACACCGGCAGAAGACCAAACCAATGATGTTGTCGTTGGCACTGCGGAATTACCGGGAGCGCCCCCAGCAACTGCAACCCCTTACCCCGATCAAATACCCGCCCCTGAGACCACACAATATATGGGCAATAACCTCTGCCCGGATCACAGCGGCACGCACATTAATTTGCAGAAGTCAGTGACCATCACGCGCTTCTTGCGCGCGTCCCCCCAAAGCGCCAACGCGGGAAATTTATTTGCGGCCGAGAGTGAAGTTCCCGCACTGATTCGCACGCAGCTGAGCACCAACTTTCACAGTATTAGTCCTAACGTATTGGCGTTTGGCTTTGCCGACCCCACATTGAATGAAACCCAACTCAAGCAGCAAGCGCAAAAAATTGCGCGGCAAGCACGCACGCAATTTGTACTAAGCGGCACTATTGATGATATGAGCATGAGCGCTCCCGACACCACCTACAACCCCAACCTTTATCGCCAGGCAGCAAATCTTTTTCACGATGTCACTACCATTAAAAAATTTGACAAGCGCACACGCGTCATGAATCTGTCTGTGCAATTGCGCGATGGTTTTACCGGCGAATTATTATTTAACAAACAATTCTCTGCATCCGGCATCTGGAATACCCGCGCGCCGATAGGCTTTGATTCACCGGCATTTTATAAAACGCATTATGGCAAACAAGTCAGCTTGCTCACTGAAAAAGCCAGCCGGGAAATTGCGCAAGTTATTCATTGCCAGCCATTTATGGCGAGTGTCGATTCGCAACCGGGACAAGCGCAGATTTTGCTACACGGCGGAGCCAATAATGGCTTACATGCAGGAGATACGCTTAGCCTTTATCAATTGATAGTTGTCGGCTCTAACACCGAATACCAAGTCAATGAAACACGCCTGGTAAAACGCGATACCCGTTTGCATTTAAGTGAGGTTTATCCTTCGCATAGTATTGCGCAGGTAGAGGGCGGGAGTTATTTGAACGGCCATTACCTGGCCGTTAGTGAGTGATTAATTTTTGTGTGGCTCAGGCTCAAAGCCATAATGCTCAGCCAGATATTCATCATGGCTGGGCAAACTTTTCACCATATTAAAAATAGCCGAGCGTGCAAGTTTTAGCGTTTCGCTGATTTGCTGGTAATCCAGGTTATCTACCCGCGGATTATATTTTTGCGGGCGAATCCCCATCCCTTCAAATACCGATTGCCAACTGGCCGCGCGAAATAATTCATCATTGTCTTCACGCAAAATTCCATGGCCGCGAAATAATTCGATTCGCTCACTTAATGAATCCGGCAACTCCATGGTTTTACACCAGCGCCAGAACTCGGTGTCTTCACGCTCGGTGGTACAGTAATGAAGCACGATGAAATCGCGCACCTCTTCATAATCCGCCGTCATCCGTCGATTGTATTCGCGCTGCAAACTACGCTCGCAATCGGCATCCGGGAAAAACCGTAAGAAGAAATCCATTCCCCGTGCAATCAGATGAATCGCCGTTGATTCCAACGGTTCAATAAAACCGCCCGACAACCCCAGCGCCAGGCAATTATCTTTCCAGAATTCCTTGCGACGCCCGGTATTAAACGTAATCATGCGCGGATCATTAATGCGCGGCGCATCCAGATTTTTTAACAGTGTAGTTTTTGCTTCCGCATCAGAACAAAAACGACTGGAATATACGTACCCGTGCCCCGTACCATTGCGCAACGGAATTCGCCAGGCCCAACCCGATTTGCGGGCTGTCGCCGTGGTATAAGGCATGCGCGAACCTGCTTTTTGGGTTTTCACGACATAAGCGCGATCACAGGGCAAATAACGCGACCAATCTTCAAACTCCACCCCCATCGCCTGTTCAATTAACAGTGATTTAAAGCCTGAACAATCGATAAAAAAATCGCCATGAATTTTACGCCCGTCGGATAATTCGAGTGCGGCGATAAAACCATTATCTTTACGCAGTACATTCACGCAATTACCTTCACTGCGTATTACACCACGCGCCTCAGCGTAACGACGCAAATACGCCGCAACCAATTTTGCATCCAGGTGCACGGCATAACCTGCGCCGCCAATCGGTGTGTTCATTGCTTGTGATGGAAGGAAAAATTTTTCTTGCGCCGCCATTACCGCACAGGGTGAAAAATCTTGCAGATCGAAATTGTCGCCCTCTTTGGTCGCCTTCAACCAGCACTGGTAAAAATCCTGGGAGCCGATACGCTTTCCCAAGGTACCGTAGGGGTGAAAATACGATTGGTTTTTTGCTCGCCAATCAACAAATTTAATGCCGAGTTTGTAGCAAGCCTGGGTCTCGCGAATAAATTCTTCTTCATCAATGCCAAGGCTGGTAACCAGGCGCACAACAGGAGGGATAGTGGATTCGCCCACGCCGATAGAACCAATCTCTTCAGACTCGACCAATTCAATTTCGCAAAAACCGGGCTTTAAATGGGCAGCCAGCATGGACGCGGCAATCCAGCCGGAGGTACCGCCACCAAGGATGACAATTTTTTTCAGGGGATTAATACTTGCTGTCATAAATTGTATTGCTCGCAAGCAATTGCATACCAACTAATGCAATCAAAAATTAGCTAACGCACAGACAACATTGTCTGTACATCGTCGTCTGGCTCTGTTGTGAAATTCCAATAAGCACCACTGCAGGCCTGAATTGCCTTACGCAAGACATCAATCGCCTTGTGTCGCGGGAAGCTGGCCCGCCAGGCAAGTGCCAAACGGCGCTGGCTACCGGGAATTGCCAGAGGCCTCGCAACCAGGCGATTCGCCTGGCATAAACTGGCCTCCGCCGCCGAGCGCGGCAATATACTCAAGCCTAGCCCTGCTGCAACCATGTAGCGAAGTGTTTCCAGGCTGTTCCCCTCCGCACGCGCAGCACCCGGACCAACACTGTGCAATTCACTGCGCAATGCCGGGCACAATTCAAGCACCTGCTCACGCAAACAATGCCCCTGCCCCATCAGCAATATCTGTTGCTGCCGGATATCGTCAGGGGTGATTTCAATCTTATGGGCCAGTGCATGGTGCCTGGGCATGACCAGCACCAGTGGCTCATCAAATAATTCCTGGGTAACCACATCAGATTCGCTAAATGGCAGGGATACGAGGATGACATCCAGCACACCGTCACGCAGTTTTTTGCGCAAACTTTCGGTGTAATCTTCCTGCACGAACAATGGCATTCCCGGTGCCTGTTTTTGCAGGTAGGGAATGAGTTGCGGCAAAAGGTAGGGGCCCATAGTGAAGATGGTCCCCAATGCCAGCGGGCTACCCAGCTGATCCTTACCGGCTTCGGCCATGACCTTGATATTCTCGGTGCTGGCAAGCAAGACCTTGGCTTGGCTAATAATTTGTGCGCCCATTACCGTCGGCTTTACCGAAGTCTTGGTGCGCTCGAACAACTCAACCCCGAGTTCTTCTTCGAGCTTTTTGACCGCCACACTCAAGGTTGGCTGGCTGACATGGCAGCGCTCGGCCGTGCGCCCGAAGTGCTGTTCTTCTGAAAGGATAACGATGTAGCGCAGTTCGGTAAGGGTCATAACAGCCAGATAAACTCACAGATAGATCTTGCCCAGTGTGCACAGATACAGCCTTGAAGGCAAAAGCCAATCTGCAAAAAATGCTTCCGCAAATACTATAGCCAAAATCTATGGCATTCAAATTGCCCTTTTTTTTAAACCTCCCTTAAATAACCCGGCCACTATGCCGTGCTGGCGGCACCGGGCTTATAACAATTATCAACAACGAATAAAAATGCGGATTCAGCTATGCCAATCGCACAACTATCCATCGTATTTTTCCTGCAAATGTTCGTCATCCTCGCCGTCTGCCGTTTGGTGGGCTGGATCGGACAAAAGTATTTCCACCAACCCCAGGTAGTGGGGGAGATGATTGCCGGGGTTATCCTCGGGCCATCGTTGTTCGGCCTTTTGTTACCCGAACTTCAAAAGACCTTGTTCCCGACCGAAATGAAAGGCGTGCTGTATGTGGGCGCGCAGTTGGGTGTGGGGATGTATATGTTCCTGGTTGGCCTCGGTTTTCGCGGCGACCATTTTAAATCCAATTTCAAAAGCGCTGCGGCAGTTTCCATTTCAGGGATGGCTGCACCGTTCCTGGTGGCAATCGCCATTACGCCCTGGTTGTTGAGCGTCCCCGGTCTTTTCTCTGAAAAAGCCACTCCATTTAGCGCAACGTTGTTTATGGGAGCTTGCATTGCGATTACCGCATTCCCGATGCTCGCGCGGATCATCCACGAGCGCGGCCTGAGCCAAACCAGGCTGGGGACCCTTTCACTCTCTGCCGGGGCCATTGATGATGCAGGCGCCTGGTGTGTACTGGCCGTTGTGCTCGCAACCTTCGGTGCCGGTGCCGAATTGGCAATCAAGACTATTGTCGGCGGTATAGTGTTCGCTACCTTTATGATTCTGGTTGCCCCTAAAATCCTGGCACCGCTGGCCCGCGCTGCCGAGAAACAGGAAACCCTTAGCCCAACCGTGTTTGCCCTGGTGCTGATGGCATTCATGTTGTCCGCTTTTACCGCCGATGCCATCGGCCTGCACGCGGTATTCGGCGGCTTCCTCCTTGGTGTGGTTATGCCACGCGGAAAACTGACCCGGGAAATCAAACGCCAGTTGGAACCCTTTGTTGTGATTGTGCTGATCCCGATTTTCTTCACCTACTCAGGCCTCAACACCCAGTTGACCATGGTTAACAACATCGAATTGCTAGCTATCGCTGCCGTGATCCTCATAGGCTCAATTGTTGCCAAGGGTGTTGCCTGCTGGGGAGCAGCGCGCCTGTGCGGAGCTGACAATCGCACTGCGATGGGAATCGGTGCATTAATGAATGCGCGCGGTTTGATGGAACTCATCATCATCAACATCGGCCTGCAAGCCGGCGTTATTGGCCCGGCATTATTCTCCATAATGGTACTGATGGCAGTTGTGACTACTTTAATGGCCTCGCCGCTATTCGAAATTGTCTATGGCAAACGTGCCCGTGAAACTGGCGAACTGGGTGCTGTGGGTGAACAACAGAAGGAAGCCCCAACTTCTACCGCCCCCCAGGCGACCTGATGCCCTGCGCAATTTAATCCTATTTTTTGCCCACCCTTAGCCCGGATTTATCCGGGCTTTTTTGTGCCTGAATTTCGTCGAAAAAGTTTACAAAATAATCAACCAAAAATAAAAATGAGACATGCGTCACATGCAAAATCAATAATTTACGCGACGTGGCGCGCTAATTGCTATTTGGATACTAACAATTAAAAACCACTCAACCTTTATCTTATGGATTGCTCTATGCGCTCAATAAAATTCATTATCGCAGGGCTTGCGATGGCATTCGGTATTGCTAACACCGCATCAGCTACCCCAATCAGCTTTAACCTTACCGCTCCCGATTCCCGCCTGGGTGCTATCAACAGCACCTATGCAAAGCAATACAACTACGAGAAGGATGACCTTGGCCTGGCAGTCACCGGTTGGTCTTATGGTATTAAAACCACTACCAGCCAGGTATGTACCAAAACGGATCGCCGTGGCAATTGCACCAAATACAAAACGGTAACCACCACTAGCCTGAATGAAGCTATCGAGCAGGACTATGTGGGCAAGTGGGACGGTTTGGGAGTGGAAAAAACCGATACACCTAACCACGCTGTGGACAATGAAGGCGGCGATTACGACATGCACCTGTTGTCGTTCGACGAATTGGTCAAGTTAACCACCCTGGACCTGGGCTGGTACCAAACTGATACGGATATTTCCATCCTCGCTTTCAACGGCACCAGCTTTGATAGCAGCTCCCTGCTCGGTAAAAAATGGCAAGACCTGATTGGCAACGGTTGGCAATTGGTCGGCAACTACTACAACGTTGATTACGGCACCAACAGTGGCGCTGTTAACCAGGGCGGTATCATTTCCCAATATTGGCTGGTCGGCGCTTACAACCCCAACTTCGGCAATGTCTTTAGCGGTCCGAACGTCAATAAATCCAGTGGCAACGACTACTACAAACTCAAAGGCGTTACCGTTGAGCGCCCACCGGTTGAAGTACCGGAGCCAAGCGCACTGCTGTTGATGGGACTGGGCTTGTTGGGATTGCGTTGCGCGCGTCGTCGCACCGCCTAGTTCACATCATCACCACCGTAAAATAAAAAAGGGCACCTCGGGTGCCCTTTTTTATTGCCTATAAATTTGTATCGCTTATGATGGCGCCGGTTTTATAAAAATAAACACATAACAAGGACAACAATAACAATTCATTAGCGAGGTAAAGTTATGCTGCAACGAATCGCCTTACCCCTTGTTTTTACCTGTAGTTTCCTTTTAGCCAGCATCAGCGCCCACGCGCAACAGTTCACTGTTTTGCTGTTTACCAAAACAAACGGCTGGCACCATGAAGCAATTAACGAAGGTGTAGATGCTGTACGCGAATTGGCGGTGCGCCACCACTTCGCCGTGGACTGGCAAGAGGACGCCAGCGTCTTCACTGATGAAAAGTTAAAAAAATACCAGGCGGTCATTTTCCTGCTTACCACCGGCGATATCCTCAACGATGAACAGCAAGCGGCCATGGAGCGCTTTATCCGCTCGGGTAAAGGCTTTGTCGGCATCCACAGCGCGTCAGATACCGAATACGACTGGGATTGGTACACCAAAATGGTTGGTCGTACTTTTCATATCCATCCGGAAATACAGACCGCCGAAGTGGAAGTTCTCAACCATAAATTCCCCGGCGTCGAACGTATGCCTGAACGTTTTTTGTGGACGGACGAATGGTACGAATTCGGTGCGGAACGAATTAAAGGCCTGAATTACATCCTTGCAGTGGATGAGCAAACCTTTAATCCGGTGACCGATTGGGGCAGCAAACAAGGCAAAGGCATGGGCAAATTCCACCCGGTTGCCTGGTACCACGACTACGATGGTGGCCGCGCGTTTTACACTGCCCTTGGTCATTTACCGGCAACCTATAGCGACAAAATGTTCCTCGAACACATTTATGGCGGACTTTATTGGGCAGCGACCGGCAAAGGCTTGCGCAAAAAATAACTCCTGACTCAAACCAACTATTAATAACAAGATTATGAAAACATTCTTTAAGACCTACGCACGATTTATTTATCCAATCGTTATTTTGCTGGTCTCATACAGCATTTATTTTCCCTACTACGGCAATCCCCAAGCCATGTTCTGGGATGAAAATTATCACGTCGCCAACGCGCAAAAACACATCGACGGCATGATGTACATGGAACCCCACCCACCCCTAGGCAAAATGCTAATGGCGGTAGGAGAGGTTTTCTTCGGCGGCAATGAAGGCATCAATAAACAAGCCTTGTTGGAGACAGACTACCTGACCGGTGATGCAGCACCGCCCACGATGACTTACAAAGGTTTTCGCTGGCCCTCCGTGGTGATGATGGCATTTTCTGTCGTCTTCTTTTACGGCATTATCAATTGCATTACGCAGCGAGCCTGGTTAGCCGCCGCATTTACCAGTTTGGTTATTTTTGATAATGCGCTGGTCATCCATTCCCGCGCCGCCCATCTCGATGGCATACAGTTATTTTTTATTTTGGCAGCGCTTTATTATTTTGTGCGCACAATCACGCGATTTGTTAATCAACATCAGTCAATCCGGCTCAGGGATTATGCAATTCTTGGCCTGATCATTGGATTGGGTATTGCGGTGAAGGTCACCGGTGCGATTTTAATGCTGCTCTTCGCCATACTTTATATAGTCGACCAATGGCAGCAAATTAAATCCTGGGACTGGGAAGCGCTACTCAAGCGGTTGGCCGTAACAGTTCCCTCCGCGGTGCTTCCGGTGGCCTTTAGCATTCTTGCCGTGTTTTACATACACATCGGCATGGGCACAAAAATTGTCGCCAACAAAACCTACAAAGCATCACCGGAATATTTAAACCAAATCCGTATGGGTGATACCTGGTCCCTGAAAACTTTCCAGTTAGGACTGCGCGATAACTGGAAATATATGAGCGAATATGCCGACGGAGTACCGCGCCTGGATGTATGCAAACCCGATGAAAATGGCAGCTACGCGCTGGGCTGGCCATTAAGCAAAAAAACCATCAGCTATCGCTGGGATAGAAATGTTGAAGATGGAAAAGTTATCGTTAAATATAAATACCTGATCGGCAACCCGATTGTCTGGTTTTCAATTGTAGGCGGAATTATTTTATCTGCCGGTTTGATTATTGGCCGCTATGTTTACAACACGCCAATCAAAGATGAAAAACTCTTCTATTGGATTTGTGTCTTCACCGGGCTCTATCTGTGCTACATGACTGCCATCTTGCAAATCGAACGGGTGATGTATCTCTATCATTACTTTATTGCACTGATTTTCGGTGCAATTAACCTTGCGCTGATTTATACCTACATTTATCGCGATGAAGTCATTGCCAACAATAAACACACCATTATCAACACCACCCTGTTTGCCGCCCTGGTGATTGCAATTTTTGCGTTTTTCTCACCGTTCACTTATGGCCTCGGCTTAACCGAAGACCAATTTGAAATGCGCAACTGGTTTGAATTCTGGAAATTGCAGGTGGTGAGATAATCATGAACATCCAATCTTATTTAACTAAAAACTGGCTTTTCTCAGTAGCATTGGCACTGGTAACACTGCTGATTATTTATCGTATTATTCCGGTAACCGTTGATCATGTAGTGAAACTTACTATCACAAAAAACCGCACCAGCATTTCCAATATTTACCAGCAACGCGATGCGGAATCGACTAAAGAAGTTTGGGTGGATGTTTTAAACCTTGAACACAAAAGTCGCTTCGGCCATCCGAAACTGGGCAACGTTGCTAATTATTCAGAGGACTTTTTTGTTGATGTGGACCACACCATAAAAGTGACAGCAGCTGATAATTATCGCTTTCTGGTTGGTAGTGATGACGGTTTCTCGTTAAAAGTTGATGGGAAGTTACTGTGCGAACACCTGGGCGACCGGCCTTTTAGTGTGCAGCCTTGCCTTGTCCATCTTAATGCGGGCGAGCATCGCGTGCAGATCTCCTACTTCCAGGGCTATGGCAACTCCGGCTTCACTGTGGAATACGCCCGTGGCGATGAAAAATCGCGCTGGTTCGGGGACGATTCGAACAGCGTGAAATTTTAAAATCGACGTAATGTTTTAACCAAAAAACGCCTGCAATTGCAGGCGTTTTTATTTTCCCGGTGCTGAATCGCTAAGGTAATTTTTCTGCTTCTGATTCAACCAACAGTGGGCGTAATTGTCCTTTTCCCCTGCGCTCACGCTTTATACCCAACCAATTCACAATAGGCGCTGCAATTAAAATCGACGAGCTGGTGCCAATCACAATACCAAACAGCATCGGCAATGCAAAACTGGAAACCGCACTTCCACCCGCAATCCCCATCGGCAACAACGCCAGGAAAGTGACTACCGAAGTAAATATTGTGCGCGTTAACGTTGATGTAATACTTTCGTTCAGTGTTTGCATAAAAGGTTTTTTAGGATCGTCACGTAATTTTTCGCGGATACGATCAAACACTACCACTTTGTCGTTTACCGAATAACCAACTAATGCCAGTAATGCCGCCACGGCGGTTAAATTAAATTCCACGCCCGTCAACGCAAAAAAGCCAATGGTTTTGGTGATATCCAATGCGAGTGTCAAGGTCGCCGCCAACGCGAAATGCGATTCAAAGCGCACCCATAAATAAACCAGCATACCGAAACCGGCAAGAATCATGGCAAGGATGGTCGCATCGCCAAAGTCCCCACTCACGCGCGGCCCGACCATTTCTACCCGCGGGAAACCGGCATCGGGTGATAACCTTAACACCTGGTCCTTAATTGCCTGCACCTTGTTGCCCGTCGCAACGTCTTCAGCCGATTGAATCGGCAATCGAACCAGATAGTGGCCATCACTCCCAAACTCTTGCAGCGCCACCTGATCAATATTGTGTGTATTTAGTTGCGCGCGCAAATCACTGACACTTACACCCGGCGCTTGCACTTCAATCACACTGCCACCACTGAAATCGATACCGTATTCAAGGCCTGGCTTAACAAATAAGAGTATTGATGCGAGCGATAAAATTGCCGATGCAATGAGCCCCGCATAACGTGCACGCATAAAAGGAATGGTATTTTCACTGACGGTATCGAGCCATTTAATGCCGGTAATTTTTAATGGCTGGTTACCAAGCTTGCGCACACGCCATTCCATAACCAGGCGTGTCAGCGAAATTGCAGTAAACATGGAAATGAGCAAACCTACAGCCATAGTGACAGCGAAACCGCGTACGGGACCACTGCCGAATAAAAACAATAAACTGATGGCAATTAGCGACGTGACATTGGAATCCAGAATGGTACTGAATGCGCGCTGGAAACCGGCACTGAGCGCATTCATCGCTTTTTGGCCGCGCCGGGTTTCCTCGCGAATACGTTCGTTGATTAAAATATTGGCGTCCACCGCCATTCCAATACTTAAAATAAATCCTGCAATTCCCGGCAAGGTTAATGTTGCGCCCAACAACGCCAGAATGCCAAACGTTAAACCAATATTAACGGCCAAGCCGAGGCAGGCAATAAAGCCCCAGCGTCCGTAAATGCCCACCATAAATGCAAATACCAAAAGAGCACCCAGCAAACCGGTGCTGATTCCCATGGAGATTGCATCACTCCCCAAATCCGGCCCGACAGTTCGCTCTTCAATAACGTTTAACGGCGCGGGCAAGGCGCCCGCGCGTAACAACAATGCCAGATCGTTTGCAGTTGCGCTGGTAAACGATCCACTTATTTCACCGCTCCCTCCTTGAATAGCGCTGCGAATGACCGGTGCCGTGACCACTTTATTATCCAGCACTATGGCCAGTGCGCGGCCAATATTTTGCTTGGTTAAATCACCGAAGCGCTTAGCGCCTTCAGCGTCTAATTTAAAATTAACTACCGGTTCGTTGGTGTCCGGATTAAATGCAAGGCGCGCATCACTGACATGCTTACCTTCAAGCACCACCGATTCCTCCAGGGAATAACTCGCTCCACCAGTATCATCCGCAACGGAAATCACTTTCATACCCGAGCGGGTTTTATTATCGGCAACCCAATGAAACGTCATTTTTGCCGTCGTGCCCAACAATTCGCGGATATGGTGCGGATCACTCACTCCCGGCATCTGCACCAGAATGCTATCGGTTCCCTGACGGGTAATGATTGGCTCCACCATGCCGGTTTCATCCAAACGGCGACGGACAACTTCCAGGCTCTGGATAACGGTGTCGTTAATAATCTGGCTATGTAACGCCGGGTTTTTATTCTTGGTTAACTCATCGGTATCAACTTCGAGCAGTAAATGCGAGCCGCCGCGTAAATCCAGTCCAAGCGTAATTGTTTTTTGTGCATACCAATCCGGTAATTGTGCACGACTATTTTCAGGCAATAAGCTGGGCAATGCGCACAGCAATCCCAACAGGATTATCAGGCCGTACACTGCAGCCCGTGAAACAAGTGATTTCATAGCAATACTCCACGCTGCCTTCTTTGCGAAAGCAAAAATAAATTAATTGTTTGTTAATCAATTTTTAGCGGAGTGATGGCGGTGCACGCGAAATATTAAGTGTTGCCAACTGCAATTGATGGGCAACAGGAGCGGTGTTAAGCCAGAAGCTTATTGCGGTTTTCAGTGGCGGAAAAATTGCCAGCGCTGCAAAAAATAATGCGCTGACAATAGCAATTAACTGGTCCGCAGGGGGAGATGATAAAACAGTGGGCGCGCGCCGCGGAGAAAACTGTTGTTCGCCCGTTGCATACACGTGCACATCAGGTGATACCAGCGGTTGGGATTGTTCGTGTGCGTAAAGATTTTGCGCGGAAAACCCAACGCTTCCCCATAACAGCAGTAACCACAGTATTCCAATAGCACCTATCCAACTCAATATGAGCCGGAGATCCGGTAATGGTGGCTGGCGCGAGACAGGCATAAAATTGACCCAAGCGTAGGTTTCAAAAATATTGAGGGTAAATCCGGAATTTCAAGGCAGGAGATGGGTTACGCATAAATTAATTGATTGATGTGCATGAGCGCATCAAACGAAACACCATCCAAACGATTTAACACCACATGGAAAAAATTGGTGGCAGATCGCACGCGGGAAAATTTTATTTATCAAAAAAAACGCCGCATTGCTGCGGCGTTTTTCTTTTCCATTAATTAACAACTTATATTATTGCCGGCCGTTCCACCGATAATCTGGAGAATGCGGTTGTACTCATTAATGCGGCTTTGCACTTGTGCCGGGTTTCCACCATTACACTCAAGTGAGCCGTTGATAGTACGGATGGTTTCACCGAAGCCATAGTTATTGACGATACTATCGTGAGCAGGGCGATAGCCCGCACCGCTCTGGGTCATCCAGAACCACAGCGCTGTTTGCCAGGCCACTTTCGAGTTTTGCTCAACCAGGTCCGGATTGCGACGCAAATCCAGGCCTAATGCAGCACCAGCGGCACAGTAGTTACCGTTGTGGCTCAATTGGATCGGACCACGGCCGTAATATTGTTTGCCCGGCTCACAAGGACAAGTCGCCAGGTTGCCCCAATCACTGCAATACAAACCTCGCGCAATCTCGGTCACGTAGACAAAGCTACCAGTCTCATGGGAGAAGTTGGCCAGCGCTGCGGCTACCTCACGTTTTTTCAACTGGATATCGCCAGTGCCGGCGAATGCAGGGTAAGTCGCGGTCGCCTCGACCAAACCGGCATAGGTATAGAACGGATTGCGCCCGGGGAACATCTGGTTAAATTGTGCTTCGCTCACCACCGCACCAAAACCGGTTCCGGGGTTGGACACGCTGGAGCTGGTACCGGTGTTGCCATTACAACTGCTGGTTGGTTCCCAGAACCAGGTGCTGATTAGCGGATCATAACCGGGGTTGTCATACTTGGCGCGGAAGGTACCACCGTTATAGCTCACGGTATTGCCAGCGTAATACATTTTTCCGGCAACCCAGGCCGCACAAGTACCATTATTGCCTGAACTGCTCGAGGTATTGGTACCACCGGGGCACGAAGCGACCGGCTCCCAGTACCAGGTGCTCACAACGGGATCGTAACCGGGGTTCTCATTCTTCGCGCGATAGAAAGAACCGTTGTATTTAACTACCACACCCACCTGGTAATTAGTGCCCGCCGCCCAGTTGGGGCAACTGCCGCCGGTATTGGGTGTGCTTGAAGCTACGCTGGATCGCGCACTGGAAACCGGGGTTGAGCTAGTCGTCGTGGTGCCGCAAGAACCAAGATTGGTCCAGGCCTCGCCCGAAGCCCAACCCGTACCCGGCGCATAAGGTCCGCCAATAGAACACCAGCCAGCCACCTTACAACTAAACGCACTCCCGGCGTTTTGCACAATGGCATTATTGCTGTAAGTACGGCCATCAACATACTGGCCTACACCATTACAGTTGTAGGCATACGCCTGCGTTGACAATAAAAGTGTTGCAGCAACACCAAGGAATTTTTTGATATTCATTAACTATCACCTGTCCTGTTTTTCCCTTTGCGTAGGGAATGGTTGATTTATTTGAACGAGTACAGCAGGTCGAGCGATACGATTTGAAGAGTGTCCTTTGCGATGGAATCCCTCCGGATAGCAGCAACGTAGCAACGCCGCCAGTACAAGGGTTAACTACAACCAAGGGGTTAACAAAATAGAACGCTGGTAATCAACACCGATAATTACAGGGAGGGTTACACAAACGTAAACTGCTGAATTCGCTTTCACTTATCGTATTTATTGCTGTGAAAAAACTTGAATACCCTGCAAGCGATTTCACTGATTCAGGCAGATACTGCATGCCGAAAAAGCAGGCTACGCCCATCAGACAACGTTGTCAAAGAATTGCGTTCATTTGGCAGGTAGCACTTTTATGAATTTAAAGTGGGAATAAAAAGTACGATTATCGGTAAGCAAATAAAGGAAAAAGGAGAAAAGAATTACTTATTTTTCGCCTCAATCCACTGCCCCATATATTGGGTGCTTTTATGCTGATGATGGCGGAGCATCTGGCCGATAAAATTATTACTTCGCTCCACGGCAAAATTATCAGCCAGCGCTGCCAGACGTTGCTGTAACAACACGTTGAAGTCCGTATGCGCAAAGTAATGATGCAGAACATTGAACCCCGATTGTTGCGCAGCCCCCCACAGCGATTCGTTGCGATATAGCGCCACTGCCGCCGCCGCAATTGCATCGGCATCATCGGCAATCGCGCCGCCCCAGGGAAAGTTTCCGTGCATGGATTCTGCGCCAATCGCTGTTGTCACGCTGGGAGTACCGGCGCGCATGGCATCCATTAATTTCCCCTTGATGCCCGCACCAAAGCGCAAAGGCGCCAGGCAAACCCGCGCTTGCTGCATTACGGCGCTGGCATTGTCAGCCCACCCTTTCACCAGGAAGCCCTCTTTTGCATTATGCAATTGGGTAGCTTTAGGGGGAGGATAAGCGCCATGGATATGCAATTCTGCTTGTGGCAACCGAGCGCGAATCAGGGGCCATAACCGGTGTTTCAGCCAAAGCACGGAATCCCAATTGGGTTCGTGGCGAAAATTGCCTAGCGCAATAAAATGCTGGCGACTGGAAAAATCCGGCAGCGAATCATCCCGCACGATTACCGGGGACAAAAAGGGGACATAAAACAATAAGCGGGCGGGAACCGAAAAATATGCCTGCAGGAATTGCATCTCAAATTCAGAAATCATCAGGCTCAAGTCGCAACGAAAAATCGATGCGACTTCACGCAATGCGATATCCTGATTATGCATGACCTGATACAGCTCAGCAGCATTCGCGGTAACTGGCCCAATCGATTGCTTTTCTTTTTCCGTTACATATTTTTTTTGTGCAATTTTTAGCAATTGTTGGCGCGCATGGCGCAAGCTATGAAAATCTTCAGTATCCAAAATACGCAATGCTTGTGGGCAAACGTTGGCAACCCGCCAGCCGAATTGCTCTTCCGTAAAGAAGCGATCAAACAACACCAGATCCGGTTGCAAATCTTTTACAAATTCGTCAAAGCTGCTGCAATTTAATGCGATTGATTTTTCAACCACACCAAGGCTGGTTAAATCAAAACGATGCGCGGAAAGCAGCGCCGCAGAGGCGAATACAATTTCGCAACGCATCTGCAAAAATAACCGCACCAATTCCAGCATGCGTGTACCCGCAGCAGAAGATTCAGGCTCCGGCCACACATAACCGACAATCAAAACCTTGCGTATCACAAATGAAAATCGCCCGCGCGTTCGGGCTGGTACTCAATTGCATCAATACGCACGCGCATGGTTTTCTGCGCATCAATTTGCCACTCGATTTCCTGGCCAATGGAAAGTCCCAGCAATGCACTGCCCAAGGGAGTCAGGATCGAAATATTGCTGTCGTTTGCAGCCTGGTCTTTAGGATAAACCAGTGTTTTTATCATGGTTACACCGGTGACAAGGACGGTAAAACGCACACGGGAATTCATCGTTACCAATGTGGGCGGCACCGCCGTTGGCTCAACCACATCTGCACGATCCAATTCGGCAAACAAACGATCTTTTACATCATCGTACGCAGGTGGCAATGCCTCCAGCACGGATTCAATGCGTTTAAAATCCAGGGTTGAAACGGTAATTGCAGGTAGCATCCTATTAATTGCAGATAACATACTTATTCCCCCAAAAGCAAAATGCCAACAACAAAGTTGCTGGCAATATTCGAATTAACAAGGTGAAAGCCGATCATAGGCCAGCCGCGCAAAAACAGCAAGCCTTAAAAAATTAGCGGATTGTTGCACTATAACCACGCATTAACGCGGCTTCTTCAACCAACTCACCAGCCCATGCCCTGCTGCACGCCCGGAAGCAAAACAACCGGTGAGCAAATAACCGCCGGTAGGAGCATCCCAATCCAGCATTTCGCCCGCGCAAAAAACACCGGGGATTTTAGTGAGCATAAACGTCTTATCGAGTTCTTTGGCCGCAATACCACCCGCCGTGCTAATCGCTTCGTCAATAGGGCGAGTTGCAATTAAGGTCAGGGACAATTTTTTTATCGCTAACGCGAGTAATTCAGGATTTTCAAAGGTGTTCTTCGTAGTGAACTCGCGCAGCAATGCTAATTTCGTTGGCGACAAATTCAATTGTTTGCGCAAAAAATTGCTAAGTGAATTTTTTTCACGCGGTTTTTTCAAGCGCTGGATAATTTTATCCGCAGGAAAATCCGGCAAAAGATCAATATTCAATAACGCATTACCTTGTTGTGCCAATTGTTCACGCAAATATTTTGATAACGCGTAAATACCAGTACCCTCGATACCATAAGCACTGATAATGGCCTCCGACAAAACACTACGCACACGACCTTCTGCATCAACGCAACTTAAGCCCACACCGTGCAAAGGTTCACCGGCATGTTGCTCGCGCAACAAATCACTCCAAGCAATAGCAAACCCGCAATTACTGGGCACCAGTTCATTTACCTGCACATGGTGCTCGTTTAGCAACGGAACCCATGCACCATCCGAACCCAAACGCTGCCAACTGGCGCCGCCAAGCGCCAACAGCACCGCATCAGCAGAAATAGATTTAGTAACAACGGTTGCATTTTCTGTTGTTGTGAAAATTAGTGGGGCAGGTTCATTCTCTCTTACTTTTTCTCCCCAACCCAACCAGCGATGGCGAGGATAAATCTTTACGCCCAATTCGCGCAGTCGATGCAACCATGCACGCAATAACGGAGCCGCTTTCATATCGGTGGGAAATACGCGACCGGAGGTACCAACAAAGGTATCGATGCCCAAACCATGCACCCAATTGCGCAGTGCGGTCGCATCAAACTGTTTGAGTGCGTTAATGAAATTGGCGTTTGCCGAATAACGTGCACGAAAATCTTCCGCAGGTTCGGCGTGGGTAATATTCATTCCCCCGACACCGGCCAATAAAAATTTTCGCCCTACAGATGGCATCGCATCATAGACAGACACCTGGTGCCCCGCCGAAGCAATCACTTCCGCCGCCATTAATCCCGCCGGGCCGCCGCCAACAATCACTACGGTTTTTGCGGGAGCAATATCAAAAATATCGAGTTGATTCACAATAAAAAACCGATGAGAAAATTAATTCTGCATCGGCTTTCCTTTAGAACTACATAGGTAGCGATTTGGGTTCCGGTGTATTTTCCAAGACCGTGGGCCGCAGGGATGCGGACGACGAGTCCCCACGGATGGGTTCACGGCGTGTCTTGGAAAATACACCGGAACCCGAATCGCGGGGCTAATAGAAAAACTATTTCACACTGGCCTCAAACGGCGATGCAGGCAGACCCGCGCTATTATACAGATTTGCGCCCTCAGGGTTATCTGCCCATGCATAACGCACCCATTTCGGTTCAGCGACCGACTCTGCATAAACAATTAACTGATCCTTCTTCACCTCCGCATTCGCCCACACAAACTTTTTATCTGCACCGGCCACCGCAACCTGCTTCAATTCGCCGCCGCGCACATCCAACCCCTTACCCACATCTACAAAGCTCAATACCAATTTATTGCCTTTGGCTTTCACTTTCTTCAGGTTAGGCCCGGATGCCAGTAACGACTTTTTACCATATGCCACTTTGCTTGCACCCAACGCCAAACGCTCACCGACAGTTTGCTTATCCAACGGATGAATATCATTCCATTCACCCACATCAATAGCGACAGCCATAGCAGTATTTTTTAATTCCAATGCCTGGCGTTGCGCCTCACGCAATTGTGCCCATTTACTTTCTGCCGGCTGTGTATTTGCCGGCAGAAAATTCGCCAACTGCACGAACAAAAACGGGAAATCTCCCTGCTTGAATTGCGCGCGCCAATCGCGAATCAAATCGGCAAACAAATAGCGATACTCCGATGTGCTGGCCGCACAACTTTCATCTGCACATTGGCCCGCAGGTTGGCGATGCACACCCTGTGCATCCGCTCGCTCTACATTGGATTCACCTTGATACCAGATCACCCCGGTAATTTTTAATGGCAATGCCGGTGCCAACTTCGCGTTAAACAATGACGACGGCAAATAATGCAAGGTAGTTGTTGGCTGCATGGAACCCGTACGCGCGGCAATTTGATACTTCCATTCGCCTCGCAGATCAATTGCTTCATCGCCAAAAATACCCTCACCCAACAACAGCGCATAGCGTTTATCTTTTACAAAACCGGCATTCGCCGAATAGCTGGTGATACGAACACTAATATTATTGGTACCCGCTTTTAACACACCCGCAGGAACGGCATAAATGCGCGGTGGATATTGATAACCGGTTTTCCCCACCAATTGCCCATTTACATACACCTGATCACCATCGACAATGCAACCCAACCATAGCGTTGCTTTTTTCGCAGCCTGCGCAGCCGTTAATTCAATGGTTTTACGAACCCACACCGCGCCGTTAGTAAAATCACTACCCTGTTCCTTTAAATATCCGGGAATGTGAATATTTTTCCATTCAGCAGTATTTAATTTCTCCTGCTGCCAATTATTTTTCAAACCAACATCTGCCGCATCCAAATCGGCATACCATTTATCGCTATTGGCTTTGTCTTTCGCGATGGTTGCCTGCACATAAGCATCTTCTTTAAACGGCTGTAATTTTTCCTGGTAGTGCGGATATTTTTCCAGCACTGATTCACTCACCCAGGCCTCTGCCGGCGAACCGCCCACGGGAATAGTTACCAACCCAATCGGTACATTGTTTTCTGCGTGAAGCTTTTGCATAAAGAAAAAACCAACCGCCGAAAACGTAGCCATATTTTCCGGCGTCGCCGTTTTCCATTGGCCCTGGGTGTAATCCTGCACTGGACCTTTAAAGGCATAAGCAACCGGCACATTGAACTCACGAATATTGGGCTGATTGGTAGATTCGATTAATCCCGGATATTTATATTTCACGCGACTCAACGGCAGCTCCATATTGGATTGCCCCGCTGCAATCCACAAATCGCCCAACAAAATATTTTGCCGTGTCAGCTGGTTCTTGCCACTGACTTTTAACGCATGAGGGCCACCGGCTTTGAATGCGGGAAACGTTACCGACCAGCGCCCCGCTTTCGTCACGGTCGATAATTCCTTGCCCGCAAAATTAACAGTGACTTTCTCACCATCATCCGCCCAGCCCCAGATGGTCAAGGGCTTATCGCGTTGCAGGATAGCGCCATCACTCAACAGGCGCGGAAGATTTACCTCGGCAAAGGCCTGGGTGGCTGCCAGCGTGAGTAGGGCCAGGGCAGCAAATCCGGAGAATGTTGCCTGTTTTATATTGATAAAGTTCATACGTATATTTTCATTATTGGTTATGAGTAGTAGTGTAAGGCACTTGTATACCAGATAAAATCATAAACCAAGTTTCAACGTTTGCGTCGACTTTTACAGAAATTGATTAACCCAATAAAAAAGGCAGCCAGGCTGCCTTTTAAAAACAGAGAGATTCCGCGTGCACTAATCCGCAGATTCACGATTACCGATCAATGCGGTGTAATTTTCCCGATAATCGTCCATGTGTTCTTTCAGATGATCGCGAAAGCGCCCTGTAAGGTAATTGGTAGTGCCTTCAACATCTTCGGCAAATTCATTTTTATCCAGCGATGAATGGGCCACCACAAACGCGTTAAAGCGCGCTGCCGCGTTGAGTAATGCGGCGGCCACAATACCCGGGTCTGCCGCATCACACGCGTCGTTTGCCTGGCTGATAAACGCTTCTACCTGCCCCCAGTAAATATCTTCATCATTTGCCGTTGAACCATCGTTTACATCGGACATAGCAACCTCACTCATCATAGAATTTGGCGAATTATAAATGGCAAAGCCCCCGCTGTCAGGCGACAACGGGGGCTTTGTTAAACCCGTCTTATTTTACCGGGGCAAATGGCTTGGCTTTGAAATTGGTGCCACGCAATTGCAATAATGCCTTACCCGATTTTTCATTTAGTAATAAACCTTCGTAGATGCGAATCAAATCGGCTTTGGTCACTTTTTGCAACGCGGCCAAATAGCGATCACGCGCATCAAATGCATATTTCCCTTGCCAGAATTCTTTCGTATAACGCGAAGCTTCCGCGTAGAAGTCAGTGGGCTTTTCCAGCACGTTGGCGATCAACGCTTGTTTTGCCTGCTCGATTTCTTTTTCATCGGTTGCTTTTAACGTTGCCAGGTAATCCTTACGGAATTTATCCATGCGCGCTTTAATGCCGGGCAAATCGGTATTGGAGCTTTGCACCAGCATCACAAAGCCGGGAATATCATCCACGGGGTATTCAAAGCTGGTCACTACATAACCCAATTGCTCATGGGTACGCAGTTGCATAAAAAATGCATTGCCGAACAACGCATTGAATACGGCAAGCTGCGCTTGTTCGTCGTCCGATTTCTTACTGCCAAACCAGGTTTGCAATACTGCGCTATCGGCCAGTTCCACATCATCTTTAAACTCGGTAATTTTTCCCGGTGCCGGAATGATATAAGAATTTACCGCACGTTGTTCCGGCAAGCGGGTGCCCGGTAAAATTTGTGCGGCCGTTTGCGCGAAATGCTTAACCTGTGCTTCGGTGTAATTACCTACCGCAAACAAACGCAACAGTGCGTTTTTCTTTACTGCATCATGATAAGCAACCAAATCTGCCCTGGTGATAGCAGCCAATGCAGCCAATTGTTCATCTTCGTTGTAACCGTTTTGGGTGGTCACGCGGCCAAGATCAGCAAACAATTGGCGGAATACATGATTCTTTTTAGCGTTGAGCAGGTTTTTTTCCAAACTGTCTTTGGATTCAGCAAACCACTGTTCAGTAATCGGTAGCGCCACAAAATTGTTCAATAACTGGGTTAACAGTAATTCGTGCTTTGTGGTGTAGCCGGAAACAAAAATTCCCTGTGAGTTGGTAATAGTTGATTGCAACTCAACGCCCAGGGATGCACGTCCCGCGCGATCAATCAACGTCAGGTTTTGCTTGTTGAAAACTTCGTTTAACAGCGATGACAACACCGCTTGGCGTGGAGAAGATTTTGCGAAATCCACGTTAATTTGCAACGATAACTGGCCTTTATCTTCACGATAGAACTCCGGATGAACCAGATAAGCTTCAACGCCTGCCTGACTAACAACCTGGTGCGGCTTCAGGTAAATATTTTCTACAATTGGAGCCTGCTGGTCAGTAAACAGGTCATTCAGGGGCGGCAAATTAAACTTGTAATGTGCTTTCAATGAATCCCAACGTTTGTACTCATCACCGGTGATCGCACGGATTGCATATTTACCATCAAAATAGGGAATCGGTGTATCAACTTTTTCGCTGGGATTGATATACCAGACACGTGCACTTTTTTCATTTAATTGTGCCAGGACATTCTTGATACGTTTAGCATCATAACGCTCGTAAACATATTCCGAATTCAACAGGTTTTCGACAGGCAAATCGAATTGTGCCGTAGTCAAACCCACTGCCTGTTGCAATGGGTCCGGTTTGGGAGCATTGGCAAAATCCTTGGTGCGCATTGCTTGCAATTCGCGGTAATAGTTTTCATCCAATCCTTTTTGTTTGATCAAATCCACATACGCAAAAATAGCGGCAATAATTTCATCCTGTTGTTGTACACCGGCGTCGGTTAATTCCGCCTGCACACGTAAAATACCATCCGGGCCATACGCTTCACTATCAAAATAGGCGGTCAGGGTTTTTACCAAACCTTGAACACGCAGTTGCTCGCCCAGGGTGCCGGGCTCTTCTGATGTCAGCAAATTATGGATAAATTCATTGGGTTTCAACCGCCATTCCGCTTTATTGGATTTCACCGGGAAATCCACATACAACGCTTTCAAATCCTTAATAGGCTTGTAATGAATACTTTTGCCCAATTCACTTTTCGTCAAGCCGGGTTCGGTGACGTCAGGAAGCGGTACATTTTTGTTGGGAATATTGGAAAAATGTTTCTGCGCGAGTGCTTTTAATTCTGGCAAGGATTGTTTACCAACCAAGGTCAATTTCATGATGTTCGCGGAATAATAGGTATCATAAAATTTTCGTAGTTCATCATTAAGTACCGAGCCTGGTTTATCTTGCAATGTATCCAGGTTGCCGATATTGAATTTGGAGCTGGGGTTATTCGGGCTGGCAGTAAAACCCTGCAACGCAAAAAGATTCCAGGGGTCCTGCGCTTTTTGCAATGACCATTCATTATTTACTGCATTACGTTCTTTATCGCTGTAATGCGGATCAAAGGTTGGTTTCTTGAAATAATCGCTGAATCGATCCAGGGCATCATCAAATTTACCGGCATTAATCTGGAATAAATAATTAGTTTTATCATAAGCGGTAAACGCATTAGTCATCCCGCCATTGGCCTGGGTGTATTTCATAAAACCATCAGGCTCGGGATATTTTTCGGTGCCTAAAAACAACATATGTTCGAGATAATGCGCTAATCCCAATTGGTTTTTCGGGTTGTGCGCGCTGCCGACACCCACCGCAAGTGATGCGGCCGAATTTTCCAGGCTCGGATCAGACACCAACACCACCTGCAAACCATTCGGCAACAATAACGCAGCGTATTGGCGATCATCGTTGGGGCTTTTAATAATGGTAACTTCTTCAAGGTTGCGAACGGCTGTCACAGTGGCAGGTGACGCTGCAGTAGTTGTAGTTTCACAGCCGGTAAGGGCGACACCGCCCAGCAATAAAATACTGAGCGCCAGCGCTGAATAACGTTTGGACATAGTAGTTCCCTTTTGGAATTAATCGGACACAGCAAGACAGGCGAAGCCTACCAGAGTTTGGTGGTGCGCGCACAGTGTGGTACGGCTATGGATGAAACTATCGATGCGCCCTCACCCGAACTCATCCGCGTTAGGACTGACCGGGAGAGTCGAGGTTCCACTGTCAGGAACAGAATGTTTATTGTTATTTTCTGTTATGAGTTGAAAAGTCAACACGAGTTACCGTGGAAATAAAATGCCGCTGGCTTTGCATCGCAGCTCCCCAGGTTTCTTCCCTTACCTCGCGCCGCGAACCAATTAAACGCGCCCGATGCTGTTGATAGTTCATGCTGACGGTATTTTGAAACTGGAAACCGACCACCAGGAATACCCGCCCGGAACCGGTTTCGGTAGTTTCACTGGCTAGCGGCGTACCATTGCCGTCGATCCATAGCGTAAAACGATGATCGTATTTTTTTACATATTTGCGATATTTTTTATCAATTTTCTCTATCGGCAAACTGAAGGTGAGCACGCGCGCGGGTGCACCGGCAAATGATTCTTCCCGCTCGCTCAAAAAGGTATAACGCTCAAGGGCCAATGCCAATTGGGCAGCAGGGTACATTAACTCCCGCCACTCCCAATAATCGAATTCCCCAACCGCATTCAGCGCAGAATTTTTAACATTTTCATCCGCAATTTTAGCGAATTCTTCCCGCTGCAATAATCCAATCACATTGGCGGGATACACGATATGCAAACCTTTTGCGCCATCTTCAAGGCGCAAATTAATGAGTCCCTCCCGATCAATCAACTCATCACTTTCACCGGTGCGGCCAAAGAGCCGGAATTGCACATCCACTGCAATAGGGGCATCAGTATTCAATTGCTGCAAGGTTTTACGAAGATCAGATATACCATCCGCCCTGCCCCAAGGACCCAAGGTCGCTAACATGAAGCCAGCGACAACAGCGCAATTAATCGAGCAAGAACGCATAGCCATACATTTTCCCACGTTACCAACCCGGCGGTTACCCGGATTCTATCAAGGGAGATAGTCATTGACCCGGGAATTGGCGATAGAGTTACCTCGCTTCGACAACGCCGAATGCCTGATGTTGCACGCGGGCAACTGCTGATAAATGTGATGGGGCGCTACGGGAAAAGTTATAGTTGATATAACAACAAACCCAATGTTGACACTAACGACTTTCTACCAAAGCCATTTCCCGGGGATAACAATAGCAATCGTTAAAAAAATAATTTGGCACCACCGTTTTCGCTAGCAGACGTAACGAAAACACCAGTGCCATTCCGAATGGTCAATTTTTATTTGGAACGCGCATTGATATGGCTCGCACCACTTGAATTGGTTTCAGCTTTGGGATTACCGAAATAATTCACACTCGATGCACCGCTTGCTCCGGCAACCAATTTATCCGTTACCGTTAATTCAATATGCGATGCACCACTTGCCTCGACATTCGCTGTTTTTGCCGTAAGATTTTTTGCGCGCAAATTACTGGCACCACTCACATCCGCTTTCAATGATTGGGTGTTACTATCGCCTTTGATATCAACATTCGCGGCGCCGGACAAATCAAAATCCTGTTCCTGGCTATTCACACTATTAATGCGCACATTAGCGGCACCAGAGAGATCAAGGTGAAATTTTGCGGCGTTGATTGTTGCAAAATCCGCGTTCGCCGCACCGCTATTACTAACGTCCAGTTTATCCTCTTGCAAATCACCGACCTTGGCTTTAGCACCGCCGGATAACTCAAGGTATTCCAGATGTTTCACCCGCAACACCACACGCACATTGCCTTCGCCATGGCCAAACCAATTAAAAAGATTGCCTTCGCTTTTTACCCAGACACTGACGCGCTTGCCGGTCTGGTCAACTTTAACGCGCTTCATCACCTCGGCATCCGCCTCTACGCGCAAATACTCGGTTCCATCCTGGGTAATTTCAATTTGGGTTCCACCGCCGGCCACAAACTCGGTGAAATCTTTTACCGGATACGTTTTTGCCACCGTTTCAGCCCATGCCAGCGGCGTACACAAGGACAACACTAATGCCGGAATTAATGATTTGATCAACATGATTTTCTCCACACTATTTTTAATTAAATCTCGACTGTCGATTTAACAGCAGTATCCAGGCGAATAAGATCCAGCGAACGAATCGCCGGAACCAGAGCGCGCAACTGGTCCTCGGTGGCATTGATGGCGGTTGCCGCACGACACAAACTAGCGCCACGCACTTCCAGCTCGGCCGCTTTTGCTTGTATTTGTGCTTCAAGGGTTTTACCAAAACGATCCATCCGCGCACCAAAGACCTCCATATCACCACCGGCGGCGAGAATTTCCTTGCCCATTGCCAGCAGGATTGTGCCGATGGAATCCTGCACCGAAGTTTCCATAATTCGCTCCATGCGTGTCTCAAAATACTGGCCAAATAATTCCGGGGTATCCTTGTGCTCACGCCCCAGGCTAATAATTTCATTATCAAAATAACGGCCCACATCACCTTTCAAATGAGTCAACTCACTCCGCAATTGGGTAGAGATTTTATTGCTTTCCCCCAACAAACCATCAAATGCGGTGGTCACACCCACAATAGCCAGATCGATTCCCTCCAGCGCCATAGTGCGCACCTCGGGAACCAATGCCCGCACCTGCTGATCGTATTTGGCCACCAATGCCTGCTGGGCGCTATCCAGATTGAGCTGCTCGCCATCAACCACCAGATAACGATGCTCTTTAATCTGATAGGCCGTTTTATCACCGCTATAAAACTCCAGGGCGCCGGGCGAAACACGCAGGCCAGCGTCCATTTGTAAATTACAGCCTTCCCCCGCCACCGCCGAACTGGCCGCGAATACCAATACGAGCGAAATAAGTGATTTCATACAATCTCCCTGGGTTCTGCGCAGCACCCGTTGCTGCGGTTACTGACCATTAAGATGCAGATCCTAAAAGTCTGGATTCATCCGGCCTGAAAATATTTTGTTGCGGCCACCGCAAACCTGCCGTTCATAAATAAGGGGTAAATTCAAGTCTGGCGGGCACAGGGATTTTGGCGATAATGGTGCCCTTTCGATTCCGCCGTAACACGAGCCTCAGCTATGACCAGTATCCCTACTCGCCTGCCCAGCATTGCCAAGCGTATTGCCGATGAATTAAACGTTCAGGAACAACAAGTTAGCGCCGCAGTGGGGCTATTGGATGAAGGTGCAACCGTACCCTTTATTTCCCGTTACCGGAAAGAGGTCACAGGCGGCCTGGACGATTCGCAAATGCGCACGCTGGAAGAACGTTTGCGCTACCTGCGCGAACTGGAAGAGCGCCGTGCGGCCATCCTCAAATCCATTGGCGAACAGGGCAAGCTGACCCCGGAACTGGAACACGAAGTAACCATCGCGGATACCAAAAACCGTCTTGAAGACCTCTACCTGCCTTACAAACCCAAGCGCCGCACCAAAGGCCAGATTGCTAAAGAAGCCGGCCTGGAACCATTGGCAGAAGCGTTGTTGGCCGATCCCACGCTCGCACCGGAAGTAGAAGCCGCAAAATATTTCAACGCCGAACACAACATTAACGATGTGAAATCGGCGCTCGATGGTGCCAAATACATCCTGATGGAAAAATTCAGTGAAGATGCTGAATTGCTTGGCCGCTTGCGCCATTTCCTGCAACAGGAAGCCACGTTTAGCGCACGTGCAGTAGCGGAAAAACTCACTGACACATCGCAAGAAGTGCAAAAATTCCGCGATTATTTTGAGCACGACGAACCACTCAAATCGGTTCCGTCGCATCGCGCATTGGCAATGTTCCGCGGTCGCAATGAAGGCGTGCTGAGCATCTCGATTAAAGTGGGCGATGAAGAGGCCAATGCTGTCAACAAAGGCCACCCATGCGAAACCATGATCGCCGAACATTGGCAAGTGAAAGACAATGGCCGCGCTGCGGACGGCTGGTTAGCCGAAGTCGTGCGCTGGACCTGGCGAGTCAAATTACTCACGCATCTGGAAACTGATTTACTCGGTGAACTGCGCGAAAAAGCGGAAGAGGAAGCGATTAAAGTTTTTGCCTCCAACCTGAAAGATTTATTACTCGCCGCACCGGCCGGCCAAAAAGCCACAATTGGCCTGGACCCGGGAATGCGCACCGGGGTAAAAGTTGCGGTGGTAGATCCAACCGGCAAAGTGCTTGATCACTGCGTGATGTATCCCACTCCACCGCTAAATAAAATTGCCGAATCCGAAGCAATCCTGGTGCACCTGTGCAACAAATATGATGTGGGCTTGATCGCGATTGGTAACGGTACTGCATCGCGCGAAACTGAAAAATTCGCCAAAGATGTGTTGAAAAAACACACCGATATTAAAGCCAGCACCGTGATTGTCAGTGAAGCCGGTGCGTCGGTTTATTCGGCATCCGAATACGCTGCCAAAGAATTTCCGGATCTGGATGTTACTATTCGCGGTGCAATTTCGATTGCGCGCCGCTTGCAAGATCCCCTCGCTGAATTGGTGAAGATCGATCCAAAATCAATTGGTGTTGGCCAGTACCAACACGACGTATCGCAATCCCAATTAGCGCGCTCGCTTGATGCGGTAGTCGAAGACTGCGTGAACGCGGTCGGTGTGGAAGTGAATACCGCATCTGCCGCGCTGCTGGCGCGTGTTTCCGGATTAAACACGACACTCGCCAACAATATTGTTGAGTTCCGCAATCAGCATGGCGCGTTCGCATCGCGCACCGCATTGAAAAAAGTGCCGCGCTTCGGTGAGAAAACGTTTGAACAAGCGGCGGGATTCCTGCGTGTTGCAGATGGCGACAACCCGCTGGATGCCTCAGCGGTTCACCCTGAATCCTATTCAGTTGTTGAAAAAATTGCTCAGAAAAATGCGCGCGAAGTGAAAGGTTTGATTGGCGATTCATCCTTCCTGCGCGGATTAAAAGCGGCGGATTACACCGATGAAAAATTTGGTGTTCCAACAGTAACCGATATTATTAAAGAATTGGATAAACCCGGCCGCGACCCGCGCCCAGAATTTAAAACGGCGCAATTCCAGGAAGGTGTGGAAGAGATTACCGACCTGGTCCCCGGTATGATTCTGGAAGGCACAGTTACCAACGTCACCAATTTCGGTGCATTCGTGGATATCGGTGTGCATCAGGACGGACTGGTGCATATTTCTGCGCTCTCGCACAACTTCATCAAAGATCCACGCGAAGCCGTTAAAGCGGGTGATATCGTGAAAGCCAAAGTGATGGAAGTCGATGTACCGCGCAAACGTATCGCCTTATCCTTGCGCCTGGATGATACTCCCGGTGAAAAAGTGGAAGGCAATAAGGGTGGCGGTGCCCGCCCATCACAAAACCAGCAACGCGCGGCGCAGAAAAACAATCCTGCACCAGCGGCAATGGGCAGCATGGGCGCCCTGCTGCAACAAGCACTGAAGAAAAACAAGTAACTGCCAATCAACGCACTCCGGTTTACTGGAGTGCGTGCTATTCCGGATTTTTTATGAGTAACTTTCCGCCCTGCCCCCAATGCAATTCTGAATATACCTATGAAGATGGCGAATTATTAATTTGCCCCGAGTGTGCCCATGAATGGTCAAAAAATGCGGCAACCGCTGCGGATGAAAATCAATTAACCGTACGCGATGCCAATGGTAATTTATTGGCAGATGGGGACAACGCTACCGTTATTAAAGATTTAAAAATTAAAGGAACATCATCCGTTATCAAAGTTGGGACCAAAGTTAAAATTGTTCGCTTGGTTGAAGGTGATCATGACCTGGATTGTAAAGTCGATAGTCATGGGGCAATGATGCTGAAAGCAGAATTTGTTAAGAAAGCTTAAATTAATACACAACCAATTGCATCGGGAGAAAGCAATGGAAATTGGTAAAAAGGCAATTGCTGGTGGTCTCAGTCTATTTTTGCTTGGGGGAATATGTGTTTATTTATTCGTAACCGCTCACCCTGAGACCGCACCAGAGAAACGTTCCGCACGTCAACATGGCGCCATGCGCGCTGCAATCGCACAAATCGAAAATAAAGAAGCTGTAGCCCCCGTATCAGACGTGGAAACCCGCTCATCGATTAGCAATAGTGATGTTGAAACTACAGACAAACCCGAAATGACTCATTCTGCATTTTTGGCAGCAGCGGAAGAGCGCCGTGAGCAACAACTGATTAACGATGCAGAAACCCGACGCTTAAATAAGCTACGAAGAATTAAACAGAACAGTGTGGAATGCAAATTCTGGAAACAGCAGCAAAACTCCAGTGCTGCGGCAAAGATTGCAGCCAATATTGAAGAACATTGTTTGTTGGCGATAGACAGATCCAGCAGCAATAGCTCCGACACGATAACCGAGTAAAACATACCACTGAGTCTTTTAGCAAATCCTTTGGTTTAAATCACTTTTATTCACTCAAATAACTAATAATTTTGCTTATTTAAAAATAAGGGCGCCTTAAGCGCCCTTTGTTTTTGCAAAAGCAAATTGATCGTAATTTAAAAACGATAACTTACACTTGCCGATAGCGCAGTAAGCTCCCAGGTTTCTTCATAATCCACTGGGTCTTCTTCATCATCAAGCTCAAGATCGTCCCTCATTAACAAACGGTATTCCAATCCAATATTAATATTTTCTGTAATTGAATAGGCTCCGCCAACGCCATAGGAAAAACCTGAAAATTTATCATCTTCTTTGAAAACGTCTCCACTTTCCTCATCAGTTTCTTCAGATTTAATATTCAAAGAAGAATAACCAAGCAAGCCATACAACTGAGCTTTGCCCAAATCAACACGCGGGCGATAGTACACAGAAAAATAAGTTATAGTTTGCTCAAAAAAACCTTGACCTTCTCTATCGGTCGTTCCCAAACGAAGCTCAACAGTGGCTAAAGGTGCATGGCTGTATCCGCCAATCAATTCAATTGCGTTCCAGGACGGATCCCATTCACCACCCTCTTCAATATTGCCCTCACCATCAAGTTCTTCATCAATGTCACCACCAACATCCGAATCCTCCTCATAACTTGGCTCATCAATATTCAAATCAAGTTTGGCAACACCGAGCCCTGCATAGAACCCCTGACTCCCCGGTTGAGCGCCGCCAAAACCTGAAAGACCCAAATCAGTTCCCGAAAAGCGATAATCCAGGCTTGCTGTCAATGCATTGAGGGAAACATCCTCATCGCTATCATCCAGCAACAAACGGTATTCCAGATTAAAGTTGAAATTTTTACCTACTGGAAACCCAAGGCCTGCGCCATAAGAAAACCCGGACAAGCTAATATCCTTTGAATTTGTACCAATTTTTGCTGCGGAATATCCCAACAACAAATAGGTTTTAGCAGTTTCATTTGCACTTTCAGTGCGATAATAAAGACTGCTATAAAATAAATCCGGTGAAGAACCTGCGCCTATGCGCGCTTCCAATCCGGCATAGGGGCTGTGTTTATACCCCCCGGATAATTCCACTGCAGTCCAATCCGGTTTTTCTTTCAATGAGGCGGCTGCCTTTCCTGAAAAATCAATTTGGCTAATGCCTGCGCCGGCATAAAAACCGGCAGGTTCCGTATTAATTGCCAAAGCAGAAGCTGGCAATGCCAATAGTCCGGCAGTCATCAACAAACGCATATTCCGTTTTCCTTTTTGATTAATTTTTTGTTTTGTTACACCCAATGTTACGCGCGCAAATAATACTCAACTCCGTAAAAATTTACAGCACCTGAATCCTCTTTTATTTACGCCAGTAAAGCGATAGCTCCTTCCAGGGTTAATTTGATACCTGCCAGGAACAAGAATCCGTAACTAATCCAATAGAAAATTTTATCGGAAACACGATGGTGCAAATAAACACCCAGCATCACACCGAGCGGAGCCAAGGGCAATAACACCAGAGAGGTATAAAAAGATTCGCCATTAATTTGTCCCAACCAGACGTAGGGAATCAATTTAATAAAGTTGATAATCGCAAAAAATAAAATTGTAGTACCAGCCAGTGCTGATTTTGAAAGATGCTGTGGCAATAGATAAATTGCTACCGGAGGGCCACCGGCATGCGCAATGTAACTCACATAACCCGCTACGCCTCCCCAAAAACTGCCGGCCAGCTTATTCGGTTTGCGCTCCTGCAATTGCTCCAGAAAACGTTTGCCCCATAGATAATGCAATACAAAATAGATCGATAACAGACCGATAATCAAACGAATCCAATCTGCATTGGTCATCTCAAAGGTAAGTGCACCCGCCAGGGTACCTAGCAGTGCTCCCGGCAATAATATTTTTAAATTAAGCTTGTCCCAGGTGCCGCGAAAACTCCATAAGCTCACCGCATCCATACTACATAAAATCGGCAATAAAATTGCAGCAGCTAGCCGGGGATCAATCATTAACGCTAACAATGGAACTGCAAGTGTGCCAAAGCCACCACCAAAACCGCCTTTGGACATACCGACCAAAATAACCACGGGAATGGCGAGACAATAAAAGAAAGGATCAGAAATCATGCGCTATATCTTTGCCGGGAAAAGGCTAGCATGACGAGAAGGGCGGTTTTTATCCAGCGCTATCCATGCGCGTGGATAAAAAATTTACGCGATATTTTTATGCCGGGTTTTATTAATTTTTTATTCCAGCGTCACGGGATAATAATCGTACTCACAGTAACCGGAATTCGAGTCACACACTTCCAGGAACAGATATACCAGCTGCGGTACTTTCGTGATTAGCGGATAGATGTCCTTTTCCACAGTGGAGCCATCGCACGACATAAAAAAGTCATTGGTATATTCGCAAATCCAGTTTCCCGACTGATCGCAACGACGACCTTCACCGCAAACTTGCGAATGGATCACCAAGCTATCGGCAAGCGTAGGGCGATCATTGATACGCAGGGTAACTGTGTAATCCTCCAGGCTATTTACATCCCAGAAAACTTCAAAGAGACCATCATACAAATAAGGACTCAACGCTAATGGCGGATGCTTTGGTGTAGCAGTATCGGTATCGTAACTATCGATAATGTCGAACACGCGCAATTCGGGAACATAATCGTCGTGATGGGGATCAGCAGCAGAAGAGCTTCCACCACAACCCGTCAGGGTTATGGAAAATAGAATGAATACTGCGGCTGACAGAATTTTTTTCATGGCATCAACTCCAGTTGGATACGGTATTGATGCTAGGATTTTGCTACTGAATCGCGCCTGAATAATTCTGTCGTTGCAATGTTACGGACGAATATGCAGTTGCGCTTTCAGGTTTACCGATCCGTCCTCTTCCAACACTGCGTGTTGGGTTGACTCCGGGTTGGTAACCACAACTATCGGTTGCATAAATAGCGGCCGACGTACAAACCACAAATGCCAGCCAAAACTTTCCAGGCTGTGCAATGCGAGTAGTTGTAGTTCGTTTAGATAGCGGCCGAGATCAATCGGCACTGCTTTTTGGATACCGCGACGGTCATCAACCACATGTTGCAACCGCTCGGCCAGACTGGACTTGCCTGCGGGTCCTGCTGGTTTAGTCCCGCTTGCCATTGATTTGCGTAGTTCCGGCATACCCCAACTCCCTTAGTTGTTTAACATCCGCCTACCCATGCATAACGCGTTGCCAAAAAATTACGATAGGCTTAACAACAGTGTCGTCAAAATATACTTTATTGTCAAAAACCGTCTTGGAATATGCAGGTTCCCTATCAGCATGGTTTTACATAATTATTTTGTTGCCAATCGGGGTGAACCCGTTAGAATCCAGCCCAAATCAATAAGATGGATATTCGGTCATGCTTTTCTCCTCCCACCACATTTTCAGGAGTTCCAGCCAATGAAGATATCCGCCCCAATCAAATCCCTGATAGCCATCGCAAGCTTATTCGCGTGTGTACTCAGTACAGCCTCATATGCCGATGACGCCCAAACACTCGACAATAGAGTAACCGCATTGACCAAAGCTATGATTGATGCCGATGGCAAAGCGCTCAAAGCCCTTTCATCGCCCGCGTTAAGCTACGGACATTCCGGAGGACATATTGAAAACCAGGCCGAGTTCATTGAAAAGATCACTAGCGGAAAATCCGATTTCGTCACCATTAATGTGAGCGAACAAACGATTAATGTTTCGGGCGATACCGCAATCGTGCGCCACATACTGAATGCCAATATCAACGATGGCGGCGTGCCCGGCACGATAAAACTCGGTGTGCTGCTGGTCTGGCAAAAGCAAAATGGCGATTGGAAATTACTCGCGCGCCAGGCATTCAAGTTTCCACCGCCAGTCACCCAATAAGCAGGAAAGATTATGAAACTCTACGGTAGTTTTACTTCACCTTTTGTACGACACGTGCGCATAGTGCTATTGGAAACCGGATTGCCCTGCGAATTTATTGAAACAGATCAAGCCGTTAGCGCCGTCAAATCGCCCACCAAGCGTGTTCCCTTTTTGGAAGATGGCGATATTTTTTTAACCGATTCCAATTCGATTATTAAATATCTGCGTGAAAAATCCGGCCAAAGCTTTTGTAAAACCGCCAAAGAATTTGATGAGCTTTGCCTGGTCAACACTGCACTGGAGGCAACGACTAATTTATTTTTTATCAAGCGCGACGGGGTCGATATCAATATCAGCCCCTACCTGCAACGCCAGGCGGCCAGGATTGACTCCACACTCTCTGAATTAAACCAGCTAACGTTACCGCACGCTGCGCCCTACACAGAAACGCAATTGCGGTTAGCGTGTTATATAGGCTGGTGCAAACTTCGCAATCAGGTGGATTTTTCCAAATTCCGCAACCTGGAAGCGTTCTACAGCGGCGCGCTCAATTACCCTTATTTTCAAGCAACACAGCCACCGCAGACTTGAACACTGAAAAATAAAAAGCCCTGAACCGGTGGCGGTTCAGGGCTTTTTTTAAAGCGCGACGCCTATTCGTGAATTTTAACACTCGCATCGCGGGCAACATACAAATTCACAATCCCTTCGGTTAAATCCGGCGCAGACACCACCATACTTTTATCAAGCGCGAGCTGATTGTCATTAAGTGCCTTGGAAAAAGATTCCATCGTTTGATTGGCCTGGTCGATATCGGCTACAGCCACTTTGATCTGGCAGCGTTTTGATTTACACACTACTGACTGTGGTACAACCTTTCCCACCAAGGCATCAGATTCAAATAAATTATATAACCGTGATTCATAATCCGTGGCCCACTGACCATCAACTGTCTCGGATTCAAATTTTGCAGCCATGTCCTTTACATAACCATTTGCGGTAGAGACGGATTGTAAATACTTATTAAACTCTTCTGAATTTTTGCGCGCCTGATAATACTGTTCAAAATTAACTGCATCGACCTCCGCTTGCTGCGCAGTTTTTTCTGCAACTTTATTATCTGTTGTCGTTTGCCCTCCGCGTGCAGCTTGCAAGTCTTTGGTGAGCTTTCGATTCAGTTCTTCCAGCTGGCGAATATAATCGGCGTGCACATTGGTTGATTGCACACTGCTCTGTGAATGACTTTCTACTGCTACTGGCTGCACACTGGCACCAGGATTATCGCCAGACACAATTGAATACGTCAGTACTACACCCGCACCAAACGAAACCACTGCTGTTACTAATATTTTTATCAATTCCTGTTGCCTCCACTCATGAAATTACTTTATTGATTTTGCTTACACTGCGTTATAAACAATCGTTGGCTTACGTAATTGCCGTGCAGTTAACCACAACATGCTTACACCTAATAGTAAAGAAACAAACCAAACCTGCGCAAATTGCAGAAAATGCGCTTCACCTCCCAATAACAAGTCCTTGATTAGCACTTGCTGCCCCAAAATCGGTACCCAGCGGAACCAATCGGCGTAGGCACTGGAATTGAACAGGGTATAAAACAACGGAACCATGGGAATAAACACCATCAATCCCATATAGGTTTGTGCGTCCTTGAAACTGCGCGCAAATATTGAAATTAAAAATTGTAACCCCGTTGCCATAAATGCTACAGATGCCAATACCAAAAATATGCCCACCAAATCCAGCGGGGTAACATTAACCCGCAATCCCAATTCATTAAAGGGTACGTAGGCAAATGCCACTGCCAGCAACATCATTTCCACAACCAGCACAACCAGGGTTAATGAAAATGTATTCAACCATTTACCAATAATGAACGCGGAGGATTTAACCGGCGTAATTAATAACGACTCCAATGAGCGCCGCTCGCGCTCGCCGGCCACCATGTCAGCGGTAAAGCCAACGCTACTCATAAAGGCGGTCAGGATAAGCAATAACGGCAAACTCATCATCACAAAAAATCCCATTTTTTCATCACTGGCGATGTTTAAATCGCGCACCACCACAGGGTTCATAATCGCTGGCGCTATGCCGCGCGATAGCAATCGTAACGAGCCCATGCGCGCATTCCAGCTCCAGATTTGCTGCCGTACAAAGCCCAGGCTGCCGTGCAATTTATTATTGGTTACATCAAATACCAAAGCCAATTCAATGCTTTCACCGGTAGCGAACTTTTCAGCGGCGTCTTTCGGGATAATTAATGCGTAATCGAGCCGGGCTTGTTCAACTTGCTGGTACGCGTCGTCACCTACGTGCTCTACTTTCAAGCCGCGCTCTTGCAGCCAATCAATAAGTGATGGAAGTTGGTCGCCGCCCACTACTGATAATTTAATCGGCTCGGTGTTAGTTGCGCGTGATTGGTTGCCCATATGAATGGCAAATAATGATGAGGCCACAAATACGGCAACAAAATACACCGGCATTAGTAATGTCATACGCAAGCTTTTTTTATCGCGCCAGGCATCGCGCCATTCCTTATTAAATACCACTAATAATTTATTCATGGCTGTGCTCCTTTTTATCCGCTGCTTGCGTCACCAGGTTTACAAATGCATCTTCCAGGTTATTCGCCTGCCCGGCATCTTTAATGGCTTCCAGATTACCATCCACTAGAATTTCGCCCTGGGCAATCACAATAATGCGATCACACAAGCCACTGACTTCATGCATCAAATGGCTGGAAAAAATAACACAACGCCCGTCAGACTTTAATTCGTGAAGTAACCGACGTACAGCGCGGGTTGTAATAACATCCAGGCCATTAGTGGGTTCATCCAATAACACATGGCGTGGCTGATGCACGATGGCACGCGCCAACGCGGTCTTCATCCGCTCACCCAAGGAAAAACCATCCGCACGACGCTCTGCGATGGGTTCCATTCCCAACCAGTGAATAAGTTGTTCGATACTTTGCTCTAATGCCGGACCGGACATTCCCTGCAGCTCACCAAAGTAGCGAATATTTTCGCGCGCCGTTAGCCGTTTATACAAACCGGTATCATCAGGCAATACTCCCAATTGTTGACGCGCTTGATCGGGATTGCGGGTCACTGAAAAGTCATCGACCCACACTTCACCGGAGGTTGGTTGCAGCAAACCGTAAATCAAACGCATCAATGTCGATTTACCCGCTCCATTCAATCCAAGCAAACCGGTAATCTCACCATCGTTCAGGGTAAAACTGACATTATTCAACGCCACAATATCGTTACTATTGTTTTGCTTGTTAGTAAATGGAAGTTTATTTTTGGGGGCTTGCTTTGCTGCAAAAATTTTACTGAGCTGTTCAACACGAATCATGGTATTACTCCTTCATTAGCCGCATCAACGGATACAGCGCTCGCAGCAGAAGAAGATGATTTTTTTTGATTGGCACCAAGCACTAATGGCAAGGGTTTGATATTGGCAACACAATCGGTTTTTACATCGCGCATGGACCCACGCTCAACAAACTGCGCAATAATTTGCGGCACACAGCCTTCGTAGGAAATACCATGATTGCCACCTGCGGCCAGCAAACGCACTGAAGCGGGCAAGCCACGGGCGACCAATTCCGCCCAGGTTTCCGGAGTAACCGGATCATGCTTGCCTGATAATAACAATGCAGGCACCTCGCTATGGATTGGCTGCCAAAAGTCATCCGGCATACTTGCCTTCGGCCAAAAATCGCATATTTGGTTTCGATCTTTAATGGCATTCAAACCAAAAAACGGCGGTGTGGTTTCCACATCCGCTGCCGAAATAAAATGCCAATCTTCATTGCACAACACACTAAAATGCATCGCATCGGCAATATTCATCTTTTGCGATTGTTCCATAGCCAGCGAAAATAATGCCGCCAGCAAACGGTAATTTTCATGCTCCGCCTCACTGATAGCTTGCGGCAGGAGCACCGTTAGATCGCGCGAATAGAGCGCATTAAAAACGAGCATGGAAAAGTTTTTGGCTGTTAGTGTTAATTGTTCCGGTTGTTGATATACCGGATGCTCATAATTAATTACCAGCGATGCGCCACTTTGATCTGCCAATTGCAGGCGCGCGTAAACCGTTTCCGTTTTCTGCAAGATATCGCCAAAATCACGTGCACATTCCGGTTGCGACTGACATTCGCTATTCACCGCAGTGAGGGCAGCAAGCGAATCGCGCGCCGAGAATTTGGACAGCGCGATTTCCTTGGGTGCAACACCATCAAGGATAATACTGCGCGTTGATTGCGGATGACGCTTGGCATACTCCAGTGCAACACGGGTTCCATAGGAAACACCCCAAAGGTTTATTGTCGGGTAGCCCAATGCCTGACGCACGGCCTCCAGATCCTGCACAGCGTGCAGCGTTGTATAAAAAGGCAAACTCGCGTTAAATTTTTCGGCGCACTGCGCCATATATTGCAAATACTTTTGCAGCTGTGCAGATTCCGGCAACTGCAAATCCGCTTCACTTAACGGGTCACACCGCAATGGATTCGATTGTCCGGTGCCGCGCTGGTCCACAAAAATCAAATCGCGATTTTTGCGCACATCAGCGAAAAAGCCGTGAATAAAACTGGCCATTTCAATCGATGAACCTCCCGGCCCGCCCTGGATTAAAAATAATGGGTCCTGCTGCGCGGCAGGACTAATAGCGGGCAAGCGCAGGATTTCAATATCAATATTTTTACTTGCGGGATCGGCAGGATTTTCCTTCACTGCCAGGCGACCGCACTGGGCACCGGAAACCAGCGGCGGTTTGCCAGTTTCCATAAATCCCGGGCAAGCGCGCAACAGCGATGAAGTTGCTGAACCCGGGTCGTGCTGTTTGCTGCATCCGGCCAGCCCACCGATCAGGAGCACGCAGCTTATTATCGATATAATTTTTTTCATTCATCAAATCCTTAGGAGTTTTCTACCGGGCAATCAGATTTTGCCTAATAGTTTGCGTAAATTTTCCATCAGCTGTTCATCAGAAATTTCCAATTGACGCGCAACCACCACCAATTGCTCCAAATGTGGATGTAGATGTTGTAACCGCGCATGTGCCGATAGTTGCGATTTTTTTTGCGGCGCGATTTGCATTGGCCGACCACGCTGGCGAATTAATAAACCTTCAGCCTCCAGCAAACTATACGCCCTGGAAATTGTCATGGGATTTACCGCATGTTCAAGGGCTAATTCACGTACCGACGGTAATTCGTCACCCGCTTGCAATTGTCCACCCGCCACCATACGGCGAATTTGTTCGGCTAACTGACGATATATAGGAATACCGGATTGGGAATTAAGCGTGAACAACATCATTCGCCTTTATCAATCCGGTTTTGCTTAACGAACAGGAATCCATATCACACAGCCCTCAGCAAATTCATAAAGAAGAAAACAATAGTACGGTTTTTATCAGCAGCAATCCTGACCCGTACTACAAAAACGCTGTCGCAGTTATTGCATCGGTTTATTGATTCGCGAGCTGCCCTGCTGTAAATGGTTTGACAGCATAACCACGGGCTTTCAGCTGGTTGAGCAATCCCTCTTTGCCGGATAGATGCAACGCTCCTACCAATATTAATTCTGTTTCTTTCGTTGTGATCAGCTTTTCTATTTTTGGCAACCACGCATTATTACGATCAACTAATAATCGCTGGTAGACCGCGGGCGTTTCCTTGCGCATATCGGTAGCTAATGCTTTATCCAGTTTTTCCAGCTCACCTGCACGCCAATATCTCAAGGCAACACCAAGTGCCTCATCCATTTTTTTTACATCGCGCAATGCCGCTGAAATAACCTGGTTTGCATCAAGGTCGGCAAGCGCTTGCATATGTTGCAAAATATCATCCGTAGACTCCAATTCCTGTACCGGTTTTTGCGCTTGATTCGCCTTTTGGAAAAAATACATATCCACACCTTGTCCCAGGCCATAACCGCGTTTTTGCATTTCAGCTAACGAGATGGAGAGACTGACAAACACTGCTTTAAACATGTTCATCTGGTCGAGAGGAAATTGGCTTTTATCCGCGTAGGCTTGCAACGCTTGCCAGAGTTTTGGTTGCAGGTCCTGCGCCAGGTTTTTCCCGTTGCGGTACATAAATGTTTCTGCAAAGCGTTGACTAAATTCCGGCGAATTGGATTTTTGGAGATCGGTTTCCAGCACGAGAATTTGCGCTCTTGCATATGCCTGTTCAAATTCAACTGGAAGCGGGTAATCGCTATTGCGCAACACATGAATAGTGCCGCCCAGAAAAATTTTATGCTCGCCCTTTGATATTTCATAAAGACTGGTTTCGGCAAATGCCGACGAAGCCAACAGCACACACACGAAAATAAAATAGCCAATACGCCACATAGTGCGATCCTTTATTAACATTTTTTTATTAATTGGCTTTTATCTGCGCATCACATCAAGCCAATGTGTATCAATATACTAATACACATAAAATAGATTAGGTAGCCCGGCCATATTAATTGTGAACACATTAAGTTACCGGTTGATAGTTTATCTTTATATGGCGGCACATTTATAGCCAACGCTTGTCTAAACGAGAGTTATTGCAAACCTGAAATGAGGCGACGGTCGTTATTTCGAGCGAATCAACTTGTTAAACTTTGGTCATTAATCCTGATAGTTTTAATTTCGATCCGCTTTCTGTAGAGGTGAACCATGCTGTATAAATGGCGCATACACATAATATTTTTAGTAACACTGACGCTGGTAGCTTGCGGGGGAAGTTCGGGCGGAGATTCTCCATCGGCCTCATCCAATGTGACCTCTTCCGCCCCAATGTCCTCACTTTTGTCTTCATCAAGTGCAATATCTTCCAGCCCAATTGCCAATTCCAGTAGTTCTGCAGTAATGCAATTGGCTCAGCCACAAAACATCAAAGCGACGCCGGGCAATGCAACCGTAACTCTTAGCTGGAGCCCGGTTGCGAATGCCACGGGTTATCACATTTACTACGCCACGCAAGCCAATATTATTGCGAACAATATCAGTGCTTTTGAAAATGGCACCTGGATTAAAAATGTTTCATCGCCGCATGCAATTACCAATTTGCAAAACAGTGAAACTTATTATTTCGTTGTGACCGCAATTAATGGCAATCAGGAAAGCACACAAAGTATTGAAATAAGTACGACACCAACTGCTATCGATATAACCAGGCAGCCTACTGCACAGGAAGTGTATGTGCTTGAGTTGGTTAATCGTGCGCGTTTTGATCCGGCCGCTGAGGCGGCGCGGTATGGTATAGGTTTAAACGATGGGATTACCGGCACGCAAATTGCTGCTGAGCGAAAATCGCCACTTGCCCACAATTTATTATTGGTTGATTCAGCCCGCACCCATTCACAATGGATGCTGGACAACGATATATTTTCCCACACCGGCGCAAATGACAGCACACCGGGCCAACGTATGGCAGCTGCCGGATATGTATTTACTGGCCAATGGGCTAACGGTGAAAATATCGCATATGCAGGAACCACAGCATCCAGTATTGATTTAACCGATTATGCCGCGCGACATCACGAAGGTTTATTCAAATCACCGGGACATCGCGTCAATATTCTCAGCACTAACTTCCGCGAGCTGGGCGTGGGCCAGAAACAAGGTTATTTTTTAAGTAATGGGACGAATTACCTATCATCGATGCTCACCCAGAATTTCGCGCGCACAGGTAACAATTATTTTATTACCGGTGTGATTTATAACGATCTTAATGGCAATGAATTTTATAACGTCGGCGAAGGAATTTCGGGCGCGACGGTTCGCATTAACGGCACAGTCTATAGCGCATTTACAACTGGCGCTTACAGTATTCCGGTTACCAATGGCAGCTATGAGGTGGTGATATCAGCTGATAGTTTGCAAACCGATACAACTTATAACGTCCAGGTTACTGGTGGGAATGTAAAAGTCGATTTAATTCAACAAGGCAATGCGATTGATATCGTCAGTTGGAAATAAATTTCCACGGTCAACTCGCTAAATGCCGCGCACGGCCAGTGCGATTAACAATGAAGCCAAAACAAAAACGCCCGCAAATGCGGGCGTTTTTGTTGCAAGGAATGACGAAGAATTATTCTTCTGCCGATTCCGCAGCAGGTGCCGATGCACCACCAGATTCTTCCGCCACCGCTTCTTTAATAGAAAGCTTGATACGGCCACGCTGGTCCACATCCAGGCATTTCACTTTAACAACCTGGCCTTCTTTCAAATAATCGCTCACGTTATTCACGCGCTCTTCCGCGATTTGAGAAATATGCACCAGGCCATCTTTGCCCGGCAGGAAGTTAACAAATGCACCGAAGTCTACGATACGTACCACAGTACCTTCATAGATTGCACCGATTTCCGCTTCGGCAACAATACCTTGTACGCGCAGGATAGCCGCTTGCAATGCGTCGTTGTTGTCAGCGTAAATTTTTACGGTACCGTCATCATCGATATCGATAGAAGATTGGGTCTCTTCAGTAATAGCGCGAATGGTGGCGCCGCCTTTACCGATGATGTCGCGGATCTTGTCCGGATGAATTTTGATGGTTTCAAAACGCGGCGCATTTTCGCTAACCGCAGTGCGCGATTTAGCGAGAACTTTGTTCATCTCGGCGAGAATGTGCAAACGCGCAGCCAGGGCTTGTTCCAGCGCGATCTCCATAATCTCTTCGGTGATACCTTCGATTTTGATATCCATCTGCAACGCGGTAACACCAGCAGTGGTACCCGCTACTTTAAAGTCCATATCGCCAAGGTGATCTTCGTCACCGAGGATGTCGGTGAGAACCGCAAAACCTTCAGCTTCTTTAACCAAGCCCATTGCGATACCGGCAACCGGTGCTTTCAGCGGAACACCGGCATCCATCAATGCCAATGAAGAGCCGCACACAGACGCCATAGAGCTGGAACCGTTAGATTCAGTGATTTCACTGACCACGCGCAGGGTGTATGGGAAATCTTCCTGCGTTGGCAGAACAGATTGCACACCGCGTTTTGCCAAACGGCCGTGACCGATTTCACGACGACCGGTTGCGCCCATACGACCACACTCACCAACCGAGAATGGCGGGAAGTTGTAGTGCAACATGAAGGCTTCTTTTTTCTCACCTTCGAGGAAATCGATAATTTGCACATCGCGCGCATTGCCCAAAGTAGCAACAACCAACGCTTGTGTTTCACCGCGGGTAAATAATGCAGAACCGTGCGCTTTTGGTAATACACCTACTTCTACCGAGATCGGACGAACAGTTTTGTTATCGCGACCATCAATACGCGGTTCGTTAGCAACAATACGTGAACGCACTAAACGGTACTCGTAGTTGCCAAATTCGCCTTTTACTTCGTCAGCCGTAAAGCCTGAAGTTTCTGTTACCAACTCGGCAACAGCCTGGCTGCGCAATTCATCCAGGCGATCATAACGCTTGGCTTTATCAGTGATGCGATAAGCCATGCCGATGGAATCGCCAAAATCTTTTGCAATGGCATCTTTCAAAGGTTGGTTTACTGCCGGAGCTTGCCACTCCCAACGCGGCTTACCAGCGTCGCGCGCCAATTCAGCACACGCCTGCACAACAGCTTGCAGCTCCTGGTGAGCAAACAGAACTGCGCCGAGCATAATATCTTCCGGCAATTCTTTCGCTTCGGATTCAACCATCAACACGGCGTCTTTAGTACCGGCAACCACCATGTCCAATTCGGACGTTTCGAGCTGCTTGTAACTCGGGTTGAGGATATAACCTGCTTCTTGCGTATAACCAACACGCGCACCACCGATTGGACCGTTAAACGGAATACCGGAAATCGCCAGCGCAGCGGAAGTGCCGATCATGGAAATAATATCGGGATCTTGTTTTTTATCGGTAGAAACAACGGTACAAATCACTTGTACTTCGTTGAAAAACCCTTCGGGGAATAATGGACGGATTGGACGGTCAATCAAACGGGAAGTCAGGGTTTCTTTTTCTGACGGACGGCCTTCACGCTTGAAATAGCCACCGGGAATACGGCCAGCAGCGTAGGCTTTTTCTTGATAATGCACAGACAACGGGAAAAAATCCTGGCCTGCTTTTGCTTCTTTTGCACCAACAACAGTACAAAGTACAGATACTTCACCCATGGTTGCCAATACTGCGCCGGTTGCCTGACGGGCAATACGACCAGTTTCGAGGGTTACGGTTTGTTCGCCGTATTGGAATTTCTTAATAATCGGATTCACTCTTTTATCCTTTCTTTTTCAATTTAAATTGCGCTCGGCTTTTCATTACGTGAACGCGCCTTCTTCATACATTTCATTTACAGCGTTGAATTTATCTACAACAAATTTGGTTCAATCATCAATGCGGTAAATACATCCTGTCAGTGCGGTAATGTTTTGCATGTTCTCACCACCGCGAACTCCCTAAAAAATCCTGCTCCAAAAATCCGGAACCGACAATATCGATATCAGGATTCCGAAGCTAAAAATAAAAGTGCCCGCCAGTTGGCGGGCACAGTACACACTTAGCGACGCAGACCCAGTTTTTGGATCAGGGCAACATAGCGTGAAGAGTCTTTACCTTTCAGGTAATCCAGCAACTTACGACGGGAGTTAACCATGCGGATCAAACCGCGACGTGAGTGGTGGTCAGCCTTGTGG
>JAGKWO010000037.1 GCA_021151835.1 Gammaproteobacteria bacterium
GCTTTTTAGCAAGAGCACATCGTAGGGTGTGAAGCGTTCGCCCATTTCCATACCAGGACTTCCTACCGGCATACCGGGAACGGCCAGCCCTATGGCTCCTCGTGGCTTTTCGGCGAGAAAACGGGTAATGACCGGAGCTGGAATATGCCCCTCAAATACATACCCATCCGGGGAGACGGCGGTATGGCAGGACTGGTATTGGGGGCTGATCCGGTAGCGGTTTTTGATCGCATTCAGATCGTCCGGGTGATGAATAATGGATTTCAGCCCATGGGATTGCAGGTGGGAAATCCATTCTTCACAACAGCCGCAGGTCGGGCTTTTGTATACCGCTAACTGAATAGGTTTATCGGCAGCCGCAGCTGGCAGTGGGGTGGATGAGGCGTATGCGGTATGGCTTATCAATAAAAACGAAATCGCTAGGCTACCGATAGCGCCTATAAAACGCTGGAAAACCATAAAAGCTCCAAAACAACATAAGGTTGTTAAACATCAACGGAGGGAGCTAATGTCGCTCCCGCGAATACAATTGGAAGATCGATACGCCAAATTTCAGGCGTAACTGTCCTGTATCAGCGGAAAATGGGGGGACGATAGAGGGAAGAAACGGGCGAACTGGGGAGGTGCTCGTGATACGAGTTGGTATTCACGGAGGTGTCAGACTGGATTGCAAACGCGACGCTGTAGCTCAACGCCGGTGCCGAACAGCTATTGGAGGAGCAGTGCCCCATGGTTTTACAACAATCGTGGGTGGTTTTCATATCCATGACGTCATCCTGGGCATCCATCTGGCTCATATCGTGCTGCATACCCATCATCGAATGATCCATGGATTCCATGTCATGGCTCATGGGCGTAACGTCCATTAACTGGCATGGCATAGCCACAACCGCCAACGATTGGCCTAAGAAGACCAAGGTAAGCAGTGCGATTAACCACACAGGGCGACGTTGTTGAATGACCATGAGCAATAGCCAGAATGAAACGACAGAAGTCTAAGGATAGTCCACCGGGAACCCCAACGTCCAGCGCTATGGATGATAGTGAGCAGGCTTCCACAGGATTTGCATTCTCTTTCCGGACCACCCAGCCCTTCGATTGCCATTTTTCCCCTGTCTTCCAACAACCCTCCAAACTGTACCGTTTCGAGCCAGTTTCGCGATGTAAAACGTCCTGACATTAGATAATGCAGGCTTATCTAAGGTTATGGTTAAAAATGGGGGAAGTTGAATGTGGCGTATTACACATCAGAAAATCAGAGGGGGATGACACGCAGAACAGACTGGATGGGTTCCCGGCATTTCAACGATTAGACGATCAATACTGCCTGCCAATGTCAGATTGCCACAGTGTTTGGAACCTTCACAGAAAAGCAACTATCCACTAAATTTAAAAATTATCGTGTTATAACGTGATACGTAAATCCCAAACACTCATCTTTAACCTCAATCCGCTACCGTACATTTGAAAGGTAAGTACGAAGAATACGATGGTTGGCTATATGGCTCCCACAGCCCCAAAAAGGCAAGTTGGCCTTCCGGCATCCCATTACTCGGCACATTAGCACCACCAAACCCACCAATAGCTGTACCCGTAACAACTGTTTGCTTGGGTTGTCCCTCCATTCGTGTACAACGCCCTTCATCCAAGGTCCACACACCACAATTTATTTCAGAGCTATATATGTCGAAAAAGCGTGTTCCCCCTGGTCGTGTGCCGAGGGAGTCACCAACGACAGCTTCAACTGTCCACGAGTAGTCAACCTGAAAGTTGGTGCATCCAAATGGAGAGCCTGGTGCGCAAAGGGCTGTACAAGTTGCTGATCCATCGACAAATGTTGGCGCTTCTCTGTCAACCTTCACTGTTGTCTTAGGCCATGGAAAATTAACCGGTGAAAAAATGCCGCCTGCGTTGATAAATACATCACTGGTTCCGCCTTTTTTTCCTTTAATAGTTACGACTAATGAAAAATGGCCTAATTCAGTAACGTTTTGCTTCGAGATGGAAACATCCAAAACCTCGGGATTCTCAGCAATTACGTTAATTTTGGATAGAGAGTTAAAGTACAACGGGCGATAGCCATCGGCTTCAATTATCGGAAGCGTAACTGTTTCGCCTTCACGAATAGTTAGAAATTCGCTACCTTCAATTCGCCCGCCAATTACCTTCACATTAATGTCTTGGTAAACCTCAGTTGCAATATCGCTCAGCCTAACTATCCCTGTTCGCGGTGTTCCAGTTATTGATTTGACCGAATAAGTCATGCCCTTGGATGACTCGTAAGACACGATTTTAAATTCAATATCGTTGGCGAGGTCTACGCCGCTATCAGTAGAAATGTATTCCACATTCATATCTGCAGGCATTAATGTGTGTGCACCGGTTCTGTCGTAGAATTTGATACCACTTTCCATTATAAAATTATTACCTTCAACTCCCGCCCCAATAGGTGGCGGATCTCCAATTTTTGCAATTGAACTTACACAGCTCATCACAAATTGTTCTGAATTTACGCATATTCCTACAGATATCGGTTCATCCATATGTGCTAACCAAATGGGAATCTGAACCGCCATTGCTGTGATGTCAAAAAATTTTCCGACCCAATCGAATATTTTATTTAGTTTTTTAGTGGCTAAAATATTTTCCTTGGACTCTTCGGAAAGAAGGTAGCATTTAAGTCCAACGTTAGTAATATATGACAACACTATTTTCCTACTAAATAAAAATACCTCCGGTGGAGTGGGATCTTTGGAAGCAGTTATAATTTCTTTTAGGGCACCAGTAGCGTACTGAGTTAAAGCTTGAGAGCATTCGTTATTCGGCAATTGTCCAATCAATAGACCGACTGATGACATTAGAAGGATTCTCGAGTTATCGTCCATCGATGGGTAAATCGTCATTCCGAATGACCCGTTTGGAGGAACAATATTCATCGACTCTCCATCAGAGAGAGACCCTTTCCAAATCGAGGATGCTTTCATTAATTCAGTGAAAGACCTATTCGAGCCGCCAGCATCAGTGAATGAAACGTCCCAGGAAACAGGGGTAGCATTCCAAGCAACAAATCTACCGATTCCTTTTTTTGTCGGAACGGTTTCCAATGTAATATTCAGTGGATTGCTAAATTTGGTTGGCAATATATTGAAAAGGATAATATTTCTTCCTAAATTTAAATTATCAGGATCAACACGATCTGGTGGCAATTTCATGAACTTTGGTTGGCTAGATTTAGTTTTTGCTTGTTGTTGGTTACTGTTCACAATTTTTGGCAAAGCTTCCAAAACTACGCTCTCCAAATTTTTCTGAAATACATAGTCATTTGCTGGATTAAGGCCCCACGCTAAATTCATCTCATATTGTTCAACGGCATGAGCGAACGAGGTAGTCTCTAATGCGATTTTTTCTAATTCCGTTACGCTGTAACCGGATTGATAGGTAGTTAAAACCGAGCCCAAGAGAATCTGCACTGTACTGATCGTAGAAAAATATACCTCTCCATTGTTTGGGCGGGCGGCGAGTATAATGTCACCTTCGGTATTGAGCGCGAACAATGGCGAATCTGGTTGGGTTTTGTCGTAGCCAATGTAAGATCCCAATGGTTGCTCATCTACCGCAGATAGAACCGATGCAATAGTCATAGCAGATCCGATAGGAATGTCCTGAATTGAAGTCTTAGCAAGTATTTTCGAGTCTGAAGCCTTCGATGAGGTTTGAGTTTGTGAACTGGCAGCGACCGAAACCGAAGTGGGAATATCTGAACTTGAGGGATTATTTGGTGAGGATTTTTTTGAACCGCCCCCACAGGCAACTAACCAAAGGGAAACAAAAATGGCAAATAGAATAGGTAGGATTCTCATACATAACTTTTCCATAGAATGCGTGAAAAATCTGTCCATCCAAATAAGCAGTGCGCGAGGCGTTCAGCTTTGCCCAGTATGGTGGGAAGCGTCTAATCTACTCCATTCATCCTTTAAAATTCAAGAACCGTTTATGGCAATGAATAGCTTATGACTGGTCCGCACTTCCAAATTATTTTATATACACTAAGACGTCAGTCTTTGGTTTTTTAAGACACCAATATTTCAGCTAATTTTGGAATTATGGAGAAAGGAGCTCATCAACAAAGAAGGTATACCGGCTGACTTCTTACGGAAACTATAACGAAACTATAACGAAACTAGAAAAATAGCGAACGGCTGTACAATTTCCTGCAATTCGAATTTAGGATTTTTTAAGTGGCCGGAGAGAATTTCAATCACACAGTTTCTCCTGAGTGATATGGGCTTTTACACGTGGGTGTCAAGACAAACCACCACAGCCGAGATTAAAAGGAACAAAGCGCGTAATGAAATAATGACCGCAGTATTACACAACAATGTTTTGGCTATTCTTCGAGCTGCATGGATTGAATCAACACGTCCAAACCTTCATGTGGATCCGCGCCGATTACTTGGCAGTATCGGATAAACTCCAAAATCTCAATCTTCCGGCGGTCTTGCTCCATTTTACCCACCACCGAATGATGTCTTCCGAGAAGATCGGCAGCACTACGTAGAGACAGACCACTCTCATCCCGTTGCTCTTTCAGCCAGGCTCGTAGCTTTTCGTAATGAGGGGAATAAGGAGATGATTTCATTGTCTCGATAATAGAGACAAGATAGAATGTCGCGAAATTCGAGACATAGGGTGTCAATATCTATCGTGAAATCTCTCAAAGTGAAAACCGGGTTACTCATAGTTCTGCCACAAATGAAGGGGCGGGATTTCACCGTTGACGATCTGACGGAAGCTTATCGGAATGATCCTGGTTGCCTTCATCAATCGAAGAAAGCGGCACGGCAGTTCGTGTATCGCACTATGCTACGACTGATCGATAGCGGCGATTTAACCCGCGTTGTCGTAGATGGAGGATGGCCTCAGTACCGACTAACGCCGCAATTTTTCGGGCGACCTCAGTCCTTTAGTGCCGTATTTCCGTCAGTGCCGCTGGCGAAAGCAGAAGCACCGGCTATTCCCGAAGTTAAGATAGCCTCACCGGATCCACGGCAAAGTCTCCAAGAGCGACTAAATCACCATAAATTGGAAATGCTAACTGCAATGGGAGAAACCGAAGAATACGACGCGATCTGCAAGGAAATTCCGGAGCTACGGGACCAAGTGCAAGTGTTGTACAACTCGTCGAGGGATAAGTGTTCGAAATTGCTCGGGAAGGTAAAGGCGCTTGAAAGTTTACTTGCCCGGGGAAACAGGATTTGTGCAATGAAACTCAGGCGATGGCAGTCCAACTGTGTAGAGCAGGCATTTAGCAAGTTTCAGCATGGAGATAGTCACTTCTTATGCTTGGCTACACCCGGTGCCGGTAAAACGGCAATGGCAGCGACATTAGTCAATCGACTCCTCACTCACAATATAATTGACTTGGTACTGTGCTTCTCCCCGTCCATTATCGTCTCGTCCGATTTTCAGGATGCGCTTAAAGACCACACCGGTCAGCGCATGGATGGATCACTTGGCGCTCGCGGATGCTCACTAACGTACCAATCGATGTTGCGACTAGATCAGGCATTTTGGGAGCTGTTCAATACTCATCGTGTCCTGGTTATCTTCGATGAGATTCATCATTGCGCCGGAGACACAATTGATAATGCTAATGCCTGGGGACAAACGATCATCCGGAATATCCAGGGGCGCGCAGCGTTTACTCTCGCACTCACAGGCACCCCGTGGCGATCTGATCGAATTCCGATTGCATTAGCCAGTTATTGCCAGGATGACAAAATCCATTGTGATTATATTTATGGACTAGCACAGGCGATTAAGGAAAACGTATGTCGCGCACCCAGTATTACCCTAATCGATAATGATCGCATCCAGCTGAAACGTGGAGACAAGATCGATAAATTTTCATCGTTCGCTGAGTTATTAAGCAATGCTCACTGCTCTTATCAACAACTGATTGATAATGATGGGTTGATTCTCTATCTACTCAAACAGTCCGTTAAAAAGCTAACTCAGATTCGTAGGCTACACCCCACTGCGGGAGGGCTAATTGTTGCCGCGTCGGTGGACCACGCACACAAAATCGCAAGTTTACTGGAACGACATCTTGGTCAACGGGCCACTATCGCGACTTATCTGGAAGATGATGCGCATCGAATAATTAACACCTTTCGCAATGACCATCAGCCATGGATTATTTCGGTTGGCATGATTAGTGAGGGAACCAATATTCCTCGACTGCGGGTATGCTGTCATTTGACACGTGTAAAGACTGAACTGCATTTTCGGCAGGTATTGGGGCGTATTTTACGAGTGGGGAATGATGTTCCTGGAGATAGTTATCTCTATCTGCCGGCAGAGCCCAACCTGGTTGAATACGCCAGACGAGTTGCAGAAGAAATACCGGAATCCGCCAAAATCAAACGTGAAACCATGTCGGAAGATGATGCAGAAGTCACATTGTCGATGCTGGCTGCTAACCTGATAAAACTCAATGATGAAACGGAAATCAGTTTCGGGCATTTTCCAGCGCTCATAGAAGTACCGGATATCGATACACCCACACCATTCTCGGTTTCGATACTGGCACAATCATACGATACGACCATTAATATGTTCGGCCGCTTCCGACAGGAGCTGCTACAGCTATCTCATCTCTACGCCCGCTAGGCGCTCTTGTGGGAATATCGAAAGCCGGTTAGCCTCATGGGATCGAATACGAAGAGCAGCTCACCGGTTATGACCGACATTGATCGTTACATTCATGCGGCAACGCGGGATAACACCCGACGCAGTTACCGTTCGGCTATTGACCATTTCGAGGTGGAATGGGGAGGCTTTTTACCAGCCACGTCCGATTCAGTGGCGAGGTATCTAGCAACTTACGCCGCGCAATTAGCCACCAGCACGTTGCGCCAACGATTATCGGCCATCGCCCAATGGCATATTGACCAGGGCTTTCCAGATCCCACCAAAAATCCTTTAGTAAAAAAAGTCCTTAAAGGTATCCAGGCAATTCACCCGGCACAGATCCAGCAAGCAAAACCATTGGCGTTACATCACGTAGAAACCATCGATACTTACCTTCAACAAAAAATCACGAAGGCTCGTGCCAATCAATGCTTGCACTCACTCCAGCAGGCATTACGGGATCGTGCAATTGTTTTGTTAGGGTTCTGGCGAGGTTTTCGCAGTGACGAATTAAGCCGTCTCCAAATTCAGCACATATCAGTTATCCGGGATGAAGGCATATCACTCTATTTACCTCACACCAAAACGGAGTTTGCCGGCGTCACCTATAAAACCCCTGCCTTGAAATTGCTTTGCCCAGTCAACGCCTGTCACGAATGGTTAATGGAAACCGGCTTGACCGAGGGTCCATTATTTCCCTCAATCAACCGATGGGGTCAGTTGGGAACTACTTGTATGCACCCAAGCAGTTTCATCAGTGTGCTGAGAAAAATTTTTAGTGATGCAAATATTCCTCATTCAGAGGCATTTTCAAGCCATTCATTGCGTCGGGGATTTGCTAATTGGGCTTCATCCAGCGGATGGGATTTGAAAACCATTATGGAATACGTTGGCTGGAAAGATATTCGATCTGCCATGCGATATATCGATAGTAAGAGTCCCTTCGAGCAGCAACTGTTAAACAATATTCAGATAGAACACCGCTCACCATAGTAGACAATGGTTGAGTACCTGAGGTTTTACAGTCAAACGATCCAATATATAGAAAAAACTTAAAAATGCCAGTACAGCATTTATCTCCAAACTTTGGTTTAAATATTCCAACTTTAGTTAAGGAATGCTGACAGGTTTAATTAAATGAACGTTTTTGAGGAAAATAAGTTTAATCGCCTATTCTCAAATTTAACATAATTCATATTATGCGTAATTAAAATCAAAATTGTCAGGATAAAATTGATTTTCGACACAGGAAAAGAAATACACCCAAAGCGTCAGGCACTGGTTTATTTATGTACCCGTAACAAATTTAGCCTAATATCCGTGAATAAAATGATGGTCATGGGGCCGTCGTTTTACAAAGAAAATCAAGGCTTGATATAAACCTTCTTCAATTCAATAATTTCCTTAGGGTTTTTCTCATTATAAAGTCTGATCTTCATATTCTGTCGCGGTACTTGTGCATCGAATTCCATATATACCTTTTCTCCGTTAGGCGCTAATTTTTCAAAGGCATCCATTAATTCGAATTCTTCAAAAGTAATTATATAAAATATAGACTCACCACCTACTTCTATTCTGATATCCAGATTTCTGGGTAAAGGACGAAGCGTATTTTCCATTTCAACAGGCAGGATAGTTGGCATCATATTCCATTCGCCATTTAAATATTTAGCAACTGCTTCTTTTCGTTCAGGAACCTGCCCTTCTTTATAGGTAGGTATCCATTTATATAATTTTCGATATCGAGCCCATGTTCCAAATGGCACTCCATTTTTTTTAAGTGACTCTAATTCTTCAGGTGTTAATGTATCAATCAAAACTTGTTTAGCAAAAGCATCAGCTTCTATTTTGGTATCAAATGGAAGGTCAAATCCCTTGCTCGGCTCAATACCAACTTTCTCGGCCTGACCAAAGAAAACCTCCGTTGAACGACCGCCTTTAAGCCAAACCGAAACAGCCCCACCTGGAGCAACACCGACCATAATTCCATTATAGATAGGTCGCTCTGGCCTCTCTGCAACTCCAGCACGGAACAATTCAAGAATCTTTTCATAAGGTAAATCAAATTTGCCATGATAAAATTGATTCTCGGCATAGGAAAAAAAGTAAATATCCAAAGCATCAGGTAATGGTTTCTTTTGCGGACCTGTCACATGCCTGGAAACCATTTCCCCCCAGCCACTTCGCAACGTTGCTCCAGTGGGAATATATAAACTTCCGCTTTTATCATGGTAAATAAAATCCCCTTGGCGAATTTCCATTGGATAGTGTTCTGGTCCGGAATCTGTAGCATGCCATTCAAATTCTGTTGCATTTTTGCTCATACCATTACCGCATCCAGTAAAGAACATACATAAACTTGTTACGCTGGTGGTGAGAAATTTTTTAACCGTCATAATAAAACCTTTTCCGCTTAAGGCTTAATCCTGAAAATCTCGGTGAGAAACCAAATTTTGTATTGGTTAGCTTTGTTGTCTGTGCCGACATATGCAGGTGGTCATGCCTGATTCCCGTTATTGGATACTTAAGACTATTATGGTGAATCCTGGCATTCTCAATCCAATCATCCGGTTTTGATTTGTCATTGCCCATTTTAGCAACATAATTATTAATACTGGCTTCCAAACTCTGCAAATCAGGTTCTTTACTGAGAATCAGGTTGGCTCTTTGATTGAGCTTTGAATCAAATTTAATACCGTTTTCAGCGGCTAATTTTGCCATTATTTTTAATGGTATGTTGCAATAAGCACTTTTTATATTACGGCGATTGACCTGCAGATATCCCATACCAAATGAATGGGTAACAATTTCATTTGGTTTATACCAACCTTGTTTAATTAACCAATCCCTATCATTATTAAGTACAAATGTAGTTCCACAATTAATCACCATATCTATCTCATTGGTGGTGCGAACACCCTGACTTTTTTCATCCAGCTTACGCGTTTCAATTAATTTCCCTTCAAGCGGAGTTTCAACGGACTGAAGACTTCCTGGTTTTCTCCTCATTCCCTTCTTGGTAATTTCTATTGTCAAGCTATCTGAAGTACACACTCCAGCATCAATGAGCGCCTGCTTTTTTTCTACCATTGAACTGTAAGACCCTGCTGCTCGTAATATCTTTATAGTGCTGCCAGCTTTTGCCAAATCATTAGCCAGGTTATAGCTACCTCCCACATCTGAATGCACACCAGGCAAGTAAAGTTCTTTACCTTTACCCTTGGCCAAAGCGCTTTTAATAGTATGCAAAGGAAAATCCAACCTGTGCTCTTCGGCTGCACACAGATGTACTGATTTGGTAGCCAGCGCTATTGCGCGCTGATTCAATTTATTTTCTGCATCATAGGAAAGTTGACTAGCATTCACTGATACAACAGTGTCATAGACTCCGGCAAATTTGACTTCAACCATTTTTTTGGTTATGTCATATCCATGTACTCTAATACGCTTATATAAAGGGAAATTTGGCAAAATGGTGTCCGGGGCTAACCATTCCAACATTAGCGAGATACTGTGGCGGGCAGCAGCGGCACCACGACTAAAACCAAAAACATCTACGTCTATTTTTTCGATTTCAAATTCTTCTGGAGGTTTAGTGTCTAGATAATCTTGTATAGCCAATACCGCTTCCCGGACTCCTTTTTCAGCACGACTAGCAACACCAGATCCAAATATACCCAGGCCTTTACCCATTAGGTCATCATCAGATTGCAGATTATTAGTACCTTGCCCTTCGATATAGATTTTAAAATAATGGTCATATCCCTCTTGTTTTGGCGTTACTTGGGGTTCCATGATGGCTATATTTGTGCGGCCATTGTCGTAACTGCTTTCGCCATCGCCATTTTCTTTATAAGCTGCTAATTCTTTTTTATCCGCTTCGGTCTTCGGTGTCAAACCGATTTCTTTTTTCTCACGTGCAGCAATATTGTTACGATTATTATTAGTGCCATCAAAAAAAAGTGAAAAGCGAATTTTTAATTTCTCTTTTTTAATTTTTTTCTTCGAATCATCCATACCCAAAAGTACAGCAATTGCTTCACCAACTTGAGTCATACCTTTAACTCCTTTCCAGTAGCTATCTCTACTTTTTCTACTACAATAGCACCACGCTTACCGGAATCTGACGAACTGTAAATCAAATGCTTTGTTGCGTTTCGGTCTTTGTGCAAATTTTCAGCCGCCACTGCTATCAACGTGGTCCCCGTCGCTGCTCCCAAATCACCATAACTGTCAGCTGGATGTTCAATCTTCACGTGGTCAATAAATTTTTCTTTATTACGTAAATAAGCTACTCCATATTCCTTCGCCCAATGATTTTCACCATTCATACTCGAATAAATACTTTGTATAGATTGTTTAGGTTGATTATTCAATGCTTGTTTAAAAGCTCGATCAAGCCCTTCACCCTTGTAGGGAGTACCACTATATAAATGCCCTTCTTCGTGCGCCATCCCGGGTCGATGCAATGCAATTCCATAACCTTGGCGGATTTCAGCAAATTGAGGGTGACGCGTCAGTAGTAGGCAACTGGCTGCTTCACCGGGAGCAAACGCATTGGAAGCGCCGGCCGTTAACAACCGATGCTCATTTGCTAAAGGGGTAATTACATAGTCATCCAAAAAAGAATCACTAGCCGCAATTAATACGTAAGGATAATCCAGCTCGTATAAGTAGCTGAACGCAAAATCGATCGCCTCTATCCCGGCAACCCTACCTGAATGAAGGCTGCGACTAAGTTGGGTACTAATCCATGGCTTACAATTCTCCTGCAAATTTTCGAGAAGAGAACCAAGCCCCTCTTTATCAAATGGCAGATCCGAGATACCAACTACAATAGGTATGGGCTGCTCTGCAGTTTTGTGGTAGCAAGCTTCTCTTGCTGCAAGGATTGCCATTTTGATAATCCGGTCATAGCGAAAATTAAATCGATCTCCTTCATCTATCTCCGCATCAATAAGATTAAATACAGCATCCGGTATTCGAGCCATGGTAATAGGCTTGCCGTCTTCAGTTTCATACTCTGAAATAGCGTAGGCACTTTTTCTCGCGCGTATTGCACCAACTGTAGTGGCAACGGATGGCCCCAGCGCAGTAATCATCCCCATTCCGGCGATATATAATTTCTTATCACTCATCCGCAATTTTTTTCGCTGCATGGTTCAATAAAAATTGCGCTGATTCTTGTAATGATAGTTCCAAAGCAGCAGCAGCACGGAGACGCTGTGTTCCTGTTTCATATATTTGCCGCAAATGCTCGCTGGTTTGCTGGTTATGGCCAATTATTTGGCCCATAAAATATCGGTGGCCCAAAGCAAAACGCTGTTGATATTTTTGCCACACAGCGGCAAGTTTATTCACATCCGGAAATGGCAGATGCTGGTCTTCACTCACATCCAGCTCTTCATTTTGCGCACCGTCATCAGGCAGCACATCATCCAGTTCAGGGATATCCTGCAACACCAGTTTATGCGCTTCCAAATCAATACCCGTGATAGTGGTAAATGCTTCGCCAGCGTAGCGCGTCAATGCCGGTGTCCGCATTTGGACCAATAACCAGTTGATGGCTTGGGGATCACCAAGTACCGCGGTAGCATGGATAACTTGCCTTACATTTGCCGGATCCTTCGCAAGGCGACTGATCCATTCGCGTGCCGTTTCCAATGGCAAACTACGAAAGCAAACTTCGATCGCAGAGGTTTGCAGCGGGTTATTAATCATTACCCACGATTCCAGTTGCAACGCTTGCGCTTTATCTCCCAATAATATCTGGGACCAATAGGCCCAAAACTTTACCGTTTTACTCTCTGCATTGGTTCCCTGCCGCAATGCAGGAAGCAAATCAAAGCGTTTGAGTTCGCCAATTAAACGCAACGCGCGCGCATAAAGTTTTTCATGCGCGAGGCAATCCGGCCGCTGTAAAATACTGGTGAGGTAATCGCGCGGATCTTCACTGCGCGCACTGCATACTGCCAGCGCAAGATACTTATGATCCAGATCCTTACTGGTCAGGAATTTTTTTATCCAGGAATGTACCAGCCTCCCAGGCAGCCAGGCCATGGCCGAAACCAGGCCTTTAAACGCATTTGGATCGGCTAGCCCTGCTTCTATCGCTATTTGTATTTTTCGTACGTCGAGGCTACGGAAGGCAAGCACATTGGCAACAAATATTTCCCCGGGTTGCTGTAGTGACAATGCGGCTTCGCAAATTTTCCAGGCATCCTCGGGGGCAGTCATCAAACCATTTAACTGCGCGTCTACGCGATCATCCAATTCGCGAAGATCGTGTAAATTGTAGTTAGGCTGGTTTATTGCATTACTACGCAACAGCCATAAAAAAGCTGCATCATCTGCATATTGATCATAAAGGTGTGCATAGGCATTAAAGAGATGTGCAAGCGGTTTGTTGCGGGTATCCATGAACGCCATTAACCCATAATATTTTTATTATTGTGAAATAAAGGATCACCTAATCTGCAGACATTTTTACCTTCAAACTTCACATCAAAGGAATACATCATAAATTCACATTCGCCTTTGGTTTTACCACTGATAATTCCTTTTTGGACACCGGCCTCATCACCGGTACTCGTGGAGTAAACCGCACCTTTCACCATTGGCATTTTGCCATCAGTTAACACCGTTTTTGGCCCTTTACTGGTATCTGAAGATTTACCAATATTCGGATAGGGAATGGGAACAACGGCAGAGCCGACCGGGGTTTTGCATACATCAGGAAACACCGTGCTCATACCGCCACTACCTTTATGCACTATGCCGCGGGTGTTACAAAAAGTTGTCTGCGCCATACAGCCTCCATAATCGCCTAACGAGTCAGGCTGACAGTAATATTATCGATGTCTAGTATACGTTTATCGCAAGAAATTGCTGCTCGCCAGGTCATCGTAATCTGCTTCTGGTTAGGGTAGAGCGCAAGTGTTTCCATATTGAAAGGAGATGACAAGGACTCTCCCTTTATTACAACTTTATTAGAAAGATTCACGTAAGGAAGGTTGAACTGAAAATCGCCATCGGGATGCATGCCCAGGATACGCACCGGCTCACCGCCTCGAAGAAACCCCGGATAAATTTGATCAGCGGGCGCTGCATTTAAAAAACGCGGATTAAAATCGTCAGGCAAATAAGGCGCGCGCTGCTGCTGCCATTGCTGGTCATAAGTACCGCCAAAATTCGCCCTTGGTATCCAGTTCGGTGCTATAGGACCAAAACCAACTGGTTCCGGTTTATCCTGCCAATGACGAATTAATGTCGCCGGTGATTCCAGATTAGGCAGAGCCAGCCCTTCTATCTCTGCATCAACTTTACCGCCACAAAAGCCCTTGCCAACGGGATTCCTTAGCTCAGCGGCACGTAACTGGCCATTGCGCTGGTCCTGACCACCAAACGCGCGTTCATAAACAATGGGCATATTCACGAATGGTTGTGGAGAGCTGATTTGATAATCATGCCAATGGCGATCACCAAAAACACGTATAACTTTACGCAAAACACCCACTTCCAAACCCACATCCATTTGGCGCACTGGCCGCTGGCCAGGTGAACAAGCCAATCCATACACCAGTATGTCAGTGGCCGTTTTTCCAATATGGTATTCATCGAGATTTTTAAGGCTGGATGCTCCAGGCTCGCCCCAATATTCATCGCCTTGATGCAACGGCAATTGTTTCTCGGCAAGAGTCCACTGATTACCAATTAAAAAGGTAGCTTTTACCATGATATAAAGAGTATCAATACCATGCACATCGGGGAAAAGTGCAAATCCTGCGGTAAAGGACGTGTTATTTTTGAGTTGCAGCATGATAAATCCGGGCCAAGAAATAATTAATACAGGTTATCAGTTAACCTGTACAGAACCACCTAATATGCGGTTAACTCCTGAAGCCCGACTCAATAAATATTTGCCACGAATAGATATTTTACCATTCCGACTCAGAGTAATACTTGCCTCACCACAACGCAGCACAATCTCCTCCTGTCCTTCCATAATTAATTGCTTACCATCCATGTAGATGGAATTTTCAGCGGAATTATTGCTCACGTGTTCGGTGTTAGAACCCAAAGGCTCAGCAAAAACTACTTCATCGATATTATCACTCGTGTTAGCAATAACACTTTCCAGTACTTGTTGTAACGGAGAATAAATTAAACCTATTATGATTGGTTTTGGCTCGGCCCCTTGTGTAAACATCAATGCAACCTGGCGCCCGATGTGTTGCGGTAATACAGGAATAGTTGTCAATGCAATACAGTGCTGGAATAAAGGTATATGCGGCACACTCACCACTGCATTACCTGTTTCATCAATAGACTCCAGTCTTCCTAACAACACTTCACCCGCCCCTAATGTGGGGAAGGCTACATCCACATTTTCAGCTTCAATTGCAGAATCTAATATCGAAACTCTTTCCATAATGATTTAGTTGTTTGTAATTTTGCTGCCTTTGACTACCACATTTCCGGAACCTTTTACATTAATATTGGCTCCGGAAATGGTGATATCACCATTACTCTTCATCACAATGGAAGCCGAACCCGTTTTAAGGGTAATCTGGTCATCTGCCGTCATCGTGATAGTTTTTGCGCGCAGGGAATATTCCTTGGTAACATTTTCGGTGTATTTACCTTCAACGGTTTCGCGCAAATCCTTTGAAATACCAATGGTCATATTTTTACCAATGGTTTCCGTATGGTTTTCACTAATATCAATCGTGATATTTTTACCGACACTCAGTGACATATTCTTACCGATGCTCTCGGTATGATCATCACCTACATCAATTGTTTTATTTTTTCCAATAGACTCGGTTTGGTTGTTAGTAACAGTCTTATTGCGATCATTACCTATCGATGAATTTTCATCGTGCTTGATTGTTTTGGTGCGATCATGATCAACCGTCAACGTTTGATCATTCTCCACCATAGTGTCGTAATTTTTTTCCGCATGGACATAAATTTGTTCTTCGCCTTTTTTATCTTCAAAGCGAAGTTCATTAAAATTCTGCGGGGACCCACCCTTGGTAGAGCGTGTTTTAATACCGCTTTGGGTTTTTGATGGATAGGTTGGTTTATTCCAGCCGTTATAGACTGAACCCGTGATTAACGGACGATCCGGATCGCCATCTAAAAAACTGACAATAACCTCATGGCCAATACGAGGGATAAATGATGCGCCCCATTGATTACCAGCCCATGTTTGCATTACACGGATAAAACAAGAACTGTTTTCATCATCCTTGCCTTCGCGATCCCAGATAAATTGCACTTTAACCCGGCAATGTTCATCAATATAAATTTCTTCACCGGCCGGGCCTACCACTACCGCTGATTGCGGCCCACGCATTACGGGTTTGGAATGAGCACGCTTGGGTCTGAACGCTGTATCTGCAGGAAAGCAAATGAATGTATTGGTATAGGTAGCGCTACCTTGATCACCGGAAAAATAACTTTTATCTTCCCCATGGTGAGATACCGCCGCCAGAATATAATTGCCTTTTTGTGAGGCTGTTGCATGCTTGGCGAGTTTGAATTTTCCACCAGCATAGAAACTCGCACAATTACTCTGGCCATAGACTGTGTTACGGTCAGCTTCTTCTGACTCCAGCGCAATCTTAACTAACTCTGCGCCCAATGCAGGATCATAAAAAGCCGGATACTCATAGTGTTCGAATTCACCATTCCTAGCAAAAGCACTATTCGTTTTAATAGTTGCAATTAAATCTTTCTTTGGCTCTTTGAAATTGTAATCGTTAAGAGTCCATTTACCCTTTTTAAAATTATATTTATGCTCCCAACCAGTGATTTGCGCATGGGGAGCACTGCCCTTTGAATACTCAAGATTGGTCTCGGCAACATCACTGTATGCGTTAGGTTGGTCTACCAATATTAATTGGTGCTTGCCATCTGAATGTTGGAAAAAGTAGGCAATTCCATCCTCTTCCAACAGTCGTGAAATAAAATTCAGGTCGCTTTCATTATGCTGGACACAATATTCACGTTTCTTGCCACCCGCCGCACGGAAATCAAAATCGGAAAAACCCAAATCGCTGAAAACCTGGCTAACAATTTCCTTGGTGGTTTTTTCCTGGAAAATACGATGGTCATTAGTTTGTGATAAAAACCAAAGCCAGGGCACCATTTGCATGCGGTATTCACGCAAGTTATCGGATTTGATTTCGCCAAAAATAAATTCTTTTATAAAGCCATGAAATTTGCGTTCAGCGCTATTTTTTATCGTGATGGTTGCAGTTTTGCCAACAATGAGATCAGGGTTAACATCCAGGTTTTCTGATATCACAGTGATCGTGAAACTGAACAAATCAGAAATATTTTCAGTTCCTGAAAATCCGGTTAACAGGAAAGTATCTTTTCCAAGAGAAAAATCTGAAATTGATAATAGACGATTATCTTGTGAGAGCTGACTCATGTCATTGCAACCTTATGCACATTCCTAAGGCAGTGCCAACGTCCCTGCCCATTGAGGGGTATTGCGAGCGGAGAAAAGCACACCCTATAGAGTTTCCATAGGGTGTGTATTTGGAATTACAGAGGTTTAGCAGTTGCCAAATCATAACCCACGCGTTGCGGAGTAGCTGATTTGTTGCTCTTATCATAGTCGCTGTAATTAACCATGATTTTGGAGAAGCTGAGAGAAATTGACTCAACTGGATCACTTTCTGAATCAGAAGATACTGAGTATCCACTAACCAAAACGTTTTCCAAAGTATAGGTCAGGAACTCAACCAACTTGTCTGAACCAGTTTGTACAAACTTAATTACTACTTTTTTACCTGCAGAACCGGTCACAGCTTCTTTGAACAAAGAAGTGCTGGAAATATCAGTCAGCTTAGTGAAAGTAACTTCGCTGATGGTTGGACGGGTAGCTTCGCGGTTTGCCAGGTTACCAGCTTCCATAGAAATGCCACGACCAACACCAAACTGCAGTGAACTCACGGTAAGATGATCTTTGTAACCGTCGGCAGTAGTATTTCCCTTAATACCTTCGTATTCGATATAGATAGCCATTTTAATTACTCCTTAGTTTTTAAGTACTACACATATAAAGCAATCAACTTACGCCAAAACTACTACGTCAATTGTCTGCCACAAAAGCTTTACGAGGGTTACTCGTTAACCAGTCGATGTTATCTCATTTCATCTATCTGAACAATGACATGCATTTATTCATTCATGCCTAGTTGTGATCCAATCCTCAAACCAATTGTCAAAAGCTATATTGGAAATCAAAGTACAGTTTCATGCCATCCCCTGGTTCTTTATCCAGCGTCGTTTCCTCTTCGGTTTCATCATCCAATGACTCCAATGCAGAATTTTTTGAGTTCACAGGAAATGCGAACGACAAGTTGCCTCTAAAACCATCCTTAAAGGCCAACTTAATACCAACACCAGCATCGATCAGATGCGTTCTAACTGATGATTCGCCTTCCATTATTGCGTTGTTTACACCATAACTTGCATCGAGGAATAGATACGGTTGGAGTAGCTTTTCCCAGCGCTCCCCGGCTATTGTCTTCCCACCAAAACCAGGACCATCAAATACCCAATCAGCGCCCAGATAAACTCCATCATCGGCAAAAAATTCATTGATTTTGTACCCGCGCGCGCGCGTTGGTCCTGCCAAACCAAATTGCAATACTTCGGAGAGGGATGAGCCCGAATATTGGCCCACTGCTCGCAAGATCAATTTAGTTTCTTTTTTGGTAAAGGGGATTCTTAAAAATGAAAGCCGTGAATAATCGAGGGATACCAGGGTTGCTTTTAAGTCTTGCCCCTCCTCTGCCCCTTCAACAAACTCAGAATAAGTCAGGACTATTCCACCTTGATGAAGAACCCTGTCCTGCTCATTCAGTGTGTCAAAGGAATAGCCAAGATCCAATTTATTTACTGTTTTATCCAATCCGGCGTTGGATAAACTACCAAATTCAATTTGCGAATTAATTTTGGAATAACCAAGGCTAATGTTCTGATTGTTAGTCCGCGATCGGCTGATTTTATAGGTTAAGTTTGCATCAGTAACCAGAGATTTTCCCGAGATTTCAAAATCAGTTGTTAAGTCTGCATTATCGTCAGTAACAAAATCATTCGATGAAACACCAAGCGAAAATTGTGTACGGGGCGTGTACACAGGCAGGGAATAACGGGCTGAACCATAAACAGAATTTTCGGGGTTAAATGACCCTAAAACCCCCAGTTGAAACTCGTCACCCAGTGTTAATGGATTATTCCAATGAAAGTCAGCATAGGCACGATATTCGCCGGTAGCTTCTGAACCGTGGTTATCAAGGCGCAAATTGGAACTTAATCGACGTTCGCGATTGAAATTAATATTTAACTTGGTATCGCCAACCTGAGTTCCCGGTTCAAAGTAACCACTGGCATTAACACCAGGCAAGTCATTTACCAAATACAGGTTTTCTTCAATAACATTATTGGATACCGGTTTTCCCAACGATGGTTTGAATATACGTTTAACCATCTTGTCAGAATAGATTTTGTTATTATTTACTTGCACCTCTCCCAATTGCCCCAGCAGTAGGGTGATTGTTACAACTCCATCGCGTACATGCTGCTGGGGAATATAGGCTTTCGCCAGAATGAAACCGCGTTCACGATAGTAGCGCGTGATAGTATCGGCTACTGTCTCGATCATACCTAACGTAATACCACGCTGACGGCGTTGCTCGCGGATCAAAAATACCAATTTTTGCACGTCGACCGGATCAACATGTCGACCTTCGGTTTCTTTTTCTATTTGTGCCACCAAATCTGATACTTGTTTGATTTCATCAATAGTGTAACCAGATTCCAGCCGCTCACCCTCATCCATCATATCGAAACGGATTTTCTCTACCTGTTCAACAATTTCCTTTCGGGTAATTCCAAATTCAGGATATTCCACCAATCCCTGCACACGAAATTCCGTTACATTTAAACGCGGACCAGCCTCCGGATTTGGATCCCGATCACGCAATGCAGGAATATCCAAATCCAATAACAAGCTTTCACGCTCATATTCAGGAACCTCCGAGGTATCTGGCATTTCCAGAAAGCCCGCATGGGAAAAACTAGCCGCAGCCAACAGCGTCCATAGAGTTGCTGTAAAAAAAAACCTTATTTTTAAACGCATTTTTATTATTCCAATCACTTTCAATTGTTTCAGTTCCTTAATTTTTATAGATCTTCACTATCATCAAAACGCTGGTCCACCGGTAACAAGATTGCTACTTCATCATGTACATAGTTTCTCAAGTTAGTAAAAATTGCGGGATCAATTTCACTTAATCCTTCAATTTGAATTAACTGATCACGACCGGAAATTATGCTATCCGAAGGAACTTTAGATAAGTCATTCATAACTTTTGGTTTAATGCCTTCATACCATTTTACAAAGCTCAATCGAGCATTTTGGTTATACACTTCCGGGATTTGCATAACAATTTTGCGATTGCGCTCACCGAAGTCAAATGACGAATTATATTTGAAGGTGGCAATGTTAGCGATGATATCGGGATTCTTGGCATCGGCTACATTTTCCGCACGCACCATTCCGCCGGTAATCGTCAATAACAATTGCCCCCCAGAAACGCTATTTGCCCCCGAGTTAATTACGCCACCTTGAGTTCGCGCGTCATTATTGGTCGGGCTAAAGTAACTATTATTGGTGTTATCCAGAATAATATCGCCAAGGTTGCTAATACCAATATCACCATTGTTAGCCAGTTGTTCAATTTTCAGTGCTTTATTATTGGCTATATTGATATTTGATTCCTGTGCGCTGCCCAAACTACCGGCATTGCGAACTGATAACACATCAACATTCGTTTCAATTGCATCAGCACTGGCCGCGTCCCCCAGGCCAGAACCAATTCCATTTACCGCATCGGCCTGCCAACGAGTAGCAATAATATTGATGGCACTACCATTACCATCTTTAATAGCGTTTTTTGCCGTTGTAGTGGTAGAACCATTGACCGACTTTAAACTAGCTAACTGTAAATTATTGCCATCAATAACAATGTTTCCATTTAATGATTCCATTTCGGCTGACGTAAACATTGTAAGATCGCCTGTAGTGGCAACTTTTAGATTTCCGCCACTGACTATTTTTGAATGCTGTTCGATAGTGTTTGCAGCCAACTCAATTCCAGTGCCTTCCTGCCCAAGCAAATTTCCATCAGTATTCAAGGTAATTTTGCCATTTCCAGCATTGAGGGAAATCTGCCGTGAGGTAATTGATTTGTTGGCAACTATGCCTTGCGCGGTGACAGAAGTAGAACCCTTGCTAGCGTTTAGCGTAGCCAATTGCAGGTTATTACCAGTTAATACTATATCGCCATTCACAGATTCGATTACGGCGGCGTCAGCCATAGTTACATCACCTGTGGCATTTACTTTTACAGTACCGCCACTGACTATTTTTGAACGCTGCTCGATATTATTTGCTGTTAACTCAATACCGGTACCCTCTTGACCTTGCAAATTACCGCTGTCATTCAAGGTAAGTTTTCCATTCAACGCATTTAATGTGAATTGTTTGGAGGTAATTGAATCATTAATGGTTAAACCTTGTGATTCAATATTAATCGCGTCCGCAGCAACAATATTTTTTGCAACTGTAACAGCGGCATCTGACTGTACTTTCAGGTTTTTAGTATTAATGCCGGAAGTATTATTACAATCAGTTGTGCAGGAAGTACTTAATATGATTCCACCTGAAGAACGAAGGTGCGTATCATTGGTAACATTTAAACCAACCGTAGTGAAACCGTTGCTATCGAACAAATCAAGTTTGCTTGCGCGAGCGACTGTGATTTGATTAATGTCATTGCCTGCATGCATTAAACTGATTTCATTACCAGCATTTAATGTTGCCAACCCGGCGACAGAGAAAACGCCCAAACCCTTGATACTGGTACTTGAACTCAGTACGGCGTTTTGTGCAACTAAATCCCCCAGCGATAACGCTTGCAAATTATCCAGCGTAACATTTCCAGCAGCTTTAAGGCTCACACTACCGGCTAGTGAATTATTGTTGCCAAGATCAATATTGCCGAGCAAGGATTCCAGATTCAGATTACCCGAATAAGTAAGGGAACCGGCGGATGTTAGATTACTACCTGCTTTAATATCCACCAATTCAGTAGTAGAAACATTAAAGTTTTTAAATACCAATGCATCCTGCTCATTAAGGTAAACTGCACCATTAGTAGCACTCAAGGAGATATCATTAACTGCCGTATTCAATCTCGCTGTTGCAGACCCCACACTACCAGTGTTAACCAATTCCAATGATTGGGCTTGAATCTTGCCGGCATTCTCCGCCAGCACACGCAGGTTATTGAATGTAACTGTCGATTCGATACCTACGGTACCATCCACAATAGCCTGATCATCTGCTGTTCCATTGACGATCAAGTTGGATTTGTTGGTATAGTTAACGGTAGACAAATTATTAATATTGTAACGACCCGTTAACAAGCGGAAGGTGTCTGCAGTTGTGGTTCCAAAAATCGATAAACTTTTGGCCAGAACATTATCAAATACATTTAATACATTGGAATAAAGTATTGAGTAAGTGCTACCCGCGGTGCTGACATACTCATGGCGACCTAATTGGTGTGACACTTTATAATCAGTATCACCTCCCTCTACTGTCAAACGATTAGCACCCTCACCGCCATCAATGTCAGCAGTGCCTTCTGCACCCGAAGCAATAGTGAACGTAAATCTATCATCACCGGCACCAGCTTTAATTTTTCCAGCAATCGCGCTCGCGCGAATATCGAAGGTATCGTCGCCATCACCCGAGTCAATATTACCGCTGATAGTCGCATTATTGATAACAAAGTTATCTTGTTTGTTTCCGCCTTTCAGTACACCGAAATTTTCAAACTCAATAGCGTCGTTCAAGGTCCCGCGATTAGCGCCGGTTAATGACCAGTTATTGATAATATTGGCAGCAGTTAATGTGCTATCTACATTATTGCCAATATATTTTTCAACATTCGTAAAACCAATGCTTTCACCTGTTGTAGTAATGACCACATTGGCATTATTGGATTTGGATAGATCAACGTTATCGCGAATTGCCTGGCCACCACCATCGACAAGCCCGGTCACTCTTCCCAGTGCTTCGAAGACAAATAAATCATCCTGGTTGCCACCGGAAATATGTTTGAATTGTGTGAAGGTAATTGTTCCCGTTTCAGCGGCTGCAATGCGCCCTGCATTTACATCATCAAGCGTCCAGGTGTTGGTAAAGTTATCACCGATTAGGCGATTGGATTGATCCGCGTCGCCTTTAATAACTTCAATTTTATCGACAGATAGCACACCGGATGCAAGTGCCGCCTTGGATGAATTAAGTTGGACTGTTATATCGCGATCACTCGCAGATAAATCCAATATGTCTTGACCATCGCCCAAATCCAGATGCCCGGTCAATGTGGCAGCACTATTGTCGAATACCACCACATCGGCAAAGGCACTACCTGTTAAATTTGCAAAACCAGTGAAATTTATTTTTTTGTTTAACACCCCGGCATTTGCTGCATTGATGTGCCACTCATTACCATTAAAGTCACCTTTTAAGGTGTTTAAGAAATTGTTGTTAGCGTTGATAGTTTCAATATTAAGCAAATTAATATCTGCATCGGTTTGTGCATCTACCGCTACCTGAATCGCTTTATCAATAGCAAGTAAATTGACGGTATCCGCACCGCCACCACCATCAACGATTCCCTTCAACCAGGAAATATTCGCAAAACTGAACACATCAACAAAACTACCACCTTGTAGATTTGCAATGTTAATAAAATCGAGGTTGCTATTAAGGCGACCATTTCCCTGATTATCAATTTGCCAGATATTGTTTTGTAACGTGCTAATCAATGACGAATTAGTATTGGTATTTGCAATCAACCGGCTAATATTTTTCAGGTTGGTGCCGGCATTCAATGCAGTCCCATTCGCGATAAATTGCTGGTCTTTTATCGACAGTGATGCATCAATAATATTGTTTCCACCACCGCCATCAATGTTGCCAATCCACTGGCCGTTTTCGATATATTTAAAGGTATCATTACCTGAACCACCGACCAAATTAGTAAAGTTTTCAAATGAAACTTTATTGTTATTGATGGTAATACTGCCATCGTTGATACCATCGCCGAAACTTGAGCTTGCGCCAATTTCCCAGATATTGTCCCCGGAATTTACCTGGATGGTACTGGTAAAACCATTGCCCGAGGCACTATTACCCACCACACCTTCGATGCCATTAATACCGGTATTACCAAGGCCACCGCTGCCACCAAGAACGATGACGAAATTTTCCTTGCGTTGTGAATAGTCAACCAAATCTATACCGCTGCCACCATCAATACTTTTGGTTACTGTACCTTGAACGTCGAAACGATCGCTGTTACTGCCACCACGCAAGTCGCCGAAGTTAATAAAATTCACGGACGTTTCGAGCAGCGGATCTACTGCACGCTCTACAACACCAAGGTTTTGACCGGTAATTCTCCAGCGATACGCAGCATCACTTGCACCAATCAAAACATGGTTGTCCTGATTGCTGGTCGAGGCAGTAATTTCTTCGACATTAACAACGTTCAGGGCAGCGGTTTGTTGATTGCCAAGTTCAATCGTCAGGTTTCCTGTGATCGCCGATAAATTCAGCGAATCTTTAATAGTATTTTGTGTTGCAGATGAGCCACCATCAATCAGGCCTGTGATATATCCGTTCGCCTCAAAACTAAATAAATCGACGCCTTGATTACCTAAAAGATTTTCTACTCCCTCAAATTCAATAACGGCTGTCGGTGTTGCGGTTGCACTCAATGTACCTCTATTGGTCTGCTTAATAATCCAGGAGTTTGCCTGGTTACTCGCTACCAGGGTATCTGCACCGGAACCCCCGGTAAGATTCTGTATATTGGCAAATGATGCAACGTAGATGTTGGCAGTAGCAGCTGTTGCAACATTCCCTGAATTTGCACCAGCCATTGTCCAGATCGTATCCTGGTTACGTCCCTTCAGCGTGTTAGTGCCTACACCACCATCAATCAAACTAGCTACGCCATTATTGGCAAACTCAAAAACGTCGTTCCCTTCGTTACCAAATATAGTGGCGGCGGCCGATTGGATAATAAAGGTATCCACCGCATTGCCACCATTCAGGATTTGAATATTGGAGAAATTATTTACGTAGAAATCATTACTCGTTGTTGCGATATTGCCTGCATTACTGGAGACGATTGTCCAACGGTTATCCGCATCGCGCGCTGTTAACGTGTTGGTGCCCCCCCCGCCATTAACTGAATTTGCACGACCACTGGTACCGAAAGCAAACTGATCGTTGTCTGCCCCGCCCAGAAGATCACCAACCGTCGTATATATATTGAAAATGTTATCGCCATTACCCGCATTAATACTGTTGGTGACATTGGCATTGATATCAAAGATATCCGCCAGATTACCGCCAATAAGCGTTTGGATATTATTAAAACCGGAAACGTAAGCAGGCCCACCGGTTACCGACACTTTGCCTGCATTGGTTGCAGTGATAGACCAGGTATTGGTGGTGTTGCGGCCTACAATACGGTTCTCGCCATTCCCACCGTCAATTAACGTCGCTGAACCAGCGTTATCAGCGCTACTGAAAATAAATTGGTCGTCATCGTCGTTACCATACAAATTCCCGGCGGCAGCATTAATTCTGAATTCATCATTTCCGCTGCCACCATTAATGCTGGCAATAGCCGCGTTTATCTGGAAGATATCTACAGCCGTTCCACCAAAAATATTCTGAATATTGCTAAATGCAGAAACATAAGTAGCGCCGTTTGTGAGCGCCAGGTTACCGCTATTCGCACTGGTAATTTGCCAGGTATTGGCTGCGTTCCTGCCAGTTAAATTATTGCTTCCGGCACCACCATCCAATGTGGTTACTGAACTGGATTGACCAATAAGGGTGAAGGAATCATTGCCCGCTTCGCCATTTAATTGATTAGCGTTAGCAAAAATATTGAAACTGTCATCACCAGCACCACCTTTAATAATGCCGGCATAACTATTCGTAATATTGAAAATATCAACACTGCTACCACCTTGCAGTGTCTGGATATCATTAAATGAATTTACGTAGAGAGCACCGTTGGTGACTCTTAAACGGCCCTGGTCTGCACCACTAATTTCCCAGGTATTTAGACCGTTGCGGCCTACCAGGCTATTAACGCCGCCGCCGCCCGATACGCTATTCGCCCTGCCTGACTCGCCAAATACAAAACTGTCATTACCTGCACCGCCGGAAATATCACCTACATCTGCATTAATGGTGAAAGTATTATCGCCAGCACCAGCGTTAATGGCGTTATTAACAGTCGCGTTGATAATAAAATTATCAGCTCCTGTGCCGCCATTCAGGGTTTGGATATTTTTGAATTCAGTTACGTAATTGGTACCGGCGGTTAACGCCAGAGTCCCGGTGTTTTGGCCGCTAATCGTCCAGGTATTATCCTGATTGCGACCAGTTAAACTATTGCTTCCACTACCGCCATCAATAGTCGAAGCTGTACCGGTATTTGCATCGCTACTAAATAGGAAACTATCGTTGCCGTCTTCACCTTGTAACAGATTAACAACCGCTTCGATGTTGAAAATATCATTGTCTGCACCGCCGTTTACTGTTCCGGAGAATGCAAATTTCAGATCAAATGTATCGACTGCATTACCGCCTTGCAATACCTGGATATTGGAAAAACCGGAGACATAGGTAGTGCCCGTTGTTGCGCGCAGTGAGCCGGTATTAGCCGCAGTTAATACCCAGGTATTTGCACTGTTACGCCCGACCAGTGTATTGGTTCCTGCACCGCCATCAATTGAATTGGCAGAGCCAGTCGCATCAAAAATAAATCGATCATTATCAACACCACCGGTCAAACTTCCTACGAGGGTATTTACATTAAAAACGTTATTTCCTGCACCGGCAAAAATGCCATTGGACACATTGGCATTAATAACAAAGGTATCGGCATCGCTACCGCCATTTAATGTCTGGATGGATGTAAAGGAAGTGACGTACGCGGAGGCATTGGTAATACCTAAAGAACCGGCATCCAGGGAGCTGACTGTCCAGGTGTTAGCCGCATTGCGCCCGGTCAAACTGTTAACGCCCGCGCCACCATTTATGAGCGTTGCCGAACCCTGATTATTTGCACTTGAAAAAATAAAACTATCGTTGTCATCTTCACCAAATAGCTGGTTTACCTGTGCATTAACAGCGAAAGTGTCATTGCCAGCACCGCCTCTGATTGAACCGGTAAAAAGGAAATTCAAATTAAACAGATCGGTATCGCTACCGCCCTGGAGGGTTTGAATATTTGAAAACGACGAAACATAATTTACGCCAGCCGATGCAAGCACACCCTGGTTATCAGCCGTGAGCGTCCAGGTATTGGCAATATCCTTAGCCTGCAAAGTATTTGAACCACCCGCGCCATCTATACTATTCGCAGAGCCCGAACTGCCAAAAACAAAACGGTCATTACCATCCTCACCCCGCAGTTCGTTAACGCTTGCATTGATGTTAAAGACATCGGCACCCGATCCACCGTTAATAAGACCGCTGAATACATTATTTAAACTAAACGTATCTACCGCGGTACCACCTTGTAAGACTTGAATATTGCTGAATGAGTTGAGATACGCGGTACCCAAAAGATCATCGGTAAGTGATCCTGATTCCGCCAGATTAATGGCCCAGGTTGTAGCTCTATTTTTTCCAACCAGAGTGTTAACCCCACCTGCACCATTAACAGAATTCGCCGATCCATTATTGAGGAAAATAAATGAATCGTTATTTGCACCACCGACTAAATCGCCCACTACTGCATTGATATTGAAAATATTATCGCCTGCCCCGGAATTAATACTGCCAGTCATCGCCGCGTTAATATTAAATATGTCAACACCGGTAGAACCTGTGAGTGATTGGATGTTGCTAAAGGTAGTTACATAAAGCGCGCCGGATGTAATACCTAATGTGCCTGCGTTTTGGCTGCTGATAGTCCAGGTATTGTTATCGATGCGACCGATCAGGGTATTTGCATCTGCGCCACCATCAATATTGGCGGCAGTACCAGCATTTGCGGCTGAACTGAAAATAAATCTGTCGTTACCGGCTTCACCGTTCAATATATTCACAGCAGCATTGATGTTGAATACATCATTACCAGCACCACCGTTGATAGTGCCATCGAAATTATTGGAGAGGTTGAACGTATCAATGCCACTTCCACCTTGCAAAACTTGCATGCCGGTGAAGTTGGCAAGATAAGTGGTTCCACCTACCGAGATATTGCCAATATTTGCCGCGGTGAATGCCCAGGTATTGGCCGCATCTTTTGCGATCAGGGTATCAGTGCCATTTTGACCATTCAGTGTTCCGCTTAAACTACCGGCGGTTTCGAATGTGAATGTATCGTGCTGGCTGCCGCCGGAAAGGTTTTTGAAGTTGCTAAAGGTAATAGCACCAGGTGCACCGAAATTAATACTACCGGAATCCGCGCCATTAATTATCCAGGCATTATTGTTATTCTCGCCAATTAAGGTTGAATCAACGAGCGCGCTACCCACAAAATCTGTTACACCGGTAACTCCGGCAGCACCTAAAGTGACTTCAACAGTTCCGGTATTAACAGTGGCATAGCTTATTGTGTCTGCGCCAGCGCCAGCGAATATTTGTATATCCGTAAACTGACCGACGTAGGTTTCCGGAATACCATTAGTTTGTTCCAATTTGCCAGCGCCATTGCCAGTCATTGACCAGGTATTTTTTACACCAGTTCCGGCACGCGCAATGATCGCGTTTCCTTCAGCTGCACCACCGCCATCTATAACACCGCTAATGGAGGAATTAGCGACGGTAGAAAAATCAAATGTATCTTTACCGGTGCCACCGGTTAACGTATTAAATTTAGAAAAATTAATATCAGAAAAACCGGTTTCTTTAATCGTGCCCTGATTAGCCCCTGTTATAGTCCAGACATTTATTCCGCCAGCTTTAACAATTTCTGCATCAACATTATCTTTTCCGATAAATGATGTAACACCGGTGGAGCCAGTTGACCCCAGGGTGACTTTAACTGTACCAGCACCGAAATTTTCAAAACTCATAGTGTCACTGCCAGCGCCAGTGAACACTTGAATATGATCAAACTCGTTAACATAAACAGATGACGGCGAAGTAACTTCCAGGCTGCCTTTTTCATTACCTGTCATCTTCCAGGTATTAGGTGCACCGGTTCTGGCTATAATCGCGTTATTTTCAGCAGCGGCACCGCCGTCAACTTTTCCGGTAATCGCGGCATTAGCAGCAGAAAAATTAAACGTATCCGCAGCAGATCCGCCGGTTAAATTCTGGATGTTTTCAAAGCTGGCTAAATATCCGGTAATACTTCCGGCACCCAGATTTGTAATTATCCAGGTAGATGCAGCGTTTCGACCTTTGAGGCTATTTAATACTCCCGCTCCCTCGCCTGCTCCACCTTTAATTGAACCGGTAATTGCAGAGGTCGTTACACTTGAAAAATCGAAATAATCATTTAAAGATCCACCCACTAAATTTTGTATGTTGGTGAATTGAGCGTAAGTAGTCGCTCCCGCTTTAACAACACCTTGATTATTTCCGCCGATCTCCCAGGTATTATTTACATCGCGGCCAGTTAATGTATTAACCCCTGCACCCGTACCACCACTGATTGATGCAACGCTACCCGTTGCTCCAATCACGAAGTTATCAGCGCCTGTGCCACCAGTAACATTTTCAATTCCAGAAAAAGAAATTACCGGGGAGTTAACAAGATTACCGGAATCTTTCACCGTTCCTGTGTTAGCAGAGGTTATGGACCAATCATTGTTGCTGTTGGTAAGTTGAAGTGAATCCCCTGAATGGGTTGACCCGGTAACAGTGAGGCTTGATGAAAGGAAACTATTGGAATTAAGGCTAACTTCTCCGGCAATCGAATTGCCTGACAACGTCAGCGCCACAGCGCCTGCTGCGCCATTCGCACCGGCACCGCTCCCTACCCCACCTTCAGCAGCTACATCGCCTGTAATGGTTATTGTCTTGCTAACTGCAGAATTATTTGCAGTCAGTGTAATATTACCGGCAGCCCCGCCTGCATTAGCGCCAGGCGCCGTTGAGTCGCCACCAGACGCATTAACACTGGCAAGCGAAATACTTCCCGCATTAATTACAATATCACCACCCGCTTCACCTGCAGCAAGCGTCGAATCAGCGCCCCCGGTATTGATATTTTGCCCTGTAAAATTATTGGTGGTTGATACATCAAACGATTTTGCCGTTACATTGGCAAAGGTCACCACACCGGTGGAGTTGATTATAAAATCACCCACTTTTTGGAGATTACCCACATTGCCGGTGAAAGTAATCGCACCGCCAGTCAAGGTTAAATTTTTAGCGGTTGCATCATTGGAATTGGTAGTACCGGTAAAACTAATTGCACCAGTGCCCGCATTAATAATCGTATTGCTGGCAACTTCAACATTACTGTTAAAGATAATATTCTTTGCAGTAGCCGCAGCGCTGTTGAGATTGCCATTCAGGATAATCTTATTGGTCGCACCGGCAGTTACATCAATAGTACCGTTAGGTGCAGTAGCGCCGGCAACAAACGTGATGGCATCCAGTGATAAATCATTAGTATCTACCAGCTTTAAACTCGACGCTTTGGTCGCTTTTACCTTACCGCCAAAATCATTGGCTAACGACAAATCAATTAGATAGTTAGTGACGCTGGCAATCGCATCAAATTCAGCATCGCCGGTAACGGCAACAGCGCCTGTTTGAGTAATATTTCCGCCAGTGGTTAATTTTAAATTACCGGTAACGGATGAAGTACCAAGACGAATTGCGGAAGAATCCGTAATAGAAGTGTTGCCTGCTGAGGTGAAAATTAAATCTTTGGCGAAGTTGTTTGCGATGTTATCGAGGGTGATTGTACCGGTGCCAGTGTTGAACGTTGTATCACCCGCTACGGTTAAAATACCGCTTTGAGTAACTGCGACATTGGATTGCATACCTGCGAGAACAGTATCAGTATCAACACCGGATAAAGATAAATTCCCGGTACAAGCGGTTGGGCTTGGATCATCGCAACTGCCATCGGTAGTTATATTTCCGAGTTTTATCGTATTGCGAGCACTGATAGTTACATTACCACCGTTGGACCAGCGAGCATCTCCGTTTTTTCCATCGCCAGCGACAGTGGTTCGTTCATTTGCACGATCTGTATTGACAGAAAATCCTGTCGAATCAAAATCAAAACTGGTAGCTGAAAAATTTCCACCTGCGGTATATATGTCAGCATCAATATTGATGGTACCCGCTGTGTTGTTTTTACCGGCGGTTAGCTCAATATTGAGTGAATCACGGGAATCGCCCCAATCTTTATCGTAGATTTTTTGCTTAATGGTAATATCGCCAAAGGCTTCAATTTTTAAAAAAGTATCCTGGCCATCCAATAGTGTTCCAGCATAACCTTTATCGCCATCTTCCTGGCGTTTACCGGTATCGTTGAAATCAATTTCCTTATTAAGCGTTACATTTCCACCTGAATTTATTGTAACCGAACCAACACGAACTAAATTAGCGGTATTATTTCCATTGTTGGAGTTGGCTCTTGTGTAGTCATATTTAAAATCTACACTTCCGAGGTCCACATTTCCTGTGGCATTTATAGTAATGTCACCACCACCAAAATCATTGTAGGTGCTAATCGTGCCGAAATCATTGTTATCCGTGAATGCATCAAAATTTACAGTAGAGATTGTTATATTTCCGCCATTGCTGGCAATACTTACACCATCTGCAATATGGAAATCACCGGTGCTATTATTATCACTATTAGCATTAAAATCTAAATTCAGCTGTGACTGTGTACTTGATATATTTTTATTAACATCAATACCATTCCCTGCTAAAAAAGTTAAGGTGCGACTGGAATTTCCTTGGTAGTTTATTGCTGCATCTACTGTTATTTTCCCCGCCTGCAATCCATTTGCCCCAGTTTGTAAAGTAACATTCCCGTTGTTAAGGGCATTCAATAAAACATTGACATTTAAATTACTATCACCACTTGCAGAGGTAAATTTGTTTTCCCCATTTGGTGATATCCCCGAACCACTAGATACAATTGTCAAGTCATATGGATCGATTAACCAGGATCCGCCCGTGCCAAAACTTGCACTCACATCTGGAGCATTTAAAATCTCAAATCCCTTCAACCCCGATGTTTCAATAAAGCCACCATTGCCGCCTTCACTACCACCGCGTGAATAAAGGTTGCCATAAATACGCGCTGTATCACTCGCGAAGGTAATTAATTTTCCACCGTTGCCATTGATCAATGCATCGGTTTTTACTGTTGTGTTTTCATCGAGATAAATAAAATCTGCATTGCGGATTTTTTTATTTTGACCCGTTTTATCACCACCAATTAAAACCTGGCCGCCGCCATTTGCGCCTGACGCATTTACTTCTGCTTGATCTAATAAAGCTACTTTATTACCCAACACTTTGATATCGCCGCCCTCACCTTGAGTGCTGGCTTGCGCAGAAATACGGGAGTTTTCAGTAAGCAGAGTTGTATCAGTGCTGTGCAACTCAACTGAGCCACCAGTGCCCGATGAGGTATTGGCAGTAATTGAACCGCTGTGGGTAACATTGTCGCCAAGCAACACTACCTGACCTGCGTTGCCTTGGTTTACCGAGGTAGAAATATTGCCGGTATTGATAACATCGGCACCAGCGCCCAACGTAAAGCTGCCATCATCATGCACAACAACACTGGTGGATTTATTCATGCCAGCGTTATTAACCGCATTAGAAAAAACATCTTCACTGACGCTTGCGCTCAACAGGACTCGCCCGCCTTCTGCATTAATACTGCCGTTGTTGATTACGGCTGCATCTACGCCCAACTCATCTTGCACTACGGCTTCGGTTACCCTGACCCCAACCATGCCAGTAGGATCAAAGGTCAACACCGCCGCCTTACCGGCAACCAGATTTACAGCACCCAATTTGGCAGAAATCAAACCATCGTTTTGTACTTGCTCCCCCACCAACGTAACTGAACCACCAGTGGCAGCATTGATAATGCCGTAGTTAATCACTTTGCCTTCAGCGCCTTCGATGCTGTTCAAGGCAAAATCACCATTAATAAAACTTGCGGGGTCGATATTCAGACCGCTGGCGATCATACCGCCCACGTTCACCACAGAATCCTTACCGAACACCACCCCATTGGCATTCACTAAAATCACCTGGCCGTTAGCATCGATTCGCCCCAGAATCTCGCTGCCACGGTTACTCAATACCCGGTTCAATGCCACCGACGATGAGCTGGGCTGGATAAATTCCACACGCTCATTGGCCGCCACATCAAAGCTGCGCCAATCAATGGCCATGCGCTCTGTTGCCTGGTTGATAATGGTTTCCACCCCTGCTTGCTGGATAATTCCCTCACCACCAACCACTTCACCACCTTCCGGCGCAGCCCACACCGGTCCCGACACCATCCACTGGCTGGCAGCGAGTACAGCGGCATAGAGTTTTAACCGGGAGAAAGTGCGAACTGGTTGGGATTTTTTGGAAACCATAGGGCGAGAGTTACGCATTTGTCATTCCTGAACTTTTGGGGTTATTAACGGGGTAATACCAAGAGGGGGCTGTTCGCAAAAAATGGGCGATGCCGAAAGGTGCATAGTGTACCTTCCGCAGAACTAGCTGGCTGTAGGAAATCAGCTATACGTGGCGCCTTTTTAAGCATTTTTTAACTGGATCATATTTTTTATTTTTATTTATGAAACCAGTTGCATACGAGTTATTTTTGACGCCAAAGTCGTGACAACTTTCTGCTATTGAACCTGTCGGTTTTTTTGACATTTATAGTTGTTTTGACAATTATGAATACGGCCAAATATTGGGTTAAGAAGATCCGGAAAGCTGCCGTTATGCAAATCTGATATTTATATAGATAACAGAAAATTTATCTAGCCATTCCTTATTTCAAGATCCTCTCGCCTTGTAAATTCTCTCAATGGAATAGCACCTTATGTAATTGATAGCGACTCAATTCTCTCGCTGATTTTTTGTTGTCCTACATTTTTAATAAAGATAAATTGCACTTGGGTTGGTTCTACTACCGCACGCGTTCTGTTAGTAAAAATTTTTACCAACAACTAAGAGAGTAGAATCAGATAAATTTTCTAGCAGTGTTAATTATTATGCTGCGTCTTAGTATCATAATTGCCCGTTTTTGTATTTCTCACCTAAATCAGTAATCAATTTTAAAAGTCCACCTTCATAAAGAAAACGACTTGCCCAACAAACCTCATGAGGGGTAAAGCTGGTCTCAATATCTTTATCTTTTACGCAGCGAGAACGATTTCTTACAATATAACCACCTCTATCTTGATCCACTCCTAACGCACGTTGAATGCATAGCATCTCACCACCAATTTCAATATCAGGTGTGATCATCGCATCAGCACGCAAACCACCCTCAGCCGGTGGCTTTTGAAATTCAGCAAGGGCAGCAGGAAAGGAATTCCAAAGGAAAATCATCATGACCACAACGATAGTAATGGCTTCCGTCATCGTTGACTGTCGGCAACATCCAGAATTGATAGATACCCATTATTTTTTACAAAATACCAATGTGTGCTACAAGTAGTATCCTGAATATATGCCAATTGTTCACAGCCAACCGGTAATTGGTCATGAAGAATGATTTCCGGTAACGGGGAATTAACTTAATGAGGAATACCGTTCGGGTCCACGGATAAAACAATAACCCCAACCATCGCCAGTAGTGATTACCGGCAATTGTTCCAGGCGCGGAATTTTTACGAGTATCAATTTCCTGTGAAGAAAGAGTTTTATCACTTCCTGATAGATATCAGCGGCGTGATAAAAGTTGGGCGGAATAGCAACATCCAAACGCAATAAAATGCATCGCCAGTGATCAGCGGGAATCATTAACTCGCGAGTAAGAAGGCTGAAGAGTCTTGCGGCATCGGTGGTATCCACCGCGATACCGCAAGAAATCGCTTTTTGGCCCTGCGAGCACCTGGTAGTGCTCGCCAAATAACGCGGGGATAAATAAGGGGTCATGCAATCACTTCCCTGTGTTCAAAAAAATTTAACCGATGTTAACCCAATCAGATCTCATTTTCTGTTTTTGACAAAATAACTTTCTCACCCGAGGTTGTATCGACGATTAATACAGAACCTCGTTGTAGTTCAGAAATATAGAGATGTTCATTCAACGGATCGAAATAACATTGATCCACATTGATATCAGCATAGGGAGTATTTTGATAAGGGATAGTAGTAAACACACTACGATTGGCTGACGTTAAATCAACGGAAAATAGTTTATTCGTTCCATTTTCAAGCACTAATACGCGATTATTTTTCTTATCCAGGCTGGTGCAGCTCAGCAGGGCTGAGAAATCACCACTGAATGATTCACCGCTACCGGTTAGATTATTTGAAAAATATTCCCTTGCACCATTTTGTAAATTGATACTAATGATGCCACGGATATTGGCGTCTTCCCGCTGACCGCCCGTATTCACCAATAACCGATCACCATCGATTACAGGGGATATTGCCACGCCGACAATCAACGGCGTTTGGCTAGCGGTAGCAATTTCTGAAAACGCTTTCGTGGTTAAATCAAATGCAAATACCCTGGCACCAACTACCAATGGGTTGGCAAATTCGATGGCATTTTCAATTAAGATCAATCTGGATCTGCCATTATTTTGGTCAACGACCATACCAGGCACATAAGTATCCAGGGGGACATTTATTGGGTAACTATTAATTAACGAGCCATTACTGAGATTAATTTCTTTGATGCTGTTATTACAGTACATGTATAAGTTTTTACTCACAGGATCAATAACTGCCCGATATGATGAGTCGTTACCGCATATCGTGGTGTGCTTTAAGAAAACACTACGACTTCCTGTGGTTAAGTCAATTGCGTGAATTGTTTTATCCGCTGAGGTCAACACAAGCAATCTGTTACGCCCGTCATATCGATCCATTATTGTGGATTCCGGCCTAAATTTATTGCCGGCAGCCACCGGCTCAGGAAACGCGCTTTTCACATCTGCTTGTCTTACGATGACTTTATTCGCATTTGCCAACACCGTTGTGTTATTGCGATCATCCGTGGCAATCACTTTGATTTCATTGTCATCGTTGGCCGCTAAATCAATCGTTGCTGTCCAGCTGGAAAAATCTTTTACACCGTTGGTTTCAGATTTGGGTGTGGCGTCAATTTCAGAACCACCAACCACCAGTTTCACGGCGGTAATACCGTGTTCATCCGTCGCGGTACCACGTACTTTGACGCTGTTGGCTTCACTCATGGTGTGGGGTGTAGGGAATGTGAATTCCGCCAGCGGAGCCGTGGTGTCTGGCACGGTAGTGATGGAATAAGTCCCCGCTACACCGCCGATGGTTAAGACCGCATTATGAGTGAGCTCAGTACCGTTAGCGGCAGTCGCTTTTACAGTTACGGTATCGTTCACTACTACGGTGCCGGCTGCTGAGGTAAAGGCACCACCATTCACGGAATATTCCCCACCGGTAATCGATACCGCGACTGAGGTATCAATACCTTTCACCGTCATCACATTCGAGGTGTAAGCGGTATTAATGGCAGCACCGGTTGTGGCGGTAAAGCTGAAAGCATCGGGAGTGGAATCCGGCACGGTAGTCACACTGAAACCGGCACTGACTCCACCTACCGTTAATTGGGCTGTCGTGGTGGTACTGTGATTGGCAGATGCCACCAGTTTTACCGCTACCGATTGGGTGGGACTGATGGTGCTGGCCGCTGAAGTAAAGGCTCCACCATTGATGGAGTATTCACCGCCGGTGATCGACACCGGTACAGCAATATCAAAACCGGACAAGGTCACTGCGGCGGACGTTACTGTCGCACCCAAAGCAGCGTTAGTCACTGGTGCCAGGGTGAAGCTGGCCGGGGTTACATCAGCCAGGGTAGTAACGGAAAAGGCCGCACTCACACCACCCACGGTGATGGTTGCGGATTTTGCGGTGTTGGTTTTATCAGAGGCCGTCACTCGAACCACGAGGGACTGGCCATTGGAGATCTTGCCGGCGGAAGAAGTGAAAGCGCCACCATTGATGGAATATTCCCCTCCAGAAATGGAGATGCTGGCTTCAGCATCGATACCGCTGATGGTAACCGCAGGAGAAGAAACGGCAGCATTGGGGGTCGCGTTGGTGGAGGCGGTGAAGGTGATAGCATCCGGAGTCGTATCTTTAGGGGAGGAACTTCCACCTCCACAAGCAACCAGGGATATTGAACCAGCGAGTAACAGACATTGAAGGTATAGCGGTGTTCGTTTAGCTATCGCCATGATAGTAATGACTCCTTTTGCGATGATTGAAAAATCTATTTGTTCCGGGGATTAAAAGTGGGGCGGAGTATGACAGGGTTCACGATCCTTGTGTGTGATAACAATTCCATAACCACATCTTGCTATTAGGCAGGTGGATAGAATTAACAGCGTTTAGATAAATTGGGTGTGGGCAATTGTTAATCACGCAGAATTTGTGAGGAAAAACTACCACCGGCACAGAAGCCAGATCCCAGGCACATAAGCCGGTATGTGGTGGTAGTGAGTTGATTTTAAAAAGGGTAATTAATTTTTACAGAAACTTATTATGTAATTTTTAACCAGTTCATATTTTAAATAGATAATTTGTAAGTAATACCCCGATGGTCAGTATTAAGGAATAGGTTATTGCTGTGGGCAATCGGGGCGAAATGGGCAAAAGCTGTGGTAAACGCGTAGCGTTTTCCATGGTTTTTGCCCATGGTGCGAAGCATCGTCCCAATTGTCCATCAGCGCGGGGATGGTCATATACAGAGAAGAGTTACTGATATTGGTTAATAAGAATATAGTTATAGATAGTTATTAATCGTTACATGTTCTGGAAGCCTTTATTTACACTGCGTTGAGTAGCGATCCTGTGGTCATATTCGCGAATTCCCGTGGTTAGAATCACGATGAAAGGTGGTTAAAAGAACGACGTCATGGTGGCCAAAAGCACGATGATTGGGTGGTTAAAATCTCGATATTATTCACAAATTGTTCCTCTCAATCGGCCCTTGCTTATGCATTTTTCCTGTGGTCAAAACCACGAAAGTAATTTTGCAGAAAACATACCGTATGTTATTTGGCGTAAGCAGCAACGATGGATTCGTTTAGGTTGATTATTGGACAGATTACTTCGTTGTTACGTTAACTGGTGATATTAGTTGTGGTTAAAACCACGACGGTAAGATGCCGGCGTGGTTGAAATCACGATAGATTGCAAGAAATTGTTCGGTTTGGATTGGCGTTATTCACTGGAATTTGCTTGCTGATCGCGGAGAAAAGCAGTTTTGTCCTGAAAAACCTGTATTTTTTCGACTGTACCGGTCTCTGCAGCGGTTTTGTATTCAACAAAATAGTCTGGAATGGATTGATCCTGGACCAGCGCTTTGATCTTACGGCGAAATTCCCGTAACTCGGATTTCACTCCAAACTTCCCGTACAGGTTTTCCAATCCTATTTCCCAATAAGTCTGGTTACCACAATGTTTGCGGCATAACTCGTACATACGCCGCTCGTAAGGGGAACGGAGTTTAAAGTAATCGCGGTTGTAAGTGAGAATGCGGTGATTGGTAATTGAAGCAAATAGATGTTCGGACAACACCACTTCAACGTAATCGAGGCGCCCGTTTTTATCGGTTACCGTTGTCCCGGAATCGATAAGGCCAAAGACTTCCCCTTTTTTATTCTCTGAATTGCCGATGTTGCTTTTAAATGTGGTGCCGCGTAGCCGCGCCAGGGTATCCGTAATCGCGGCATAGGAACGGCCATCAGTATTACGGTTGGTGCTGACCAGATAATCGTAGGCTGTAATTTTTAACCGGCGGGTAACCGTTTTTCCGCGATTCAATGCTTCGGCAATCTGCCCAAAGCAATAAAGCAGCAAGTCTTTGTCGTGAATGGTGGCGCGGCCGTTTACTGAAGGAATAATTTCCAACCAATTGCCTGCCGCATTTTCATAGCGGAAAACATCGGTGTCAGGTTTTGAGCTGATTGCAAAAATGGGATATTCCATTGAATGCAGATCGCTTTTGGGAGCGATATCAATAATATCGGCAACGAACAAATCCAGCTGGTCGGCTTTCTCGATCAATTGACTCATTACTCCTCTGCCCTCCCCGGATAAGCGTCGGTTTCAATATCTGCTATCCCTTGTTCGGTTATCAATTGACTACGTGTCTCCCGGGGAGACAGCTGCCTGCCGGCGAGCGCTAGCAAATGTTGCGTGATGGCGGTGCGTAAGAGTGAGCTGCGATCCTTACGAATGCCCTCTTCCTGAATGACTTGCTCAAGAACCTGATTGATTCGTTCATCCAACCCGGTGCTTAGGGTAACCGGAATGGCTTCGGTTGAACCTGGAACAATAAATTCTTCTGCAATTAAATTGGCGGCATCGGAGCGCAACAGGAATTTGGTGGTGATGTCCTCTATCCAGCGCGACCGTTGTTTTTTGTTGTAGCTGCTCTGTGCCATCGCGGCGTCAATTTTTTCCAGCATTGAGCGTGGGATGCGGATGCTGGAGCGGGTTCCCTTGTCTGACGCTTTAGGCAGTGAGAACTTAGTCACCTTTAACACCCTCTATTGCGGTGATGAGTCGGTTGATAGCTTCGTTGATATCGGCCGTTTTGCTCAGGTTGAGTGAGTGCAACGTCGATTCCAGTTTTAACTGCTTTGCCGCTGCTTTTAGTAACTGCCCTACTGATACTGCCTGGGACTTATCAACCAGTTTGATTGCAGCTTTGGCTTTATTAGCGGGCTTGTGGCCGTTCAGTTTTAACGCCAATTGTTCTGCAGGTAGCTGGGCAAGTGCAGCCGCTGATTTGAGGTCGTTGATTTTGCCCTGGCGAATCGCGTCCAGCAAAAGGCCATCGGGATAGCGCAGTACCGCCAGGTAGCGTTGGCTCTCTGCCCTGCTTCGCCCCAGGATTTTACTCAGTTTGGTTACTGATGTTTGTTGTACGCCTTCATCTGCCTGCAATAGCTTTTTTACATGCTCAAGCCGTTCCCATAAGTTCATATCCTGGCGATGAACATTTTCTTCCCATTGCAAGGTATCAATCTGGTGACGGGAATATTGCTGGTCCAGAATGCGCGCTGCAATATGGCTTTCCCCGAGCAGTAAATGCGCGAGCAAACGACGCTCACCGGCAATTAAATGAAAGGTACTCTCATCGCGCCACACTACAATCGGATGCAATAGCCTGTCTGCCGATTTCAGTGCAGCGGCAAAGCTGACCAGGGAATGCAAATCCCCGACAGCTTTTCCAGTAAGCCCTAATGTTTCAGCAACCTGGTTAACGTAACCTTCAATCCAGTCGGTGGATTCATCGACATCAAGCAGGGATTGATTCAGTGGATATTCGCGTGCAATAGCGTTGACCTGTTCCAGCGTCAGCGCCAGTTTCCGCGGGTTTTGCGGATCGCATTGGATGTAGGAAACGGGAATCGTCTTGGCGACAATCGCCTTGATACTTGCTGCGGTGGCCACTTGTGCAGCTACCGAGCCGGCCCATTTTTCGGTATTGGATTCGTTCTGGTCGATTTTTCCTGTGCTGACTCTATTACCACCCGCACTACCAAATTTTCTTGCCATAACCTGGCTCCTTGATAAGTGTCTCCCCGGGAGACACCGTGTAAATTAATGAGTTTCGTTAGGGAATATCTGGCTGAGTGTGAAAGCACCCACCGATGAGCTTTGCTTGTGGGCCACGTGTTGGGCAGATATCTGGAAAATACTGCGTGGCGAAATTCCCTTTAAATCGCGCTCGGGAAAGGCGGTTGACTGCGGTAAATAAACTTCCGGCGGGAACATGATATTGCCCAATTCCTTGTGCAACATTTCCAGGGTACTGCGGTGGATATTGGTATTGGCGCGAACCTTATTGGGGCAAAGGCCGATAAGGTTAAGCTGCTGTTGTTCATCGCGCGAGAAGTTTTCGGATTGGATCACCTGCAACATGGCGTTAATCCCCTGCAAGCTTTTTTCTTCCGGCTCGAACGGAATAATGGCATGGGTTGCAGCGCGTACCGCCGAACGGAAAATAGGATTTCGGCTTGGGCCGGTATCCAGAATGATCAAATCATAGGTATTGGCGACATCCTCCATATGCAGGAAATCGCCCAGGCGATCAATAATCAATGAGGCGATTTTGCCAGACGCGTTATCGTATTCACTATTAATTCGTTCGAGCAGGGCAGGGTGGCCGACCATAATTTCCACCGCGTGATCAAAACCATTTTCCGGGCGAATGTAAGTCGGGTGGGGGAGTACTGCCTTACCGAAAAAAATATCAGCAATATTGGAACGTGAATCGAGATCCGGGTCGCCATCGTAATCCGGATGAAGTGGTGGTAATTGTCCACCGGTAGCTTGTGGCGCCGTCTCCATACCAACCCAATAGTCTGACGAGTTGCATTGCATATCCAGGTCAACAACCAACACATTTTTATGGGCAACTATTGCAGCGTATTCTGCAATCACACTGGCAACCGTGGTTTTTCCTACGCCGCCTTTTTGATTCAGTACGGCCAACACCTTGCTTCTATAATGCACCATTCCCGGCTCCTTAATAACATACAGTGCATAATATACATATGTTATTGATGTGGACAAGTGTCTCCCGGGGAGACGCGTGTAATTGACTTAAATATGAGTCCACTTTTGGGATGATGAAATTATTCTTCTGTTTTAAACCCCAGGGTGGTGGCCAATAAGTCCAAATCATCGAGACCATAAAAATCGAGTGTCAACTTGCCGCATTGGCGGGCGCCGTCAAACTGGATTTTTATAGCGCGCCCCAAGGCATCCTCCATTTGGCTTTCGTAGCGTTTTATATCTGCATTTGAATGCTGCACCTGACCGCGAACCAAACCGTGCAGTTTGCTGACAGATTGCCGTTGGGCCAATAGTTTGCGCAGCAACGGTTCCCGCACCTCCGGTTTTAAATGGCAAACAACGCGCAGGTGGCCGAGGGTTATACGCTCCGGATTTTTTACCCACAAATTAAATTCAATATCGGTCAAGGCAAGGCCCACGCGCTTGAAATGGGTAAGGGTATACACCTTATCAATGCCCAGATGGCTGCGGATCTGCCGATTGGTCCAGCCTTCACGGCTCAAAAATGCAATCACATAGGCTCGTTGCGGGTCAGTAAGATCCGGGGTATCGCGCAGAAAATCGAGGGCATCCTGGCTATCAGTTAGAAATGGGAGCATAAATAAAGCCTTTTTAGTCTCGTGACTAATTTTATCCATGTAATTAGATTTATGGGTTCACAGTTTAGCGATTAAATTAGTCTTGTGACTAATTTAATCCGCGTTGATAGCCAGGGTACGTAGAAATACCCGCGGATTTGCCCTGCAATGTAGGAAAAAAGCTTCTAGCCTTTAAAAGATCAGATTACCCTCGAGCGGTGCGGAACATGGGTGAGGTACCTATGGCTGAACAGACTTTTCTGGATGAATGGAGCCAGCAATGTAAAGCGTTTTTCGCTGATGCGGCGGCGGGTGTCCACCCTATACATCCCTGCATTATTAATGGCCGTATCCATTATGTTCACGCACCGCAATTAGCGGCGCAGGACCCGCAATACTATGCATGCCTAAGCCAATTTGCGGAGCGTCATGGTATCGGGTTGAAGCCGGACCAGCGTAAACCCGGCAATAACCAACAGGCCGGCCGGCGGAAAAAATTTGTGCCGGTTATCTTTCTTGCGATGGGCTTTTTTAGCGCGGGTTTGCAAGCGGAGCAGGTGGATCAACAGTTAGGGTTAATGGCGATCAATACATCGGCTATTGAATATTCCGAACCGGTTTCAGCACCTGTTGGCGGGTTGATCGGTAAATTGGAACAAAGTGTTGTTAGCCAGGCATTGAGGCAGATTTTGTTGGCCCATCTTGACCAGGATGCCAACCAACCGCCAACGATGCACCAGGATATAGAAGAGTTATCTATTTATTACGCCCAATACCCGGCCGCCGTTCAATTATTACAATCGATTGCCGCTGCTGAGTGGACCTTGCGTTACGCACCTCATACATTCCAAACAAATATTAGTGGCTCACGTCTGGAGATTGAGCGGATCGACGTGTTTTTTGATCCCCGGTCAGGTGCGCGGCTCAAGTTTTATGATAAATGCAAAACCCAAAAACCGTTTTGTGTTGCCTCTCCTGCAGATGCCTTGTTGCATGAACTCTTGCATGTCCAGACTGTAACCCAGGACACCAGTAATTTTATCCGGCAGGGTGGATTGGACCCGATGAGTTACCCCGCCGAACATGAACGCCTTACTATCCAGAAAGAAAACCAGCTTTACGCGGCGATGAGTGCAATCGATGGTAACGCCCGGCCAATCCGCAATGAACATAATGGCCGGCATGTATTGGTATCGTGCGCGACCTGCCTGGAATAAATCCGGCCAAAAAAA
>JAGKWO010000005.1 GCA_021151835.1 Gammaproteobacteria bacterium
CTGGCCACCAATTGCAAAATCATCGGCGTAGTAACTGATAGTGGTATCTGTTGCTTCAATAATAAAATGCTGGAATGCGGTGCCTGACTGGGTGTAATAACCTTCCAGCAGACGCCATTCATTTGCGGAGGCAGTGATGGTCGCCACGCGCGTGTATTCGTTGTAGGTGGATGTATCGCTATCATCCTGGCGTTTTGCCGTTAAGGTAATAACGCTATCAGGCGTTCCCGGAGCCAATTTCACCCAGACATTGACTTGATATTCATTGCCGGTGGTGAGCGAGCCCACATTGAAGGTCAAACCATTCCACGCTGCCGTGCGGCCGGTGATCAGCGCACTTGCCGAGCCGCTGCGTTTATCCGCTGTGGTACGCGTTACGGTTCCAGCGGTGGTTCCCCAATTGGTTAAGTCACTTTCAACTCCGCCATTTTGTGCAAAATTATTTGCTGGCACAGAATTGCTTACCGAAGAAACTGCCACACTTGAGCGCGAGCTGCTTGACGGTACCGCACTGCTTGAAGGAATGGAGCTGGGTGCAACACTGGAACGGCTTGAAGAAGTTACTGCAACACTGGAGCGTGAGGAAGAACTTACCGCTGCGCCACACAGCGTACCATTGATGACTGGACGCTCAACGGTGCCACTATTGGTATTGCCCTGGAAACCAAACGAAATGGATTGGCCCGCGGCAATATTGCCGTTCCAGCTCACATTGCTTGCCGTGTAGGGATTGCTACCCGAAAAATTGGCATTCCAGCTGTTAGTAATGCGATTGTTGGCATACTGCCAATTCACACTCCAGTTATTAACTGCAGCACCCGTGTCATTTTTTACCGTAATGCTCGCGACAAAACCGCTACCCCATTGGTTATCAATGTTGTACGTACACGCTGCAAAGGCATTAAGGGAAAACGCGGTCAGGCCGGTGCTAACGCCGAGCGCTAACATTTTAGCCAGTGTTTGACTGGCATTTTTTTTTGGAATCATTTTGATCTCCGCTAAATGTGTGTTGTGGGTCCACTCTGCTGTAAATAAAAAGTACCCGGCACTGGGCCGGGGAAAACAGCGCCCCTGAACGACCCTGTTACAAAAAGCGCCGACACAGCGGAAATAAACCCGATTGACTTTTCTTTAATTACGTTTTGAAACAACTGTGATTTTTTTACCTGTAAACAGGCCTATTATTTATATTCATTGCCGATAATGACGGCGTTTTGATACCATCATTGTTTTTGTGAATTTGAAACCAGCTTTTACCTGTTAAATGGCCGCCCGTGTGTAATACCGGGATCCAAAATTATTGTTATAGCTTTGGAATGGGCTTAGCCGGGCAGTAAAGCTGGTAGCGAAAGTAGCCGAATAGCGGCTGCAACTTTCGCATTTTTGGAAGAATTTTTATCAAACTGTAAAAATTCGTAGAATTCCTGTAATTATTGATAGTTGTTTTGTCGTGTAAAAATGCAAAATGTGATGCGTATCAATTTAAAAATATGAATAATATCCAACGAGAAGTATCCGGAAAATGTTGTGGTAGTTACGATAAAAAAGGCCAAGTGTGATGCACTTGGCCTTTTTCATAAATGTTATTTTTATCACTAAAAATTAATGTGAATCATCTTTGTTTTGATACAACTGTTTAAATGTTTTTGGTACGCATCCATATTCCTGTTTAAATAATTTGCTGAAGTAGGACACATTGTTATAACCGACGGAATAAGCAATTTCCGATACGTTTGCTTCTTCATTTTCGGATAATAATCGTGCAGCTTCGGTAAGCCGCAATTTGTTCAGGTAAGAGCTAAATGTAAGGCCGAGTTCATCTTTTAATATATCGTTAATTTTGGTCCGGTTAATACCCAGGGCAGCAGCCGCCAATTCAAGGCTTAAATCAGGGTTGGCATATTCGGTGGCCATATAACGAAACAACCCGGTTTTTTCCTTATCCCGCTGGGGCTCTATGGTTAATTTGGCATAAGCAATTAATGGCTGGTCTTGTCGCACCCTTTCTTTTAGCTCAGCGGTCAAAACAATTACGTAGCGGCGAAATTGCCAGATAACAAAAAAAATCCACAAGATTAAAGAAAGCGCGATGGCTCCATATAAAAAACGCGAATCAGCACCTTGCAATTTTATATCGGTTAGTTTTACGTGCGAGGGCGTATTGATCGGGCTTTGCAAAGAATTCACCCAGGCAAACCCCATGGTTTTGTTGAGTTTGTAGGACGTATCACTGAATTCAAACCCGTAGCGACCGAGCCACCAGTGCGGGGTATCCAGGCTGTCAAAGTCGATGCTGATATCGGACCAATGTTTATCACAGGAAAACGCGGTGGAGGATACACGGCGGGTAGACATGTTTTTCAAATCGGTTACTTTGTCATCAAAACTAAATAACACAAAGAGCAATACATTCTTGGGATCACATTGGATTTTAAATGAAATCTTTGAATAGCGTGTGAGATCGACTTGCACATAGGATTGGATGGGGTCTACAAAGTACATTGAGAAATGTGTGTATGGAAAAGGTTCTACCGGATCGAGAAAAAAATCATACTCGATAGTTCCCACCTCATTCTCAACTTCCAATTTTGTTTTTGTTGCAGGTTTTTTCGGCTCTATAGCAGACATCCACAGGAACTCTGTGTCGCGCGCGGGAAACATGGACGTATTTACCCGGGATTTCACAATTCCGAAATAAATAATCAGCCCTGTCATAAGCATCAATACAAGTGAAGTAATGATTGCGTTTCGAAAAAACTTTAGCATGTTAAAAACCGCGTGAGTGAGCAGCTGGCCATTTCCTGCTTTCGATATTTCACCTTGGGGGTAGTGCGATTGGTGTTAGTGAGAAATATGGATCGGGAAATGTTCGTTATTATAAAAGTAGGTTTGTTGGGGTTTGGGGGGCCCTAAAACACTATACATCATAATATCAGACATATGTATGATAAATGCAAGAGAAGTTAGTATTGAAAAGAGTGGTATTGCCAATGATTTGATTTTTATATGTAAAATAATGACAGGAAAAACTTCTTTATGCAGATGCTCAATACAGTTGAGTAATTAAACAAACAACGGCTGATGAATAACAGCGGGCAATCAAGCATGAACAATAAGGTAAGGCCATGAGTCGTTTGCGCTTGATATTGGGTGACCAATTAAATGTAAAGCATAGCTGGTTCCGCGAGCCGGAACGGAGTGCCTCCGGCGACGTAATTTATGTGCTGATGGAAGTGCGCAGCGAAACGGATTACGTGGTTCACCACGCGCAAAAAGTCCTTGGAATTTTCGCCGCGATGCGTGGATTTTCCAATGCGTTACAAGCGGCGGGTTTCAGGGTTCATTACATTCGTTTGAGTGATGCTGATAATCAACAGGATTTTATTGGCAATTTACGCCAATTGATTAATCGTTTCGGGATTACCCGGATTGAACGGCAACAAGCTGATGAATATCGGTTGGAATCACTTTTGTTGGCGGCACCGGAACAGTTGGGTGTACCTGTGCGCGTTGTTGATAGCGAACATTTTTTAACAGATAGAACCACCGTTGCCAAAAAATTCGCGATTAAAGTGCCGCGCATGGAATTTTTTTATCGTGAATTGCGCAAGCAATACCATATTTTGCTGGATGAAAAAGGTCAGCCGCTGGGCGGGCAATGGAATTATGATCAGGAAAATCGCAAGCGTTGGAAAGGATCTCCGCTATTGCCGGAGTGGTATACATTATCAGCAGATCTCACGGAACTTTGGAGCGAAATCCAGGGCTGTGGAGTGAAAACCATCGGGCAAGCGCAAGCGGCAGATTTTCCGTGGCCAATTACACGGGCACAGGCCAAAGCGTGGCTTGCGCATTTCATCGTTACTGCGCTTCCACACTTTGGCGAATTCCAGGATGCAATGAGCACTGCGTCATCAAGGTTATTTCACGCCGGTATTTCGTTTGCACTCAATATCAAATTGCTTCATCCCCTGGAGGTTATTCACGCGGCGCTCAATGAATTCAATGCGGGCAAAGTGAGTATTGCAACGGTAGAAGGTTTTGTGCGGCAAATTTTAGGATGGCGGGAATTTGTACGCGGTATTTACTGGTCGCGCATGCCCGATTACGCGCATGCCAATGTATTGAATCACCACCGTCCACTGCCGCGCTGGTACTGGAACGGTGATACCAAAATGAATTGCCTGCATCATGCTATCAGCCAATCTTTCGCCGGTGCTTACGCACACCACATACAGCGCCTGATGATCACCGGTAATTTTGCATTGCTCGCGGGTTGCGCACCGGATGAGGTGGATGCCTGGTATTTGGGAATTTATATCGATGCGTTTGAATGGGTTGAAATGCCCAATACGCGCGGTATGAGTCAATATGCAGACGGTGGCTTGATGGGCAGCAAGCCTTACGCAGGCTCAGCCAGCTACATCAATAAAATGAGTGATTACTGTAAAAATTGTCATTACCAGCACAGCCTCCGGCACGGAGAAAACGCCTGTCCTTTTAACAGCCTTTACTGGGATTTCCACGCGCGCCATGCGAGTCGTTTATCGACTAATCCGCGCATGGCGATGACCTATCGCTTATGGCAAAAGATGAGTGAAGAAGAGCGCGAAAAAATATTGGCGCAGGCGCAGGTTTATCTTGAAAGGCTTGATGACCTTTGAAAAATGTGACTTGTTAAAATTAATTATTTTATTGTAGGTTCTATAGCGTCTTTGCAAATCAGGCGGCATTTGGCCGCCTTTAAAAATTCGAATCTCACGCCGATGCCTGTTTCTTTATGTGCTCATTAATCCTGCCAATAATACGCGCAACACCATTAATCGCCCATTGCGGTAATTTCACGCGCTCATTAACTTCATAAAACAACACTTCCAATAAAAGCGTCTGGTAATACAGTTGGCAGACCGCATCTGCGTCTGTTACGACTGGCAATTGTTTACAAAGTACAGTGATCGCTTCGCCGGAGGGCGAATGAATTTCAAGGCGGTTTTTTTTTATAGAAGGCGTATTGGAGTTGATCGAGTTTAATAACGAGGGTCGTGGGGAACGGGGGAGGGGGAATTGAATTATCCATAATAAAAATCTCGTTGATCGGTGCTGTTTAACCGCTCCCCATGAGATCAGAATTCATGGGGGCGGACTGAACAGGGTTCTGACCACCGGCACCGAATCACACCGGCCCACCCGAAGGTGGCCCCGTCCAGCCGCCATAACAACAGGCAAAGCTGTACGAGGACACAAATACTCGCGTATTTAGTGCCAATCCGATGTCGGGGGTCAGAATCCCGGCTGCGGGATTTAGCGCAGCGCGGGCAGGTTAGGGGATGAAAGTGGGGTTGTCAATGGAGGCAACCGGTTCTCTTGGCCGGTTGCTCAAAGCTATACAACTCAAATTAATTCGTATGCTCATAGCAAATTGCTAGTAAGGAAATTTTCCGCCTTTCATCCAATCGTGAATGCATGGTAAATGGCTAAATGCTTGTAATAGCGACTAATTTAAAGATGTGCTATAAAAACACCTCAAAACTTAGACGGAAATTTTCCGGGATGTTAGGCCGAAACTTTTGGTCTAATAACATTGTTATGAAAGGGTAGTAATGGAAAATCTAATTTTAACAACCGAAATTGAAAATGCTGATTTTTACATAGCTTCCTTAGCAATAGGCATTCTTGAAGGTATGAAATCTGGAGCACTTTCTTTGGAAGTGGGAATCTGGAGTCTTGCTCGTCCAGCTTTTTGGAAAAAGCTAAAATCAAGCTCTATATCTGCCGAACTTATAGAACTTGTTTCATCTTTAGATGAAGTTGATGCAATACAGTCACTGGGGCTTGATGCCATTAAAAAAATAGACGAACACCTTGTTTTATATAAAAGAATTCAAAGCGAATCGTTGGCAAAAAAGCCATCTCTGGCTCTTGTCTCTTCAATCGAAGGTTTTCATAACAAATCGTAGCAACACGCGCACTTCGTACGCTGGACAGTTTTTAAGTCGCAGTTTTGTGGTTTTGCTGCGCAAAAGTAACCCACAAAACCATGACTTAAAAACTGCCGTTGAGCACGGCGTTAGGAGTAAAATCATTGAAGACCGTGGTAGCACACTTACTTGTTCCTGTATTCTTTACGGTAGCTGTTACTCTTTATGGCTTTTTGAAGAATAGATTTTCAATCGGTGACGGTTTTGTGGCTTTCTTCGGCGGAGTTTTATTTTATGGTGCTCCATATATGGTTTGGGCAATATTTCACTTGTTAAGTAAGCCTAAGCTTTCGGTAATTCATGCGGGTTATGTTGGGGCAACTGTTTCGCTGATGGTAATTTCTAGCTTGTGGTTATTCCCACCGGATAGATCTGGGCTTCCGTTACAGTGGGCTGCTTACTGGCCATTAGCCTTGGTTTTAATTATTGTTTTTGCTGGCGTAATACACTTATTAACCAGAATTAAAAGCTCCTAACAAAGCGGTCAAACGTCGTTCCGCTTCGTTCCACTGGACAGAATTTAAGTCGCGGTTTTGTGGTTTTGCTGCGCAAAAGTATTCCATAAAACCACGACTTATAAACTGCCGTTGTACGCAACGTTATGCAAAATGGAAAACTCATGAATAAGAAAGAATATATTGAAAAGAAATCGAAGTATGAAAAAAGTGCAAATATAAAAAATTTGATATACACAATAATCTTTTTCGGCTTGTTACTGGTAAATATTCCTCTAGCAGATCGAATACCAGATGAATGGAATCTCTATTACCTTATAGGATTTTTCGCCTTACTATTTGGCAATCTATATCTAACTATTAGGTTTAATAAATGGCTTGCTAATACTTCAGGGCTAAACTGTAAGTCTTGTTCTCAACCTATAGTTGGTGAGAATTCGTCAATTGCAATAGCAACAGGTAATTGTCCACTGTGCGGCAGTGAAGCATTCAATGAAAATTAGCATAACAAGCAATCAAACGGATGGATTTTAAAGTTGCATTTTTGCCATTCCGCTTCGCTCCATTGTATGGAAAAAGTGCAACTTAAAAACCACCGTTTATCGCGGCGTTATGTGAATCAAGTATGAACATTGAAGTTAGGATTTATCTCGGTGTAGCTGAAGCAGGAGTTGGTAACTCAAGTGGGTATCCATCTGGTGAAAAACATGCGTTCGTTCTATATGTTGCGCAAAAGAAAAATTCCGGATCAGACTGGGAAAGGGCGAAAGAATTTTTAATAAAAGAAAACTGGTGTAATGTGGAAGTCCGTAAAACAGGTGTTGCATCAAAGGAAAAGCAGCAGGAACATCCATTTTCGGAAATGTATCCTCATGCATTACAAAACGGTTTTGCTTTGCTTATCTATTCCGGTATTGAAAATTAAGGCACATAACAAAGTGCTCCAACTCGTGCACTACGTGCACCGGACAGTTTATAAGTCGCAGTTTTGTGGTTTTGCTGCGCAAAAAATAACCCACAAAACCACGACTTAAAAACTGCCGTTGTATGCGGCGTTACATTTTTAAAACGACCCAGGAGAGTAGTGTGAGAAAAAGAATGGCAATTATTGCTTTATTGGTATGTGGAATTTGTAATTTAACCTATGCACAGGGACCTGGATGGTCATCGGTTACCAAAATTAAGCGAATTATTGTAGTGTCTAACGGAGGTGTAAATGTAAGTCTTCAAAGTGATTTACAGGGCTGTACTCCGCTATCAGGTTACGGAGCCAGGTATGCGTCTCTCTACCCTGACCATCCAGGAGCTGATCGCATTTACTCTTTATTGATTGCGGCCTATCTCTCTCAACAAGACGTACAAATTTATCTTTCCGATAACACTTGTAGAATTGGAGAGGTTGTTATAGGCGGTAATTTTAGCTATTAATGATCGAGATTTAACAAGTCGCTGCAACCCGCGCACTACGTGCGCTGAACAGTTTGTAAGTCGCAGCTTTAGCTAGGCGCGCCCGTAGCTTTGCTGCGCAAAAGTAATCCAAATAGCCACAACTTACAAACTGCCGTTGTACGCGACCTTATGGAAAAAATTATGCGCACTAAAATTATAGTATCGCTAACACTTAGTCTTTTTTCAGCTCTTGTTTTTGCTGAGCCTCAGAAATTGAATTGTGACATAGGTCCTGTAACCAAAAAAATCGGCGGGTCTGACTGGTTGGTTTATAGTTGCGGGGACTCCAAAAATATAATTTTTGTAACGGCTCCGGGTAGTCCTGCTATGCCTTTTGTTTTTATACATGCAAACGGTAAGTTGAGTGGTGAAGGCACCGGGAAAAAGGAATACACTGACTCAGCATATTACGAGCTAAAACAGCTGTCTTCGGCGCAAGTAGAGAAATTAATTGAAGAAACGAAGGTTGTGAAAAAGTAGCTTTTGGATTGTTTACTATACATTAAATTAAGAATGAAAGCTCAGTGTAAAAAAAACCATAATAAGTCTTGCAATACGGTTCCGCTTCGCTCCACTGGATAGTTTTTTATTGCGCTTTTGCATTCGATGTTCATTGAGTGTAACTCAACGCGTAATAGAAAAGCTGCCGCTACGAAATCAGGGTAATCACTATGAAGTTATCGGAGTTTCCCATCAGCGATAATATGCAACAATGTCCGTGTTGTGATTATTTCTCTTTGGCTCAACGCGGACATTGCTTGGTCTGCCCTGTGTGTTTTTGGGAAGATGATTGTGAAGACCCGAATAACTCCAAGTGGGATGCACCATCTGACTTGAACGATAATATGTGTTTGCGCGAGGCGCGCAAAAACTTCATTCAACATGGCGCCTGGAAGCCCGAATATAGTTCGATTGTCATTCAGGCTAGCGAAAGATCTTTGTTGCGAGTAGTGAGGCGAAACGTATAACAAACAACGGTGGTGAGAAAATCAATGCTTGCAACGAGGATTATTTTGCCAATAATCCGCCACTTAACACACCGCGTGAATTGACCAATCAAACTGTATTTAAGCCGTAGTTGAAGCATTGCGCTATAACGAACACCCGCATAATCCAATACACGGGTGATTAATCATTTTTATATGCACATTAAATTAACAACCCAATTCCGTTTTCAATCCACCCAATCCACGTTCAATCGGTGCCTGAATGCTGCTCGACAGCGACGGCATTATGTTAAGGCCTGAGCGCAGTTCTACTTCATCAATAGTGACTTCCTTTGAGCAAAAATTATCATTGCGCCCGGAGTTTTGGTTCATGATAAATGCCGAGGCTTTTACCGTGCTGCCGCTAACATAAATCACGACCTTGAAGTAAGCGGAGGGAATAATATGGAACTCATCGGCGTTGGGTAAAGTACCAAAATAATGCTCATTTAACGGGCCAGTCACAACATAAATATCTTTGCCTGTGCGAATAAAAGTTCGTTCAGCTGACTCTAAACGTTCCCAGGGTCCTTGATTCAAATTAGCCGCTTGAGGGGTGATATTGGATAAATAATTCAGTGCGGCCCAATCCGCGGTATTGCTAAATGATGCTAATGGAACCTGATGACCGCGATCAGTGCCCAGAGTGGCGGCAGCATTGTCATAATCAGAAGGCTCCAGGGTGTTGGCGGAATTTATGCTCGGGTCAGCGCGCCAGGTGCGCGTGCGGCTAGGGCCGTCAATTGTGGAGGGTGTTGCGTGATATGCAACCCAATTTGCAAATTTTGAAGTACTATTGTTATTGAGTGTATAAATGGAGCGTTCTACAACTTGCCCTGATATTCCGGTAGGGCAACCGTGAACACAATTCGCTGCATACGCTTGTGATGAAAGTAGCAATACCGCAAGAACAAAATATAGATTTTTCATAATTGTTAACTCCTATAAAAATAGATAAGCCGGGGTGTTCGGTTATCGCTCGGGAGAAAACATAATTACGAGGTTCTATTACGTTAGTGTTATGTATTTATGTCAACATTAATTTTGACATCCAGATCATCGGATTAAATTATTCACCACAGACATTGTCAGAAAATTAAAGTTGAGGCACATATATGAATGCAGATATGCCAGCGGAAGAATCTGTTCGAAGAGCTGGCCTGGAAATACTTGGTGTAATTGATTCATATGTTGACGGTACGGTAAATGATGTGGATATCGAATTTTTACATCAATACCGGGTGAACTTCAGGAAATTAAGATCGCTGATCAGTTTATTAAGGAAAACATTGCCCCAAAAAACAGTGGTTTTATTAAAAAGCAGATTGTCATTGGTTTTCCGCAGAACAGACAGGTTGCGTAACCTGGACGTTTTTTTACTTAAGGAAAATAAGTATCGGAAAATGTTACCGGATAGTTTCAACAAGGGGTTGTCTGAGCTTTATGTTTTAATCAGGAAGCAGCGAAAAGAAGAACAACGGAAGGTCGCACGCTATTTTTTATCCAAAAGCTATGCTAACGGGATTACAGCTTGCGTTAACCAATTAGCCTTCCATCCTGTTTATGAAAAAAATTCTGCAGCCAGACCTACCTTGCAGGTAATAAAAAAACTGCTGCGCAAGCGTTATCAAAAAATTATGGAAATTGCTGCGGCAATTAATGATCTTTCAGCAGATGACGACATTCATGAATTGCGTATTGAGTTGAAAAAATTTCGTTATTTAATGGAGCTTTTTCCTGGCTTTTTTCCAAAAAAACGATTATCCGGTTTGATTGGTAAGGTAAAAAAGGTGCAAACCGTGTTGGGGGATTTTAATGATTATTCAACGCAGATAAATTTTTTGGAAGAGTATATTGATAATAGTCGTCTGGAAATGTCGAAATCATTGAGTGGGTTAATTGCGGTGCTGCACCAGAAGAAAACAGCGGAGCGAAAAAAAGTTGGGGCGGTGCTGGAAAGCTTCTTTACTAAAAAAATGTCCGCTGAGATTGATTCAATACTGGGCTAGCCTATCAGTATTTGCTGGAGTTGGGCTTTGCCCTCAGTAGCCTAACGGTTAGGCATTCTTTATTGGCTGCTCATTCTATCATCACATCCCATCCCCATTTTTATACTTTCTTTATATCCCTCGCGGTACTCTCTACAACATCTTTATACGTCCCTGCGTAATCTTGCCAATGACAACTACAAACTCATTTGAGGTGGGTAATGGACTTGGTTTTTGGTGGTGCATTGGTGATTTTTCTACTACTGAGCTGTGCTTTGGTAGCAGGTTGCAGACACTTGGGGGAACGAACATGAACACGTTTTATCTGGTTGGTGCGGGGGTAGCCGTGTTTCTGCTGGTCTACCTGATTAGCGCGTTGGTGAATGCGGAGAAGCTGTAATGACAACGCAGGCGATTGTTTTATTAGTTGTATTTTTAACAAGTTTATTGGTGCTTGCTTATCCGTTAGGAACGTATCTGGCGAAAGTGGGTGCACCGGGAAAAATTAAAAGGTTGGGTGCCGTCGCTTTTTTAGAAAGTTTGTTTTATCGCCTGGCGGGCCCCAAAGCCACCGCAGATATGAATTGGAAAACCTATGCGATTTCGCTTTTGATATTCAATACCTTTGGGGCGTTATTCGTCTATGCAATCCAGCGCTGGCAAGCGTGGTTGCCGCTGAATCCGCAAGCATTTGGCAATGTCTCGCCGGATTCTGCTTTTAATACGGCGGTCAGTTTTGTGGCCAATACCAACTGGCAAGGTTATGCCGGTGAAACCACCATGAGTTATTTGACGCAGATGCTCGCATTGACCTGCCAGAATTTTTTCTCGGCGGCCACGGGTATTGCGGTGGTGTACGCATTTATCCGCGGTTTTTCATCGCGTGGGCAATCGACGGCGATTGGCAATTTCTGGGTGGATATTACGCGCGCAACACTTTATGTGCTGTTGCCCTTATCAATTTTATTTGCGGTGTTGTTGATGGCTCAGGGAGTTATCCAGAATTTTTCCGCTTACAAGGAAGTGACCCTGCTTGATCCGGTCACATATTCGCAAGCGCAAACTAATAACGGGGAAAAAGTGTTGGATGCGCAAGGTGAGCCGGTCATGGAAGAAATAAAAGCCACTACACAAACGCTCGCGATGGGCCCCGTTGCTTCGCAAGAGGCAATTAAAATGTTGGGTACCAACGGCGGTGGTTTCTTTAATGCGAATTCCGCGCACCCGTTTGAGAATCCGACACCGCTCAGTAATTTATTTCAAATGCTCGCCATTTTCCTGATTCCTACTGCACTGTGTTTTGCGTTTGGTCGAATGGTTGGCGATATTCGCCAGGGGTGGGCCGTGCTCGGTGCCATGACCATTATTTTTGTGATGATGACGGTAGTCGTATTGGTGGCTGAACAACAAGCACATCCTACCTTGCAATCATTGGGTATCGACCAGCAAGCCAGCCAATTGCAACCCGGTGGCAATATGGAAGGTAAGGAAGCCCGCTTTGGTATCACTGCATCCGCGTTATTTGCGGCGGTAACAACCGCAGCGTCGTGCGGTGCCGTTAACGCGATGCACGATTCATTTATGCCACTCGGCGGCATGGTGCCGCTGGTATTAATGCAATTGGGTGAAGTGGTATTTGGTGGTGTTGGCTCTGGCCTTTACGGAATGTTGGTATTTGCAATTCTCGCCGTATTTATTTCCGGGTTGATGATTGGCCGCACACCGGAATACCTCGGTAAAAAAATCCAGGCCTATGAAATGAAAATGACGTCCATCGTTATTTTGGCCACGCCAACATTAGTGTTGTCAGGTACTGCAATTGCGGTGTCAGTTAGTGCCGGCACCAGTAGTGTTGCGAATCCGGGCGCGCACGGATTTTCAGAAATTCTTTATGCATTTACCTCAGCGGCAAATAACAACGGCAGCGCATTTGCCGGTATTTCAGCGAATACTCCGTTTTACAACACCATGCTTGCTATCGCTATGTGGTTTGGTCGCTTTGCTGTGATAGTTCCAATACTGGCTATTGCCGGTTCACTCGCTGGAAAAATTCCTGCGCCGGTATCAGCGGGGACCATGCCGACCCACGGTGGATTATTTATCACCCTGTTGATTGGTGTCGCCCTGTTGGTCGGGGTTTTGAACTATGTGCCCTCATTGGCACTTGGCCCCATCGTTGAACATTTGCAATTGTTTGTTGCGCAATGATTGCTGTGGTGAGGAATAGATTATGAATATGTTTGCACAAAAAGAGTCGACGAAGAATGTAAGTTTGTTTGATCCTAACCTGGTTGCACCGGCAATTGCAGATGCTTACAAAAAACTGGACCCGCGTGTGCAATGGCGTAACCCGGTGATGTTTGTGGTTTACATTGGTTCCCTTATTACCAGTGCGTTATTTATACAAGCACTACTGGGTGAAGATTGGGCCAATGCCGGATTTATTTTTGCGATCAGTATTTGGTTATGGTTCACCGTTTTGTTTGCAAATTTTGCAGAATCATTGGCTGAAGGCCGCAGCAAAGCGCAAGCCGCTTCGTTACGCGTGTTAAAGCAAAATCTGTTTGCAAAAAAATTGGCAACACCCAAACACGGTTCCAGTTGGGAGCCGTGCCCGGTAGCGGATTTACGCAAAGGTATGGTGCTGCTCGTGGAGGCGGGCGATATCATTCCGGTTGATGCGGAAGTGATCGAAGGTGTTGCCTCGGTGGATGAAAGTGCGATCACCGGTGAGTCGGCTCCGGTAATTCGCGAATCGGGTGGCGATTTTTCTTCAGTCACTGGCGGCACGCGCGTATTGTCAGATTGGTTGGTGATTCGCGTGAGTGTTAATCCTGGCGAAGCATTTATTGACCGCATGATTTCAATGGTGGAAGGTGCAAAACGCCAGAAAACGCCGAACGAAATTGCACTCACTATTTTACTGGTGGCATTGACAATTGTGTTTCTGATTGTGACCGTCACTCTGTTGCCGATGTCATTGTTCGCAGTAGAAGCGGCTGGCAGCGGTGAACCAGTTTCTATCACGGTGTTGATTGCGTTACTCGTATGTTTGATTCCTACCACCATTGGTGGATTGTTATCGGCTATTGGCGTCGCAGGTATGAGTCGCATGATGCAGGCCAATGTGATCGCTACTTCCGGTCGCGCCGTGGAAGCGGCTGGTGATGTAGACGTACTCTTGCTCGATAAAACCGGCACCATCACATTAGGTAATCGCCAGGCGGCCGATTTTATTCCCGCCCCGCATGTCACTGAAGCGCAATTAGCAGATGCTGCACAACTTGCATCATTGGCTGATGAAACACCGGAAGGTCGCAGCATCGTCGTGTTAGCCAAACAAAAATTTAATATTCGCGAACGCGAAATGGCATCGCTCAATGCCAGCTTTGTTTCGTTTACTGCGCAAACGCGGATGAGTGGTATCGATATTGGCAACCGCGCTGTGCGTAAAGGTGCGGCGGATACGATGAAAAAATATGTGGAGTCGCTTGGTCGCCCGTTCCCGGATGAAGTTAGCAATGCCGTGCAAGATATTGCCCGTCGTGGCGGTACGCCGCTGGTAGTCGTCGATGACGGCAAGGTAATGGGCACCGTTGAGTTGAAAGATATTGTGAAAGGCGGCATTAAGGAACGTTTTTCGGAACTGCGCACTATGGGAATTAAAACGGTGATGATTACCGGCGATAACAAACTCACTGCTGCTGCGATTGCCGCTGAAGCCGGTGTGGATGATTTTCTCGCTGAAGCCACACCGGAAGATAAATTGAAATTGATTCGTCATTATCAAGCCGGCGGTCGTTTGGTTGCGATGACTGGTGATGGCACTAACGATGCACCTGCGCTCGCACAAGCTGACGTGGCGGTGGCGATGAACTCCGGCACCCAGGCAGCAAAAGAAGCGGGCAATATGGTGGACCTGGATTCCAACCCCACCAAGTTGTTGGAGATTGTAGAAATCGGCAAACAAATGTTGATGACGCGCGGTTCGCTCACCACATTTTCTATCGCCAACGATATTGCGAAATATTTTGCAATTATTCCCGCTGCGTTCGTGGCGACTTATCCCCAACTAAAAGCGCTGGATATTATGAATCTCACCAGTCCGGCTTCGGCAATTATGTCGGCGGTTATTTTCAATGCACTGATTATCGTGGTGCTGATTCCGCTGGCATTAAAAGGCGTGAAATATCGTCCGCTCGGTGCGGCGTTGTTGTTGCGTCGTAATTTATTGGTTTACGGTCTGGGCGGAATTCTGGTGCCGTTTATCGGTATCAAATTGATCGACCTGATCCTGACCGCCCTGAATCTGGTGTAGGAGTTTTTATGAGTGCTTTACGTCCAACCCTGGCAATTTTTTTCTTACTAACTTTGGTGTGTGGTGTTGTTTATCCTTTCATCATTACCGGTATTGGCTCGCTCGCATTTCCATCACAAGTTGAGGGCAGTTTAATAACGCGCGATGGAAAAACGGTAGGTTCTGTATTGATCGGCCAAGCGTTTACTGCGCCGAAATATTTCTGGGGGCGTCCTTCTGCTACTGGCCCTATGGCGAATAACGCCGGTGCATCCAGCGGCTCTAACCAGGGGCCATTGAATCCGGCGCTGATCGATAATGTTAAAGTGCGGATGGAAGCATTACGTGCTGCTGATCCGGATAACACTCTGCCAATTCCAGTGGATCTGGTTACTGCATCAGCCAGCGGACTGGATCCGGATATCAGCCTGGCCGCCGCTTTTTACCAGGTTGGTCGCATCGCGCGCGCGCGGCAATTCGATGAGGCAAACGTCCGGCAATTGATTGACGCTAACCAGCAACAACCGTGGTTGGGATTTCTGGGGGAGCCACGCGTTAATGTACTCACATTAAATCTGGCGCTGGATCAACTGGAAAACTAAGCTGGCAAGATACATCGGCGACGGCGTGGCTGTGCCTTGATGGATAATTCTTGCATTGATGAGTGATTATGTACCCCAATGATTTTGATGCGCCGCACCAGCGGCCAGATCCTGACGTTTTGCTGGCCCAAATGCAGAAGCGTGAACAACGCGCTGCGCGTGGCAAGTTACGTATTTACTTTGGTGCTTCGGCGGGTGTAGGTAAAACTTACGCCATGCTAAATGCAGCGCGCAAACTGGTCGCTGAAGGCAAGCCGCTGTTGGTCGGCGTAGTAGAAACTCATGGTAGGGCCGATACTCAGGCGGCACTCGATGGTTTGGCGTTGCTGCCGCTTAAACAAATAACGTATCGCGCTAAATCGCTGGCGGAATTTGATATCGACGCAGCGTTGGAGCGTCATCCGTCACTGATCCTGATCGACGAACTCGCGCACTCCAATGCACCCGGTTCACGCCATCCCAAGCGCTGGCAGGATGTTGAAGAATTATTGGATGCGGGTATTGATGTTTTTACTACGCTGAATGTGCAACATCTCGAAAGTTTGAATGATGTGGTGGGTGGTATTACCGGCATTCGTGTTGCGGAAACATTGCCCGACAGCGTGTTTGATAACGCCGATGAAGTGGTATTGGTGGATTTGCCCGCGGATGAATTGCTCGCGCGCCTTAAAACTGGAAAAGTGTATAAAGCCACGCAAGCAGAACGCGCTGCACGCAATTTTTTTCGTAAAGGCAATTTAATTGCGTTGCGCGAATTGGCCTTGCGCCGCACCGCAGATCGTGTGGAAAACGATGTACAAGTTTACCGGATTGAAAAATCCATCAGCAAAGTCTGGAAAACCGATGCCTCGTTATTGGCATGCATAGGCCCGCGTGCAGGTGCGGAACAAATTGTACGTTCCAGTGCGCGGTTGGCTAACCAACTTAATACGGATTGGTTTGTGGTATATGTGGAAACCCCGCAACTGCAACGTTTGCCCTCAAGCCAGCGCGAGCGAATTCTTAAAACGCTAAAACTGGCCGAAGAATTGGGAGCGACTACCGCAATTCTTACCGGCAGCGATATTGCGCGCGAAATTGTGAATTACGCGCGCAGTAAAAATCTATCGAAAATTATTGTGGGGCGCGGCCATAAAACCTGGCCCTGGTTAAGGCCGCACAGTAAACGCATCAGCCACTTTGCACCCGATATGGATTTGATTGAAATTGGCCAGGGTGATGGTGAACCATTTGGCCCGTTACGCGAAACATCGGCAGAAAAAATATTTTACGGTTCACTCTTGCGCTATTTGTGGGCAACGGGCGCGAGTTTATTAACTGCACTAATTGCGACTCCATTAATTCGTTGGCTGGACCTTGCCAACATCGTTATGTTGTTTTTACTCACCGTGGTTTTAGTGGCGGTGCGTTTCGGTCGTGGTCCAGCAGTCGTATCTGCTGTGATCAGTGTGATCGCCTTTGATTTCTTTTTTGTTCCGCCGCGTTTTTCTTTTGCGGTGAGTGATGTTCAATATTTAATTACCTTTGCGGTGATGTTGACTGTAGGTTTGGTAATCGGCCAATTAACCGCCGGGTTACGTTTTCAAGCGCGTGTATCAGTGCATCGCGAATCCCGCTCCCGTGCGCTTTATGAATTTGCGCGCGCGTTATCCGGCGTCTTAGCGACAGAACAAATTTTCGAAACTACACGCAGCCATCTGGAGCGCACCTTTCGCGCGCAGGTATTGCTGTTATTGCCGGATAGTGAAGGGCGTTTGCAACCGCCCACAGGGCAAGTTCCGGATGCGCTGGATGTTGCGATTGCGCAATGGGCTTTTGACCGCGCCACGCCGGCGGGAATCGGTACAGACACGCTGCCTACAAGTGATTTCTTTTATCTGCCATTAATTGCGCCCATGCGCACACGCGGTGTATTGGTGCTGCAACCGGAAGGGCGTCGCTGGATTCTAATTCCCGAGCAGCGCCAGCAGTTGGATACCTTTGCGACCCTCGCGGCGATTGCACTGGAGCGTGTGCACTATATTGAAGTTGCACAGAAAGCATTGATCGGGATTGAATCCGAGCGTTTGCGTAATTCCTTGCTGGCTGCACTTTCACACGATCTGCGCACGCCACTTACATCACTGGTAGGTTTATCTGAATCGCTTACTCGCGCCAGACCGCCATTAGCGGATGCGCAGCAATCGGTTGCTGAAGCGTTACATAATGAAGCGTTGCGTATGAGTAATCTGGTAGTAAATTTACTCGACATGGCGCGCATCCAAAGTGGTGAAATCAAATTGAATTTGCAGTGGCAATTTCTGGAAGAAGTAGTAGGCAGTGCCTTGCGCGCCAGTAGCGCGTTTTTAGCGCGGCATTCAATTGAAACACGCCTCGCTGCCGACTTACCGCTGATTCAAATTGATGCAGTGTTAATCGAGCGTGTGTTATGTAACTTGCTGGAAAACGCTACCAAGTACACACCAACGGATTCGCAAATTACTATCGCCGCTGAAGTCAATGGCAAAATGCTGGATATCGCTGTGCGCGATAACGGCCCCGGATTGCCTGCTGGCAAAGAAGACAGTTTGTTTGAAAAATTCACGCGCGGTGAAAAAGAATCCACAACACCGGGGGTTGGCTTGGGGTTGGCAATTTGTAAATCCATTGTCCAGGCCCACGGTGGCAAAATTCGCGCAGGCAAAGCACCGGAAGGTGGTGCTGCTATAGTATTTTCAATCCCGCTGGGCACACCGCCGGTTATGCCGGAAGAAATTGACGAATAAGGTATCGCTATGACAGAACCGACCGCTACGGCGTTACTGGTTGAAGATGAGCCACAAATCCGCCGCTTTGTGCGCAGTGCCCTGGAAGAAGAAGGCTGGCAGGTATTTGAAGCAGAAAATTTAAAACGCGGATTAATTGATGCCGGCACCCGTAAACCGGACCTGGTGATTCTTGATCTCGGTTTGCCCGATGGCGATGGTGTGGATTTTATTACGGATGTGCGCGGTTGGTCGTCCGTGCCGATCATTGTGTTATCTGCGCGCAGCGATGAATCCGATAAAATTCGCGCACTGGATTGCGGTGCCGATGATTATTTAAGCAAGCCTTTTGGTGTGGGCGAATTATTAGCACGCGTGCGTTCAACATTGCGCCGTATTCGCCAACCAACAAACAGCAAGAGCGGCGCGTTTCAATTTGGCGATGTAAAAGTCGATTTGCAAGCGCGTGTCATAACCAAGGGGGAGCAACCGGTTCATCTCACGCCAATCGAATATCGTTTACTGGGTGTCCTGATTGCCAATGCCGGACGCGTGGTGACCAACCCACAATTGTTGCGTGAAGTATGGGGGCCATCCCATTCCGAAAGCAGTCATTATTTGCGCGTCTATATGGGCCATTTGCGCCAGAAACTGGAGGACAATCCCGCGCAACCGCGTTTTTTATTAACGGAAACGGCGGTGGGGTATCGCCTGTTGTTGCCCGCCTGATTTGAATTAACCCGTCGAACATTAGTATTCCTGCACTGCGTTTTTAACGCAGACAGGATTTCTATTGCCTGGCGTTTTACAAGCGGTGATTAATCACTGTAATTTTTGGAGTAAGTGCTATGAAAAAAATGATTCTTTCTATGCTGGTAACGGTTGTTGGTAGCAGCAGCGTTCCTGCATTCGCAGCGGACGATAGTCTTGCATTCAATGCGGCTGTGACATCGGATTACCGCTATCGCGGTATTTCACAAACACGCCTTGATCCTGCCATTCAGGCGGGCGCGGATTACACCCGCAGCGACAGCGGTGTTTACGCCGGTGCCTGGGCATCCAGTATTAAATGGATTGAAGATGCTGGTGGCGATGCCAAGGTGGAGCTGGATTTATACGCAGGCAAACGTGGCAACCTTAGCGAATCATTTACTTACGATGTGGGTGTGCTCGCTTATGTGTATCCCAATAACCAACTGGGTGATGTGGCCGGTTTTGAAAATGCCAACACCACCGAAATTTATGGGCAATTGGGTTATGGTGTTGCCTATCTGAAATATTCCCACGCCTTAACCAATTTATTTGGTTTTGTGGATAGCAAAAACAGCGGTTACCTTGATGCAGGTGCAAATATTTCCCTCACCGAAAAACTCACACTTAATCTGCATATTGGTCACCAGGAAGTAGAAAATAATTCTGCAGCCAGTTATGACGATTGGAAAGTCGGGCTCACCCGGGACTTGGGTATTTGCACACTGTCAGTGGCGGGCATCGGAACCAATGCGGATAAATCAGCCTATGCATCACCGGCTAATGGCAAGTTCCTTGGCAAAAACGTCCTGGTCGCAACACTCAGCAAAGTATTTTAAGCGCACCGCGGAGGTTATCGTGCTGGTAAATTGCATGGTGTATTGCCGTGGCGAACAGCTTGCCGATATTGCGTTGGATAAATTGGGCGATTACCTCCGCCTGCCGGATCATTTTGTATGGGTAGCGCTACGCGATACCCATACGGATGAATTACAACAATTAAAAACACAATTTGGTTTGCATGAGCTTGCGGTTGAAGAGGTTATCAATGGTCACCAATCACCGACGATTGAAGCGTACGGTGAAAACGTCTTTGTGATCTTGCCGTTAATCGATGTGGTTGGTGGCGAACTGACTAATGGCGTGGTGAATATTTTTGCGGGCCACAATTATGTAATCTCGGTTCGCCAACGCAGTCGCCAGGGGTTTTCCTGCGTGCGTGCCCGCTGCGAGCGCGAACCGCATTTGCTCGGGCGAGGCCCGGCATTTGTGTTGTATGCATTAATCGATTCAGTGATTGATCGTTATTTTCAGGCATTGTCTGTGCTGGAATATGAATTGGAAAAAATTGAAGATACTATTTTCAGTGCAGGAATTGAGCGAACCAATATCGAACAACTTTATCAACTCAAACGCAAACTCTCGTTGTTAAAACACGCCGTAACTCCGTTGATGGAATCAATTCCGAAATTATATGGTGGGCACGTTCCTGCTATTTGTAGCAATAGTCAGGAATATTTTCGGGAAATCAGCGAACACCTTGCCCGGATCAATGCAAGTATGGATAACATGCAGGACACTATCAGCACGGCGATTCAGGTTAATTTATCCATGGTAACTATCCACCAAACTGATGTCAGTAAACGCCTTGCTGCCTGGGCTGCGATCTTCGCAGTCGCTACGGCGTTTGCCGGAATCTGGGGAATGAACTTTGAGCATATGCCAGAACTGCAGTGGCGGTTCGGTTATGTGGCTGCGTTGGCAGCGATTGGTTGTGTTTGCGGATATTTATATGTTCGCTTTAAAAAATCCGGTTGGCTATGACCTGCCGTAATCCCCATTACCTTATCCAATGCTTTACTTAATGCTGCTTTGGCCGACGCTGACATGGAAGTCATGGGCAAGCGCAATGAATCGTCGATAAACCCTTGCATCGCCAATGCCGCTTTTACCGGTGCGGGATTAGGCTCGGAAAATAGTAATTTAATCAACGGCAACAATTGTTCAAAGAGTTGATGCGCCTGTTTAATATGTCCGCTGCTCACTAACGTATGCAACAATACAAATAAGTCCGGGCGAATATGTGCAGCGGCGGAAATGGCTCCTGCGGCACCCAGGCGTAAATCATCAAATAAGCTTTCATCATTGCCGCTTAATACCGATAATTTTTTAAACGCTAATAAATCGCGCATTTGATTGCCGCATTCCTTAATGGCAACAAATTGCGGATTTTTCGCCAGCTCCGCGATCACAGTAACGCTGATGTTAATACCGGTACGCGCTGGAATGTTATACAGGATGATAGGTAATTCAGTCGCTGAAGCAATTGCATTAAAGTGTAAGCGTATGCCTTCTTGCGCAGGTCTTACATAAGCAGGTGCTGAAATTAAAAATCCGCACAGCGTATCAGGCTTGAAGCGCTTTACTTTATCCAGCAGCTCGCAGGTACTACTGCCACCCAAACCAACAACCAGTGGATAATTATTACCAACCACTTCGCGCACAGCCATGAGCAACAATTGCTGTTCATATTTATCCAGCGAGCAACCTTCACCGGTAGTTCCTGCAATCACCAATCCATTAACACCGGCTTGTATTAAGTAATTTGCCAATTCCTGCGCGGCATTCAGATCAATTTTTCCGTGGTGGAATGGTGTAACCAGTGGCACCCATATGCCATCAAAAGAATTCATGATTATTTACCAATAGTGATTAAGGATTACACACGACACACGCGGCCAAACTCCGCACTATCCAACCTGGCTATTACGGCATCCATTAAACGCGCGATGGTTGCTTTACCGAAACAGCGCAAACGCACCAATTGGCAATCCGGTCTTTTAGTGGGTTGGATTTGAAATGAATCCATCTGTTCGCCACAGGCTTCGCTGGCAACGTGACGCAAGCTGGCTATGTGGTTTTGATCCACTGTAATTAACAACTCAAATAAGGAATCAGTGGAGGGAAGCTTTTGTTCGGGGGAATGGGAAGCCAGAAAGAGTTTTGCAGACGTTTTATTGGATACAATCTGAGTAACAGCAGTATTTGCTAACCAATAAGACCGCTTGCTGCGGGTTTGGCGGGAATTGTTTGAACGCGGAATTTCCATACATTACCTGTCGGGTTGTTAAGACCGTTTTAAGGTAGTGCTTTGCGTATAAAGAAGTTGTAAAAATAAGGGGTGGATAAATAAATATTTAATAGAAATTAAACAGCGCGGGGTAACCTGAAAGCAAACAGGTGTATTGGTCGGGCTTTCTGGTCAGGGTTTTGAAGACAGTACCACATTGCCTTTTTATTTTTAGCTTTCGTTCCAGCAGAAATTTTAAAATACAGCTCTGAATATTTGTGTTGCTGGATTCGAAAATTATTGTGTGCAATGAAATTAACCCATTGCACACAGTAATAGAGGAAACAAAAAGCGGCAATTAATGCCCCTCATGAACCTCTTCTTTCAGTGTGGAAAGATAAGCAACCAGATCCCGTAATTCTGCTTTAGTCAAACCTAAACCCATGGGTGGCATTGGCGAAATTCCACCGAATTCCAGTTTCTCGATATTACTGCGCAGAATCGTTTGTGCTTTATTGTTGGCAGTGATGCTGACATCATTTTTGGTTTCTGCATCAAACGAACCTTCAATACGGTCACCATTTTTCAATACCACTGTCACACGACCAAAACCGGGGGCGATACGCGCAGCAGGCGCGACTAACGCTTCAACCATTTGCTCCGGTGTAATCCGTGTGGCAATGGTGGTTAAATCCGGACCCACTTTATTACCGCGCGATCCCACCATATGGCAACGTACACATTGTGTTGAGTTGCTGTAGCGGAAGAGGGCAACGCCTTTTTCTGCATCGCCGCCATAAATCGCTTCGCGATAGGTATCGAGCGGATTATTTTTGTCTTTCTTGCTTTCATAATCCGCGAGCAATTGTGTTAACGCTGGCGAGCCAATTTGTTCTGCAGCGGTTATTAATTCCAGCTGCACTTGCGGTGCAATCTTGCCCTCAATCAATTGGGTCATTTGCTCGCGGAAAACGGCTTCTGCTTCCGGTGCTTTTACATTGGCTAGCGATAGTAATGCGGCTTGTTGCTCAAAGGCGGTACCGTTTTTAATTAGCAAGCTGTGCATTTCCACTACTTGCGTTACGGGCATTTTTAATTCCGGGACCAACGCCAAACCGGCCATACGCACGGATTGTTCTTTGTCTTTCAATGCGGTGAATACCAGGTCGCCGATATTTTCATGGTTGAATTTTTTCAAGGTATGTAACGCAGCAATGCGCACATTCGCATCATTGTCCGCACTGAGCATTGCAATTAATTGTGAATTTGCATCTTGCAGTGTTAATTCCCCCAACGCGGCGATAGTTGCTTTGCGTACATCGCTGTTTTTATCGCCTAATAATTGTTTGTAACCGCTTTTCAATGCAGCAATAGCCTCTGATTGCGGGTGTGCAAGCGGGCCGCGATAAACACCGCTTACCCGATCATAAACGGAACCATTTGCCCAAACCGAAACAGCCTGGATGGCCTCTGCACGCAAGTTACCGGAAATTTTTGGTTGTTGCGCAAAACGAATCAAGCGCGCGGCATTTTCTTCACTATCATCGGCATAGACGTTGGCATTAATAGCGCGACGCAACAGTGCTTCATTGGTGAAAGCGGGTTTATCCAGCAGCGCGGCGAGCGCGGGCAGGGCATCCTTCACCAATTCATCATCGCTAATTGAACGCGCTGCGTTGGTAACTACGTATTCGCTTTTATCGGTGAGGAATTTTGCGAGCAGCGGGCTGGTTAGTTTTTTTAATGCGACAACGGCAGCAATCCTCACGGCTTCCGATGAATGCGTGGAGAGTTCACCCAATACTTTTTGATCGCCAATGCGTGCTAATGCGATAGCACCCGCCTGGCGCAGGTAAACGTCGTTATCCTGGTTGGCTTCCAGCATTTTGATGATGGGTTGAATGGCTTCTTTAGCACTCATTCTTCCCAATGCTTGGGTTGCATAGAGTTGCACACGCGGGTTTTTATCGGCGAGCAAAAGTATCAGCTGATCAATTCCGGCAGCCATTTTGGCATCGCCCAACACTTTAGCGGATTGCGCGCGAATTTCTGCATCGCTGTCTTGCAATAAATTAATCAACACGGCATTACCCGCAGGGTTCTTGCGCAGGATTTGCCCCAACCCCCAGATTGCATGGATGCGTGCTAATTGGTGTGGCGATGTAACGGCGACTTCTTGCAGTGTTTTAACCTGATGCTGTTCTGCCAACACAAATTGTGCTTTCTGGCGTACACGCATATCGGCGTGATTTAACAGGGCAACCAATTGTTCAGTTGTGCGCGCACGTAAATCGTCGCCGAGTATTTTTTTGGTTTCGTCGCGCTCGGGGTTGCTACCGTCAACGGTATCCATTTTCCACACGCGGCCTTTTTGTTTTAAGCCCCAGCCTTCAATCCAGTCACTAAAATACAGTGCGCCATCAGGACCGAAATCCAGGCCGGTGGCGAGCACGCCGCGCATCATATTTTCATCGCTGGCCAATTCAAACGATGCACCTTTGGGTTTTAACGTAAATGCGTTGATACCGGCGCGTGTTGCTGAACCGACAAATTCAACAACAAAGAAATGGTCTTTCCATTTATCACTCAAGCCCGTGCCCGGGTGATAGGTCATTCCGGTTGGACCGGCGTGGTAAGGCGCAACGGGCGGCAATACATGCGCAGCCTGGTCTTTAAAGCGCGGTTTGTAATAATCTTCATCCATCCAGATTTTATAGCTGTTATTTTTGGGATCTTTGTATTTTCCCAATTGCCAGTTGGTTCGCCAGCCAGTGTCGGAACCTTCGATCAAATGCACCACACGTTCGTATTCACCAACGTGGTCACCGTCGTTATCCACGCTGATAAAGTTGCCGTATTTATCGAATGCAAATTCATAAATATTACGCAGGCCTGCGGCAAATACTTCAAAGTGAGTGCCGTCAATTTCGCTGCGCACAATTACGCCTTGATTTGGGTAATGCCATTTAGTGCCGTATTGATCGGTAACGCTGGTGCCGATATCGCCCATGCTGTAATAGAGCATGCCATCGGGCCCCACGGTTGCGCCGGAAAGGCCGTGGCCGCTGAATCCAATGTGCACACCAAAACCATGGGCGAGTGATGTTTGTGCATCAAAATAACCATCGCCGTTAGTATCTTTCACGCGCCAGAAATCCGGTGCGATATTAATAAATAATTCATCGAGCAAATCGTGGTAAAACAATCCGCCGATTACATCGGTCACTTCATTATGGAAATCATTAATTGCGGTTTGGGCCAAATCCGCTTTACCGGAACCTTGAGTGTCTTCAAGGCGAATGACTTTTTCAGTCATCACCGCCAGATCACGCCAATCGTGACTGCCGTCGTTATTGCGGTCCGGGATTTTTTCATTCTGTGCACTTTTTTCCGGCGCCAATTCGGTGTGCAAAAAGTTTCTCCGGTCTTCGAGGGTCGAAAATGTCATTGACGCATTTTCCCATTCAGGAACACCGCGAATATCGAATTCGGAATTGTTGCTGCGCTGGGTGATACCGGCCCACACACGGCCTTTATCATCCACATGGATTGCAACCGTATCGCCCAGCATTTTTTCGGAAGCCCACAATTCTGTTTTAAGGCCGTCAGCGGTGGTAATAGGGACTTGTTGTTCAATCGCTTGCGCATCGGCTTTTGCTTGTTCGGGCGTAAGGCGCGTAATGTCAAGCGCAACACTGCTTGACGATGAACTGATGCTGGTTGCAGTAGCTGTTTCGGGAGCCGGTGCAGATTTTTCCCCGCATGCGCCCAACAGTAAAAACGCAACGACAATAGGGGAAAGTGCAAAACGGGAAAGGCCAGGGCGTAACAGGGCTGGGGTCATGGTGTGCTCACACGATTATGATTATTAGTGGCGCTATGCCTACTTATGGTCGGTGTGAATTATAGGGGAAGGGTAAGTTTCCAGCGCCAGGATTGACGCTGCTGAACATTTATTAACACTTGCATTGGACAATCCTTGTCCGGCAGGGGCTAAACAGGAATCCCGGTGGGGATTTCACTGACTTTCCGGGCTTGTGTTCCCTCCGGCGCGGCATAAAGATCCGCCTGCGCCCCCAACTGATCACGCACACGAATCATGGAAAACATGCCGCCCATTTCCATTTTTCCGTAGCGACCTTCACCCATCATCATCGGCAACGTATTTTCCGGGCCGGGCATATGGCCCATATCGGTATGCTCCTGATGCTCCGCCATGCCTTTTTCACCCATCGCCATATAATTTGGCAGCACCTTATTAATTTGCGCTTCCGGTTGTTTTACGCCAAGCATATTAGGCACACCGTGGCCCATCGCATTCATGGTGTGGTGGCTCATATGGCAATGGAAAACCCAATCGCCAGGCACGGCGACAAATTCAATATCGCGTGTTTGGCCAACGCCCACAATTTCGGTGACTTCCTTGCGCCATTGGTTTTGTGGCCAGCGGCCACCGTCAGAACCGGTGACTTCAAATTGCACGCCGTGTAAATGCATCGGGTGATTCCACATGGATAAATTGCCGATGCGAATACGCACGCGCTCACCGGTTTGGGCAACCATGGATTCAATCGCCGGAAATACTTTGCTGTTCATCGTCCACAAATCAAATTCGGTCATCACACTCGGGTCAGGCCGATAAGTTCCCGGATGCACAGCCCAGTTGTGCAGCAACACCGCATAATCGCGATCAATTGCCGGCGTCACCGGTTCTTTGGGGTGGATAATAAACATACCCATCATGCCCATCGCCATCTGTACCATTTCATCCGCATGCGGGTGATACATGTGTGTGCCGTGTTGTTGCAAGGTAAATTCATACACAAAGGTTTCACCGGGTTTTATTGGTGACTGCGTTAACCCGGTTACGCCATCCATGCCCCAGGGCAATAAAATCCCATGCCAGTGGATGCTGGTATGTTCGGGTAATTTATTGGTGACATAAATGCGTACTCGATCACCTTCAACCGCTTCAATGGTTGGCCCTGGTGTAGTGCCGTTGTAGCCCCAGGCTTTTATTTTTGTGCCTGAGGCAAATTCATGTTCAATTTCTTCCGCAATTAAATGAAATTCTTTTACGCCCTCATTCAAACGATAGGGCAGGGTCCGCCCATTCGGAGTAACAACGGGTAAGTAACCTTGTTCTGTGCGCACCGGTTTTGCGGTGCTAACAGCGGGAATATTTTTAGTGGTTTTAACCACTTTTTTTGTAGTGTGTTGGTGGCGAGAATGATCGGAGCCTGAAGCTTGCGCTTGATGCGAACCGTGATCATGTTGCGCGCGCAACGGTAAACTGGCTGCGACCAAACCCACCGCGCTACCCACCAATAAATTGCGACGATTAATCATGATGATGCTCCTGGTGTTTGCTGTGGTCGGTGGCGGAATCAGTTTTTTCTTCCACCGATTGATCCTGGTGAATCATTGTTGAGTGATCCATTTTGGAGTGGTCCATTTTGGAGTGGTCCATTTTGGAGTGATCCATTTCGGAGTGATCACTGTGCGGATCTTTCACTTCGCCATTGTTTGTCGGAAGCGCTTGACCAATTGCCAATTCCAGCTGCGCCCTTGCTTGCCAGTACCCTTTTAAGGTATCGGTAAATTCATGGGCGAGTTGAATTTGCTGGCGTTTAATGGCGAGCAATTCAAATGGATTGCCCAACATAAAATTGACCTCGCGGTTGGAGAGTTCTACACGTTTTTCGGCGACGGCTAATGCCGGTTCCAGAATGTTAATTTGCGCACGCGCTGAATTCATCAGATTCAGTGCAAGGGCTATGGATTTGTCGGCGTCCAGTTCAAGTTTTTGCAAGCGGGCGTCCAGTGCGACTTTGTTTGCATGGATCTGCGCTAATTTACCTTGCCCGCGATTGAAAACAGGTAATGCAAATTCCACTTCAGGCCCGATGTTTTTAGCACCATCAAATTCGCGCTCTGCGTTAATCCCCAGGGTGATATCGCGCCAGCCATTTTGTTGTTTAACCAGATGTTGGCGTTTTTCCACAATAGCCAACTGCTGTTGTGCAATTTTAATATCAGTCCGGTTTGCTTTTGCCTGGCTTAACAATTGCTCATGGTTAAATTTTTCATTGGGCAATAACGGTAGCTCTGCCGCAAATTCAATAGCCTCAGTTGAGGGCAATCCAATCAGGTTGAGCAATTCAAGGCGCTGCTCATAAGCAATCGTTTGACGCTTTTCCATTTGTTGTTGTGCGCGGCGCAATTCATTGTCGTAGAATAAAAAACTGTTTTCTGCCATGTTACCCGCGCGGTACAAACTCAGTGCCAGTTGTTGCCGTGCCGTGGTTGCTTCCAGCATTTTATGTTGCACGTAGCAATGCTGCAGCGCGGCAACCGCAGAAAAATAATGGTCGCTGGTCTGTGTAATTAATTGTTGCAACCTGGCTTGCAAGCGCAATTGTGCTTCCAGCAAATTCTCCTGTGCCAATTCGCGCCGCAACGGGCGCGTAAATAACGCCAGCAGCGGTTGGCTGAGCGCGGTATCCAATTGCCAGCGCCCGCCGCCGTCCGGCTTTAATGCACCGATACTGATATGCGGATTGTCAATCAACTCTGCCTGTAATGCTGCTGCATCAGCAATACCCAATTGGGCGAGTTCCATGCGCACCCGGGGTGAATGCGATAACAAAATTTGGAGCGTTTGCGGCAGTGTTAGTGGTTCATCTTTGGTAATTACTGCAGTGGATTTCCCCAGCGAATTTTCGGGGATTGCTAGCGCTGAAAACTGTTTGCCAAGCTGCTGTTCAATGTCTGTGAGTGAGGCATTGGGCGGCGTAACAGCGCACGCACCCAGCAGCGTACTTGCAATAAATACGCACGCCAACCTTCCCCATGTTTGGCAGTTGCTCATAATAAAAGCCTTGTTTTATTTGCGTTTTCACAATTGAAACGCATCAACCTGAAATTTTTTAAATGTAAGGAATGAAATGGTCAGGCAGTGATAGCTTGCGGAGGTTTTTGCGGCTGTGACAGCAATGGCTGGGCGGGGAAGGATTCTTAAACGGAATGTAATACGGCGTTAAATCAATGGGGCCGGAGACCAGATCGTCTTTTAATAACACGCAATGCTAATGGCAAACAAACTGGCAATGCTTGCAGGATTTTATATCGTTATTTTTTAAATCTTGTTGCGGTTGATCAGCATTTGCTGACGTTATGGTATCTGCTACTTGATGGCAGGGAGGAACTTCCTGTTCAGCAATCAACACACTTTGTTTATCGCTCTGATCAAGGTTATTGAGGATAGATTGCATTTGCGCGCAATGCTGCCATTGCCCGGCGATTGCTTGTAGCGGCAGCCACAAGCACAGGGCAATTACTAACATATGTACAGATTTGCGTGCATTCATAATTAACAAGTTAATCGGTGTTGTGACAACTATTACAGGCAATGGCATCAAGAATCGGGCAGTCCGGGCGCTCATCGCCATGGCAACGGCCCGCTAAATCACTCAGAGCCTTGCGCATTTGTTGCAACGAATGGATACGCTCATCCATTTCCTGGATATGTTCCAGCGCCAGTTTTTTTACTTCAGCACTGCTGCGTGCAGAATCTTGCCAAAGACTGGCGAGTATTGCTATCTGTTTCATCGAAAAACCCAGATCGCGTGCGCTTTTTATGAAGCGCAGCAAATGAATATCGCGTGTTTGGTATACACGGTAATTGGCGTAGGTGCGATCCGTTGGGGTTACCAATCCAAGTGATTCGTAGTGGCGAATCATTTTCGCGGTAAGGCCGGTTAATTTTGCGGCCTCACCAATACTGTGCAAACCTTTGGCATGGGCATCTGCCAATTCCAGTGCGGGTGTTGTTTTTGATGTGCGACTATTCATATCAACCCTCATTTTAATGCGCTTGATGGCTGTGGTTTTTATCGTGCCAGCGCCGTAAACGCAGTGCATTAGTCACCACGAATACACTCGATAATGCCATTGCACCGGCGGCCAGCATCGGCGATAACAACACCCCGAAATAAGGATAGGCGAGGCCGGCGGCTAGCGGAATCAATGCGGCATTGTATGCGAATGCCCAGAATAAATTTTGTTTGATATTGCGCATAGTTGCACGCGCGAGTGCAATACTTTTGGGAACGCCTTGCAAATCACCGCTCACTAACACCAGGTCAGCACTTTCAATGGCAATGTCAGTACCCGTTCCAATCGCCAACCCTAAATCTGCTTCTGCAAGTGCAGGCGCGTCATTAATTCCATCGCCGACATAAGCGATAGCGCCGTGTTGTGCGCGCAAGTTTTTCAGGGCTGCAACTTTTTGTTCCGGCAATACTTCAGCGATGACTTCATCGATTCCCAATTTTTTTGCAATTGCATTCGCCGTGCGTTGGTTATCACCAGTAATCATGGCAATTTTAAATCCCAAACGGTGCAACGCAGGTAATGCAGCGAGTGTGCTAGGTTTAATTGTGTCTGCCAATGCCATTATCGCTGCGATTTTATTATCAACTGCCATATAAATAGGTGTTTTTCCTTCGCTGGCGAGTGTTATTGCCGTGTCGGTAAAAATACTTAAATCAATATTTTGTTGTGTGAATAATCGGTCGGCGCCGATTAAAACGGTTTGTCCGGAAATTTGTGCGCGCAAACCATAGCCGGGAATCGCTTCAAATGATTCCAGCCGCGCGGCATTTACATCAGCAGTTTTTGCTGCATCAATTAAGGCCTGGGCGATAGGATGTTCGGAGTGTTGTTCCGCGGCTACAGCGAGCGATAGCAAATTATTTTTGTCGAAACCGGCGGCGATTTCAAAATCGGTTAGCTGTGGTTTGCCCAGCGTGAGCGTGCCGGTTTTATCGAATGCAATGGTTTTTATTTCCGCGAGGCTTTGCAATGCGCTGCCACGACGGAATAATAATCCCATCGTCGCTGCGCGACCGGTGCCAACCATTATTGAGGTAGGCGTCGCCAATCCCATCGCACAAGGGCAAGCGATAATTAACACCGCTACTGCATTGACCAATGCAAAACTTAATGCGGGTTGGGGGCCTAGCACCAGCCAGACACCAAATGTGATCAATGCAATCAATATCACGACCGGTACAAACCAGCGCGTTACCTCATCGACCAGGGCCTGGATGGGAAGTTTTTCACCTTGCGCTGCTTCGACCAATCCAATAATACGCGCGAGCATGGTGTCTTTGCCGGTTTTGGTAACGGTGAAGGTCAGTGAACCGTTAGTGTTGATGGTGCCGCCAATTACTTCTGCACCCACTGTTTTGGCGACGGGGATAGGTTCGCCAGTCATCATGGATTCATCGACAAATGAATTGCCTTCGATAATTTCGCCATCCAGCGGAATTCGCTCACCGGGGCGGACCAGTAGCACATCGTTTGGCTGGATGGCCGCAATTTCGATGACCTCAGTTTGGCCGTTGATCATCCGCGTAGCAGTTTGCGGCTGAAGTTTTACCAACTGCGCAATGGCGTCGCTGGTGCGGCCACGGGCATTGGCTTCCAGCAAGCGGCCAAGCAATATCAAGGTGACGATCACTGCCGCCGCTTCGTAATAAACGTTGACGGTTCCCTCAGGAAGCAACCCCGGTGCAAAGGTTGCCACTAACGAATAGGCCCATGCAGACAAACTGCCCAGGGCAACCAGTGAGTTCATATCCGGGCTCAGGCGGGCGAGAGCGGGCAGACCTTTTAAATAGAAAATCCGCCCGGGACCAAACATCACCACTGTGGTGAGTACGGCCTGGATGATCCAGTTCCAGATACCGAGGTTTGCCATCAACCAATGGTGAAATGCGGGGATGACATGTGAGCCCATTTCCAGGATAAAAACCGGCAGGGTCGCCATCAGGCTCCATTTGAATTGTTGCGCGAGCGCTACACGTTCCTGTTCCCGTTTAGCGGAAGTTTCGGGATGATCCACATCTTGTACCCGATGAGCTCCGTAACCGGCGCGCTCCACTTTCCGGATCAGCGTTTCCGGCGTAACAGGTTTTGACAAACGTAAATGCGCGCGCTCTGTGGCGAGGTTAACGCTCACCGCCTGTACGCCATCCACTGTTGCCAGCGCGCGCTCTACGTGGGCAACGCAAGAGGCGCAGGTCATGCCTTCAATAGCTAAATCCAGTTCGTGGGCAGCATTGCTCATCGCCAATCTCCTATCATCAGATTTTCAGGCGGGTTCCGCGGGAAAACCGGCATCATCAAACAATTCGAGCAAATCACGTTGGCTCAGGCTGGTTTTCACTTCGACCCGACGGGTAGCGGGTGTTGCATTCACTGTAGCGGATTTGTCCGCTGCCAGGATTGCGCGGGTAATAGCGGCGCTGCAGCCACCACAGGTCATGGTTTTTACAGTGAATGCGTACATGATGAACTCCTCAACGGTTGCCCTGTTTGATCAAGATGGACTCAGGCTAAGGTTTGCCATAGTGGTAAGGTCAAGCAAAAAATAACCCGGAGGCGTAATTGCACCAAAAGAAGGAAGCGACTAGGATTTCGCGCTTTTGCGGGGCAGCGAAACTCATTATGCGAATAAAACACTGGTTGCATGAACTACGGCTTTTCCTGGGGATAGAACGCAGTACCACCAGCCATGGTGAGAAACTGATATCGGGGCTTGGGGCTTTCCTGGGAATTGTGGCGGTCTATTGGGGCACTCGCTGGTGCTTTCCCGATGGTTTTATGCATACCGCCGGTACTTTATTAATGGTTACCTCAATGGGCGCGTCGGCAGTGCTCCTGTTTGCCGTGCCCCAAGGCGCACTTTCCCAACCATGGGCCGTAATTGGCGGCCATGTATTGTCGGCGTTTGTCGGTGTAACTTGCCAGAAACTCTTTCCCGAGCAAACCTGGACTCCGGCGTTAGCCGTGGGGCTTGCCGTAGCAGTGATGCATTATTCCCGTTGCATCCATCCCCCCGGCGGCGCAACAGCGTTGGCTGCGGTGATTGGCGGGGCGGAAATTTATCGCCTGGATTATTGGTATCTGGTATTTCCCATCGCGATTAACTTATTCAGCATCCTGTTGATGGCATTGGTGTTTAACGCCTTTTTCCCCTGGCGGCGTTATCCGGCGCACCTTGTTCGCCGAAAGATTGCCAAACCTGCTGTTGCGTCCGGGCGCCAGTTTGAATTAACCCAGGAAGATTTTTCAGCAGCGATGGAACAACTGAACTCTTATGTGGATATCACCAGCGAGAACTTGACCCAGTTGCTCGAACTGGCCAAGCAACACGCCGAGAAAAATATCACCCATCCCGAACAGATTATTGCCGGCCATTTTTACAGCAATGGCAAATTGGGGAACTTGTGGAGTGTCCGTCAGGTCGTAGACGCCGCTGATAACGCTGTCGCCAGTAAGGACCAGGTTATCTACAAAATAGTGGCAGGTGATGGTGGTTACGCAACGGGGATTTGTTTGCGTGCGGAGTTCCAGAAATGGGCACGTTACGAGGTTAAACCGCAAGCTAATGGTCACTGGAAAAAAGTGACTGAAGAATAACCGCAACAAAATCGCTTAAGTATTACAAAATCCAACAAATTTCAGGTGTGTGGCTTACAGCACTCAGGCTAAGATGCAGCACCCTTGTGCCTTTCCTTGCATTGGACGGGCTTTACCCACTCACACTTTTATAATTAGAGGTTTTCGTCCATGAGTTTTTCTATCGGTTTTGTACCTTCCACAAAATGGCTAAAGCGTACGGCATCTGCATGTTGCATTGGCGGTAGCTTGTTGTTGAGTCAGGTTGCCTCTGCAACTACGGTGCAATTCCAGACAGTCCTGGGAAACTTTGAAGTTAACCTGTTTGACAAAACTACCCCCATCACCGTCGCCAACTTCCTTGCTTATGTAAACGAGGGCTCTTACACCAACAGTATTGTGCACCGATCAATTGCCGGTGTTATTCAAGGCGGCGGTTACAAATATGAAAACAAGCTCCCGTTGGTTGCCATCACCCAAAAATCCAAAATTACCAATGAGCCCGTATATTCCAATTTGCGTGGGACTATTGCCATGGCCAAGGGCAGCCAGGTGAATTCAGCGACCAGCCAATGGTTCATTAACCTTGATAATCGCAACGCAACCGATAAAGATTTCGGTTTTGTATTGGATACCAATACCGGTGGTTTTACCGTGTTCGGTCAGGTCATGGGCAATGGTATGCAAGTAGTTGATGCGATTGCTGCACTGAGCCGTTTCAATATGGGAAGCAACACTCCATTCACAACAATTCCCCTGCGCAACTACACAACATCTGACGCTGCTGCCAATAAAGAGGTTACCGGCGATCATTTGGTGCTGATCCAGAATGTCGTCGTGCTGAATGCAGATCCGGATACTGCGGCGGGCCTGACTCCGACCAAAAACACATCGGTCAATAAGAAGGATGATGATGGTGGCGGAAGTACTGGCCTGGTTTCTTTATTGTTGTTGGGATTACTTGCCTTGGGTCGTAAAAGCCTGTTGAATAGGAAGTAATTTCATTTAGCCAAGAGGGAAATGTTGTGATTACCTATTTGTACTGGATTGCCGTTTTTAGTGTCGCTATTTTTGTTTTCTGGGGCGTCGGCCGTTACCTGAAATGGCAACTCGGTTTGATCGGTGGCCTTTTGATCGTCATCATCGGCTGGTTGATGTATACCTTCCATTACGAGCAACATTTCGTTAAGAACTACGGTGGGGTGATGTCCATTGATGTTCCCAAAGGGCAATTGCATATGCAGGCTACCTGGAAAGACGATAACCTCTGGGTGGAAAATTACGATCCCGCAAGCAACACCTGTATTTTCAGCGAGTACTCAAAGGGCAGTTTGCTGGAGGGCAGGGTGACGATTAAAAACTGCAACCCGCTCATGCCGCAGGCATTGCCAGCAGCAGATGCAAAATAGAAACAGCTTATTGCTACAAAAAGGGACCTCGGGTCCCTTTTTTGTTTCCTAAATACACAAGGGTTATCGCTGGCAATTTGGGCGCGTAAACGAATTAGATTTTTTTCGGCTAAAGGCACATTTTTCATTGTTGCAGGGCGTTTTCGCGCTAGGATGAAAGCAAGGGGAGTAACTTCTCCCGCGTTCGAGAGAGGGCTGACTATGAAACGTATTCATAGCGCATATGTAGTCTGGACGCTGCTTGCACTTGTGTTAAGTGGTGTTTCATCAACGATTTTTGCGGCGCAACAGGTGAAAGAAAAAACCTGCGATGCAATTCAAAAAGCGATCAATCAATTACCGGCCGAAGGTGGTGAAATCACACTTCCAGCAGGTACATACAACTGCACCAAACCCATTATTCTGGATAGAAATAACCTCACCTTGCGTGGCGCCGGTCCTGGCACGTTATTGCGACTTGCCGATCACACCAATGCGCCGGTGATAGTGATGGGGCTCACCGAAAATATCCCGTCACGCGATACCCGCCATGTGCGCGTTATGGATTTGATGATTGATGGTAACCGCGCCAACCAGACTGCTGAATGCATGGGTGGCCCTTGTAGCGATCAATTTCCATTGCGCAATAACGGCGTCAGTATCCGTCGCTGTGTCGATTGTGTCGTGCAATCGGTTATTGTGTTCGGCGCAATGTCGGGCGGCCTGGTGACAGAGCTTGGATGCAGGCGTTTGACGATCCGTGACTACACCTCTTACGACAATGAATTTGATGGCCTCGCCGGCTACGAAACAGAAGACAGTACGTTCTCCGGTATCCATCTGTATGGCAACAAAGCTGCCGGTATATCGACCGACATAAAATTTAATAACAATAAATTTTATGATGTCACTATCGCCGACAATAAAACCGTAGGCATATTTATGCGTGACTCTCTCGATAATTCATTCACCAATTTGCATATTCGCGATAGCGTCCAGCACGGTATTTTCCTCGCGCAGGTGAATACTGACCCGAGCACCGCCGCTACCGGTAATACATTTACAGGCGTTGTTATTTCACGTTCTGGTGGAATGGGAGTGTTGGCAAATGATGCATCCTGCGTGAATAACATGATGGTCGGCGCGCAATTTATTAATAACAAAAACGGATGTATCAGTGAGGCTGCATCCGGATTGGTTGAGAATGTTGGTGCTATTTGCCGCTGATTCCCATTGCGGATCAGCGTTCGGTTTGTTTTAAGTGTGTGTGTACCAGGACGTATATTGAGGTAGCTCGCGATCCAACTGGTCGCGAGCTTTTTTTTGAATGGAATTAATTTTCAACCACAGGCAAAAAACGATAACCAACACCGGGCTCGGTTTCTATATAGCGGGGGTTTGATGGGTCATCGCCCAGTTTGGTTCGTAACCGCGCAATAAAAATACGCAAATAATGGGTGTCTTCAACATGGGTGCCGCCCCAGATTTCGCGCAGTAATTGTTGCTGGGTAACAAGGCGACCGGCATTGTTAATCAAGCGTTTTAACAATTCAAATTCCTTGCGGGATAATTTTGCGGCTTCACCATCAACGGTAAGTTTGCGCTCCTGTAAATCAATCAGCACATGTTCGTCCTGAAATTTTTCCACACTTTGCACACTGGGCCCAAATGCTTTAATGAGGCCGCGGATACGTGCCAGCAATTCCTGGATACCAAACGGTTTCACAACGTAGTCATTCGCTCCGGTATCCAGCGCTTGTACGATTTCGGTTTCGCGATTGCGCACCGATAAAACAATAATGGGTTGATGGTAAAAATCGCGCAGTTTTTTTAATACGACCTGGCCATCGAGATCAGGCAAACCCATATCCAGAATAATCAGATCGGGGTTTTCTTCCGCTGCCAATACTAATCCTTGCCGGCCGGCATCGGCTTCCAAAATAGAATATCCCTGTGCAGTTAAACCGATTTGTAAAAAACGGCGAATCTGGGGTTCATCATCAATAATTAGTATTTTGCTCATGGTAACTCCGTAAGGGTACAGGGAGTATAAAGTGCGTATAGTTATTGGCCTGTCATATCCCTGTTAAATTTTATTCTGCAGCAGAATGGGAACCGGGCATATCAGGATTTTTATCGCTATCACCCAGGTTTGCCTGTATGGGGATTTCAATGCGGATACAACAACCGGGGTTGATCTTATCTGCTGTGCGTTTGGGGTTTGCATGAATGCTCACGTTGCCCCCGTGCGCCATGATCATACCGCGGCAAATCGTTAAACCCAAGCCACTTCCCGAACGGCGGCGATCACCTTTTTCGGCCGTATGGAAACGTTCAAAAACTTTTTCCCGTTCTTCCTCGGGTAACCCGGGCCCCTGGTCGCACACACTGATAATGATTGAGTCGTTTTCTTTCGCACAGGTGACTTCAATACTGGCATCAGGTGGCGAAAACTTGATCGCATTATCAATTACATTAAATAGCGCTTGTTCAATTAAGGCGGCCTGGATATAGAGCGATGGCAGGTTAGGGTCGATTTCCGCGCGCACATCATTTTGAAGCAACAATGGCTTAAGGCGCTTTTTAACAACGCTGATAATTTCTTCAACACTAACCCAATCCCGTTCCAGGCGCAGTTCCCCAAAACCCAGCCGGGTCATGTCCAACAGGTTCTGGGTGTAACGGTTGAGGCGCTGTGCTTCCTCCAGGACGGTAGTTAGCAACTCCCGTGTTTGTTGTTTATCCAGGTGTTCCCCAAATTCCATAACAGTTGATGTTGCGCCGATCATAGTCGTTAATGGCGTGCGGAAATCGTGCGATACCGAAGAGAGCAAGGCAGAACGAAGTAATTCATTTTCTTTAGCGATTTTTTCCTTTTCCAGTTCCGCTGACAAACTGGTCCGCTCCAATGAAATATTTACCTGGTGCAGCAATAACAGAAAAATATCTTTGGGCAGATATTGGATGTTTTCGATGGAAATTTTCAGCAGGCCAATTACCTGGCGCGAGTTAAATAAAAAGTAAACATCATGTTCCTGTTGCAGATCGGGAATTTTAGCGATCAACTCCGGTGTCAGGCGAAGCTCCAGTAATTCTTCCAGATAGGTCTTGCGCAAATGCGTCATCCGGCGAATCGTGGGATGCGTTGCCCAATTGCTATCGCGCGTAATCAATACGCAACTTTCTTTCCACGGCTCCAGTGCCGCACGCATCGCATTAAGTACATCATTGGTATCGAGTGCTTTAGGGAGTTTTTCCAGCAATTCCAGCTCGATATCCGTCATAAACTCGCGCACCCGTATTCGTTGCACGTTTTGTTTATGCTTGGTGGCCATGTAACCGACAATGACAGAAGTTAGCAGGAAGAGCAGGATGGTTAATAAATCTTCGTCCTGATGAATGATGATCGAACCATAAGGCTCGGCAAAGAAGAAACTGAATGCGAAAAAACTGGAGAGCGCATTAATAATCGCCAATTCAACCGTTACATTAATGGCGATAAAAACCACCATCACGATATACAACAACGGCACGTTGGCTTTTGGCAAATAATCGGTAATTAAAAATGCGATAGGCGTCAGCAGCCACGGAAATAAAATTCCAATGGGGTAGGCGAACTTACGGAGAATCTTTTCGATACCCATATCACGCGCGCCAGAATGCGGGAGCAAATAAAACTAAAATGGTCAGAAACTCCAAACGGCCAAGGAGCATCGCGATAGACAACGTCCATTTGGCGATGTCGGTTAAGCTGGAATAATTACCAGCGGGCCCGATGATATCACCTAATCCGGGGCCAACATTCATCAGGGAAGCCGCTGATCCGGTAACACTGGTTACCAGGTCAAGGCCGGTGAAAGCAAGGATAACCGAACATATCACCAGGCAAACCGTCATTAAAAACATATAGGAAATTGATGAGGCGATAATTTCCGAACTGATCAGGCGATTGTTGTAGCGGCGGCTGATAACAGCCCGCGGATGAATGGCCGTCATTATTTGTTCTTTAACCAGGCTGGCAAATATTTGCAATCGAAACACTTTAATCCCGCCGGTTGTTGAGCCTGAACATCCACCAATGAATGTCAGGAAAAAGAAAATGATAAGGGCAGTCGGCCCCCACAATTGATAATCACCGGAAGCAAACCCGGTGGTTGTAATCACTGACACTATGTTAAAACAAGCCTTGGTCAAGGCGTGGAAGGGTTCCATTTGATCGGAGATTATTAAATAAAATGTCAGCGTCAGCGTCGTCAGTGCAACAATCCACAATAAGCCCTGGACCTGGGTATCGCTAAAAATAACCAGTTTTTTATTGACCAGCAGGCGTACAAACAAGAAAAACGGAAAGGCACCCGCTAGCATAAAGACGATAGCAACCCAGTGAATTAACAGGCCATCGAATTGCGCAAAGGAGCTATCGGAAGTAGAAAACCCGCCCGTGGATACCGTTGTCATTGCATGGTTGATTGCATTGAAAACATCCATGCCTGCTACCCAAAAGGCGAGAAAGCAAATCACAGACAACAGCAGGTAGCAATAAATAATCATTGCCATGAGGCTTTGCGCGCGCGGCATCGCTTTATCCGACCAATCGGAGGATTCCGTTTTGAACAAACGCATCCCACCGACCCGCAAAAAGGGCAATACCGCGATAGCCATACCGATAATACCCACACCACCAATCCAGTTAAGCATTGAGCGCCATAGCAAAATATCTTTTGGTAAAGCGTCCAGGCCTGACATTACCGAGGAACCCGTCGCCGTTACGCCGGCTACTGCCTCAAATACCGCATCGGTGATACTGAGCGGAGTCGCCATCAGCAAAAAGGGAAGGGCACTGAACAGGCAGACACCGGTCCAGGTACAACTGGTGATCAAAAATACCTGCCGTGGCTGCATGTAATCCAGGCGGGATTTTTTTCCGATGAGTAAAAATACGATACCTGCCAGGCTGGTAATGGTGGCCGATGAAAAGAAAGCGAGTTGGTTGTCGCTATCGTAAGCAATGGAAAGCGCCAGGGGCACCAGCATAAATAACGCGAGGATGTTCAGGATTGCGCCCAGAATCAGCAGCGTAGGCCCCAATAGCTTCATAGTGTCCGACTTTCAGGTATGGCAGAAAATGGCCGCATTCTAAACGCTAGTGCACCCTGAGCCTATGGGGAGGGGAGATATATTTGTGAATTTGCCAGCAAGCCGCACCTGCTGGCACTTTCCCAAAGGGCCGGGTTAATAGGGTTGAGTGGTCTCGGCATAGATCAACGTGACATACAGATTCACTATATGTGGCGATTGCTGCATGAATACCGTCAAATCAGTTTCCATCCCCAGGCTCAGTAGTTGTGTCTTGCGCTCACCGACATAACGCTCTGCCGCGCGCTCAAGCACCTCGCGGAACACCAAGGGTTTCTGGAAACGCATCTGCGGATTGTTAATGCAGAACTGAGTATAGGCATAAAGCGCTTCCACCATTGCGCTTTTATAGTAGGCCGGGTGCAACTGGTGCGTCAGTTGATCGATATGGTGGGCGAAGCTTTCCTCACCGGGAGTCATCGAGCGGCGAGTTGTTTTGCAATCCAGCACGAAGCGCTGCCCGTTGGCATTGCTAAATACCAGATACTCCGCAAACATCAGGCTGTGCCAGATATCCTTGAGGAAATTTTCATCGAAATGTGTAATCAGCCCGCGCGCTGTGCGCCACTCAAGCCAATCGGTATCCATCGCGTCAGACAACACCGGATTTTCATCATCCGCATTTTCGTTGTGATGGATTTTATAAGGCGTAATGTGATTGATCCCTTGTGAGAATACTTTTTTGCGCGAGGTTAAAATAGTGCGGATTTTTTTGTAAAGCCTGGCGGGTGATTGCAACCCAAGCCACTCGATCATCGACACATCTTCTGCATCCCCTTTATCCATACCACAGAGCAACATGAAATTGCGCAATTGCACGGAGTGTAAGCCATCAAATAATTTGGGCTCGGAGCGAATTAATGAACCAATGGCCGAAATTAATTCCTGGACCAGCGTGCGCTCCAGCAAATCCGGAAATAATTGGCGCACGCTTTCAAAGTAAGAGGCATTTGAGAAGGATTGGTCAACTTTGATTTCGGTGTGATCATTGTCGCCAACACTGATAGTGAGATTACGCGCGGCGAGCAAAGTGAGGCTGTCACCCAGATCGGTCAAGGTATAATTCAGTTGTGAAAAACAGAAACGCGCGAGCAACCAATAGTTAATTTTTTGCGAGCGGAAATAAATATCACGGATCAAATCCTTAATGGTCACAATAGCGCCGTTAATACCGATATTATCGGTCAGCTTGTGCTTTTTAATATAGGCTGAAAATTTCCGGTAGGTGATGATATCGCTTTCGGTATAAAACTTTTCCAATAAAACAGCCGCTTCAGGTTCCAGCTGGATTGATTGCAATGCATCGTCGTTAACCGTAGAGGCTTGCATCTGGTTACTCATTGACGTCACATGGAAATAGGGAATGGTTAAATTATTCACCCGCGATGCGCGATAGGCCAAATTAGCGGACGCATAACCTACATATTCCTCTTCATTGCGCAATTGGTAATTGCGTAATACCTGGAATAATAATTCTGAGTTGGGTGCTTTATAGAGGCGGTGATCAATCAGCAACGTGAAAACGGCAACCTCTGAACTGATCCAGTTTTTATAAATAAACTGGATTTCCTGCGTCAAACTTTCAACCACCCATTGGGCGTCGTAACGGCGGTAGTCTTCCCGTTCGCTTTGCAACCAGGACAAACTTAAATATATTTTATTGTTGATTTCGTAGGTCTGGGATGTTGCCAAACTTTGCACCCGGCGACGTGGACGCCCGGTTAACCCCAGGGATTTATTTTCGCCGATGTGCGCATACGCTTCCATCAAACTGGACGCTGAAACCACACCCATTGGTTTGATGTCTTGCAAGGTTTCAGCAATAACGCCGTATTTGGCCAGATGCTGTTTAACCGTTTCGTTTTCCGCCAGCACCACCAGCGCAATACTGGATTTAATAAAGCGCGTAGAACGCCTGCGCATTTTTAACGGATCAAGGTCATCAGCGCTCACCAACCCTTCATCCAGCATCAATCCGGTCAAATATAAACTTTGTGCCCACACTAAAGGAATGTTTTCATTGGGGACACGGGTTTGCGAGCGTGGATTTTTTTTCTCTGCTTCGATATTTTCCAGCGGTAAATAATAAAGCTCCGGCAACAGCCCCACACCATCAACATACACCATGAGTGATTCAAGTTTTTTGCGATAATGTTTGGCCGTGGCTTCGCTGCCATCAAAAAGTGCGGTGATATAGAGATAAGTAAAAAATAATGGCCACTCGGATTCAACATTCGCAAAATTACTTAATTCATCGTGTTCATAATAAATGCGTGAGCTTTCTTCGAGCACGGTTTGGTGGCCATCCCATAAAAAACGTTTGCATCCGTAATTACCGCCGAGTTTGGTGAGTACTGAATCGCGGGTTTGCGTAGCAAGCGTTTCCTTGCCAACCGCAAAAGCGGGGAAACCGATAATACTGAGCAATGCACTGTCCGTTTCTTTGGATAAGGATTCACGTGGAAGCAATGAAGCAAGGGTCGTTCTCGCCAGGGAAATCGCATCGGCAATAACGTGGATGACGGCCCTTTTATCGCCATGCTTGCCAAATAAATTAAATCCGTCCAGCGCTTGCAATGCCGCTTTGGCCATACCGACCGAGCTGGCATTGATTTCAGTCCGGCCGTTATTCACTTTATTGCCGCGCTCCCAAATACCGTAATCCGGGGTGCGGTAAGCACTGGCGATGTAATAGACCAGGTTTTGCACAAAATCGACTTCGTCGTGCGTGCACACAATGCGCAAACCGGATGCGCTCATTTGCGCAAGCATCAATAAAAATACCGAGGTTGCATCGATCTGCAAATGTCCCCAGGCATCATCGGCAACTACGGGAAGGCCGGTCGCCGTATCGTATTTCGCGTGGAGCGAATCACTATTCTGCAACGAGTGTTTAAACGCTTCGACTTTATGGGCCTGACGCATCATCGATTGCAACAACCCGCGCATGAGCTTGATAGTGGCTTGTTCAAGTTCATCGCTTTTATGGTGTTCGCCCTGATGCCTGAACGCCATACCCAGCGTCCAGACACAAATAATCGAATAAACGTTATCGCGCACCCAGGCATCGGTGTAGTCGCCATGATTGTTGATTGCGGTACTGGCAGGGAGCAACCCGGTTACCGGATGCTGTTTGCTAAGAATGACTGTTTCGACTTCCGCGTATAAACGCTCCAACAGTTGTTTATGCTTCATAGAGGCTTCGCTATCAAGGGGAAAAAGGAGGGGGAGCTGGATAATTACTTCGATCGACTCAAACCCCGGCTTCATTACATTATTGGTTAACTTAAGATTACCAGGCAGTTTCGGCAGTGCAGCTACCGTTAATACCTCACCACTACCAGGATCCAATTCAGGGAACTGCAATTTTTAAACCATAATATAACCGGATCACATGACGGCTGCTGATTTTCATATAAGACTATAAGCACTTTACTAGACAATTGAAGATAGATGAAATCTTGTCAAATTTAAAAATTGAACCATTGTTTTTGGCGCAAAAAATATCATTTGAGCATTTGTTGTGCAAAAACAATGGCGCAACTGAATATTCAGGATGTGATTGATTTATTGGATTGAAATATCCAGCGCCATTTCAGGTTGGTGTCAAAAATAATGCACCAAAATAGTCCGGCGTTCCATGGATAAATATCAGGAATGTTGGGCAACCATGCTTTTAATTTTGTTCTGAAGAGGCTTCCTCATGCGAGTGGGAAGCGTTTTTGTTGATGTCACGAAGGATTTACCGCTCCAACCCCGTGGAGATAAACAGAAAGGCCACATCCAACCCTTTGCAGGCACTGATTAAAACCCGGTTTTTATCCGGACGGATATCTGGTATTTATCGATCTCCGGACCGCCATCCAAAGGGAATGCCAAATCAATGTGTCCAACATTGTGGGCGCCATCATCACGGCCACCGGTTCGAGTGCCGGAGATTCGCAAACCGATACCGACGTCGCGCATTGTACTTTGATAAGTTTGCGGAACACTGGTATTGCCCCAGGCTTTTCCTTCGTCATAAAAAATAGCTGCACCAAGATGGAAGAGTGAAAACCATTCTGTTTCACCAAAATAACGCTGCTCAACAGTGAGCAACCTTGAACGATCCCCGGCCATAAATCGTGCGGGATACCCCCTTAAACCGGTATCGCCACCAAGTTCCAATGGTGTGTCTGCAAATAAATTCCTGCCGTAGGTTTCATTGAGCATTACGTAGAATTGGCCACGTGAAAAATTTTGCCAGTGGTAGCTAATATCAATTTTGGAAACCGCTTGCGTACTTTGTTTACTGCTATAAAAACCTGATGTCAAAATTTCGCTGGTCAGTAATTGTGAAGGGGAAAATTGAAAAGCCTTGCCGTATTGAAGTTCGAGCAGTGTGGCCCCATCAAGCGGTTCTGAATTAGCCATTACCTTACCGATGCGTGCGCGCCATTGTGAACCGAGATTAAAATCTTCGGTTCGATTAATTTGCTGGATATTGAGGGTCTTGATAAATTGGTTGTGAAGATAAGAATATTCAAACCACGCGATGTTGTAATCCCGATCAGCAGGTAATTCACCACTGTAGCTATTCGTAGTAGTTGGAACTTCAAAAAAATCGTGCTTGATACTATCCCATCCCAACATCCAGCGAGCGGTTCTATCATCGGTTGATGAATTAAACCTCTGGCCATAAAAAACTGAATAATCGGTTCCCTCATGGCCAAATCGCCATGCTTCTTCACCCGCATTGTACAGGGTATCTTCACGCTCAAAATCCAGCATATCAATGCCAGCAGCCCAGGGAGTTCGAATAGATCTGAACGGACTACTGAAATGAAACTGCTGTTCCTTTCCGTCACTGTTATCGGCATATTCCAATGCCAGTTGTTTGTCGTTACCAAAGTTCGGGTCCCGGTAGACAACAATATTACTGGTACGATCAACACTGGAGCTCTGCTCAACTTTCACCGTTTTTCCTAACCCAAGAAAATTGGAGTCATGTAATCCATAACCGTAGTGGGTATTGCCACCGGTATTGGAATAAGTAATTTTGGGAATTAATGTCCACACTTCGTGTACGTCAACTTGTACTGGCTGGCCAGCATCCTGTGTTGTTCCGGCCACCACTTTTGCATCCGCAAAATAGCGTCGCTCACGCAACCGCCGCTCACTTTCTTCCAATAAATGCTTATCCAATACCTCACCTTTCTTGAAGGTGAGATCTTTTTCAATGACATGCTTTTTAGTGTCGATGTGTAATTTATTAACCAAACGAAAGAGAAAATTATTTTCTTTAGGATTCGACTCATCGAATACCGGATGGACCACAATCGTTATTTCTTCAATTACGGGCGGTTTATGCGGCATTTGATCGGGGGCAGGATCGGCACCATAAACCAGCGGGCAACTAACTACAGGCAACATACTTACCCACAAAACGTTACGAACCATAAATCACCTTGTGCTTAAACTCGTTAAATTAAAACGGCCACTGGTTGTCCTGATTGATTTAATGATGATTAATACACGAGGCGTAGATATCCATTTTCGGTTGATAATACTTGGTCTGAATATCAAGCAAGCCTAAAAAAGAATGAAAAATATTATCGTGACTAAACTCGTTATTTTTCAGGCCTGCCAGGCATTCCTTATTCAACCCCCGGTCGCGATAAAAGCTTGATGATGCCCAGAAAATGAAGGGAACATTTTTTTGGTGTTCAGGTGCAATTGCGTATGGCATCCCATGCAAGTACAAATTATTTTCCCCCAGGGATTCGCCATGGTCAGACACATAAACCATAACGGTGTTATAGGAGGACTGGCTGGTTAACCAATCAATGACTTTGCTAAGAAAATAATCGGTATAGCGGATGGTGTTATCGTATGCGTTGATAACTTCTGCGGTAGAACAATCTTGCAATCTGCTGGTGGTACAAACGGGGCTATAGACCCGCATGGAATCGGGATATCGCTGGTCATACGCAGGGCCGTGACTACCGCCCTGGTGCAGCACAATAAATTGGTTTCGTCCTGTGAGTTTACTCGATAAATTTTCCAGGAGCGCTTCGTCATAACAGTTGCCATCTTTACAATGTGCGGAGGAAGCGAGTTCATCCGGGGATTCATATACAACCCGATCACAGGTGCCTTTGCACCCGGAGTTGTTATCTCTCCACAACACATCCACACCCGCTGTATTTATAAAATCCAGTAAACCGTGTTGTGATTTTGCCTTGCCATCACTGTATTCCGAACGGGTCAATGCAGAAAACATACAGGGTAACGAAACCGCCGTGGAAGTGCCGCACGAAGAAAAATTATTGAAATTAATAATATCTTTCTGCGCGAGCAGGGGGGTGGTATTTCGTTGATACCCATTAAGCCCGAAATTGGCTGCACGAGCAGTTTCCCCTACGACAAAAACAACCAGTAAAGGTTTTGTTTGTTGGATGGTACCGGCGCCTAGTCGGGCATCATGACTGATTGGATTTATTACCAATGGGCGCTGGCTATTTTCTTTCACAAGGGAAACGCCCGCGTTAACAAACCCTAACGGGTTTGCTAAAAATCGTACTTCTTTATGATTACGAAAAAAAGAACTGTAATAATCGGAAAGACCTAATATCAGTAGCAAGGAGATAAGCAGGGATAATCCTGTTGGAATAGTGCGATTTCTCAATTCTTGCCAGAAACTTCCCCAAAGAATCCGGGTTTTGATAACTATTAATGATGGCAATACTCCGAGAAAAAAAACGTAGCCGATCAAGTGCAGGTTTATTAAACCGCTTGCCTCTTTTACATCGGTTTCCCATGCATTTCTAAGCATTTCCTTGTCGACCACCACACCATATGTATCCATAAAGTGAGCAGCAAACGCGCCACCTAATAACAAAAATACGCTAACAGGTTTAACTATGCCGGGAATACAAACCAGGTTAATGAAGAAAAATGTTAATAGCCATAGTAATGGCACCAGGCTAATAGCAAAGAGGGTTGCGCTTAATGAGTCCAGTGCCTGGGTATTCCACGCCTCTAAAAAAAAGGATTTATTGAATAACAATACAAACACCAGGGATAAACCCAATGAAAAATATTGGCTGGGTATCTCAATGTGAAATAAATGAAGACGCTGGCGCACCGACGACAGAAACGCTAAGTGAGTATTGTATAAACTCTTGAATTCAATATTGTTGGGCAGATTCATAAGGCTTTAACATCACTTCATAGCAAATAAAGGAAACCATCCAGCAAATGCCGAATGACCAAAGATCATGCGAGATAAAATGTGCACCACGTAGCTGTTGGGAAATTCCGAAAATAATTCCCATGGACAATGCAAAAAATAACGCGGGCCAACGCCAGGGGGATCTGCAATGCCTGCCAACAAAATAAAGTGCCACCCATGCAAAGCCTGCACTCGCGTGCCCGGCAGGAAAACATTGGTTGCCGTTGCGAACCCACAGTTGTTCAATCAACGGCAAATATTCCTGGGCACCACCGTAACGGGAGAAGTCCCAGGGGCATGAAATCTTAGTCATGATTTTGCCGACACTAACAATTAAGGAGCCGGAAATGGCAGCAACCAATAAGTATTGCAGTCGATTTTTCCATGCAGCCAATACCGGGAAGATGTAAGACAATAACAACAGGGCCGCTACTACAAGTAACAGCGCAATGGAAAAATACCTTCCACCTTTATGAATCACCACGGCTGTAATCCATTCATTTTTAAGATGCCACTGATTGCCTTCCCATTGATAAATCAGATCTGCAAGCTTTTGGTCTGTGTTCGTAATTTCAAAGATGACGCTTATGAAAATCAATGCCGCCAACATGAGGCCTAAGGACAGCAACAGGTTTTTTTTGTCTATGCGATTCACAAACATATATCAGGATTTGGATTGAATAATCAGAATACGTAAGGTGATATTACGGGGCAAAAATTAAGGGATCCTTAAGTATTCCAGTAATTGCGCTAGGCAGGATTTAATCGTAGTACGAAATTAATTGAAGGGTATTTATTTGAGGGGTGTGGATATAGATTGGCATTGGTTTAAATGCCAATCTATCAAAGAAGCATCACGCCCATTGCCTATGATAATGGAAAGGGCGTTTTATATAACGGCACGAGCCCTGCGATGCCAATTCCAAAGCAGTACCAGCAATAATGGCATCACAGCGATCCAATAAAAAATAACTTGTATTGCATTTGGACTGGAGTCATAGCCTATGAGCGCATACAACAGTTCACCCAGCCATGAGTGTTCATTAATTATGTGGGACGTGTCCCACAGGGGGGCGGCAGAATTTAATATTCCAATTTGCAATAGTTGCCGGGCCACCTGCATTGAGAGCCCGCCACATAAAAGGATAAAGAAGATAAATAGAATTTTTAGAAATTTTCGCGCAGAAATAAATACCAGGAGATAATAAGTGATTACTCCCAAGCTTATGCCTATGCCTATACCAATGGCGCCGCCGATTAATGCAGACTGCAATAAATCCCGTTGATGCAAAAAGCCCCCGACATAAATCCATATCTCAGCCACTTCCCGTGCAAGCGATAACCCAACAGCGAACACCGAACAAAATAATAACTTTCGATAAGGCGTTACGGAGTCTTTGGTAGGCGGTAAATATTGAACCAGGGCAGGGGTGTTGAATATCAGTGGGGCTATTATTGACGCGATAACAATGAAGGAAACAATTACCGATAAATAAAGCAATGCATTGATCCATTCTTGCCCGGTACCGTTAAGCGCATCCGCAATAGCATAGGCATAGTGTGCCAATAACCAGGAACTTAGTACGCCCAGAACCAAGGCCGGGATTATCCAGCTAAATGCGATAGACAATTTTCGACTCATCACTAATAACATGGTGATAATGAGTGCTGCTTCCAATACTTCTCGCAATATTAATAGAATTGCATCAACCATAATCCAACCTTAATGTTGTGCGCGAATCACGCCTTGAGCCGTTTTGGGGTTAAATTCGCCAAAAAAAGGATAATCCCCCGGTTTTAGCGGGCCAATGAAAATCACTGCCCTGGCGCCACCCATAATGACTTTTTCACGATTAAGCTCATAGCTTTCAAATTCTTCAGGTGTTGGATCGTTATTAACAATAATTAATTTCACTTTAGTATTGGCAGGCACAGCCAATGTTGACGGGAAGAATAAATGATCGCGAATTTCAATGGTAAATTCAGGTGTCGTCGCCGCTGAAATGGCCGGGCAGATGCAGAGCAAAACGAATAATAGTTTCTTAAACATCATTCCTTTTTTCTCCTTTTTCGCTGGCAGTAAATTTTACTGTTACCAATAGTCCGGATGCGAACCTTGACTGGGTAAGCAGAATATCTGCCTGATGTAAATCTACGACTTGCTTGGCGATAGACAAGCCTAAGCCGCAGCCTGGAGTTCCTGAGTCGTGGCGATCACCATGCAAGCGGTAGAAGCGATCAAACACTCGTTCACGTTGCTCGACAGGAATGCCGGGGCCATTATCCATAACTTCCAGAAGCACAGTATTTCCACGTAGCCAGGTGTGTAGGACTATGCTCCCGTTTTTTTGCGTATATTTAATGGCGTTGCCCAATAAATTATTAATTAATGTTTCCAGTGCTGTTGTATCCCCATTGATCCAGCACTCATCGCCCTCAAATTCAATATTGATATTTTTATCACTGAGTGCTTCGCTGGCTGACACAATAACCTGCTTTGTTAACGCCGTGAGATTAACAGGCAAGAACTGATTCATAAAATGGTCTGGTGATGTTTTATTGAGTAATAAAATTTGTTCCACCAAATAACGCATACGCTTGATACCTTGCTGTAATTTTTGCGCCGACTCGGGTGCCGGGTTAATTTCCTGCAACAGGTTTTCGCAATGAATATTTAATGCCGCAATGGGTGTTCGTAACTCATGAGCGGCATCTGCTGAAAACCGTTGCTCGCGTATAAATGAAGATTCCAATCGGCGCAGTAATTCGTTTGCGGATTGCGCCAGCTGTATTAATTCAACTGGCATATTTTGGTGTTCTATCGGGCGCAAGTCGGTGGCTTCCCGTGCATGAAATTCTTTTGCAAGTACCGTCACCGGTTTTAAGCCTATCCCCAACACCCACCAGATAACAAAGCCGATCAGTGGAATTGCTATAACCATGGGTGATACGGCTTGTAGGATCATGGATTCGGCGAGCCGATAGCGTTGATCATCGCGCTCTGCCAATAAATACCACCCTGAATTATTAGCAGCCGTTGCTACCAATACATGCCAGCGATAATGATTGAAATTGACAAATTGATACCCCGGCTTCAAATCAGTAATTATTTCGTCGGGCATCGCTGCTGATCGTGCGAGCAATTTTCCTTCGTTACTAACCCACTGGAACTGCAAATCTGCCACTTGTGGCGATAAACCCGCCGAATCATTTTTTGTTGCTGCAGGAAATATTTCCAGAGCAGGGCGCTGCACATATTCCTGGTAGCGAGCAGGTAGCAAGTAATCAAGTAAATCTATTTGCTGTAATAACCGTTTATTAAACAGGCGCTCAGCTTCCTCCATGCTTCCAAGGTAGCCGCGCACTGCAGCAGCGAAATTGGCCAGCGTTACTATCGCTACCAGCAGCAGCACCAAAAACAGGCGGATGGATTTCATTGGCGGGGAACCATATAACCAATGCCGCGTACTGTGCGAATAAAATCGGCGGGTAATTTTTTACGCAGGTTATGTATGTGAACCTCAATTGCATTGCTGGATACTTCGTCGCCCCAGCTGTAGAGCTTTCCTTCCAGCCCCTCTTTGGTCTGGATAATTCCTACATGTTCTACCAATGCTTTTAATAGCATATATTCCCGACGCGATAAATTTATCGGTTCATCGTTTAACAGGGCCAAATGATGCGCAGTATCCAGTGTGACTGGACCTACATTTATCAATGCTGTTGGGGCATTGCCCAGGCGTCGTTCCAGCACACGCAAGCGCGCCAGCAGTTCATCCACCTCAAAAGGTTTTGTGAGGTAATCATCCGCGCCGGCATCCAGCCCTGCAACTTTCGCAGTAATGCTGTCCCGCGCGGTGAGAATCAGCACTTGTGTTGGAAATTGTTTTTGGCGCACCAGTTGCAGTAATTCCATTCCGTCCATATCGGGCAACCCTAAATCCAGCAGGAGGATATCCGGAGACTCTGCGGCAAGGTAAGCGCTGGCGGTCTTGCCATTATCCACCCAGCTAACAGCGAACCCGGCACGTTTAAGCGCAGTCACAATGCCATCAGCGAGCAGGCTGTCATCTTCAACTAACAATATGTGCATTCGCATCCCTCTTCTTAATACATCAACCGTTCACAGCATGGAGCCGGTGAAGATTGGTGTTGCGGAGTAAAACCTGCGCAATTATAGCTTACGCTTTTCATGAATATTTCCCCATCACCAATCCCGACAGGCCATTCAGATGCGTTTACGGAGGAATGTCACGTGTTTTTCGTAATCCTGGCAGGGTATGCATTCGCTATTATTTCACTCTGTGCCCTACGGATCTGGGAGTCCCGGAGATGAAGGGTAAAAAAGTAAGCTTAAGGGACGCTTAAGGCGTGTGTTTAAACACGATAATCAGAAGCTTATCGATCATTGGATTTTTAAGAATTACTTAAGTTTCAGTTGCTAACATGACCCGCTTTTTACTCAGGGTTAACTGAACCAATGCCTCCTATCATCAAGTCTCCCCGTGCAAACATTTTTGGCCCGTACATTTATTTGGTACGTATGGCGGTTTTATCATTAATAGTGCTCAGCATTAGTCGTATAGCGCTTGTGGGCTGGAATTATGAGCGGGTGGAGGTTGCCGGCAATCTGGCTAGTATTTTTTTTCAGGGCGCCAGGGCCGATATCATACTTATTTGCTTATGGCTTTTAATTCCGGTGTTGTCTGTCCCGTTGTTCGCATGGAGCCGCTGGGCAACAATTTGGTTTAAGGGCACTTATGTATGGAGCATCATCGGATTGATTGGCATCCTGTTTATGGAGTTGGCAACGCCGGCATTCCTGCTGCAATTTGATACCAGGCCGAACCGGCTTTTTATTGAATATTTAAAATATCCGCAAGAAGTTTTATCAACCTTATGGCATGGATTTAGAGTGCCATTTATTGGCGGAATATTATTAACAGGGTTGCTCGGATATGGACTCCATTATCTGTTGCGTTTGCCGACACATTCCCTGGCCGTATGGTCCCCGGCAAAAAATTTATTGGTGTGGCCATTGGTGGTTATTGCAGTGTTCATGGGAATCCGCTCTACAACCAATCATCGGCCAGCCAACCCCGCTATGTTTGCAATTACCGGTGATTCAATGGTGAATTCATTAGTCATCAATTCCGGTTATTCAGTTCTTTATGCGCTCTACAGCATGAAACATGAAGCGCGCTCCAGTGAAATTTACGGCAAGCTATCAACAGAAGAAATGCTTCAATACAGCCTTGATTGGCCATGGTTGAAAGATTACCAGTTTAATAATCCCGACTACCCGACACTCCATCAACAAACCGCTGCAATTTCGCGTGATAAACCATTGAATCTGGTTATCGTGCTCCAGGAGAGTATGGGGGCAACATTTGTTAAATCATTGGGAGGAATTGAAGCAACACCTGAATTGGAAAAGTTGGCAGGGGAGGGAATATGGTTCGAACAATTGTATGCTACCGGGACTCGCTCAGTGCGAGGTATCGAGGCGGTAATTTCCGGCTATTTGCCCACACCGGCACAAAGTGTTGTGAAACTTTCCAATAGTCAAAATAATTTTGCCACTATTGCTTCGATCCTGAAGTCTGCTGGTTATCAAACTCAATTTATTTATGGAGGTGAGGCACATTTTGATAACATGCGCGGTTTCTTCACTAACAATGGAGTCGAAGATGTTGTTGATATCCAGCGAATTAAAAATCCCGTTTTTGTAGCCAGCTGGGGCGCAAGTGATGAAGATCTTTTTCATACGGCACACAAAGAGTTGAGCGCTCTTCACAATGCCGGGAAACCATTCTTCAGTTTAATTTTCACATCCAGCAATCACGAACCATTTGAATTTCCTGATAATCGGATAACGTTGCTGGAGCAGCCAAAGCATACTGCTAACAATGCCGTTAAGTATGCTGATTGGGCCATGGGGCGCTTCATCGAGCAGGCAAAACAAAGCGATTATTGGCAAGATACCGTGTTTTTAATTGTGGCCGATCATGATAATCGAGTGTATGGCAATAACCTTATTCCCGTTGAAAAATTCAAAATTCCCGGATTGATCCTTGGTGCAGATATAAAACCATCCCGAATATCAGCATTGAGCAGCCAAATTGATTTGGCTCCAACGGTGTTGTCATTGATGGGTATTTCAACATGCCACCCAATGGTAGGGCGTGATTTCACCAAAGATTCGACCAGTCCCGGCCGCGCTTTTTTACAGTTCGACGATTATTTTGCATTAATGGAACCGGAGAAAATTACTATTTTAAAACCGGATCAAACTGCCGTTGTAGCCCATTATAAAGAGAACGAAAAAACCCTGGATATCTCCGCCGTAGCATCTGAAATGGAAACAAAGAGGGCGCTTGCCCATGTCCAATTGCCATCTTATTTATATCGGGAACACCGTTACCCGAATAGTACAGATTGTTTCTTATCCGCCAACCAATTTCGAGCTGTCAATTAGCGTAGTATTTCAATTTTGAATTGAATCGTATTTAGGAGAGTAGTTATCGTGAATACGCAAAATAATCTGGCTAAAGTGCCCGAAGTAACATTTGTTTTTTGGGTTGTAAAAATACTTGCAACCACGCTTGGTGAAACCGGTGGTGATGCAGTATCCATGTCTCTAAACCTCGGTTATTTATTGAGTACCGGGATTTTTGCAATCATTTTTTTAGTTGCAGTATGGGCTCAAGTCAACGCTAAAAAATTCCACCCCTTGTTGTATTGGTTTACGATCATAGCTACCACAACTGTAGGTACAACACTTGCTGATTTCACTACTCGCTCAATTGGTATCGGCTACCCAGGTGGCTCTACACTACTTATGTTACTGCTACTGGCGTCTTTGTTTATCTGGCACCGAACTGAAGGCACAATAGCTGTAAATTCAGTCAGCTTGCCGCGGGTCGAAGTTTTTTACTGGATTACAATTATGCTCTCACAAACTTTAGGCACTGCACTTGGTGACTGGTGCGCAGATTCTTTGGAGTTTGGTTACCTCGGAAGTGCAATTATCTTTGGTTCTCTACTGATAGGAGTTGCGTTAGCGTATTTCTTTACCGGACTATCCCACACAGGATTGTTTTGGGTAGCATTTATTCTGACTCGTCCACTAGGAGCAGTTGTTGGTGATTTTCTTGATAAACCACTGGATCACGGTGGCCTGGAACTGAGCAGATACTGGGCATCGACTGCACTGTTGTTGGCAATTTTAGCGTGTATCTTTCTATTTAAACCAAGGGCTGCAAGCAAGTTGCACTAAGCAAATTTTTGGCAGCTTTCTCCGGGGCAATGATCTCATCTGCAAGGTGAGTCCGATCAAACACAGCTTTATTTTTCATTGCTTTATTTCTTATTTAGTAATGTCTGCGCCGGAAAATTGCACAAGGCGGATGACAACAAAAAATGCCGGTGCTTTTTGGAATATTTTCTGATCGGGATTGAAGGCCCGTATGTAGGGCCTTGATTTTGAAGGGTTATGTTATATCTAATTTCGCATAATGTAGATTATGTTAAATAAGATATCAAAAAACTAGGCATTGGCTACCATGTCAAACAATTCACTTTCTTTTGGTGTTTCTGGCGATGCTCGCAGCATTTCAATCAATTGATTACCTGCCTCTTCATTTAACGCATCCAGCTCTACACCAAAGCCGTGGTCTGTCGTGTGAATAACAATTGAATCAAAACGGTAACGCTGTAATTTTTGTGCGTTGCGATAAACCAGAATTTCGATTCCCAATTGTTGCAACGGCTTTACCTCTGACAAATCCGATTTGATAAAAAGCCCATGGCGTGTGCCATTTTTAATGCGGCCAATAGCTATTGGCACTTCATATCTGTAAATCAAAATTTTGATATCGGCGTCATAGCGCGTGCTGCATCTGTGTTCCATAGCGATTCCTTTAAATAGTTGAGTGATAATTGTTCTATCAATCCCGGGATTTTCATCCAAGCCGATGATAGATTGCCAATAACTGCCGAATACGATCAGCAAGTGCGGGCTCAACCTGATCCCACGAAAACGTCCACACCCAATTTTTATCCGTTGTACCAGGCATATTCATCCTGTGCCTTCCATCTAGCTCCAAAAAATCCTGCATGGGAATAATGGCCATGCGCCCTACTGATGCTAATGCTGACTCAATCAACAGCCACGGCATTTTTTCATCAGAATGAAAACAATATTCTTGTACGCGGTTACGATTTGCATCGTTTATCGATTCCCACCAGCCGAGGGTGGTATCGTTATCATGCGTGCCGGTATAAATTACATCACTGCGTGTATGGTTGTGAGGTAGATGAGGGTTGTTAGTATTACCATCAAACGCAAATTGCAAGACGAGCATTCCAGGCAAATCAAATTGATTGCGCAATGCTTCAACTTCCTCAGTAATCACGCCCAGATTCTCAGCAACTAACGGCAGTCCCGGATATGCATTAAAACATGCGGTGAGAAATGCTTCCCCGGGAGCTTTTACCCATTTCCCCAACCGAGCGTCATGACTGTTGCCAGGAATTTCCCAATACGCTTCAAAGCCACGGAAATGATCTATACGAATTAAATCAAATAACTGGAGCTGTGTACGCAGTCTTGCAAGCCACCACTGGAAACCATCTTTTGCCATTGCTTGCCATGCGTAATGTGGATTGCCCCAATGTTGCCCGGTCTCCGAAAAATAATCTGGTGGAACACCGGCTACAGTCAGAGGATTTCCCTCCTCATCTAATTGAAAATAGTGTTGCTGCGACCATACATCTGCACTGTCATGCCCGACGAAAATAGGCATATCTCCAAATAAATAAATGCCTTTTTGATTTGCATAATTTTTTAAAGAGAGCCATTGGGTAAAAAAAGCAAACTGTTCAAAAAGAACTACATCAATATCATCTTTTAATTCAATCCGGATTTCATCAATTGTTTTTTGGTGGCGTTGCCGCAATTCAATGGGCCAGCTACTCCATGAGGCTCCCTCATAGTGTTTACGAATCGCACAAAATAACGAAAAATCATCTAACCAATATTTTTGTTGTGAGCAAAAATTCTGAAAATCCTGCAGGGTTTGATTTCCCTCATTGGTGTCAATAAATGCATAAAAAGATAAAGCGCCTGTTTGGCGCACCAATGCGGTACTTTCCCTGTTAGCAAGCAAATCGCCCGCCTTGATCCAACCTCTTTCCAATAGCCAATCCAGACTGATTAATTCGGGATTGCCGGCATGGGCTGAAATGGACTGGTAAGGAGACATATCCGCTTGCGTAGGCCCGGTTGGCAACATTTGCCAAATAGTCAGACCGGATTTGGCTAACAAGTCAATAAAATAATAGGCGTCTTTTCCTAATGTGCCGAATCTATTTTTTCGATTGTCACCCCAATAAGATTCGGAACAAGGTAAAGAAGTCGGATGCAACAAAACACCAGCCGTACGTCGTTGAAAAAATGGTGATTTGTCTGCCATTAAAACCCTGCCCTTTACCGCGAATAAATAACAAAAAATTATAGGTGCAATTATTAATTTGAATGCCCTTGACGCATGACTCCGCCTGAGGCGGGATCACCGCCACCAACACTGATTACCTGATTCAGATAGCTTGGTGCAGGTGTTTCAATTAATGCATAGAGATTCATTAAATGACGACGAAACAAATACTCAAAATCACTAACGCTTTGGGCAGGATTGTAGTCTCCAAACCACCAAAACCAATCCGAACCTTCACACAAAGCCAATTGTTTTTCAATTTGTGCGAGTTGCTCCGCAGAAAAACTTCTTTTCTTTAACGCTTGATCAACCTGTTGCTTCGCATCACACAACATATCCCAGCCACGGTTTTTATCTTTATCACCAATCCAGGTGGAAAAAGTACCATAGACCCAACTGCCGGCAACCAAATGCGGTAAACGCAACGGTTCAGGTTTTTGTTGATCCAGAATTTCGCTATAAGTTGATAACTCAAGTAAAGGGTGTGTGGTTAAGCGTTCATAGAGAGAGTGTAAAAAGTGAAATGCATTTTCGGGGAAATATTCCCATGCATTTTCGCCATCCATAATTACTGAAATAACAGTGTTCTTTGTATCCTTGGCAGTATTGGCGATATTAACCATGTGATTGACCAAATCTCCGATAGCATCATCCGAGTGCCAGGTCGAATATTTAAATCCAATCAAATCAGACAAACCATCATCGCGAAAAAATGTATTGATTTTGACGCTGGCAAACTCATACGCTCGATGGAGTGATTGTTGTGTCGTTTTTAATTCAGTGGCAATCGTATGGTTCTCAATAGCGCGCAAACTATTGTGTAATACCGAATCGCCTGTTGCAGCCCAATCAAATTTGGCTTCATGCAAGAGTTTTAATGTGTCGTCACTAAGCGAACCTTCCGAGGCCCAGCAACCGCGAGGACGTTTTCCGAAATAATTTTCGAAAGTTTTTATGCCTTCATTTAAATGCCACTTTGCACGATTACGTCCATCGGGGTAACAGGTGGCAGCAGGAAGCGCCACATTTGGCATAGCTTCTTTGGCCGAATTTAAATCAATAAGCAAAGGTATGATCGGATGTGCATAAGGACTCATGCATAACTCAATTTGCCCATCATCCGCTAATTTTTTGTAACGCGGACCAATAGATGCAACCAGCTCGCCAATAATACCCAGCAATTCACGCCGTTCTTCCAGCGTAAATCCGCGCTCTTTAACCTGTAGCCGCTGGATACGGTCATCACTACGACGAGGAATTTCTGCGAGCCAACTCAAGTGATACCAAACACCCAGATCAATTAAAAACTGTTCGTTTAAATAACGGCTAACAAATGGTTTATCTTTAAAGCTTTGGACCAAATCCGCCAACTCGCGATAAACAGGAAAGCGTTCGATCATCCGCTCCCTGTTTGCACGCAAGTATTTTTGCGCAAGATCGACGAATGCCATACTGCCTGGCAATGGTAAATTAGGTTCAACGAGAGAGGCCAACACGGCATCTTTTATTTTGTCGCCGTGCGCTAAATGCGCAGCTATTTGCTGCGCATAATCATCGAGCTGTTCCAACAGGATTGGCGCAAAGTTTACTACCGCTTTTGCGGCTGGCTGCGCTTCAATATGCGCAGCCATATCAACATAATCTTTGATGGCGTGAAGATAAGTCCAGGGGAAATAGTATTCACCGGTCATGATGTCGCGATAGTCCGGCTGATGCATATGCCAAAGGAATACGACCTTCGTTTTGCCATTATTAGCCATTGACTTCATCCTGTCCTAACATGTCGGGAGTTACCAGCACAACACCTTTGGGTGACACATGGAAACGTTTTTTATCAGCTTCCAGATCGTATCCAATTACCGTACCTTCAGGAATTTTACAGCGTCGATCAATTAATGCTTTGCGGATTTTACAATTGCGCCCTACTTCCACACTGGGAAATAAAACAGAATCTTCAATTTCACAATAAGAATGTACCCGCACGCGCGGGAATAGTAGAGAGTGTTTGACAGCGGAGCCGGAGATAATACAACCACCGGCAATTAATGAATCCACGGCGTAACCGCGACGGCCATCATCATTAAAAACAAATTTGGCTGGCGCTACTTGTTCCTGATAAGTCCAGATTGGCCAGGCAGCATCATATAAATCCAATTCCGGAGTGATGCCTGTTAATTCAAGGTTTGCTTCCCATAATGAATCAACGGTTCCCACATCGCGCCAGTATGCATCACCACCGGATACCGGATCACGGAATGGAAATGCATTGACTCGATGGGTTTTAATCATCGACGGGATAATATCTTTACCGAAATCGTGCGATGAATCAGGTTTGTCACGATCCTTTAGCAATTCGCGGAACAGCACTTTGGTGCTGAAAACATAAATGCCCATTGATGCAAGTGCTTTATCCGGTTTGCCAATCAACGGTTCAGGTTTTGGTGGTTTCTCCGTAAATTTAACAATTCGATAATCCTTATCGATATCCATCACGCCGAATGCATGGGCAATTTCGAGCGGCACCTCGATACATCCCACAGTGATATCAGCGCCACGCTCAACGTGTGCGGCAATCATGGTACCGTAGTCCATTTTATAGACATGGTCGCCAGCAAGAATGAGCACGTACTCAGGGTTATGGCGACGGATGATATCGATGTTTTGCAACACTGCATCAGCGGTACCTGCGTACCAGGACTCGCTCAAGCGCTGCTGGGCGGGTAACAACTCGACGAATTCACCGAGCTCACCACCTAAAAAGCCCCAGCCACGCTGCACGTGGCGATCAAGTGAATGCGATTTGTATTGGGTGAGTACACTGATGCGACGAATGCCGGAGTTAACACAATTGGAAAGGGGGAAATCAATGATGCGAAATTTACCACCGAAATGAACCGCAGGCTTAGCGCGCCAATCTGTGAGTTGATGCAACCGGGAACCACGTCCACCGGCCAAAATCACTGCAAGGGTTTCTCGAGTAAGACGACTAACGAAACGACCCGATGTAGGTGTACTCATTACAACGTTTTCCTTATGGCTATTGTATGTAACAACGATGAATTTTTTGTGACTTCGTTGACAAGAGTAAGAGCAATATCAATGCCAATAAATTGATTTACCTCAAACTCTATTCGGATACAAAAAATTATTGGTGCATTTTTTAACAAGGTAGATGCCCACTTTAAATGCAAGGCTAATTGTAGCCACAAGTTTGGCACCGAACCTGCAAATGTGTTTCACTGATGCTAATTTTTTGCAAAAAGTTGGTGCAACAAAATGAATAGATAATAGCTAAGCTAGTAGATCCCAAGCATGTGACGTTTTTATGTAGCCCAAAACTGTGCAATTAGTACGAAATGAAAAACTACGCGCCAAAATTTTACTTTAGGAATCAAATGCATGTTGAATCAAAAGCAGGACAACCCGCTATCCCACGAAATGCTCCGCATAGTTACCGCTACCCATCACGACCCTTTTGAAGTCCTTGGCCGTCATCCACTAACTACTTCTACTCCTAATGCAGACACTGTTATTCGGGTTTATCTCCCTGGGGGGCGCAGTGCATCGCTATTAATTAACCAACAAACACACGCTTTCAAGCGTGTAGAGGGAACAGATTTTTTTGAATGGTATGGGCTGGGAGAAAAACTCCCGCGCCACTATCAAGTGCAATGGGTTGACCGGCATAACGCGATACATACGGAGTATGATCCTTACTGTTTTGCACCATTATTGGGCGATATGGATATGCACCTGTTTGCTGAGGGCCAGCATTGGAACATTTACCAACACCTGGGAGCGCACCTCCGTAATGTTGATGGAGTCGAGGGAGTGCTGTTTGCGACCTGGGCGCCCAATGCTGAAAGGATCAGTATTGTCGGTGATTTCAACGATTGGGATGGCCGCCAACACCCATTGCGGGTTCGTGGAAGCAGCGGACTGTGGGAAGTATTTATCCCCGGTATCAAAGCAGGCGCTCTTTATAAGTTTGAGATTCGCAACAGGGCAACTGGCGCGGTATTTCTGAAATCAGATCCTTATGGACAAGCGTTTGAATTGCGTCCGCAAACCAGTTCTATTATCAAACCTGAGTCGAGCTATAAATGGCAAGACGAGGACTGGATTAATAAGCGCAGCCATTGGGATTGGCAAGCGTCCGCCATGTCGGTTTATGAGGTGCATCTGGGGTCCTGGCGCCGCGGTTGGGCTGGTGAATTCATGACCTATCGGGATTTAGCCCATCAATTAGTGGATTACGTAAAGCCGCTGGGTTTTACCCACATTGAAGTGTTGCCCATCAGCGAGCACCCCCTGGACGACTCCTGGGGTTACCAAACCACTGGTTATTACGCCCCTACCAGCCGTTTTGGCTCCCCGGATGACTTCCGTTATTTTGTAGATTATCTACACCAGCATGGGATAGGTATTATCCTGGATTGGGTTCCCGCGCACTTTCCAAAAGATGCCCATGCCCTCGCCCGCTTTGATGGCTCAGCCCTTTACGAGCATGAAGATCCCCGTTTGGGCGAGCATCGCGATTGGGGCACATTGATTTATAACTACGGGCGCAATGAAGTTCGTAACTTTTTATTGGCCAATGCGCTGTTCTGGTTAAAGGAATATCACATTGATGGTTTACGTGTTGATGCGGTAGCGTCCATGTTGCATTTGGACTATTCACGCGAAGATGGCGAATGGATTCCCAATATTTACGGTGGCAACGAAAATCTTGAAGCCATGACTTTTTTACAAAAGCTGAACGAAATTTGCCATGGGCAGCATCCGGGAACATTGGTGATTGCTGAAGAATCGACCGCCTGGCCGCAAGTCACTCGTCCCACCTGGGTTGGTGGCCTCGGTTTCTCCATGAAATGGAATATGGGTTGGATGCACGACACGCTGGATTACATCAGTAAAGATTCTATCCATCGCCAATACCACCACAACCAATTAACGTTTGGCATGATGTACGCCTTTAGCGAAAATTTCCAACTGCCGTTTTCCCATGATGAAGTTGTGCACGGCAAAGGCAGCATGATTAATAAAATGCCGGGCGACGATTGGCAGAAATTTGCTAACCTGCGTTTGCTTTACACCTATCTCTTCACCTACCCAGGCAGCAAATTATTATTCATGGGTAGTGAATTTGCACAGTGGAGCGAGTGGGCCCATGGTCGTTCCCTTGATTGGCATTTGCTGGATTATGATCGCCACCAGGGCATTCACACCTTGATTAAAGATTTAAATCGTTGCTACACCAGCATGCCATCACTCTATCAACGCAGTTTCCGTAGCGATGGTTTTGAATGGATTGATTGTCACGACAGCACCCAATCAATCGTTAGTTACATTCGTAAGAGTGATCACGATTTTTCAATTGTCATCCTGAATTTCACACCGGTGCCACGCACAGGTTACAGGATAGGTGTACCGGTAGCAGGCGCTTATCATGAAATCCTGAATTCGGATTCCTCTTTCTATGGTGGCAGCAACCTTGGAAATGACAATCCGCTTTACACACAACCAGTGCCCTGGATGAACCACCAGCAATCACTGGAAATTAATTTGCCACCGCTTGGTGCATTGATTTTAAAAATTTCCTGATTAATTTAAAGAAGGATCACTTATGCAGAAGATTTTATTTGCTACCAGTGAAGTTTATCCGTTGATTAAAACCGGGGGGCTAGCTGACGTTACCGGCAGTTTACCCCGCGCACTGTTGAAGTTGGGTTACGACGTAAAGATTATCCTGCCGGCCTATCCGACAGTGCTGGAAAAAGCCGCTGCAATTGGAATTAAACCAGTAGCGCAATTGGATATTGACGGAAACGCGGTAACGATTAAACAAACACGCCTGCCCGGAACAAAAGTTGTGGTGTGGCTGGTTGATATCCCTGAATTTTCAGAGCGTGCGGGGAACCCTTATTGCGGTCCGGATGGAAATGATTGGTTCGATAACCACAAGCGCTTCTACATTTTTTCCAAAGTAGCGGAACTTATTGCGCTGAACCAGGCGAATCTGGAATGGCAGCCCGATGTGGTCCATTGTAATGATTGGCAGACCGGTTTGATTCCCGCGTTGCTGTCATTACACCCTAACCATCCAGCCACGGTATTTACTATTCATAATTTGGCTTATCGAGGTCTTTTTTCACACCAGGCATTTGCAGAATTAAATTTACCGCAAGCGTTTTGGCATCACGAACGGCTGGAATTTTATGGCCAGATGTCGTTCATTAAAGGTGGCATCGCATTTTCCGATTATGTGACTACTGTTAGTCCCAGTTATGCGCGTGAAATCCAGAAGCCCGAATTTGGTTATGGCCTGGATGGATTGTTGCGCTACCGTAGTGATTCCCTCGTGGGTATTTTGAATGGTATTGATTGCGACGAATGGAATCCCGGGACAGACCCCCATCTTACGGCGACTTACAATCGACGCACATTAGGCAACAAGCGTAAAAATAAAAACGCATTGCAGGAACTGATGGGACTTGAGGTTAATGATGATAAACCGCTATTGGGATTCATTGGCCGTCTCGTCGATCAAAAAGGTGTTGATTTGATTCTGTCGCAAATGAACCGCCTGCTGACATCAGATTACCAATTGGTCATTCTGGGTAGCGGTTTTCCGCATTATGAGCAGACGCTGCGTAATATTGCTGAACAAAATCCAAAAAAAGTAGCTGTTAATTTAGGTTATGACGAAGCCCTGGCTCATCAAATTGAAGCGGGTTCCGATATTTTCCTGATGCCTTCAATTTTTGAGCCCTGTGGTTTGAACCAAATGTACAGCCTTCGTTATGGCACCTTGCCAGTCGTTCATGCGGTGGGCGGGCTACGAGATACGGTCACTGAACAACCGCTCGATGATATTGATGACCGGGCAAATGGATTTGTTTTCCATCAGGCTGACGGCACTGAGTTATTCGCGGTTATCGAACGTGCAACAACTGCATATAAACAGGCTGATATATGGAAAAAATTACAAATCAATGCAATGAGCCGGGATTTTTCCTGGGAGCAAAGTGCTAAACAATATGCCGATATTTATTCGCGGGTATTGAAAGGCTAGCTCATGCCCTATTGACCAAAACGGCGAGCATTAAACCTCGCCGTTTTGGTGCCTTGGGGAATTGGTGTTCCTTGCTCCGACTCGTGCGCCGCGCAAAATGCCCCCCTGATTTTAAATAAAAAAAACGAGCCAGTAGGCTCGTTTTTTTCTCGCAACTTGTACTATAGCTTGGGAATAGCCGCTAATAATTGCCGCGTATAGGGTTGTTTTGGCGCCGCAAATAATTCTTCCGTGCTGCCCTCCTCTACCAGCTTACCTTTTTGCATGACCACCACGCGATCACACAAATAGCGCACCACCGACATATCATGGGATATAAATAACATTGTTAATTTATGCTTCTCGGTCAGCTTTAATAGCAGCGCCAGAATCTGCGCGCGAATAGTAACGTCCAACGCCGAAACAGGTTCGTCTGCGATAATTAATTTTGGTTTCAGCGCGATCGCACGTGCAATCGCTATACGTTGACGTTGGCCGCCCGAAAATTCATGCGGGTACTTACGAATAAAACGGCGATCCAGGCCAACATCATCCATCAATTGGTTCACTTGCTCCAATACGTTGGTTTTAGTAGCCAGCCCGTGAACCAACAGCGGTTCGGCAAGAGTATCGAACACTGTCATCCGTGGGTTTAACGACGCATAAGGATCCTGAAAAATCATTTGAAAATCGCGGCGCGCATTTTTTAAATTATCGCCACTTAACACTGACAAATCCTTACCGTTAAAGATAATATTGCCTGACTGTGAATCAATCAGGCGAACGATGCTTCTTCCCAACGTTGACTTACCCGAACCAGACTCACCAACCAACCCCAGAACTTCTCCTTCATAAATGTTGATGGAAACTTCATCCACACCTTTAACAAGATTTTTAATTTTCCTGAATATAGTTCCACTGTATTGAGGAAATCCAACGTGAAGTTTTTGTACCTCCAGAAGCGGTGGTCGGGAGCGATCCACAGCGTGCTCGGTAGCTGGTTTGGCTGTTGTTAACACAGCATTGAGCAATTTTTGCGTATAGGGCTGGGTGGGATTTTTGAAGATACGTTGAGTATCGCCTTCTTCTACCAATCGACCTTTTTCCATAACCAACACATGATCTGCCATTTGCGCGGCCACACCTAAATCATGGGTAATAAAAATAACCGTTAGCTGGCGCTTTTTTTGCAAATCCTTTATCAAACTTAATATCTGCGCTTGAACAGTCACATCGAGGGCAGTAGTTGGTTCATCGGCAATTAATAATTCGGGCTCGGCAAGCAATGCCATTGCAATCATTACGCGCTGGCGCATACCGCCGGAAAATTGATGGGGATATTGATCAATACGTTCCGCCGCATTATGAATTCCCACTTCAACCAGGGCATCAATTGCCTTTGTACGCGCTTGTTGTTTACTGATGCCATTGTGGACAATCAAGACTTCCGTTAATTGGTCGACGATTCGCATATAGGGATTCAGGCTGGTCATCGGGTCCTGAAAAATCATTGCTATTTTACTGGCGCGAATATTACGCATTTCTTTTTCAGGCAAGCCAAGTAAATCCTGCCCATGAAATAATGCACGCCCGGATTCAATTTTGCCGGGAGGCATGGGAATAAGCCCCAGTAAACTATAGCAAGCAACCGATTTTCCCGAGCCGGATTCCCCAACGATTCCCAGTACTTCACCTTTATTAAGGGAAAAATTTAAATTCTCCACGGCAACGGTTTGGCCGTTACGAGTATTAAATACAACGCGTAAATTTTCTACGGATAATAATGTTTGGCCGGACATGATTAATCCTTGGAAGCTCGTGGGTCTAAAGCATCGCGCAAGCCATCACCCAGGAAATTAAGGGAAAAAAGTGTGAGGGTTAATACTAAACCCGGGAAAAATAGCAACCAGACATATTCTTCCATTACCTCCACGCCACTGGAAATCAACGAGCCCCATGAGCTTGCGGGTGGTTGTATTCCCAAGCCTAAAAAACTTAAAAAAGACTCAAGTAAAATAACACTGGGAATCGTGAGTGTTGTATAAACAATAACTGGCCCTAAAACATTAGGAATCAAGTGGCGTGAAATAATTCGCCAGGGTGATAACCCCATTGAAATTGCAGCTTCAACATATTCCTGTTTTTTTATGGTTAATACCTGGCCGCGAACGATACGGGCCATGGTAAGCCATTCAACTGCACCTATTGCCAGAAAGAGCAATAACAAACTGCTGCCAAAAACGACAGTGAGCAAAATAATAAAAATAGTGAATGGCAAAGCATACAGGGCATCGACAATCCGCATCATCAACGCATCGGTTCTTCCGCCAACAAATCCGGCAATCGCGCCCCACAATACACCAATGGTCAATGCAACTGCGGTCGCGATAAATCCTACGGCGAGCGAAATACGACTGCCATACATAATGCGAGTCAATTGATCGCGTCCCAGAATATCGGTCCCCAACCAATGTTGTGCTGATGGGGGCGATGCACCGAGTTCAAGATTTTGTTCTTCGTAGGAATAAGGAGCAATCCATGGTGTTAACACAGCGATAATAATCAGGCCGATTAAAAAATAGAGGCCTGTCATCGCCATTTTATTTTTGCGTAACCGCGCGAGCGCATCCTGTGTTAATGATCGGCCCTTTTCCAACCGGGCAAGTTCGGGAATATTAATAACGTCAGACATGGTTTATCCCCTTGTTTCCAATTCCTGGTGCAGTTTTGGATTCAACCAAACCAGTATGATGTCGGCCAGCAAATTGAATAGGATGATTAAAAACGCAAAGAAAATAGTGCATCCCAGGATCATGGTGTAATCACGGTTAAATGCCGCTGTCACATAGAAGCGCCCCAAGCCCGGAATTTGAAAAATAGATTCGACAACAAATGATCCCGCCAATAAACCTGCTATTGCCGGGCCGAGAAACGAAATTACCGGGGTAATACCACCGCGCAGTGCATGTACAAATATAATACGCGTTGTTGATAAACCTTTTGCACGCGCCGTGCGAATATAATCTTGCGAGAGAATATCAAGCATGCCACCGCGACTAATACGTGCTATGTAAGCGGCATAGACCGAACCCAGCGTGATTGAGGGAAGTATTTTGTCGCCAGGTATTTGGCCCCAGCCCGCAACCGGCAACCAACCAAGCCAGATACCAAACACCAGCAATAAAATTGGCCCCAATACAAATGTTGGCATGCATATTCCAATCATTGCCGCTGACATGGGAATATAATCTTGCAGGGTATTTGATTTTAGCGATGCAATAATTCCTGCGGTCAAACCGGTTATCAATGCAAAAATCAATGCATAAAAAGAGAGTTCCAGTGTTGCCGGAAGACCAGCTGCAATAAGATCATTTACGGTATGGCTGGGATATTTAAATGATGGCCCCAAATCGCCCTGAACTACATTCGCCATATAGTCCAGGAATTGTTTCCATAGTGGATCATCAAGATGATAACGCTCATTTAATGCCTTGATGACTTCAGGTGGAACATTTCTGTCCTCATCAAACGGCCCACCCGGAGCAGAACGAATCATAATAAATGTGACCAATGCGACTATGAATAGCACCGGCAATGCCTGTAATACGCGTTGAAAAATAAACTTTAACATTCGAGCTATTTCTCCAGATAGACGCGATTATATGAATAATAATCCATAGCATTGTCATGCCAATTTTTTACGGATGTGGATACAAGGCGATTCCAGTGATAGGTGTAGAGCGGCATAATTGGTACTTCATCAACAAGGATTTGATCCGCGCGTTGAAATAACGCCATTCGTTGGCCAACATCGGTTTCGAGTGCAGACTTGCGCATGAGTTCATCGTATTCCTGGTTTGAGAATCCGGTTTTATTATTTCCGTTGCCAGTGGTAAACATTTCCAAAAAAGTAAATGGATCAAGATAATCGCCGACCCAGGACGCCCTATCAATTTCATAAGCCATTTGGCGTTCACGATCCAGGAACACTTTCCATTCCATATTTTCCAGTCCAATCTCTATTCCTAATTCCTTTTTCCACATTTGTTGGATCGCTACCGCAATATTTCGATGTTCATCAGTCGTATTAAATGCAATGGTTAACTTGGGGAACCCTTTACCCTCCGGAAAACCTGCTTCCGCTAGCAGTTTCCTCGCGAGTGTGGGGTCATAAGGCATTTTGGCTTCAGGTACATAGGAATTTGGATCTGGCGGCGTCAATGCATACGCGGGCTTCTGTCCGAACTTGGTAACATACTCAACAATTTGTTGCCGGTTAATACTGTAAGCCAGTGCTTTACGTACACGTAAATCGTCAAGTGGTTTAATTGTGGTGTTAAAACGATAGAAATAAGTAGCAAAATTGGGGAAGGAACGCAGTACATCACTTTTTTGGGTTTTATAAAATTCAAGCTTATCGCGTGGCAAATAATAAGTCATATGCAATTGCCCGGCGCGAAACATCCGTTCCTCTACAGTAGATTTTTGAATCGGGTAGAAACGTATTTCATTTAATTTAATATTGGCTGCATCCCAATAATACGGATTACGCTTAAGCGCTATGTGTTTTGTCGGAATCCACTCGTAGGGAATAAATGGACCATTTCCAACAAAATTCTCGGGTCGAGTCCATTTTGTTCCCCGCTCATCCAGCGCGCCAAAGCGCTCAATAGTAGGAATATGTAAAGCAAACGCACTGTGGTGTGAAAGCAGCTGCAAAAAATAAGGTGTTGGCGATATCAGTTCGACATCCAATATTTTGCGATCAATTGCTTTAACACCCACCTCGTCAAAACCGATTTTCCCATCGTAAAAGGCTTCAGCATTCTTGATAACAAACAGTGATGTTGCGTATTGATTTCCAAGGCCTGGAAGAAAACTTCTTTTCCACGATTGGACAAAATCATCTGCCGTTAAATCATCTCCGTTGGACCACTTAGCGTTAGCACGAATGTAAAACTTATACCTTTTTCCATCCTCGGAAATTTCCCAGCGCTCGGCAACACCGGGAATAACTTCTAGCGTTTGTGGGTCTCGTGAAACCAGCCCCTCGAAAAGTGCGCGCTGGATGCGCCATTCTGGCATTCCTGTTGTGGTTTGCGGATCAAAATCCGAAATTTCATCACCATTAGCTACATACAAAATTTGTTTTTCATTACCGATGTCAACAAGTTTTTGCGATTTGCCACAACCAGTTAAAAATCCGGCAACAATAATGCAATACGTTATCCAGCGAATCATGAACATAAAAATAACTCTGTTAGAAGTGGATAATTATTGTTTTGATAAATCTTTTGCAAAAGCTTCAAAATTGTATGGCCGCCCCAAAAAATCCTCGACCAATTGAGCTGCATCCTTTTTACCACCTGGAGCTAAAACAGTTTCACGGTAATGATTGGCAAGATCGCTGTTGCGCAACCCCTTCTTTAGAAATTCGCTATGCATATCAGCAGCGATAACCAAAGACCACATATAGGTGTAATAAAGCGATGAGTAACCATTCAGGTGGCCAAAGCTGGCATAAAAGTAAGTGTCGTTCACATAACCAAAAGGTGAATAGTTAGCCTGGATCTCCGCCATTTTCTTATCGATTTCCAGTAGCGCCGGATCCTGATTATAAAACCCTAACGATAGTGCCGCGTAAAAGAGTTGATGCTTTGTCCACAACGCTTTACCAAAATCCCTGGCTTTCACCATTTTCTTAACTAATTCAGGAGGAATCACCTCGCCTTTTTCATTGCGGGCAAAGGTAGCCAGGGTTGTTGCGTCCCACACCCACTCTTCCAGCATTTGGGAAGGCGCCTCAACAAAATCCAATTCAGTTTTGGTTCCGGAGAAATAAACCCAGCGCTGATCCACCCCGGCAAAAAGATCGTGCATCAAGTGCCCGAACTCATGCAAAAATGTTTCTACATCCGTATGTTCCATCAACGTATTAGGGAAATTGCAAATCAATGCGGCTTCGGGGAGTTGCACATCCTTCAATCCACTGACTATAGAAAATTGCGCAGCATGCTGGTACTTCCCTTCACGCGGGTGCATATCCAGATAGAAGCGACCTATAACTTTGCCTTTTTCAACTACTTCGTAAGCATTGACGGATTCGTGCCACACCGGCGTATTCCATGGACGAATGGTCACACCAAACATGGTTTCTGTCAGATCAAAAATTCCTTCACGTACATTGTCGTAATGAAAGTATTTGCGCACTTCTTGCGAGTTGACATCATATTTTTCTTTTTTAACCAGATGTTCGATGTAGAGTTTTTGCCAATCAGCGACTTTTTTTGCGGAAGGATCAATTTTTTGTAAGCGTTTTAACAGCTCGTTGTATTCAGTTTCGGCGCGCGGGTTTGCCAACTGCGAAACTTTATCAATGAATGATTGCGCATTCGCAGGGCTTTTAATCATTTTATCTTCGGTGATGTATTCCGAGAAATTCTTATATCCCAATAAGCGAGCAAGTTCATAGCGTTTGGTGAGCAGTTGTTGTAATACTTGTTTATTTTCGGGATAGGCTTGCTGCCTGAAAAGCACATAGAATTTTTTACGTAACTCGTCATTTTCGGCGAATTGCATAAACGGAAAATAATCAGGGTATGCGGTGGTCAGTATTATTTTTCCCTGCTCATCCGGCTTGTGTGCATCGATATAATCTTGCGGCAATCCTTTTAAATCCGCGCTGGAATCAAGAATTAATTGCCGTGAACCGTCGCGAATATTTTTATCAAATTGCTGGCCAATCAGATTAATTTCTTCATTTAATGATTTTATCCGTGCGCGGGTTGCATCATCTTTATCGACACCCGATCGTTTGTAATCGCGCAACATATGCTCTACAAAACGATGGTCTTCCTGATCCAATGTGGCGAGATCAATATTGGCTATCTGATTATAGAGCGGGCGCGATAGGCTGATCTCACTGATAAGCGAAACCAGGTTTTGCTCGCATTGCTCTGCCGCCGCACGTATTTCCGGTTGAGGATGTACGTTTGCATACAGGCCTGCAAGATTCATTTGCTTGTCCAGGATAATATCCAGACGATTAATATCATCCAGCAGATTAGCGGTACGGAACTTTTTACCTGGCGTTGATAACTCTTGCAGTAACCCTAATGCCTTTTCATAGTCACCCTGGCAGCCAAGCAAATAGGTCTTTGCTGCACCGTCTGCCGGTATTGACCATGTTGTTTTAGATGTCGCCGCCAGGCTCGCTTGCGTCGATTTGGAGGGGGCAATTGAGGAGCAACCACTAATGAAACCGCCAAGCAGCACCAAAAGGAATAATTTATTCGTCGGTAAACGCTTATAGAAAGATTTTTTCGATTCCAAAAGTGACTTCATAGCCCCCCCATTTCTGGCTTGTGATTCATTGGTCGCTGCGCGAGCATCACGCGGTGTCGGGGCATGGTAGTACAGTTTGCGACACAAACAAAGAGGGTAAAAACGCTTAAGGAATAAGGACTTATGTGATATCCGCCACGTTTTTCCGGGGTTTGGATGGGTTAACCATCTACGCAGCCGGTCAGAATGCAGAGTTTCCCAACAATTTTACGGATTGCTGCTAAGCTTCAGATAAATCCCCGGATAACGCCTTATAACAAGATCTGAACTATGCGAGATTATTTACTCACTGAAGATCAGCGCGATTGCCTTCAGGAAATTACCAACGTGGCCATGGGGCAAGCAGGGTCTCATCTGGCGCGTTTGCTGAATGTTTTTGTCGTTTTATCAATCCCCCATGTCAGCGTATTAAACCCAACCGATATTGCGATGGCCCTGCAATCGCTCAACCGCGAAGGTAAAGACGATATTGTCCACGGGGTTTGCCAGGGGTTTATCGGAGGTGGGATCGCCGGCGAAGCGATGCTTATTTTCCATGGTACTGACTTTGAGGATCTGGCCAAGCTGCTTAAATATGATCGGGTTCCCGATGAGCAGGCCCAATACGAATTACTGATGGACACCGCCAATGTACTCAATGGTGCATGCTTACGTGGGCTCGCGGAGCAATTGGACACTCATTTCAGCTTTGGCCCACCCATGCTGTTAGGGCAACACTGCAACATCACCGACTTGCTCCAAAACAATAATATGAAATGGAAGCAGGCCCTGGTGGTTGAAATTAATTACACCATTGAAAACCATAAAATCAATTGTGACTTGTTGTTGGTGATTGCCGAACATTCAATCCATGGACTAATTGAAAAACTCAACTATTTACTTGATTAACTATCTGGATATTCATAGAAAGCGATGGCAAAGAGCGACGAGCAAAATAAGTTATTCAAGGATGTCCATTGGCAAATGGATATCCTGCAGAATATTGATGTAGGCCTTGTGGTGATGAATCAGGACTATACCATTGAAGTCTGGAATAGTTTTATGCAAAACCACAGTAGCAAGCCGCCCGAGGACGTACTTGGTAAAAGCTTGTTCACGGTTTTTCCGGAATTACCCGAACAATGGTTTCGCCATAAAGCCCAAGCGGTATTTGTTTTGCAAAATGCTACGTTTACTACCTGGGAACAACGCCCTTACCTCTTCCGTTTTCCACACTATCGCCCTATCACCGGTTCGGCGGAATATATGTATCAAAACAGCACCATTATTCCGCTCGCGGATACTAAAGGCGTTGTTGATCACATTTGCTTGATTATCTATGACGTAACCGATACCGCAGTTAACAAATTGGCCCAGCAACAAGCCAATAAACAATTACAAAACCTGAGCCGCACGGATCACCTGACCGGGCTCTTTAACCGTGGTTATTGGGAACTCAGGTTAATCCAGGAATTCAAGCGCTACGATCGTTACGAGCAAGCATCCAGTTTAATTATGCTCGATATAGATCACTTCAAAAAAATCAATGATAAATACGGCCATACTGTTGGTGATGAAGCGATTCGCGGGGTTAGTCGGATTATCAAGGAACAGGTGCGGGATCTTGATATTGCCGGTAGATATGGTGGCGAGGAATTTGGAATTATTTTAACCAATACCAATGGCGATGGCGCTTGTGTATTTGCCGAACGTTTGCGTAAAACTATTGAGCACCTGACTATTTATACTGATGGCCATGAAATCAAATTTACAATCAGCCTTGGAGTTGCAGAACTAGGCGATCAAACCCATGATCACCGTAGTTGGATTGAAAAGGCAGATCATGCCCTTTATCGCTCAAAAGAAACAGGAAGAAACCGCTGCACAATGTTGCCTTGAGTCGCAACCAACACCCAACTCATCCCCATCACCAATAACTGCTATAGCATAAGCGTACCCTACTCTTCCTTCAGGCATTGCAGGTAAACGCGATGCCTGCAGCGAATGAAAGCGACAGCAGCTTTGCCAATCAACCAGAAAATGATATGGCAAAGCAAACCACCAATAACCGCGCCTAAAACAGGAAAAAGTATGTTCTTTATCGCTTAAAATGCTTGGCGAATCAGTTTATCTCAGCATTATAAATACGGAGTTGTAATGAAAAATTTATTATTATTTAGTGCATTTTTGATTTTTACTAATAATGTCTCAGCAGAGACAGTAATTCCAAAAGCCGTTGGTTGTGACTCGGACTCGGAAGAGTGCTTTATAGTTTTAGTAGCACCTTACAGTTCTAAAAATTGCGGTGGTAACAATGACCAATTACGTCTAGATCCGAATAAGCCTGGCAGTAAAAACCAATACTCTACAGCATTGGCTGCGTATTTGGCTGGAAAAAAGCTTGAAGTTGGTGCAGATTCCTGCCTAAGCGGTCAACCATCTCCATCATATTTATACATAACAAATTAATAAATTAACTTTATAACAAGGTGCATCAGGCACGCATACTACGTGTGCTGGATATATTGTAAGTTGCGGATTTAGCAATCGCTGCGCGAAATTTGCCACAGTGAGCCACATGCAAGGCGCGCCTGCACTCAACATTATGTGATCTGAAATGGACAAACCAAGAATCAAAGTAGATTTCAATGAGCTGATCGAAAAAGATTTAGTTCTGCTGTCTAAAACAGATGAGGTTGAAGACTCAGCTGGTCAAAAAATTGATTTACAGGTCGGCAAGCGGGTAGCCATATATGAATATAATCACTATGAAAGTGGTGAAAAGGAATATCTGTTAGCCGAAGGAATTGCAGTCTTGAATGAAGCTCAAGACAATCTTATCGCAAAATGGTGTTGCCGTATAAATGAGCATGGAATTAAAGTGGTGAGCACATAAGTGTTCAATACGCACACTTCGCAAGCTGCCGCCGAACTCAGCGTTGCATGAGGCCTAGCATGAAATTTTTTTCGTATCGGGATTTGTGTTTTTTTGTTTGGTTGTACTGCTTTGGAGAAGCAACCAAAGTATGGTCTAATCGAAGTAAAAATTCAATAGCTAGAAAAAACTAATACTTGCACTGGAAAAGGCATAAAAGTTTACTCTGCTCTCAAAGGCAGTAAATATTTTCCTGTTAAAAATTTGTAATGAGCACATTTGGTGAATCGTTGTGTAAAGTTTATCGCGTGTGTTAGTTGCAAATGCTGTTTACCAACATACCAGGCAGAATAAAGTGAAAATAACTAACGAATATCTGAGAGTTTTCTTGGTTTTAGGATCCATATTTTCCTGTGGCTTACTTGCACTGTGTATTTTACAGATCCCAAGTGAACTCGCTAAGCATGGTTCCATTCCTTTTCGATTTAAAATCATTATCCCCTTTTGTTTGCTTATTTTATTTTTGGCTACTCTTTATTCGGAAACACGCTTTTGGAAAACAGCACTAATACTGATTGGCTGTACCATTGGCATAATATTGTTCGGTGTTGTTGGGTTTGCAATTAAAGTTATAATTTATAACCTATTAGGTGAGCCCATTAATCATGGAGTTGGTTACGGCGCAATACTTCTATTACTTGGCGCGATTTGCATATTTGCTGTTATCAAGCTAATTCAACTAAAGCTGTCAAATTAGTGCCAAAAATCAATCAACCAGATTGTTTAGTTGCACTTTTGTCGGCCTGCCAGCTCCATTTTATGGAAAAAATACAAAATAGAAATAACCATTTATCCCGGCGCCATGAAAAGGCAGTAATGAAAAAGCTAATTTTAACAATTACAAATGGCCCGTACTGACAACATCTATCCGCAGAGTTTGAACATAATGCGCGACATCAAAAATATCGATTTAAATTTATTGAAAGCACTTGATGCCTTATTGGATGAGCGGAGCGTAACGCGCGCGGCGGAGCGGCTTTCACTAACGCAACCTGCGATGAGTGGAATGTTGACGCGGTTGCGGGAAAGTTTTAACGACCCCCTTTTTGTGCGCTCGCAGCGCGGGATTGTTCCCACTCAACGCGCGCTTGAATTGGCCGGGCCGGTTAAACAGGTATTGGCGGAAATTGCGGTGTTGCTCACTCCCGCTGAATTTGATCCGCTCACAGCGCGGATGACGTTATCCATTGCGGCCACCGATTACGCTTTGCAAGCAGTGGCAGTTCCATTTGTGCTGGAACTCAAAAAGCGCGCACCGAATATCCGGGTGGCATTATTACCCATTGAAAACCCGCAACTGCATGCGCAACTTGAGCGAGGTGATATCGAATTGGTTTTGCTTAGCCCGCAAAATAGTCCGCCCGATTTACACGCACGCCGTTTGTTCGACGAAGAATATGTCTGTGTGATGCGCGATGAGCATCCCGCCGCAAAAGCACCGCTATCGCTCGACGAATTTTGCGGTCTAGAGCATGCACTGTTTTCCTACAACGGTGGTTGTTTTAGCGGCGCTACGGATGAGGCGCTGGAAAAAATCGGGCGCGAGCGGCAAGTGATGCTTTCCGTGAAATCCTTTTTGGTGATGACCAATATTGTCCGCGCCAGCGATTTAATTGCTGTTGTCCCCAAGCGCTTGGTTGAGCACCTTGATGGATTGGTGATGCAGGAAACTCCCCTGCCTGTTGAAGGTTTCGCCCTGATGGCTGCCTGGCATGAGCGAACCCACAAAGACCCCGCACACCGCTGGGTGCGCGATCTGTTGTTTGAATTATTTATTACCGATTAAGCTCCTCTCTTCTTGGACGCATTGCCGCAGGAGTTCGCTGCCAATCCCCAGATATAAAATTTCATGATGGCAGCCATAAGAAAATAGAAATATTTATATACCAGAAGAGCGGTTACTCTGCATTCCACGAATCTACGAATGTAGTAAAAGCCGTTTTCCTCTGGAGACATACATGTCTGAACTCTTTACCCGCTTCAAATTAAAGGATGTTGAATTACGCAATCGCATTGCCGTGCCGCCAATGTGCCAATACATGGCCACCGACGGTTTCAGTAACGACTGGCACCTTGCGCATTACAGCAGTATTGCACGCGGTGGTGCCGGTGTGGTGATTGTGGAAGCTACTGCGGTATCGCCCGATGGCCGCATCTCCCCCGGTTGTTTAGGGTTGTGGAGTGATGAGCACATCGAAGGCCTTAAACAAATTGCCAGTGCCATTAAAAAAGCGGGCGCCGTTCCAGGAATCCAGATCGCCCATGCGGGTCGCAAAGCCAGTGCCAATCGCCCATGGGAAGGTGATGACCATATTCCTGCGGGCGATCCGCGCGGCTGGGAAACTATTTCTCCATCTGCCGTTGCCTTTGGTGGTGATTTGGATAAAACCCCACGTGAAATGAGCATCATCGATATCAAACGTGTGTGTGCCGATTTCTCCGCCGCCGCACGCCGCGCTCGCGAAGCCGGATTTGAATGGTTGGAATTGCATTTTGCCCACGGTTATTTAGCGCAAAGTTTTTTCTCCAAACACGCCAATAAACGCACCGACGAATATGGCGGCAGCCTTGAAAACCGCAGCCGTTTTTTATTGGAAACGCTTGCCGCTGCACGCAGTGTATGGCCAGCAAATCTGCCGTTAACGGCGCGCTTTGGTGTTATTGAGTACGATGGCCGCGATGAAGAAACACTCGCTGAATCCATTGAGCTGGTAAAACAATTCCGCACTAACGGCCTCGATATGTTGAGCGTGAGTATTGGCTTCTCCACGCCAGATACCAACATCCCCTGGGCACCTGCATTCCTTGCGCCCATCGCAGAAAAAGTTCGCAACGCAACCGGCTTGCCGGTGTCATCGGCATGGGGTTTTAGTACACCCGCATTAGCAGAAGCAGCCGTCGCCAATAAACAATTGGATTTGGTAATGATTGGCCGCCCGCATCTGGCAAATCCGCATTGGCCTTATCTCGCCGCGCGCGAACTGGGTGTTGAGAAGCCAGCCTGGGTATTACCTGCGCCTTATGCGCATTGGCTTGAGCGTTACAGAACCTGATTGACCTGGTTAAGGTGATGCACAAAAAACTGCTGGCTGAACACCAGCAGTTTTTTATTGTGTTATCAACGATAATTTTTATACAGTCTTTCTACTTTGGCTGCACAAGGATTAACATCAGGTCAATTGCCATCACCGCCTACCATCCTGGTTTAGGAACAATTACCCCAGGCTAACTAAAACGGGTATTACATTTGCATTTGATCTTCCGCGCAATACTGCTGTACAAAATCTTCATGACTGGGTAATTTCATTGCGCGCCTTTTAATATCGGCCGAAAAATCCTGCATATATTTGCACAGATCCTGATGATTCATTGCATCAACATATTGGTGATAATCCTCAGGAATTATTCGTTGTCCGATCATAACCTGTGACCAGGAATCCAGCTGGAAAATTTCACCTTCCGCTTTATAGGCTATCGCCGTTTCCCTGAATAGTTTAATGCGATGAGCGAGCGTATCCGGTACATCCATATCCCTGCAATAACGCCAATATGGCGTGTCGTCCCGTATAGTTGCCTTATAATGCAATATCACAAAATCACGAATACGCTCGATCTCGGTTTTTGTTTGCTCATTGTATTCAGCCACATTGGATTCTTTAATGCCGTTGCTGGGGAAAAATCTCACCAGTCGCAGCGCGCTGTTCATAATCAAATGAATACTGGTAGATTCCAACGGTTCAATAAATCCGCTCGATAAACCCAGCGCAACACAATTTTTGTTCCAACTCTGTTTGCGGCGGCCAGTTTTAAACTTCAATACATGGGGCTCATTAATTAATTCGCCCGGCAAGTTATCGAAAAATGTTTTTCTGGCTTCTTCATCAGAAATATATTTACTGCAATAGACAAAACCGGTACCGATACGACTTTGTAACGGAATATGCCACTGCCACCCTGCTTGATGCGCAACAGCGCGAGTGTATGGCAATGCGGGCAATGGGTTTTTAGTTTGTGCCGCAATAGCACTATCATTCAATAACCACTGCGACCAATCTTCATAACCCGTGCGCAGGGTTTGCTCAATCAACAAACCGCGAAAGCCGGTACAATCAATAAAGAAATCCCCGTCCACCACTTCGCCCGATGCCAGGGTCACGCTTTTAATAAAGCCATTTTCATTATGCGTTGCCACCTCGACAATCTTGCCTTCAGTGCGCTTTACACCACGAGCCTCACTGTATTTGCGCAAAAATTTTGCATAGAGCGATGCATTAAAATGATAAGCATAATTAGTGCGCGGATTTTCCGTGATCGCAAACTTTCCCATTCGAGCCGCTTGCAATTCAAAACAAAAATCCCCGTAATCATTTTCCAACCCCATTCCCTTTGCTTTTAACCAGAAGTGAACAAAATCGGCCATCCACAATTCTTTGCCCGTTATTCCGAAGGAATGGATATATTGATCGCCCTTTTGCCCCCAGTTTTCAAAATTGATTCCCAATTTGAACGTGCCCTGGGTAGCCCGCAAAAATTCCTGTTCATCAATATTTAATAACTTATGGAATGCCTGCATAGGCGGAACAGTTGCCTCACCAACGCCTACCGTTCCAATTTCTTCCGACTCAATCAACCGAATATCCAATACCGATCCAAGGTGATGTGAAACAGTGGCAGCAGCCATCCAGCCTGCTGTTCCACCACCGGCAATTACGATTTTTTTAATGGGTGTAGTCATATTTTTTCAGGTCCGATCCAGAGCATGTTTTTATTAAGATTTTTTTAATTCGCAACGCTATAGTTGTGAGGAATAATTTATTACTCACCCTTTTAATTAACCCGATCAGGATGAAAAATTTTCTAGCACTCATCAACAGCTAACAATTGCGTGCACTAGTGTTAGCAGGCACAGGGGCTATGTACAGCTAAAGGTCATAGATATTAGCTATTGCATACTAGTGGATTTGCCTACTCTACTAGTGACAAGGCAAGGTTATTGGGGAATTAATTTTCATCTTTTAAAAGATCACTGCGGGTTATCAAATAAAGAACTTGAATGCACAAACATTAAGCCTTTTTATTTGAACTTGAATTTGCACAACCGCATGAGCTAAAGTACACCTCGTTGCGGCACAATCCGCAACTTGGGTTTGGCGACCCGATTAACTCAAGGCGCATAAGCGCCCTACCATGTTGCAGGCGCTTTTTTTTCGTCTGCAATCTGATCTATGGTAGCTGTACGTGGGAGACCTTCGGGTCTGCCGGGTTCTTGAGTTCCGGTTCGCCAACCTGCGTGCAGCTGCCACCCTTCAATTGTTTGGCGACATCGTGGCAGCTTCTTTAACTCAGGGAGCATTACACATGGAAAACACCGATCAAAACCCGTTCAAACCCCTCTCCAGCAACTTCGGCACTGGTGAGGTTTTATTCTTAAATACCCTGGCATCTCGCTTCGATATTATCGACGCCGCTAATCTTCGCTTCACAGCAGCAAAAGATTTAATCGGCACTATCGCTTGCATGACCATTCAAGACTCGCCTGATAACTCTCACCCAGCTATATGCCAAGCGGCCCATCTGTTGCTCTCTGATGCATGGGATTTGTTTCAGGCGGTTGTTCATAAAAAGGATGATGGGAAATAAGCGTATTTGTGTTTTTGTAATTCCATGATATTTGCGCCAATGCCTAAAACAGCTAATATCGGTTTTAGGTTTGGCTTTTTAAGCATTCGTAGCCCATGCCTCCCAAGTAAATATATACACGGCATTCGTGCGCTCGGCAGCCTGCATACAGTGTTATATAGAATATGAAGACTATGAAAATTAAAATCGTAATCTACACATGCGGAACCCTCGGTCTTGCTTTTATTGTTTTTGGTGGAATGAACATTGGATACTCAGTCAAATCATGCACATTACTTGCATTGACCGGTGTCTTTTTGGGGTTGGTTGCCGCACCAGAAATATCGCCCAAAGATTTTAAGCACCCCACTGCATGGCAAATATTCTTCTGCATTGCAGGTTTTTTGGTCGCAGCATTTACATTATCTTCGCCACCAATGGGTTATATTTTGGCAATATTATTAGGGATTGTTTTTGGTTACTTGGCTCCTGGCTGGGTTAAACATATTAACTTTCCATAATAAAATGTATCAGTAGCGCACTGCATACACTGAACAGCTTGCAGGGCTATACTTTGTAATTTTGTTGCGCAAAAGTAACCCTTAAAACCACGATTTGTAAACTGTTGTTGTACCATATGGAAATTTGAAAATTGTCCGATTTAATGAACGCTTATCTTAAATTTTGCTCCCCATATATATGTAAATTAATTTACGATATTGATAAGCGCGTTTTGATTATGGAGTGTGTAAACAACCCAGATGATTGAGTTCCATATACGAGAGTGACATTTAGATGTATCAAGTCATATTCAGAAGAAACAATCGATGATGAATATGATGATAGTTGCATGGATTGTGTTATTGGTATGAATTGGTTAAGAGAAAGATTATTCTGCATTCGTACAGACAAAAAAGAAATAATCATAGAAATTGAAAACCATCCAGTTACAAGTAAAATTGCATAAGCCGTCTGTCGCACTAAAAGCAGAGTTAATTAATTTAGAAAAATAGTGAACACGAAGAAATCTACATATTCAGTGCATAACAAATCAATCTGCGGATGCCTACAGCAACAAAAATCTCAGAGGTAGGTGTAAAGAATGCTCAATTTTATAAATGCCGAAGCAAAACATACCGAGCTTCTTCGAGATATATTAATCGCATCGAAGGGCTATTGGGGTTATTCTCAAGAGCAACTTGAGATATGGAAATCCAACTTAAGGTTTGAAGAAAAGTATATTACTCGCAATACAGTTAAACTAATTTTGCAAGACGAAGAAATAATTGGATTTTTCGCCATAGTGAAAGGCGATAGTGATGAGCTTGATCACCTTTGGTTATTGCCAAAAGCCATTGGCAAAGGTTATGGCAATCTAGTATTTACGCAGATTCTTTCAGAATGTAATACATTAGAGATACCCAGCTTCTACGTCATCTCTGACCCTGATGCTGAAGGATTTTATTTAAAGAAAGGTGCGTTGAAAGTTGGAGAGGTTTATAGCGAACCCCAGAAAAGAATGTTACCCAAATTGAAATTTACGCTGGTAACACCTACCTAGCAATCACAGCAGTCGATACCAAAAAGAACACGTAACTGCTGCAACCGTTATAAAAGAAGACGTAGATTGTCACAACATCACAAGGTATTTTCGTTGGGTGTCCTGATCGGATTTATTTCAATGCTCATGCTTTGGGTAGTTTTTTTTACCACTTTAAGCGGTGTTTTGAAATTTATCATCTTTGGGGTATTTGCAACTCTATACATTGCAATACAAATGTATGCCTTAGAGAGATTAAAAAAGTCACATTTAGAGCAGCGTTATAACTTGGCGGTGTTTCAACAGGAAATTCGGAACTATAAATGGTTTGGTATATTTTTCTTTGGTGCTGCTTCGCCTTACATATTGTCTTTGTTTGTTTATGTGGTTTTAAAAAAATTATAAAAAGGTGCTGCAACCTGCTCACTTCAAGGTTTGAACAGCTTGTAAATTTCGATTAACACGATACAAAAGGAATGCCAATAATGAGCAAGAACCAGGAAATAAAAATAAGGCTTGCAAAATCAGAAGATTTCGAACAATTCTGTAACACCAGAAACTCTGAAAACAAAGCACAACCCTCCCCTTGATGGTAACGTTGCGCGGTACGTGAATATCTTTGATCGTAGCCAAATCTTTACCCACATGCTGCCATAAACACATGCTTACCCGTCCGGCCTGGAAAATTGCTTTATTGATTTTTGCCATTATTTTTCAATTGGCAGAAACAGCTTATGCCAGTAACAGCCATGACTGTTGTAACGATGCTGCCCCCTGCTGCGTCATGATGACATCATCAAAGACCTGTTCTCCCTGTGTTTCACCCGGTATTACAGGCATTCAGGTAGTATCAGGCGAAAAAGATGTTAGAAACGCTGATTACTCTTTTTCCAGTTCTTATCGCTCATTAAACTTCCATGCGATATGGCGCCCACCTATTGAAGAAAGTGATAACTAAAAAAACATCCACTTTTTCAATGAGGTTATTTATGAAAGCAAAATTGTTAAAAATCATTGCGGGTCTGACTGCAATGGCAACGCCGGGGGTGGTATTTGCCGCAGCCACCTGTTGTGCTATCGGCGCAGCATGTTGTACTGGCGGGATGCCCTGCTGCCCTTGATTACGTCGGTAATTGAGTGATCGTGAATGCCCGGTGTAACTCACCGGGCATTTTCAATATTGCTGATATGTTTGAGTGATTCATTGCTACCGGATTTATTTCATCCGGTAGCAACTTATCAAGTTGCCTTATGGGCAAACTGCATTTTTACCCGCACCCTTCACCAAACTCACTTTAGAGAAAGTGATATCCAGCTTTCCATCCGTTAACAATGAGAAAGGTTGCAACACTTGGGTCCAGTATTCACTTGGCGGTTGGTTAACACCGAAATTTGCGCCGGAGTTGGGGAAGCAGCTCAGCGGTACTGTCACTGTCTGCCAGCTTTTGCCAACGAAGGATTTTAACTTCTCCGTTACGTTAATATCCGATGCACAGAAGGAACCACACCCCAAACGCAAGAATGTTGTTTTGGTCGGCGCAGCATCGACCTTGATTTCAAAAACCAATGCAGTGTTTGCAGTAACGTAATTGGTGAAATCTTTGCGGTCACTCACGGAGAACGCAACTTGCCCAGCGCCCTGCCCGTTCCATTCAACACGGCGCGCGTCTTCCTGAACATTGCGGTCTACTGCCGAAATTTGCAATGAAGATGCTTTGGTACTTTTGCTGGTCATGGGGATGCGATCATTCTGGAATCCGATAATTTCCAGTTGCCATTCGCCAATTGGGCGACGATTAAATAAATCCAATTGATCGACAACTGATTCAGCTTTAATGCCTTCTTCAGATAGATTATCACCAAGAGTATCTTTATCGCTGTAACTCAAACCATAACCGTAGGCGAACAATGGATCGTAATTCTTATCACCAACATTTAACGGTGATTGGGTTGGATGTTTAGGCCAGGAAAAACTCAGGCGGCCCTTCATATCGTAATTGATTTTGCCTTGCGGATTTCTAAAAATCACATCGGCAATACCCTGGCCTTCCGTACCTGGCAACCATGCGGCAACAAATGCATCGGACGCATTAATCTCGCGATTCACCCACAATGGGCGACCGGAAATAAATAACGATACCACCGGAATATGTTGGCTGCGCAATTTTTTGAGCAACTCCCAATCGGCAGTGTTGCGCGGCTTGTAGGAAAGATCGCCAAGGTCACCTTGCATTTCAGCGTAAGGATCTTCACCAAATACAACGATTGCGACATCGGGTTTTTCTTTGTAGCTACCATCTACGCTCAGGATTGTTTTGCCACCAGCGGCACTGACAATTTTATTGATACCGGCATAGATAGATGTTGCCCCGGGGAAATCCGCATTGGTATTACCTGTGCCTTGCCAGGAAACTGACCAGCCACCGGATTGCTTACCAATATTGTCTGCACCATCGCCCGCGACCAATACTTTTTGATTGCGCTTCAACGGTAATAAGTTGTTTTTGTTTTTCAATAATACTAACGATTCGCGCACTGCCTGACGGGCAATTTCGCGATGCTCGGGAGCGCCCAGTACTTCTTTTTTACCAGCCAGCTCACGCGTTGATGGCGCGCCCTTTTCAAATAATCCGGCGCGGATTTTTACGCGCAAAATTCGGCGTACTGCATCGTTTAAACGATCAGCGGTAATCTCGCCCGATTTTGCTTGCGCCAATAAATTTTTGTAGAGCTCTTTCCACTGTGGGTCCGGCACCATATAGATATCCAGGCCAGCCATTAGCGATTGCGGGCAATTAACAACAGTACAACCGGGAATAAACATATGGCCATTCCAGTCGCCTACGACGAGGCCATCAAAACCCATGCGGTTTTTTAATACATCGGTCAGCAAATATTTGTGGCCATGCATGGGCATACCCTGGTAGGAACTGAAAGACGCCATCACTACCTGTACGCCGGATTCAATCGCGCTGAAATAGCCCGCGCCATGGATATCGCGCAAGTGTTGCTCATCACCTTGCGTTGCTCCACGATCAACACCGTTCAAGGTTCCGCCATCGCCGATGTAATGTTTGGTGGTGGCAATCACTTGCTGATTATTAAACAGTGCTTTGCCCGGTTCGCCTTGCAAACCTTTGATCATTTCACGTGCAAACGCGTTAACGATGCGCGGATCTTCCGACCAGGATTCATAAGTGCGGCCCCAGCGATCATCGCGCGCGACTGCAACGGTTGGGGAAAAATCCCAATCCAGGCCGGTAACAGAAAGTTCACGCGCTGTCGCCCAGCCGATTTTTTTCAGCAGCTCGGGATTATTGGTTGCCCCCAAACCAATGTTGTGGGGAAACAGGGTTGCACCAATCACATTGTTCATGCCATGTACCGCGTCGGTTCCCCACATGATAGGAATACCGGTGCGACCATTGGATTTATCCACGGAGGCGTTGTAGAAACTATCCGCCATTTTTATCCAGTCTTGCAAGGGTGCATATTTGTTGCGGTAAGGCGTACCACCACCACCGTTCAGCACCGAACCAATGTGGTACTGCTTGATTTCTTCCGGAGTCACTTCGTTAATCTCCGGCTGGATAACCTGGCCGATTTTTTCTTCCAGTGTCATGCGGGTTAATAATTCATCAATACGTTTTTCAATAACCGGATCTTTAGTGATCGCACTTTTTAATACCGGCCATTGTTCAGGTGAATGTTGTGGCGCCGTTTGTGCCGGCCCATTAACCACTTTACTTTTTGTTTCCTGGTTGGATGTGCAAGCGGTTAATACCGAGCACAGAATCGCGCCTGATACGAGCAAATAGAGCGATGTTCTTTTCATGGTGTTGTCTCGCGTTGCGCAGTACGCGCATTGTGATTATGAAGTTTGAGCAAGGAGCAATAGCCTTATGGCGAGTATCAGCATATGAAATAACAAATAAAATTTCGCTCCAGTTTTAGCGTTGCGCTTAGTGGTGCGAGTACAAGTTTGTGCAGGTGCGAAAAGTGGAACGGTTTGATGGGGCAAAACTGTGGAATGTTCAAATAATTCCAGCATTACAACGGTGTTGAAGCATTATTGTAAATAAACGAAAAGATGGATTTGGAAAATAACGTGTAGAAATGGCTTCCCAGTTTCGGGGGCGCATCAACAAAAGTGGTAGTTCGGAATTGGATGTTTTATGGAGGGAGTCGAACGATTAGCATTGCTTGATTGTGAGATGTTGGGGGCGCTCTTCAGCCAGCGCGGCCCGCGTCAACATTCATAATATATATTTTATTTTCGGTTATTGCGGATGTATGGCCATGTTGGGGTTCGCAAGCTCACCACCAACCTACAGAGCAGTTTGCAGGTTGTGGCGGGTTGCGCAGGCTGAGGAACGAACCCCAACAGTTGCCAGATCAGCTTGCAGATCAATTAAAACTTACAGGCTTGTGGATTATTTTTCACAAAATAGCGTTTATAGTTTTTCGCTTTTTTATCCATACAACCTTCCAGGTTCAGGATGCGGACTTTGCGGAAATCCGTCGGTGCAGTTTCCGCTTGCAGGGCGATGTAACCACTTTCCATTGGTTTGCCATCATCCCATTGCAAATCGTTGTACTCGAATACCTTCTTGCCGTTGATGATGTGCTGGGCCAATTTGCTGCCGTGAACTACCAATTCAGCAGTCACCCATTGGTCGCCGTGAAAGGTATCGCTGGTGGAGTTCATGCAATGGTCTTTGCGTAATTCCCCGTTAATGACGACTTGCGATCCGGGTGTACACAAATTGCCCGTGCTGCGCGCATCCTTGCCGTTGCCGCCCAATAATTGATATTCCATGCAGCCGGGAAAATCTTGCTCAATGGTCATGGTTTTCGGGTCCTGGGTATGGAACATGATGCCGTTATTGCGGTATGCCCAGGCCGGGCCATCTTTTACCTGGTCACCGATAAAACGGTATTCCACCTGGATTTTGTAATGGGAAAATGGACCGGCATTGGAAAAGATATGGCCAAATTGACCGCCAAAGGTGTCGTACTTGTCATAGCGGATTTGCATGATCCCGTCTTTCACCCGGAACGTATCCAGCGCGTTTTCACCCAATGGATAACCGCGAACCTTTGGGGTCCAGTTGCTTAAATCCTTCCCGTTAAACAACTCCACCCACTCTTCCACGTCAGCACTGGCGGGCTTTTCAGCGGCGTAAAGACTGGTGGCCGCCAGGCAGGCCAAAACGCCGTAAGCCAAATGGAGGACAAGCTGTTTTTTTATCATGGTTGGGATTCCTGTAGGTTATTAGCATTTTCAGCAAGCCTAGCTTAATTATCAGATAAATGGCAGGGCAGTTTACAAAACCAAACCTTATTACTGGAAAGCGCCGGCCACAGCGCTAATGCCTGGAAAAAAACAACAGCAACAGCTTTCATTTTTGATGAAATTGACTAGGTTTTATACACAACGGATATTTTCAGGACGATGGCCGAGAGAGCGGCGCAATAAGACGGAGCGTTCAAAGGAAGAGCTTTAATTTATCAAATTCTCCCTTTTAACCACGGACAGATCGAGAGGTAATCCCTATGGGAACAGAACTGAGTGATATAGAACGAATTCGAACGGCGCGTATTTTGTGTATCCAGCATCGTTTTGAGGAAGCAATTGAAATCGCACGTAGAGTGGAAGATTTAAAAACCCGGGAAACCTTGCTATTTATTTGCCGATCATTCCAGACATCACAATTCAAAATCAGTGCCGCTTAATACTATTGGTTACGTAACGATTGTTACGTAACCCTTTCCAGCTTTCAGCTTATTTAAAATCACAAATCCCACACACTTTCATAAAGTGATTGATAATCTGCTTGCTTAATTACGTCGCATCCAACACTTTTCAGGAAGATTCGCTGCCCCATGGAAATTTCTTTACCCGCATAGATATACCACGCATTTTTTACTTTTCCCGGAAAGGTTTTGAAATATTTAGCGCGCTCGATCAACAGCCACCGCAAGAAAATTTCCGATGTATCCAGACCAAGCCCCACAAAAAGTAAATCGCGATGGAAAATGCAATCCAGCCAAGTATGGCGGCCATTCCACTCACCATGATTTGATTCGGAAAACAGCTGCCCTCCCCGGCCTTTGTGAATGAGCGTACGCGCACGCTCAACGGACCCCATGTAATGGCTTAACCCTAAACGAATACTGCGCGAATAACGTTTGATTCCGTTGATATGCCATATTGCAAAATCCTTTGCCGGGTCAGTAATTTCTTTTTCAGCGAAATAACTCGCCCATGGATAATAATCCGTAAAACGCGCTCCGCGCCAATGATGTAATTTCAAATTGGCTGCATCGGAAAGTGTTTCATCGAAATTAGTCGTGAGTAGCGGACAAGCGTGGGCTTTAGCCCAATTCACTATAGCGTGATGATGGGGTTTGGCTTGCCAGCCCTCCAGGAAATCGCAAAACTCCTTTTGCAAATTTTTTGTTTTAAGGGTGCTGGTTAAATCCAGCGCATCATAAAATTCAGTTAACGATATTCCGAGCGGGATATCTTTAGGATCATCATTGGTGTGTTTGTCCCATAAATCCAGCAGCATGGAATCCCATGAATTAATGGCTGTAGCGCTGTTGTAACGGTTAATGCCATTCCCAATAACAAGGGCCAGGGAAGAGCAATGCTCTTTTATTATTTCTGCTAACGTCACAGCGCGCTCCCCCTGGTTTTACTATCACGAAAAATGTAGGGTTTGGGCATCCGCTCCCGTAAATTTTACGACCCGGAAGCGGGTGAATTTTTTAATTGGCCAACCAGCCGGATTGCCACGCCAATTAAAACTCCAACAGCAATAATCAGAAATCCCCAGAACAAAATAGTTTTCCAGCTTATCTGCAAACCATGGCGGGCAAAGGAGCCCAAGCCAGGTTTCAACTCGGAAAAATTAACTTGCGCCCATTGGACTTCCTTACCGTTAAGTAATTGAGAAAGTATTTGCGCGCTGGTGTTTTGTTTGTGTTGTGTGGGATCAGTTTCTATCGCAATTTTAAAAGGTGCGGCATTGTTTGCAATAAATTGCAGCGTTTCTGGCCGATGGTAGAAGACTAAAACGGGCTCAGCATTCGTGCGCACCAGCTCATTCAGTTCAATACGCCATTCGGTATCGGTATTTTGATTTATGGTGATCGCATCACTGTGCTGCCACTCATTACCAACTTGCGCATTAAACCAAATGCCTTGATGAACGAGTTGCCAGGCCTTTTTCCCGGAACTGCGGGAAAATACCCGGATAACATCACCGTACATCAATGTCCCCAGTTGTATACCGAATTGTGATACCGGCGTTATATCATCCCGCGTAAATTCCCACGCTGCCACGTTCAAATCGGGTGAGCGATCGCCGCTGCGCAATACCGACTCCTGTTCATCAGCAAGTTCGCCCGCGATACTCCAGCTATCAGGGACAGGTACAGCAGTCACTTTATCGGTATTTTCCAGAGCGATACGGGTTAATTGCAATTGCTCACTACCCCGTAAAAATTTCAGGCGCACATAAGCGTATTGCATTTCTGCCAGATTTAAATTGATTTTGTTGCGCGCCAGTTTTTGTCCGTCTTTTTGCAATTGCGCCAAAGTGGCGCGCGTAATACTGGACCAATTGGTTAAATCGTTAGTGCCGCTAACTTCGACTTCAAGATATTGGTTCGCTTCACTGACCTGCCAATCAACAATTAATTTATCGGCACGCGTTCGTGTCTCACTCAAATCCACCACATAAAAATCGATCGGTGCACTTTTATCCACCAATTGTTGGTTGATAGTTTTTTCCACGCTCACAGAGATTTCATTATCATCCAGTTTAATGGAGGCACTGCTGAGCGCCAGAAGTGTTTCCGGTGGCGCGCCCACTGCAACAGGAAAAAAATGCAACGGCGTCTGCTGGGTCTGCTCGCTTACCTGAGCAGCAGTATTAATTCGATAAGGTAGCTTATTGCCTTGTTGATCAATAACTACGAGGTCATTAAGTTGAGGATCTGCGGCATAGCGATAAATATCGTGGGTAAGTGTGGTTTGCAGATAGGTGCCGGACGCTTGATCAATTTGATATACAGGGACCACCTCCGCTGCGGCAATAGCACTTAACCAAAACAGAACACTACCAAGACAATACTTTTTAATACACGTCATTCGATTACTCACCTCAAAAAAACGGGCTGCTGATTAAAACAGCAGCAGCCACGGATTACCGTTATTGCTCAGACAATTCATTTACAGATTTGTTTTTTGCCGGGATTGGCGATAAATAGCCAATTAATAGCATCAAACCACCTACCACCATGAAGGACACAATCCCCGCCAGCGTACCGGCGCCGCTCAAATCCTTGGTGAAAAGCTTGATGACTATCAAGATTAATAAACCCATGCCGATCATCCATAACTCGCGCATTTGAATACGGCGGGAAATATTCATAATAACAAGTGCACAAACCGCCCAAAGAATAGAGAGAGCCATCTGTACTACAACTGAATTCCACATTGTGTAAGGCAGATAATCAATTCCTGCGTACTGATGAACTGCGCGCAGTAGAACTATATTGATCCAGACGAATCCGAGAATGCCAATTAACCCGTAACGAATTTCCATCGGTGCTTTATCTAACGCGATAAAACCACGTTTTATCGCATAACCGAAAATGAGTAATACGCCGGCCTGGGCTAAATCCAGCGGATTTAGTATCGGCAGATAGAATTGACTGGTTATGCCGGAATAACTGCAAGCATAAATAAACCAGAGCAATAAAAAGAATAGCAAGGGTGCAGGGATCAGATTTTTGTAATCAGCCGTATATTGTGCAAAAGGCCACAGGGTTGTTTTGGTGAAATACAAAAGTGCTACTAACGGCACAACCAAACAGGCAAACCATAAAACCGCTGCGCTGGTACCGTACCATTGTAATTCCTGTTGCCAATAACTGGCCTCCCAATACACAAGGCTAAGTAAAAACCAGGCGGTTAACACATGGTATACACTTAGCAATCCACTTGCGCCCTGTGCTCCGCGCCGCCATAGAAATCGATACTGCACAGCGGCAAAGATTATCCATGCCAGCAATCCCCAGCTTTGTGATGGATAAATATCATAGCCAATAAATAATCCCTCACCAAAATTGCTCATTGCAAACAATACAGTGAGTGGCAACAACCAAAAACCAATTCTTATTAATTGCACCCATCGAATTTTTACACTGAGTAATAACAGGGCCGCAGTAGAAAGCGAGAAAAATGCAATGAAGGATGGAAAGTGTTGCTCGCCCGGTACATGCGCCTTAATTTCGATATAACCTGCTACCAGCCACCAGATCCAGCCGATTATCATCGTTACATCCGTGAGCGCACGATCAAAGCGATTGCCATTTTCCGCCAAGCGAACCAATAACCAGGAAATACAGAACGCAGATGCAGCGAGAATAAACAAGCCAATAAAATCGCCGCTAATTATTGGGGTGTCACCTGCACGAATACCATGAATCAATAAAGATAATGCAGCGGCGAGATGCAATAAATAACCAGCAAGGCGCGGCAGGAAGCGCTGCTGGCGCAAACCAACCCAAATTAAGCCAGTGGCTTCCAGTGCCCAGGTTGCTGATGTCCATTGGGCATCCAGGGCAAGCGGAATAGTTAAGGTCGCAAACGTAACCCCAAGGGCAATAAACGATTCAATAAGCACGCGATGCGTTTGCTGATATTTGCTCCACAGCAAACGAGCCAATGCAAGGTAAATAACAGCAAGGATTAATGCGCTGATTGCCAAACCGTATTCAGTATGCCGCAACAATGCTGTTTGCAAACCGAAGCCAACAATTGGCAAACCAAATACAAGGCTGCCGTCCACCAAGCCTTTTAAATTCGGTGGCTGCTTGAGCGAGAACAAAACAGAGACAATTAAATAGAGTGCAAAAAATGCAAGCAGGAATGGCTGGGTACTTGAATATAGATGCGGCTCGTACTTTAAAACGCCCCAGGCAGAGGTAATTACAAAGGTAAAAATAAATCCCACCCAATTCAACATACGCCAGGTTTTAAACCAGGCAATTGCCAGGATTCCAAGATTCAGGAGCAGGTAAAAGCTGAACAAACCAATATGATTACCGGATCCATCCGAGGTTAATATGGGGGCGAGGAAGCCACCGGCTGTTGCCATTAGTGCAAGCACTTGTGCATTCTGCAAAACGGCAAGCATTACACCGAGAATGACGATAATAAGCATCAAACCCAATGCAACACTGGTAGGCATTAATGAATACATTTTTGCAGCGGCAAATACCGTGAGATAAAGCGCGGCAATCCCCCCACCCTGTAACACCAAACCATAACCGCCCGCTCTTGCCCGCGTTTTCCAGCCAATACCTATCAACGCAATAGCTACTGCTGCAACCGCGGCCATACGTAATTCAAGTGGCAATAACCCTTGGTTGGACGCGTATTTCACCAAAAAACTTAAACCAAAAAACATCACTACCATGCCAATACGCACAATAGGATTACCTTCGGTAAAAAAGCGACGCACATAGTCAACCGCTTTTTCGATGGGATTAGGTTGTGCTGGTTTTTCCTGTTGATGAGCAAACGCTCGTGGCTTGGCAACAACAGGCTTTTTCGTTTCCTGAGACGATTCCGGCGCAGTCGCTAGTGGAAGGGACTCCAATTCTTTATCAGTGATTGGCAATTCAGTAGTGGGCTGTGGTTCCGGGGGTAAATCTATTCCATGTGCTTTCAGGCGATCTGCCAAAGGGACTCTTGTTTCTGCTGGTGCAGCATTGAGTGGCGCAGCGGCCTGCGAATTGTTTGTTTGCGATTGGGGCTGCGCCGACACATTGACTGGTGCCGCTTGTTTTTTTTGCTCCTGGTTTTTTTGTTGTTCTTGTAGCAGCTTAAAATCCCGCTCCAGACGATTTACTTTAGTATTCATCTGCGAGACCTTGGTAATTAAAAATCCTAACGCCCCGCCGATAAGCCAGCCACTACCGGAGAAGGCAATTTCCCCGATAACCATTCCTATCAATGTAAAAACAATAAGCACTATCATGAAGTATCCCTGTTTTAGCGATTTATTATTTGTTGTTTATTATCCCCGGCGATTTCAACCGTTTTTAATGGTTCCAACACCTTCTCTTGCTCTAACTGCCAGCCGACGGAAGCGCAGAGCTGTTGCATCATCAGTTCAACCTGGTTTTGTGCAATCTGTGGTAATTCACTTTGCCGGGCCTTTTCCTGCATTAGTTTTTTTGCTTCAGCGAGTATTTCGGTGTAATCCTCGTTATCAAATTTATTCAGTAATCCCTGGTTAAGATCGTAAAATTTGTAATCTGTATCGATTGAAAGAATTTCTGCTTCAGCAAAATGTTCTATTACTAACTTCTTATTGAGATGATCACGGCGAAACCGCATCTTCGCAAAATCGAAACCGACGGAAACTTTTGCTTTGGCAACAACCAGTGCTTTGCTATTGGTTTTAAAAATGCCGAAAAAATCTTTTTTGGTGTTGTGATCATAAATCTCGGTGAAAAAGCCCTCTGCCAAAACCACCTTGAAAACTTTTTCAATTCGTTCCAGTAACACTTGGGATTCAACCGCAACATCCTGATTATTTTTGTTAAGTTTTTTGGCGTAGTACCAACCAAAGCCTTGCCATGCGGTAAACCCACCAAGCAGTAAAGCAATAAAAAATAAAAAAACATCCATAGAACTATTTACCAGCGCTCAGGCTAATGGTGATTTTTAATGTGTTTGGCGATGGGGTTCCGATAAAACCTTCCATTCCTGCCATGTATGGGATTTGTTTGTTGCCGGAATAATTATATTCAAGCACCAGTTTATCGGCTTCTGCATGGGTAACCAGGCCTGCGCGCATTATAAATTGCACCGGCGCAGCATCACTCATCAATTGTTGTAGCATCGCCAATGTGTCCAGATGCTGCCTGGTAACACTGGCTTTTAACTCTTCGGGCAAGGACTCTTCCAGATAAGGGTAGTTATTCAAACCATCAACGTTGGGGGTCGGGAATAATGACAATTCAATACGCTCCTGCGGATTGCTCGTATTGTTGTCCGACAGGGGAAGACCACCATTAGCCGCTACAGCTTGCAAACTGGTCTCACGTTGTGTTTCGTATTCCAGGCGCAAGCTCACTTCATGCCCTTTACCGTAAAGGGACGGATGCATATTCGTCAGGCTCAGATCGGTAACCTTGCCGCTTTCATTAACTGTGCGCGTAAGGCGAACATAATCATTGGCATTAGGGTCATTGGATTCAAAGCGCAACGAATTGGTTACCGTTCCTTCCACCTTGGGTACTACCCCTTCCTCGATAATATAGGGGCTGGACTCCATTGCCGAACGGCGCTCGTCATCACTGCCGGAATCAGGCACCAATACACGTAAATCAGGCACAACCAGCACTTCCTGGGAGGTATGCGCAGTAATAGTGGTGCTCCATACACTGGTAATTTGTCCACCATTTGCCGTTGCTTCGCTGGCATTGGCAGCCTGGGCTAATTCAAAGCGGATCTCCAGGTTACCCTTGCGCCACCCCTCATCCAGCAAGCTTTGCGAGTATGAATCCGCACCCGCGTCTTCTGTTGCAATATCATTTTCAGTGTTGTTCTCCGCTTCGGGAGCGGGTGACGGAGAGCAACCCGCCAGTAAAAACACTAAAAGTGCAGTATTCATCACGCTTGTTAACACACCTGATTTCGCAAGTTCGAACCGTTTAAGCTGGGACATGAAATTACTCCTTTATCAGATACCGAATATCGGAGCAGTATAAGGTAGAATACAGCTCCCTTGTTTGTGCCTTTTTTATAGGTCAAACGTTTAAGTGCTGATTTGCGATACCTCACACAGATGCATCCAGGCCTTTTGATCAAACCACTTGTTTATCAACCAGAATCTGCCTACTGGTTTTTACGCGTCCGCCATTTACCTTATGCAATCTGGCTGGACTCGGGCCATCCAGGCAGCACCTATGGCCGCTTCGATATTATCAGTGCGGCCCCGCAATGCTTGCTGGAAACACACGCTGAAAGAACACACATTTATTTTTGTGACGGCAAATACGAAGAGTCCCTTATGGACCCATTTGCCCTGCTGAAATACTATTTGCCGCCAGATGATCAACAAATCGAAGGACTACCCTTTGTGGGTGGAGCACTGGGTTATTTTGGCTATGATTTGGGACGTCGCCTGGAAAAACTACCGACGAAAGCACAGCAAGATATCAACCTTCCCGATATGTGCTTGGGGTTATATCCATGGGCAATTATCCAGGATCATCAGCAGCAACAAGCGTGGTTAGTAATCAATGATTCGTTGAACCAACGCCTCGGTGGAGCATATAACTGCTCTGAAATTGAAGCCCTTTGTTCACGTTCAGCACCAGAGAAAACGTCCCACGATCTGGAATTATTTTTTGCTGACACTGAAAATATTTTTAAAATCAGTAGATTTAATCGCAACATTCATCCTGAAGATTATTCTGCGGCGATTGCCAGCATTCAGGAGTATATTCTTGCAGGCGATTGCTACCAGGTAAATTTTGCACAACGGTTTGATGCCGATTTTAATGGCAACCCGTTAACGGCCTATTTGTTATTACGGAAAATCCTGCCCTCACCGTTTTCCGGTTTTATGCAACTCAAAAACGGCGCTGTACTTAGTTTATCGCCTGAACGTTTTATTCAGGTCAATGGTAACCATGTAGAAACCAAACCTATCAAAGGAACTATTAAACGGGGAGCATCAACCGCTGAAGATAAAGCCAATGCCCGGTGGTTGCAACAGAGCCTGAAGAATCGTGCTGAAAATGTAATGATTGTGGATTTGCTACGCAATGATCTCAGCAAGCACTGTATTAATGTGCAAGTACCAACGCTGTGCGAATTACAAAGCTTTGCCAATGTTCATCACCTGGTAAGTACGGTCACAGCCGAGTTGCGTGAAGATGCAACGGCAATCGATGTGTTGCGTGATAGCTTTCCTGGCGGAAGCATTACCGGTGCTCCGAAAATCCGCGCAATGGAAATTATCGAAGAACTTGAGCCAACACGCCGTTCGCTCTATTGCGGAAGCCTGGGTTACATCAGCACAACCGGGCATATGGATACGAGCATTGCTATACGAACATTGGTATGTGATCACAACAAAATATATTGCTGGGGCGGCGGCGGTATAGTAGCTGATTCAGAAACTGAACAGGAATATCGGGAGTCCATTGCTAAAGTCGAAGTATTGATGGATACACTGGAACACAACTTTAGTTAATTGAAAAAAATTGAGGAGAGCAAATGTTAATTCAAAATTATCAGATCGATTTGGAAACACCCACCGGCACTATGCGCTGCTACGTATATCATCCTAAAGAAAGCATTGATAACGCCGGCAAAAAATTTCCTGCGATTATTCTGTACTCTGAAATTTTCCAACAAACCTCACCCATTCGCCGCAGTGCACAAATTATGGCTGGCCACGGTTTTGTGGTAATTGTTCCTGAAGTTTTCCATGAGTTAAACCCAATTGGAACTGTGCTTGGCTATGATGATGCCGGTCGGGACAAAGGAAATGCCGATAAAGTTGCCAAATACCTGGAAGCACACGATTCTGATACACAAACCATGATTGATTATTTGCGCACAGTAGATTATTGCTCCGGTAAAATTGGCGCAATGGGATTTTGCCTGGGTGGCGGCCTTGCTTATCGCGCCGCAATTAACCCGGCGATTTTAGCTACCAGTTGTTTCTACGCAACCGATATTCATTCCGGGCTTACGCCATCAAAACCGGGCAATGAAAGTTTAACTCGCACGAATGAAATCAAAGGCGAGTTACAAATGATCTGGGGCAAACAAGATCCACATATACCTGCCGAAGGCCGCGCATTGGTGTATAAAAATCTGGTTGAGAAAGCGGTGAATTTCACCTGGCATGAGTTTAACGGCGTGCACGCATTTATGCGCGATGAAGGTGATCGCTATGATGCAGAGTTGCAATTGCTGGGCTATCAAATGGCGATTGGATTGTTTAGAAGAGTGCTTTATTAATTGCGCCTTGGGAAATCCAGCACCTAATTAGGCTCCAGTACAAAACAGCTCCCGAATTCAAATGACTTGCACGCGCGGTAACACCTGAAGTTATTATGACTGTAAATAAAATGCCAGGACAATTTATTGTCCTGGCATTTTATAGGCTTACCGTTTAATCAAATAATTCTTGTTACATTATAGCTTCAACTATCAAAACTAAATCAACCCGGAAGTTATTTCGTTTTATTAGCCTGAATTATCCACAAGCGAGAGAGAAGAGCCAACTTGGATGAAGCTGGAACTTGTTTAAAGGCGTTGATAGCTTCTTGCTTTTTATTCAATGCAAGGTTGGCTATTCCAATATTAATGTTTACATCATCTTTAATATTGTTAACACCGCCTTTTGCCAAACCTTTGGTGAAGGCAGCAATAGCATTTTCATATTGAGCATGCCCTAAATAAGCCTCGCCCACTTTAACCAATGCTTCGCCTGTTGGTTTAGCATTTGCTTCCTTTTCAATGGATGGCAACAATTTCAAGTCTTCAGCCGCTTGTGTTTTAGCAAGGTTCAAGAGTTTCAAATCACGATCTTTTGACGCGCTCTTACCCAATACACCCTTAGCAAAACCCTCTTCCAGAATAGTTTTGGCATCACCTGGATTGGTTACCGCAATCGACAATTCTGCAAGCTCGATGTATTCATCCGGTTGCAACAAGCCAGCTTTTTGAACCAGCTTCAGATAAATAACATTTTGGCGGTCACTGAAAGATGAACCCTGCAACAAGTAGGTAAACATATCCGACCAATATTGATCAGTTGGATGTGTTTGCAACAATTGCTCTAACGTAGCAACAACATCGGCTTTCTTATTTTGCTTGTGCTGCGAACTCATCAAGAGCTGCAACCATTCTTCTTCAACAGGCTTACCTTGTTTTTTAGCAGCATCAATAATACGTTTTGCATACTCTTCCGAACGGGCAAAGTTATTCTGCAAATAGTAACCTTGAGCAATTTGACGCAATACTTCTAAATCAGTACCACCTGTTGCCTTGAGATAGCGCTCGCTAAGCTCAATTGCCTTTGGATAATTTTTCAACGCAAAATAGATTTGCGACATATTCAGAATGCGCTTTGGCTCTTCTTCTTTTTTGAATTGACCTGCCGCGAGCATTTTTTCATAAACAGCAACTGCGCCTGCATAATCCTTCAAGTTGACCATACAGAAAGCCAGCATTTCATTAATAATGGCATCTTCAGTTGCATTTTTTCCTTCAATTGCAGCAACTTCCTTGGTTTTAGCCAATGCTTCTTTCCACTTTTTCGCATCCATAAGATCGCGAGCTTCTTTAAGTGGTTTGCCTACTTTTGCACTTACTTTTTGGGTTTCCGCAGCTTTTGCAGCGGCAAACGCCTGCTGACTAACTACTGGTACGATTGCAATACTGGAACAAACACCGAGTACAGCAACGCGAAGAAAACGGTTCAATTTTTTATTGGACAACATAGCTCTTCAACTCTTCTGTGACATAAAAATTCAAGCAATTTAAAGATAAATTTATATCGCTGAAAATAAAAAAGCTTGATTACTCAAGCTTTTCATTACCGATGATACCAATATTGGTTAAACCCAAACGCTGGGCTGTTGCCAATACTTTCGCAACGATATCGTACTTGGCCAATTTGTGAGGCTTCAGGTGAATCTCAGGCATTGGGTCCATATCCGCTGCGTGAAGCATATAACTTCTTAACATCTCACCATCGCGAACCACAGTACCATCCCAACGCATTGTACCGTCGAAGTCCACTTCAATACTGATAATGGTTGGCAATACCGTAGGTGGTGGGGAACTATTTATCGGCATATCCATTTTCACTGCGTGAGTCTGGATAGGCAGAGTAATAATTAACATTACAATTAAAACCAGCATAACGTCGATCAATGGAGTGGTGTTCATCTCCACCATTACGTCATCGCTAGAACTGTTACCAACATTCATGCCCATAGTAATAACCTCGGCTTAACGCACTTATCTAACTGGAATTGTAATAAATCCAATCTTGCTGATACCTGAACGCTGACAATATAAAACCAAACGGCCAACATGCTCATAACGACCAGCCAAGTCACCACGAATGTGAACTTCAGGCTGTGGACGAATAACAGATACTTCTTTCAGCTTGGCCAACAATGTTGCCTTATCAGCAATTCGAGCATCGTTCCAGTAATATTCGCCATCTTTGGTTACAGCGATCACAATGTTTTCTGGTTTAGTCTGGGTCGGCGTATTTGAAACGTTTGGCAAATCAATTTGCACAGTTTTAATTACAACCGGAATGGTGATCAGGAAGATAATCAACATAACCAACATAACATCCACAAGAGGAGTGGTGTTAATCGTCGAGTTAAGCTCTTCTTCTTCTCCAGCAGAAATATTCATGCCCATAATGTTAACTCCCGGGGTTGTTCGTAAGAGCTTGGACAACAACCCAAGCTCTTGTTTCAGTTAAGAACGGCTAATTATTGACCGCCACGTACACCCATTGCCAGGTTTGCATGAATGTCACCAGCAAACTTGCGCAGAGACTCAACGATTACTTTGTTACGACGAACCAACCAGTTGTATGCCAGTACCGCTGGTACCGCAACACCCAGACCGATTGCAGTCATGATCAACGCTTCACCCACTGGGCCAGCTACTTTATCGATACTTGCTTGACCGGTAATACCGATCGCGATCAACGCATGGTAAATACCCCATACAGTACCGAACAGACCAACGAATGGAGAACATGAACCAACGGTTGCCAAAGTAGACAAACCAGTTTGCAATTGACCACTTACTTGCTCAACAGTGCGTTGCAATTGATGAGCAACCCAATCAGACAAATCAACTTTTTCACCAGTACGCGCTGCATGTTGCTTAACAGCAAGAATGCCTTCTTCTGCAACAGCACGGAATGCACTGCTCTCTTTATAAACTTTCAGACCTTCAGCCAGATCTTTGCTCTCCCAGAATCTGCGAGTCGCTTTAGCTTGAGACAACAAACCTTGTTGTTGGATCAGCTTGGTAACCAATACGTACCAGGTCGCGGCTGACATGATGATCATGATGATCAAAGTGCCTTTAGCAATAACGTCACCTTGTTCCCACAGCTCTTTCAAACCGAATTGAGAACCGTGTTCGGCGGTAGCAGCTTCAGCCGCGGTAGCAGCATTCGCCGCATCATCAGAACTTGCTACAGAGCTGGCATCAGCAGCAGTTGCATCAACAGGAGCAGCAGATGGATCTACTGGTGCAGCATTAGGATCAACTGCAGTTGCATCAGTTGCGGGAGCGGCTTCTACAGCTGGAGTAGAGGCATCAGGTGCAGTTGCGTCTTGAGCATAAGCACTCAAAGAAAGTGGAGCACCCAACAACAGTACCAGTTGCAACACTAAAGATGATGAGAATTTTGCTTTCATGTTTAAATCCTACGTGTAGATATGTTTATCAATTCGAAGTTAAAAAATGTAACAAGTCGATTATTTTTCATCGAGTTTGAAACGGAACTTGATACGGTGCCAACAAGCAACAGGTTGAGTACCCTTCATACATGGCTCAAATTTCCATGCACGAACTGCATGTTTTACTGCAGCTTCATCCAATCGCTCGAAACCACTGGAAGCATCAACTTTTGCTTCACGAACTTTTCCAGTCTCATCCAGGTAAAGAGCCAGGCTTACCGATCCCTCTTCCCCTAAACGCGTTGAAGCAGCAGGGTAAGCCGGACGGCTAAGGCCTTTCTTAGGCGGACGAGCACCCGTTGTTTTAACTTCCTCAACAGGCTTCTTGGAAACGGTAATCGCATTAGCATTTGCTGGTGGCGGTGCATCAGCCGTAAATTCGATATCCGGAGGCGGAACAAAATCTGGCGGTGGAGGCACAAAATCTGGCGGAGGTGGTGGCGGAGCCTCTTCTTCTGGCGGAGCCTCTTCCTCAATGATTTTTGCATCGATCTGCTGCTTAACAATCTCTAACGGATTATGGCCAAGGTTATTAAGAAGAAGATAGATAATTACTACGTGAAATAGCACAACAACTGCTATACCCGTAATTCGCTCTGGTAAGGTTTTTTTTGCTTTATATGACATAGGCAACACATCTTGAAAGTTAGAAACCCAAATGATTTACAGCTTTTACTTCTAATAAACACCTGCAAATCAGGCAACTTTTCAGCCATTAATAAAACATGACTTGTTACATGATTTTTATATCGAATGCCCTTTCTTTATATTTCTTATATCTAATACTTTTGTGGCGCTTAAACCAAGTTGCGGATTCTACGAAGTCTTCAGGAAAATAAAACTCTTTTATATAAGCTTTTTACAGTTATTTACGTTAATACAAAGCTTGCCTGAAAGATGTAAAAAAAGCGTAACTCGTTAAATTCGTTGGGAAAATTTACGTAAAATTTCCCAAAGAAGCATTTCTGATTATGGTACTGGGCGACATTGTATTAATTTTTTAACTTTTCATCGTTAATAAGCCGTAAAGACTTTTATGCCAAATTGCCACCATATGCTGCTGCAAATGAGCAATTCATCGCATAAATTATGCAAAAAAACACGATCAAAAAACAGCCAATCCAAGGAAAGGAATAAGACAATAGTAGAAGGAAGAAGGAGAAGGAGAAGGAGAAGGAGAAGGAGAAGGAGAAGGAGAAGGAAGAGCAAATTACCCAAAAAAGGTAATTTGCTCAAACAAGATATTACTTTTCAACGAATGCGCGTTCAATGACGTAATCGCCCGCTATACCTATACGGGGAGATACCACCAAACCAGCCTTATCAAGAATTGCGCAGGTATCATCCAGCATTGTTGGGCTACCGCACAGCATTGCCCGATCAGTTTCCGGATTTAATGGTGGCAGGCCAATATCGCTCAGCAACTTCCCACTCTCCAGCAAATCGGTTAAACGCCCCTGGTTAGTAAAAGCTTCACGCGTTACGGTTGGGTAATAAATAAGTTTATTGCGCACTTCCTCACCCAAAAACTCATGGTTAGGTAGCTCTTTAGTGATGAAGTCGCGATATGCCAGATCGTCTACCTTGCGCACACCATGAACAAGGATGACTTTTTCGAATCTTTCATAGGTATCCGGATCCTGGATCAAACTAATAAAGGGAGCCAATCCTGTTCCGGTTGATAATAAATACAAATGGCGTCCCTGCTTCAAATCTGACAGCAATATGGTACCGGTAGGTTTTTTACCGACCAGAATATCGTCACCCACCTTAATATGTTGCAATAGTGAAGTTAATGGGCCATTTGGCACTTTGATACTGAAAAATTCCAAATGCTCTTCATAGTTTGGACTGGCAATACTATAAGCGCGCAACAAGGGTTTTGTTTCTTGCTGCAAACCAATCATAACGAATTGGCCATTCTCAAAACGGAATGACTCATCACGAGTTGTAGTAAAACTGAACAGGCTGTCATTCCAATGCTTAACTGTTAAAACTTTTTGTGTGTTAAATGCGCTCATAAATTCTTCTCGTTAATTCCTGTTTTATTGCAATGCTTTATCCAACTCAGGCAAAGCGGTAAATAAATCCGCAATAACACCGTAATCGGCATATTTAAAAATCGGGGCATCGGGGTCATGGTTGATTGCAACAACAACCTTGCTGTCCTTAATACCGGCGATATGCTGCATAGCGCCAGATATCCCCACCGCAATATAAAGATCCGGCGCAATCAAAGTCCCTGTTTGGCCAACTTGCAAATCATTCGGCGCGAAGCCTGCATCGACACATGCACGGGTCGCACCTATGGCCGCATCCAATTTTTCAGCGATAGGAGATAGCAGTGCTTCAAAGCTTTCACCCAGACTGCGTCCACCGGCAATCACCACTCGTGCAGATCCCAATTCGGGGCGATCTGAATGATTGATATCCTCTTTGATCCAACGGCTAAGCGCTCTTGATGCAGGTGCAGAAATAGACACCACTTCTGCATTTCCACCAGCCGCAACCGGGCGAAATGCTGTATTTCGAACAGTTACGATTTGTAATGATTGATGGTTTTCGATGCGTGAAAAGATGTTGCCTGCATACTCAGGGCGAACATAGGTAGACGGCGCATGGATTTCAACAACATCAGTAATTGGAGCAACATCCAGGCGCGCAGCAATTGCAGGGATAACACTCTTGCCCAAGACACTATGGGCACCCATTATCACGTTATATTCTTTAGCAATTGAGAGCACTAAATCCTGCACATCCTCCACCAGGGGATGCGCAAAATGATCAGCCTGAGCAACCAGCACACGGGCAACACCCGACAAGCCTGCCGCTTCTTTTGCGGCCTCATCAACCTGACGGCCATATACAAGTAGATCTATAGGTTGCTGCCACGCCGTCGCAGCACTTACTACATGCGCGGCCAAACCCTTAAGTTTATTGCCGTCCAATTCGGCCAGGACAAGAATACTCATTGCAATACCTCCGCCTTGCGCAGGGTGTTAATTAATTCATTTACGTTGGCCAATTGAATTGCGCCGGGCTTTTGCGGGGGTTCATTGGATTTAACCACAGTAAAGCGGTGCTCGAGATCAACCGCGAGTTCACTGGCAACCAGGGTTTCAATGTTCTTTTTCTTGGCCATCATCAGGTTTGGCAACTTGATGAATCTCGGCTCATTCAAGCGCAAATCAGAAGTTACTACGGCGGGCAAATTCAACGAGATGGTTTGGGTCCCTTTATCGATTTCACGAGTGACCTCCACGGAACCATTCCCTAGGTGAATGCCGGATGCAAATGTCCCCAACCCAACGCCAAGTAATGCTGCCAGCATCTGTCCGGTTTGGCCGTAATCTTCACCTACCGCTTGCTTGCCCAGGAAAATCAAACCCGGTTGTTCACGTTCGACAATCACCTTTAACAGTTTGGCCACTGCGAGAGGCTGTAAGCGAGCGTCGGTTTCCACCAGCAAGGCACGATCCACACCCATCGCATATGCGTGACGTAAACTGTCTTTGGCATCCGCACCACCAATGGCAACAGCAACAATTTCGGTCACCTGGCCACGCTCTTTAAGGCGCACCGCCTCTTCGATTGAGATTTCGTCGAAAGGGTTGATCCCCCTTCTCGCTTGCGACAAATCGACTTGCCCTGTCGCAGCATCCACAAAAGGTTTCAGGTTGTGGTCAACTGTGTGCTTTACAGCAACAAGAACTTTCATACCGGCCTCCAACTCATGAGCCCTAAATATTCAACTTGTGCACTATTTTATTTAGCGCTAGCATATTTGTAAAATCGATAATTTATATTTTGCATATTGACTAAGCAGATATGAGATACACACTACGCCAATTAGAAATATTTACCGCCATAGCCCGTGTCGGGAATGTCTCCAAGGCAGCGGAGGAAGTCGCACTTTCCCAATCCGCTGCCAGTACAGCCCTCGCCGAGCTGGAGCGACAGTTTGACTGCCAACTATTTGATCGGCATGGCAAACTTTTGATCCTGAACGCCATGGGAAAGAGCCTGTTGCCCGCTGCCAGCAGCTTGCTTACGCAAGCCAAAGAGATTGAACAATTGCTGGAGGGAAAAACCGCTCTTGGAGATTTAAAAGTCGGGGCTACCCTGACCATAGGCAATTATCTTGCCATCCTGATCATTAGTGAATTTATGCAACGTCACGCGGCGTGCCATATTAACCTTCAAGTAAAAAATACCCAACACATTCTGGAGCAATTGGCGAATTATGAACTTGATTTGGGCTTGATTGAGGGGAGCTGCAACCACCCGGAGTTAACTGCTGAACCCTGGATGGACGATGAGCTGGCCGTTTTCTGTGAACCTGACCATCCATTAGCAAAACTAAAAAAAGTGACTATGGAAGATTTAACAGCAGCAACCTGGATTTTGCGCGAGCGCGGCTCCGGGACACGGGAAACATTTGACCATGCCATGCGACACCATGCATCAGGATTAAAAGTTCGCCTTGAGCTGGAACATACAGAGGCCATAAAGCGCGCAGTTGAGTCCGGATTAGGAATTGGCTGCATTTCCCGACTGGCGTTACGCGATGCGTTCCGCCGCGGCAGCCTGGTTGAAATCAAAACCCCGATGCTGGATCTGCAGCGTCAATTTATGATTGTCTGGCATAAGAATCGCTACCAAACCCCTGCCCTGACCAGCTTTCTCGATTATTGCCGTTCGCTTACGCTTAACCTGAAACACAGCGACGATATTTTTTTACCAACGATTGCCTAATACAATTCATCCTTTAGATCCACATAAAACAAATCCTGAGCAACCCAATTTAAGCCGAGAGATTCTATGATTCAGCGCGACCAGATGGAATACGACGTAGTCATTGTAGGCGGAGGCCCTGCGGGGCTTTCTGCAGCCATCCGTTTAAAACAATTAGCTGCCGGACAAGGTAAAGAAATCAATGTGTGCCTATTGGAAAAAGGTGCTGAAATTGGCGCTCAGATTTTATCCGGTGCGGTTGTTGATCCGATTGCATTAACCGAATTAATTCCCGATTGGAAACAAAAAAAAGCGCCCGTCTCAAATGCCGTAGTTGATGATCAATTTTTATGGCTTACCGAATCTGGAAATTTCAAAATCCCCAACTTGTTGTTACCACCATTAATGAATAACCACGGTAATTACATTGTTAGCCTGGGCAAATTATGCCGCTGGCTTGCAACGGAAGCAGAAACATTAGGTGTAGATTTATTTCCCGGATTTAATGCCAGCGAAATATTGTATGCAGAAGATGGAAGTGTTAAAGGTGTCGTCACTGGCGATATGGGTGTCGCACGCGATGGTAGCCATAAGAACACCTTTTCCCCCGGAATTGAACTTCATGCAAAATACACATTGTTTGCCGAAGGGACACGCGGCTCGTTAACCAGAAACCTGGAATCGCGCTTTAATTTACGAGCTAATGCAGAACCACAAAAATATGGCCTGGGCTTTAAGGAAATTTGGCAAATTGATCCAAAAAACCACCACCAAGGCAACGTATTACACACCCTGGGCTGGCCACTGAAAAACGATACGGGCGGCGGCGGTTTTATTTACCATCTTGAAGACAATAAAATTGCCGTGGGTTTTGTTGTACACCTGAACTATCGAAATCCCAATCTCAGTCCATTTGAAGAATTCCAGCGTTTTAAAACACACCCTTCAATCAAGCCGTTACTGGAAAATGCCCAGCGACTTTCCTACGGGGCCCGCACAATTAACGAAGGTGGACTTCAGTCCTTGCCAGAATTAATTTTTCCTGGTGGAGCATTAATTGGTTGTACAGCAGGGTTTGTGAATGTGCCACGAATTAAAGGTTCACACAATGCAATGAAGTCGGGCATGCTGGCCGCTGACGCGGTTTTTGAATCGCTCACAAAAGAAAATACCGATCCCTTACTAAAAAGTTACCCCGAAAAATTACGCAGTTCCTGGGTATGGAAAGATTTGCATGCGGTGCGTAATGTTAAACCAGCGCTTTCTGCATGGGGCAATATTGCCGGCATGGCCTATGCCGGTGTTGATATGTGGCTACATTCGCTTGGCATCAATGTGCCCTGGACGTTAAAACATAAAAAAGCCGATCACGAAACATTAATTCCCTTGAGCCAGGCAGAACCGATCAATTACCCGGCGCCAGACAGAAAAATCAGTTTTGATCGTTTATCGTCAATTTATCTTTCCAAAATACAACATGAAGAAAACCAACCGGTGCATTTGCGTTTAACGAATGAAGAAATCCCTATTACGCACAACCTTGCCATTTATGGTGCGCCGGAACAACGCTATTGCCCGGCAGGCGTTTATGAAATTATCGAGAAAGATCATAAAAATTGTTTGCAGATAAATGCAGCAAACTGCATTCACTGCAAAGCATGTGATATTAAAGACCCAACGCAAAATATCACCTGGGTTCCACCCGAGGGTGGTAGCGGCCCCTATTATGAGGCCATGTAATGACATGCACTCAGGCGAGACAAACTCCTGTCCCGCCTAACCCGCAATAGCCACCCGGATTTTTATGCAAATATTGCTGGTGATAGGTTTCAGCATAATAAAATTCACTGGCGGGTAAAATTTCTGTCGTTATATCATCATAATTTTTTTCATCCAGCGCCGCCTGATAAGCGGCGCGCGTTTGTTCCGCAACTTGACGTTGCTGCTCATTAAAAAAATATATGCCAGATCTGTATTGTGTCCCGCGATCATTGCCCTGACGCATGCCCTGGGTCGGGTTGTGCGCTTCCCAAAACACTTTCAGCAATTGTGCCAACGTAATTTCCTGCGGATTAAAAACAACTAATACCACCTCATTATGACCGGTTAAACCAGTGCACACTTCTTCATAAGTGGGATTGGGCGTGTAACCAGCTGAATAGCCCACAGCGGTAGTGTAAACGCCGGGTTGCTGCCAGAACTTGCGCTCAGCGCCCCAGAAGCAACCAAGCCCAAAAATAATTTTTTCATAACCATCCGGGAATGGCGGTTGAATTGGCACTGCTTTAACAGCGTGATTATTTTCTACAGGCATACTATTACTGCGACCGCGCAAAGCCTGTTCCTTTGTTGGCATTTGTAATTTAGTCGTTGAGAAAATCATTCAAAAACCCTCCTGAACTTAAAAAAGTACATGGCACTTTTCACTTAATACAAATAAAAACGGTGCCTTTGGGCACCGTTTCTGTCAGAACCAGCGGCTAATATTGAGCCGTTCCCACCAGGTCATTAATAATCGATCTACCGCCCCTTGAGCTGCAAGGCCCAATTTTTCCGGCAAGGTTTTTTTCAACGCAAATTCAACTTCGTAAATATCCGCGTTATCGACCTGATTAAACAAATATTCATCACTGGTTTGCAATTCATCAATCAGGTTGACCGCTTTAGCACGCAAACCAAACCAAACTTCACCAGTCGCTACTTTGGTGATATCTACCTGTGGCCGGTGTTCGCTGACAAACTCTTTAAACAACACATGGGTATCTTCCAGTTCTTCAACGAATTTGGTACGCCCTTTGTCAGTATTCTCTCCGAACATTGTTACTGTGCGTTTATACTCACCGGCAGTAAACATCTCATAATCAATATCATTTTTCTTGAGCAATTTATGGAAGTTTGGCAACTGCGCCACCACGCCAATAGAACCAAGGATGGCAAACGGCGCAGCAACGATTTTATTGGCCACGCAAGCCATCATGTAGCCACCACTGGCGGCAACTTTATCCACACACACAGTAAGCGGGATATTTTTTGCGGTAATTCGTGCGAGCTGGCTGGATGCCAAACCATAGCTATGTACCATGCCACCGCCGCTCTCTACTTTTACTACAATTTCATCGGATGGTTTGGCGAGGGTTAGTACGGTAGTAATTTCTTCACGTAAATTATCGACTTCAGATGCTTTGATATCACCGTGAAAATCCAAAACAAATATCCGTTTCCGTTCAGCTTCAGATGCATCGCCGGATTCATCTTTGTGTTTTTCAGCTTCTTTTGCCGCTTTTTTCTTCTGCGCTTTCTCTTCTTTCAGGCGTTTTTTTTCTGCTTTGGCAAAATCTTTATACTCATCATCATCCAGCATCGCATCCCGCAATGAATCACGTAGATGTTCAAACTTTTCATTCAGTTTAGTAACTTCAATCTGCCCTTTATCAGCCTTTTTATTACGCCCCCCCGCCGAAAGGACAATACTGACAACCACAAATAGCGCGGCCAAAAAAGTCAAGGTTTTAGCCAGAAACAAACCGTATTCAGTTAAAAATTCCAATGAAATAACTCCATACTACGTTTAATAACAATACTTACTGAAATTCCGCAACTGCTTCTCGCGCTGCGGCATTAACCGGGCGAGCAACCAATCCTGTATTAGAAAGGGTGATTTCAAAAAGTGCCCCATCATGCATCGGCAAATAGGTTGCCGAACCGTACACTGCATCGATCACCGGAATCCAATCTGGATGCCTGTTCAGGATTCTCCACACATCAATACCATACAAACTACTGTGCACTGTATACGCGGTGCGCGGTGCTGATGTTTCTTTTTCAATGTCATAGTAGCGACCGCTTAAACGCTCAAGACGATAAGCGGGTTTGATCCCCAGCGTCGCCAGATACCCGTCCCACTTCACAATACGCGCATCCAGTTGCCATTGGTCTCCGCGCAACTCAACACGCTGCTCCTTACCCTCTTTATCGGCAAGCACTGCAAAATAATGCTGGTCTTCAATACGATCAAAATTGATCGTGGCCACCACTTGCTCCTGCAGTACTTGCTTGTAACTGTACACATCAAACGCAGTGAGGCCTATCAATGCCGCAAGCGCAACTAATCCCAATCCGAAAACACCGCGACAAAAACCAACAAACCAGGAATTTTGCCACAACAGGCGCGCTGCCTTATAGACGATATAGAGTGCAAGCAGGCTGATAAAAAGGGCAACCAGGGTAAAAATCATAAATTTCCTACCTGTTTGGGCGATTGTTATTGTTTATGGTTCGACGAAGCCCAACGTAGTGAGCAATCAATTGTCCGGCTACAGTAGCCGTTGCTGGCACCTGAGGCAACTCATCGTAGCGGAACCATTTCGCATCGATAATTTCTGTCGGATCGATAACAATATCCCCCGACGCAAATTCAGCAAAAAATCCTAACATCAATTGCCCCGGAAACGGCCAGGGCTGGCTCTGGAAGTATTTCAATTCCCCGACCTGAACTCCCACCTCTTCCATTACTTCGCGACGAATACACTCCTCTACTCCCTCCCCGGCTTCTATAAAACCCGCCAGGGTCGTGTACATAACACGCGAAGCCCGATGGTGATGCGCCAACAATATTTCATCGCCACGGGTAACCAGCACAATCATACAGGGCGATATTCGCGGATAAAAGCGTAGCGAACAGTGCTGGCATACCCGTGCAAAATCCAGCGAATCCCGGGTCGTTGATTGCCCGCAACGACCACAAAAACGATGGTCATAAAACCAGCGCGCGATTTGCAGGGCACGCCCTGCCAGTTGAAATGCGGCGGGCGATAGTAATTCCAATTGCGAGCGCAAGCCCAACCATTGATATGAGTCAGGCACATTACCGGCATTGAGTTGCACTGTGCGCACCCACAAATTGTCCCCGTTGAGCAAACCAAGGTATTGCTCGGTAGAAATGGGGGCCGACAGTGTATTGACTTCGTTATCACCCAACACCACGAGCGCGCCGGACGCATCGCAAAGCAATTGATCGCAGGAAAAGTTTTCAGTGACTGCCAAAATAATAAAACGCCGATTGCCCGAGGCAACCGGCGTTATTGCTGACGCATGAAACTCAAATGAAGCAAGGTCAAAACGAAACGACATAGTTAAACGTTGTAACCCAAAGCTTGCAAACTTTCCTCAGCGATTTGCAACACACTGGTATCGGCATTTTTATCCAGCTTGATCGCATCCAGGTAATATTCCAGGCTAATCACTGCATCAGCAAAGGTTTCCAGCAAATGTTGCACTGCCGGGTGTTGGTCATTCGCTAATAAATCGTCCTCCACAAAACGCATACAACCTGCCAATACTTTTGCAGCGCGCGGCAAACCTAGCAAGAACATACCGCCGCGAACTGAATCCAGCGTACCAACGATATTGCGGATGTGGCCTTTATCAAAATTGGATTCAGCAAATGCACTCAATGCACGCTTCACCAGCACCAGGCCCGCTTCCGCTTCATCGATAACAATTTTTTCCGCTTCGGCTATTTGATTATTTGCCATGGCAGCGTCGCGCGACAAAGCATTTATCTGCGCAACTTTTTCATCGGAAAGATTCGCATTGCTCAAACCAGCAATGGTACTTTCTACGTAGAGCAATGTGTCTGCTACTACCAATAATTCATCGGGGGATACGGGCGTGCGGTTGGCTTGCCAGTCAGCGATTTTTACAATTTCCTGCTTCAAACTATTACTTGGTGCAATCAATCCAACGATCGCAAGGATATCGGCAACTTTCTTTAAGGTATCCAATAATTCGGGTGATTCACTTAACAACTCGGCGCCCCCCTGGGCGGCGCGCTCAAGGATATTTTTAGTGCTGTGCAGCTCATCAGTAAGCACAGCCACCATGGAACTGATCGTGTTAGCGCTCGGGCCATTCAGGAATTCCATTTCGCGCGCGAGCTCAGCTTCGTTATAGGCCAATTTGCCAATCCCGTAAGCAGCAAGCACCGCTTGGGTTTGCTCGCTATCTGAATTTGAGAGTGCTAATAAATACAATAATTCTTTTTGCAAAGCAGGGTCGACTTCGCGCTCTAGCACCGCACTGCCTTCAAACTGGAAACGTTTTATCTCGCGCTCAATCGCACTGAGCAGCATTTTGCGCCCTTTGCCCAATTGCATATTTTTTTCTGCCAGCGCTGCCAGCGTAGTGCGCGCAAGCCACCAGAAATTACTCAACACCGCGCCTGTCGATGCCGTTTCCAGGCGCTGCAAGGCGCGCGTCATCATGCCCAGGGACGCTTTAACCTGCACACCTTTCAGCACATTTAACAACGCAGTCTGGTACATATGGCGCAAGCGCCGTACCAGTGAACTCAAATCCTCAGGCAAGGCCTGGCGCGCGGGCAATACCCGTGGGTTGGGTTTGATCCCGTTGAGGGGATAAAAATAACTTTCCGGTAGCGGCGTTGCCTTGCGTGCGAGGCGCAACTCATTGATATGTGGAATTAATAACATCGCCATGCTACGTGCTGTTTGCGTGCAATATTCAAGGTAGCGCGGCAGGATAAAAAAGCTGGCCGTTAACAACTCCAGTTTTGCATCGGTTTTCTCATCCTCGCCGAGCGTGATATCAGTAATGTGGGTAGCCAGTTCATCAGCGAGCAAATCCACCCCGCGCAACTGGATGAGACTCAAAATACCGCGAATTTGTTTGATCCCATCAATACAGTTTTGCAATAGCTCACCGTTGTTGCGGTCCTGCGCGAATTGTTCAAGGCGAATAGCGGATTGCTCAATGGTGGCAACCAGCTCATCCTGCACCATTTTTAATGAAGCGAGATTCAAGGTTTCTGTTGTACTCACAATGACATCCTGGCGTTTATCTTTAGGAAAAGTTAAAACAACGATTTAGGTACAATGACTCTATACCATGTTCGCGGTTATTTCACCGCAGCTCCTTAAATAAGGAGTTTTGAACAGGCACTTTGCTAGACAAATCTCATTTGTGCGTTTTTTGAATGGCTTGCACCCTATTCGCGTAACCACACACAATTATCACCGCTGGCTTTGGCAATAGCGGCCAGTTTTTGCTGATGTATTACCAACTCATCCTCATTGGCAGCAATGACTGGTAATGGTTTGCGACCGGGCGCAAGACGGCGGATTTCTTCGGTCTGGGCACCATCATCGTTCTTGGACTGATTCCCGCCCAACGACAATGCGGTTTGGCCGCCGGTCATCAACAAATAAACATCGGCAAGAATTTCGGCATCGAGCAATGCGCCGTGCAATTCGCGCTGGGAGTTATCTACGCCATAACGCTTGCAGAGCGCGTCCAGGTTATTTTTTTGCCCTGGATGTTTGGCTCGTGCCATTAACAACGTATCAATGACATGGCAACGGTCAGTGATGCTGCCAAAACCGGGGCGCAACATGTTCAATTCATAGTTGATAAACCCGATATCAAACGCAGCGTTATGGATAATAAGTTCCGCATCGCCCACAAACTGTAGAAACTCATCGGCAATACGTGCAAATACCGGTTTGTCTTCGAGCATGGCATTGCTAATGCCGTGAACGGCCTGGGCGCCGGCGTCAATCTCGCGCTCCGGCTTGATGTATTGGTGGTAATGGCGGCCAGTCAGGCGGCGATTCACCAGCTCCACACAACCGATTTCAATAATCCTGTGACCCTGCGAGGTTTCCAGACCGGTAGTTTCGGTATCCAGAACTATCTGACGCATTTACTTGACCTCATTCGTTAACATCAACTCCGCGTATCAACGCGATAACTCTTCGATACCGCGGTTGGCCAGGCTATCGGCGATTTCATTTTCGCGATGCCCGCTGTGGCCTTTAACCCAGTGCCAACTTACCTGGTGACGCTGGTTTTGTTCATCCAGCCGTTGCCATAAATCCGCATTTTTTACCGGCTCTTTCGCGGCAGTGCGCCAACCATTGCGCTTCCAGTTTGCCAGCCATTCGGTAATACCTTTACGGACATATTGGGAATCGGTAGTGATAGTCACCTTGCAGGGTTCACGCAACGCGTTCAAACCTTCAATAGCCGCCATCAATTCCATACGATTATTGGTCGTTTCCTGCTCACCACCGTAGAGCGACTTTTCAATCCCGCCGTAGCGCAGGAGCGCACCCCAACCACCGGGGCCGGGATTACCTTTGCAGGCACCATCAGTGAATATTTCGACTTGTTTCAAACTTGTCCATCCAAAAGCAGTAGGTTACGCATGGGCACACCATTAGCCGGCCCGACAATTCGGGTGACCGCCAAACCGCGCAACGGGCGATATTTTTGCCAGGCGGGTTTTACGGGCGTAAGTGGAATATGGTCCTTGCGGGCGACAATCATATAAAACCCGCCCCAGGGCAAGCGCAGCCTTTTACCCCAGCGCTCCACCCATTGCAAATGTTTAATTGCATTTTCCTGTGGTAATGGTGGCCGGAAAAACCCCTTGTAAACCGCAATTGGTTCCATATCGACCAATGCCAGCCAATCCAGCAAGCGCCCGAGGCGCAAATATTGGAAACGCCAACGGGGAACGGCAGTTATCAAACGTGCAACGCGCGCACAAAAACCCCACAGACTCCAGGGATTGAACCCAATAATAATCAGATGGCCGCGCGGAATGAGCACGCGGGTGGCTTCGCGTAATAAATGATGGGGGCTTTGGCTGTAATCCAGCGTGTGATGCAGAACTACCGCATCAATAGCTTCAGCAGGCAGGGGCAAGTGATTGAAATCTACCAGCGCACTTAGCCGCGGATTGTGCTCGGTATGGGGATGTAGTAAAAACCGGTGCGAGATCAGGCTTTCGTTGCTTAAATCCACACGGCCACTAATACCGAGCTGCAGCAAATGGTAGCCAAAGACGAATTGCAGGCCATCGTTAATTGCCTCTTGTTCTTCAGCCAATAATGATTGTCCCAACGGCGTTTCAAACCAATCGGTCAAATCGGCAATTGAGTCCCGCAGTGGCAAGACACCAAAACGGCGCTTCCAGAGGGTGGAAAAGCGAATCAAGAGCCGGTGCGGGCCTTTAATAATCTTGCGGTGCATTTATTACCCTCATCACCGGATTAAATGGAACAGTACATTCAGGAACGCGATAAGATGAAGCCATCGCACACAAGGCAAAGAGAATATCCCGTGGTAAAGATTACCTCCATTCCTGCATTTGAGAATAATTATTTCTGGGTTATTCAACCTGACCCGGCTCAAGATGTTGTTTTTGTTGTCGATCCGGGGGCTGCACAACCGGTGCTGGATTATCTGCACCGCCATCAATTAAAACTCGGGGCCATCCTGATTACTCACCGCCACAACGACCATATTGGCGGTGTAAATGATTTGCTCAGGCTATACCCGGTCAGTGTCTATGGCCCACGCGCGGAGGCAATCCCACAAGTTACTGTTTACCTTGATGACAAGGACCAATTCGTGCTTGGCGGCCTCACTTTTCATATCATTGCGGTGCCTGGCCACACCTGGGAACACATCGCTTTTTATCTTCCCCATCAGCAGATGCTCTTTTGCGGTGATGCCTTATTTGCCGGGGGTTGCGGCAGGCGTTTTGATGGTACGGCGGAAATCATGTGGGAGTCCCTGCAAAAACTCGCTGCACTACCTGATGATACCCGAATCTATTGCGCGCATGAGTACACCCTGTCAAACCTGCGGTTCGCTCTTGCTGTGGAACCTGACAACATCGATTTACAGCACCGGTTCCTTCACGTTGAGCAGCTGCGAGCCCATCAGCAAATCACCCTGCCCTCCACAATTTTGTTGGAAAAACGAACAAATCCATTTTTGCGCTGTCAAGAGCATGGCGCACAAGTCTTCATAAAATCGCATTCAGGTGAAAACCCTGCCACAGCCGCTGAAGCGTTTGGTGCCTTGAGGGCCATTAAAGATAGTTGGCCAGCGTAAGCGATAAAGTAGTCATAAACCCGTTTTGGGGACCGGTGAACACCTCTCACGCCATCTGTGATGGGTTGCGCTTATTCCATATTAAGCATTGACCCGCCAAGGGGCAGCACCTAGAATCCGAAATCCACAGCCCCAAGGATGGCAGAAGGTAATCACTAATAGCCGTTGTTTGGCAAAATAATAGGATAAAAATCCTAAGTTCCAAGCAAAAAGTCCGCAGGCTCCCTGCGTTTGGCCGTAACCAACCGACTTTCTACCAGCTGACTCGCTAATCGAAAAGTCATGATAAACAGCGTTGTCCAGGTTGCTGTAACTCGGCTTTGTAGAGTTACGCTGGAAAGTAAACTGATAAAAAGTGACCCTATGAACCAGAAAAATCGTTCCCATTTGCTGGCGTTAAGCCTGACGTCGATATGCATCCTGTCATTGGCCGGCTGTAGCTCCTTGAAAAAGACCGATGAAGTTACTGCTGATATTCCCCAGGTAATTCCCGCCGTTCCATCCGCAGAAACCCAACTGGGTGCCAAGCTCCGCGAACATACCGCCGACTACGGCAATCTTTGGGATGAAGTCACTGAGGGTTATGGTTTGCCAGCGGTGGGCGATGAGAAGGTCGCCAAACACCTGCGCTGGTATTCCAACAACCAAAAGTACCTGGATCGGGTAACAGAACAAAGTAAACCGTACCTGCACTACGTGGCGAATGAAATGCGGGAGAACGGACTGCCACTCGAGCTTGCCCTGTTACCGATTGTTGAAAGCGCTTATGACCCTTTTGCAAGCTCCCCCAGTAAAGCCTTGGGAATCTGGCAATTTGTTCCGCAAACCGGCCGCAATTTTGGCCTGAAACAGAATCAATGGTATGACGGCCGGCGCGATGTGGTGGCCTCTACCGATGCCGCAGTACGCTATTTGAAACGCCTGAATACCATGTTTGATGGCGATTGGCTGCTGACAATTGCCGCTTATAACGCTGGTGAAGGCACCGTGCGCCGCGCCATTGAACGCAACCGTAAACAAGGTAAAGGGACGGACTTCTGGTCACTGCCGCTCTCGCAACAAACCCAATCCTATGTTCCGCAACTACTCGCCCTATCCAAAATAATTGCCGATCCGGAAAAATACGATCTCGAATTGAATGAGATCCCGAATAATCCCTACTTCACCACCGTAAACGTAAGCAGCCCGATTGACCTGGCGCAGGCTGCACGCATGGCCGATATAGATCCGAAAGAGCTGCGCAACCTGAATGCGGGTTACAACAAATGGATTACCGATCCAACCGGCCCGCACCAATTATTAGTGCCGATTGCGGATGCCGCCGAGTTTACCCTGACGCTGGATAAACTTCCGAAAGTTGCCCCGGTGAAAACATCCGGTGATTACAAAGTTAAAGCAGGTGATACCCTGGGTTCCATCGCCAAACGTTTTGGCACCAGCGTCTCGGCATTGCAAAATGCGAATAACCTTAAGGCCACGCAACAATTGAGCGTCGGGCAAAACCTGACCATTCCCGGCCAATCGCCATTGAGTTCTCCTTACGCCATTCAAGCAGAACAGGAAATCGCCCAGCGCAACCAGAAAAACACCGGGACTTATTACACCATCCAGGCCGGTGACAGTTTCTGGACTATTGCTAAAAAACACGGCACCAGCATCAATAACATCCTTAAATGGAATGACCTGGCCAGCAATGCCAAGCTTAAGCCCGGGCAGAAACTGTTGGTGGTCAACAAAACTCCCGTGCAAGCGCAAGACAACAAAATTACCTATCAAATAAAATCGGGCGATACCTTGCACAAAATTGCCGATAAATTTGATGTGTCCAAAAAAGATATTCTTACCTGGAACAAAGTTAAGGATGAAAGTTACATCCATCCCGGCCAGGAATTAACGATTTTTTTAAGCGCAAAAAATTAAATAAGCGATTTGTTCCTATCGAAACCCAAGGCCAGTCACAGACTGGCCTTTTTTATTATCTGAAAACACAGTAAAGCAATTAACAGCGGAACTTTATAAGTCTAGAATCTGCCTATCTTCATTCCTGTAACCGCATTTGGTTGGAATCAGTGCTGCCAAAAACACAATCAACTTTGCCTGACAAAAATTAACCAAGGAGTTTCTATGTCCACGAGCCCATTGGCCGGCCAGCTTTTACCGCTGGATTTGCTAGTCGACCTGCCAAAATTAATTGATGCCTATTACGCCAACAAGCCGGATGTCGGGATTCCGGAACAGCGCGTCACCTTTGGCACCTCAGGTCATCGCGGCTCTTCCTTTACTACCAGCTTTAACGAAAATCACGTGCTGGCAATTAGTCAGGCTATTTACGATTACCGCACAAAAGAAGGTATTACCGGCCCGTTGTTCCTTGGTATAGACACCCATGCACTGTCCGAACCGGCACAAATCAGTGCGGTGGAAGTGCTCGCGGCAAATGGTGTGGACATCATGCTGGCCCAGGGTGGCGAATACACACCTACCCCCGCCATTTCCCATGCAATCCTTACCTACAACCGTGGCCGCACTTCCGGGCTGGCAGACGGTATTGTTATTACTCCATCACATAACCCCCCAGATAATGGCGGTTTTAAATACAACCCTCCCAACGGCGGCCCCGCTGACAGCGATATCACCAACTGGGTACAAGCGCGTGCAAACGAATTGCTGGAAAATAATTTGCAGGGCGTAAAACGCATCGATTACCAACAAGCCATCAAACTCGCAACGACGCACAATTTTGATTACATCAATCATTACGTCAGCGACCTGTATAACGTAATTGATGTCGAGGCGATTCGCGGAGCCAATGTTCAAATCGGTGCGGACCCACTGGGTGGCGCCGGGGTAAATTACTGGAGCGCCATTGCTGAGCGCTATCAATTAAATTTGAAAGTATTAAATACCGCCGTCGACAAAACCTTTTCGTTCATGACGGCAGATTGGGATGGAAAAATCCGCATGGACCCCTCTTCCGCTTACACCATGCAAGGCATGGTTGAACGCCGCAATTTATTCGATGTGGCGTTCGCGTGCGATGCCGACCATGATCGTCACGGCATAGTTACCCCTAGTGCGGGTTTGTTACCGCCCAATCATTACCTCGCCGTAGCAATTGAATATTTATTTCAACATCGCCCGCAATGGAAAGCAGATACTGCTATCGGTAAAACTGTGGTGAGCAGCGCAATGATTGATAAAGTGGCGCAAAAACTCGGGCGCCGTTTGTATGAAGTGCCCGTCGGTTTCAAATGGTTTGCACCGGGATTATTTGATGGCTCGCTGGGATTTGGCGGCGAGGAAAGTGCGGGAGCATCGTTCTTGCGTATCGACGGCAGCGTATGGGCCACCGATAAAGATGGCATCATTCCGTCACTGCTGGCAGCAGAAATCAAAGCAAAAACCGGCCGCGATCCTGGCGAGCGCTACAAAGCACTGGCTGACGAATTTGGCTATGCGGCTGAAGCCCGGGTTGAAGCGCCGGCAAATACGGCCCAGAAAAAAGCGCTATCAAAATTATCACCCGCGCAAATTACATCTACCGAGCTGGCTGGCGACAGGATAGAAACCATCCTCACCCATGCGCCGGGTAATAATGCCGCTATTGGTGGCATCAAAGTGATTAGCAACAGTGGATGGTTTGCGGCGCGCCCATCCGGAACAGAAGAAATTTATAAAATTTATGCTGAGAGTTTTAAAGGCAAAGAGCATCTACAGGAATTGATTGCCGAGGCACAAACCATTGTCGATAAAGCTATTTCCTGATCGACAACACGCAAGGAAATGCCAAAAAAACCAAATTAAAAAGCCGCTGGTACCAGCGGCTTTTTTTTGCAGACACCAAAGTTCAAAAAAGTTACCTTAAGCTGTTGGCAAGGGAATCCAATCTGTTTCGCCAGGTACCATAGTGAATCCACCATTACTCCAACGCTCACCTGCCGCGCGCACTTTTTCACGCGACGACGCCACAAAGTTCCACAAAATAAAGCGATCACCCGCTAACGGCTCACCACCAAACAATATAATTCGCGCCCCCGCTTCTGTGTTTATAACGGCATCCTGATCCAATACACCGACATGGAATTCAGGAATAGTTTCACCGTTAATTTTCACCTCGCCCTGCACGACATAAATCGCTATTTCCTGCTGCGGGAAATCCGGTTTGTATTCCGCGCCGATGGCCAATTCCAGATCGAGATAAATCGTTTTGCTCGCGGTTTTTACCGGCGATGAAATACCAAACGCTTCACCAATTAATACCCGCCCTTTTATCCCCGCCAGATTAATTGCCGGAATACGTTCAGACGCATAATGCGCAAACGACGGATTGCAATCCTCCACTTCAGTTGGCAATGCCAGCCAGGTCTGGAGACCTTCCACCGCCGTTTGATTTTCGCGCACATCCGCAGGCAAGCGCTCTGAATGGACAATACCGCTGCCCGCGGTCATCAAATTAATAGCACCCGGCTCAATACGTTGCACAATACCCAAACTATCGCGATGCATCATTGCACCGGAAAATAAATAGGTTACCGTCGCCAAACCAATATGCGGATGCTGGCGCACATCGCCCGCGGTAGTGCCCGCTTCAAAATGGGCAGGCCCCATGTGATCCACAAAAATAAACGGGCCTACGCGCTGCTTTAACCGCGATGGCAACAAACGCTTAACAGTGAATCCAATATCCTGGGTGCGAGGTGGAATTAATAAGGTCATTGATAGTTCCCGTTTTTAAAAGCTTACTGTGTATTCAAAATCGATTCCGTTTTAAATCGATTCTCCAAATGATTAAGCAATGCGGTTAAACGATAAGGCTGATATTTTCGTTGCTTATACACTGCATAAATCGGCGTTGACTGCCCCTGGTATTTTCCATCGAGCAAGGCGACCAGGCGCCCCTGGGCCAATTCTTCGGTTAAATCCAATGCTGATTTGTAGATAACGCCATGCCCCGCCAAGCCCCACCGCCGCACCACATCACCATCGTTGGTATGGCGATTACCTTTGATCGGAATTTCAACACGCTTGTTGTCGCGATAAAAAATCCAGTGGTTGTAGGGGCGATCATTGCGGTAAAAATACAGGCAATTGTGATGCACCAGATCTTCCAACGCTTCCAACGCCGGCATACGCGCAATATAGTCGGGAGAAGCAGCCAATATCCGGTGGTTATCACACAGCTTGCGCGCAATCAGCGATGAATCGCTTAACTCGCCATAACGAATCACCAGATCCAGATTGTCGCGATACAAATCCTGCATAAAATCGGAAAAATCCAGGCGCAAAATAATGCGCGGATACTGCTGCTGGAAATCATCCAGGATATCCAGCAATAAATGCCGCCCGAGGTCCGAGGGTAAACCAATACTGATTTCACCGGCAACCGCTGTTTGCAGGTTGCGCAACTCCGATTCCGCGTCGTCCAGTGCGCCCAGCGCTTGTTGTAAATAAGGAATTAAACTCTGCCCCGCCGCACTCAAATGCAAGCTGCGCGTGGTACGCTCCAGCAGGTTTACATCCAATGCCAGCTCCAGGCGTTTGATCGCCGCTGAAACAGCAGCATTGGTGATATTCAATTGCCGCGCAACCTCACTCATATTGCCGCTTTCGGCAACCCGCAAAAACAATTCGAGGTCCTGCAAGGAGTAAGCTTTGGTCATTGCGCACCAATTATCAAAAAATAGTTGATAGTCATTTAAGCAATATAGCGATTATCAAAAAAACATCTAGCCCCTAGACTGGCCGCAGTCGCAAATTAACCCAAGGAGTAGTTATGAAAGCCGTTGCCCTCAAAGCCTATCTACCGATTTCCAACCCGGAATCCCTGCTGGATGTGAATCTCGATAAACCAACACCAACCGGACATGACTTATTGATTGCTGTGGACGCCATATCAGTCAATCCGGTGGACACCAAGGTGCGCAAACCCAAAGACAAAGTAGAGGAAAATTATCGCGTGCTGGGGTGGGACGCCGTTGGCCGGGTAGTCGCAACCGGTCCGGATGTCACCTTATTTAAAACCGGCGACCAGGTTTATTACGCCGGTGATATTTCACGCGCCGGCAGCAACAGTGAATTCCAGTTGGTGGATGAGCGGATTGTCGGCCGCAAACCCAAAAGCCTCAGCAATGCGCAGGCAGCCGCCATCCCGCTTACTGCGATTACTGCCTGGGAAGGATTGTTTGATCGTTTGCACATTTCACAACACCAAAATGCCAAACCAAAAACATTATTAATTATTGGTGGTGCCGGTGGCGTTGGCTCCATTGCAATCCAGCTCGCCAAAGCATTAACCACTGTAAAAATTATCGCTACGGCTTCACGCCCTGAGTCTGCTGACTGGTGCAAAGCACTCGGGGCGGATCTGGTAATCGACCACAGCAAATCATTTACTGACCAATTGAAAGCCTCCGGTATTAACGCTGTCGATTATATTTTTTGTTTGAACAATACCGACCAACATTGGGCATCGATAGCTGATGCCATCAAACCCCAGGGCCATATTTGTTCCATCGTGGAGTTGAGTGGCCAGGTGGATTTGAACTTGTTGAAAAATAAATCGGTCAGTTTTAGCTGGGAATTGATGTTTACCCGTTCGTTGTTCACCACTGACGATATTATTGAACAACATCACTTATTAAACCGTGTAGCTGAACTGATTGATGCAGGAAAATTAATCACCACAGTAACCGAGGTATTAACGCCTATCAATGCCGCTAATTTGCGTAAAGCGCACGAAAAAATTGAAACGGGAAAAACTATTGGAAAAATAGTGTTGGAAAACTGGGTCTAAATCCGCATCGTATTCAGGAGAACACTGATGAGCAATTCAAAATTATTTTCACCGCTGACACTGGGCGATCTTCAACTCAACAATCGTGTGCTGATGCCACCGCTTACCCGTTGCCGCTCAGCGCAGCCGGGAAATATCCCTACCGATTTAATGGCCACGTATTACGCACAACGCGCAAGTGCCGGGTTGATTATTACGGAAGCCACACAAATTTCACAACAAGGCCAGGGTTACTCGTTTACGCCGGGAATTCACTCCGCAGAGCAAGTGAAAGGTTGGAAAAAAGTGACTTCTGCCGTGCATGCACAAGGTGGGAAAATATTTGTGCAGCTGTGGCACGTAGGGCGTATGTCACACCCCAGCTTTCACAATGGCGCACTGCCTGTGGCGCCTTCCGCCGTTCCATTCCAGGGTCAGGTATGGGTTTATAACGAGAGCACCCACAGCGGTGAAAAGCTGGATTGCCCGACTCCGCGCGCGCTAAACCGCGAAGAAATCCAGCACATTATTGAGGATTATCGAACCGCTGCCGCCAACGCCATTGCCGCCGGTTTTGATGGGGTAGAAATCCACGGTGCCAATGGTTATTTGATCGATCAATTCCTGCGTACAACATCCAACCAACGCACCGATGAATACGGCGGTTCACAAGAAAACCGGTTGCGTTTTTTGAAAGAAGTAGTGAATGCAGTTGTCGATGAAATTGGCGAGTCACGTGTAGGTATTCGCCTCGCCCCGTTCATTACCGCGCGCGGAATGAATTGCCCGGAAATTCTGGATACAATTCAGCAAGCGGCACAATTCCTCCAGCAAAAAAATCTCACCTACATTCACCTTGCTGAAGCTGATTGGGATGATGCACCGCAAATAGATGAAGAGTTCCGTCAAGAGCTGCGTCAAAACTTTACCGGAAAAATCCTGGTTACCGGAAAATACACCAAAGCGCGTGCCGAAACTATTTTGGAACAAGGTTATGCAGACATGGTGGGCTTTGGCAGACCTTTTATTTCCAACCCGGATTTACCACTACGCCTCGCCAATAACTGGCCATTGGCAGAATTAAACCCGAGCACGCTATTCGGTGGAAATCAGATCGGTTATACAGATTATCCTGAGTACCAGGCCTTGGAAACTGCCTGAAAATAAAAGGGCCTGATTTGCTGCAGGCCCTTTTAAAACTAACTTGCACGGTTATGCAATCGTTGTGGTGATATTAAAATGCCCATGGGACAAAAGTTTATGGATCGGGCATTTTTCTACAATCCCGGCCAGTTGTTGCCGTTGCTCCTCACTCAAACTTCCAACAAATTCAATTTTCATTGCCAGATTATATTCACCCGCTTTTTCGTTGGAATCATCGCGCTCAATATCAATGTTGATTGATTCAACCGGTATTCCACGCCGCTTTGCAAACATCGTTAAGGTAATCGCTGTGCACGCCGCCAATGAGGAATCCAGTAAACCGTGCGGGTCTGGCGCGGTGTCCTCGCCACCCACCGCCGCTTTCACATCAGCAAATATTTCGTGGCCATCAATGCGTAATTGTTGACGATAAATGCCATCGCTCGCTTTTTCTAACTGAATCATAACACCAACCTTACCGTTTCATTAGAGTTGCAATGCGTTTTTTAATGCATTGGGATCGTAACCGCGCAGCACTTGGCCGCGAATCATTATCAGTGGAATTCCACTGCCGTGTAATTGCTCATACTGCGAACGGCCTTCGGACGACTTTTCAATATCGTATTCAACAAAGGCGACATTATTTTCCTTAAAAAACGCGCGCGTTTTATTGCAGTAACCGCACCAGGCCGCTGAATATAAAATAACACCTTCGGGATGCTGTGCAGAAAAATCAGGCGGTGGGCTAAATTCTTCGCGAAGAACATCCCATTTAAACACAATCAGTGCGATAAAAAGAACAATGCAAGTGCTGCGAAAACTCATCAACGAACGCCCCTAGATTCTGCAATTAATGGGCAAGTGTTTTACATCAATATCCGTGCGATTCTCCCCAACAGCGGACATCCCGTTGGGCACCGCCGCCTTACCGCAAATCCATGAGATAGGGCTTTCAGGTGATCCATTGACCACAACCGGCTGGACGGTGAGTGTTTTATTTTTGATTTCGGGATGAGCCTTGTTACCAAAATGCAGATGGAAAGCACCATTCACCAACTCGACACGATCAATATAGTTGCCCAAAATTTTATCGGCAGGAGGGATATTCGCTTCTTTATTACTGTGTAAAAAAACCTGTTCACTTTTATGATAAAAAGTAACGAGTTTTTTGTAATCCTCGATTAACTCCAGCGATTCACTCACCTGCTTGCGTGTCACCACCGGCTCCGGTGATGGCATCGCCATTAATGCCAAAACGGCGATGATTGCCACCACTACCATCATTTCTATTAAGGTAAAACCACGCAAACGCACCATTGAGTAAATCCTTTGATTGTCTAGCGAATAAATTTCGCCACATACCAACAGCTGGCTTCAATCTGCAGCCCCTGCTCCCTTGCCCATACTAACCCGTTCCGCACCAATTTCTCCGCATGGCCTTTGCCGCGAAACGCCGGGGGCACATAGGTGCTGTAAAAATTCACTGCGGGTTTATCGCCCTGGTTAAATAAACGATAAGCAAGTACCGCTTCTTCACCACTTTCTTCCCGGATCACAAACTTATGCTGCCCGGATAAATGTTGTACATCACTCATAATATGCCACCGTAAAAATATAGCCCATAAAAAAATCCCCTGTCACTGGCGGCGAACAGGGGATTTTCAGGTGGGGATTTTTAAACCTTCGAGCCCCAGAGGTCATATTCATCGGAATGTTCGATCAACACATTCACCAGATCGCCCGGCTTCACATCGTCTTCGCCATTCAAATACACACAGCCATCGATTTCCGGTGCATCCGCGAAACAGCGGCCAATTGCACCTTCCTCATCAACTTCATCGATCAGGACCTGCAAGGTTTGACCCACTTTCAGTTTCAAACGTTCAGTCGAGATACGTTGCTGCAATTGCATAAAACGATCATAGCGCTCTTGCTTGATTTCATCGGGAACATGATCAGGCAAATCGTTCGCTTTCGCACCATCAACCGGTGAATACTGGAAGCAACCCACACGATCCAATTGCGCCTCTTCAAGGAAATTCAGCAATTCCTGGAAATCCTCTTCGGTTTCACCCGGGAATCCCACAATAAAGGTTGAACGAATAGTGAGGTTCGGCACTTGTTCACGCCAATTCCTGATGCGTTCCAGCGTCTTTTCCACCTGGCCGGGGCGACGCATTTTGCGCAGGAGCGTCGGGCTGGCATGCTGGAATGGAATATCGAGGTAAGGCAGTACTTTGCCCTGCGCCATTAACGGAATAATGTTATCCACGTGCGGATAAGGGTAGACGTAATGCAAGCGCACCCACACGCCCAATTCGCCCAATGCAGCAGCAAGCTGGTACATATCGGTTTTGAGCGGGCGACCATCCCAGAAATCGGTGCGATGCTTGATATCCACACCGTAAGCGGAAGTGTCCTGGGAAATAATCAGCAGCTCTTTTACGCCGGCTTTGACCAGGCGCTCAGCCTCGCCCATTACCTGGCCAATCGGGCGGCTAACCAGTTTGCCGCGCATATCCGGGATGATGCAGAAACTGCACGAATGGTTGCAGCCTTCCGAGATTTTCAAATACGCATAATGGCGCGGGGTAAGCTTGATACCTTGCGGCGGTACCAGATCGGTAAACGGATTGTGCTGTGGCTTGGGCGGTAAATGTTGATGAACCTGGGATAATACTTCTTCGTAAGCATGGGCCCCGGTAATACCCAGGACATTGGGATGAACCTGGATAATTTCGTCCTTCTTGGCACCCAAACAACCCGTTACCAATACTTTACCGTTCTCCGCCAGGGCTTCGCCAATTGCCCCCAATGATTCCTGTACGGCGCTGTCGATAAAACCACAGGTATTAACGATCACCATATCGGCGTCGTTGTAGGTCGGCACAATGTTGTACCCCTCGGTGCGTAATTGCGTGAGGATACGCTCGGAATCCACCAGGTTTTTGGGGCATCCGAGCGATACAAAACCAATGGTATTCCCTTTGTTGCTACCGGATTGCACCTGACTGGCCAGGGTCTTGGCCGGGGTATCCAGGGTTGTAGTTTGGCTGGGGTCAAAGGAATTTACAGTCATAAGTGCTCAGGAAGTCCGGGGGACAGAAAAAAGGCGGCTATTGTAGGGGTTTAGCGGGCGTTTTGCATGTAGTAGATGGTTATAAAAACCGCGCCGGGCTAAACCGTCATCCGGCATTCGAGGAATTGTCATGGAGCAATGGTAGTTTCCGGGTTTCATAACATCTTCCCTGAAAGGATAATCCATGAAAAAAATCCCGTTACTCATCGCCGGCCTAAGCACCTTTCCCATGATTTCACTCCCCATGACCGCAATGGCCAACCCCGATGTCACAACCCGTGAGTATAAGTTGCTGCTAAATCCAACCCTGTTCACTTCCGCAACAGAAGCCACCAAAGTCAGCGATTATTTTTCCAGTTTTACCGCGGTTATTGAAACTGCTATCGCACGCGACGTATCCGGCAGTTTGACGCTCGATAAAACCCGCACAGTAAAGTTTTACGATACGGCGGGCACCTGCGTGCTGGACGATTTGGGTTACATCTTTCGTGAGCGCATTGAAAATAGCCAATCGGAAGTGACGTTAAAATTCCGCAGCCCGGATTCCTATATCGCCGACTTTGAAGATCTCTCAGCGTCGAGCAATCAGGCAGAAACAAAACTTGAAGCGGATATCGGTAGCAAGGCCGGCAATCCATTCAATATTGTGTATGGGCATTCAACCACATCACCGAATACCCGCACCATTAATAATCTTGAAGATATCAATGTCCATTTTCCCGGCTTCGATACTAATTATGCACTTGCCGATTCGACAACGTTAACGTTGGTAGGCAATTTATCAATTTATGAACGCGTTTACGATGGCGGCACAATCGATTTGGGTTCCATTGATGCCGAAGTAAGTGTCACACTGTGGTACACCAGTGTGCCCACCGGCGCGCAAAAACCGGTAGTGGTCGAAGTGTCATTTAAATACGAAGATGCCAGTGCCGATTACACCAAAGCCGTAGTCAACCGGGCCAAACAATCCTTTGAGGCAATTCAAACCTTAAGCAACTGGAATTCGACCAGTTCGGTAACCAAAACCCAATTTGTTTATCAATACAATCCGGCGTTTTGCAATTGATAATTTACACTAGTTCTTTTCTTAATGAAAAAATCCGGATTTTCATCCGGATTTTTTTTATCAGGTTTTATAACTTGTCAACTGTCGCTGTATCTCACTGGTGATACGAGTTAACAACTCCAATGCTTGCAGGGTTTCCTGGACACGCTGATGGTTTTTATCGCTATTGTTATTAATACGCGTGATGTTGCTATTAATATCTTCCGCAACATTACTTTGTTCATGAACAGAAGTAGAAATTTCGCGGTTTAAACCGCTCAATTGGGAAACAGCGGATAATACTTGCTGGATAGAATGTCCCGAGTCACGGGCAGCATTTACATTCGCATGAACCTGATCTTCCGCTACCCGCATTTTTTCAAATGCTTGCACAGAATTTGCCTGGAAACGTTTGACCATTTTATCTACCTCTTCAGTGGAGGCCTGGGTGCGACTTGCCAGCGATCGCACTTCATCCGCCACCACCGCAAAGCCTCGCCCCTGTTCGCCCGCACGCGCCGCTTCAATTGCCGCATTCAAAGCCAATAAATTAGTCTGCTCCGCAATTGAACGAATCACACTGAGGACCGCACCGATTTCATTACTGGCCCCCGCCAGTGCATGTATTCCCTGCGCAGCCTGCTCAATATTACTGGCGAGGGATTGGGTGGAGTCTATTGTTGCCCGTAAATTGTTATAACCCTGTTCAGCGTCTTGCTGTGCTGTTGATGCCGCTTGGGCGACACTATCCGCGTGGTTTGCAACCTGGTGCGCGGCCGTGCTCATTTCATAAATTGCACTGGCGATACTATTAATATCCTGGCTTTGTGCCGTAACGGACTGCGAGGTTTGCGTGGCAATTATTTTCAGTTGCGATGCCGATGAAAATAATTCTTCCGTCGACTTGGCCACGGAATTAATCGTCTGTTGCAGTCGCTCCATTAAATCATCCACACCATTGGCCAGCTCGGCCAATTCATCGCGCCCGGTCGAATTCAACCGCTGGGTCAAGTCACCTTCACCACTGACAATATTGCGCAAGCGGTGAATGGTTTGATGTAAAGGTCGCACCACTACCCATTGGCTTAATAAAAAAACAATAACCATAATAATCAAGCCTGCTGCCAACACCAGCAAAGATGCCAATAGCGATGAGGTACGCACCAGCGCGGAAATTTCGGCGCGCGAGTAAGCCGTAATAATTTCATAATTCCATGGATCAAACCGATTGACGCGCAACACCCATTGCGGATCTTTGTCATTAATAATGCGCTCCACTTCGGCCATTTCCATATTATTGGAATGAACGCGGGTAACGCCAAGGTTATCCCTTATTGCAACAAACCCCTTGGTAAGGACGTGGCTTTTTTCTATTGAATCAAATAACTCACGTAAATCCGCTTTATAACCGACATACCAAATCCCTAATACATTCCCGCTGGAATCGCGAATGGGCTCGTAACCGGTTAAATAGGGGGTTCCTAAAATATCCACCAATCCATAAAACGCTTTATTTTGCTGGATTTGTTTTATCGCTGCGCCTTGCGGCGCTAACAGGGTACCAATTGCGCGCCCGGTTGGTGTCATTACATTGGTAGATACCCTTACATAATCAGCACCGTCTTTGGAAAAAATCGTCGCCGTGCCGCCCATAATGGCCGTGACTTTATCAACTAATGTAAATTGATTGGCGAGTGCGGTATTACCCAGCAGTAAATCAGGAGCCTCGCGCTCATTAACCCTGACTTTTTCCCCTTGGTGCGCTTCACCCAGTTGCCCACCCAATTCTTGTAACAACGCCATACTACTTTTTACCCGTTCAGACATTATCGAATCGATAACACCGAGCAAACGCAATGCTTCACTGCTGATACGCTGGCTTTCCAAATCAGCATTATTCCGGATCGATGTTCGCTCCAGTAAATAAATACTTAATGCACACAGCAAAAGGCCCGCTAATAAAATCGCACCCAGTGCAACCATGAATTTTTTAGTAATCGACATAACAGCACCCCAACAATGCTATTTGCTGAAATTACGTAACGGGAATAAAAGGAGTTTAGCGGATACCGGTCGATTTACTAACGGCGGCAGTAAACAAACGAAGGGGAAAAACAGACGCGCATATTAAAAAGCAGGCTAATAACAATTAGGGTAAAAAACTCACAGTGCAATCAGGGCCATCACAAATTTGTCCAGCAATATGAATTAATTGATAGGGCTAATCGGTACAAAACTGCTGTATACCCCATTTACATCAAATGCCGCTATTTGAAATTCATAATCCCCATCCAGATAATCAAAATAATAGGAATCGGTAAAACCATTAGGGATTTTAACGTAGGTAAAATTGGATTGATCGCGCATTTTATAACGCAATTCGTAGCCACCCACTTCATTAATATCCAGATAATTCCCATTTACTCTTCTGGTTGGCGCAGTCCAGTACAAAACTACCGGCCCGCTAATACCTACCGATGAGGTACTGCTCATCGCCGCTGATGATGATTGTTTGATTGACGATGATGATTTTTCTGAAGACTGGACTTTTGAGGATGAGCTGGAGCTTGAGCTACTGGACACCGGAGATTGCGGCGGTGTGGAAGAAGCCTGCGCTGATGATGCAGCTTCAACAAGAACCGATGACGTTGTGCCCTGTGCGGGTTTGGTAGAGGGCGCTGCTGCACCACCACCCCCGCCGCCTCCACCGCAAGCCATGGTAAATAAGGGGGCGACCAGGGTAATTGCAAGTGTGGTTTTTCTAATCCGGCTTTGGTGGGCCAGATTTTTCTTTAGTTGCTCCGGAGTGATAAAGCCCAGCTCAATTAATATTTCCCCTATTCCGCCGCGTGCTCCATCGGGTGATTTATTTTCGCTCAACAAATGACGAGCCTGCTGCAAATCGAGGGCTTGTAATAATTGTTGCCGGGAAATTAAACCTCGCTCAACCAGAATATCGCCAATGCGTGTTTGCTTGTTCGGCTCAAACATAACCTGTGCAACCTTTAATGAATAATTGTTTCTCTTGGACCCAATCCGAATCCGTTTTGCAACGGGGTGTTCATGATAGATAACAATGGCCAATAATAAACCTGATAAAGTATTTTTATAATAAATTTATTCTTATATAAATTCACTTTATATGACTTCTTATACTTTCCAACGCATTCCTGACTACATCAAAGCGTGTACCGATATTCATCCGCATAAAACCGCTGCCACCATCACCAAATACAATTCCCGGACTAAGCCCCAATTTGCATTGATGAATAAAAAAATCGCGTAGCGCCGCATCCGACAAACCCAGTTCACGGCAATCCAGCCACAGCAAGTAAGTCGCCTCGGGCTTCACCAATTTAATCCGCGGAATTTCCTGCGCAATAAATTTCGCCGCAAAATCCCTTGTTGCCGCCAGGTAATGGATGAGTTCGTCCAACCAGGGAGCACCACCGCGATAGGCGGCCTCGTAAGCAACAATACTGAAAGGGTTGTGATTGCCCACATGCAACTTTTCGAACGCGAGTTTCATTGCATCGCGCTGGGCTTTGTCGGGAATTACCAGCGCAGACAACCCCAAGCCAGGAATGTTGAATGTTTTATTGGGTGCAATAGTGGTGACAATCTTATCGCCGGGCTGTGCCAGGCGGCCCAACATAGTGTGGTTGCTAGCGGGATAAACCAGATCGCAATGGATGTCATCGGACAAAATGGTTAATTCATAACGGCGTGCAATTTCCAGTACTTTCGTTAGTTCTTCGACAGACCAAACCCGTCCGACCGGATTATGCGGCGTGCACAACATTAACAAGCGCGCGCCCTGCTTTGCGCAATCTTCCAGATGATCAAAATCAATGTGGTAATAACCATCAACCTCGCGCAATTGATTATTCATTAATTTGCGCTGATTGGTTGTCACTGCTGAAAAGAAGGGAAAATAAACGGGCGACTGTACAATGACGCCCTCACCTTCTTTTGTAAAAGCGAGCACTGCAGCAAATAATGATGGCACCACACCTGGTGCCATCAGAATCCAGTCGCGCTCAATCTGCCACCCATGACGCCGCGCAAACCAATCAATCGTTGCCTGATAAAGACTCTCCGGATACAGCGAATACCCAAACACCGGATGATTCAAGCGCTCCTGCAGTGCGCGGGTTACACAATCAGGTACCGCAAAATCCATATCAGCCACCCACAAAGGTGATACATCGGTGGTACCAAAATATTGTTGGCGACCGTCAAATTTAACGGCGTTGGTATGTTCGCGCTTAACGGGTAAATCAAAATTAAAAGTCATCGGTAAATTTATCTGTATAAAAAATTATGGATTGGTTTGGCGTACAGCGTCTTCACTGCCCGGCCAGCCATCATATTGCATGACTGAATCGGTAATCTTATGCCAGCTCGCTTTTGAACCGACAAAAATATGTGCTGCTATGTCAATATCATTGATCCCTTCAATGCCTCCCAGGGGAATACCTAAAATATCCGGTTTGTTATCGTAGGTACTAATTAATGGAGAACCACAAGTTTTGCAAAAAAATTTGGTGACATAGTCTGATGATTTATATGCTGATAAATTATCACTACCTTTCACCCAGGTGAACTGGTGTTTATTGATAGATGCACGCGTTCTGAACGCTGCTCCATGCCAACGACGGCATTTTGAACAATGGCAGTTGTAAACAGGACCAAGCTTCCCCTCAATAACATACTCAACGGTCTCACATAAGCATTTTCCACGCATTTTGAATCAATACTCCTGAAGCGTTTTTCCGCTGGCGATGTGTATTAATAAACAATGATGATGCCGGTATCTGATTTTGCCAAACCCCGTAATTAGCTGTAATAGCCGGTTTCCGGTTATTGCTTATACTACCTCAGGTTTTGGATAATCCGGCATTTTCCAATCTGTGTATCCCGTTAAGGAGCAAACTATGAACGACATCAGTAACATTACCAGGGACATATCAGGTAATACTTTTCTCGACCCGACCTTTGCCAATTTACTCGCCGCCGCCTCAGCAGCAGCTTATAGTGATTTTGCTAACAGTAGCAATCCCGCTTACACCCCACCCGCACTGGAATTTGATGGCATCAATTTTAAATTTTTGTTGCGCTTTACCGGATTCGACGATGTCATCTGGGGCAGCGGCGAAGAAGAACGCTACGCACTGCTTTATCAATCATCTTCGCAAAGCAATACCTATTTAATTGCGTTCCGTGGCACATCTTCACTGGATGATATGTTGCTCGACCTTGAGTCCGGTGCATCACTTGCATTCACACCGTTTAACAATACGAATAGCTTTCCCAAGAATGTGTATGTCGGTGATGGCTTTAATAAAATTTACACCACCAAAAAACAAACCATGGCGGCGTCCTTGCAAAACCAGATATTCACTGCCCTTAATAAATTACCGGATGCACCCACTGAAATTTTCATCACTGGCCACAGCCTCGGTGGTGCCCTCGCCAGCTTGTTTACACTGGACATGGCTGTAAGCCTGCCGGATGTTGGCGTTACCAGTATTACCTTTGCCAGCCCGCGCGTTGGCAGCAGCAACTGGCAAACGGTTTATGAGCAAAGCTATAACTTGAAAAACAAAACCATTCGCGTGCGCAACTTATATGATCTGGTTCCGAAGGCCCCGCCGTCCGAATGGCCATTTAGTTTTAAGGACGTCGGGCAAGAATTTCCGTTGTCTTTCAGTGTTGAACAAGATCATATTGAGGTTTCGGATATTATCCTTTCCTGGCACGCGCTCACCAATTACACCTATGTTGTCACGCGGGCCGTTACGGCATCACCACAAGTATGGACCGGTGAATTTCCCGACCAGGCACATAACGGCTGGAATATGATTAGTTACAATCCTGATAGCGCCAACTCAGCCCTTGAGCAAGCGAATTCACGCAGCGAAGTTCAACAACTATTAAACAACAAACCCGATACGCCAGCAGCCGCTTAATCGCGGCAGCAATTCAACACCGACCATGGACGGTTAGGTTGTCCCGGAAAACTTATCCTGGAAAAACTGCCCAGGAAGAAAACTGTCCGGAGAAAAATTGCCCTGAAAAAAATTCCCGGTAGCGTCCCTGCCTCCTTAAACACATCGGTATCAGAAAGTTAATTCTTTTTCTATATCCGCCAATTTGCGGCGCGCCATGGCCAGGTTGGATTTATTTTTATCCAACACATAATAAATAAACACACCTTCCTTACGCGACATGGGCCTAATCAGGTGATACTGCTTCCCTAGCGTAATAAGAATATCTTCAATCACATCATTTAAACCCAATGAACGCATTGTTTTTAGTTTGGCCCTGACCACCTCGGTATTGCCCGCTGCGGCAACTTCCAGATCGACACCGGACCCGCCAGCCCCCAACATCATGCCACTGGCAGAATCCACTACCGCACAGCACAACGCACCATCCAATACCAAAAGTTCATCAATAGACTGCTTGATTGTAGACATAGCTAATTACCTGTTTGCAAAAGATTGAAAACGCTGACTCACTCACACTCATTACCGGAAACATCTAACTTACATAACAATTCGCTGATCTTTTTTGTATTGGCTGGCCAGGAACTCCAGTCAACACTGCGCAATTTTGCGATGGTCACCAATAGCACCGATGAATTACCAAACATTTGCACTGACAGATGCGCGCGTTCGTGCTGGATAAATACATTGCGCACCGAACCCAATGCGTCAAATACCTTGCCATTTTTTTGATGCAGGACCCAGTAGTCCCTGGCAGCTTCTGCCATTACATCAATCTGGTCATTTTTGGCACTGGATAAAAAAATCATGCCGGTATCTACGCTCACCAAAACACAAGCAATAACACCCGGTGTTGTTGCCAACAATTTCAATTCGCTGTGCAGGGCTTGATACATCAACTGACTTCCAGCCTCCGTTTAATTTCGCTGCTGTGGTAAATAATCTGCGCGAGAATTGCAGAGCTGTTCGCAATAACATTTAACGCACAGGGCTGGCCGGCCAATTCAATATTGGTGATATACACAAATCCATCGTCAGTGTTAACGGTAATACTTTTGCTTGCGCCTAAAGAGGCTTCTTGCGAAACAACGATACCGATTGCAGCAATTGAACTTGCCATTGCCGCAATTTTTGCGGGTTCAAGCCCCCTGATTACCGCGCTGGCAACATCAAAGCCATCGACTGATGAAATGACAACGCCAAGCACACCCAGCTGCTCGGCAAGCAGTTTTTTACATTCATTACGGGCGTTGGCGAGAATGCCGACATCAATATTCATGGTGATAAAGACTCCTCGTGCATATCGGCCTCAGCCTGGGCCATGAGCAATTCAATCAGTAAAATAACATCGTGCGGTTGCCTTACATCCACAGGAATAATTGGAAGCGCAAACCCTTTGCGTTCCAGTACAGTAGCGAAATCGTCAAGTGATGGCTGCTGATGTTCTTCTGTTCGACCAATGCCAATAACACATGGCGTAGTTGTCAGTTCACGGGCAAAGCCATCGAGATAAACATCCAGATCAGCGAGTGGATCAGGCCGCGAGTTATCAATTAAAATAATCAAACCAAATGCATCTTTGATTAAAATTTTCCACATAAAATCGAAGCGTGATTGACCGGGAGTTCCAAACAAACGCACCCGGTCACCGTTTGCCAGGTTAAGCTGGCCAAAATCCAGCCCCACGGTAGTAAATTCTTTATTCAATGTGGAATCAGTATTAGCTACATCGGTTTTAACTGCCGGCACTTCACTGATGGCATTGATTGCAGTCGTTTTGCCTGCTCCGGTGGTGCCTGTAAAAACCAATTTATACTCTTTCATAATCATCACTTTATTATTTTTTGGTTAATCCCAATTTCGTTCTAAGCAATGAAAAAAAACTTTTCTTTTCATCCCGGGTTATTGTTTGCCGCCTCATGGGGCTGACAGTCGCATTGCTTTTGCTACCATCGATTTGCACCAGGTTTCGATCTTGTAGCAGCTGCAAAAATTGATTGCACAATGCCTCGCCCTGCCCGGATAAGGTAATTAAATCCGGTAACGTTTTTGCACCCCGGCTGAGGTAAACCGCTAGCAGCATATAATTTTTGTGCTGGTGTAAAATGTCAGCCGGGGGCCACTTTTTGAGGCGATAGAAATTCATCGGAACCTGGCCGTTGACAGTACCAGCCAACGCCGGTGCCGGGCGACTTTCCGAATCGATAATAATAAGCGTGTCAATCAGCTCATCAGCGCGAAATGGTTTTAAAAAAACATGCCCGCTATATTTCTCGCCACGGCGGCGGATCATGATCAGTTGCGTTGCAGGTTTAAGGGTAAATGGGGCAAAACTTTTATCGGTGTTGTAGACCAGCAATGCATCGCATTCGCCGCTTTCAGCCAATGCCCAGCGCTGCTCCAGGCGAGAACTGGTACGGAGGATGGTGCGGATCAAATCCACCTCCGGTTTAATTAAACCGAGGCATCCCAAATACCGTATCAATTGCAGGCACCACGTGGCAAAAAGAAGGCTGGGAATGAGTTATCATGAAAAACACTGGCACAAAAAACAACATAAAAATCATATCGATTGTTGCGTAACATATTGATTCCAATACACGGCTATACGAGGTAATTTCAGGTATAGCAGGCGAGGGATAACTGCAACATACTTAATCCGAATATTGGAAAATTGATCAACGCGACATTAATCACATTTTTATGGAAAATTAATATTTCAGTAAACTTTTCAATTCACCCTGCATTATTTTTTCAGAAGTCGGTTATAAGGAAAAAAATAATCCCCCCCTTGCTCCACCAACAACACCTATTCATCCCGATTGCAAGCCCTGCTTCATAACCGGGAGCCACACTACTTATTAACAATCATAAAAAACCGATTTGTTGGGCAAATTTAACTTTTGGTAATAACGGCGCTTTTTGGCACAGGGATTGCCTTATTGATATCCAGCTAGCCAAATCGAAAAACACAGCGGAATTCGACGTTGGAATTACAGTGTGATCGATAATTAATAAAAACCAATGGAATCAATACACTGCCAGGAAATTGCAGTATCAATCAATATGGTTCGAGTACGGGAAGGTTATCAGGAGATGTAGCAACAGGGCCTGAAACAGAGTTTTGCAAGGTAGCAATGAAGGTTATTAATGAAAGTATGGCCTGTGCGCCGGAATTTTTTACAAAAGCTTCGTCAGGAAAACGTTAATACTCACATCGTGAAATTAAGTACAAATTGCGCTTAAGCGCTAAACAAAACTTAACTTTGGATAAAGGAGCATTGTATGTCTGGTCTGGTTGTTCAAAAAGAGTATTCCGCTCGTTTCGGTTTAAAGCAGGCAGTAAATGACATGGATGCCGCCCAACAGATTGCAGAAAATACATTTCGCAAGTTGGTCGGACGCGAGATTTTATGGAGTGAAATCCATGATATCCAGCAACTCATCCTTGAACTGCGCGTATGGATCAGCGTTGTAAAACCGGAGAAGACTTACCACTGACATCAGTGGTTTGTTTTCCTGGTAGTATTTTTATCAGCTGCGCGCCGGTCATTAAAGTCGTGGAAGTATTCATCCGCAAAATCCGTATCAATTCTTTTCAAGCTACGCCAGATGCGCGGGGCATCGAGCGTCGCCATTTTAAAAAATGACCAGTCACCGAAATGGTCGAACTTCCTTGATGAGGTCAGCATCGGCGCTTTGTTGAGGCAAATGTAGCGTTTATGTTGCTTTTTTCCGAATGCTTTCAAACGTTTGGCAAAATCTACATCTTCCACGATCAATAAATTTTCGTCGAACCCACCCAGCGCACGAAAATCTGCCGCCCTTCCCCAAAAAGCCCCCGCCGATAATCCCGTCAAAGTGACCGCAAGATCCAAACACCATTCACTAGCCACAATGCCCGGTGAGCGGCGGTCATAACGGATGGGCATTCCGCCACCAATAATATCCGGATTGCGTAACGCTTCGACGACGAGCATTAATGCGTGTGGATGCAAACGGCTGTCTGCATCGCAAGTCACCAGAATATCGCCCGTTGCTTCAGCAATCCCCCGATTTCTGACGGCGGCAATACAACGACTTTCGTCAGTCACCGTTGATGCACCAAACCCTTTGGCAATTTGTTCAGTTGAATCGCTACAACGATTCAACACCACAACCAGCTCAATGTCCTGCGCAACATTTTTTGCTGCAACTTCAATTGCAGCAAGACAACCGGCGATGAATTTTTCTTCATTGTGCGCGGGAACTATGACTGAAATTTTTTTTGCATCATTCATAAATGGTTCGTCATAATTGAATCAATTAATTGTGTGCTCTTTAATAAGTTCCGCCATGGTCTGACTACCGGTACCGGGTTGACCACACTCTTTCAGGCCTTCAATCACCCCTTGTTTATCCTAGTGATATAACTTTGTGCACCTTGAAAAATAATTAACGCGGAAATAGTTGGTGCGGGTAATTGCCAAAGCGGATTAGCGCGGGAGATGTGCGCAACCAAAGTCCCAAACTCGCCACGACCGGCGTCCAGATAAAACGGAATCGCATTGGCAACCAACTCACCCTCGCCCACTACCACCAGCGTGCCCAGAGGATAATCACGAATGAGCTGATGCAAGACATCAAGACGGTTTTCTTCATGCAGTTTTGTGTTATACATAATTAAGTGACCAACTCCTGCTGGAATAATTCAATGGTTTACACCAAACACAAAAGCACGTTAAAAATGTTCCAGGCACTGCAACACAATATGCCTTCACTGAAGCCCGCGCACCTTTAGCGACATCATGGATTCAGAAATAGATTTTTCATCAAACCTATACATATCATTGATATTGGCGCAAGTAACAAAACCCAGTTTTTTATAAAGCTTGATTGCAGGAATATTATCGGACATTACCCACAAATCCAGATATTCAATAACGGTGTTGTTGCGCATCCATTCAAGCATGGATTTTAACAACCGCTCGCCAATCCCTTTTCTCCGGTGTTGGGATGCAACCCCCATTCCTAATAACGCGCGATGATGTGAATATTTATTGGGATAAGGGCGAATATCGATATGGCCAATTATTTCCCTTGCAATAAGGTCTTCATAATCCAGGGTAGCCAATATCAATACCCGCCAACCATCTTCGCCGATAGTTTTAGTAACCCCAACCGAAAACTTATTCCTGATGGTTTCAGTGACCCTTGACTCTTCGCGAGGCACAGGTTGAAAAACCACGTCATTCCCGGCGCCGTTACCTTGCAAATGGATATCAAGATACTGGAAAAATGGTTCCAGATCAGTTTGCTGTGCCAGACGAATTTCCATGCGAAAACCCTCTGGCTAATTATTAATAATCTTAAGGAACATTATTTGGTAACAACTCCGGCTTTCTCTTTTTGACAACTACATTAAATAACAAGAAAGAAAAGAAACCAATTACAACACTGGTAGAAATAATATCTAATATAGAGTGATATCGCTGGTGCAACATCAGGAGCGCGTATAGCAGGATTGAAATAACGAAAACCTTCCATTGGGATGGAAAAGATACGCACAACGCAAACACCAACGACAGTGCTACAGCAGTGTGGGTACTGTAATCAAGGCCAAGGGCTGGCCATAACTGCATTGCATTATCAAAAAACATTAACCCGTAGGACATAACCAATAAACCCGACAGGAAACCGATATGCGTTATGGCTGTACGGAAATTTGTGCGGGATTGGTAAATTTTGAATGCGAGCCCGGCAACAAACAAGACAAGCAAAACAGGAATATAAGAATCGGCAATGGTATCCAGCGTTTCATAGCTCATTATTTTATTTCTCCATAAATTTCTGTCGTAATCTATTTTTAAAATTTATCGGTATCTACCAGCATTTATCAATATCAGCATCCAAAAAAACAGCGAGCCCTTTTAAGGGCTCGCTGTTGTTAATACAAAAGTAAAATCAGTTAACGCAATCAGATCAATTTGCTTCCGCCAATTGCTCCAGATTTTCACGGTCATGCTGATGGTCTTTTGCCAGCAACATGTAAACCGAAGGCAATACGAACAATGTGAAGAAAGTACCGATCGTCATACCTAATACCAACACGATACCAATTGCGTTACGCGCCTCGGCACCGGCGCCTGCTGCGAAAATCAGTGGTGTATGGCCAGCGATAGTCGCAACACTGGTCATCATTACCGGACGCAGACGCAAAGATGATGCTTCACGAATTGCCTCCAGTTTAGCCATACCTTGTTCTTGCAGTTTATTCGCAAATTCCACTACCAATATTCCGTTACGCGCAATCAATCCCATCAGCGTTACCAAACCAACTTGCGAATAAATATTCAACGTACTGGTAAAACCATTGGTAAAGAACGGAATCGGCATAGGAATCTTGAGGAAGGTGAACAACAGCGCGCCAAACATCGCCAAAGGTACCGATCCGGCAAGAATCACCAAGGGATCGCGGAAGCTGTTGTATTGCGCTGCCAGCACCAGGAAGATCATCACAATCGCCATCAGGAACGCTGGCAGGAAAGTATTACCTTCACGCTTCAACTGACGTGATTCACCGGTGTAATCAATGGTGTAACTCTTCGGCAGGATTTTACGCACTTCGGTTTCCAGGTGCGCTAATGCCTGCCCCAGTGGAACACCGGGAACACCGCTGATTTTCACCGCATTCAATTGCTGCATACGGTTGATAGTACGCGGCTCGGTGGTATGGCTAATACTCGCAACCTGATCCAGGCGAATCAAATTGCCATCCGGCCCGGTTACGTACAAATTAGCCAGGTCATCCGGATTCAAACGCCCCACCCGCTTAACCTGCGGGATCACCTTGTAACTTTGTCCAGCCATATTGAAACGATTGACGTAACCACCACCCAACAACGTGCCGACATCATTGGTTACGGTTTGCAAGTCAAGGCCAAGGTCTGCCACTTTTTCGCGGTCAATACTCAACTTGTAATCAGGCTGGTCAACTTTCACATCCAGAGTCTGGAAGTAGAACATACCTGACTTGACCATGATTTCCTGTACCTTCAATGCATAGTCATAAATCTCTTTGATGTCTGCAGTAGATGCCAATACAAATTCAACCGGGAATTGCCCGCCACCTGGCAACGCCGGCGGCGTAATTGGGAGAATTTTCACCCCTGCAACATCTGCCAGCTTCTGTTGCACTTCCGGCATGATTTCAAATACATCACGATCGCGATCTTCCCATGGTTTGGTAACCATGCCGGAGAAGCCGCCCGTTGGCATTGTCAGTTGGAAAGTAAACGCTGTCTCCGGCACACTCATGAATGCTTCGTTAACCTGCTTGCCGTAATGCGATGACTGATCAACTGTCGAGTTAGCCTGCGCATCAACAATACCAAAAATAACGCCCTGATCCTCGGTCGGGGCAAGTTCTTTAGGTGACATGTTGTAGAGCGGGAAACACAAGATTGTTATACCAATCCAGAAAATATAAACGCCCATGCGGTTTTGCAGGCTGATATGTAATTTTTCGCCATACCAGGTGCGGAAGCGTTCAAATGGTTTCTCCAATGGTGCGCCAAGACCTTTGTGTGGTTTCAGCATGCGCGAACCCAGCATCGGTGACAAAGTGATAGCCACAATAGCTGAAATAGTCACAGCCCCGGCAAGGGTGATAGCGAATTCCCTGAACAGGGATCCAATCAACCCCCCTTGCAAACCGATCGGGATATATACCGAAGCAAGCGTAACTGTCATCGCCAAAATAGGACCGGCTAATTCACGCGCAGAAATAATTGCCGCCTGGAAAGGTTTCATTCCATCCTGGATATGACGCTCGATGTTTTCCACCATCACAATTGCATCGTCCACCACCAAACCCACGCAAAGCACAATAGAGAGAAGTGTGAGTAAGTTCAGCGAGAAGCCGCAAATCTGCATAATGAAAAGTGCACCAACCAGTGACAGGGGAATCGCCAATACCGGAATAATTACCGAACGGCTAAACCCAAGGAACAGGAAGATAACAATCACGATAATCAGCAAGGTTTCTGATAGCGTTTTAATAACTTCATGGATAGCGGCATCAATATATTCGGTTGAATCGTAGGCGACTGTTCCGGTCAGGCCTGTCGGTAATTCCGCCTTAATGGCTTCCATCTCTTTATTAACGGCTTTCATTACATCCAATGCGTTCGCATTAGGCGCAACCCATACCCCCATAAATACCGCAGTATCGCCCGAATAGTTAACGACCGTATCGTAATTTTCTGCGCCCAGTGCTACATCAGCAATGTCGCTCAAACGGATGATCCCATCGGCGGAATTGCGAATAACCAGTTGCTTGAATTCATCAACACTTTTCAGGTCTGTATCCGCACGCAGGTTTACTTGCGTATAAGAACCGCGCGTTTGCCCTACCGCCGCTTGCACGTTGTTCGCCGCCAGGGCAGCGCGAACTTGTACCGGGGTAATATTTAACGCTGCCATGCGTTCCGGTTTGAGCCAGATGCGCATCGCAAAAGTTCTTCCACCCAATACATCAGCTTTTTGCACACCGGCAACCGCTGTTAACCGGGGTTGGATAGAACGGGTTAAAAAATCCGTAATCTGGTTTTGCTCAAGAATTTCCGAACTGAAACTCAAATACGCCGCCGCAAACTGCGAGTCCGCCGCTTCAATACGGATTGCAGGCACTTCCGCTTCCGGAGGCAAATCACCTCGCACCTGATTTACCTTGGCCGAAATTTCGGTCATGGCTTTCAAGGGGTCATAATTCAAGCGCAAATGGGCTGTGACGGTAGACATACCCATCGCACTTTGCGATTCGATGTAATCAATCCCACCGGCAGATGCAATAGCTCGTTCGATTGGCGTGGTGATAAATCCGCGCACCAACTCGGCATTGGCACCTACGTATACGGTGTTGATAATAATGACGGAGATATCACTGCGGGGATATTGACGCACAGTCAGGTTATTACCCGCCTGTATCCCCAAAATTAAAATAAGCAGGCTCACCACAATGGCGAGAACCGGACGCTTAATAAAAATATCGGTAAATTTCATAAGTTAGGCTCATGGGCTTTTTGGCTTATGGATTAAATAGTCTGGATTTGCACTCGCCCCGACAGGGGCGAGCAGACCGCACAAATTAGCTATCAGCAGGTGTTGGCTCGAGCTTGTATTCCGGGGTTGGTAATTTGCTTACAGTCACTGTCTGGCCATTTAACAATTTAAATGCACCGGCACTGGCAACTACATCACCGGCCTTCAAACCATCAACAATCTCAACAAAATCCCCACGCGCTTTACCCAGGCGCACAAATTGCTGGCGCGCTTTAAAGGTGCCTGCTTTTTGATCTTTTTCGATAACAAAAACCGTATCACCAAAAGGAGCATAAATAACTGCAGTACTAGGTACCGCCAGAACTTCCTGGGGATCTGACAGTGTTACTTTGGTCTCAACGGCCATACCTGGGATCAACTGGTTTTTATCGTTCTGCAAATAAGACTGAACAATGGCATTGCGCGTTACTGAACTGATTTCTGCACCAATAGCGGTAATTTGCCCTTTGATAGTTGCATCAGAACCATCACCAACATTGACTTCGACTGGCAAACCGCGATTCATTTGCACCAACCAGAATTGCGGCACCGGGAAATTGACACGCACACTATTGGTTGCCTGGAGGGATACAATTGCACCACCAACTTGCAAGTCTTCACCAAGATCAACCTGACGAATCCCCAGGCGTCCGTCAAAAGGTGCACGCACCAGCTTTTTCTCTAAAGTGGCTTGCAAATCCCCTACATCACCCTGTGCGGATTCCATTTGCTGTATCGCAGTATCCAGCTCGCTTTGAGAAACGGTATTGCGCTTGCGCAACTCAACCAAACGCTCATGATTGGATTTAGCCAGACGCAGGCGAGCTTCAGCCGCGCTCAACTGCGCTTGCTCATTACCGGATTCCTGCACGAGAATCACCGTACCTTTTTTAACCTGCTCGCCGGATTTAAAACGGATCTCTTTTACTTTGCCAGCGACCTCCGCCGTAATAACAATACCTTCCGATGCCTCGACAGTACCCATTGCGGTATAACTGTTCGGCCACTTTTGAACCTCGGTGGTAAAGGTGCTGACTGTCTCCGAAGGTGGTGGAGTGTTTTCACCTGCACTTACCATTGCGGCAATTTGGCCGCCTTTAATACCGCCAACAATCAACACAATTCCTATAAGGCTTGCTACAGCAACGCCGATTGATTTCACATTGTTCATAGATGAGGAACCATTGAGAGGAGAAAAGAGATCACTATCAGGGACTGCACAAGACATGCGGGAGGGAGGGCGATAAATCGACGGTATCCCAACCATAACTTCGGCATTTTTCAGCCAAAGAATTGTTGCACAGCCACGGATAAAACCAAAATCAACAAATGTCACAAAATGTAACGATTAATTAATTGATTTGGTTATCAAAAAACCAGCCGACCATCTGGTCGGTCGGCAAATCATATTCCCTTTTGAATGACAGTTCCAAGAAATTGTTAGGCTTAACAACAATTCATGACATTCATCATCGGAATACTCTGGCTATTATCAACAGATGTGCGCCAAAAAATGTCAGGAGGCACTGTGAGGCACTGTGTTGAAGCGTTAATCAATATAGGTCAGACGCGGTTCGCGGATACCCAGGCAACCAACGTCCGGAAGCTTGTCAACAGTATAAGCATCACCGGTTATTTGCTGCAGGAAAGCGCATAATTTTCCACACTGGGTGGTAGAACCTATAAAAGCATCGCCCTCTACAATCACCAGGTTTGCATGATCCTTAAGTGAAACATGCGCACCCGACATCCACTGCCCCATTGCCTGAATATGAATGCGGATAATTCCATAATTGTATCGCTGGATGGTTTCCAGCTTCGGAATAAATTGCCGATAACCGGGACCCGCGGTGAATGCAGATGAAGCACGAAAACGGCTACCAATAATTCCCGCAGAAAATAAGTGCCGTTCAATGAGTTGAGTCTTGTTAAATCCGACAAAAGACTCGGGGTGAAAAACCATTGCAGTTTTGTACATAAACATCCCTGTGTTAATTCAGATTAGTGAGGAAACGAGAGCCTAGCAAAGGGTAAATAATGCAGTCAATCCAAAAAAATAATTGAGAGGACAAAAAAAAGCGAATATTACTATTCGCTTTTTTGATTCAGGTTAGCAGTTTAAAAATCACTCAACATTGCTTGAGTTTACAATCCACCCCTGTAAAACCCCTTTGGTATTTTTTCCATCACTGACTTCGCCTTTGATTGAATAACTAAAATATTCAGTGGGCGCAGGAACCGGCAAACCATGTTTGATAGCAACTGTTGCCGAGCGCATCGCACCAAAAGATTCAAATGCGCTTTCTTCGACAGTACCGTCAAAATGCTTAACAAGGGTATTGGTTCTAATATCAACAATATCGAATGAATAGGTAAGCGGGAAATTCTTACCTGAATAAAACAGGTCGATATTCAGGATACTAGTATCCTCTTCCGTGCCATAAACGAATCCCCACGGCTTGAGTGAAACCGTTAAATCCTTGAACTGGACTTTTTTACCATCATCGGTAATTTCATCTGCACCCTTAATGTTATTTACATTTGCCAATGGCTGCTTGGTCAAACCCGGGTCCGATAAATATTCAGAAAACCAACTGGTGTAATCCAATATGCGGTAGTCCTGTGCGCAGAACAAATTCATCGCATAGGTACCATCAGCTTTTGTGTAGGCATAAGCTCCGGAGTAAATGAATTCCTGGTCATTTTCGGGATAGGCGATAATCAATCCCTCGGCAAAAGGCGCGGAATCCGGATTAAGCAATTTTCCTTCGAGGGTGCAGCGCGCAGGAACCGCTAAAGTGACGGGAACTACAGGAGCAGTATTAGCGCAAGCGGCTGCTGAAAGTTCGATTGGCTTTTGCAGAAGCGTGCCGTCTACCAGGGAATATACCGATAGATTTGCGCTGCTATCTGTGTCGCTATTATCAAGCTTGACCAACGAAACTTTTAGCTGCCCTTGTGCATCAGTAACAAAACTGGAAGCGGAAAAACTACGATCATTATCGTCATCAGAGACATAAGCATAAGCTCCCACCAACGGTGAGCCACCCTCATCAAGCAACTTTAAATTTGCACACACGGTTTGCGGTTCATCGAACACCAATGGGTAATCCAGATTCCACCAGTTACTAATGAAGATTTCATTGGTGACTTTGATTTCGAGCGTGTAACTCACCGAACCACACGCAAAGCTATTAAAGCCAGACGGGATAATTACCCCCGCTTCATCATACACACTGCCCTGCCCTAATAAATCCCACAAGCCGGACGTGGGATTATAGGTATACACCGGAATCTGGAAACCATCCTGACTCTTGTCAGAATCACCCATAGTTGCCAGGGACTTACAACTTTCCTCAGGAACAAGACGGTTGATAACCACAGGGTCTGCGGCTTGCGTTTTTTGTTTGCGGCCTGATTTTTCCGCTTTAAGTCGCTCTGCACGCGCTTTTTGTGCAACTTGCTTTAAAGACACACCAGTGTCTGTTGTGATATCGGCGTAGTTAAATGCAATGGACAATAATTTATTACCATCGCTATCTTCATAGGCACCGGGAAAATATGCCGCTTCTTCAGGTTGCGTGGGATCATAGGCTTTCATACGTACATTTAAATTGTCGGTACCGGGAGGCAGCGCAGATTGCGGGATAAAAACACTGAGCTCCTGACCTTGGGCAGTACCAGTCTCACCCAATGAATTGTCGCTGACACTCACATTGAATCCATTCACCGTAACACCGGATACCGTCTGCGCTTGCGCTGCACTTATGTTGGCCTGTGGTAATTCCGATAATTCTGCGGACAACTCAATGGTTTCAGCAACATCAAAACGCCGCGCAAAATCGGTGTAACCCGGCTTGGAAATGTGCACAACAACAAATGCCGCACCAGTAGCACTCAATTGATCGGAAAATCCGTGCCGGCTATCCAAACCGACCGACTCCAGCACCTGGGATCGATTCGATTTAATGACATCCTGATTCTCATTTAACAACGACACTTCCACACTGATATCACTTGTCAGCGCACCAGCCTGCACTACACCTTCTTCATCTTTAATGGATAAGTTTCCGGAGACCTTAACACTTGCTGCCGTAGCAACTGATGATTGTGATGATGACAAACTACTGGGTTGGATGCTGGATGAACTGGATACCAACACCGACGACAATGAAGACGCGGATGATAGGCTCGAGGAAATTATTGAAGTTGATACAGAAGAAGAAATTGTGCTGCTGGAAGAACTTGAGCCGGGCTCTTGTTTTCCGCCACCAGAACCGCCACCACAAGCCCCCAGGGACATGAGGGAAAATAATAATGCAGGTTTTATAATGCGCTTAATTAACATGATGTAGCTCCTTGTTGAATTGTTAATCGACATCCGCCGCAGCCTAGGCTGTGCAAGCTGAACGGTTTATTAATAGAGGTATTTACGCTCTATTGAAATGAGTAAATGCAAAGTCCATCACATCAGCTAGTTTTTTGGTCACTTAAAACTGTGTGTCTCATGAGCTAAAAAGTAAACAAAACATTTTCTCAAATCTATTGTTCTTTTTGCGCTGCCATTTTTTATCATCCTCCTCCAGATAGCAACGTTAATAAAATCAGTTAGAATCCCCGCACCATTATTCAAACTATTGATTAAGAGACCACTATGACCTGGGCACCCCACATAACCGTTGCCACTATTGTTGAACGTGACAAGCGCTTTTTAATGGTGTACGAAGAATCTGATGGCAAAAAAGTTTACAACCAACCCGCCGGCCATTTGGACCCCAATGAAACATTGCATGAAGCAGCGATTCGCGAAACATTGGAAGAAACAGGATGGAACATCCAGCTAACCGGTGTTGTCGGCGTAAATCTATACACAGCCCCCGCTAATGGCATCACCTATTTGCGCACGACGTTTATTGCAGACGCATTAAGTCACGATGCCAGCCGCCCGCTGGATACCGGCATTATTGAAGCCGTTTGGCTGACGTATGAGCAGTTGCTGGAGCGCAAAGAGCAACTGCGCAGCCCCATGACCCTGCAGATTATTGATGATTACCTGGCTGGTCGCCGTTTCCCCTTGAGCGTTGTGGGTTAAACCTTATCCACCTTTAAGGTGGCAGTGACCGGCGCGGGCGGGTAAAATGCCCGCCTCTTTTTCTGAACTGCTGCTATTTCCTTATGACTCAATCTTCCAATCCCGTAGTTTCAGCCGGTGCCCGCGTTATTGTAGGTATGTCTGGCGGTGTGGATTCCTCCGTGTCAGCGCTTTTGCTAAAACAACAGGGATATCAGGTCGAAGGCCTGTTTATGAAAAATTGGGATGAGGATGACGGCACCGAGTATTGCACTGCCAAAGCTGATTTAGCCGATGCACAGGTGGTTTGTGATCGCATCGGCATCAAACTGCATACAGCTAATTTCGCGGCCGAATACTGGGATAACGTCTTCGAGCACTTCCTTGAGGAATACAAGGCCGGGCGCACACCCAACCCGGACATCCTGTGCAATCGCGAAATCAAATTCAAAGTGTTCATGGAGTATGCACGCATGCTGGGGGGCGAGCTTATTGCCACCGGTCACTATGTGCGCCGCGCAGACCGGGATGGACACACCTATCTGTTGAAGGGGCTGGACCCCAACAAAGACCAAAGTTACTTCCTTCATGCTGTAGGGGAAAACGAATTCGCCCACAGCCTCTTTCCGGTTGGTGAGCTGGAAAAACCTGAAGTGCGTCGTATTGCCGAGGAGCACGGGCTAATTACCCATAATAAAAAGGACAGCACCGGTATCTGCTTTATTGGCGAGCGCCGCTTCAAGGACTTCCTGCAACAGTATCTGCCAGCGCAACCCGGCGAGATCCAAACCCCGGATGGCAACGTTATCGGCGAACACACCGGCCTGATGTACCACACAATTGGCCAACGCCAGGGCTTGGGAATCGGTGGCGTCAAAGGCGCTAATGAAGAGCCCTGGTTTGTTGCACAAAAGGATCTGGTGCGCAATGTATTGGTCGTAGTGCAAGGCACTGATCACCCGCTGCTATTTACCAATCATCTGATTGCCGGGCAGACCCATTGGATTAACGGTACCCCGCCCTCACATGAGGTGAGATGTACCGCTAAAACCCGCTATCGCCAACCGGACCAGGATTGCCGGGTAAAAATCCTGGCTGATGGCACCCTGGATGTCATCTTCGACCAGCCCCAGCGCGCCGTCACACCAGGGCAGTCGGTGGTGTTCTATCAGGACGATATTTGCCTGGGTGGCGCGGTCATCGAATCTACCGACAACCGCTAATACGATTTGTCGTTAACCTGTCTTAAGTATGAGAGAGATCGCGTGAGCAAAAATTGGCATGACATTACCATCGCCCTCGCAGGCGTATTCCAGAGCGCAGCACTGGTTGAACAAATAGCCAAGACCGGTTATGTGCAACCCGAAGTACTTAAATGCAGCATCGAATCCATGCTGGATCTCAACCCGCCCAGCACACTTGATGTTTACGGTGGCAAACTTGAAAACCTGCGGACCGGGTTGGAGGTTATGCGGGAGCTGTTAAAACCCAACTCGCAAAAGCACCGTGAAACATTGCGCTATGGCCTTGGTGTACTCCACTTACAGAAAAAACTGGCGGCCCGTCGGGATATGTTGAATGTGATTGCCAGCCGCCTTGAGCAAGTCAACCAGCAAGCGCAACACTTCTCGTCCACACACGACAATGTGATCGCCAATTTGGGCACGCTTTACAGCGAAACAATCAGCACCTTCCGTTTTCGCATCCAAGTAAATGGCGACTACAATTATTTGCAACAACAACGTATCGCCAATCAAATTCGCGCGCTGCTGTTAGCTTCAATCCGCGCGGCAATTTTGTGGCGACAAGTCGGCGGCAATCGCTGGCAGTTACTGTTTAATCGCAAGGATATCGCTCGCCAGGTAGATGATTTGCTGCGCCGCATTTAAAAATTTTGTTTTATCTTTCTTTTAATTCTTATTTTTGTTGAGAAACACAATGGACAATTCTTTCAATACCCTTTCGGCACTCAATGCGGTTTCCCCGGTAGATGGCCGCTACGGCAGCAAAACAATTGCCTTACGCAGTATATTCAGTGAATTTGGCCTGATCCGTTTCCGCGTTGAGGTTGAAGTGCGGTGGTTGCAACAACTCAGCCGCCACGCCGGTGTTCCGGAAGTACCGGCCTTTAGCGATAGTACAAATGCGTTGCTCGATTCCATTGTGAGTAATTTCAATGAAGCCGATGCACAGGCAGTCAAAGATATCGAGCGCACTACCAACCACGATGTAAAAGCCGTTGAATATTTTTTGAAAAATAAATTCAAAGGCAATACGGAACTGGAAGCGGTTTTGGAGTTTGTTCACTTTGCCTGTACATCAGAAGATATCAACAACTTGTCGCACGCGTTGATGTTGCGTGAAGGCCGCAAGGTTTTCATTAAGGATGCGGAAGCAATTATCGATGGCATTGTAAAACTCGCACACGATTATGCTGCCGACGCGATGCTGTCACGCACACATGGCCAAACCGCATCGCCGACTACCGTAGGCAAAGAAATGGCTAACGTTGCCGCACGCTTGCGCCGCCAGTTAAAAGCCGTGAAAGAAGTAGAATTGCTGGGAAAAATCAATGGTGCCGTAGGAAACTACAACGCGCATTTATCAGCATATCCACAAGTAGATTGGCAAACCAATGCCAAAGAATTTGTAGAAAGCCTGGGCCTGAGCTGGAACCCGTACACCACACAAATTGAACCACACGATTATATCGCTGAACTGTTTGATGCAATTGCCCGCTTCAATACCATCGTAATCGATTTTGATCGCGATGTATGGGGGTACATTTCCCTCGGTTACTTCAAGCAAAAAACCATTGCTGGCGAAGTGGGATCATCCACAATGCCACACAAGGTTAACCCGATCGATTTTGAAAACTCCGAAGGTAACCTGGGTATCGCTAACGCAATCTTCACTCACCTGGCACAAAAATTACCGATCTCCCGCTGGCAGCGCGATCTGACTGACTCCACGGTATTGCGCAATATGGGTGTTGGTTTCGGCTACAGCCTGATTGCCTATGCATCGACCTTAAAAGGCATGAGCAAACTGGAAATTAACCGGGCCCGCCTTGCGGAAGATCTGGATAATTCATGGGAAGTCCTGGCGGAACCAATTCAAACCATTATGCGCCGCTATGATGTGCCAGAGCCTTACGAAAAATTAAAAGCACTCACCCGTGGCCAAACCATTACCCGTGAAGTATTAGCAGCTTTCGTAGAAACGCTGGATATTCCCGAACACGCCAAACAAACCATGCGTGAATTAACACCGGCCAATTACATTGGCAATGCGATAGAGCAAGCGAAAGCGATTTAAAGCAGGATATATCAAGGGCTCGAATGAGCCCTTGATATTATTGGTGCATTGCATGTGCAGGTTGGGCCAGACGATACAGGCAGCCATAACCAACCTATCCGTTACAAAATTATTTTACGTACATTAGTTTGTGCTAAGCATGGCTGCCCAGCCTACATCAATTTTCAGGTACAACAAATGACAACACCACTGACTCATCTCGGCGATATGCCGATTGAAGAATTCCTGCGCGATTACTGGCAAAAAAAACCATTGCTGATTCGCAATGCATTCCCTGGCTTTGAATCACCCATCGCACCAGATGAATTGGCAGGCCTGGCCCTGGAAGAAGAAGTGGAATCGCGTATTGTGTTAGAGCATGGCACTACACCATGGGAATTACGCAATGGACCTTTTGATGAAAAGACATTTGAAAAATTACCGGAAACCCATTGGACTTTATTAGTACAAGCTGTTGACCAATGGGTGCCTGAGGTAAATCAATTGCTGGATTATTTTCGCTTCATTCCCAACTGGCGCCTCGACGACCTGATGATTAGTTACGCTCCTGACAAAGGTGGTGTAGGCCCGCACTTTGATTACTACGATGTATTTTTATTGCAAGGCTTGGGCAAGCGCCAGTGGAAAATAGGGCAAATGTGCGATAGCAACTCACCGCGGGTCGAGGGCACGCGCCTTAAAATCCTCAGTGAATTCCACACTACTGATGAATGGGTACTTGAACCGGGTGACATGCTTTATATCCCGCCAGGTATTGCTCACTGGGGCAATGCACAAGGCAATGACTGCATGACCTACTCAATCGGTTTCCGCGCGCCCAGTCATGCCGATATTATTTCCGAGATAGGCCAGGAGATTGCATTATCCGTCGCAGATGATTTGCGCTACTCCGACCCGGATTTAACGCTGCAAGACAATCCCGGTGAAATTAATGCAAAAGCAGTTGAGCAGGTCCGCAATATTGTTTTGCAACACCTGACCCGGGAAAACATCGCGTTTTGGTTCGGCAAATTTATGACCGAGCGCAAATACCTGGAGCAAACCCAGGAAGAACCGCTGGATATCGATGCCGATGAATGGCAATCTGCATTGGCTGATGGAGAACTCCTATGGCGACACCCATCAGCGCGCGTTGCGTTTCATAGCGATGAAAAAGGCACGCTGCTATTTGCTGATGGTGAAGCCATTTGCTGTACACGTGAATTAGCTGAGCTGGTGTCTAAAGAAGTAGAAATCAGTTGGCGGGAATTAAAATCATTGGTACAGGATCCCGTTAATCGTGCAGCCATCACGCAATTAATTAACCAGGAAACCCTTCTGGTGGATGAGTAAATAATCTGTAAGGCGGGTAGCACACGCAGGATACCCGCCATCACATCAATACGAACCTGTGACTTGTACTATGCACACAATCCAAATGACTGATTGGCATACCCATTCCCGTCAATTGTCAGCGATTCGTATCGAGGTATTTGTTGAAGAACAGCAGGTTCCGATTGCAGACGAATGGGATGGACTGGACGACGCGGCCGTTCATTTTCTGGTTCAGGATAAGAATGAAGCTGTTGGTTGTGCGCGCTTGCTTATCGATGAATTAAACCATCAAAAACATTTCCACATAGGTAGGGTAGCCGTCTTAAAACCATTCCGGGCTTTGGGTATTGGCCGACAGCTCATGGAATTTATTTTGAACTATTGCTCCACGGCAGCGCCCTATCCTGTTTATCTGCATGCGCAAATCGAACGCCGCGCTTTTTATGAACGCCTGGGTTTTATCGCCAGGGGCGATGAATTTATGGATGCCGGCATTCCCCATATCACTATGTATTGGCAGGCACGAACCAGCAATTAACGGAGTAACCTATGGCAGAACAAAGCAAGGCAAGTGAGGACCTTTGGCTGCTGGATGGCATTGAAGATTTTCGTCACTATTCATTAGAATTAGTAAAACAAAATCGTCGTACCCTGGCTATCCTGACCAAAAACCTGGACGCATTGGTCTTTGGTACTGCGGAATTTGTTGAGGCCGTTTCTGTTTTCGCTCGTTCAAGTCGCCACACCCAAATTCAAATACTGATTAAAGACACAAAACCCGCACTGGAATCCGGTCATTTATTAATTCGTCTTGCACAGAAACTTTCCGCAAAAATTCTGGTACGAAAAATGACCGTAGAGCCGAACAATAAAGATATGGCCTTCGTATTGGGTGATACCGATAAACTCCTCTATAAAAATGATGATGCCGCCTACCGTGGTTTTTTTAATAGTAGTGCTGCGCGCGAACTCAAGCCCTTGCGCGAGGAATTCAATTATCTTTGGCAATACGCTGAGCCAGAACCTGAATTCCAATTGCTTTATATTTGATGAGTGCTTTTTTAAGGTTGTGACCTTAAAAACACCTGTTTAAGGTCACAGCCTTAAAAAAAAGCGCTTTTAGCGCCTAAAAACGACTATTCTTTGTTGCCGATTCGTTTTTTATCCTATATATATAGCGTCAATCCGTATTCAGCGCTGTTTCAGCCTGTAAATACAGGGGTTTTCGAATGCGGATCAGCAAGCAATGGATAAAAATTGAATGTTGAGCTATCACTAACAATTGAAATTCAGCTTGCTGGTTACGCGGATGTTCTTCTGAACATCCAGGCTAGATAAATGTTTTACACGAGAATCTTTTGCTTAAAAGATAACCTTAATCAACACTCAGGAATCACAAGGAATCCATTATGGCTGCCAAAAAACCTGCTGCTCCCAAAGCTGCCGCCCCCAAAGCTGCTGCCGCTAAAAAAGCCCCTGCTGCTAAAGCTGCGCCTAAAGCTGCCGCGAAAAAAGTTACTGCACCTAAAGCTGCTGCTAAAAAAGCGCCAGCGGTAAAAGCAGCTCCAGCCGTTGTCAAGCCAATTGCCGAGCGTCAAAACAAAACTCAAATTTTGCAACAAATTGCTGATGCTACCGAGTTGAGCAAAAAGCAGGTTCAAGCTGTACTGGACGAGCTGACCAATGTTATTGAAGGCCATATCAAGAAGAAAGGTATCGGTGAATTCGTTCTGCCAGGCCTGCTGAAAATCACTACCGTTAAAAAACCAGCGACCAAAGCACGCAAGGGTATCAACCCATTCACTGGCGAAGAAGTTACTTTCAAAGCCAAACCAGCCAGCACCTCGGTAAAAGTGCGTCCGCTGAAAAAGCTGAAAGAATTCGCTGTGTAATTAGATTGGCGATTCAGGTGCTGATAAAAAAACCCGCATCAGGCGGGTTTTTTTATCAGGGTGATTTTTATTGCAACCGCTACAACACCGTAAATCCCTCTCCCACCAATGCATTTTGCAAACGCTTGATGCGCTCGGCAAAGTCTTCCTCAGTGTAATCCCTGGCGGGTAACTTGCCCCAAATCGGTTGTGGCCACGCGGGATCATCAGTAAAACGCGCAATATGATGGACATGCAATTGGCGCACTACATTCCCCAGGGCCGCTACATTCATTTTGTCAGCGTCGAACAAACTGGTCATCACTTCTGACAAGCGACAGGATTCACGTATCAGCTGCAGTTGCTCTTCCTCACTTAAATGGTGGATTTCATAAATATCTTCGCGTTTGGGGACGAGAATACACCAGGGATAATTGGCATCGCGACTGAGTAACAAGAGCGAGAGTTCAAACTCTCCAATGACGACAGAATCCTGGGCGAGGCGCGGATGTAATTCAAACATGGGATTATCCTTTTAGTTAACACAGACATGCTGATACCGGATCTGAAAACACCACTGAAATTCACTTTCGCAGCGCTATACCAATATCATTAACCGCCGTAGAATAGGCAGCTTTCAACCATTATAGCTACCAAGAAGCCATCATTATGCGTTCCAGCCGATATTTAATTGCCACCCTTAAAGAAACTCCTTCCGACGCGGAAGTAATCAGTCATCAGTTAATGTTACGTGCGGGCATGATCCGCAAGATGGCCTCCGGCCTGTATAACTGGCTGCCGTTGGGTTTGCGGGTATTGCGCAAAGTGGAAAATATCGTGCGTGAGGAAATGGATAAATCCGGTGCCCTGGAAGTATTGATGCCTGTCGTACAACCGGCCGAGCTCTGGGAGGAATCGGGGCGCTGGCAACAATATGGCCCCGAGTTATTGCGTATCAATGATCGCCATGATCGCCCTTTCTGCCTGGGCCCAACCCATGAAGAAGTCATCACTGATTTGATTCGCAACGAGATCAAAAGCTACAAGCAATTGCCGTTGAATTTTTACCAGATCCAGACCAAATTCCGCGATGAAATTCGCCCGCGCTTTGGCGTAATGCGCTCGCGCGAATTTATTATGAAAGACGCCTACTCTTTCCATACCAGCCACGAATCCTTGCAGCAAACGTATGATGTGATGCACGCAACCTATTGCAGTATCTTTACTCGCCTGGGTTTGCAATTCCGCCCGGTATTGGCCGATACCGGTTCAATCGGTGGCGCCTTCTCCCATGAATTCCATGTGCTGGCAGAAAGCGGTGAAGATGATATCGCCTTCAGCAACGGTAGCGATTACGCAGCAAATATCGAAAAAGCCGAAGCATTACCACCTTCAACACCACGCCCTGCCGCACAGCATGTCGTACAGGAAGTGGCGACGCCCGGTAAGCATTCGATTGCCGAGGTGGCCAGTTTCCTGAATGTGAGCCCGCAACAAACTGTTAAAACCCTGATTGTTTTGGGTGAAGTGCGCGACGACAAAAGCCAGCCATTGGTGGCACTGGTATTGCGTGGCGATCACGAACTGAATGAAATCAAAGCCGAGAAATTAACCGGTGTTGCATCCCCGCTCACCCTTGCGCCGGAAGCGCGTATCAAAGCTGAATTGGGCGTTGGCATCGGCTCCATTGGCCCGGTCGGTTTAACTATCCCGGTGATTGTTGATCATTCAGCGGCGCATCTCGCGGACTTTGTTTGCGGTGCAAACAAAGATGGTTTCCACTTGACCGGTGTGAACTGGGCACGCGATGCACAACTCACATTAGTTGCTGATATCCGCAATGTAGTTACCGGTGATGCAAGTCCCTGTGGTAAGGGCACATTGGAAATTAAACGCGGTATCGAAGTTGGCCATATTTTCCAACTGGGAACCAAATATTCCGAAGCCATGAAAGCCAGGGTGCTGGATGAAAATGGCAAGGAGCAAACCATGATTATGGGTTGCTATGGTATCGGTGTTACGCGCGTTGTTGCTTCTGCTATCGAGCAAAACTTTGATGACAACGGCATTATCTGGCCAGATGCCATCGCGCCATTCCATGTTGCGATTGTGCCAATCAACATCAGTAAATCTGCAGCTGTCGCGCGTAAAAGTGAAGAACTGTATAACGCATTAACCACCGCCGGTTTGGATGTGTTGTTTATGGATGACGAAAAAGCACGCCTTGGTGGCATGCTTGCCGACACGGATCTTATGGGTATTCCACACCGTATCGTGGTTGGCGATCGCGGCCTGGAAGCAGGTACCATTGAATATAAAGGTCGCCGCGATGCAGAAAAACAGGAAATTGCTGTAAACGATATCGTTTCTTTCCTGGTAAGCCGCATCCAACGCTAACAACCCTTCGCGGTTACTACTGGCAATTACAGTTGCAATCAATGCAACTGTAATTGCGCCTCTCCTCACCGCCTCCCGAAAATTGCAAGCTAATATAAATTTTCAAGTGCTATGTATCAACCCGGGCTGCGTAATTAATCAGGTAATGTTCGACTTTTTTCGCTCACTCAAACAACGCCACACCGGCGCCAAAAAAAGTTCGAGTTCCGGCAACACCGCGTCTGTTTCCCACTGAAATGTCCCAGTTTGCAAACTGGCATACCCATCAAGAATTGATTTTCCCCTCGCCCAAATTCCCACTTTTATTTTTAACTGGCACCTTTTCAACGCTGTGATGCACATTACAAAGGCATTTTTCCCTTCAATGTTAAGTTTGGCGGGTTGTTTGGTAAGCATTTTTCGCTAGATAAAAAATAAATATGCCTATGAACAACAGGATTTCACCGGATAAACAATCAAATGGGCGATTGTCAGGTGGAACCACCGCATTGATAACACTCCACACACAATAAATGAGAGGAATGCAATGAAATCAGGTATCGCTACTAAAGCAAAACAATTACTGCTGCTGGGGCTCGGCAGTTTTGCAATGGCAGGCAATGTGCAGGCAGCAACCGTCGACCTGCTGGTTCTCTACGATAACTACACCAGGAATTATTTTGGCGGCGACCCGCAAACAGCGATGAATAGTTGGGTCAATCAAATGAATGCCGCTTATGCCGACAGCCAGATTGATGTGCAATTGCGCCTGGTTGGTGTGCGGCCTATGGAGCAAGCCGGTGCCGATATGGGCGCGGTGCTCGGCAATTTACGGGTTAATAGCGCGGCGATTGCATTGCGCGATCAACTGGGAGCGGACTTCGTATCCCAGCTCCATGAAAAAGGCGCTTGCGGTGTGGGTTATGTTGCCGTCGATAAAAACTGGACCTGGAACGTTACTGCGCCCGGTTGCGGCCCTATTGTTATGGCCCATGAGCTGGGCCATAACATGGGTTTGAATCACTCGCGCAAACAAGGCGATCAATCCGGTGCCCGCTTCCGTTACGGTGTCGGTTACGGCGTTGATAACGTATTCGTCGACATCATGGCTTACGAAGGCGTTTTCAATACCACACGCGTTAATCGTTTTTCCAATCCGAATTTAACCTGCCGCGGACTACCCTGCGGAATCCCGGTTGGCCAAACCAATGAAGCCTACGGCGCATTGGCAATTCACAATGTGCGCGATGAAATTGCCGCTTTCCGCCCTACTGCCGGTTCTTCTGGCCCGGTGCAGGTTGCGCAGCATTGTAATTACGGTGGCTACAACGTTGCCCTTACCCCCGGTAGTTACACCTTGTCGCAATTGCTCGCAAAAGGAATTCTCAACGATGATGTATCATCGTTGCGTGTGCAATCAGGTTACAGCATCACACTGTATCAGCACGATAATTTTGCCGGGAATTCCATCACCAAAACCGGCGACGATTCCTGTTTGGTTGATGAAGGATTTAACGATTCCGCCAGCTCAATTGTGGTGAGTGCCAGCGGCTTTAATACCCTTATTCAGGCAGAAAATTATTTTGCCAATAGCGGCGTACAAACTGAAACGACCACTGATACCGGTGGCGGCCAAAATGTTGGCTGGATCGACACCAATGACTGGATCGCCTATAGCAATGTAACTATTCCAACCTCGGGTACTTACACCATTGAATATCGCGTTGCCAGTCCGAGCGGCGGGCGTTTGTCGGCGGATTTAAATGGCGGTGCCATCTTGTTAGGTGAGCTGGCTATTCCTGCAACGGGTGGCTGGCAAAATTGGACCACCATCAGCCACACCGTCAATATCAATGCTGGCACTTATAATTTTGGTGTATTTGCAAAAACCGGCGGTTGGAACATCAACTGGATTCGTATTAAACGCTAAACAATAAATTCCGGTGCGCAGCATTCTGACGCACCGGAATTCGTTAATAACACTAAAAAAGAGCGTGAATTATGCAAACCCAATCAAGTTTCTGGTTAAAAACACTGACGGCGGCGGCGTTAGCTTTCGGTGTTATTTATTTTTACGGTTCTGAACGCGAAACAGTTGTTACACCACCATCCAGCACAGCAACATCCGCAGCAAACACAACCACAAAACCACTCGCAGCAAATAATAATATTGAACAGGATATTCCCGTGACATCTGGCAATACGACCTCAAATGCCAGCTCATCGCTTTCTGCGATGGTTGGCCCTGAACTGCAAGCAAGAATGGATAGCATCAAACAGCGTCGCCCGGGATTAGACTATTCCCCCGAAGAAGTAGCCGCCGCCGTTGCACGCGATACCTCCTGGAGCCCGGCAGAAAAAACACCGGCCGATTTACCACTAAAACCGGAAGAGTTAACGGATGGCCGCCAATTTATCCACCTGGATACGGTAAAAATTGAAACGCTAATGCCGGGTGATACGATCAATGTGCGCGTAGCAGAAAATGCGAAAGACTACGAGGTTATTATCGACAACGTAGAAAAACATGATTACAACAGCATCAGTTGGTACGGTCACATCCAGGGTGAGGATGGGCAAAAATATTCGGTGAGTTTTACCCGCGGGGAAACATTAACCGTTGGCGGATTGGATACACCCGATGGTCATTATGTTTTGCAAGCACATGGCAATAATGGCTGGGTTGCATCCAGCCAATTATTATTCAAAGCTGATCCCAAAGTGAGCGATGCAATTCATCCGGCAGATGTTGATCCAAACTATGCCCATACGCGCGATTCACATCAACACCCGCATTGATTAGTAAAGTAGTCCGGCGTGTGCCGGACTACTTTACTACCGGTAAACAGTGCATTGGATAAACATGCCCGTCCTTTACCTTTGAACGGCAGCCTATTCATTTGAGATTTTTTAATTGTCCTTATTTGAATAGCCTGCTTGTTGCTGTAGTAACTCACGCTCAACATCACCCGGTGATCCGGTTTTTCGTGCTAATAAACTGTAGGCAACAGGGACGAAAAAAAGCGTTAACAACGTGGCAACCAATACTCCGAAGATAACCACAATACCAATCACAAAACGTGTCTCGGCACCAGCCCCCGATGAAATAACCAACGGCAAGGCACCGGCAACTGCCGTAAGGCTGGTCATTAAAATGGGGCGCAGGCGCGCAGAAGCGGCTTCAAGTAGTGCCTCGGTAAATTCGACGCCGCGATCCCGCAATTGGTTGGCAAATTCGACAATTAAAATTCCGTTCTTTGCCGCCAGGCCAATCAGCATAATTAACCCGATTTGTGAATATAAATTGAAGCTGTTTCCCGTCACAAACAAGCCAAGCATTCCCCCCAGTATCGCGAGCGGCACAGTCAACATAATTACAAACGGATGCACGTAGCTTTCAAATTGCGCGGCGAGAACCAGGAAGGTAATTAATATTCCCAACAGGAAAATAAACATTACCGAGCTTCCGGCAGTTTGATAATCGCGCGACATTCCTTTGTAATCCACAATCGCTGTGGGCGGCAAATGCTCGCGCACCAATCCATTCAAATGATCCAATGCATCACCTAATGAAAGATTATCCGCAAGGTTCGCCTCAATAGTGATGGCGCGTATGCGGTTGTAACGATTCAATCGGCTTGCATCCGCTACTTCTTTCAGCGTCACCAAATTAGCAAGTGGAATTAATTCACCGGAGTTTGCCGAGCGCACATACATATTTTGCAAACTGGTTGTCGTGCGTTGCTCATGGCGCTCCCCCTGCAAAATAACATCGTATTCCTCACCATCATCAATATAAGTTGTCGCCCTGCGCGACCCGAGCATCGCCTCCAGTGTACGGCCAATGTTATTGACACTCACACCCAGGTCAGCTGCGCGATTGGTATCAATCACTACTTCAATTTGCGGTTTGGTTTCTTTATAATCCCAATCAATTCCCGTTAAGCCCGGATTGTTTTTTGCGATTTCGGCCAACAAGGTATCGCGCCACGAAGCCAACTCTTCATAAGTGCCACCGCCAATTACAAATTGCACTGGCTTTTGCGTGCGCGAACCAAATCCCTGGCGCATAACCGGGGATGCAGTAACACCGGGAAGATCTGCCAGATCGCGCCGTATTTCCTCCATTATTTCAAAACCATTGCGCCGCACACTCCAGTCACTCAACACCGCCATCACCTGGCCGCTGTTAAAACTTTCTGCCGTACCGAAACCGGGCGCACGCAACATCAACCGGGAAATTTCACCGGAGTCCACATACTTCATCATGCGACGCTCAACTTCTGCCATATATTTTTCCATGTAGGCATAGCTGGCGCCTTCCGGGCCGTTAACCATTACTGAAAAATTACCGCGGTCTTCACGCGGTGCATATTCAGAAGGAATAAACATACTGAGAAATACCGCACAGCCCAATAACGCGGCGAATATCACCACGAGGATTTTTGAATGCAGCAAACATTTGCGAATAACTTTTTTGTAGTTATCGCGCAAACGCAACATCGTGTTATCGACTTTTTGGATGAAACGGTTTTTATGTTCGTGATGCTGCAAAATTTTGGAAGCTAACATCGGCGAGAGCGTCAAAGCTACTATCGCCGAAAATCCAACTGCAGCAGCCATGGTGATGGCAAACTCGGAAAACAATCTGCCGATATCACCTTTTAAAAATACGATAGGGACAAAGATAGCAATCAATACCAGGGTAGTCGCAACCACGGCAAATCCCACTTCGCGGGTTCCATCATAAGCGGCTAGCAACGGACTTTTATTTTTTTCATGAATATGGCGCATGATATTTTCGAGCACCACAATCGCATCATCGACCACCAAACCAATCGCCAGCACCAGTGCGAGCAATGTCAACAAATTGACTGAAAATCCGAGCGCGGCCAACACGGTGAACGTAGCGATAATCGATACCGGCACAGCGACCGCAGGCACCAGCATGGCACGCACACTTCCGAGGAATAAATAAATCACCAACACCACTAATACCAGTGCAACACCAAGCGTGATGTAGACCTCATGGATTGCACGCTCTACAAACACCGAACTATCAAAACTGTTTTCAATGCGCATCCCTTTCGGCAGGGTTGCATTAACACGATCACGCTCTGCTTTCACACCGCGCGCGACATCCATAGTGTTGGCCGTGGATTGTTTGATAATCCCGATGCCTACCTGGGTTACCCCATTGCCGCGAAATATATTGCGATCTTCCTCGGTGCCTTTTTGTACTTTGGCAATGTCCCCCAAACGAATTAAATAACCATCATCGCCGCGTTTTATTACGAGCTGGCCAAAATCCTCTGCAGAGCGATACGAGCGCGCCATACGCACGGTAAATTGCCGTTCCAGCGATTCAATGCTACCCGCAGGCAATTCAATATTTTCTGCACGCAATGCGGTTTCCACATCATTCACGGTGAGATTGCGCGCGGCAAGTTCGCGGCGATCCAGCCAAATACGCATCGCATAGCGTTGCTCGCCACCAATGCGTATACGCGCTACCCCGTTGATAACTGAAAAACGATCCACTAAATACCGCTGCGCATAATCAGTCAGTTCCGGCATAGTCATGTCATCACCTTCCAGGTTGAACCAGATAATGACATCCTCATCAGAACTTATTTTTTGTACTTCAGGCATTTCCGCTTCTTCAGGCAAGCTGGTGGATGCGCGTGCAACGCGATCGCGAATATCATTTGCGGCTGAATCAATGCTGTAGCCGACATCAAATTGCACCACAATATTCGAGCGGCCGTTTTCACTGGTCGATTCAATATATTGAATCCCTTCAACACCGGAGATGCGATCTTCAATAACTTTGGTAATGCGTGTTTCTACTGTTGTTGAAGCCGCACCAGGATAAACCGTGGTCACCGAAACCACTGGCGGATCGATATTGGGGTATTCACGCAGGGTTAAACGATCAAACGCAACCAACCCGAACGCAACTAACAGAATGGACACTACCGATGCAAACACCGGTCGCTTGATGGAAATATCCGAGAGCATCATGGCAACTCACCCTCAGTTCTTTTTGCGCTGGAGTAATTCAGAAAAATTGGTTGCTTCACCAATGTGTTCCGCTGCCGGTTTTTCCTCCGAGATTACGCTGACCTTTTGCCCTGCACGGATTTTTTGCAACCCATGGGTAACAATTTTATCGCCTTCCGCCACACCATTGAGAACTTCGACCGCGCCCGCCAAACGCTCACCAATTTCAATTTCGCGCCGCTCAACAATAGTTCCACTGTCTGATTTTTTTAGCACGAATACAAAATTGTTGCTCCCCAGAGGAACCAGGGCAGATTCAGAAATTACTTTTGCCTTACGCTCTGCAGCCAGCAAATCCACTTTCATCAACATACCTTGTTTTAATTCGTGGGCTTTATTGTCCAGCAACGCACGCACTTTAATTGCGCGCGTTACTTCATCAATCTGGTTATCAATGCTGACGATTTTTCCTTCAAACACTTTGTCGCCGAGGTCACGGCTTTTTGCCACCACAGTCAAGCCTGTGGCAATGCTGCGCAGATAAATCGCAGGTACAGTAAAATCCAGTTTCATTTTTGAGTCGTCGTTCAACGTAGTGATCTGGTCACCGGGGGAAACCAGCGCCCCGACGCTGACCTCACGCAAGCCCACTACACCGGAAAACGGCGCTACCAGAATTAAATCTTTCAAGCGCGACTCAGTTGCGTTGTAACGCGCACGCGCTGCTTCGTAGGTGCGCACTTGTTGATCCAACAAAGACTCGGAAGCAGCACCGCGTTTGGCCAATTCGCGCAAACGATCCAATTGTTTTTTTGCTTCATCCGCATTAAAACGTGCTTCTTCCAATAATGCCGACTCCTCACGACTGGTCATTTCCACCAGCACTTGTCCACTTTCTACGCGCTCGCCATCCTCAAAATTAATACGGGTAATTTTTTTTGTGCCGTTGGAGGTCAGGGAAATAAATTCGTTAGCCCGCAATGTTCCCAGGGCTTCAATATGGGTGGTGAGGTTTTTTACACTGACCGATTGAACAATCACATCGACCGGTTTATCAGCCGGAGCCTGGGCATAAGCCCCCAACACCAATACTAGGGTGAACAGACTGGCAATACCGCTTTGTAAAAAGCGCGGCGACTTTTTCATAAATCACTCCTGGAAACTGGGCATCGCCTTGGTTAATTAATTATCAGACGATGTAGCGCACGCGAACATTCACTTGAAAAAGCGAGTAGTCAGCATTCAACATGATTAAGGATAAGGTTTCATGGTGCACTGCCAGCAATTAACACTTGTTAACAAATGCAAACCGGCCCATGCAATTGTGCAAAGACTATGAAACCTTAAGATTCCCGGGGTGACCCCGGGAGACCATTACTTTTTATCCTGTTCGTCAGGTACAAAAAGAATGGAGGCGGAATTGATGCAATAGCGCAACCCGGTAGGTGCAGGGCCATCGGTAAACACGTGCCCTAAATGGCAATCACAGTTTCGACATACCACTTCGGTGCGGTGCATTCCGTGGCTGGTATCCAGTAATTCCTTTATTGCCACTTTGTTTACCGGAGCATAAAAGCTCGGCCAACCACAGCCGGCATCGAACTTGGTATCGCCATCAAACAGCAGTTCCCCGCAGCAACGGCAGCGGTAATCACCGGGATTGAACTCCTGCCAATACTCCCCGGTAAAGGGCCGTTCTGTGCCTTTTTCCCGGCAAATCCGGTATTGCTCGGGAGTCAGCGTTTCGCGCCAGTGGTTATCATTAAATTTTTCGTTGGCAGCCATAAGGATTTCCTTGACAGATCAACTAGTTAAGGTCGATTATTCGAGTGTTTTTCCGCCTCCAAAGGCCTGTTTGCCGCCCGCAAAGCGATCATGCACGAATGCCAGCGCCTGGAAATCCCCGGGGTTGAAATCGAAGATATTATCCTGGGCAACGGCGCCAGCGAATTAATCGTAATGGCCATGCAAGCCCTGCTGAATAATGGCGACGAAATTCTGGTTCCCGCCCCCGATTACCCGTTGTGGACTGCCGCCGTGAATCTGGCCGGTGGTAAAGCTCGCCATTACCTGTGCGATGAACAAGCCGACTGGTTCCCGGACCTCGCCGATATCGAAAGCAAAATCACCGATAAAACCCGCGGGATTGTGGTGATTAACCCCAATAACCCCACCGGCGCGGTCTACAGCAAGGAATTATTGGAAGCGATTGTTGAGCTGGCGCGTCGCCATAGCCTGATTATTTTTGCCGATGAGATTTACAGCAAAATACTTTACGACGATGCGGAATTTATCCCGATGGGACGCCTCGCGCAGGATGTTCTCTGCGTGAGTTTCAACGGCCTGTCCAAGGCGTATCGTTTAGCAGGTTTCCGTTCGGGCTGGATGGTCATCAGCGGAGCGAAACATCGCGCGCGCAGTTATATCGAAGGCCTGGAGATGCTTTCTTCCATGCGCTTGTGCGCCAACGTGCCGGCAATGTACGCCGTACAAACTGCTCTTGGCGGTTACCAAAGCATTAATGAGTTAATTATTCCCGGCGGCCGCTTGCGCGACCAGCGCGATACCGCCTTAAAAGCCATTGCCGAAATTCCCGGCTTGTCTTGTGTAAAACCGAAAGGCGCGTTGTACCTGTTCCCCAAACTGGATTTGAACATGTACAAAATTAAAGATGACCAGCAAATGATTCTGGATTTCCTGTTACAGGAAAAAGTATTGCTGGTTCAGGGCACCGCGTTTAACTGGCCGAACCGCGACCACTTCCGCATTGTATTTTTGCCGCGCGAAGATGACCTGACCAAAGCAATCCAGCGCTTTGGTAATTTCCTGTCGCGCTATTCGCAATAATTTTTTCGCGCCTGATAAAATAAAAAACCAGCCTTGCGCTGGTTTTTTATTTTATTGATCAATTATCAATTCATTGAGCAATGTTTTTGGTAATGCGCGTACCAGGTTAATCCACAAAGCAGGCTGGCACTTTTCTGGCAGTTTACACAGTCAATCGATAAACAAGTAACTTTAGTTGTTGCTCGGGATCAACATCGGGAAAGTCCTTATGCGGCTGTAACCGTTCGATAAATTCAGCAGCGGGGCAATTTTCACTGAACATTTGCCGCAGGAATCCCTCACTCAACTCCGGTGCATTCAAACAAGCCAATACCAAACCTCCAGCGGGCATTAATTCCGCTAAGCGGCGAATAACTTTTGCATAATCCTTTTCCGCGATAAAACTACCTTTCTGGTAAGACGGCGGATCAATAATCACTATATCGTAAGGGCCACGTTTTTTAATCCGCCCCCAGGATTTAAGAATATTTTCCGCCAGAAACTCACTGCGGGTTTTATCCAGTCCGTTGCGTTGGTGATTGCTGCGTCCAAGGTTCAATGCAGCGCTGCTCATATCCACATTAACCACAACCTCCGCATTGGCAGCAACGGCAACAACGGAAAAAGCGCAGGTGTACGCAAACAAATTCAGAATCCGTTTGCCTTGTGCGTTTTCCTCGATCCATACCCTGCCCGGTTCCATATCCAGAAAAAAACCACTGTTTTGTTGCTGGGCCAGATGAAGGGAAAACTGTAATTTACCGCGGCGCGCGCAGGATTGTTCTGGCAGCAGACCAAAACATAATTCACTTGGCGCACCGGCTAAATACCGTCGCTGAATAAGTAAAACAGTTTTGTCCTCATTAAATAACGAACGCGATGTGGCAATTAACTCGTCGAGCCAATTTTCCGGTGGTGCGGCAAACAGGGTCACCAACATTACGGGTTGAAAAAAATCGATGGTAACAAATTCCAAACCTGGAAAGGTTTGTCCACGCCCATGGAAGACGCGGTAACTATCAATAAAATCTTGACTACGAATTTTCTTCGCAAGCAACTCGAGACGTTCCGGGATTACGCTCATTGTGGATTACCTTCTGCAGCATATCCCACCGGATACATAATTGACTCGTTGTAGCCGGTGATAACACGCGCATATCCGGAGAAAGCCTGATCCAATTCCGGATCATTGGTATCAACTAACAGAGGGCGACCATTGAGCGCAAGAATTTTCCCGCGCGCGGCGATGATAATAATATTCTCCTTACCTATTCGCTTTAAAACAGCTGGCGTAAATTGCTGGTTGCCGCGCCCGAGAATATGACCTTGCCCACCAATGGCAGTAATAATTATTTTTACCGGCCCGGGAAACTGATCAAGTTGCGAGAGAATTTGCGATGCGCTTACATCGATGGCAATCAGTGTGTTGTTAAGTAGAATATCCACACCGAGCAAACTGCCATCTACACCAAGCTCTTGAAGGAATAAATGGGTTGTGGAACCGGGACCAACAAGATACAAAGTATCCGGTTGTAATTGCTGGATCATTTCCTGCGCAATATCCAGCTGTGCCAGCTCGTCACGTTCAGTACCAGCATTTTTTACTTGCTGCAAAAATTGCGAATCTTCTGGCACCAACAGTGTTCCATAAAAACGTGCGCGCACCTGGCCGTTGCGAAATGCGTCTTCATCAATATCTTTTACATCACGTTCAGCAATATTCACCAATTGACCGGTTAATAATTGTTTTACGATTTCACCGGCCGCCTCCGGGGAAATAGCGTACACACCGGAGTGCATCTTCACACCGGATGGCACACCCAGCACTGGCTGGCGAGTACCAATAACATCTGCAATCAAACGCGCAGTTCCATCACCACCGGCAAATAAAATTAAATCAACGGATTGAGTCATCAACGCAGTGGCAGCGGAACACGTATCCGCGGCTTCACTCGGGAAATGTTGCGCAGCGCCAATCACGTTAGTAGTAAAACCGAGCGCTCTGGAAATGTTTTCGCCCATATCACCAGCAAAGCAAAACACTTCAATGTGATCGCGAAAATCAAGCAGGAATTGCAGGGCGCGCTGCATGCGTTGCGGAGCACGCATTTCAGCACCACGCGCTAATGCTTCAGTGCGAATCGCAGCGCCATCGGAGCCTTTTAAACCAACACTGCCGCCGAGCCCCGCATAAGGATTAACAATTAAACCCAATCTAAACACAGCGGAAACCTAATACTTGCAACCATTGTTTATCGGCATCACTAACCGCTTCCAGATGCACCTGGTAATTATGAAATTCGCGCCGCTTGGGATAATGCTTACGCAAATTATCAAAGCCTTCACCAAATTTTATTTCACCAGCCAGTGCGCTGCGCGCTGTTTCGCGCAGGCGCGCATCATCGGCAACAATGTCGTAAACCTGTTTAATCAGCGACCGGGCAATATCAAAGACCGTTTGGTTTTCATCATCAACACGCAATTGATTATGTGCGAGGGAAGGAACCAGGGCGGCAAGCGATGCCTGTGGCGGCGTATCGAGATGATTACACAACGCCCGGTAGACAATTTCAGTCCCATTGAGCTTGCCATCGTAGCTATAACCGGCAATATGCGGACTGCCCAATAAGACTTTATCAAGTAACTCCAGGGAAATATCCGGCTCGGGTTCCCATACATCCAATACAACTCGTAAATCTGCACCTGCGTTCAATACATCCAGTAACGCCTGGTTATCAATAACTGCTCCGCGGCCGGCATTAATTAACACCGCCCCGGGTTTCAATCGGGCGAGTTCCTTGTGCCCCAATAAATGGAAACTGGGGTGCGGTCCATCAACCACCAGCGGAGTGTGCATACTGATTACATCGCAGGCTAATACGTCATCCAGGCTAACCAAATCGGGATTGTGCGCGAGCGACAAATTCGGGTCATAACAGCGAACATTTACGCCCTGAGCTTTTAAGCGTTTGTAGAGAAGCCCACCGACATTCCCGCAGCCAATAATGCCAAACTGCACGGGTAACCAATTGATATTTAAATGAGCCAAAGCAGCATAAACAAACTCAACAACCGAATTGGCATTACAACCCGGGGCGCTGGACCAGCGAATATGGTTCGCATCCAAATAGCGTTGATCAAGGTGATCTACGCCGATAGTACAGGTACCCACAAATTTCACCTTACTGCCTGCCAACAACGACTCGTTCACCCTTGTTACTGACCGGACAATCAAGGCATCCGCATCGCGCACATCAGCGGCGGCCAAGGTGCGGCCAGGAAGGCACGTAACCTCCCCCAGACGACTAAAAAATTCACCTACCAGCGGGATATTCTCATCCGCAACAATCTTCATAAACGCTCGCTTATCGCCGGAATGGCCTCTATATGTTCTATTAGCTGTAAAAGTATGCGCCAAATAAATCGCGGGAATAAAAAAAACAACCATAGCAGTTGTGCTTTAGGCAATTAGCATATACTTTATATAGTGATGGTGACGTTAAAACCATCGACTGGAGCCCGCCGGAACTAATCAGGACCAGTGGGATCTACCTCAAATAAAGGGGGTGGTATTATGAAGATCTCAGACACTGGCCACAACATGGATAACGTGGTCGATCTCTTCACCAGGAAAACCTATTCAGCCCTGCATGATGAGCGCTTTATCCGCCTTGCTCCTGAACTGGACGGGCTTGAAATGCTCTACTCCAACGATACCAGCTCCGAAAAACTCTATAGCCTGAAAATCCTTTGCTGGGGCCTGCGAGCCAACGGCGATGTAGTGGGTTTGGTTCCCTGGCTCAATGACATAGTGCCCTGCCCCGATTTGTGTGATCCCTTGAATGGTCACTGGGAGGGTTATTATGATCCGGGTATTGATGAGCTGTTTTTTGAAGCGCCGATGCATAAAGTCATTGAACTGGAAACGGCAGCCGAATACTACGAAGTTGAGTGCGATAGTGGCGATGATGTCATTCAGGAGTTGCCAGATACTATCGGTACCCATGCGGTATTAGCGGTACCGGATAGCAAACGCTTGTCGTTGGTAGAGGTTGTTAGCTGGTGCCTGCATTACGACGGTAGTGTTTACGCCATGATCAGCGATCCATCCAAGGTTGTGAGCACTCCCGTATTACCAGGTGATGAATCATTATACGAAGCACAAGCAAGCGAACAATTTCGTTATTTCTTTCAACACCAGATTGCGAACAAAATTAAAGCAGAAGATCCCGAAGCATTAGCTGCAATTTCGCTACTTGTTGATGGTATGCAGACCTGATGGAAATTTTTAAATTAAAAAACGCCGCAATAGCGGCGTTTTTTTTGAAAATTTAATCATTTATTTTTTCTCACATAATAAAAATAG
>JAGKWO010000087.1 GCA_021151835.1 Gammaproteobacteria bacterium
AAGTACATGGGGCGGCTGTCTTGTTGCGAAAGAAATAAACCTTCAGTCACACGCCTTCACCTGTATATATACGATATACACAGTATACACAGATATACACAGCTGGCAAGTCAGAAAATAAGGAGAGGCCAAATCAATAAGGTTGATTGATTTGGCGAAGGTGGGTGTTCAATGCTTCAGAGCCAGTATTGAGCGAAGAATGACGAATTCGCGTTGGCATTGACTTAGGCCAGCGAGTAGGCTGGTGGTCATGCCGAGTAGACCAGCGATAACGATGGCAAAAGCTCATCTATTTTGGTTTTGGTGGTTGGGGTACATGGTTATGTGCGGTTCGTTTCTCTCCAGCAACCTACCCTGTGCTACGGCGAGTTGGGCACAAAGGCATCAGCGTTTGCAAGACCAAGCAGTACCGCCCCGGAAAACTATTGGTCGGCTTGCTTTTCGCTTGATCGGTTGTCCAATCTTCGTTTGTTGCGCTTGTTTGCAAAGTCATGTTCATATCTACCCCCCGGGTTTAATGTGCATGTCCCTGCGTCCAGGTAGGAAACGGATCAGGCAAGGTTTTCCAATACTCCTGGCCTTTTAATACTTCATCTTCGGTGAGCAAACATTTATCCAACTGCGCAATGACAAACTCTTTATCCAGGTGTTGGCCGATAAATACCAATTCCTGACGCATATCGCCAAAGGGTTCTACCCATTTATCCATAATGTAATTCACATGGTCTTCATCGTCTGGCCAACGCTCTTTGGGAATGGCCTTCCAAAACATACCAGCCGCACCGTGCTGGGCAATACCGCCCGCCTGGCTCCACTGCCCCGCCCACTGTGGGCGGGACGCCAGCCAGAAAAATCCTTTTGAGCGCAGTAATTTTCCTTTTACTGCCGGACTGGAGAAGAACTCATAAATTTTTTGCGGATGAAAGGGGCGGCGCGCATGGTAAGAAAAACTGCTGATACCGTATTCTTCAGTTTCTGGTGTGTGTTCGCCGCGCATTTCTTTTAACCAGCCGGGCGCTTGCTGGGCTTTTTCAAAATTGAATTTTCTGGTGTTGAGCACTTTGTCGAGCGGCACATTGCCGCGCTCAACGGGAATAATGTCAGCATCAGGATTCAGCTTGGTGAGAATTGCATTAAGTTCGGCGAGCTGTTCTGCAGAAATCAAATCGGTTTTGCTGATTAACAATACATCACAAAATTCGACCTGATCGATCAGCAAATCCGCCACGTTGCGCTCGTCTTCCTCACCGAGGCTTTCACCGGTTTCTTGTAGCGAGAGCGCATCGTAATAATCGTTTAGAAAATTCACTGCATCAACGACGGTGACCATAGTATCCAAACGCGCGACGTGTGACAGGCTTTGGCCATCCTCATCTTCAAAGGTAAAGGTTTCGGCAATCGGCAATGGCTCGGAAATGCCGGTAGATTCAATGACCAAATAATCAAAGCGCCCTTCCTTGGCCATGCGGTTTACTTCCACTAGCAAATCTTCACGCAGTGTGCAGCAGATGCAGCCATTGCTCATCTCCACTAATTTTTCTTCCGCGCGGTTTAATTCCACCTGGTTTTGGATCAGCGCTGAATCAATATTGACTTCGCTCATATCGTTCACGATGACTGCAACGCGGCGGTTTTCGCGATTATTCAGAATATGGTTCAAGAGTGTGGTTTTACCGGCACCCAAAAAGCCGGATAAGACAGTAACGGGCAGAAGAGTAGAGGAAGGTGAATTCATGACGGTTGCCTGATGTTTTTCAGAGTTGGTTGCATTCGTTGTTAATGGGATGGACTGTTAATTAGCTGCGCTGCTTGGAAAAATTGCGCTCCAATTCTTCCTGCCGGGCCTTTTCCTCGGTGCTGTATTCGGTTGTCGGACGCGCGAGCAAACGCTCCAACCCAATTTCAACACCCGAGGCTTCGCAATAGCCGTAGTCCTGGCGTTCGATACGATCCAGCGCTTTATCGATCTTACGCATCAGGAAATATTCCCGTTCTGCAATGCGCATTCGCTGGCGGTTTTCCTCTTCGGCAAGGGCGCGATCCAGCTCATCCGCCTCAGTCGAAGGTGCAGCTATCTCTTGTTTTATCGTCTCTATGTGCTCGCCTGTTTGGCGTTTAAGGTCCAGCAATAACTGCTTAAAAAAAGCCAATTGCACCTCATTCATGTAGTCACTTGCTGGCATTTGCAGCAAATCTGCGGCAGTAAGCGGCGCTTTGGGTGTGGAAATCTTGGGCTTTGCCATTACACTTCCCTTGGATCAGTTTTTAGATATGTTATAATGTAACACACACAATTAAAAGGAAAATTCCACAAACAGTAAGAAAACCCAGGATGTAGCTAGATGTATAACAATCACCCGCTGACAAATTGGCAGGCCAAATGTGTGCCGGAGCTGCGGTAAAGCTGACGCCAAAGCGCCTGGAGGTATACACGGTGCTGGTTCAGGCTGGGCATCCGCTGTCGGCCTATGAATTAATTGATGAAGTGAAACGTAATTTTGAACGGCAGCTGACACCGATTTCCATTTATCGAATGCTAGAGTTTCTGGAACAAAAGCATTTGGTGCGTAAGTTAAAGTCCACAGGTAAATACATCGCCATCACACCCAATGGCCCTGCCAACAATCAGCAAGTATTGCAGTTTTTAATTTGTCGCGATTGTGGTCAGGTTCGCGAATTGGCGGTGGATCCGCAGGTACTAATCCAGCTGACTGCCTGCGTTGATCAATGTGGATATCAATTGAAGAGCCGCGAACTGGAGCTGGAGTGTATCTGCGATCAGTGCATCACCAATCCCGTTTGACGCATCTCCAACGTAAATTATCCCCGCTTCGCTTGAGCAAGCGACATCGCATTCGGGTTTGCACGCCGATATTTCTCTGCACGCCGATATTTCAACGAGACTTATTATTTATAACAAAACAGTCTTTCGAGTATTGAAATTTACTCGCTCCTGGCAGATCTCAGTCCTGTCTATTCTTTTTTTGTTGAGGGGGCGATCTATGCTGCACAACCAGACTCACATCCGGGAACTTGCTTACTATCTGTGGTTGTCAGAGGGAAAACCGGAGGGGCAATCAGAACGTCATTGGCAAACGGCGACCCGTATGGCAGATGAACAGAGCAATGCCAAAGCACGTGCGGCAAAAACATCCACCGACCCTTCGGAGGCCAAGGGCACCACAGAACCGGAACAACCAGATCAAACTTGAAAAATTATTGGAGAAATATATGAACGATGCCTTCGATAAAACCACAGCCACATTGGACAAAACCACATTTGGAATGGAGTTGGATAAACGGCTGGATGAAGTTATCGCCTGGGCTGTTAAAGAGTGCCCGGATAAAAATGCGAGCCCTCGCTACGCGGATTTTGAGCAAGTGCGGAAACAGTTCCATCATATCGCCACGGGGGAAATTAAATCCCTATCCTCCCAGGCTGCGGCGGAGCCCGAAGACGGTGGGCCACAATATATTAACGATAACCCCGCGCCTTGGCCCTAAACATAACAATTACCTAATGACTACTGATTGACTACCTAACGACTGGCTGACAAGTTTTTTTACTGCTCTTTTTTCTGCGCCTTATCACTATTGCTTGTTACCAGGAATTCCAGGCCCACCCCTGGGTCTTCTTCACCACTGATGGAAGCATCGCAGGGGCTTGCCGCTTCACTGGCTTTATGCCCTAACACCATGTCTTTATTCACGGGGTATACCGGAGAAAAATCAAATTTTTCCGGGTCATTAATCTCCTTCGCTTTTTCGCCAGCAGCCAAATCCGCATCACAGGTGGAGACAGCAAAGTCCGAGGGTTTAACCTGCGCGCCCCGGCGGTCGGCATAAATGCGGGTAAACTCCGCACCAAATAAAATAATCAAACCCACATAGGAGACCCACAACATAATTAAAATAATGGTTCCCGCTGCGCCGTAAGCAGACGCGGGGTCACTGTGGCCAAAGTAGAGCCCCAGTGCGAATTTCGCGATAACAAACAAGAGCGACGTGACGAATGCGCCCACCCACACGTCGCGCCAGGCAACAGTTGCGTCCGGCAGGAATTTAAAGATGGCCGCGAACAAAAAGGTGATCACCCCGAGGGACAGGGAAACATCCAGCAAGCGAAAAATGATGTTAAACGCTGAGGAAAAGTAGACAGCCACCCAGTCACTTAACACGGTGAGCAGCGCCGAGAGAATCAGGGACACCAACAACAGAAAACCGACCGCTAATATCAATCCGAATGAGAATGCGCGATCCAACACCATTTTTATAATCTTGTTGCCGGGATGGGGCTTTACTTCCCAAATTAAGTTCAATGTCTGCTGGAGTTGATAAAAAACCCCCGTCGCACCGAAAACCAGTGTGGCAATCCCGATGAATGATGCCCAGGTGGAGTCTCGATGCATGCTGGCGTTGGCGATGATGGCTTCTATATCCTTGGCAGTAGTACCACCAATCATGCCTTGTATTTCGGCGCTGATACGACGCGTTATTGCCTCTTCGCCATAAAAATATCCGGCGAGGTTGATAATAATGACCAACAAACCGGGCAGGGAAAAAATAGTGTAGAAAGAGATGACTGCACTGTTTCTAAACGGTTCCCTTTCCAACCATTGCCAAAAGGTAGCGCTAAAAATATGTGCCGCTGCTGCAGTGTTTGAGGGAAACACCATCATTCACCCCTGATTCCTTCGCAATGACATTACCGACAGCTGCTTTGCAACTATCGCCTGGTATGAGTAACTGCTACTGGGAATTGGAGGCGATAAAATCAATGGAGTTCAATAAAAACGCAATGGCACACACCATTGCGTTTTTATAGGTTGGTTTATTTCACGTCAAAGCGATCCAGCATCATCACCTTGTTCCAGGCCTTAGCGAAATCCTGCGCAAATTTTTCATGCCCATCATTGGCAGCATAGACTTCTGCGATAGCACGCAATTCCGCGTGAGAACCAAACACTAGGTCAACCGGGGTGGCGGTCCATTTCAATTTTCCAGTCTTACGGTCCACGCCTTCATACAAGCCTTCTGTCTTCGTAGATTTTTTCCACTGCGTGGACATATCCAACAGGTTCACAAAAAAATCATTGCTCAATGTGCCCGGCTTATCGGTAAATACACCATGTTTACTGTCACCATTGTTGGCACCCAGCGAACGCAGGCCGCCGACTAACACGGTCATTTCCGGCACCGACAAACCCAGGTAATGGGCGCGTTCCACCAAGGCTTCGGCGGGCGATTCGCTGTTGCCTTTAGCGTAGTAATTGCGGAATCCATCTGCCGTTGGCTCCAATACAGCGAAGGATTGCACATCTGTTTGCGCCTGGGTCGCATCAACACGGCCAGGAGTGAATTCCACAGTCACGTTGTGGCCACCTTTGTTCGCCGCCTGCTCCACCGCTGCCACGCCACCCAACACAATCACATCTGCCAGCGATATCCGTTTGTCACCAGCTTGCGTCTTATTAAAGTCTGCCTGGATTTTTTCCAAGCGTTTGATCACTTTTGCCAGCTCTTTTGGATTATTGACCGCCCAATCATTTTGTGGCGCCAAACGAATCCGTGCGCCGTTCGCTCCACCGCGCATGTCGGTACTGCGGAAGCTGGCAGCAGACGCCCAGGCAGTTCGCACTAATTCACCAGTGCTCAGGCCGGATTTCAAAATGGTAGTTTTCAAGGAAGCAATGTCAGCAGCATCGATAGTTTGGTAATCGGCCACTGGCAGTGGGTCTTGCCAGATCAAATCTTCAGTGGGTGCATCGGCCCCTATGTAACGCGCGCGCGGCCCCATATCGCGATGGGTTAACTTGAACCAGGCTTTTGCAAAGGCCAATTCAAATTCTTTGGGATTCTCCTTGAAACGCAAGGAAATTTTGCGGAACTCAGGATCCTCCTTTAGCGCCAGATCGGTGGTGAACATAATAGGCGCGTGACGCTTGGTTTTATCATGGGCATCCGGCACCAGATTGGCCGCTTGGCCATCTTTGGGAATCCATTGGATAGCGCCCGCCGGGCTTTTGGTTTGCACCCAATCGAAGGCAAATAAATTATCGAAATATTGCGTCGTCCAGGCGATGGGGTTTGCGGACCAGGCGCCTTCCAGGCCGCTGGTGATAGTATCGCCCGCGTTGCCCTTGCCACATTTATTAGTCCACCCAAAGCCCTGCTCTTCCACGCCTGCGGCGGCCGGGTCTTTACCCACACAACCTTCCGGTTTGCGCGCACCATGGGCCTTACCAAAGGTATGGCCGCCGGCAATCAGAGCCACCGTCTCTTCATCATTCATCGCCATGCCACCAAAGGCCTGGCGAATATCCTTCGCGGCCAGGAGTGGATCGGGCACGCCATTCGGCCCTTCGGGATTTACATAAATCAAACCCATTTGCACAGCAGCCAGGGGCTTATTCAATTGGCGATCACCGGTGTGGCGCTGATCGTCAAGCCATTTCTTCTCCGCACCCCAATTCACCATTTCCACTTCCCAATCATCCTGCCGGCCGCCTGCAAAACCGAAGGTTTTAAATCCCATGGATTCCAGGGCCACGTTGCCGGTTAGCACCATTAAATCCGCCCAGGAAATTTTACTGCCGTATTTTTGCTTGATGGGCCAGAGGAGACGACGCGCCTTATCCAGGTTGACGTTGTCGGGCCAACTGTTTAGTGGCTCGAAGCGCTGCTGACCTCCGGCCGCACCGCCGCGTCCATCATAAACGCGATACGTGCCTGCGCTGTGCCAGGCCATGCGGATAAAAAAGGGACCGTAATGGCCATAATCGGCAGGCCACCAATCCTGCGATTGGGTCATCAGGGCTTTGATGTCGGCCTTCACCGCGTTTAAATCCAATTTTTTAAATTCTTCTGCGTAATTAAATCCGGCGCCCATGGGGTTTGATTCTGCGCCCTGCTGGCGTAACGGGCTGAGGTTTAATTGTTCGGGCCACCAAAAGCTATTCGTTGTGACACTGTTGCTCTGCGCAACGGCGGAGCCAGAACAAATCGCCATGGAGATGGAAATAGCCAGGGCCGATACGGTGGGAATCGATTTTCTCAACATAGAATTTTCCTTTGTAAGCATGATGGGCCAGCTAAACCAGATAGCGAATACAGCAGATTCGGATGGATTTTTCAGTGACCACTGGTTTAGCGAGTGCAATGGAAAAACGCTTGTTTATGGTTATCTGTCGCTTAAAAGTGCGCGAGTGCACACCAGGTTGCACAAGGTTTCCGCAGGGGATTATAGGAAGGCAACAAGCGAAGCGGTGGCATTTTTAACTATGGAGCAATTAGTCATTTTTTATAACCGCACTCGAAAAAATGTGTTTCTCGTCACCTGGTTTTATGAGACGCCAATAACATTTATTGATGTGCCACTTTTCATTTTTTGGTGATGGGAACAGCCACGTTGTGCAGATTCGCCAAGTGACTAGCATTTCAAATTGCGTAGGGACAATCTGCATTTTCTCTCAAAATGGCGCAAGCCGTTTTGGCAACGATAAAAACCATAACGGAGACCATAGGCAGAGGATTATTCAGCCGCATATGACACCACACCCGGTAATACTGGCGCCGTCTATCGCACCGGCGATGTAGACATCCAAGCCACAAGCGACACCGGAGGCGGTTACAACATCGGCTGGGTTGAAGCAAAAGAATGGCTAAGTTTCAATGGACTGAATATTCCCACAACAGGCGACTACCTGGTGAGCGTCCGCATTGCCAGCAACAGTGGCGGCACACTGTCACTCGACCTGAATGCAGGCAGTATCAAACTGGCCGACTTCACCATTCCGGCAACGGGCGGCTGGCAAAACTGGCAAACACTTAGCAAGGTGATACGCATCAACGCAGGCAATTACGCCCTTGGTGCCTACGCCACTACCGGCGGCTGGAACCTGAATTGGATAGACATAGAACCCTGCAATTCCGCGAATTGCGGCAACCCGGTTCCGGGGCGTGTGGAAGCGGAAAGTTATTCCAGCTTCCTGGACACTACCAGTGGCAACAGCGGCGGCGCACTTCGCAGCGGCGATGTGGATATAGAACTGACCACCGATTCCGGCGGCGGCTATAACATCGGCTGGATTGCTCCGGGTGAATACCTGCGTTACGCCGTCAACGTCAGCACAGCGGGCCGCTACAAAGCCACCGCGCGGTTGGCGTCCACTTCCAGCGGTAATCGCTTTCGCTTACGCTCCAACGGGCGGGACTTGGCAGGTGCCATCGCCGTTCCCAATACCGGCAACTGGCAGCAATGGCAAAATTCCAGTGTGGAAATCAATTTGCCCCAGGGTGTGCAAGAGCTTGAACTCTATTTCGATTCAGGCAATTTCAACGTGAATTATGTGGACCTGGAATACCTTGGCCCTTCCGGCACTTCATCCAGTAGTTCCAGTGCAAGCCCGGCGACTGCACTGAAGGTGATGACCTACAACGTGCGCACTACGCCCGCCGGTGATACGGGCGAACGCTACTGGGAAAACCGTAAAGCCGAATTGGTGCGCGCCATCCAATCGCAATTGCCCGAGATAATCGGCATGCAGGAAGCGACCGGCGAACAGCAGGCTTACATCAAAGCAGCGCTGGGTTCCCAGTGGAACCTCTCGCCCCAGGGGCAAATCCTGTATCGCGGCGATCTGTTCACCCAAGTGCAGGCGGGCATTATTGACCTGGTTGCCGATATGTGGGGCAAGCGCACCAGCGAGTGGTTGAAGTTGCGCCGCAAGGCCGACAACCGCGAATTTATTTTCTTCAACAACCACTGGGGCGTGGATGGAAATTCACAACAAGGTTCCGCCAATATCATGCGCGATACGATGGGAAGTTTGAATCAAAACTGGACCTTGCCAACGGTGCTGGTAGGTGACCTTAACGCGGTGCCCGGTAGCGGCCCGATAAATACCCTGTCAACACAAACGCCATTGATAAACCTCTACACAGGCAACACGTTTAATGGCTGGGCGATTACCCCGAACGTGCAATTGGATTACATATTCATTAACAAATTCACCAAATCCAGCTGCAACCTGGTGGGCTACTACGAGGGTTCAACACCGCCCTCGGACCATTATCCGATCCAGTGTGAATTGAAATTTATGTAGTCATTACCTGAAAAATGTCGTTGAAAAAACCGTCCGCCCATAAAAAAGCTCCCGGACATCGGGAGCTTTTTTCAAATCGCATTCTTATCCTAATGCCAAGTTAATCATCCGCTTTTTTTAATCGTGATTGAGCCCTGTTTTCCACTGTTTTTTATAAGTCGCCCCGCCAAAGAAAGTTTCGACCCGTGCAGTAGCACCATCAAAAGTCAGGTTAAAAAACCTGTCCGGGTTATAAAAATCCTGTTGCGACTTCGCCAGCATTTGAATGGTTTCGCCACGAATGGATACCAGCAGATTTTTGGACTTAACACTAATGGAGAGATCCGGCCAGCCTTTTTCCGTCGCTGTGTAGGTACCCGCGAGTTTCTGCAATGTTTTTTTATCAACCGCGACACGCGGGCGTTCAAACATAAACTGATAACCACCGGCATACCCCGGTATATTCATACCCGAATGCCCAAACCCCTCCAGTACGTCTACCTTTAGGTCAAAACCACTGATCTTTGCAGCCTTTAGCTTTTTGGCATAGGCTACGACCTCAGGCGCGACTGAATCTCCTTTACCAACACCGATGTACAAACGTTTTCCTTCCAGCGCATTGGACTTCGCGGCTGTTTTTATTTGCTGATCAAACTTATCCACTGCGCTTGTATAATCACCGGCAATGGCAATCGCCCCATCGAATACATCAGGTCTTTCCAATAATGCATAGGTAGCAAAGGTCGCGCCCCAGGAACCGCCCAATAAAAATTCCTGGCCATTCAGGCGAAAGCGTTGGCCGAGTTCCGGGATAATTTCACTGGCAAGCGTATTGATAAATTGTTTGGCCTGGCCGGAATTTTCAAATCCTTGCATGGGCGCTGGAAGCAAATCACGCGCACGTATTGCCTGGACATTCCCACCCACATCACCCCAATCAATACCAATAATAATCGTCTCCGGCATCTGCCCATCGAAATAAATGCCATTAAAAACGCTGGATGCCAGCGGAAAATCCCATTGTCCATCCACTTTGATGATCAACGGATATTTTTTGGATAGATTCGTTTCATAACTGCCCGGCAAACGCACCTGGATACGATAATCCTGCTGGCGGGCTTCCGAGCGAATCGTAAATATTTGGGTAGACTCTAAAACCACCGGGGGATTAACTGCCTGCTGGGCTTTAGATACTTCAGTACTTATTGCCGGAAGCGCCAATAACAGCGCACATGAAAACAGAGAAACTCGTATCATTTTGAATCCTTGATGAAATTGTATATCGCCATTAACAAATGGAATTTTATTGAATTAATAATAACAGGTATTTGCGCTCTTGGTTTCAAAGAGCAGTGTGAGGAAAAACTGAACGAGCAAAAATAATCTTCGCATCTCCACTACCATAGAAATCCGGTATGCGCCCACATTCTTTATAACCGCATTTTGCGTAAAACCTGCGAGCACGTTCGAGCAAGGGCTGGTCGCTAGTTTCAATAACAATCACCCGACCAGCGGATTGTACAATGATTTTTTCAATATGGGCGAGAAGTACCTGAGCAGCACCACTTCCGTAATGTGCAGGTGAAACACCAATCCACCAAACATTCCAGACCCCATCAGCATAATTGTCTGGCGCAAAGTAAGACCACCCAAGAGCCGCCCCAGATGACTCATCCCTACCAACCAGCCCGTAATGAGCCTCCGGCAAAGAACCGCTAACTAATGCATCGATTGTACCGCCCAGCAAAAACTCTGCTTCATCTCGCCCAAACAAGCCAGTCTCCAGCGCGATGTTAATCAACGCTTCCCTATCCTCACTATTAATGGATTCAATGATCATAACCCTACCCGTATACTCGGTTGATAAACTTAATTTTCACCTAGTATTGAATGACGAGACGTGAGGTTGTTACAGTAAATCTCATTTTTTTTAAATAACCCCTGCCACGCAGGCACTGACAGATACACAGGCACTGACAGATATAAGTACAATAATGCTAATTGTCCATGACCTATCGCTGTTGAATAACGGTAGAGTTATTTTGCGAGATCATTCTACAGGTTGGTATCCTTGGCCTTTCGACTATCTTTGATGTACATAGCAGTACCGCCGTTACGCATTTGCACATGAAAAAGTTCGCTGGCGCGCACTAAATCGCCCAGTTTCTTGTAGCCATAATTGATGGAGGAAAAAGAACTGTTATTAGAGATATATTGACCAACCCTGCCCATGGACGACCAACCATCATCTTCCGAGGTTTGCTCAGCAGCTGTTCTTAGCAATTTAACCAAGCCAGCTTCACTGCGTAGCTCCTTGGTCGTTTTCTTGTTCGGTTGGGTAGCAGCACTGGCTTTTTCCTCCCGCTCTGCCAACAGGTTTTCGGTAAACACAAAAAAAGAGCAAGCATCCACAAATGGTTGCGGGGTTTTCTTTTCCCCAAACCCATACACTGGCATTCCGCTCTCCAATATGCGCAATACCAAGGGCGTAAAATCGCTATCACTGGTCATCAAGGCAAATGCATTTACAGTTTTACCGTGCAGCAAATCCATTGCATCAATAATCATGGCAGAATCAGTGGCATTTTTTCCTTTGGTGTAAGCAAATTGCTGCATCGGTCGTATGGCATTGGAATGCAATTTGGCAATCCACCCCGCGAGAGAAGCGTTATTCCAATCCCCGTGGGCATGTCGCACATTAACCATGCCATACTTCGCCAGCTCTTCCAAAACACCTTCAATGGAGTTATGACTTACATTATCGCAGTCAATCAGTAATGCGATTTTTTTGGTTTCGGACATTTGGGTTCCTTGTGAATTTATTCAGGCCATGACGCCAACCTGACGGGTACTTTTTAGATAAGCCTGTCAGTATAAATACCGACAAGAACAGCCAGTGAAATCACGACACCAATGCCTGCCAACCAAATTTCGCTATTTGGTTTTTGCGGGTGTAAACCGGGAAGAATAACAGATTCTTCAGGAGCTTTCGGGTTATAAAAAACCGGAACATTTGAACCTTGCGGATAGCGCTTTACGAACTCCAAAGTTTCCGGGTAATGCAGCGTATAAAAAGCCGCCTTGTTTCCGGAAAATGTTTCATCGTTTACGCAGTACTTATATACAACCCGCACATGCTCACTATCAACCATTTTTCCATCTATTTTGCGTTTACCCCATAGCTCTATCCGGACGATTTCACCGGTGATGCTTGCCCAGTTATTACTGGCCTTCGCGCGGGCGTAATTACCTAGGGCATAGCGCAACATATAAATACAGAACAGAAACAATCCGAGCGAGACTAAAAAATATGTGACGTTCACTTGATCTCCACAAACCGATTCAACAGGTTGTTACTGGGACAATAACACCAAAACAAGAGCCACCAAACCAGGAACTGCTTGAACAAACAATATTTTCCGGCTTGCCGTTATGGCGCCATACACACCAGCGACAATCACGCACGCAAGGAAATACACCTTAAAATCAAACCCAGCACTTCCTTGGATCAATCCCCACAATAAACCGGCCGCTATAAATCCGTTATACAACCCCTGATTCGCAGCCAGCACCTTCGTCACCGCCGCCCTCTCCTTAGACTGCCCAAACGCCCTAAGCCCGGCCGGTTTATCCCACAGGAACATTTCCAACACCAGGATATACACATGGAGTAAAGCCACCAATAGAACAGCCAAGTCGGCGATGATTTTCATTTGTTAAATCCCTTATAGATTTATGGATTTATTTTTATGAATTGCTTTTTCAGTAATAGGCACAGGGTTTCCTGCTAAGGCACAACTTATGAACTATTCACTTAAACTGAAATACTACAGGGAAAACAACCGATACGATGAGGGACCACAATGTGTAGATTGGCAAATATCTCGCAATAATGGATTCGAGGTCTGAAACTCTACTACCACCTCGAAGATAACCAATATACCGGGACAACAGCAAAGCCAAATGAATAAAGATAAGGATATTAGCACCGGTAACCACTATGCGGTTTACAGTGACGCCATACTCCGCCCACCGGAATAAAATTGCAGAAAGCGCAACCAAATTTACCAGCAACGTAGCAGCTACCAAGCATATATTTATATAGTCTGACGCTTCGACTCCAACGGCTTTCTTTTTTCCCGATATTGAAAAAATAGTTAACGCCAATATCACAAGCAAAAGGCCATTAAAAGTGATTAGAAAATCTCTGTCGGTAAAAGGGCTTTTACCTTGGTAAACCGTAGCAATCAGGTACGCCAAAATTGTAATAAGGAAAAGTGGAGAAAATACATTCGATAAAATAGGTGCAAACTTGCTCTGCCGATTTTGAACTGAATCGAATAAATAGGTTGCGACTACGGGTGAAGAGACAAGCCCAAAAACTACAATATACTCCATGTACCATTTATAAATATGTAAGCCTATAAGATTAAACAGCCCCAGAGTAAGCCCCGTCAAAACCATACCACCCAATATGATCAGTGCAGAATATATACCCATCTCACCAACATATCTGATAAATTTTATCCTGGATTCTACACTGCTCCATTGGTCAGCCATGAAGCTAATCGCTAACAAGCTAAAAGCAAATAAAGGCAAATGGATCAACGCCATTGTTATTGAATCTGATTTAGGGTTATCAGGAAAAGCCCACAGAATAGAAATGCAAATTGCGATGGCTGTGACAATTAATTTCGCAATATTTTTGTTACGACTCGACGTTAAGAAATAAACGATTATTGCCGATATCGTAATAAAAGGAACAAACCTGGAGTGATACCAGTCTTCATCAATAGGAAATACCGATGGTAATTTTACAAAAAAACCTGCAATCAAGCATATTAGGACCAAAAGTAAAACGGATACTTTCCGCCCCGCTATCGAGGGGACATAGCTCAATCTCACATGCCAGACCTTTAGTGTCTCTGAGTCGCCTTTTATCGCTAAAGCGTCCTTTAGCTGAGCCTCAAAAACATCCGGGGTATTTCTGTAAGATTCTTCCAAAAATTCAAGGTTATCTAAATTATCTAAAATTCTATTCTCTGGCATATCTATTACCTAGCACTTCAAATGAACGGCGCCCGTTGCTGGCTTCAGCCATGCGCGAATTGGATTAAGATATTATGTTTCGCTACTACAACTAGTAAATGGAGTGCCAACTAAGAGCTGACAGCAGTACGAATTTTGCACCACCAGAGTTCAGTTTTAGCCAGCCTTTCCCGTTAATTTTTCTAGCCCATAAAAGAAAAGAGGTATGCCAACAAAACCGGAGATAATTGAAAGAGCAAGAAATTGTAAAGCTTCAATGGTGTAACTTAAATCAAAAACATCAAAAGCGCGTACGAACTCTATAAGAGACACAATGCAAAGCAAGCTAAAAAACACTCCTACCGTTAGTGGTAAAGATTTTTTATAATATTCCAACATGATATTTTACTCCTCGGCTTCTTCAAATATCACACCACCACATACAAAGTGAGGCATGGATGCATATGAAATACAGATTGCAGCCAAACAAAGGAACGCAAGACCGAATAAATACTTTTTCTTCATACTATGTCTTTGATCCTAGAGATAAGTAAGGATAACAGTTTTCCCAACGGCACCTTTTAAATCGTAATTTCGCAGAAAACCATCGCACACACAAAACTCACGCTATGCCGAGCTAAAAATAAATTGTAATCTGCGGAGTATACGCTGGAAGCAATCGGATATTACTGCTTGTCTTGTAACCATCCCCTAAAATAGGGTCATTCATAATTAGAGTTCTCCGGCATACACTGTCACAAACGGAGAACCCACTATGAAAAAGTCACGCTTTACCGA
>JAGKWO010000088.1 GCA_021151835.1 Gammaproteobacteria bacterium
CCAACATTTACATATTTGGTATGGACTTTGGTTTTCCCGCCGAAGGAAAGCACCACTCTGAATTAAGTAAGCACTATGATATTGATGACCAACATCAAGAGGATTTGCATTTATATAAACACGATGCAGAAGGCAATATCTTGTTGGATGGAAACTTTGGCAACAAAATTGTCAGTACCGCAGTCTATTCCCATGCTCGCCTTGCGGTAGAAACACTGCTGATCCAGAACAAGAAAATTAACTGCTATAACACCAGTGAAGGCGTACTTATACGAGGTAGCAAACCCGTTCGCTATGAGGACATTAATTTAACAGGCGCACCCGAAATCGATAAAAAAGCTTACGCAAGGAGCCTGTATAACAACAACTTCAATATGAATGGACTCAAAAAAATCCACGACAACTCCGAGGTGCAGCAGAAGTTTTCACCTGTCCTTGATCTATTTGACCAGTTCAGGGCAATCTTTACTAAAAATGCCACCAGCAGGAGCGAGGCATTTATGATGCTTACCAAACACCATGAACTCGCATTAACCGCCGGGAAAGACAAAGTAAAACAGTACGCCTACTCCCTGATAAAAGGCAGCGTGCACTCTTTTAACTTCGTGCTCGCCAAATCACTGTACAACGGGGGAAGTGAGCAAGAGGGCGTTGATGTATTCAACCATGCAAAATCTTTTTACCTTGAGTTCATGGATCACGCCGAACAAAAACTTCGCAACGAACTCCTGAAAACTGACTCGCGCACACGCAACCTCGCTGAAAAAATAAAACCGCAGCCAAAGTTACATTAACAACCCAGCCTGTTAACCACTGGGCTAATTAACCAAATTGACGCTGCAACCAGGCGTCAATTTTTTTATGGGTGGTTTGAATACTGCCAAGCAAATGAGATACCACCGAATCTCCACTAGAGTCCAATCCCCCAAGGGCATGTTGCGATTTGTCAAACAACATTGACGAGAAACCGCTTGATGTAACATCAATTGCACAATCCATTAAATCAAGCTCTCGATACAAATGACTAATTTGTGGATAACAGACCAGCCCCAGGGTGGAGACTCCCATGCCTATAGGGCACACGCTTGCATGAAAGCGCATTGCCAAAACCAAACTGGCTTGCTGGTAAAGCGAAAATTGCTTGTCCGCTCCAGCAGTGCCTGTTAGATAAGGGCCAACCGCCAGGCGACGACGGCGTACTGCGTCGGGTAAACATTCGATGACCGCCGAAACAGGTTCATAATCACGAAAAATATGGGGAATAAAAACCACACCCATATCTGTATTCGCTTCCAACAATCGCTCAATGCAAAGTGCAAACTCTTTAAAAAAGCCTTGAGGAGATAAACGCCCCCCGCTTCCCTTAAAGCGTGTATCCAACATATCACCGGCCAAGTTGATCACCAGGTTACGCGGAAAGTTTGCCAATTCTGGATGTTGGTGATGGCCAGGGGTTACAAAAAAGCCGCCATCAGGAACGGCAGAAACTGCTTGTGCGTAATGACTTCCAAGGAACTTTTCCAGGGTCGCTACAGCGCCATCATTGCGTACCGCTATGAAAAACCGATCATGGGCAAGCAGGTAATCCATAAATTTGCGAAAACGCTGCAAACAGATATCTGGCACTCCCTGCCCCGCATCGACACCCAAACCATAAAAAATAACGGGACAATGAATCCTGGCCAACATGTCAGGGGGCAAGTCAATGGAGCATCCGGTGCGCGAGTGCTCGACCCAAAGCTCAAAATAATTTCCACCACCGATCAATAACAAGTCAAATTGATTAACGTAGTCAATGAAGGATTCATCGAAGAATCGATATTTCCAATAAAACTCCCGAATTTCCAGCTCCGTATAGTCCAGCTGGAAGGAAAGGTTCTGTGCAAATTGCGCGCGCGCGCCAGCATGATTAGCGTTATCACCAATATTTCCTGAAAAGCTCGCCAAATGCAGAACTTTTAGTACCCGCTTCATTCCGCCCCACCTTGCCACACGGTATGACGCAACTTCCATTGGCCCGCCTCATCTTTCATCCACAAATGCGGAGAGCGAAACTTATCAACCGTCTCCCAAAACTCCTTTTCACTCAGGTTGATATATTCCAGGAATTCATGGAAATATTTTTTGGGAAACTCCTGGTCATACTTCTTTACCAGGTGCACAGCTTCCTCTCGCGTGATCTTTCCATTGCGAACCTCCTGGGCGGCGTCGTAAGTTGCCCTGCCGATTCCAAATTTAACCAGGGTGGTGAAGTAGTGAAAGGGATCTATCTTGTCATCAATGCTGCTGTATTTTGAGTAAGAGCCTTCGGTACGATCAGGGTTCGCCTGGAATCCTGTATGTTCCGCCGCGTAGTAATAACATTCTTGCGGATCCCACTTCAGGTAATAGCCAAGGTAGTGAACCTCAATGTTTTTCTCTTCCAGCAATTCCGGGCGCGGCGCTATATAGGGAGTGAAATCGTTCAACGTGAATTCATACTGGTCAATGATTTCGCGCACACTGACTCCTCCCAAACGCATATCCAGAGGGTCATCCGTGGAGAAAAACTTAGTATCCATGGTCGGTTTCTTATTTTCATCGACCTTATTGCCATATTCCGCCTGGTTTTCGCCGTACATCACCAGGGACACATTAAATTTGGCGGCCATCAATGGCCCAATAATCCTCTGGCCGACAATAAACGGTTGAAACGGGTGTAACAAATTAATAAACGCCAGTCGTGTTAACAGGCGATGCAATTTTCCATTGGGAGTGAATAACACGTTATCCTTGCCAATCAATGCCCTGGTCTTTTTGCTCTGCAAATCGGCAGGCACTGCAAATACCTTCTTCATCAAAATCAATCACCGATTTTTTTTCAGTGGCAGTATGCTTGAATTCCACGGTGGAACTGGGGCGCTGATTGGAAATGACGCATCTTTTGCAAAAGATAACCTTGGGGGGGAGACCAAAAAAAGCTTCCATAACCAGACTCACTTAGTCATTTGACACGGAAAAGGGACAATAAATAAAAAGGATTCAGGCACCATCAACAAAGGATTTCAGTAGCAACAAACCTAACACTCCGCTCTTCTCTGGGTGGAATTGCACACCGCAAACCTTACCTTTAAAAGCCATAGCACAATAATTAATACCGGCGTAGGTTGTTGTAGCCAACACATGATCCGCATGGTCAGGCACACAGACAAAACTGTGTACAAAATAATAGAATCCATTTAACGCGTTGGTGGCGAACAATTGGCTGGTATCGGCATCAGGTCGCCACTCTACTGCACTCCAGTCAATATGTGGCAATCGCGCTGGAACCGCTAACTGCTGCTCCTCCGCATAGCGGGAAAAATGAATGACCCGGCCAGGGATAATCCCCAAGCCCTTTGCGCCGCCATGCTCTTCGCCAAGATCGAAGAGCATTTGCATTCCAACACAAATACCCAACAAGGGTTTATCCTGGGACACATAGGCTTTTATAGCCTTATCCAGTCCATACTCTTGGAGTTTTGCCATGCAATAGGGGAAGGAGCCCACGCCTGGTAAAATCAGGCGATCTGCTGCAAGGATACGAGCTGGATCACGAGTTAACTCAACATCGCAACCTATATGTTCGAGCGCATTGGTCAGGCTGCGGATATTTCCTACACCATAATCCACAATTACCGCCTTCATGTCCTCACCTCGCGCCTAACGGGAAAACCTAGATCGGCAATCGCAGATTTCACCTCTACTATGGATAAAAGATCGTAGTGAAATACGCTGGCACATGCGATAGCGCTCGGCACTGTCGAGTTCAATAATTTGGCGACATCTTCTATTTTGCCCATGCCGCCACAGGCGATAACAGGAATAGAGACTGCCTCATTAACAGCAGCAATCAATTGGTTATCAAAGCCCCGTTTTGTACCCTCCTGGTCAATAGAAGTCAGTAGCAATTCACCTGCGCCCAGAGACTCCAGTTTTTTTGCCCACTCGATAACGTTTAATTGCGTTGGCTCGCGACCATTGTCGATATAGGCTTCCCAGGAATTATCCACACTTTTTGCCTCAATCGAGGCGACAATACATTGGTTGCCAAAACGTTGGGATGCTTGTTGAATAAACTCGGGGTTATGTACCGCTGCCGTGTTAATGGCGACTTTATCAGCACCTGATTGCAAACACCGATGGATGTCGTCCAGCGTGCGTATACCTCCTCCCATAGTGATAGGAATAAAAATTTCCCTGCAGGCAGCTTCCACTATGTGAAATAGATTGTTGCGGTCATAGAGGCTCGCAACAGCATCCATAAACAAAATTTCATCCATCCCCTGTTGGTAATAGCGCAGCGCCATTTCATTGGGGTTACCTACTTTACGCAAGCCTTCCAGGTGAATACCTTTAATGACCGATTCGTTTTTAATATCAATCCTGGAGATGACCCTCACACCGCCCCCGCCCAGTCCACAAATTTTTTCTGGTTACTCGTACTCCACACGGCCTCGTTTCGCAAGATATCGAGGAACCGCATGCAGCTGTTTCCCTCGCCAAAATGTTGCACCGGAGCTACCGCCAGCGCTTTAACGGCGACTATGGCAGCATCGATACTCTCTTTCTCGCTGGGGCAATTAATCACACTAGGTAACTCCGCACGGTCGGTTTGGCGTGTACCTATATTAACCGCCGGGACCCCGTAATAAGGGGCCTCCATGAGCGCGGAACTTGAATTCCCAATCATAAACATCGCGTTCTTCAACAATGTCAGAAAATAATCAAAACGCATCGACGGGTAGACTTTGAAATGCAAGGTGTTACTTTCTATTCGGGAATATTCATGAATAATCGCGGCACTCCCGCTGTCGTTATTAGGGTAGATGACCACATAGTTTTCACCTGACTCCACCACAGAATCCACCAGGCATTTGACTTGCCGACGCATATCATCCACTTCAGTGGTTACCGGATGAAACAACATGATCGCGTAGTGTTCAAATGGTATGCCATACCATTCCTTAACCTGCTCAAGGCTAGGCAAATCCGGGGAAAACAGTGCATCTACATCCGGCGAACCAATCGGGTAAATGTTATTTCTATTTTCACCTAACTGGATCAAGCGCTGCATAGCGCGCTCATTGGACACAAAATGCAGGTGGGATAATTTACTCACTGAGTGACGAATCAAATCATCGATAGTGCCGGAAACTTCTCCACCCTCGATGTGGGAAACAAGGATGTTGTTCAAGCTTCCGACAATGGCGCCCGCCATGGCCTCTACCCTGTCCCCATGCACAACAATCATGTCGGGCTTTATTTCTTTCACGTAATCTGAGAGGCCCGCGATGGTTTTCGCGAGCACTGAATCCATGGTGTCGGTGTAATTTTGATTGATGAATTTATAGATATTCTTGTAGCCGCGATTTTCGACTTCCATGCAGGTCAAGCCGTACTTACGCAGCATATGCATACCCGTAACAAATACATGAACTTCAAACTGGCTTGCTTTATCCATTACATCCAGCAGCGAGCGGATTTTGCCGAAATCAGCGCGAGTACCCGTGAGGAACACAATTTTCTTTCTCATAACCATGCTCGCTCTAGGTTCAGGATCGAGGGCTTAACCCGACAACCTGACGGTATGCCACCAACTCATCGGCCGCTATATCTTCTGCCGCTGGCTTACCGATAACATCATCGTAGAACTCGGCAAGTATTTCCCCAGTTCCCGGTCGTTTTACCCAAATGTTTTCTGCAGTGAACAGTTCGCCTTTCTTTACTGGCTTTACCGTGACAACCGTGGCGTAGGCGAAGTTGATGGTAGGCTGTTCTTCCTTCACAATTCCCTTACGGCCGCCTCGCATTTTATGCAGCAGTGCTGACCCGCTAATCAGTTCACTTAATGCAGCCGGGTCCATAGAGCACACAATATCCGGCCCTTCGCGTGACATGGAGTCAGTGAAGTGGCGTTCCAGGATATCTGCGCCCAAGGCTACTGCCCCGAGGCAGGCATAATTTCCCAAGGTGTGGTCCGAAAGCCCAACCACCGCATCGGGAAACTCCTGTTGCAATTCCCTCACCGCTTCCAGCCGAACCAGCTCAGGCGGCGTGGGATAAATATTCGTGCAATGCATTAACGCGTAGGGCACTTTATATTCACGAAATATTGCAACCGCTTTGCGAATACTTTCAATGGTATTCATCCCTGTACTCAGGATAATCGGCTTACCTTTTTGTGCGATATGTTTGATTAACGGATAGTTATTACACTCGCCTGAGCCAATTTTATAGGCGGGTACATTCATGCGTTCAAGGCGCTCCGCAGCTGCGCGCGAAAATGGCGTACTGATAAATATTGCGCCTTTGGCGATAACATATTGTTGTAATGCAATTTCATCGGCTTCATTCAATGCACACTCTTCCATGATCTTATAAATAGGCTTGTCCGAGTTACCGGGTTTGATACGTTTTGCTGCCCCTGCCATTTCATCGTCGACTATATGCGTCTGGTGTTTAATGACTTCCGCACCGGCACCAATCGCCGCATCAACCATTTCTTTAGCGGTTGCCAGGGAACCATTGTGGTTAATACCAATTTCTGCAATGACAAGCGGTGGATAGTCTGGCCCAACCAGGCGGCCGCCAATATTGATTACATTATTTGCCATTTGCTTCCAACCTCTCACGCAATCGCTGCTCTGCAATTTCCAGATCTTCTGGAGTATCAATATCCAGGCTATCGTAGCTGGACATCAGGTAGGGAATCGTCCGGTCGCGCGGTATTTTCTCCTCACGCAAAAAATCCTCGACTTTAAAAATATAGATCGCCCCGTTCGGCATATAGAGAGAGGGTAAATCCTGACGGCGCGTATACGAAGTATGCTCTCCCGCCAGGGGGTGCAAATATTCTCCACCACCCACATAAGCCTTCATGTATTTATTGCTGATTTCATAAACGCTGATCAAGCTGTGGCAGGTGGGAAAATCTTTAAACTCGGCCAAGGCTTCGCAAATGTGCCGCGCCGTGCGTAAAGGCGATGTGGGTTGCAGTAAGACAATGATGTCTTTTGCTGCAGGCTTAATACGATGGATAAATTCCGCGATGACAGGATCTGTGGGTGTTTCGTCTCGCGCCAGATTAGGATCACGCTTTAATCGCTCCGCGTTGTAATAGTGAGCGACAGACAATATTTGATCGTCATCGGATGAAACATAAATTTCGTCGACGACACCCGAGTCACGCGCGGCCTTAATGCTGTAAGCGATTAACGGTTGGTCCAGCAAAGGCGCAATATTTTTTTGCAAAATACCTTTTGACCCCCCGCGCGCGGGTAGAAGCGCAAGTACTCTTGTCATAGGCTGCCTGATTTTTGACGGTTGCAATGGTATTTAGTTATATAGCAAAGGATCTGCCAAAGGTCACGGATGACTCGGGGAATATTTTAAAAACACAGGGAATCAACAGGAAGGAACTGAAACAAGGCCTGCGCTGCAAGCCTTGCCCTAAATTAACTACTCTTTGCGGTAAATGGTAGGCGATCCAGAATGCCGTCTAAAAAATCTCCGGTGGAGTTCAGTGCACGTACAATTGACTCCATTGCCTGGAACTGCGCCATCAGGCGCGCACGATAGGCTTCGCTGCGACGATTTAATGCCTCTTCGTCTTTTTCGACTTTTGCAATGTCCTTATTCACACTGGTTTCCCGCTCTTTAATAAGACCAGACGATTTTATGTAGTCGTTAACCAGATTGGTCATAGCGCCGGCAAAGCCGCGTGAAAAAGTGATAGTGCCGGTGCCAGCCCCAGGTTGCACCGTCATGCTTAAACCTTCGGCCTTGCTCCCCAAGGCGGGAAGCAACACATTGCCATAGCCGAACGCAGCTTCGCCATTGACTGTACCGCCAACGTTTGTACCTGCCGTGCCAGCCCCCAAGCTGATTCCGATATCAGCCATATCTGTGGAGATGGCCGATATTTCCACTTTGCTCGAGGCTCCATAGGCATCTGAAGTAAACACCAAGGCTCCGGCATTCAGCGTCACGGCCACGGTAGCCTTCGCAGCCTTGATGTTGGTATCCAGGTTAACCAGGCTTTGAATTTCGGCGGCCAACTCGTTGGCTGAAGCGTAGGTCTTGCCGGTAGGAAGACTGATCAACGCTGACTCAATACCATCCAGTTTTACTTTGAAATTGTAGTCCTTACCCGTCGTATCCAACGGAAAGGACGACGCTATGGCCGCACCTGTGTATTTACCTTTGGAAGGCTGTTGGGTAATTACAACATCATAATTGCCGGGTTGGCTCTTGGCTGAAAACTTGGTGACTTCAATGTTGGTGACAGATGACGAGGTTTTCGGGACAAACAAGTCGCGCACAAACGCAAAATTATTATCAATCGCTGCACGAAATCCGGTATTGCCTTCTGTTTCGACAATTTTCAAGGAGCCATCCAGCTCGGTGCGTATACCCAGGTTGGATAAACTGGTGAAGCCACCACTCAAACCGGGAACCGCCGCTGACAGCGTACTGCGAATGCCACGCATCAGGTTGTTTGCAAGGGAATCCCGGTGAAGGCTGCCATAATCCTTTTTCTCAGTATCAAACCCCACCAGTTTTTCCACTTCTGTTTTGAAAGTGTTGTAGGCCGTTACAAAATCGCGGATGGCTTTTTCTGCCACAGATTTATCTTCGTTAATCGTGATGCTGACCGTTTCGGTCAAGGATGCGCTGAATAAATCGAACTCCAGGCCGTCGATAACATCTTTCACTTGGTTGGACTCACGGCTCACCAACAAGCCATTCACCCGGACTTTCGCGTCCAGGCCTTCCTGTTGTTGGGTCAGGTTGCGAGTCGTCTCATTAAAGTTAAATTGCGCCAATCCCAATGCACCAGGATCTTCGGTGGCAGAAATTTCAATTTCATTCTTGGCGCCGGACTTGGAGGTGAGTAACAAACGATAGGAACCACCATCCCCCACAATGCTGGCGGCAACACCGATGTTGGCTTTGTTGATCGCGTCGCGTAGACCGGTCAGGGAATTATTCGTGTCGTCGATGGTTATGGTCGCGCCGGTTTTGGTGGAATCCACAGCAAAACCGGTTAATCCCGCATTCCACTCACCCAAACGGATGGTCAAGGTGCCTTTACCGATGGGATCTGTCATGGAGCTGAAAGTGCCTGAACCCAGCGATTGGGATTGGGCTACCTGCTCCACCTTCAATTGATAGGCCCCGGCCGGCGCCTTGGCGTCCAGCTTGGTGATGCTGAGTAGTTTGGTATCCGGGATGGACAGGGACTTGGCGTTAAATGTATCCGCGCTGCCCAAAGCAGCCGCTGCTGTTTCGAGCTTGGACAGGGAGCTGCGCAACAATCCGTAATCCGAAATTTGCGTCTCCAAAAGAGTCTTTCGCGTAGTAAGCCGGTTCGCCTGTACCACCTTGTTGGCTTCAGTCAGCTGGTCGGCGAGCTTGTTGGTATCAATGCCTGACCCGGTGCCCAACGAGCTAATGATGCTGGAACCGGTCGCCGCATTACTGTTGGTGGTGCTTGTTGTACCAGTCACCATGGATACCTCCACGCCATAAAAAACTGCTTACTAACCTTAGCGGCAATCCCTGGGCAAACTTTAGCCTTTTTTGCCGCTTTCTTTGCCGCTTTCTTTGCCGCATGCGCGGCTTTGTGTGTATTCAGCACAATTCGGGCCAAGGCCTTTAAATCAGGGTGAACTAAGCCCCTTGTTAGCGCTTGGCTCAACAATGGGAAGGGTGAAGAAGAATGTGGTGCCCTCACCTTCCACAGATTGGTAGTCAATTTTTCCGCCCAACCGCTCCACCAGCGCCTTGGTAATGCTGAGCCCAAGGCCTGTACCGTCTCGCCGGCGGGTATCCGATGAATCCGCCTGGGCAAATTTATGGAAAATGCGCTGGCGGAACTCCTCGGGAATCCCCTGGCCTTGGTCTACCACCAGTACCCTCGCGTAAGCGCCACTACGCTCCAGCCCTACCCTGACC
>JAGKWO010000038.1 GCA_021151835.1 Gammaproteobacteria bacterium
TGGGTTAAATTATTACAAGGCGCGTTTTTATCATCCAAAGCTGGGCAGGTTTTTGCAAACGGATCCGATTGGCTACAAAGACAATATGAATTTGTATGCTTACACCGGAAATGATCCGGTTAATAAAATTGATCCAACAGGGATGTATGATTGCGGTAATAATAAAGCATGTGAAAAAGCCCAAGACACAGCAATTAATAAAATAAATGGAACAATCAAAGACCTTAGAGGATTGCAATCTGCACTCAAGGATGGCAAGGATTTATCGGTTGCACAGCAAAAGCTTTCCGATCAAGTAACTAAATATCTTGGTCACAATGCTGGAAAAGATGTCAATGCGATCGGTAGCTTAATGGGGGTTGGAAAACAAATCGTTGGAAGATTAGAAAGTAGTGACAAAGTTGATTTTGCAGCGCGTGACACTAGTAGAAATTCATACGGAGCTTTATCAATGAAACATCACGGGATAGAGCTTTATCCCAAATTCTTTAGGACATCAGATAATATGCGAGCGCACACTGTGGCTCATGAAGGGGCGCACCAAGTGGGGCATCCCGGGCCGGACCCTGCATACGGTCAAGCTGCAATGAGTAAGTTATCTGAAAGTAAAAGTCTTAATGAAATGCTTACAATTCCCGATGCGGTGGTAGGCGCTCTTGGCATTGAAAGAGATGATGGCTATTAATGATTATTAAGGATTTTTCTATGAGTAACTTTTTTCATGGTATTTTTTTTGCAAGTTTTTTTTTATTTTCGCAAAAAAGTATGGCGGAATTATCCCACAAGGTGGATGTACAAATTCAATATGACGGTTCATATGGATATGAACTTGCTATAAAAAATGAAAGTAATTATTTTTTATGCATTGCATATGGAAAAACTAATACTGAAGATGGGCGCCTAATAAAAATTAAGGATAAAAATGGCAAAGATATTATTCCTTTAACTTTCACTGATTCCGGTCCATACAATACTCACTTAGGTTTCGATTTCGCTGAACCTTATTACATTTTGCAGCCTGGAGAAACAAGAAGGTTTCATTTGAATCTGACAGTCTTCAAAATCCAAAAAGGAAAATATTCCTATAATTTAAAGACCGATATTTTCAAGTGTAAAGATGTGGTTGATGAGAAAAGGATTAAAGAAAATCGAGAAGTAGACATGATTTCTATTGAGAAAAATGGCCAGATAGACTTTAATGAAGAATATATCAAGTTGAATAATGATCTTAGAGGTCATAGTATTCGTTGATAGAAAAACTTAGGTCAGAGTCAACTTTGAAAGTTAAGCGATTTATTTTTTAATAGAAGTGCACAGAAAAATCCTGATCAATTGATCAGGATTTTTGTTTATGAGCGTTTGAGTTTGTTCGTCACTCTGCCGTCAAAGCCGAAATCGCCAGCACGGTTACCCAATATTTACGATGACAATGCTTTAGTTGATGAGTACAACAGCAGTGCAACTGGTGCGAGCAACCGCAGCTATTTACACACCGATCATCAAGGCAGCATTATTGCGCACCGTGATTCATCGGCGGTGTGTTTTCAACCAACGGCACCCCGGCATGCGACGCTTATGGTATTGCGGCGGCAAAAAATAATTCAGTAGTGGGCGCATTTGGTTATACCGGGAAAGTATATTTCCCAGCGCTTGGGGTAAATTATTACAAGGCGCGTTTTTATCATCCAAAGCTGGGCAGATTTTTGCAAGCGGATCCGATTGGCTATAAAGACGATATTAATTTATATGGGGATGTGGGAAATGATCCGGTTAATAAAATTGATCCCACAGGCATGTATGATTGCGGTATCAATAAGACATGTGAAAAGGCTAAAAACACAGCAATTAAGCAAATAACTGGCACTATGACTCATCAGAAATCAATTCAGGGAAAACTTGCTTCGGGAGGCAAGCAGCTTTCGGCAGCAGAACAAAAAGTTTCTGACAGGGTTAGTAAAGAATTAGGGAGTTGTGCAGGAACAGATACAAAAGCTATAGGCATTTTAATTGGTGCGGGAGATAAAATGTTAAATGTGTTAAAGGGAAATGCACCAGTGACTATTTTAAAAGGAGGAACATCATATGCAACAACTGAAAATGGTGATGTTACACTTCGAACCAATTTTTTATTGCTTCTCCACAGCAACAGGCATCGACAATGGCTCACGAATCTGTGCACCTAGGTGCGAGGACATATGACCCGAGTGTCATGCGGAATGGGTCTAGAACAGACGTATGGATCAGAAGTAGAGAAATATGCAAAACCCATACTAATTAAAGAATGCTGGATGTCGCAGATGCTTTAATTCAAGCACCAGGTGTTGATAGAGATGATGGATATTTGATTATGAAAAAATTAACTTTGAATTTAATAAGCTTAAAATCTTTACTAATTTTTATGCTTTTGCCTGCATTCTCTGTGGCAAATGAAAAATCTTTTAATGCATCAATTTTATTTGATCATAAGGTTGAATATTATTATGTAAAGCTAATGAATCGTACATCTAATTTTCTGTGCATTGATACGCATAGCCTAGATACATCTTATGGAGCGATTTTACTTACCGATAAAAATGGGGAAATGGTAACTAAAAATAAAATTAACGATGTCCCCAAAGATGAAGAATTGGGCTTTAATTTTTTGCCTGCGTATCTGATTTTACGTCCTGGTGAGGAAAGACGAGAAGCAATAGATATGCGTAATTTTGATCTCTCTGAAGGTACGTATAACTATTCTATTATCATTGGTGCATATTTTTGTAAAGATGTTGCTGACGAATCTCGCTTTAAGGAAAGACGTCAAATTAAAGGAATGGCTATTCAACGAGAAGGCTCTATTGAGGTAAGCAAAAATTTTGTGCAGTCAAATAACATCAGGGCAGAGCAAAAAACTTCTAATCCAGTGCTTCCTGCGCATGAGTTAATCCATAAAATTAGTAAATAAATAAAAGCCTACAATTACGAGCAGTTAGCTGTTCATAATTGACTTTTATGTTATTTATTCACTCCACCGTCAACACCAAACACCCTCTCATCACCCGAATCGTCAAAAGGTGAACCAATCGTAAATCCCGCCTGTAACAACCATGACCATTGAGTTCCAATTAGGTATGGTGGCCTGCGCTATTTACTACGGATCATCAAGGCAGAATTATTGCGCATAGCGATTCATAGGGCGGCGTGTTCTCAACCAACGGTACTTTGGTGTACGACGCTTATGGTATTGCGGCGGCAAAAAATAATTCGGTAGTGGGCGCATTTGGTTATACCGGGCAAGTGTATTTCCCAGCGCTTGGGTTAAATTATTACAAGGCGCGTTTTTATCATCCAAAGCTGGGCAGGTTTTTGCAAACGCTGCTGATGTGAAAGCCATGGGTGCAGTTGGCTCAAATATGGGAGATGCAATTGGTTTGGTAGGTGCGTTTACAGGGCAATTAGAAGTTGTTGCGCTCGGAACAGCCCTATCAACGGTGTCGGCTGTGTCAGCAAATAGTTTTGCAACCAATATCACTGATGCAGTGGCCGCTCAGGCAGCTGGTGAAATTGGGGGCAAAGTTGGTGAAAACGCGGTACAAGCAGCTGCTAATGCTGCTAGAGTAGTTAATTTGGATGGCAGAGTTCCAAGCAAGACTTTGGGGGTGGTCGCAGATGCTGTAGGGATGGCGGGCAATAAAGGTAAAGTCGCAGAACATATGCTCAATGGAGTCGCGGCGGCAGCTGAATTGGCTTCTCAACAGGCTTCAGGCATTGTTGCTGATAAAATGCTTGAGGATAAAGATAAAAAATAGCCTCAGGAGCGTTGGTGGATAAAGATATGCTTATTAAAGTAAAACTTAAAAATAAATTTGTTATTTGGTTCAGATTGCTAATGTTTACTTTAGCGTGCATTTCTCTGCTTCCAATATGGACCGCTGTTTCTGATGGTTACTTTGTCACTCGTGGAATCCGTCAGGAAAGTGATAGTTATACAATAATTTTTTACTCTTTAAAATTTGTTCTCTTAGCTGGATTATTTTTTTGGCTAGCCACGGGTGGGGTTATGAAAAAGGAGAAAGATGACCGAAAAGATGCGACACAGGAATAAAATTTTCAACTAAAAATCCACCCCGATTATTTTAATAATCGGGGTTTTGTTTTACAAACATTTAAGTTTGCTCGTTATTCCGCGTCAACACCAACACCCTTGTATGACCCAATACTCACCGGTGTGTTAACGGTAAATTTCGCCTGTTCTAACCAATACCCTTTCAGTTGCAAACAGGGCACGGTTGCGTGTGGCGGGTACTGCGTCTTGCGTCGGTAGTCTTAGACCACACTCCCGGTCTTGATTCTGCGAATTTGATTTTGTTTGTCACTCCGCCGTCGACATCAAACGCCCTGGCATCACCCGAATCGTCAAAGGTGAACCAATCTTAAATCCCGCCTGTACTAACCAATGCCCCCTTGAGTTCCAATCAGGCATGGTGGTCTGCGCTATTTACTACGGATCATCAAGGCAGCATTATTGCGCACAGCGATTCATCGGGCGGCGTGTTCTCAACCAACGGTACTTTGGCGTACGACGCTTATGGTATTGCAGAGGCAAAAAATAATTCGGTAGTGGGCGTATTTGGTTATACCGGGCACTTCAGGTTAGCGAAGGGATGTCTAGCGGACAAAGTTTTTCTTCATCTTTACAAAATAGTAACCTTGGTCAGGTGGCAGGAGCTGCAGCTTTAGATGCAGTTGGCGGAATAGGAGTGCAAGCGGCAAAAGCAGAGTTGACAGGCACTACCAATTTAGCAGGCCAAGCAATTAAAGTTGAAAGCACTGCGGCACGTGTGGTGTTGGCTATTGATGGATCGGCAAAAGCTGCAGCTGCTGGTATCGGTGCTGCGGCGTTAAATGGACAGACTGGAGAAGGACTTGCTAATGCAGGGCTGGCAAAAACAGCGGATGCTTTGACCGGAGTTCCCGTTGGTACGGCAGTTAATGTTGTAGCATCAAATGCAGATAAAATAGGGCAGGCCGCATCTGCCGGTGTTGAAACAGCAAAGCAATCTCAAGGGGCATCACAAGGTAATAATGTCCAGGCACAAAAAGCTTGTGCTGCAGCATCTAGCGGTCCAGCAATGGGCTGTCTTAAGAGGAAATACTGTGGAAACTCAAAACACACATCAACAACAAAAGTCATTTTTTAGCATTTTGAAATCTAATGCTATAAGCTTTTTCTCAATATATATTTTTGTTGGTGTAATTCCTTTTATGTTTGCAGGATTTAAATTTGATAAGTTTGGGTTTGGTACTCCAAAACTAATTGCTATTACAGCTGTTTCTGGATTGCTTTTATTTCTGTTGTACTGTTTTTTTGTTCATTTAAAAAATATTTTGTTGAGAAAATAATATAGGATTGGAGTGATTTAATTTTTATCGCCTCCCTAAGAGCAAAACACTCAGCCCGGTCAGTTGACTGCCCGGGGTTTTATTTTTATGAACGTTTGAGTTTGTCCGTCAATTCGATTGGTCCGGAATGGCTGAAATGTAGTAGACTGCCGAATCCAATGGTCAGGCAGAAGCGGAAGCATCTATTAATGAGGATATGGTAATTGAGAAATTACTTTTTTACTTTGATTTTTATTTCTCTTCATGGTTGCTCACATGCAGAAGATTTGGATGTAATGAAAACTGCGCTTAGTAGTTATTGTAAAGGCAATAATGTATATATCTTGCAATCTGAAGCTATCGAGCCGCCATCACGAGATCAGCTAAGTGAATCATTGATAAAAGATGTTGGGGAGGATTTGATAAATGCCCTATATAATTCAAAAAATTCCCCATCAATCGCTGAAAAAATGTGCCCGCAGGTCAGTGTTGAAACATCTTTAACAATAAAGAAGGCGCTGGAAGGTAAAAAGGAAGTGAAAGATATAGTGTTCGAGGATGAGCATTGGGCGCACTTCTATCATGTGTTCCCTGGTGTGAAAGGAGTAATTTATGTATCCAGTGTTGCGTATTCTAGTAACCGTAAATCCGCTATAATTTTTTTGGCCTCTGCATGTGGACCTTTGTGTGGTGGTTCGACTTTCATTGTGGTTTCACACAAGAAACAAAAGTGGCGGCACGTAAAATCCGTTCAATTTTCTCAAAGTTAATAAACATTCACCCCGGCCAGTGCTATTTCGGGGGTTTATTTTTTTATCTCACCCCGCCGTCAACTCCAAGCTCCTTTGCATCCCCGAATTGTTACCGGTTTGTTAATGGTGAATTCCGCCTGTTCCATCAATACCCTTGATCTGCAACCAGGGCACGGTTGCCTGTGGCGGGTACTGCGTCTTGCGCCGGTGGTCGTAGACCATACTCCCATTGTTGATCCCGTGAGTGTGACAGTGTGATGTTACTTGTACTTCTCATTTGGGGTATTGCAATGGGAATTACCGACTTACTAGCTTCAGACCAATAAATAACTTCACTTTCACCGGAGCAAATAAGCGCCTTTCTGCACCCAATAACCTTTGCAGTTTTTTTGTCCTCAAAAAGTTTGTCCCTGCTATTTGCCAGTGGGGAGAGGTGCTAATACAAAACTCGCGAGCGAATAGCTCGAGAGCCTCTTTGGAGTTCTAGTTAACACGCAGGCTTATGTTATGAAACGAAATCGTTGTATTTCTCTAACGTTAAATCAATATCGTCGTAAGTATAACTACCAGTTCTAGGCGCTGTATAACGTGATGCTTGGGTGCGGGTTTTTGCCAGGGATGGAGTGTATTAAAGAGTTAACATGTGGAAAATACTGGCACGTGTTGAGGGGCTTTATTTTTAATGAAACATAAATCATATGTATTGTTTAACTTAATATTCTAATAAAAGGCTTTAAAATTATTGGTGTGTATAGGCATCATTTTGGTTTTTTTAATTCAATCTTTTTAATTTTTTGGTGCATCTCCGCTGGGTTTGCTGTGCTTGTGGTTGAGCGCCAATGTCTACATTTTCGGTGTGGCGCACATGCAATTGAATTTAGTTTAGAAAATTACTATGCCCGGAATTTAAATGGAAATACAATGACCATCCAAAAGATCATGGGCTGTTGTTTTATATCACTTCAATGGAGATGTTATGTCTGCGTTTTTAACAAGAATTGTTAGCTTTATTTTCGGATTATTTTTGTTAGCTATTCCTGTGTTTGGGGCAGAGATCAAGGCTGATAACCATAGCATCTATTTGGGCGATCTGGACGGTGATGGTGATAATGATTTTTATTTTTTACAAAAGCCATTTTTCCTTATTTTACATGGCGATATAGCTACTCCTATACCTGTTCAGCTAAACGGTTTTGCCGTAATGGGAATATCTGGTGGATATTCTCCTCCGCAAACATTTATTTTGTCTAAGGAGCAAATCGCACAGAGAGTTGCGGCGGGAACATTACGCTTGTTGCAGTATGGTTCTGATTATCTTGTTTGGAATCATGCCGGGAACGGTGAAACTTCAGTCCTATTGCGTCCGACGAATTCCAATGATATTGCATTGCTTTTACGCAGCTCTGGCTCATCCCTTCCCGGCATTGCTGCCGTTTATCCAACCAACTCCTTCCAGGATATTAATAACCGTTCCTTAGCATTACGTGTTGCTGATATTAACGGTGATGGCCTAATTGATTTGATCGTGGGTAATGGCGGTGATCAGGGTGAGGGCGCCTATCTCGCGAATAATAATTACGTCCCCGCTACTTACATTGAAACTATCCCGTCTACCACAAGGCCAATAATTACTGGAACACAAGTTGGTAGCCTTGCAGGGGAGTTCAGGGTTAATGAAACCGGAGCGGCAACTTATTCGGTACCTATCACAATTCCAGATGGAGTTGCCGGCGTCAAACCCTCTATTGCCATCACCTATAACAGCCAATATGGAAATGGATTACTAGGAAAGGGGGGGAGTCTTGCCGGTATCAGTAGCATAAGCCGCTGCCGCCAGACACTTTCGCAAGATGGCACTGCTGTTCCTGTCAATTGGACAGCTACGGATAGATTTTGCATGGACGGGCAGCGCTTGATGCTGATTGAAGGAACTTATGGAAGTGCGGGTAGTAAATACCGCACAGAAATCGATGCTCTTAGTGTGATCACCGCTTTTGGTGGAACAGCTGGAAACCCCGATTATTTTACTGTGGAAGCAAAAGATGGATCTACCAGTTATTTTGGCGGGAGTGGTGCTGATGGCTCGGAAGTATTAGCTGGTACTTCAACTTTGCTCTGGAGCATCAGGCAATTCAATGACAGTGTTGGCAATCCAGTTAATTATGTTTATAAGGGTAATTTAACTGATCATCGTATTTCTGAAATTTTTTATGCCTATGGTGCGAGCACAACTCCCGGGGCCAGAATAGAATTTATTTACGAATCCCGAAATGACGTAACCCGATTTTTTGTGGGCGGTTATGAACAGGTTCAAGCGCAGCGATTAAAAACGATTAAAACTTATAACACCGGAACCACACCGGTGCGTATTTATGACATTGGATATAATTACGCAGCAGCCAGAATTGGTGGCCAAACCCGATTGGACTCCATGACTGAATGTATGGGAAGTCTTTCCAATTGTTATCCCGCTACAAAATTCGGCTGGTTTGATCCGGTTTCTCCGGGTGTATTTGAAAAAGACCTTGGAAGTGTTCCGCTGGATAGTGGCAAAGTTGTTGTTAGTAGCCAGATTTTTTTAGATATCAATGGCAATGGTATTCAGGATTATGTTTGGGCGGATACTAAAGGTTATATCCGTTATCGTCTTGATATTGGTGTGTCTAATGACAGCCCGGTAGCAGTTCTGGAGTCGGGACTTCCCCAAAATAGGGCTCCAAAATTCGAGACACTGGATTACAACGGCGACGGTCACCATGATCTTCTGGTTCGCCTTCCTACAGGGTGGACTTTGTATTTATCTACACCCACTCCACAATCATGGAAATTGGTGAAATCAAGTATCCAAATGCCATTTCGCAATGAGGCAGATTTAAAATTAGGTGATATAAATTCCGATGGATTGATAGATGTTATGGTGGTCTACGATGATGGCTTTCCAAACTCTACTATCCCGGATGACAATCCGGTGGCATTGATATCTTTTTATAAACTGGAAAAGAACCCAGGCGCTGCCGTCACAAGTCCGACTTACTACCGTTTTTCGGATGCTACTTATCAACAATTAGTTGTTCCTACTACTGAACCTGATACCAAGGTTTATCTCAGTGCCAGCGATTTCCAGTTAGCCGATTTCAACGGTGATGGAAAGGTGGATATTATTGCCGGGTTTGGTTTCGGTCGCTGTTGGGACCATTACTACAATCCTTATGAAAGTCCTACGCTTCTTTGTTCTGTAAGTTCCGCACTCAAAGTTTTTGTAAATGGACCTCAAGGGAATTTTGTATATAGTGATTATTTCAATCATTCGGTTGAATACACAAAATTGAAATCATCAGATTTGAATGGTGATGGAAAACCCGATATTGCCTTTTATGATTTCAGGCAAAAAAAATGGTTTTATAGCAACAATAACGGGAACGGTTTTTCTGTACCGCAGCAAATATTTGTTCAAGGCGATAAGTTATCCAAAAACCAGGATATTGATTTTGTTGATATAAACCATGACGGCATGCAGGATGTTGTGTGGCGGGACAGCGAGTATGTTCCATCGGGAGAAACCTACTGGAGCGAGGCATCCCAATCTTACGAAAGCACAGGAAACATTGAGCAAGTTACCCTGTATATCAAGTATTGGAAGTCTGATTTGAACCGTTTTGGTGATACGGCGGTTTTGCAAGAAAACCAGCATCCTTACTATCAATATCAATTTATCGATGTAAATGGCGATGCATGGGTTGATAAAGTCGCTGTAGCAAAATATGGAAAGGCCACATCAACCAATATTTATATGACCGGTTTTTCAGCTACATCAAATTATTCGGCGACTGGTTTTGTACCACAAAGCAACATCACCAGTATTACGGATGGATTGGGTAACCGGACCTCACTGAATTACGAGCCGATCAGCCGTTCGAGCCATTATGTTCCCATCGGTGGTTTCAAAGTTGTGGGGCAAACTGCAACTCAATGTGGCCCTAATTATGCGGTCGATGATAATGGCACCCTGTATGATGTCGAGCCTTTGTGCGAGCCGGTCACAACTTATAGTGTTAATGCCGATGACTATTATCGAACAGTTAATGATCCTTTTGGGGAATACACTTTGTTGGCTGAAGGTGCAATTGATCGTGCAAATCTCGTCAATGCCCCTGTACTTGAAGCAACCGGTCCTGTATCTGTTGTCACCAAAGCGAGTAATACCACTTTAGCTGCTTCAGAAGTTGAAGCAAACAAAGCTGCTATTGTTGATGTGAGTGTTGAATATTTTTATAAGCATATGCGCATGCAGGCTGCTGGCAGGGGGATGCTTGGATTTGAATATATTGCCAGTATTGATTTGCAAACGGGGGTATCTACGGAAACACGCTATCGACAGGATTGGCCATTTGTAGGTTCGCCTCAAGCTACCGTTACACGTGCTCCATCAGGTGAAACTATTGCCGATGCGTTTAATATCTGGACTGTTTATACGGCAGGAAATGCAGGAGCCAAGCGATATCAGCCGCGTAATTCAAAAACTGTGGAACGAACATTTGCGTGGAATTCGGACGGTAGCGTCGGTACCACACCGTTGCAAACTGTGACTACTGAAACCACTATGGAACCCGGTGAATTTGGCAATATTGATACGATTAAAGTGACCACTGAGGGTAGTGATAATAAAACGATTAAGTACACAGATAATAGTTATTTCACAACCGATTGGGATAAACGCCTGGGGCGGTTGAAAGATAGCCTGGTACGAATCACATTGGACAATACAGTCGTCAGTGAAAAAACAGTTAGGTTCGAATACTACTCAGGGGCCCCACATCGCGGGCTTATTTATAAAGAAATCACGGCTGAAGGAACATCCAATCAAATCATAAAGGAATATGAGTATGATGCGAAGGGAAACAAAGTTACCGAGAAGGTAAATGCGAATAAAGATGGTGTAACTTTTGAGAGCAGAATTACCTCCAATGTATACGACACCAATGGTAGATTTTTAAAATCAACCAGTAATTCCCTCAATCAAGCCTTAAAGCTGAATTCATACAATGAACTGGGCCAGCTGACATCGGCAACTGATATCAATGATGTTGAATCGAAGAGTTTCTACGATGCAATGGGTAAGGAATATCTAAAGAAAGATAATACCGGAGCCTGGGTGCGCACCAGGACGAGTTTCTGTTCAACGGCTTGTCCGGCTGGGGCCAAATATTTTCAATCAAAACACGCTGGCGGCGGCGGAGCGTCGATTGAATATTTTGATAGTTCAGGAAGACTTTTGCGTAGCAGTAAGCTCAGCATGGATGGCCAATGGACGAATACAGATATTGAATATGACCGACTTGGCCGTGTCTTGCGTAAATCAAATCCTTTCTTTGGTGATGTGAATACCAAAGCGTCGGCGTGGGCAACTACCAAATACGATAAGCAAGGACGTATAACAGAGGTTGTTGCAGCGGACACCTCAAAAATAACGAATGCTTATAGCGGTTATACAACCACTACCACTAATCATTTAGGTCAAACAAAAACGGAAACCCGAAATGGCTTGGGTCAATTAACAAACGTTAAAGATAATGCCCAGGGGGAGATTGGATATCTATACAACGGGTTTGGTGAAATAGCAAAAGCCACAACAAAAGCAGGCGCAAAAGAATTTAGTGTTCGCATTTGTTATGACAATTTTGGTAGGAAAACAGCAATGCTGGATCCGGACAAAGGTGCTGCCTGGGCGCAAACCGGAGACGCAAATATAGCCTGTAGCCAGGTGGCATGGGGTAGGGCCGGTTGGTGGCATTATAAGTACAATGGCTTCGGTGAACTCATTGAACAAAGAGATGCCAAGGGACAGACGACAAAAATGTATTACGACTCACTGGGCCGTATGATCGGGCGCACGGATATCCTTGCTAGCGGAGCAGTTGAATCATTTACCCAGTGGTTTTATGAAAAAAATTCCAGCGGCCAACTCAGTGGTATTAGCGGCAAGTTGACTGAAGTGGTAGTGAATACTGCGGCTAATATTACGGCGGCAACAATTAACAATGCCCTTGCCAGTGGTGTTGCAAGTTGCAGTGCTGGAAATGGCAATTGTTTGAAAACAGCTTATCAATTTAATTTTTACAGCCAGCCGTCGGGCACCACGCGAATTTTTCCAGGCAGCTCACAAGAATTCAAAACCAGTATTTTTTACGATGGATTTGGACGAGTGAGCAAAGAGTTTGATGCGCTGGATAATGTTATTAACCAGAATGGAGCGTTATTAGCCAGTGGCATACAAACGGCCTATAACATCTATGGATATCCGGAGAAGCAAATTGATATCGGTTCAGGTGCAGTTATTCAAAAGGTCAATGCACTGAATGCCAATAATCAAGTAACAAGTGAGTTATTAGGTAATGGATCAACAATCAACAGAACCTACGATTCATTAAATGGAAACTTGCGTTATCAAACGGCTGGTATTGGCAGTGTATTCAATATCCAGAATATTGAATACAAGTGGGATCTGTTAGGTAACCTGAAATTCAGGCATAACTCATCGCCATTTATTGGCGGCCTCGGCAATAAAAATCTAAGGGAAAGTTTCTGTTATGACGGGCTTAACCGCTTGATTAAAACCATTGCTAATAGTGCAACTGAAAATCCAGTTTGCAGTGGTGCCCAGGATATAACCTATGATGCTTTCGGAAATATCAACAGTAAAACGGGCGTTGGCCAGTATGATTATTCAGGTATCCAGGCGGGTCCCCATGCGGTTACATCGGTTGCCGGTGTGGAATATAAATACGATGCGAACGGTAATGTCTTGTCTGGTGATAGTCGTATATTTGAATACACCAGTTATGACATGGCGAGCAGAATCAGCAAAGGCGCAAGCTCTTCCGAGTTCAAATACGATGCTGATCGCGCACGTTGGAAACGTCTGGATACTGTGAACGGAATTGCTACCGAAACGGTTTATATTGGAAATGTTGAAAGAATAAAAGTGAGTGGGACCAATACTATCGAATGGAAGCGTAAAGCGGGTCCTGCGCTATTCACCTACAAGACATCAGATACCCATCAACTGATAACGCAGGACAAAGCTTTTGTTTATGTGGATCATTTGGGTTCTGTCGATGTCATTACAGACGCCGTTGGGCAAATCCGCCATTCATTAAGTTTTGATCCATGGGGCCAGCGTCGCAGTGGTGAAAATTGGTCCGCGCAATCAATTAGCCAGATACTTTCTTCATTAAGCCTTAGCGGATTTACCCAACCAATCACTACACGTGGTTATACCGGTCATGAAATGGTTGATGCGTTGGGAATCATCCATATGAACGGCCGAATTTATGATCCGAAGATCGGCCGATTCTTACAGGCTGACCCTTTTATCCAGGCGGCAACAAACACGCAAAGCTATAACCGGTACGCGTATGTATTCAATAATCCATTAAATGCAACTGACCCAAGTGGGTATTTCAGTTTACGAAATCTCGTCGGTGTAATTGTTGCGATCATCGGTACCTACTTGTGCGGTCCAAATTGTGGAATGCAGGCTGCTGCATTTATTGGTGGTGTGTCTGGTATGGCGCAGGCGGCAGCGAATGGTGCGGACATGCAAGGCCTGCTTAAGGGGGCTTTTGTCGGAGCAGTTTCGGGGGCTGCGTTTAGCGCAGTTGGACGAGGGTTTGGTGCCAGTGGTTCCTTTGCTTCCGCAAGTGCAGGACGACAGTTTGCCTGGGCTTTTTCGCAGGGAATGGTTGGTGGAACTATGTCGGTAATGCAAGGTGGTAAATTCGGACATGGATTTGCCAGCGCATTCTTAACGAAATACGCTAACGTAAACCAGATTGTTGGTACTGCCGCAAACCAAGCTTCCACTCGTATAATCCTTGCGGCAATTATTGGTGGAACAGTGAGTGAGATGACCGGCGGTAAATTTGCTAATGGCGCTCTTTCATCAGCCTTAATGCAGGCGGTAAATGGTGAGAAAGAAGCAAATGCCGCCGAAGAACAGTATAAAAAATGGATAGAATTCCAGAATCAGATGACTCCGGCACAAGTGGTTGCATATTGGTCGAGTGGTAAAGGCGGGCACTTATATTTTGGCCCTGAGAGTAAGATGGCAAAATTATTCAGTGAAGGTGATGGCGCAAAAGCCTTTGAGGAATACGTATACTACAAATATCAAGGCAATCCTCCGGAAGGAGCAGAAGTGAGGGATTATGGATATAAATTCACTTGGCCAAGGGCGCTACAAACTGGAAATTTAGCAGAGCAAGCAGTGGGTAGTTGGGGCGGCGGAGCAGCTGATGTTACTGGCCAGTACGTATACTACAGCATTACTAATGTTATGGGAGCTAATTCATTATTTTTCGGTCGCCAGCTTGGCGAGCACGGAATTGTTCCCGTAGGAAAACAAGCAAGTGATTTGCACATGACAATAGAGTGGAGAACTCCACTTAAAAGGCCATAAGTATGAAGTTATTAGCAGTTTTTTTTGTGTCATTTATCCTTGTAGCATGTGACTCCAAAGTTATTTGGGAAGATGAGTCATATGAAGTGAATTGGATAGATCAAGAGAATAATTTAACGTTAAGTCGTAAGTTGAAAGATCATTCAAGCACTATAGGACGTGTAGATGCCAAGGTTGTTGCAATTGGAAGCAACGACAATTTTGTCGTTGCTAAAAGAGAGGATCCATTAAGTAAAGAACTTCTTTATTACTATCTTAGTAAAAAGGAAGACACCGATTTTTTGAATAAAAAAGAAATAGTCAAGGGGCCGTTCAGTGAGGCTGATTATTTAACGTTAAAAAATGAATTAAAGTTGCCTGATTTTAGTAAAAGCTTTGAATGACATGGACATGAGGTGTTGGTTGTTAATAAAGATTGAGACACTAAACTGTTGGAGTTCACTGGGTTTATAAATGGCGAAAGTGTTTGACCATTTATTGCTAGAGTGTATTAAGTGATCTGCTTCAAATTTCGAGAGCATTTAATCGAAAGATGCAGGTGGCATGCATTTACCTAGCGATAAAATTTTCGGCTATTTGTTGCTGAATACGATTACTGACATTCAAAGTGTTTTCACATCAAAAAAGAAAATCAAAAAAACATAAGATAGATTAAAACTATGCGAATTATTTTATTACTCCTCACCTGTTGCTTAATAACTTCATGTACCCATACCCGCACGCTACCAATCGACGTAACCTACGGCGAACGCCAATCCCTGTACTTCACCGGGCGCGGAAGCGCGGCCGGTATCATGATGGATTCGATGTTGGGTGGTGCTGGTATTGCGATAGGTATTGCAATTGATGAAGGGATTGCGAAAGATATTTCTGCGGCGATAGTAGCCAGCAATCCGAAGTTCACCATGGATGGTCTTGTGAAGGATGTGCTACGGGAGAAAGTGGAGCAAGGAATGAATGCTGATGGATTGAAATCTGTGGTAATTACCAAATACGGATTTCAGGCGGCGCCGGATGATAAGGTGGCGCCGCTTGTGTCCCTGAAATTTATTTGCGAATCTGTTGCGATTCCCGCGGTGGAATTTACTGCAAATAATAAAGAACGGGCGATACCATTTGGGCAATCTAAAACAGATGGGAAATTAGTTGAAAAGTTTTTGCGTGATGCGGTACTTGAAGTGCTGTCGATGCATAACTCTTGCGACCCGCATAATTGATATAAATTTGATATAAATAAGTTTCTACCGGTATTAAGGGTAGAAACTTATTTAGAATTCTTTGCGGATTGTTAATTCACTTGGGGCCGAATATTAGCCACAAAATAAATCCAAGGAAGGGGAGTAGTAATAACACTAGTGTCCATACTACTTTAGTGCCGGTACTGGCACTGCTTTGAACTGTTTTGACAATTGCGTAAATAACGCACACTAACAGAATAAAACCAAATAATCCGCCAACTTGTACGTCCATAATTCATCTCCTATAGCAAATTTTGATATCTATAGTGCTAGACAATCCGGTTGCATAATCGTTCGCTGGTAAACACCGCGAGAAATTAAAAAGCGCCGTGTTGGCGCTTTTTATTTGCTGTTTCATCTATTTTAAAACGCTAGAGTTGTTTGAACTCCATCCATGCTGTCTTACGCGTGCCCGCCGGTACATGCCATTTTTCTCCCAGTACCGCACCGCGCTCCACACAAATGTAAAACCGCTCATTGCCTGCGCCTATATCCGCAATTTTTGCAGCCGCTTCAGTGCCGGGGTTCCATACAACGACGCTTGGGCAATTGTGGTGTGTAATTTCTATTGTTGGTGAGCCTTTTATAGTGACCGGGTTTTCAATGGCGGGATAAACGCGGTCCACTGGTCCGGGGAAATTCACCTGACCGGATTGGTTTTTCTCCGCATAATTTTCAAAATTATCGAAGTAAACTGTTCCTGCCAAACCTTCTACGCGCACATCCGTTAATGAACTGACGCGATGATAATTGTGCATCGCCCAGCTGCAATCAAAATCTTCATTGTCGGTATTGTTGACGGTTAATTCGATTTTTGCGCTTTTGCCTAATGTCATACGCACTTCGGCCGAGAAATCATAGGCAAATAAATCGTTGGCATCGCTTTGGAATAAGAATTCCAGTTCGACACTACCGTCACTTTGCTGGCGTGCACCGCTGAGTATCCAGAATTGATTGCGCGCAAATCCATGCTTGGGTTTGGTCGGGTCAGCCTGGTTAACGCCGAACCACGGCAAACATAATGGTACGCCGCCGCGTAAGGCGGTTCCGGGGGTGAAATCGCAATTGGGGCTTACCCATAATAATGGATCGCCATGGGTCGTTTTGAACTCCAGTAAATGTGCACCTTGAAGGGACACAACCGCCGAACAGAGTGCAGTTTCAACGGTCAGCAAGGGAAGGCCGGTGCCGAGTGAGCCGGGGTAAAGTTCCTGGCTGGACGTCAGGGTTAAAAACGGTGATTTTGCGATCAATTGCTGCAATTGTTGGGTGTTAGTGGCGCTGGGGATGTTGATATGCATAGGATCTACCAAAATAGGATCTGCCAAATTCAGAATATTTATGACGGGATTTTATAGAAATCCATGCAAGCAAACAGCCAAAATTTTTGGTTTTGTGGCCGTTAAAACAGTATGATGCGCGCCTTTTCGACAATTTTGACTTCCCAACCTGGTGGGCGTTAATAATCCGACCCGATGGGCATTAATAAATAGGTGTATGAGTGAGAAAGTCGCAGTTAGCTGATGGTTTTGTAATTGGGCAGCGTTGGATAAGCGAATCGGAAGCGGATTTGGGATTGGGTATCGTACTGGATGTGTCCAATCGCCGTTTAACCCTGAGTTTTCCCGCCGCTGGCGAGCGCCGTACCTATGCGATGGATAATGCCCCGGTCAGCCGCGTTAAATACGAGGTAGGTGAAAAGGTACGTCATCAGGACGGTACCAAAATAATAATCACCGACGTCATTGAGCAAGCAGGTTGTTTGTTGTACATCGGTGTTACCAAAGACAACGAAACATTGTCGATCCCTGAATTTGAGCTTGATAGCTTTGTGCAATTCAGCACTCCGCGTGATCGTTTGTTTGCCGGCCAAATTGATAAGCACGACCATTTCACGTTGCGTTACCAAACCTTGCATTATCAAAACCAGCACCGCCAATCATCGATCTTTGGCTTGGCGGGGCCACGCGTGCAATTATTGCCGCACCAGTTGTATATCGCCAGCGAAGTTTCCCAGCGCCATGCACCGCGTGTATTGCTCGCCGATGAAGTGGGTTTGGGTAAAACCATTGAAGCGGGTTTGGTGTTGCACCAGCAATTAATGAGCGGGCGTGTGCAGCGCGCGTTGATTGTTGTTCCCGCCAGTTTGCAATTCCAGTGGCTGGTAGAAATGCTGCGCCGTTTTAACCTGGCGTTTACGTTATTGGATGAAGCGCGTTGTAATGCCCTGGTGGGATTGGATAGTGTTGAAGAATCTGTCGATTATGTTGATGATTTTGAAGATGACATCGAAAAAACCGCAGACACCAGTAACCCGTTTGAAACGGCACAGTTAATTATTTGTTCACTCGACTTTCTTACCAAAAACAATTATCGCTATGAGCAAGCTGTGCAGGCTGAGTGGGATTTATTGTTGGTCGATGAAGCCCACCATTTACAATGGTCTGAGAGAAAGCCAAGCAAAGCATACAATTGCATTGAAGGCCTGGCGAAAAAATCCAAAGGTTTGTTGTTGCTAACGGCCACACCCGAGCAGCTTGGTTTGGAAAGCCATTTTGCGCGTTTGCGTTTGCTCGATCCGGATCGGTATTACGATCTGGAAAAATTTATCGCTGAGCAAAAAGCGTATCAACCATTAAACGAGTTAGTGCAGGAATTGTTGCAGCAACAACAAGATGCTGCTGTAGCGATCCCGGCGAAGTTATTAACAGCGCTGGCAGATTATTTGCCAAAAGAAACGCTTAACGAGCTGCAAGAGCAAGCAGAAAACCAAAGCCTGGCAACAGCATTGGATACCGCTGTGCATTATCTGCTGGATCGCCACGGTACCGGTCGTGTTCTGTTTCGCAATACCCGCAATTCCGTTGCCGGTTTTCCCGAACGTAAATTGCATGCGCATTCACTAACGCTTTCCGCTGACGATATCCACGCGCTCCAAACCCAATCACTTGCTACGCAAATTTGTGCCGAACAATTCTGGCAACAACAAACCGCGAGCGATTGGTGGCTGCAAGATTCGCGTGTCACCTGGCTTGCCGAGTGGCTGCGCCAGCATCGCCGCAAAAAAACCGTTGTCATTTGTGCGAATGCTGATTCTGCCCAATCAATTGAAGAATTTTTGCGCTTGCGTAAAGGTTTTACCACGGCTGTGTTCCATGAAGGTTTAAGTTTGATTGAGCGCGACCGTGCTGCGGCGTATTTTGCGGAAGCGGAAGATGGTGCGCAGGTATTGGTTTGTTCGGAAATTGGCAGTGAAGGGCGCAACTTCCAGTTTGCGCAAGATCTGGTGTTATTTGATTTGCCTACCAATCCGGATTTGCTGGAACAGCGCATTGGTCGCCTGGATCGTATCGGCCAGACCGCTACGGTTAATATCCATGTGCCTTTCTATCAGCATTCGGCGCAGGAAAAATTGTTGAACTGGTATCACCAGGGGCTCAATGCATTTGAAAAAACCTGCGCGATTGGCCAGGCAGTCTATGTTCAGTTTGCAGAAAAACTGTTACCCGCACTGGTCAGTAACGACGAAGCAGAATTTGCAGCGCTGGTGGAAGAGACCCGCAAGTTCTCCAGTAATCTGGTTGAGCAATTGCAACAAGGGCGTGATCGTTTGCTGGAGTTGAATTCCTGCAAGCCGGAGCAGGCGCAAGCGCTGGTGGATAAACTCGCAGAAAATGATGTAAATGCTGCATTGCCACATTATATGGAGCAAGTGTTCGATAGTTTTGGTATCGACTATGAAAAACACAGTGAAAAAAGTTTGGTGTTGCATCCCAGTGATCATATGCGCATCGCAGAATTTCCCGGTTTGCCGGAAAGCGGTCTAACCATTACTTATGATCGCCAGCAGGCGTTATCGCGTGAAGATATCCAATTTCTGTCGTGGGAGCATCCGTTGGTTGTTGGGGCACAGGATTTAATTTCCCTGAGCGAGTTTGGCAACACTGCATTATGTACTTTAAAGTTGCCACCGTTAAAGCCGGGAACATTGTTACTGGAAGCATTGTTCGTATTGCATTGCCCGGCTCCTGCTGAGTTGCAGTTGTTCCGTTATATGCCACAATCCTTATTGCGTGTGTTGCTGGATGACAAGGGAAAAGATTTGTCAGGCGTATTGGGAATTAACCAGCTCAGTAAATTATTACAAAAAGTACCACGCAATAATGCCCAGGATCTGGTGCGCCACGCGCGCCCGACCTTAACGACCATGGTGCAAAAAGCAGAGGATATTACCGCTGCAAAACAAGCGGAATTAATTGCCGAAGCAACTGCCAAAGTGACGGAGCAACTGAATGGCGAATTATCGCGCATGAAAGCCTTGAAGGCCGTTAACCCCAATGTGCGCCAGGAAGAAATTGACTATTTGCAGCAACGGTTGGCCGCCAGCCAGCATTTCCTGAGCCAGGCAAAAATCCGCCTGGATGCGTTGCGCGTGGTAATGACAATTTAGTTTGTAGATGTAGTGCGTTTTGCAATCCCATCGTAGGGGTGCAATTTATTGTGGTCCCTACGGAAAATGATCGCGCTGTAGGGTTCCCTTTATTGAACCCAAACATTGCTCTCAACTGATTACGCAATTTAAAACCAAACCCAATAAGCCAGGGTAAAACTATGTATATATTTTCCGCCAATGGCCGTGCCAAACGAGCATTCGATGACATTAAAGAAGGGCAAATGGTGCCCTTCATTGTGTACATTAATTTCAAGGATTTATTCGGGGCAGAGCATTTGTGCAAACTTTATTTGATGCGCGCCGGGTTTACTGAAATTGATATTGAAAATCGCAAGCTGGTTCCCAGTAATTTGACTAGCGACCCACGTGTCATTGCTGCGGATAAAGCCATGGCTGAAGCCATAAAAGATGGCTATATGATTCAAATGTTTGATGAGTAAAACCCGCTCCAGGACGTATCTCATTTAAATCCAGTAGCAGCCTCGAACTTTTTATGTGCCATTGGGTCTAGAAGGGACTTTCAATATTGGCACTACAAGTATGTTGGCTACCTCTCATGAAGCCAAAAAACCGACCGGATATGGTCGGTTTTTTTCTTCTACCAAAGCCTGTATCAATTCGCCGCGGTCAGCAGCAATTGCTATCACCCTGATCTTGCACTTGCTGGTTTTGTGGGGTTCTATTCATAGCCAATCATTGCATCCCGTTGATTCGATAACTCCACATTTGCAATATATTGAGCTACCCCGGGTGGAACAGGTAGTTCAGTTCCGGGCGCCGGAGCCTCCGGTTATTAATCCAGCAGCCCCCATAATCACGCTGCAACCATTGTCCGGGCTAACTATTCAAGCAGACCCGTTAACGCCACAAGAGTTAAAAGAACTTTTGGGAGGCGATGATTACTCCCTGCAACATGATACGGCGGCGATTGCTAACAATGTTTTTCATCCCGGGATGCGTAAGCGGTTAACGGAGGAGGCTAATAAACCTGTATTAGCACGGGTGGAGGATAGGGGATTGGAAACTTATATAGATCCATCGGGGGCAACCATTGTAGTGTCGGCGAATGGCAGCTGCTTGAGTTCTCCTGCGACTAAAATTGGAGAGCCGAGGAATTGGTATATGGTTACCTGTGCTGGAAAAAACGAAAGCGAGAAAACGATGGATCGAATCAATGAATCAATAAATGACAAATAAAAAAACCGCCATAACACTTACATGTTATGGCGGTTTTTTTATTTGGACTGAAAATTTAATTAATCAGATTTCTTCGGACGATAACCCGATTTTTTGCTCGCATTGTCGCGATCATTAAAACGTGGTTTATCGCGGCCGCCATCTCTGTCTCGGTAACCACCTTCACGGCCGCCACCTTCTCTCGGGCCAAAGTCACGCTTTGGTTTGCCGCGACCGGGGAAGTCATCGCCACCACGTGGGCCGGTATCCAGGGAAATTTCCAGGGGACGATTGCGCACACGCACTTTTTTCAGTTTGGCGAGAATGTCTTTTGAAATACCGGTTGGCAAATCAACGGTAGAAAATTCATCGTGCAATTTGATGTGGCCGATAAAGCGGCTTTCAATTCCTGCTTCATTGGCGATAGCACCAACAATATCACCGGGACGCGCTTCATGATTGCGGCCCACTTCAATGCGGTAGCGATCCATGTTCTCATCGTTGCGTTCGCGACGCGGGCGATCTTCACGCGGACCGCGATCACGGCCACCGCGGTCATCGCGATCACGACCGCCACGATCATCGCGGTCGCGGCGTTCACGCTCGGGTTTGATATCGGTGAATTTCACTTGCAGTGGGCGCTCGCGCTGCAACAGGAAGGCGAGGGCAGAGGCAATTTCTTCCGGTGATACATCATTTGCGTGGCTGTATTCAGCGAGCAAATCATTGAAGAAAGAAAGGTCCGCTTGTTCTTTCAAGGTATCGGTAATCTGTTGGGTAAATTGATCGATACGATGTTTGGTAACCGTTGCACCGCTTGGCAATTCCATCAAGGTGATAGGTTTGCGCGTGGCTTTTTCGATGGTATAGAGCAAGCGTTTTTCACGCGGTGCAACAAACAGGATTGCTTTACCGCTACGGCCCGCGCGACCGGTGCGGCCAATGCGGTGCACGTAAGCTTCACTATCGTAAGGAATATCGTAGTTAACGACGTGGCTGATGCGTTCTACGTCGATACCGCGCGCGGCAACATCGGTCGCAATAACGATATCCAGCTTGCCGGTTTTCAACCGCTCAATGGCGCGTTCACGCAATTGCTGGTTCATGTCGCCGTTTAATGCCGATGCAGAGTAACCGCGCGCTTCCAGTTTTTCAGCGAGTTCAACAGTCGCCGTTTTGGTGCGTACGAAAATAATCATACCGTCAAACGGCTCAACTTCCAGGATGCGGGTCAAGGCATCGAGTTTGTTGGTGCCGCTTACCATCCAATAAACCTGTTCGATATTGTCACCGGTAGATTGGGTGCTGGCGATTTTAATTTCTTTGGCATCGCGCAAATAGTTGTCGCACACTTTGCGAATTTCGCGCGGCATGGTCGCGGAGAACAATGCGGTTTGGCGAGTGGCGGGGGTGTGTTCGAGAATCCACTCAACATCATCGATAAAGCCCATGCGCAGCATTTCGTCAGCTTCGTCGAGTACCAGGCTTTTCAAATTATTCAGATTCAGGCTGCCGCGACGCAGGTGATCCATAACGCGGCCGGGCGTCCCTACAACAACGTGGACGCCGCGTTTTAACTGGCGCAGCTGGCTGGTCATATCCTGGCCGCCGTAAATCGGCAGCACATGGAAACCGGGAAGTTCAGCGGCATATTTCTGGAAGGCTTCCGCCACTTGAATGGCCAGCTCGCGGGTAGGGGCGAGTACCAGGATTTGCGGATCGTTTTGGCTCAGATCCAGTTTGGAGAGCAAAGGCAGCGCAAATGCTGCGGTTTTACCGGTGCCTGTTTGCGCCATCCCGAGGATATCGCCGCCTTGCAGCAATACCGGAATCGCTGCGGCCTGGATTGGGGATGGAACTTCATAACCCACTGCCTGGATGGCTTTTAATACGGGTTCGGAAAGGGCTAAATCGGCAAACAAAATAGGTTCAGACATGTAATAACCTGTGTAACTGATGACTAAAAAAATACCAAACCGCAGCCGCCTTCCGAGCCTAAATAGACCAAGCTGGCAATTGTGGTTGTTATTAGTATTTTGACGATGGACTAAGTCCCGCGTGGTGAGGGTCAGGCAAATGAGTCACAACTGTGATTCACGGAGTGGAGATAAACCTGAAAACAGCACACACCCGCTGCAATCGGCGAGTCCGACTCGCGTAATAGATTGCGCACTTTGGGGCAGGCCGTATTGGTGCCGCTGGAATTTGGCCGAATCAACTAACAAATCGACTAACAGCGATGAAATACAAGAAACCTTTTTTGCAGGGATATTTTCGCAGGGAAAACAATTGCTCAAAGGATTAACGGGCAGCCCTCAGACATCCTGTCTGTTCAGCATAGCCCAGGATTCGATTTTCACTATCGTGGAGGGCTTACTGAAAGTGCGCGAAGTATAGGGTTTTGCGTGCCGGTAAGCCAGTTATATTTTGTGTTCTTTCACCGATGAACGCGCAATCCACCGGTCAAGTGCATTGGCAAATGTCTGGCGATCCTGTTGGCTGAAGGGTGGTGGGCCATCTTTCATTACTGTGCCACTGGCGCGCATGGTCTCCATAAAATCGCGCATATTCAGGCGTGCACCGATATTTTCACGCGTATATTCCTGCCCGCGCGGGTTGATTACAGCGGCGCCTTTTGCAAGGGCATCCGCCGCCAGGGGAATATCGGCTGTGATCACCAAATCGTTGGGTTGCAGGGAATCGACAATGTGATTATCCGCCACATCAAAGCCACTGCTGACTTGCAAGCTTTTGATAAACGGTGATGCGGGCACCGCAATATATTGATTGGCCACTAACGTGAGTGGAATGTGCCGCTGGTGTGCGGCGCGGAACAAAATCTCTTTGACGACTTTAGGGCAGGCGTCACCATCGACCCAAATAGGCATAAATCTCTCTAAGGCAGTAGAATGGCCAAACTTAATTCAGGAACGGCATGATGGCAGAAAAACACATTTCCACAACCGCTTTGGGGCGCTTGCTGGGTAAAGAGAGCAAGGAGCTATTTATTCTGCTGACTTCCGGTGGCTGGATAGTCAAGGTGGACAACCATTGGCAACTCACCGAAAAAGGAAAATTTGAGGGCGGGATTTATGTCAATCATCCCAAATACGGCGAATATATCGCCTGGCCGGAATCCATCCAGCACCATCCATTATTAAAACTTTTACCTGAGGCGCCACTCAGTGCGACAAATCTTGCGCATAAATGGGATATTCCCGCGCGCCTGGTGAATTTATTGCTCGCCGAAAAAGGCTTGATTAAAAAACATGTCCGCGGCTGGCTGTTAAGCGCCAAAGGTAAATCATTGGGCGGCCAACAGCAGGAGGCTGAATCCGGGATTCCATTTGTCACCTGGCCTGAAACGATTGTGGATGAAGCGGAATTGATCGCTTCATTATTGCAAGTGAAAGGCGATCCTGGTTTGGATGGGCAACCAGCGCTGGATGGCCACCGCGTAAACAACGCAGTGCAACGCCGGATTAATAACTGGTTGTATCTGGCGCGTATCGTTCATGCGCGCGATTATTTATTAATGTGGGATACGGAATCGGCGATTGCCGATTTTTATCTACCGGAAGCAGATTTATGCATTGAGTGTTGGGCTGATCAACTGGCGCAGGAAAAAAATCGCGCGGCGGTGATCAGCGGTGAACTTGAAAAGCAACAGCTTTATAAAAAACATAAAGTCGCCTATATCGAATTCCACAATGAAACCATTCACCAAATTGACGAACTGCTTGCGCGCGAATTATTGCGGCGCGGCATTGCTGTTTACTGATTTTATTTATCCACTTTGTATAAGGAGTTTTTATGGCAAGCGTATTTACCCTGATTATGGAAGGCAAAATCCCCGGCAATTTTGTCTGGAAAGATGATAAGGCAGTGGCGATCCTGACTATCCAGCCTATTCGCCAAGGGCATGTATTGGTTATTCCGCGTGAAGAAATTGACCATTGGAATGATTTGCCATTGGATCTTGCTGCACACCTGATGCAAGTCAGCCATAAAATTGCGAATGGGCTAAAAGTAGCTTATCCCGCAAAACGTGTAGGTTTAATGATTGCCGGCCTGGAAGTTCCGCACACACACCTGCATATCGTGCCAATAGATCATATGGGCGATTTGAGTTTTGACCACGCCAAAAATGCCGATGGTGATGTACTCAAACAAACTGCCGAAAAAATTCGCACCACCTTGCAGGCGCAAGGTCACCAGGAAGCACACGTGTAATCCCGCATGAACCTGCTTTTCGCTCCCAACGCCAACTTGTTCTGGACCAGTTGTGCTATTGCCAGCCCGGCATTACTTATCGCGGCGATCACGGCTCCCTGGCGTATGCTATTGACAGAGTCACTGCGCCAACACGCTTTTTTTGCGGCGATATTGGGGTTAGCGATTGTCTGGTTATTACAGGTTTCGGTATGGAGCGCAATTGCCATACATCCGTTGATGATGATTGTTACTACCATGGTTTTCGGCTGGAGCTTCGCATTGGTGATTGGTGGCGGGGCGCTTATTGTGCTGGAAGTTTTTCAATTGCCCCTGCGGGCTGCCAATATGGATTGGGATATGGCGCTCGCGCAATTTGATTTGCGCACATTTCCAGTTGATTTTCTGTTGAGTGTGTTAGTGCCGGCGAGTTGGGCATGGTTGGTAATCTGGCTGGTTGATCACTGGAAATTTAAAAATCCGTTTACCTATTTCTGGGGCGTGGGGTTTTTTGGCGCAATGATCAGTTGTTCGCTAATTGGTGCGTGCTCGTGGTTGTTGTTTTACATTACTGGCAGTGAAATCCAGCTTGAGGCGGTGCGTGAACATTTCTGGATATTTGTCTTGCTCACCTTTCCCGAAGGTTTCCTTAACGGTATCCTCGCCACTGTAATGACCGTATTTTATCCCGAGCTGGTAAAAACCTATCGCGATGATTGGTATACCCGTGACTAAGTAGTTAACCCGCTAGCAATTTGACAACAATAATGACCCGAAAAATATTCTCGTTCTTCCGTAATGCGCTTGCCTTGCTTGTAATATTCGTTGTGTTGGTTATCCCCAATCGCCTGTCGGATATTTATGCAGACAGTTTTTTTCGTTTTCCCCTCGAATTTTTACTATTGGGCCTGTTATTGCTGATTCCCGGAACAACCGGGAAAGCCTTGCGCTGGTTGGCCGCGAGCGTGCTGGCGGTGGGATTGATTTTCAAAATTGCCGATATGGCAACCTTCAATATTTTTGCGCGTCCCTTTAACCCGGTTTTTGATGCTTATTTGTTAGTCAATGGCATGGATTTGTTAAATGGTGCGGTGGGAAAGGTTGCGGCAGTGTTAATTGTTGCCATGCTTATTGTCGTTTCACTGGCGATTATTGTACTGGCGTTTTTATTGATGGAGCGTGTGCGTAAATTCCTGGCAATCCAGCCAAAAGCAGGTGTGCTTGCGCTGCTGGTATTGGTGTCCATATGGGGTCTATTGTGGTTGGTAAATTCGCCGCGCTTATCAACGCAATTTTATGATCAACTTGCCATGCATGTTATCAATACCCGCACCAGCATTAACGACATGCGGGATTTCAAACAATTATTGGTACAAAGCGATGAGGCAAAAATACCTGACCAGGGTTTATTCGAAACGCTGCAAGGTAAAGACGTGCTGGTTATTTTTATTGAATCTTACGGGCGGACAGCGCTGGATAAACCTGAATTTGCTGAACATATTCGCCCGTTACTGCAAGCACAAGCTGACAAATTAAAAACTGCTGGAATCGGTGTGCGTAGCGCTTATTTTACATCGCCAACAGTGGGTGGATTAAGCTGGTTAGCCCACGGTACGGCTATGTCCGGTTTATGGGTAAATTCGCAAGTTCGTTACGATTCCCTGGTGATGAGCAAGCGCGAATCGTTAAATCGATTATTTCATCGCGCTGGTTGGCGAGCTATCGGTGTTATGCCCGCAATAACGCTCGCGTGGCCAGAGGGTGATTATTACGGTTACGATTATCTCTATCACGCTTACAACCTGGGTTATGAAGGGAAGCCGTTTAACTGGATTACCATGCCGGATCAATTCACGTTGTCCGCATTGCAGCGCAATGAATTAGATCGTAATGAATTGGATCGCAAAAACCGTTCGCCGGTGATGGCGGAAATCGCATTGATTTCTTCCCACGCTCCCTGGACGCCGGTGCCGGAATTGGTCGATTGGAACCAGGTTGGCAACGGTGAAATTTTCAATGAGCAAGCCACACGCGGTGATAGCCCGGAAACTGTATGGAAAAACCCCGAACGTATTCGCTTGCAATTCCGTTTATCCATTGAATATACCTTGCATACCGTAGTTGATTACGTGCTGAAGTACGGTGATGAGAACTTGGTGGTCATGGCATTTGGCGATCATCAACCAGCGCCCCTGGTAACCGGCGACAGTGATAATCGCGATGTACCCGTGCATTTTTTTGCGCGCGATCCCAAAATCCTTGATGCTATTGCCGGCTGGAATTGGGCAGAGGGAATGATCCCGGCTGATACAGGTCCGGTATGGACAATGGATCAGGTGCGTGAGCGTTTTATTACTACGTTTTCAGCACCCTGATTGTAATTCATTAGCCTGTTAATCAGGATTTGGTCGCCGGTAGCGCTAATAAATCCCAATGGCCGATAGTGCAGTTTCCAGTAGCGGCATGTTGCAAACGGAATTGTTTCCATTCGTCTAACGCGTTTTGATCGATACCGTAATCGTGCGCGACGGCATTGGCTACTCCATCAATTAACGCTTCAACCAGTTGCTGTTGCTGGCCATGTAGTTGCCATGGGCTGGCAGCGATTTGTACTGTATAACCTGCGTTTTCCAGTTGTGTTTTTAAATACGCCGTCGCTGCCGGGCCAAGGGCAGGGCCGAAGCCCTTATCGCGTAACTGGTCTTTATTAAATGCCGCTAATACTGCTTCATCCAACGGATGTTGTGGCGACCACTGTGTAGTTCCATCGTAATTGAGTGCCGCATAAATAGCTGTTTTGCGTGAATCGATACGCGCAATCAATGCATCGCAAAATTCGCGCGAGGCCAAATCAAATAATGCGGATGCAGTAACAATATTGGCGCCGGTCAAGGGTAATTCATTTACAACAGTTAAATCGGCTTGATAATCTTCAATCAATAATTGCTTGCCATGGCGTTTAAGCGCTTCATCCAATAATTTTCCATCCAGATCCACCAGGCGCCATACAAAATTACTGGCGCCGAGTTTGGTGAGTGCACGCAACGTTGAACCGGTGCCCGAGCCCAGATCAACCAATATACGATCTGGTGAAATGGGATCTTCTTTTTGGCCGAGCCAATTCAGCGCATGATTTACCAATGATTTATCGCGCGCAGAAAAGTCGGCGGGTTCTCGTAAATCCAGCCAGGCGATGGAAAAGCTGCTCATAAATTCCTCAAACGAATAATTAAATCGACAATACGGTGTGCACAATCGGCCCAGGTCGGTAGCGTGGTTGCCGCTTGTTGTGCTCCGGCTTGCAGTTGCCGGCGATAATCAGGATTTGCCAGTAATTGTTCAAGTGCTTTTGTTAAAGCATCAACATCGCCGGGTGAAATTAAAATTCCTGCCGTCGCTGGCACCAGGTCCGGCACAGCGCCCGCATGGGTGGCGATAACCGGCAGGCCAAATGAGAGTGCTTCGGCGAAAGCCATGCCATAGCCTTCAAAATATGATGGCAACACAAACATATCAGCATTAAAAAACTCCGTAGAAATATCATCGACATTTCCGACGAAGGTAATTCGTTGATCAAGATTATTTTTTTGCACCAGTTGCTGCAAATGTGCGACCCACAATGAATCAAATCCCAAACCGCCAACAAACCGCGCATGCCATGGCAGATGGGAGATGGCTGCCAGTGCATTAATCAATAGATCATGGCCTTTACGTTTGGTCAGTGTAGCGACAGTGAGCAGTTGGGGGATTTGATGATCTGCTGGCGCGAACTCTTGTGGCCGGGTTCCGGGGTAAGCAAGAATAATTTTTTCCGGCGCAACAGCAAAATCACGCGCAATAATCCTGCCGGTCATAGCGCTGGTAACAACCACGGCTTTAGCGGCGGCCAGGGCCCGGGTTTCGGAAATTTTTAATGCATGTGATTGCTGCGCGCCAATACCGGTTTCCAGCGCCAGGGGATGGTGACACAACGCAATAATATTCAATCGCTGTGATTCGCGTGTGGCGATTTCATCCATAACACCAAAAGCCAATCCGTCCGCAATAACTATCGCCCCATCCGGAAGGCTGGCAAAGATTGCCGCCGCTTCTGCTAACGCAGTGGCGCCGGGAACGGGGAATTCAGCGGAGAGCGATAAAAGCTGCACATGAATGCCAGCATTTTTTAACTCCCGGATTAATTCACGGTCATATCCATAGCCGCCGGTAAGGCTGTTAATATCGCCGGGCACCGCAAAATATAAGGTGAAAGGGAAATTATTGGGGATTATGGAGTCAATCATTGCCGGTGCAGTTCGCATTTAATCCGAGTGTTGTGTCAGGGCGGTTGAGTCAGGTGCTAATTCTGCCTTAAGATCACCATCACTGACACAATAAAGACCACAAATATAAGGCCCCGTGTACCGGGCCCTGATTCCAGTGACTTGCATGAATCTGAATGACACTATCGAACACTGGTTAACCGGTGCGCAAAAATCCCTGTCTCCCGCCAATCGACCTTTCGTCACGCTCAGCTACGCCCAGAGCCTCGATGGCAGTATTGCCCTGCGTTCTTCCGAGCCTATGGCGCTGAGCGGTAGTGAATCCCTGCGTTTAACCCATCAATTGCGTAGCATGCATGATGGTATTTTGGTCGGTATTGGAACGGTATTAAGTGACGATCCGCAATTAAATGTGCGGCACTGGACTGGTAATAATCCGCAACCGATTGTATTGGACAGCCAGTTGCGTATGCCCAGTGATGCGCGCTTGCGCCAATGCACCGAAAAACCTTGCTGGATTCTGACTACTCAGGAAAGTGAGTGGCCTGAGCAGGATGGTATTGAAATTTGCCAGTCGCAACCGGGTAGCGATGGACGCGTCTGTTTGAACAATGCACTTGCGTTGCTTTATGAAAAAGGTATACGGCATTTAATGGTGGAAGGCGGTGCCCATGTCATCACCGCTTTTTTAAAAGCGCAATTGGTGGATGCGGTTGTCATCACTCTGGTTCCGCGAATTGTTGGCGGTTATAAAGCGGTTGGTGATTTGGAAATCAATGCGCGCGTGGATTTGCCCGCGATAAATCCATTTCACAGTGAGCGTCTCGGTGATGACTTGATTCTCTGGGGCACACTGGATTATCGCAAAGGTGCCGAATGAAAAATAGCGCGCAACAACTCTGGTTCACTGGTCCCCATCAATTGGAAATTCGCGAACAACAAATTTCCAAACCCGCCGCCGGTGAATTGTTGGTTGAAGTGATTTGCTCGGCGATTAGTGCCGGAACAGAAATGCTGGTTTATCGCGGCCAACTGCCGTCGGAAATCGCGCTGGATGCCACGATAGACAATTTGCAGCAACAAGGTTACCCCTTGCAATATGGCTATGCCAGCGTTGGCAAAGTGATTCAGTTGGGCGATGGTGTCAATGAATCCTGGTTGGGAAAAAATGTTTTTGCATTTCAGCCGCATGCCAGTCATTTTGTCAGTCGTGCGGAAAACGTAATTGCGGTTCCTGCGGATGTCGCTGCAGAAGATGCGGTATTCCTCGCCAACATGGAAACTGCAGTAAATCTTATTCACGATGGAAAACCGCTGTTAGGTGAACGTGTAGTGATATTGGGGCAGGGCATTGTTGGGTTGTTGCTCACCGGTTTACTGGGGCAATTGCCGCTAACGGATTTACTCGTTGCCGATAAATGGCCGTTGCGCCGTGAATACGCAGAAAAACTTGGTGCGAATGCATTCAATCCGTTTGCTGATCACGAGCGGATCGCACAGCAAACGCGTTTGAATGCCGTGCAGGGCGCAGATCTGATTTATGAATTAACCGGTGTGCCGGATGCGTTGAATCTCGCAATTGATTTCAGTGGATACCACAGCCGTATGGTTATCGGCAGTTGGTACGGCACTAAATCAGCACCGGTTTATTTGGGCGGCGCAGCTCATCGCAATCGCCTGCAAATGATTACCAGCCAGGTGAGCAGTATTGCCCCGGATTTATCCGGACGGTGGGATAAGGCGCGCCGCTTTGATGTGACCTGGGATATGATTCGCCGCATTAAACCATCGCGCTTTATTTCGCAGCGTTCGACACTTGCGCAAGCGCAAATGATTTATCAACAACTGGACCAACAACCTGAAACATTAATCCAGGCGTTGTTTGTTTATTAATATTAAGTTAAAAAATTAATCGGGAAATATTATGTACAGCGTAGCCGTAAGACGAGATTTTATTGCCAACCATTTTCTGGTTGGCGGCGATTGGGGTTCTGAAAATTTTCCCCATGCGCATCATTTTATCGCCGAAGTTATCATCGAAAGCGCACAATTGGATAAGCACGGTTACCTGGTGGATATCGTAGAAATTGAAGCGGCTTTGAATAACACAATCGCTTACTTCCGTGATTCACTGCTCAATGAAAAACCGGAATTCGCTGGCCTGAACCCCAGCATTGAACATTTCAGCCGTATTATCAGTGAAAAATTGTTAGTAGCGATTAACCCGCCGGGCACTGGCTCGTTCACTGTTAAGCTGTGGGAGAACGAATATTGCTGGGCGTCTTACCGAAAGGATTTTTAATCGTACAGGAGTTAATTTGTGGCCCCGGGATTGCACCTGCTTATAAGCTGGCTAAAGTTGGCGTGGAAATAAAGTTTGATTCTCCGGTCGTGCAAATATAAAGACTTAATAATTATGATCCTGGATGGAGCTTTGATATGTCTTTTTTAAAGTGGATGCAAATGAGGCGATTGAGCGCGCTGCATGAATCAATGAGTATTAAGGCAATGCCAATGCGCGAAAGAAAGCTACAGCAAAATTAAATACAGAGCAGTCTTTCTGGTTTGTACCGGATTTACATCAGTGCATTATTTGAAATTGTGCAATATAAACAAGTGCCCCTGCAATATACCCGACAGTTGCCAACGCACTGATCTTTTTTAAATACCAGATAAAATCTATTTTTTCCAAACCCATCGCGGCTACCCCTGCCGCCGAACCGATGATCAGGATTGATCCGCCGGTGCCGGCACAATAAGCCAGAAATTCCCAGATAAAGCTGTCGGCAGGGTATTGTTCAAGGCTGTACATTCCCATAGAAGCGGCGACCAGCGGGACGTTATCGACTACGGCGCTGGCGAGGCCGATCAATATTACAATCACATCCAGGCGACCGACGGTATTATCGAGCCAGAGTGCGAGATCCTTTAAAATGCTGGAATGTTCCAGGGTCGCAATCGCCAATAATATTCCAATAAAAAATATAATCGATGGGGTATCAATCCGGCTTAATGCATGACTAATGGTTAAATGGTTTTTTTGTTCATCATCTTTCTTTTTGTGCAGCAGGTCAGCGACCAGCCATAGAATTCCCAATCCAAACAGAATGCCCATAAATGGTGGCAAGTGGGTTACTGCTTTGAACAAAGGGACTGCGATTAATACGCCTAGCCCCAGGAAAAATACGATGTTTCTTTCCATTGTTGTGGTCGTTGCATTACTACTTTGCAAATCGGCAGCCGGTGCTTCAACTGTTTTTCCACGCAACAGGTACAGCATTGCCAGCATGGGAACTACCAAATTGACAACGGAAGCGAGAAATACGCCGGTAATTATATTAACCGGCGTGATCTGGCCTCCGATCCATAGCATCGTTGTTGTCACATCACCAATCGGTGACCAGGCGCCACCGGCATTCGCAGCAATAACAATCATGCCGGCAAAAAATAAGCGATCCTCACGTTTTGCTAATAATTTTTTCATGAGTGAAATCATGACAATGGTGGTTGTGAGATTGTCGAGCACTGCGCTTAGAAAAAATGTCACTACACCGACTAGCAATAGTAATGTCGATAATCGGGTTGTCTGGATTCTATTGGTGATTACCTGGAAACCGTTGTGAGCATCAATGACTTCTACAATTGTCATCGCCCCTATCAGGAAAAATACAATCTGGGCGGTGTTGATTAACGTTTCCGATAACTCTTCTGACAAGTGCCCGCTCTCGGAAAGCAATGCATAAACCGTCCACATTAACCCCGCGCCTGCCAGTGCAGTCGCTGCTTTATTAATTTTTAGCGGGTGTTCAAGTGCAATAACCAGATAGGCAATGACAAATATAATGATGAGTGTTGTTAGCATAGGGATTGGGTCGAGGCGTTGGTTTAACCACGTTACAGGGTTGCAAAGGCTACCATGCTCAACCAACTGAGTAAAACCTGGCTAACCGGCTCGCTTGCTATGTTGTTTCGCTTACCGAGATTCAGGTTTCAGTAAATGCTTTGCTGAAATTATTATTTTTCTGCGCTGGTGCCCAAAGTTAATTCTTTATCGTTGGTAGCTGTACGTTTCTTTATAAACCCCAGGCATCCAAATCCAAATACCAAAACTGCTAGATCGCGCACGCGCATTAAAGCGATTGTCGCCAGCGCTGACTCCATCGGCAAAGCCAGGTAATGAAATGTCCAGAATACGGCCGCTTCCATAGTGCCTATACCGCCGGGGAGAGGAAGTAATAATGCGAGGCGCAATGCGACAAATAATAAAAGGAAGCCAGTTAATGGCAGTGGGGTATCGGTTAACCAAAGAATGAGTTGCAGTTCAGCGATAAGGCCGATCCAGCCAAGCGCAGATAGCAGCGCGGCGTAGAGCAAACGCTTGCGTTGATATTGCAGGCAAGTGCGCAACTCTTCACCTAATAAATTCCATTGGGTTTTTATATGGCGTAAATAACGATGGGCTTGCCAGCTATGGGTGACTTTATTGAAACGATGCACGATCCATAAGGGTTGTTTGAATACGAGCGCAGCAAAAACAGTAAGCAGCGCCAATACGGCAATCAAGGCAATGAGAATTGTGTTCCAATTGGCGGTGGTGTTGGCGGAAGAGCCCAGTAATAGCAACACCCCTAGCGCTAGCACCGAAAAATTTACCCAGAGCTCATAGAAACGATCCAGCCCCAAGGATAGTAACGCTTTATGCAAAGGTAATTGCGAATTGCGCCAGAGCCAGAAAATTTGCAATGGCTCACCGCCAAATTGTGGGCCAGGGGTAATAAAGCTGATGGTTTGCCCTGCCTGCCGAATGAACAATAGTTGGAAAAATTTTACCGGTGCCTGGATCGCACGGCTGAGCACTAACCAGCGAAAATTAAATATAAAAATAATAATGAGGTTTGCACTAAACAGGATGAAATAATCATGCGCATGCAGGCGTTTCAGGTTGTTGAGTATTTCATTAACAGGCAGCTGCGATAAAGTCCAGCCGGCAAGCACCAATGCGGCAATCCACAGCAGGGCAACCAGTAATGTTGCTTTGGTCTTGCTCATTGGGTTCCATCCTGGCGATTTACCCAGGCATCGTCACCGCGCCACAACGCATAATTGCCCGGTCCGAGCAAGAGCAGCCAACTACAGGTGAAAAGCAGGGCAGGTTGGTGCCATTCATTCATTAAATAACTGCATAGCATTAATAACAAAAGTGCAGCGATACGCGCGCCCGCACCCAATAAAATCAAAGTGGCGCCTATCGCAATTGCCACAGTGCTAGCGGTGGATAATAAATCGTCGATGTAAATCAGGAAAAAAATCAGCGTGGAAATAATAATGCGCAAGGCCGGCTGGAACAGGTATTTACTGAGCGCGTCGAGTTCGGAAAAAAAGGCCAGGGTTTTGGCGTCGGTCCCATCGATACGGCCTGAAACTATCAACCAATCCACCACGAAACCAATCAGGATTGGCAACATAAAGGCGGTGCCGAGCAGTACGGTGGAACTCGCAGGAAATATGGGCAATAAAACGACCGCAACGAAGCCCATTTGAAATCCGGCAAAGGCGCGGCGTAATTGGCTGGGTAACAGGGGGTAGGTTGGGTAGTTGTGTTTGTGTCGCCAGTAAAGCCCGAAAATAAACACGTAATAGGCGAGGCTGACCGCAAAAAAACTCCAATGCAATTTACCGAATTGAATCGCAAGTAATGGCGCAATTAATAAACCCAACGCATCAAACAGTGTATCCAGTTCACTGCCGAGTAAACTGGTCCTGCCGGTACGGCGCGCGACAAAACCATCAATGCGATCCAATATGGCGGCGGCGCTATACAGCAAACCTGGTAACCAGGCAATTGCGCCGACGGGGTCCGGTTGGAATAAAAAGCCTCCGGTTAACGCAATTAATCCGCCACGTAACAACGTGAGGTGATTCGCCCGGCCAAGATTTGGAAATGCGGGCGAGCTTTCATCAGGACGATTTAACGCCGCGCGTTTCCAGGTTTGCCACCAGCAAAAAAACCAAATGCTGGTGGCGAGTGACATAAAAATTGCCGGGTGAATAGTTGTGGCAGGGGAAATCCAGAAAATGCTACTGAATAAAACAATAATCAATAAACCCGCACCGCCAATAACGCGCAACTCTTTATAAATGCGCAACTCGTTAGGGATAGTTGTGCTGTGCATGTTAGTGGCCTTTTAAAAATTATTGTTTTGGGACGCTACGCATTTTACGCATTAATCAGTGTGACGATACCCATGCCAATAAAAATCACGCAGGCCGCTTTGTGAGCGAAACCGAGCGGTAATTTATCCATTATCCATTTACCCGCAAAAATAACCGGCACGTTGGCAATGAGCATTCCGAGCGTTGTTCCAGCGATGACGGCTATGGTCATCAACGCATCCGCAGAATATTTCGCTGCGAGAATAACAGTAGCAATTTGGGTTTTATCGCCAATCTCGGCAAGGAAAAATAATACGAGCGTGGCAACAAAGGGACCATAGTTAGCAAAACGGCCCATTTCATCATCTTCTTTATCGGGAATTAATAACCAGAGGCCAATCGCGATAAAACTTCCGCCAATGATCCACGGAATCCAGTGTTGTGGAATTACATCGGCTAACACGGCACCCAGCCAGGCAGAAAGGGCATGGTTAACCAATGTTGCTACTAACACACCCAGGCTAATAACCCACGGGCGGCCATAGCGTGCGGCGAGGAACAGGGCGAGTAATTGGGTTTTATCACCGATTTCTGCAATAGAAACAGCAAGTGTTGAACTGAGGAATGCTTCCATTATTAAAAGTACCAGGGCGGGATGAATACATGAGATACAACCGTGTCCCGCCCGGGGCCACAGTGGTATCTCAGGTCTCATCAATCCGATGTGGTGAGCGATGCGTGATCGCCGCACAGAGGACGCTTTTGCCATATCGATTGAGCGATAAGTTTGTTGACAAAAGCGCTCGGCATTTAACGTTAATGCCGGAGCAGATTACTCCCCCGAGAGGGTGCACGCATTATAGAGAGGGTAAATAAATGCGACAACCCCGGCACGGCGAATAACACAATCTATTTGCAGTCTCCAGCCAATGATTTGACTGCAATTGCCCATGCTCTTTTTAACTTATTGAAATAAAAGAAAAAATTAGATTGGCATTGCGATTGCAATTACCCCGGTATCCACAGATAAACGTAAAAAATCCGATGGATTATTGACGCTTACTTCTGAATTGCGAACAAGAAAAGGTTACTCGGGGTATCTATGACGCAAGCAGCATCCAGTTTGGTAAAAGCACCAGCCGCTAAAGGTCGTCGGTTGAGTCTGTTATTGCCAGATAGTGATACCGGCAGTCCGGTAATTCACGGCCCCGATTTACTTGTCGCCGATAAAGGACAGGAATTGCACACGCTGTTCAACGAAATGTCCGAACAATTGGCCGATTCGTATCACTTGCTGGAACACCGTGTTGCCGAGTTAAACCAGGAGCTGAACCACCTCAGTGACCGCCGTTTGCAAGAATTGGCGGAGAAAGAGCAGCTCGCGAATCGCCTGGAAAGCCTGCTTAATTTTTTGCCAGGTGGGGTGGTGGTGCTGGATTCCTCCGGTTACGTGTCCGAATGTAATCCGGCGGCGAAAGATTTATTGGGTGAGCCATTACAGGGGCAATTGTGGCGCGATGTAATCAAGCGCAGTTTTTCCCCGCGCCAGGATGATGGCCATGAAGTGTCACTACAGGATGGCCGCCGTATCAGTATCCAGACGCGCAACCTGGGTGAAGATGGCCAGATTATTTTACTGACTGACCAAACCGAAACCCGCCGTTTGCAAGGTGAATTAAGCCGGCATGAACGCTTGTCTGCCCTGGGCAAAATGATGAGCGCATTAGCCCATCAAATCCGCACGCCCTTGTCATCTGCCATGTTGTACGCCGGGCATTTATGCAGCGGCAAACTGGATGAAGAACGCCGCCAGCAATTTTCGGAAAAGATTCTCGGACGTTTGAATAATATTGAGCGGCAAGTCCAGGACATGTTGTTCTATGTGAAAGGTGAGTTGGCATTAAACGATGTGATTAGCGTCGCGCAATTACAGGAAGAGCTGGCGGAAGCAATGGAGGTTCCATTGATGACCAGCGAGTCCACGTGCGAGTGGGTAATCCATTGCCGGGAAAATTATATTCAATGCAACCGCGACGCATTGGTTGGCGCCTTGTTGAACCTGGTGAATAACGCGATCCAGGCGGTAGAGAAAAAAGCGCATTTGCGGATTGAATTTAATAGTTATCCGCACGCGTTGCACGATAGCAAATTAGCAAACGAAGTGCCGCAACTCTGGATTCGTGTGTGCGATAAAGGGCCGGGAATTCCGGCAGAGATGTTATCGAATGTGGGCGATTTATTTGTCACCACCAAAGCCCAGGGTACAGGCCTGGGGTTGAGTGTCGTAAAGGCCGTAGCGCGCGCCCACAAAGGTAAATTTTTACTGCAATCCACCGCAGGCAAAGGCACCTGTGCCAGTGTGTTGTTACCGTTTGCTAAATTTTAATTTGTTTTGCGTTATCAGTTTGCGTAGTTGCAGCGTCACTGCTTATCGATGCTGGTTTTAATTTAATTTTTTATTAACGTCATTAGTCCTAACGTTATTTTTCTGGAGAATAGTCATGGCCCTGGCATTGCAACAAGCGTCATTTGAAAGTGCAATCAAAGTGCTGGTTGTTGAAGATGACAACAATTTGCGCGAAGCCTTAACCGATACGCTGCAATTGGCAGATTATTCTGTTGTCGCTGTGAATAGTGCGGAAGAAGCGATCAGGCAACTGGCTGATTACCAGGATATCCGTATGATCGTTTCCGATGTGAATATGGGGGCACTGAGTGGTCACGATTTATTGAAAATCGTGAAAAAAGACTATCCGCACATTCCAATGATGCTGATTACTGCTTATGCCAGTATCAGTGAATCAGTCGATGCCATGAAGCATGGCGCGGTGGATTATCTGGTTAAACCTTTTGCGCCGCAAACGCTGGTGGAAACGGTCGCGCGCCATTTGGGCGTAGCGCAATTCTCCGGCGATGAGCCGGTGGCAATGGCGCCATCCAGCAAACAATTATTGCAATTGGCGCAACGCGTTGCGCAATCCGATTCCACGGTATTGATCGTAGGTGAATCGGGTACCGGTAAAGAGGTGCTGGCGCGTTATATTCACGATCACTCGCCGCGTCGCAACCAACCTTTTATCGCCATCAACTGCGCTGCTATTCCGGAAAATATGCTGGAAGCGATGTTATTCGGCCATGAAAAAGGCGCTTATACCGGTGCACACACCAGTAGCCCCGGTAAATTTGAGCAAGCCAATGGCGGCACATTGTTATTGGATGAAATTTCCGAAATGGATATCGGCTTGCAAGCTAAATTATTGCGAGTGTTGCAAGAGCGCGAAGTTGAGCGTTTGGGGGGGCGTAAAACAATCAAGCTCGATGTGCGTGTTATTGCAACATCCAACCGCGACATGCGCAGTGAAGTCGTTGCTGCGAAATTCCGCGAAGACTTGTATTACCGTTTAAGTGTGTTGCCACTGCAATGGGCACCGCTGCGTGATCGCCTGGAAGATATTATTCCGCTTGCCGATAAATTGTTGCAAAAACACGCGCACAAGCAGAATCGTCGCGGTGTGAGTTTGTCGCCTTCCGCACAGCAACAATTGCTTGCCTATCCGTGGCCGGGCAATGTGCGTGAATTGGACAATATTATGCAGCGCGCCTTGATTTTGCAGCCGGGAAAATCGATCCAGGCCGATGATTTGGGTTTGAGTGGCCATGGTACCTATTCACAAAGTCCAACGCATTACAGCCAAAAACCTAATTTGCTGGAAGCTGCACAAGTAATTGGTGGACCGGTGGAAATTATTGCGCCGGCGGTGGAACCGCACCATCAACCATCGCCTGGTGCGCCGGCTTATGCAAACAATGCGTATCGCACCAGTCAGTTTTCTGTCGGTAATCTGGCGGGCGATAATATTGCGTTAATCAGCAATACCCCGGTGCACCATTCATCGTTGAACAATCCCGCACTTGGTAATGATTTAAAACAACGCGAATACGAAATTATTATGAATACCCTGCGGATAGAGCGCGGCAGCCGTAAAAACACTGCTGAACGTTTGGGGATTAGCGCACGTACCTTGCGTTATAAAATTGCGCGTTTGCGTGAAGAAGGGTATGAAATTACCGAATAACCATGAAGAAATTGCCCCACGAGCCTGTGGGGCAATTTTTATGTGAAATGCTACGGAGATGTGAATGTCATCCTAGTGCAAAAAATCAAACTCATATTCGCAAGTTTCGCGCGCTAGTTTTTTAGCTTCCCATTTTTCTTCCAATTTACGGCGACACTCCATATTGCGGCGAATTTGCTGGCGCTTGCTTTTGGAGACCACTACATCGGCGAGAAAACTCGCCATCGCACTTTCCAATAATTCCTGTTCGTTAACCAATTCGATGTTGTTCATGAAAAGCTCCTCGGGGCGGGGCATTACCGGTGTTTTCGCTGGGATCTTATGCCGCACTAATGACAGATACGTGAAACCTCTGCGACAAATTGATTACGGTTTTTGATCAGGTTTCAGGCTAATTCTGGCAAGCGATTGCCGTGCGGCAAATCTTGGCCTGCTTTGTGCAAAATCCCCTGCAATGACGAATTTTCTCGCTGTTCTGCCAAATTTTTGTCAGTACACACAGTGAATAGAGTGGGGACTTGATCATGACTGATCGCGTAGATATCAACCGTTTGCTTGGCGATATGCGTAACCTGAAAGCGCAAACACAGGTATTCCAACGCCCGCAAGGTGTTGGTGATACACCTGCCGGTATGCGCAGCCTGGGCGCGTTGCCTGTTGAAGGCACCGTTAAAACCCCGAGCTTTGGCGATTTAATGACGCAGGCCGTCAATAAAGTTAACGAAGTGCAAAAGACCTCCAGCGCGATGGCGGAAGCTTATGAGCGCGGTGTTGCGGGCGTGGACATTACCGATGTGATGGTCGCCTCGCAAAAAGCATCGGTCGCGTTTCAGGCAACCGTGCAAGTGCGCAATAAATTGATTGACGCCTATCGCGATGTCATGAACATGCCAATCTGATTCATCACCGATTGTTGGCGATAAAGAACATCTAACCGTTAAACGTAATTCCAGGGTGTAAAAATTATGGCTACTCCTGCCACCGCTGATAATGACAACTTGCCGGCTGAGAAAAGTAAAATCGGTGGCGATTTCCTGGAAGGTTTAAGCAGCCTGAATTTATTGCGTCAGGTGGGGTTGATGATCACGCTGGCAGCCAGCGTTGCCATTGGTTTTGCGGTGGTGATGTGGATCCAGGGGGATGATTATCGCCCGCTCTATGGCCGCATGGATAATCTGGATGCGGGCAATGTGATTGAAGTGCTCGAACAAAACCAGATCAAATTTAAAGTGGACCAAAATTCCGGCGCGATTCTGGTTGCCGCTGAAGATGTGCACATGGCGCGCTTGAAACTGGCGGAATTCGGTTTGCCTTCCAACCCTACCCAGGGTTTTGAGTTAATGGATAAAGAGCAGCCATTGGGTACCAGCCAGTTTGTAGAGGGCACCCGCTATCAACGCAGTATCGAAGGTGAACTCGCACGCACCATCACCAGTATTACCACTATTCGCAGCGCGCGCGTGCATTTGGCGATTCCGAAGAAAACCGTCTTTGTGCGCGATGCAACCAACCCAACGGCATCTGTTTTTGTCGAAGTATTTGCCGGCAGGAGTGTTGATCCTTCACAAGTGAAAGCCATTATGAATCTGGTGGCATCATCTGTGCCCGGAATGAAAATGGCCGATGTCACCGTAGTGGACCAACACGGCAATTTGTTATCCACGGGCGAAGAAAGCGCCGATTTGTTGCTCGCCGAAAAACAACACAAATATTCACAGGAAGTGGAATCCAGTGTTATCAAGCGCATTAACAGTATTCTTGAGCCGGTTGTGGGAAGCGGTAAATTCCGCGCGGAAGTTAGCGCAGATGTGGATTTCACCGCGGTTGAACAAGCGGCAGAAACATTTAACCCGGATTTGCCCGCCATTCGTTCTGAGCAAACATTAAATGAAACCCGGCGCGCGGGTGACACTGCGGCGGGTATTCCCGGTGCATTGACGAATCAACCACCGGGAACAACGACGCAGGTTCCGGAGCAAGTTGATCCCGCTACCGGCCAGCCAATTACACCGCCGCAGCCAACGAATAATCGTGAGCAGGCAACCCGCAATTACGAGTTGGATCGCACTGTGAGTTACACCAAGCACCAACAAGGCTCGCTGAAACGTTTAACCGTTGCCGTCGTGGTGGACGATAAAGTGACCGTTAATCCTGATGGCACCCAAACTATTACGCCCTGGACCGAGAATGAACTGGAACGCCTGTCTATACTGGTGAGGGACGCGGTGGGCTTCAGTGCAGTGCGTGGTGATAGCGTCAATGTGTTGAACTCGCCGTTTGCCAATCGTGTGGTCGATCCCAATGCGGGCATGGATGAAACCCCCTGGTGGGAACAATGGATCATGCCCAACATCAAATACATTGCGAGCGTGCTGGTTATCCTGCTTATCGTATTTGGTTTGTTGCGCCCGATGTTCAAGAGCCTTTCCAAGCAAGGCGGAAAATTGGCGGAAGAAGAAGAGGCCCGTCAATTGGCAGCGCTGGAAGCGGCTGGTGGTATGGCGGGTTTGGAAAATATGTCGGATGAAACAGTAACCCTGACCGGTGGTCACGCGTTGCTATTACCCGGACCAGAGCAAGGCTACGAAGAACAAATTAATGCTATTAAAGGTTTGATTGCCGATGATCCGGGCCGTGTAGCCCAGGTTGTTAAAAAGTGGATAAATCGCGATGACTGATGCAAACACCAATGATAAAGCGGTCGCTACCAAACCGGCGTTGAAAATGCGCTATGTGGACCAGGCGGCGATTCTGTTGATGTCGCTGGGTGAAGCTGACGCAGCAGAAATTCTCAAGCACATGGGCCCGAAAGAAGTACAGCGTATTGGCGCGGCCATGACGCAATTGCAAAATGTCCAGCAATCGGAAGTGCAAGCAGTGTTGGGAAATTTTCTGGATGAAGTGCGCACCTTAACCGGTCTCGGTGTCGGGGCGGATAATTATATTCGCAAAATGTTAGTGACGGCGCTGGGCGAAGATAAAGCCAATAGTTTGATTGACCGTATTTTAATCGGCGGCAACACCACCGGCCTGGATACACTTAAATGGATGGAAGCGCGTTCCGTCGCCGATATTATTCGCAACGAACACCCCCAGATCCAGGCCATTGTTATTGCTTATCTGGATGCGGACCAATCTGCGGAAATCATGGGTTATTTCCCTGAGAAAGTGCGCCTCGACATTATGATGCGCGTTGCATCGCTCGATACCGTCCAGCCCAGTGCCTTGCAAGAGTTGAACGATATCCTGGAAAAACAATTCTCCGGTAACGCCGCATCGCAAACCAAAACCATGGGTGGTTACAAAGTGGCGGCGGAAATCATGAACAATCTCGATGGTTCTATCGAAGCAGAATTGATGGAAGGCATTAAAGAGATTGATGAGGATATGGGTAACCAGATCCAGGATCTTATGTTCGTATTCGACAATCTCAAAGAAGTGGACGACCGTGGAATCCAGGCGCTGTTGCGCGAAGTTTCTTCCGATGTGCTGGTGGTTGCATTGAAAGGGGCCGACGACGAACTCAAAGAAAAAATCTTCAAAAATATGTCCAAACGCGCTGCGGAATTGTTGCGCGACGATCTGGAAACCAAACCGCCAATGCGCCTTGCCGATGTGGAGGCCGCACAAAAAGAAATTCTTATTACGGCGCGCCGCATGGCCGATGCTGGCGAAATCATGTTGGGCGGCGGCGGCGATCAGATGGTCTAATCCCTGATTGCGGGCTAATTGCCATTTGTTGTTGGCATCACGCGTTGTTGACGCTGTTGAGATTGAACGAGCATGTCAGATTCCAATTTACCCAACCGTATTCCTGCCGAAGCGGTTGATCAAGCAACTGCCTGGATATTGCCGCCGGTAAGCGATAATGGGCGAGTGTTGTCTTCCGCTGAAAAAGAAGCGCGCGAACGGCGTGAGCGGTTGTTGCGCCGCGAACAGGAAAAAATTGAAACCGTAGAGATTGCTGTCGAAGAACAAGCGCCGCAAATAGGCATGACCGCGGAGGAAATGCAGGCTATTTTTGATACCGCTGAAAAAGACGGTTTTGAGCAAGGCCATAAGGAAGGCTTTGCCAAAGGCAGCGCTGAAGGTTACGAAGCGGGGCGGCAGCAGGGGTTAAAAGAAATGCGCGCGCAATTGGTTGCCGAACAGCAACGCTTCCAGGCATTAACTAACGCATTGTTTAATCCGCTCACCGCGCAGGACGATGATATCGAGCATATGTTGCTCGACGTTATTTGCACGCTTACCCAAAGTGTGGTGCAACGCGAAGTACAAACGGATTCCTCACAAATTCTCGAGCTGGTTCGCAATGCCATAAGCGCATTGCCCGTTGGCAGTAAAAATATTCGGGTGTGTTTAAATCCGGATGATCTTGTCGCTATAGAAACTTACGCAACAGAACAACAGCTTGATTGGAAATTTTTTGGCGATACCGAATTACTACCCGGTGGTTGCCGTATAGAAACGCCGGAAAGCCGTGTGGATTTTTCGGTCTCTTCCCGTTTGCAAACCGTCTTGGAACAGTTCCTCACCAAACAATTGGCCGCGGGCGATGACAGCGATGAAGGTGAATTATCGCTTCGCGATGAGGCTGTTATTTCCGCTGATTCCAATGACGATAAGTAGGTCGCCATGTCCGAACGTCAATCCATAAGTTCGCGCTTGCGCGGCTATGCCCCACGCAAACCAACGTTTGCAGAGCCGCAAGCGGAAGGGCGAATTACGCGCGCCGTAGGCTTAACGCTCGAAGCGGTTGGCCTGAATGTTTCCGTCGGGCGCCAATGCGAAATTATCAATAGTGACAATCGCCGTATTGAAGCGGAGGTTGTGGGCTTTGCTGGCGATAAAGTGTTTTTAATGCCGATCAAACAGGTGGAAGGTTTGCAGCCCGGTGCGCGCGTCGTGCCGGTATCCTCCCAAATGGGGATGCGTGTTGGCCCCCAATTATTAGGGCGGGTAGTCAACGGTATTGGCCAGCCTTTGGATGGCAAAGGCCCGCTGGTTGGCGACGAATTCCTCGATTTTCATCCCCGCGCAATCAATCCCTTGCAACGCCACCCGATCAGCGAACCACTGGATGTTGGTGTCCGTGCAATCAATGCCTTGATTACCGTGGGGCGCGGCCAGCGCCTCGGCCTGATGGCGGGTTCAGGGGTGGGTAAAAGTGTGCTTATGGGCATGATGACCCGTTTTACTACCGC
>JAGKWO010000089.1 GCA_021151835.1 Gammaproteobacteria bacterium
CAATACCTATGACCATCGCGGGCGGTTAACCCATAGCCAGATTGAAGAGTCGAATCCGGCAGGGGATAAAACCGGTATTTCCCACAAGTACTTCGCCTACAACGCGGAAGACCAGATTATCAGCAGTGCGGAAAAAGCCTTTGGTACCAGTATTGTTAAGTTACTGTGTTGCTTTTAATAACGGCAATAATTTTGCTGAGCAATTTTTAATGATTGCGTAAGGTTAAAAAGAATTCGGGAAATTCCCCCCATACCTCATGCACATTGGTATTTCTTATATATTTCATGACGGAAAGCCTGGGGATGAAGCTCTTGGGCTCCCAATTAAATCCCGAATCTGCATTATCTTCCATAAAATAAACCAGCAGTTTTGAATTTTTAACGGTAGCTAGCAGCTCTTTCACTGACGCTTCGAAAAAGTTCAATGAACTCTCTTGAACTAGTTGATCCTCGATGGAATAGCAGTACAAAAAAATAATTTCCTGCGTATTAATCGTATTCTTAAATCGTTCTATTCTTCTCTGAAGCTTTTGATGCTCATCAAGTTTCAGTCTTGGGTGGGCTGATAGTAGCGCTTGATGGTGAAATAGTAACGTATCAGGGTAGTTCGTTGATACACAATGTCCTGTTTCATTTCTTGTTAATGACTCCAGGCATAGGGAAAAATTGTTAGATAGATTGTCTACGCAGTATTGGATGCCGGCGTGAGCGGGACTGCATAGCAAGTCAAAAGGATATGCGAAAGGTTGGAGGTTACATTTTTTTAACCAATAAGCAGGGTGGCAATTACAGCCCAGCGGAATAATTTCTTTTTTCAACATATTCACTTTTTGTTGCTAACCATAGCGTATCTAACAATTTTCCATGGATGATTTAAACAATTAGTTAGAAACCGTTGCATACCATGCACTTAAAAATTACTCGATATTCTGCACCTGTTCCCGCATCTGCTCAATCAACACCTTCAATTCCACTGCGGCCTGCGTGGTTTCACTAACAACGGATTTTGATGAAAGCGTATTGGCTTCGCGGTTTAATTCCTGCATTAAAAAATCCAGGCGGCGGCCGAGGGAGTCGGTTTGTTTCAAACTGCGTTTTACTTCGATGACGTGAGTATCCAAACGGTCCAGCTCTTCATCGACATCGGCTTTTTGTGCAAGTAAAACAATTTCCTGCTCAAGGCGTTCCGGGTCCAGTTCGATTTGTAATGCGGCGAGTTTGGTTTGCAGTTTTTCGCGTTGTGCCGCGAGGATTTCCGGCATGCGCGCGCGGACTGCCGCCACATGCGTAGAGACGCTGGCGAGGCGGTTGATAATTAATTGTTCCAGTTCAGCGCCTTCGCGTGAGCGGTGTTCAATTAAACCGGCGAGTGCACTGTCAAATAATTCCAGCGCGGCTTTATGAAGTTCTTCGCGATCCAGTTCCTGTTTCTGGATCACGCCGGGCCAGCGCAAAATATCCAACGCATTAACTGGCGCGGCAGCGGCACCGAGCAGGCCATTGATTTGTTGTGAGGCTTTGGTGAGTTGTGCCACCTTGGTAAGGTTAATACCGAGTTCGGTTTCGCCTTCCTGCTCCCATTGCACGCTCAGGCTGGCCTCCACCTTGCCGCGTTGCAGGGCTTTGCGCATCGCGTCGCGCAGGTTGGGTTCTATTTCACGGAAGTCTTCCGGCAGGCGGAAGCTGGGTTCAAGGTAGCGGTGGTTTACACTGCGGATTTCCCACACAAGGGTTCCCCAGGGGAGTTTAGCTTCACGTCGGGCGAATCCCGTCATACTGCGCGGCATAGTGGCTCCTGGAACTAAGTCGTTCACGGCAAAGGTAAAATTCAACGGGGCGGTTACGTCAAGCGACATTAACTGGTAGAGTTCCCCGGCACATTAACATTCATTTACAGGTTCGGGATGGTACCACAGGTTTTTTGTCATCCCTTTGAATTTCTGATTTCCCGCCGTAATAAGGATCCTGATTATGCAACGTCCCAGTGGCCGCAACCCCAATCAACTACGCCCCGTTCGTATCACCCGTCGCTACACCAAACACGCTGAAGGTTCAGTGCTGGTGGAATTCGGGGATACCAAAGTGATTTGTACCGCGAGTGTGGTTAATTCCGTTCCGCCGTTCCTGCGCGGCCAGGGGCAGGGCTGGTTGACCGCTGAATACGGTATGTTGCCGCGCTCAACCGGCACGCGTATGGATCGCGAAGCGGCGCGTGGTAAACAACAAGGGCGCACCGTGGAAATCCAGCGTTTGATTGGCCGCTCATTGCGTGCGGCGGTGGATTTATCGGCGCTGGGCGAAAATACCATCCATATTGATTGCGATGTTATCCAGGCCGATGGCGGCACTCGTACTGCATCTATCACCGGCGCCTGGGTTGCACTGGCAGATGCTATTAATTTTCTCAAAGCGCAAGGCAAAGTGACTGGCGAACCACTCAAACGTGCGATTGCTTCAATTTCTGTCGGTATTTATCAAGGCGTGCCGGTGCTTGATCTGGATTATCCGGAAGACTCATCTGCCGACACCGATATGAATGTAGTGATGGGCGATGATGGTGGCATTATCGAAATCCAGGGCACTGCAGAAGCGGAACCCTTTAGCGAGGCAGAATTTGCCGCGATGTTGGCATTAGCCAAACAAGGAATTGCGCAATTGCATGAATTGCAGAAGCAAGCTTTGGTTGAAGCCTAGGAATAAATGTTCGTCCGGGAGTTCAGCCCGGGCGAGCAGCAATAAAATAAGGAACTGAGTAAATGCAAAAAATACCGGGATTTATCTGCCTGCTATTTGCAAGTGGATTAGCGTATGGGAATGATTCTACGGCAAGGATTGGCACTACCGGGATTGAGCTGGTCAAAACTGATTCGATTGTGATGCGCAAGGAGCTCCTTACAATTTCCCAGCGTGAAATAAAAGTCGAATATGATTTTTATAACCAACTCGATAAGCCCATTGAAACGCTGATCGCTTTCCCGATGCCCGTTTATGGCTTTGATTTAGGCTTGAGCCAATATTATATAAACAATGGCCCTATTAAAAATTTCACAGTATTTAGTGATGGGGTGCAGCAGGAAACTCAAGCGCATTACAAAGCATGGTTAAATGAACGTGAAATTTCAGCGGAGTTAGCGGCGGCGGGCCTGACGCGGGAACAAATGTATATCACATTTGCCGATTGCAAACTGGATAATGAATTGTCGTGCAATATTCCCGATGAAAAAATAGAACAGCTAAAAAAAATAGGTGCCTACACCAATGACTGGCAAGAAAATAAGGTCCGCTATCCTTTGGGCGCTGCCCGTGTGCCTGATAAATACGGCCCCACCTGGGACGTAGAGCAAACCCTGGCGTGGACCCAGAAGTTTAATCCCAAAAAAATTACTACGATTGTTCATACCTACCAGCCTCTGGTTGGCGGAATTTATAACCTTCCAATTGAAAATGCCTTACTGGAAGAAAATTATCAGATACAGGCGGCGAGTATCGCAAAGGATAATACGGAGGCCTGTATTGATGATGCATTTAAACGGGCATACAACAATAAACTAAATCAATTAAAGCAAGCCGGTGCAAAAAACGTAATGGTGATGCTCAATGATGTTGAGTATGTGTTGGGCACCGGCAGAAATTGGTCGGGACCAATACAAGACTTTACCCTGCGCATAAAAAAAGAAAATAAAGACCAGCTGATTTCCCTGTGCTTTCCAGGAAAACCGCTCAGGGTTGATCCATTAACACTCGAATTCAAACATAAAAATTTTGTGCCGCAAGACAAACTGGTCGTGTATTTTTATTCCTTTATCGTGAAATAAAAAAAACGGCCTCGCGCTTACGCGAGGCCTAACACCACACTAACGAGCATTCTCTAACTTCCACACCAATTTGGTTTGATGCCAGCAAGCGACCGCTTTGTCACCTTCCATGCAGGGTGAAAATTTCCAGTTGCGTTTTGCGTGTGCAATCGCGGCACTATCCAAACGCTCTGAGCCACTACTGGATGCTAATTGCACATCAATTACGCGTCCCATTTCATTGATATATAAACGCAAACCGGTTGCACCTTCCTCGCCTAAACGAATTGAGGCAGTGGGATAGGCAGGTTTGCTTGCTTGTAAAATTTTTGGTTTGGTAATTGAGCTAACGGCGATTACCGGCGTGTTATCAACCTTGATGGTGCTGATTGTTTTTGCTGCCGGGTCAAAAATAAATTCTCGCGGTGTTGTTATATCGATAACGGATTGATCAACTACCGGTTCCGGAACTGCTGGCGGTGAAGTTTCAACCGGTTTTTCCACAACGACTTTTGTTGTGAATACTTTAGGGATCTTTATATCGATATGGGGAGCCAGGCCGCTAACAAGCGCTGTGGCAATCGCCAGATGAAAAACAATGACTACGAGAATGCCAATGGATTTTTGTTGTGCATTATTTTGATAGGTATAAGACATTTTTTAGCACCTTCCTGAAGCCTGATGTGAACGCAAAATCAAGCGGCAACGCTGAAAACCTGAATGGCAACGCCGGATTTCACGCGATTGTTTTCGGTGAAAATTAATCACCGATGACTAGAGTGTAGGCTGCTAAAAAATATTGGAAACGGGCAAATAAAATTGTTTATGCGCGCGTTACGGAAAAGTGGGGTGGCGCATAAAAAAACCGCAAAAAACGATGAGATTTTTATGCGGATTTTTCAGAGGCATTTACGCAGATTTTTCGGCGGGAGGTGAATCTCCCCTAAACCACCCTGGCTGCGCCCCCCGTTTCAACGGGGGGGATTTGGATAGCACTACGGGCATGATACGAAGTTACATCTGGCTCCCGCCCTTTGAAACGGGGCACGTAGCTGAGGGATGGGGCGCCCGGCTAGGGGAGGGATTATTATTCCGCAGGAATCAAACCCAAATTACGCACGATCTGCGCGGTAGGTTCAGTCTGGTTCATCGTGTAGAAGTGTAAGCCCGGGGCTTCGTTTTCCAGCAAGGTTTCGCAGAGTTCAGTTACCAGCTCTACACCGAAAGCTTTCAAGCTGGCTTCATCATCGCCGTAATTTTCCAGCGCCTTGCGCAACCAGCGCGGGATTTCCGCACCGCACGCGTCGGAGAAGCGGATTAAATTTTTGTAGTTGATGATCGGCATAATGCCGGGGTAAATCGGTTGGGTAATTCCGGCTTTCTGGCATTGATCAATAAAGAAAAAATACGAATCCGGATTGAAAAAATATTGCGTAATCGCGCTATTTGCACCCGCGTCAAACTTGCCTTTTAGGTAGCGCACATCATCGCTATAGCTGTTGGCTTGCGGATGGATTTCCGGATAAGCCGCTACTTCCAGGTGGAAGTGCCCGCCGAAATGTTTGCGGATGAACGCAACCAGTTCATTGGCGTAGACTAATTGGGAGCCGCCGCCCATGCCGGATGGCATATCGCCACGCAATGCAACAATACGATCTACACCCGCGTCTTTGTATTCCTGGATTAATGCGTTGATCGTCTCGTCATCGTCACCGCCAAATGACAAGTGTGGTGCGGTGCTAATACCATCGCGCACGAACTGGGTAACCAGGCCTTTGGTGTTATCGCGAGTGGAACCACCGGCGCCGTAAGTGACGGAAAAAAAATCCGGATTGAAAAAATTTAATTCGTTGCGCACATTGATCAACTTTGCTTTTCCTTCCGGTGTTTTTGCGGGAAAGAATTCAAAGCTTAGGCGCAATTGTGAGTCTGTCATAATGGTGCTCTACGTAGGTTGGGGCGGGCCGCGTAGGCTGAGGCGACCCCAACACAATTAACGAGGATAAATAATTTTTAAGCGAAGATGTTTATTCGTTTGCATGGATAAACATGAGCGCAAATTGAGAGTTCGTCATGTTGGGGTTCGTTCCTCACCCCAACCTACATGACCTGCCACAATCTACATCAATTAATATTTATAAGAATCCGGCTTGAACGGACCTTCAACTTCCACGCCGATATACTCAGCTTGTTGCGTGGTAAGTTTGGTAATAACACCACCAAAACCTTCCACCATGTCTTTAGCCACTTCTTCATCAAGCTTCTTCGGCAATACACGCACGTACAAATGCTCGGCCTTTTCGTTAGCTGGCAGGTCAGCAAATTTGCGCTCGTATAAATAAATCTGTGCGAGTACCTGGTTGGCGAAAGAACCATCCATAATGCGCGATGGGTGACCGGTTGCATTACCCAGATTCACCAGACGACCTTCCGATAACAAAATCAAATGATTGTTTGTGGCCTTGTCGCGGTAGATTTTATGCACTTGTGGTTTAACTTCTTCCCATTCCCAGTTTTTGCGCATATAGGCAGTATCGATTTCGCTATCGAAGTGACCGATGTTGCAAACCACGGCACCATTTTTTAACGCACGCAACATGGAAGAGTCGCATACATTGACGTTGCCAGTGGTAGTCACAACCAGATCAGTAGTGCCGAGTACGATGTGATTGATATCTTCAAACTTGCCGGTGTTGATGCCGTTGTTGTATGGCGACACAACCTCAAAACCATCCATGCACGCTTGCATTGCGCAGATAGGATCGATCTCGGTCACTTTAACAATCATGCCTTCCTGGCGCAGTGATGCCGCAGAACCTTTACCCACATCGCCATAACCAATAACCAATGCTTTTTTACCAGCGAGCAAATGGTCGGTGCCGCGCTTGATGGCATCATTCAAGCTGTGACGGCAACCGTATTTGTTGTCGTTTTTGCTTTTGGTCACGGCATCGTTGACGTTGATCGCCGGGACTTTCAACGTACCTTTTTTCAGCATGTCGAGCAGGCGATGAACACCGGTGGTTGTTTCTTCAGAAATACCGTGGATTTTGTCGAGCATGTGCGGATATTTTTCGTGGACGATTTGCGTTACATCGCCACCGTCATCAAGGATCATGTTTGCATCCCAGACGTTGCCATCTTTGTTGATGGTTTGTTCAATACACCACCAGAATTCTTCTTCGGTTTCACCTTTCCACGCAAATACCGGAATACCGGCAGCGGCGATTGCAGCGGCAGCGTGATCCTGGGTAGAGAAAATATTACACGATGACCAGCGCACTTCTGCACCCAGGTCCACCAGTGTTTCAATCAACACGGCGGTTTGGATGGTCATGTGGATACAGCCGATAATTTTTGCATCGGCCAATGGTTTTGAATTTTTATATTTGCGACGCAGCGCCATCAACGCTGGCATTTCGCCTTCAGCAATTTCAATTTCCTTGCGGCCCCAATGGGCATCTTTCGCAAATTCCTCGGCGGTTCTGGCGGCAACTTTGTAGTCGGTGAAGCTCATAATTTTTTCCTAAAATAAAATTGGTTTTTAACCCCCTCCCAACC
>JAGKWO010000039.1 GCA_021151835.1 Gammaproteobacteria bacterium
TGGCTGTATCCACATGACCATCCAAACCGCCGTGCTGATCGAAACGCTGGTGGAGTTGGGCGCAGAGGTGCGCTGGTCATCGTGCAATATTTTTTCCACCCAGGATCACGCCGCTGCTGCAATTGCTGCTGCTGGCATTCCAGTATTTGCCTGGAAAGGGGAAACCGAAGAAGAATTCTGGTGGTGTATTGAGCAAACCATTTTGAAAGATGGCAAGCCCTGGGATGCCAATGTGATTCTGGATGACGGGGGCGATGTCACCCTGGTGCTCCACGAAAAGTATCCGCAAATGCTCGACAAAATCCACGGTATTTCCGAAGAGACCACTACCGGTGTGCACCGCCTGGTAGAGATGTTGAAGAAAGGCACTTTGAAAGTGCCCGCCATCAACGTTAACGATGCGGTGACCAAAAGCAAGAACGACAACAAATACGGTTGCCGTCACAGCTTGAACGATGCAATCAAGCGCGGTACTGACCATTTACTCGCTGGCAAAAAAGCCTTGGTTATTGGCTATGGTGATGTAGGTAAAGGCTCAGCAGCGTCTCTGCGCCAGGAAGGTATGATTGTAAAAGTCACCGAGATAGATCCTATCTGCGCAATGCAAGCCTGCATGGATGGATTTGAAGTGGTTTCCGCCTACAACAATGGCATCACCACTGGCAACTATGAAGATATCAATCATGCCGTGTTAAGCACTACCGATTTGGTGGTCACCACTACGGGTAACGTTAACGTGTGTGATTCCGCGATGCTGCGCGCGTTAAAAAATGGCGCCGTGGTGTGCAACATCGGCCACTTCGATAGCGAAATCGACACCGCGTTTATGCGTAAAAACTGGGAGTGGGAAGAAGTTAAACCACAAGTGCATAAAATCTATCGCGACAAGGCTACTAACAATCATTTGATTCTGTTATCGGAAGGCCGCCTGGTAAACCTGGGCAATGCAACGGGCCATCCATCGCGCATTATGGATGGCTCTTTCGCCAACCAAGTGCTCGCGCAGATGTATTTGTATGAACGCAAATTTGCCGACCTGCCCGCCGAACAAAAAGCGGAGCATATCTATGTACGCGTACTGCCGAAGAAACTCGACGAAGAAGTCGCGCGCGATATGGTGGAAGGTTTTGGCGGCGTGATTACCAAACTCACAGCGCAACAAGCCGAGTATATCGGCGTGGAAGTGGAAGGTCCGTTTAAGCCGGATTCTTATAAGTATTAATTTTTAGCCCTCACCCTAGCCCTCTCCCACAGGCAGAAGGGACTGTTTGCGCCACTTGAGATCATTTTGTTCTTGGTTAAGTTGCTCCCTCTCCCACAGGGAGAGGGTTGGGCTGAGGGAAAAATCGTAAAGGTAACATTATGACCGATTCACAACTGCGCCTAAGCTTTGAATTTTTCCCCGCCAAAACGGCGGAGGGAAAAGAAAAACTCATCAAAGTGCGCGACGAATTAAATTTCTTTAACCCGGATTTTTTCTCGGTCACCTATGGTGCGGGCGGCTCAACGCGAGACAACACCAAAGGCCTAGTGACTAAATTCAAAGCCGACGGCATTAGCACTGCGCCGCATTTGTCCTTTGGCGGCGATGATGATGACAGCATTAAGCAATTGATCCAGGAATACAAAGAGGCCGGTGTTGATCGCATAGTCGCCTTGCGCGGCGATATGCCATCTGGCGTCGGCGGCGGGATGCAATTGGTGTACGCCAATGAATTGGTGGCGTTTATCCGTAAACACTTTGGCGAACATTTCCATTTGGAAGTGGCGGCCTATCCGGAGATACATCCGCAGGCCAAAAGCTACAGCGATGATGTGCGCTATTTGAAAGGAAAATTTGATGCAGGCGCCAACAGTGCTATCACGCAGTATTTCTTTAATCCGGACTCGTATTTTTATTTCCTGGACCAATGCCATAAAGCCGGCATCACCCAACCAATTTTTCCCGGCATTATGCCTATTATTAACTACAAAAATTTGACCCGTTTCTCTGACGCCTGCGGCGCAGAAATTCCGCGTTGGTTGCGCAAGGCGTTGGAAAATTACGGTGATGATGAAGCCAGTTTAAAAGCCTTCGGCGTCGAACTGGTAACTGAACTCTGCGAAACCTTGCTGGAAAACGAAGCACCCGGTTTGCATTTCTATACCATGAACCAAACCGAACCTACCGCGCAAATCGTCAGAAACCTGGGGTTGGTGCCTGTGGAATAAACGCCTTCAGGATTGCCGCAGCCTTGAGGATGTTGGCGGCGCTGCCGATAAAAATAGGGGGCGCCGCATTAAAGTCAGATAGAACGCTCGGCCTGCTCTTTGTTTTTTCTACCAGGGATAATCACGATAAAGTAGTAAGCCACTCCCAGCGCAAAAATCACCGCCGCTGTTGCATAGATATAGGCTGCATCCATCTCATTGAAATCAAAAATAATTACCTTACGTGCCGCCGCCATGAGCGCGGTCGCCAGGACTATTTCGACTGCCATACGCGGGTCATGCTGGCCCCTCGTGTATAGAACGAGGTTATGGTAGATTTCGATCGCGATCAGCACCGCCATAAATGCACCAAATGTGGCAAAAATATCCTTTATCTCCAGCAGCATTACTGGCGGCGCTATCAAACGATGGTAAAGGACGTAGAGTATGTCGGCGACGCCCCACATAATGACCAGCACCATGATCATCGCAATACCCAAGGCGCAATTGTGGATAATGCTATCCATCACCTTTAATACTTTTATTTCATTTTGCTCTTTCATAGTCCTCGCGACCTTTCACTGTGTGACCATTGAGGCGGCAGTCAGCTCTTCACTTATCAAATAAAAAATTATTCGTAACTGCAAAGGTTTCACCCACCAAAATTATCAGCCATACAAAAATGCTGATCCCCACAGCGGCAGCGGCGATGTCCTTAATGATGCCGATTTTTTCATTATTGTTACTTTCCAGGAAATCACACAGCGCTTCTATGGCTGTATTAAAAATCTCTGCCACTAGCATTAATGCTGTTGCGATGAGCACCGCTGCCACATCAATCCATTCCCGAAACGCTATGCAGGCTATCAAGACCAACAGGGAGAGCGCCAATTTGTAGGCCACGGAGAAATCCGCGACTACCGCGAAGCGAAGCCCGCGCAACGCCACGTTAATTTTTCGCAGCGGATGAAAGCCCGGTTGGCCGGTGTTTAAAAATTTATTGCGCATCTGCCAATGCCTGGCGCTGCAAGTCATGCAGCTGCGCGATGCCACGTTTTGCCAAGCTCAACATGGCTGCAAATTCAGCTTCGGTAAAAGGTTCAGCTTCGGCGGTGCCCTGGATTTCAATAATGCCTCCGTCGTCACCCATGACTACGTTCATGTCGGTGTCAGCGGCGGAATCTTCCGGGTAATCCAGGTCGAGTACGGGAATGCCCTGATAAATTCCTACCGAGATGGAGGCAATCGCGCGCTTTAGGGGCTCACCAGTAACTTTGCCCTGCGCCTTCAGGAAACTAATCGCATCCGCCAATGCGACCCAAGCGCCGGTGATGGAAGCGGTGCGAGTGCCGCCATCCGCCTGGATAACGTCACAATCGATATGTATGGTGTTTTCACCCAGTGCACCAAGGTCCACTGCGGCGCGCAGTGAGCGACCAATCAGCCGCTGGATCTCCACGGTGCGCCCCTGTTGTTTGCCGCGCGCAGCTTCACGGTCCATGCGTGTACCGGTAGAGCGGGGCAACATACCGTATTCCGCCGTCAACCAGCCCTGCCCCTGGCCGCGCAGGAATGGCGGTACATTATTTACCACGCTCGCGGTGCAAATCACTTTGGTATCGCCAAACTCCACCAATACCGAGCCTTCAGCATGTTTGGTGTAACGACGGGTGATACGGACGGGGCGGAGCTGGTCGGGACTGCGAAGACTAGGACGTTGCATACTGGGTTCCTTACTGCGAGAAAGATCACAAAAGCCGGGGGATGGCGAGAAGCTGTGGTACCATCCCGAATCTGTAAATGAATGTTAATGTGCCGGGGAACTCTATCAGTTAACGCCGCCCGGCGTAACCGCCCCGGTTGAAATTACCTTTACCGAGAACGACTTAGTTCCAGGAGCCACTATGCCACGCAGTATGACGGGATTCGCCCGCCGTGAAGCAAAACTCCCCTGGGGAACCCTGGTATGGGAAATCCGCAGTGTTAACCACCGCTACCTCGAGCCCAGCTTCCGATTACCGGAAGATTTCCGCGAAATCGAGCCCCACCTGCGCGATGCCATGCGCAAAGCCTTGCAACGCGGCAAGGTTGAAGCCAGCCTGAGCGTGCAATGGGAACAGGAGGGCGAATCCGAACTGGGCATCAACCTCGCTAAAGTTTCCCAACTCACCAAATCTGCCCAGCAGATCAACGGCCTGCTCGGCGATGCCGCTGCCCCAGTCAACGCCCTGGATATTCTCCGCTGGCCCGGTGTCATCCAAAAACAGGAACTGGACCGCGAAGCGATGCACAAATCCGCACTCGATTTATTTGAAAGCGCGCTGAGTGGACTAATCGAGCACCGCACACGCGAAGGTGCCGAGCTGGAACAATTAATCCTCACCCGACTCGACAACGTCTCTATACAGGTTGCCAATGTCCGCGCACGCATGCCGGAAATCCTCGCCGCACAGCGGGAAAAACTGCAAACCAAACTCGCCGCCCTGCAAATAGAACTCGACCCCGAACGCCTTGAACAGGAAGTGGTTTTACTCGCGCAAAAAGCCGACGTCGACGAAGAACTGGATCGCCTGGACACCCACGTCACCGAAGTCAAACGCAGCCTGAAACAAACCGACTCCCTCGGCCGCCGCTTGGATTTTTTAATGCAGGAATTAAACCGCGAAGCCAACACACTTTCGTCGAAATCGGTGGTGAGCGAAACCACACAGGCGGCGGTGGAATTGAAAGTGTTGATCGAGCAGATGCGGGAGCAGGTGCAAAATATTGAGTAGAAAACCTCTCGCGTGTATCGGCATCAAGGGAAGCTTTTCCTATGCCAATTATGCAAATGGATTTGCAGCCACACATACACTGAGATCTCAATCAAAGAACGCTCACTGGATGATATGTTGACATACACCATGAGATTCAACACGAATAGTATCGCTATTTGTCAGTATCAATTTGAGTATACTTACCGATCAAAGCTCAACGCCAAGCTATATATGAAAAGATGATGGAGACCTTAAGGAAATTTTTAGTTCTTTTAAAGACCGCCGACGAGGGTAGCACCTTGCCTGGTATTTTCTTCTTTAACAATATCGATCCAAGGGACACGCCCCTGCATCAACATAAACGTTGAGTTCGCGGGATGTTTTTTGTAAATATAAGCTGCGTATTGATTACTGTGTTCTGGGGGAATAGCCGTGCGAACATGAGGCCAATGAATGACCTCACAATCACGAGCAAGATCAAAATGGACCCCTGCTGCGTGCAATCGCAATCCCAACTCAATATCTTCTCCACCCCAGCTTTGAAAATTTTCATCGAACCCTTTTACTTTCAATAAAGACTTCGTCGTACAGGAAACATGGCAAGTCCAAAATATAATCCAAGGAATGGATATAGATTCAAACGCCATAACCTCGTTATCCAATACTACGGATCGCCTATCCCTTAAACTCTTGTTATTACGAAACGAGCAAAAAATATTTTCAATTTCTGACCGGTTGTTAAAATCTTTCAATAAACTAAGGGCCAGCTCTTCATAATCACAATAGCCGTAGGCGAATCCTATTAGAACTTGTTCTGATTTTCCTAAATACGCACGCCAATGTCTCGCCAATAAACTTGGATGAGCTATGACGCCTGAGTCCAGAAAAAGACATACACTATAACGTGCATTCAAAATCCCTAAGTTTCTAGCTTGTGCAACGCGAAACCCTTTATCCTCTTGGTACATATAAGAGATTAGCATCCTATCCTTATACGAAAGCACTATGTCTTTAGTATCATCTGTAGACCCATCATCAATAACAATAACCTCGTAGTCGTAAGGGTTGAATAACTGAAGACTTAACGACAGGAGGGTCCTGTCAAGCAAATCCCTTCGATTATATGTGGGTACAATTACAGAGATTCCTTTTTTAAGAAGCATTACTAAAATCCAAAAATTTGTCCCAAGTTTGCTCAGGAGGAATTTCAAGCCCCTGCATAGCGGTTAAGTAGGCTGAATACAAATGATCGAACCCGGGAAAAAAATCCAAGAGAAGCACAGTGTTTTTTCCATCGAAAAGCGCAATCTCGCTCAGCGGTAAATCTATTGAATCATCCGAAACGTTGATATACGTATATATGTAATTTTCCTCACCATCCTTCTGCGAGAAGGTCAAAGTCTCTTTACTAGCAGAAAAACATGTAACTCTTAATTTTTCCGAAAAACCATATTCGACTAAAGCAGCTTGTGGTATCTCTAAGCGATATTTATTAGTTTCAATATCGAAGAACAAACGCATCTGACGATCATTAAGCGCAATCAACAAACGAAAATCAACTGGCGACCGATAGTGTATCGAGGCGAGACAATTGTACCGTTCAAACATAAGTTCGATATTGTTGCGCGTCGCCTCAGTGGAAACACCAAGATTCGTCTTCTCCGCCACCTCGTTCAGCATATGCCCCCGATACAATGGAACGATACCTATCAATTGGCGCACCATATTAAAAGCGATATAGTTTGCCAGAGCCTGACGATCTAGCTCCATAATTCTTATTTGCTTCTCTATCTCCCCACATAAAACACTGTAGGCGCCCCACAACTCATTAAGCAGCGCCGCTTTGATAGGGAGGTTTGGGGGCGCACCTTTGCAATCAATCCAATACTGATAAAAAAATTTTTGTAGAATATAACGCAGACTAACGGCTTTCCAACAATGAGAAGGTTGTTCGGCGTGCAAAACCCAGTCCGAAATCCTTGCCTTAGGATTCTCCATATGTGCAACATGTAACAATAAGGACCCAAATTTCTGATACCATTCATTATTCACTAAATTTTTAAGAAGAAACAAAGGTATTCCAGTTACTTCAACAAACAAAATACGCAAGTGGTTAATATATGTATTAACAAATTTGTGATAGAAGTCAGCGCTATTACTCAAAATATTTCGAGTTTCTATTTGAAACTTCCTTACGTAAAAACACATGTCAGCTGCAGTTTTTTGAAACAAGAATACCTCATCCCAATATGCCGGTTGCAGCTCTGCTGTAATTAGTTGTTCATAGGCAGGTACGGCGGTGGCAGAACCAAAATCAATCCAACCACCATTAACCAGAATATTGGATAGCCCCAGTGAGCCATGCATTAAACGTCGCACCTTCGAATAAGCAAGTTGAAGAGCAGATTTAGAGAGAATCTCCTCTATAGCTAAACGAAATTTCTGACCTGAATTTAAGCTGAAATCGTTGACACCGACCGCATCTGGCAAAAATGGAATGACATGTCGCACTCTTTCATGGTCATGAATATGGTGGTCCTTCATATATTGTGACGGCTTAAAGTAAAAAGCTCGCGCAAAATGAGCAGGACGGACTTGCGTCTCCCGAACAATTATCCCTGCGCGCACATGTTTACAATCATCATCATATGGATTGAGGGACTGCCTGAAAGAGCGCTGTAAAATTGTGCCACCCGTGTCAATAACTGCCAGAACTCTACTGCTAGCATTAGGTAGCGCAGCATAGGCAATATGACTGTAGAACAATTCGGTTAGAGCTTCCTCAAGCCCCATTCGCCCATGGCTATACCAGTAGTCTACATCCCTACCCACTACTGGAGCAGGTCCTATCCCTTTTAGACTGAAAGGCCCGCTGAGCCCACAGCGTGCGCCGCCTCCATTTGCAAGAATTCCAGCGCCCCCATAGCGCTCCGCCAGAAATTCCTTTTCTTCCTTCCCCACAAGTGAAATATCCCTGTCACTATGTGGCACTATGTACGCAAAGTAATCGAGAATCTGGTTGTAAAATTCCTCGGACTTTTCCTCATACTCCCTAAAATATCCGTACTCATGAAATAAAGGCAAATTCGCATAAACAACATTTGCATTCACCAAGCGCCTGGCTTTGAAGGGCACAAAGGAAGTTTTGGGTAATAGCTTATGAATTTCCACAACAAACACTCATGCGTCTAGCAGCTTATTAAAGGAAAAAATCAATTAGGTTGATATTCAGCCATTTAAAGATTGTTCATATATTTTTCTCAATCTTTTTAATGCCTGATGATGAAGCTGGGAAACACGTACTTGGGTCAGCGATAAAAGCTCGCCAATTTCCTTAAAACTAATGTGATGCAGGTAATGACTCACAATAATAAATTTCTCCCTCTCGGGAAGATTCCTCACCAAACCTCTTAGGATTTCTGACTCCTCACGGCTCTGATATATATATAAAGGATCATTCTCATTGATATCATCATCACGTATTCCCGACTCTAGAAAATAGCCCAACGCCAATCCGACAACCGCATTAACGACATTACTGAGCATATCAGACTCGTCATCAGCATCGTCAATTCGCAAGGCAGAATACGAACTGCTATTTTTTTTACTCTCACTCGTATAGTTACTTAAACCTTTAAGAATCTTTCCTTTAATACAAAGATAAGCATAGTTTTCAAAACTGGTATTTTGTCGAGGTTCATATTTTTCGATGGCAAAAAATAATCCCAGAGAGCCAAGGTGGATATAATCACCCCATTCAGCAAGAGGATATTTATGACGCAACATAATATTGCCAACAACCTTTCGAAGCCAAACTCCATAATGGAAGAATAACGCATTTCTGGACTGGTCATCGCGCAAGCGCCACCATTGCTCCCACAATGATGTTGGTGCGCTTTCGTTATGCGGAATAGCATCTGAGCCCTCCTTGTCAATCGCAAGGTCACTCATGTTCCCACACTGATTATCAAAGCTTTAGTAATAAGAGACCAACCGTCAACCACAACAAAGAGCATAATCTTAATGGGCAATGCAATTGTTACTGGCGGCACCATAATCATGCCTAAAGACATTAGAATTGATGCGATGACGATATCAATCAGAAGGAAAGGTAAAAATATAACAAAGCCTATCTGAAAAGCGGTTTTTAATTCACTTAAAAGAAAAGAAGGAACTAAATACGTTGGGTTCACATCCTCTGCACGCTCAGGTATTGGCTCTTTAGCTAATTCGTGGACAAGTGCAAGATCTGCTTCTCGTGTTTGGCGCAACATGAAATCCCTAAAAGGAACCCAGGAACGATCCAAGGCGGTGTCAATACTTATTTCCTTATTTATGTATGGCTCTACGCCATTGATATAACTTTTTTCGAAAACGGGCGACATCGTAAAAAAAGTGATGAATACAGCGAGCGAAATCAATACGATATTGGGTGGAGATTGCTGCAGCCCTAGACTCTGACGCAGGAAGGACAGAACGATAATGTTCCTCGTAAAAGTTGTGAGCGATATAAGCAGTATTGGTAAAAAAGAAAGGGCAGTTAAAGTGAGAAACACTTCGACCGGTGTAGTTAAGCTGAGCGACTCAATTGCGGTTAAAAATCCATTTGTTGCATCAGATCTCGTTGCGGTATACCCAGCAACACCCGTAATTATCGCCAACATTACATTTCGCCTTCTTTAAACTCAGGTTTGTTATCTACGCCAGGGAGCCAACTTAATGCAGACCCCTGCTGGTTCTCAACAATTACCGCTTTACGCCCATCAATTTCAACAAAAATTAATCTCGTTTTAATCGAGGCTTTTGTTGCTGAAATCACCCGAATGGCATTTTTTTCAAGTGCTCGTCCAGACCTATTTATGTCGGCCACACGAGTGGACACCCAGCGTAAAATGGAATACGCCATTACAAGCAATACCGCAAGCACCAGAATAGACTTGAGTACAAAGGCCGTAGTGACAACATCATCCTCACGTAACTGCAGGCGGGTCCCGGTGTTTTCAGCTATCAAAGTTGACGCATTTGTATTTTTCATTTGTTGGCAATGACTTCAAAGAATTTCAGTAATTTGAACACCGAAATTATCTTCAACGGCAACCAAATGCCCCAAAGCAACAGGTTTGTTATTAACATACAGCGTCAAAGGAGTATCAATTTTCTCTTTCAACGCAAACACATCACCTGCTTTAAAACCTAGCAACTTTTCAATACTCACTTCCGCATGGCCAATCTCCGCCGTGATTTCCACATTTACGTGCCCAAACAAATTAATATCACGCGGACACAATGGGGCACCGGAGGTTTCCGGCTGATTTAGCGGCTCCAATTCAATATTCTGCACAGTTTTTTCTGCCATGATACATCCATTAATTTGATAAAAATAATAACGCTTTCTTGCCATCTTGCTGCCCAAGGTGAGCACGCAGAGTCATATTCCCATTTATTTCCAGATACATTGGAGTATCTAATTTTATGTCCGTCGACAACACATCACCTATCGAAAGATTCTGTAATAAAGTAATTGGGAAACTTCCGAGATCCAACTTTGCCTTGTATGTGGCGACGGCATTTACACAGGCATCGGCTCGCGGCACCAGAGCTCGACTGTTATGTTTCGACGGCGCGGGGATAAACGCACTCACAATATGTGGAGATAACCACAGATAAAGGTTCTGGTCATCTATCGAAATCTTTACAATTACATGCCCGTCCCCGGCAACAGGGGTTATTGAGGCCGACTCACGCACAATTCCCACAGTTTCATAAATATTAAATTGTCTGAGCAGTTCATCGGCCAGTGATTGTTTTGCATCATTAATGACAGCATGGGCAATCGCATCATCAGGGCAGGAGATAGATTTGTGCCCGAAAATTATTTTGGCCCAATCTGTTTTCACGTCGAAAAAAAAAGCCTGATAAAAATTGTCTCTTCTTACACCAAACCCAATTGATTTTTCCAAGTCCTCCTTATCTGAAGGAAAGTCGATTATTGGCTGTTTGATATCAATGGACCAGCGCTTCTGCCAACTTATAAAGGTGTCAAGAATTCGTTCTGACAACTGATGGCGAGTCGTCTTTCGAATCAAACGATAGGGACGCATAGATTAACCGCCATTAGCTCGATAAAGTTGCTCAATCATGTCGTTTGATACTGACATTACCCTGGAGCTAGCTTGATACCCCCGCTGAATAATCAGCATGTCCGCAAATTCCTGCGTTAAATCCACATTGGAAAGTTCACGGCTCTTACTCTGGATTTTTCCGTATTCAGATTCCGCTGCATAACCATATTTAGCGGCATTGGTTTTTACCGCTTGATACATGCTTCCCGATTCATACACTAATTCCGCCTCATCGGCAAAAGAAGCGAGTGCAATCCTGGCGTTTTTATCTTTATCGCCATTTGAATAAGTGAGAGTCAATAAGCCATTCTGGTCAAAGGTCAGATCCGTAATACCAATAGTGCCATGTCCATCGGCTACCGTTGCGGCAATTGCATCGCTCGCCGATACCGGCGCGGCTGCTTGCCATTGCACCGCCTGAGTCGAACTCGCGCTACCGAAATCAAAGACGATACTCTGGGCGCTTCCACCCACTGAAATGGTGGCAGTGACTTGGTTCTTAGGTGGAAGCGGTTTATTGCTTGGGTCAAATGCAATAGTGCTACCCGGCGCGCTGATTACGGTACCGGCTGAATTAGTGATGCTTACGTTCCATGTGTTCGGTGTAGTTGCGGATACATCAGTCAGGGTCATACTAAGGGTGTGCGAACCACCCAAGCGGTCATATACCACAATAGATGAAACTGATTTTGGTGATTGGGCTGAAGATAGAATTCCCGCAAGAGTAACTTTAGTTGTTGCTTGCGGTGGTTTGGTATACACAGCACTTATATCAATAGGCGCTAGCTGTCCAGAGGTATTCAAAGCCATTACTTGGTATTTGGTGTTCTTATCCACCAGAATACGCTTTTCATTAAACTGGAATTCACCGTCTCGAGTGTAATGGAGCTGACCCTGTTCATCGCGTAAAACAAAGAAACCACTACCAACTAACGCCAAATCCGTCGGACTGCCGGTTTGTTGTAATTTTCCCGGCGTTGAACGAGTACCACCGGTGCTTACCGTTGTACCATATCCGCCCTCCGAGTTGCCGCTTTCTATACTGCGAAAAAAAGTATCGCGGCCACGGAAGCCCGGCGTATTCATATTTGCCACATTATCACTGACCGTCTGCAACCCGCGTGAGAAACTTAATAACCCACTTAAACCGTTAAAAAATGATTGAAGCATCTCGAAACTCCTGTTAATTCCGTATCAATTGAATTTGGGACAAGGTTACACCCCTGAGATAACTGGCATCGGCTTTTTGTATATCTATGTTCATGCCGCCACTGGTAAATGAAATTGAGCTAACGACACCTGTTACCAATTCCGCCCCATTAGCGACCTCTACTTTTTTTCCCAATAAGCTGACAGATTGGGAAGATGAATTTAGGTATACCAGATTGTTCACACTGTCCGTGGTTTGTTTGGTTTGTTCTATGTTAGCGAATTGCGCCATTTGCGCTAGAAAATCTCGATTGCTTAATGGCTCCAGTGGATCCTGGTAATTCAGCTCCGTCAAAAAAAGCTTAAGGAAATCCTCTTGGTTTAACGCACTATTAGAAGTGATATTCGTAGTCGTCAACGCGCTACCAATTGCATCAATGGCCATAAATTATTCCCGTACTATCAATAATTACTGAGGTCACCGTATTGATGACCATTTATTGTTACTCTAATATTACCTGGAGTATTTTGCTTTATATTGGCTAACAAGCCCCTCAGTTCAGAAAGATGGTCTTCTGAATCCAAAAAGTAATCACGTAAAATAACATGTGTATGGTCTTCCTGAGACGAAACAATTAGCCGACGTTTCAAATAGGGAGAAATTTGCTCGTTAAATATTGCGGGGTCGACAGATCGTCGCCTGCTCTCATACTCTGTGGCATCCACGTCAGTTGGATTGCTCTCACCCTGCTTTAATGGCAATTCGTTCTCACCCAATTGAATAACTTCGGAAACAGTGCCCGGTAGCAACCCGGTGCAAAAATCGGCCGCGTCAGCTGCCATTGAAGAAATCAAATTTTTACTATGCACAGAACTTGTAGCGGACAGATCAGATGCAATGTGAGAGAGATGACCAGTTGCCAACCAATGCAATAAATAAACCACCGATTGTTCCGCGATGGGTTCATTAACTTGCTTGATTGTCCTTGGTTGCTCAGAAGCCGCTTGGTGCTGTACTTCATTTACCAAGCGCAAATTTTCCAGTACGTTGCTTATTGGAACTATTGGCTGTTGCGCGTGCAAATCGTGACGGCTCTGGATCGGTTGTGGTTCCAAGGTCCGGGCCGCATCTGCCAAGGGCATGTTGATGTTTTCTGCTGTGATAATTTGCTGTAAAAAATCGCCAGAACTTTCATCAACCGGATTTTTCTGGGCATTCGCTGGCATATCTCCAATAAACGCCATCAGCGGGATTTGAGCAGTTATTATGTTCATTATGCGAGTTCCATTTGCTGGCTACCAACCTTTGGTAGTTGATCATAACAGTCATCCAACATGGTCCGCTCCTGTTTTTGTTGATATTCGGTCTTAGCAGAGGTTTCTGCATTGCGCGCAACATTTAACTGATTGTGACGCAATGAAAAGTCATTCATTTGATTCAACCTATAATCTTTAGCTGATTGCCAATCGGCAATCGATTCATCCATCAAATGTTTTGCGGTATCTGCAGCTTCCAAATGATTGCCATACCAAAGTGGGTCAATTAAGTGGCCGGCTTGCCGGAACCTTCGCTGTATCTCAAGCATAAGCTGATATCTTGCCTGAGATGCAAGCATGTTTTCCTTCGCTTTCGCTAGTTCCATGTTAGCAATTGCCAATCGACTGGCAGATTTGTCGTGTTGCAATTGCCGTAAACGCACCAGGCTTTTTAACTGGCGGACTTTATGTATGTCAGACATTGCGGGCTCCATGCATTATTTTTTCGGTCAACACCATAATTTGTTTCCAACCATGGTCACAAGTAACAGACTCATCAGGTTGTTGCTGTAAAAATTCATCGATCTCTGATTTCATTCTAATTGCTGTGTCAAGCGTCAAATTGCTGCCAGCTTCGTAAGCGCCAAGCTCTATCAAGTCTGACGATGCGTTATACTCAGCCAATAATTTTCGTAACGCATCGACGCATTCACGCTGCACAGGGGTTGTAAGCGCACGGCTCAATCGACTAATGCTATGCAATACATCTATCGCGGGATAATGAGCCCGCGAAGCTAATTCTCTTGACAACACTATATGACCATCAAGAATGGAACGCATATGATCCGAGACAGGCTCGTTCATATCATCGCCTTCGACCAAAACTGTGTATATAGCGGTAATGGAACCTTTTTTTTCAATCGCGCCAGCGCGCTCAAGAAGTGGCGGTAACAATCCGAAGACAGACGGAGGATAACCACGCGACCCCATAGGCTCACCTGTTGCCAAGCCAATTTCTCGTTGTGCCATGGCGAAGCGGGTCATGGAGTCCATAATTAGTAGAACGTGCTTGCCTTCATTCCTAAACCATTCAGCAATTGCTGTTGCCGTATATGCGGCTTGGCGCCGAAAAACTGCTGGCTGCTCCGCAGAGGCCACAATAGTGATTGATCTGGATAAACCTCGTTCGCCCAAACTTTCTCGCAAAAAATCCCCAACTTCTCTACCGCGCTCCCCGATAAGAGCAATAACAATAACGTCAGCTTTGGTATGCCTCGCCATCATTCCTAATAATGTGCTTTTACCAACCCCACTGCCTGCAAAAATTCCTACACGCTGACCCCGGCCAAGCGGAGAAAAGATATCAACTGTCCTTATCCCCGTTTCAAGCACCTCATTTATCGGGCTACGATCAAGTGGATTTATTGGCGTTCCCAACGAGGGGTAGAATGCATTGGGTTTTAATTCCCCTTGCGTGTCCAATGGTTCACCTAATGGGGTGATAACTCGCCCTAATAGCTTTTCACCAACAGGTACACGTAACGCATGTCCCAGCGCGCGGATCCGGCTCTGCAAGCACAATCCCTCTACACTGCTGTATGGCATTAACAATATGGAGTTTTCCCGCAAGCCTACGACCTCCGCCAAAACCTTGGGACCACCCCGGGCAGGTAATATCTCCACCAATTCGCCTAAGTGAACATCACAACCAGCGGCTTCGATGACCAATCCGTGAATAGCACATAAACGCCCAAAAGATTGCGCCAATATCGCGTTCTGCAATCCATTGATGTAATGAGCCTCATCAAGAAGTATCGACATCTAAGCCTGACTCAACTTTAACAACGTCTGGGATAAAATAGCGAGTTGCTCATTGAGACTAGCCTCAAGTGAACGGGGTCCCGCTTCAATAATACAGCTACCGGGTTTTAACGACGCCTCTTGAGTAAATTTTTCAGACCAGCTATCTAGTTTTTCAATACTTTTGATGCGTAGTATATCGCTTGGATTTAGTAAAATACGGGTGGGCGTGTCATGGCCAAATTGTTCCAGTGCATAATGCACTTGCTGCGCAAGACGTTCGCGATAGTGTTCCGATTCACCTAACAAACGCGTCAATCCAGCGAATGCAATTGCTACTGCCGCGGGCTCCATCTTGTTCAGAGCATCGTCCACTGCACTCTGCAAATTAGTCAGTACCTCATCCAACTTTTCTATAATGTCATCAAGCTCTAATTGTTTTCTCTCGGCGTCTTTTTGCCATTTATCTTTCTGAATCTTAAAATCTTCCTCTGCTGCAAGCCTTCCTTCTTCGTAACCTTTACTGAAAGCTCCATCATATGCAGCCTCTTTTAACTCCAATATCTCGTCCGCAAACGTAGCCTCAAGTTCCTCTCTGGTTCTGCTAGGCAAATCAGGGACTTTTATGTTTTCATCGACCACGTCCTGTGCTAACTGGGGCAAAGTGCTTACGCCTAGCTTTCGCACAGGGAACGCAGACTCTCCGATTCGTAATTTTTCAGCCATACTATTTATCTTCCGTCTTATTTCCGACCAAAGAATTTTTAGCGTGTAAAATTACACTAAGCATTAACGATTCGGGTAAACTTTTCATTGTGGCGTCCGTTTGATAAGACTCGATTAAGTGCTGCCAGAATAGTGGTAGCAATGACAGCTCTTCCTTTAAAACACGACTTTCGTTTTCTTCTTTCTTGATTTTTTTTTCCGATAACCTTGATAGAACAATCGGGTCTTTCGTCAATCCCATCTCAGTAGCTTCACTAATCAACGCGTTGATGCGTTGCCTGTCGGAAAGCGACAATTGATTCAACAACCAATCGCGGTCTTCCATCGATAAAAACGCCATACGCAATGCAAGTTTGCGCAACATCTTATCTGGCCTCATTTTGTTCTTGCGCCAACCAGCTTCGAAGCTCAATTAGCAACTGCTCGCGTTCACGTTCGGTTAGCTTTTGTGGGGAAACGCCGTTGGGACGACGCAGTAGCAATAACACCACAAGCAAAACCACCGCGAATGCCAGCACAGCAAGAATCGCGAACCAATAATCGGTCAGGTATTCAAATGGAGTATTAGTGGGAGGCTTTTCCTCGATGGGCACAACCGCAGCAGGCACCGCAACCTCAGCATTAAAATCATGGTTTTCATTAACATCTTGAGCAGAGGAAGGTGTTTTCTGTGAGCCAATTATTGCAATACTGTCCCCACGATCTGTAGATAATCCCAAACCGGAGCGCAGAAGCTTATCGATTGAACTGACGATCTCTGGGGTTAACTGCTTACCAACCACGATTCCAATATTGATCCGTGTAATAACACCTGAAGTATGCTCAATTTCGGCACGCTCCTTGCCAAAAACATATTCAGTTTCCATGGATGAATTATTTTGAACATTTGTAGAGCTATCCCCATTGGGAGACTCACCCGTTGCAGTTTGCTCGCGCTTTTTTACTATAAATCCTGATCCGTTTTGTAATGGAATGAGTGTTTCACGAATTGATTTAATACGATCAAAATTGAATTGCAACTTGACTGAAATGCTAATCGATGCCTCGGAAACAATACTCATAATTAACTGTCGCGCGCGCTCTTCATATTCGCGCTCAACAATACGTATATTGGACCAGCGATCCCCTTCAGAGGAGTCACCTGATACTAATGGCTTTCCCTGCTCATCTAGGACCACAACCTGTTCCGGGTTTAGTCCGGTAATCGCACCTGCCACGAGCTGCTGAATTCCTAATATTTGTTGTTGGGTAAGCCGACGCTCCGGCTTCAATTGCACAGCAACCGATGCCTTGGCGGATTCCTTACGGTTCTCAAACAAAGAATTTTTGGCAAGAGTCAAATGTACACGCGCGGATTTTATTTCCTCAAATGTTCGAATGGTTTTTGCCAATTCGCCTTCGAGGCCACGCTGGTAATTTATCCTCTGGGCAAATTCGGACATTCCGTAATCGCCCTGCCCGAACACATCCAAACCAATGGTTTGGGTTGCAGGTAAGCCCAGGCCACTTAACCTTGCCCGTGTATGTGCAAGCTGGTCTGACGGAACTGATACCGCGCCGGTAGTCTCGTCAACTTTATAGGGGACTTGCCATTGCATAAGCATGGCTAACATTTCAGCGCGCGATTCTGGGTTAATCTCTGAAAACAACGTTTCATAGTTTGTCTTTAGCAACCACCAAGCACCAGCGGCAGTCAACAGAATAATAATAATAATCCCACCGATCAAACCGGTAGTACGAGAGACCATGGCTGGTTTAACTTCAGTATTCACAATATCACTCTCTCAATACTAAATTTGCATACGCGTTAGTTCGGAATAGGCTTCGACCAAGCGATTACGAACCTCAACCGCAACCTGAAGAGAAAACTTTGCTTTTTCCATTGTGAGCATCAATTCATGGGTCGGCGTATTCCCATCGAGGGAAAAAGTGTTCAATAACGACTCTGCAGTGCGGATGTCGTTGTTTACGCTATTTATTCCCTTGCCAATCATCGAAGCAAATGAATTCTGCGTCTGTTTTGTGGATGGGGAATATTCAATTAAAGATGCATGCATCGGTTCGGAGAGTGATGTGACTGGCTGAATAGAAGTGATTGAATCCATTATCGGCGTCCTCCAATCTCAAGTGCTTTTGATGACATTTGATGAATGGAATTGAAAGCACGCACATTCGCTTCGTATGCACGTGTCGCAGACACCAAAGTGGTCATTTCATGTGTCGGGTCAATATTTGGATAAAGTACATAGCCATCGGCATTTGCATCTGGGTTATGCGGATCATGAACTTTCCGAAAAATGTCCGTATTCTCGGTTTGCTTTACCAGCGTTGGCATCCCCAGAGAATTGGCAAAATGACTGGCAGACACAGAAACGGACAAGCCTGCACTGTTTTGATTGTTTTGGACTGCAACATTTGCAATAGCAAGATTATAACTTGCTGCCTCCAGTCGCATTTTTTCATAACTCAGTCCGAATCGCACCGCTTCGCCTATTGGATTAAGATAACTCATTCTATATTTCCTACTGTCTTCCGCTGGCTGCAATAGTTAAAAGAGAGAGCTGGCGCGATAGTACTTCAGCCAAGGTTTTATAGCGCAACTCTGCACTGGTTAAATCCGCAACTTCTGAATCGAGCTGTACGCCACCACCAATCCCGACATTATCACTTTCCACAGTGGTGAAAGGTTGCCGTAGCAATCCAGCTACTGATTCGGTGTTTGCTCCGGTATACAAGGTGTTTTTAAGCAGATTAATTTGACTTGCGAAATCAACCTGCATTGGACGGCTCCCTGGAATATTGGCGGAAGCAATATTTCTACTGGCCATATCAGCCTTGGCTTGTTCTAGGCGCATCGCCCAACTAATAACATCGATAACGAGGTCCGAAGATGCCATTATTTTTCCTTATTGAATAATAAGTTCAGCGTGCAACGCACCAGCCGACTTTATAGATTGTAAAATAGTAATAATGTCACGCATGCTTATATGGATACGCTGCAGCGATTGCACTAATTCCCCAACGGTTACGCCCTCACGCATCTGCACTAACCCAGGCGCTTCTTCTTCTACTTTTATTTCGGTATCTGGAACAATTGTCGTCTGGACCTCAGCGCTAGCACGCCCAACAAAATAAGGTTGTGAGACATCGTAGTTCGTTTTAATAACTATTTGTAAATCGCCTTGCGCAATGCTCACCGCCCCAATTCGTACATTGCTGCCGGCAACTATAGTGCCGTTTCGCTCATTCACTACAATGCGCGATGCGTAATCAGGATTTACAACTACGTTTTCAATCGCAGCAACTATTTCCATATATTCACCCTTGTCCGGCAAGGTCACTTCAATCTTTCCAGGATGAACAGCTTTCACTTGATTGACACCCAACGAATTACTGATAGCGGAAATAACTCGTTGGGCGGTTGTGTAATCCGGTTCATTTAAAATAATGGATACCCTTTGCTGCTCACCAGGGTCTTTACGCAGCGGAGATGCTTCCACATTAGCACCGCGTGGAATACGGCCGGCTGTAGGATAATTTTTCTGAATGGAATTTCCATTAGATTCAACCTGAAAACCACCCACAGCAAGCGGCCCCTGAGCCAGGGCATACAGTTGTTGATCAGGCCCGTACAAGGGAGTAAGCACCAGGGTACCGCCCGCCAAGCTTCTTGCGTCACCCAAAGAAGAAATCTGGACATCCAGTTTGTCTCCTTCTTCAGCAAAAGCCGGCAAAGTCCCGGTAACCATGACCGCTGCGGTATTTCGCGCATTTAAATCGTCATTCGATAGCTTTACTCCAAAATTTCCCAATGTATTTGCTAATGATTGCAGGGTTGCCCGATTCCTTGCAGAGTCCCCTGATCCGGACAAGCCGACAACTATCCCATAACCAACCAAAGCATTTTCACGTGCATTTGCAATCCGGGCTATATCTTTTAATCGCACGCTGTTGGTTGTTGCCATTGCATATTGAGAGCAAACAAGAGCAAAAAAAATTATCCATTTTTTCAAAAGACTCATTAGATCAGCCTCAACCATTTAAATACCTTGTATATGATGCTTTGGCGCTGGGAATCACTTACATCCCCAGAACCAACAATTTTTACATGTGCCGCAGCAATGCGGTTGGACATTACGCTGTTATCCTTGTGAATGTCTTCGGCGCGGACGATGCCCGACAATGCAATTCGTTGGTGCTCACCATTCACTATCAAATTGTGTTCACCTTCAATGCGAAATAACCCATCGCCGATAATTTCAGTCACTCTAGCACTGAGCTGGGTTGTAGCCAGGCCTTTCCTACTGGTTTGACCGGAACCATCATTTTTACCTGCAAGCGCAACACCTGCATTATGGTTACCATTATCATCCCCATACGAACCGGAAATCGAAAGATTATTTTGCACACCGGTATTTGCCGTCGATTCTGCGCGAGTCGATTCGATAACCAAAATCACTATTGGCTCACCGACGCGGTATGCGCGATGATCGCTAGTTAGTGCTCGATAACTTTTAACATCGATCAAACTATCTGCACTTGCTACATTTATCGCCAGGAAAAAAGTAAGGAGCAGCTTAACGCCTGCGCTTTTAGATCGAAACATTTGCCCATCCTCTTTTTGCAACAATAGCTTCTGTTCTTTTTGAAGCGCCATTTACCAAAACAGTGATAGCATCACCAACATTCCACCCTGTAGATAATGCTTTTCCTTTTGCAGTTATTTGCAACCCGCTATTTTCAATAAGAACACCAATTTGTTGGTTTTGCTGGATCAACGGAGGACCACTGACACTGGCCTTTGATATTATTGCTCCCCTCCTTAGCGACTTCCGTACGAACATACCCACCGGGTCCGTAACAATTTGGTCTTGCGTTAAATTTTCAACACTGACATCCGTCGTTTGCAGGATGAGATCTTCCTTGGCTAATACACTGTTTACCGATATATCGCGCTTCGTTGACCATACAGTTGCGAAGCCTTTTATCCTGAACCAGAAAATCTCTTTTTGTAGCTTTCCGCCTGAAAAAGAGTCAGCTCTAATCCATATCCTTCCATTTTTTAGCTCACCAATTTCATAAGAAATAATTTTTTTGTTAACGTCCTGAATTTTTTTATCGCCATTACCCATTAATTGCCAAGTAATTTTTTCAAACCTAGTTTTCCACTTATCGCAAACCATTCCGACCATTTCGAGAAATACGGGAGACAGGTGTTTATTGCTGTCAGCATTTTCTGCCTGGCAAAGCGGGGGTTTTCCGTCAGCCGCTATTGAGCTTGCAGAAATAAACAACAAAATCATTGCAAGGTGCTTCATGGAAATTCTATCTTCTTAGATTATTAATAGTTTCCATCACTTGGTCTGCAGTCTGTATGATGCGCGCATTTAATTGGTATGCCCGCTGAGCCAACACCAAACTGGACATTTCCTCAATTAAATTTACATTGGACATTTCAAGAAAGCCTTGAAGCAGTTGGCCAGTCCCATTGGTACCCGAAGTTTCCAAAGTTATTTGGTTCGATTCACCGCTTACCAAGCTGTCACTAACAAATAAACCATTCCCAACAGCTTTTAATGTGCTTGAATCTAACACATTCGCTATTCGTAATTCGCCCAATTCAAGAATTTCACCGGTGCTGGCCACATGGCCTTTTACACGTCCGTCCGCTTGTATTTCCACCGTAGAAACATCGGGTGACACTCGAATATCTGAAGAAAGGGGAAGCCCATCGATGGTGGTCAACACACCCTCACTATTAATTTTAAATTGTCCGGCTCGGGTATAGGCAAATGACCCATCGCTGCGTACGACCTCAAAGAATCCATTCCCCTGGATCGCCAAGTCGAGCTCTCTATTTGTCGATTTGATGGAGCCGCTGGTAAAGACAGAACTGACGGAAGAAACTTGCGTGCCAATTCCGTAGGTATTCATTTGCTGGGCATTGGGCGTTGAGGTAGCGGCTGCCGTTGCTGGCTGATTTACCATATTGGCAAAAGTAACACTCATTTTCTTATAGCCAACCGTTTGCATGTTAGCGACATTATTAGAAATAGAATCAATCCATTTCTGCGTGGCATGCAAGCCACTTTCCGAGATATTCAATGCATCAATCATAGTTTTTCATCCATTCGGGAAAATTATTTGCCCAGCTGATTAACACCCACATTCAACAGCTGGTCGTATGCAGAAATTGACCGTTGTATTGTTTCAATATGTCTTGTTGTCTGCATCAAGCGGATCATATCCGTCGCGGTGTCTGCGTTGCTCGTTTCATAAACACCACTTAAGACTGAGTAACTATTTGAAGAGGCTTTTTCAAGAAAGGAAGATGTTTGGTATAAACCATTTCCCAAGTGGGTAAATTGAGCCCCCAGCGTTGGGGCGACAATCATTAGTCTTCCAACCTCCTTGCCACCCATTATTATCGCTCCATCACCGGCAACTTCAAAGGCACCTGACAGGTTTGCAATTGGACCGCCCTCGCCTACGACACTCTCTCCAGCACTGGTCTTCAGGTTTCCGTCGCTATCGACTTTAAACATTCCATTTCTGGTCAAATAGAGCTGCGAATTTTTCTCAACCACAAACCAAGCTTCACCACGCAATGCCATATGCGTATTAACGCCTGTTGATTTGATGCTCCCGTCGTTTTGCTGGATGGTTCTTTGAGTGACCGCAGTTCGATCAGACTGAATGGCTCCAAGGGATCCCGAGACATACTCGCCTGCAGGCTTTGATTGAACTTGCGATAAAAAATCAACATTTTTTAAAGATGCATATTCTGCACGAAAACCCGGGGTATTTAGGTTTGCAGTGTTGTTAGCTATCGCGTCTAAATTTTTTATTTCCGCACTCATTACGTCAGACAGACCAGCTATCAAATTTGTCATATAGCTTTCTCCAGATTATGGGAATGCGTTTCAACAACTACCACACCAGCCGATACTATCCTGGCATGGTAGGCAACCTCATTGATGGCAACAATGTTTAATTGTGGGGCAGTCCGCGCCAACATATTTTTCAAAGTCCGGCGGATAGGTGAAGCACATAGCAAAATAGGCACATGGTTTTTTCGCATCATTTTTTCACATTCCGTTGCGACTTTGGTTACAAAACTTTCTAACTCTGTTGGTGATAACAACGACATTCCCGGCTCTTTTTGTCGTATCGCCACCAATAAATGACGCTCTAACTCCGGAGAAAGCGTTATCACATGCATTTCACCTTGCTGATCCTTGAGCTGTTCTGAAATAAGCGGACCAAGCTTTTCTCTAATGCGCTCTACGAGCTCTTCTGGAGTTTTTATATTCCTACCTAAATCTGCCAGTACCTCAAGGATGGTTTCGATGTTGCGAATTGGAATATTTTCCTTTAAAAGTAGTTGCAGAACCCTCTGAACATCCGAGTAAGACAACACACCAGGAATTAGATCGTCAACGAGGGAACCCATTGTTTGGCGGCGCTTTTCGATGAGCTTTTCCGTTTCTGCCCGAGTTAGAAATTCTGGCGCAAATTTTTTACATAATTCCTGAATGTGTGTAACGAGAACTGTCTCAGGCTCAACCAATGTATACCCGGACGATTTCGCGTTCGGTACCTGATCTGGAGCGATCCACAATGCGGGTAGCCCATAGGTCGGTTCACGGGTGCTTTTGCCCTCAAGCTTGGCCCGCTCACCACCGGGATTTATTGCTAGAATTGATTGAAGCTCAAGCTGACCCTCGCCAACTTTCACGCCTTGAACATAAATTTCATAGTTGTCAGGCGGTAATTTGTTATCTGTTCGGGTTTGCAATAACGGGAAAATAACTCCAAAATCACGGGCGAGCTGCTTTCGCAATGTAACAAGCCGTTGGTCAAATTCAGAACGGGCAGATAAATACTGCTGAGCCAGGTTCACGCCCACAGAGACTTGAAAAGGTACTACATTGGCTAGACTATAGAGATCACCTTCATCTTCTGCCGATGCTGCCCCCATTAATTCATTTAGGTTTTCCTGAACCGATTCATTGATTAAGTTGCGGGTTTTTGCAATTCGAATAGATATCCAAGCAGCGAGGCCAAGTAAGAAAATTATACAAAAGATCTGAAACATAGGCACACCAGGCAAAAAACTTACGCATGCCAAGGCAAGGCAGACAATTACCAAAGTCTTTGGATGTGCTGAAAACTGTTTGGTAATCTCCTGTCCAAGCCGGGTATCAGTAGCCGCACGCGTAATAATTATACCTGTCGCAACTGCAATAATCAGTGAAGGTATTTGAGTAACGATTCCGTCACCTACTGTTAATAACGTATAGTGGCGAAAGGCTTCACTCCATCCCATACCTAGCTGCACAATACCAATGGTTAGCCCACCGATAATATTGATCAGAATTATGATAATGCCCGCTATCGCGTCACCCTTGACAAATTTTGAAGCCCCATCCATGGCGCCATAAAAGTTTGATTCACGCTCTAATTGGGCTCTTCGGCGTTTCGCCTCTTCCTGATCGATCAATCCCATATTTAGGTCTGCATCGATGCTCATTTGCTTTCCGGGCAGCGAATCTAATGTAAAGCGCGCGGCGACTTCAGCGACCCGTTGTGCACCATTGGTGACCACTACGTACTGGACAACGATGAGAATGAAAAACACCACTAGGCCTATTACATAATTTCCACCGACCACATGTAAACCCACAGCATTAATTACTTTTCCTGCATCCCCGTTCTCAAGAATAAGGCGCGTAGCCGAAATATTTAACGCCAACCGGAACAGCGTTGTCATTAACAGCAAAGACGGGAACGTAGAAAATGAAAGAGGCTTATCCGTGTAAAAAGTTACCAATAAAACCAACAAGGCAATCGAAAAATTCAGCAGGATCAAGAAATCCAGCAGTCCTGGAGGAACAGGAGTGAAGAGAATAAACAGGATACAGATCATTCCCGATATCAGAAATAACTCTGTAGTATTTGAGGTTAGGTTTTTTAACTGAGTCATCATGACTGCAATACCTTGTTCCCAGGTACACTGACAACCCAGCGGTAAACTTTAGCAACAGCACTTTGATAACCTGCTGTGATCGGTGTGCCCGGTTGTATTTCTTTAAATAAGCCCCGAGCAAGTGGCGGACGACGTAGAATTAAAATTCTATTTTTGCGTGCTATCGTCACAATGAGTTTTGCAAAAAAACCCTGACCGGAAGTAAGCACGACAGGCAACGCCATTGTTTTGGGGCGATATTGCAATGCAACTGCAACGTGCGTAGGATTTGTAATCACGACATCTGCATCCTTAATTTTCCGCATTCCTGAAACACGCTTCATAATTTCCAGTTGCGATCTTTTGCGTTTTGCTTTTATTTCTTGATCACCTTCGCGACGGCGGTGCTCGTCCTTGATATCCCTACGACTCATACGCATTTTCTTGGCAAATTCGCGTTTGCTATTCCACAAATCAAATATTGCAGATAGTAAAAATACCGCCAGTAACCAACAGATAAGAGCTGTTGCCACACTCAACCACAATGTTGCAATCTGCTTGGGAGAGCTCCATTGTGATTGACTGATCTGCAACGCATAGTCTTTGAAGAAAATATACGAAACACCAATAAACAACGTCAGCTTGACAACTATTTTTATCAGTTCTATCAAAGCTTTTGATGAAAATAGCTTTTTGAAATTCTGAGCAGGATTAATCCGCTGAATATCAGGTTTTAACGGATGAGTACTAAATACCACCCCTGCATGCGCTATTGAAACAACAATTACCGCAGCAATGGTTAATAGATAAAGCGGCCCCAAGTAACGCAACAGACTGGAACTGCTTTGCTTGGTTTGATGCAGCAAACTTGGCCAATCCCTTCCAAGCCAACCCGCATTTTCAATCCAACTACTCGTATATCGCGCTATGGTGTCCGCAAAAATCGGCATCAGAGCCAGCAAGCCGCCCAATAATGTCAACAATACAGCAAACGATAGCAATTCCGAGCTGCGTCCAACTTGGCCTTTTTTTCGCGCCTCCTCCAATTTGTAGGGAGTTGCCTGCTCTTCCTTCTCCATTTCTTCTGCCATAACTTCTCCTCAAAACAGCATCAGCCAATTATTAAAAATCGTTTCAAACATATAGGCTAGATGGGGAAGTACGTAGCTTGTGAGCCAAACAACTAATAGTAATCCTATGGCAATTTTAACCGGCATAGCCACAAAATAAATGTTTGCCTGGGGTAATGACCTTGACGCCAAAGCCAGCACAATATCAACCAACCAAACACTCAAAATTACCGGACACGCTAAGGCAAATGCTAGGGCAAACTGGATGCCTAATATCTGCCACAAAGCCTCAATATTCAGGCTGAATGGTTGCCCGAGCGGTATCGCCTGAATTGTCGAAGAAATACCCATTAATAACTGATGATGAATATCTAGCCACAAGAAAGTAACAAGAATCATCAACGTTAGAAGCTCGCCAATCAGGCTATGCATTTGCTCTGACGCAGGATCAAATACCGAAGCTGCGGCAAAGCCGACTTGTTGATCAATAATATGCCCCATCACCTGCATGCTTCCTTGAGCAGCATGAAATCCAAACGCCATCACCATACCAACAAAAAACTCTGAGGCTAGCAGCGCCCAGCTAAGGGACATATTGATACTGGTAACTGTATTGCCATAACCAGTGGCCAGAATAATAGCGATGGAAATACCCAGAACCACTCTGATCAATACGGGGACACGCCTTAACATCATGACAGGCGCAACAATAACTATGGGCAGCAGCCGGAAAAATGTGAGCGCGGAAATTACAAAGAACTGGCTAATGCTATCCATAGCAGCATCATTCATAAATTGAATGTAGCTGCTTGTGCAAATATTTCTTTAGTGAAAACTTGCAACGTACTCAACATCCAATTACCAAAAATCAACAATACTAATACCGATACAATTAGTTTCGGAACAAATGTCAGCGTCATCTCTTGGATTTGAGTAACAACTTGTATAATGCTAATTATTAAGCCAACGACCAAGTTGGCTAAAATAAGCGGCGCGGAAATCAGGGCTGCCGTTATTAACATATGACTAATAAGTCGTAAGGCTACGTCGGATTCCATTCAATTCCCCAAGCTTATTGCAACACTTAATATAAATTTCCAGAACACACATAAATCTTATAATTAGAGTATTAAATACAACTTGCGGTAGTACAAGTTATTGGATATTTCAAATAATTTTGGCGTAATTTATCTCACTACTTGTAGTTTTTGCAATGTTTTTGTACAGCCAGTTTAAATTTTAAAGGATTCTGATAGGGTCGAACTTACCAACTCCGGCTATGGATAGAAAAAATCAATGAAGTGGGGACTCGGAACTAGCGGAAAGCTCAGCAAGGCGCTGCTCGACCAACACACCCATAATGTCCCCAGAAGGCAATTTTGCTGTGCTCATAACGTTTTCATAAAGCGCTTTTGCCTCCTCATGCCTCCCCTCGGACTTAAGCAATAACAACTCAGCATAGTACACAGAGAACCCTTCCGGGTTGAGCTTGCGCGCGCGTCGCATATGCTGTTCGGACAATTTCCGTTGCTGCTGCATTGCGGCAACAACCGCAAATCCACCATGGGTTTCACCAAAGCTTCGGTCAATCTCATAGGCGCGCTCAAAAGCGTACTTAGCCTCGTCAGCACGGCCATACAAAATATGGATCCAAGCGAGCATATGCCAACTACCAATGTGATTCGGCATAAGCTTGACGGCAAGCTCCAGCTCATCTCTTGCTTTGTCAAATTGCATGTCACGCATATCGATTTGCGCCAACCCCGACCAAGCACGCCCGCAGGTTGGATGAGCCGTAGTGGCAACGATATAATCACGCCGGGCATTGTCATATCGATCAGATTCGGCTTCTACAGACGCGCGGGCAAGTAGCGCATCGAGCTGTAGCGGGTTCAGCAACAAAGCGCGATTCGCGGCCTCCGAGGCACCCGCAGCATTTGATGTTTCGTGCAACAGTAGCGCCAGCACACCTTGCGTCTCCGCATCCCTCTCCTCCGCCGGTATTAATTGAAGCGCTTCAATAGCCCGCTCAGGCTTACCCAAATGGTGAAGGCAGCGCGCCAATAGCACGTTTGCCGATGCCCGAATCGGGGGCAGCAAGTCTAGCCCTGCGAGAATAGAATATGCCTTCTCATATTCAGCCAAGTAAAAAAGAGCAAATGCGTAGTTATACAAGACAGATGGCTGAGGCAGCGAAGGACTTGATGAAACAACAAGCTCGAAATGCTCGCACGCCTGAGGATATTTTTTATCCCTTAATGCAACCATCCCTGCATGCACATGCAGTGAAATATTAGTTGGGAATTGATCCAGCCCATCCTCAATTAATGACCTTAATGCATCCCATGCCTGGCTCTCAATTCCCAGCTCGATAGCGTCCAATCGCAATGAAAGATTTTTAGGATCAAGACTTAAAAATTGGATGAAGCGCGCAAAGCGGTTAACCACGTCATCGTTCACTGCTGGCGCAGGTGCAACAGATGTATCCTGTTTGAAGTTTTCCATGTGATTTACTGATTGGTCATTTCCCGAATAAGTTTTTGTAATTGCGTAGCTGCTTTTGTATTAGCTTGCATAGTTCGAATTATCTTGTTGGTAAGAATATTGAATTCAGGATGATTCATCACCTGCTCCCCAAACTCCCAAATCAAGACTTCTTTAACTGTCACTTCGGGAGCCACCGCGAAAAAGTCTATGTTTTCTTGCTTTAAGCGCAATAAACGTTGGCGCAAACGCTGACGCAACATTTCCTTATCATGTCCCTTTGGCCCTTTTTCTTTTTGCGCACCACTAACCATATGCTTATGTGGTGAGTCATTTGGGTTGCGCTGCACCTGAGTCCCGGACTCACTGGCCAGGGATCTAAAAATTTGAGCTATTCGCAAAGGATCAATTGTAGTCATGAATCCTCATCTAATTCTTGGCTCCATATGCACCCAAATAAACGGGAAGCTCAGCAGTAGCATCGCCTAATGCGACCTCCCGCGTCGCCTCTCCTTGATTAACCAAAAGGTTGTTTAAAAGCTCCTGCATATCTTTTTTGAGTGCAGGGTTATCGCTTGCGCCAGACAGACCCAAGGCCAGCTTTTCTCGCGCACGAGGAACATCGCCTTCACACAAAGCGACAAGCCCACTTGCATAAGCAACCAGGGAATCAGCCTGAGAATGCTCTACCACATCATTAAATGCTTTTATAGCGTCATCCAACCGGTCAACTTTGAGATAGAGCAACCCAAGCTGAAAGCGAGCCATTTCAATGCCTGAATCCAGGAGCAACGCCTGTTCCATCTCTTCTATCGCGCGATCATACAGGCCAAGTTCTGCGTGTTCCGCCCCAAGTAAATACAAAGCAGTGGCATTCTCCGGCTCCAAGGCCAGTACCTCCTTTATATAGTTCAGGGCAGCGTGATGCTCCTCACGAGCCATAGCATTGATGGCTAAATGCAAATATTCTCTAGCGTCTAACACTCTGTATCCCTTTGCGTAATGTTTAGGCGCCTACTTTAACCGAAACTCAGGATTGATGGGCAACATTTTATGTCCCGGTCAACACCCCGCTCCAGTGGTGCCCGCCTCGTAAGCAAAGGCTATAAAAAAACCTCGGCTGATAGCCTAAACAAAAACACGCACAGAACAACTGATTTTGGGCCGGGCATGAGTTTGACGCTTGTGGTTACATATTAAACACGCAATAATCACATTCATTATTGACGCATCCATTTTGAGGGTAATTTTGAGTCTAAGTCCTATCGCCAGTAATGCTAACAAGCGAAATGCGGAGTTATTTGGCTTTGCCTTGCAGCTATGCTCTTTACATCCAAATCGTCAGGAATGGAGCGTCGGAAGACTGAGTGCCCTAATAATTTCGGCAGTGTACCATGAAAAAATAAGATTTTTTTTTAATAGGGAAGGCAATCCAATTGGTTACATTATTTGGGCCTTCCCATCGCCGGAAATACAAAATTTAATTTTCCACGAACCTAATTATGTGCTTCATGAAAGCGAATGGGATGAAGACGGCACCCTGCTGGTGCTGGATTTTGTAATAAATCCTCAATACTTATTTAACATTTGCAGCGAATTAAGACGCACAACGTTTTTTACCAATGAAACAGTTACATTTGCCCGCTTAGATAAAAAAACTGGCGGCCGAAGACTATCCACCTGGAAAATTAAGAATAAAATTGTCACTGAGCAGTCTCATGGAAATTCAGAAGTTCTTACCCGATAGTACATTTATTCCCTTCAAGGCCAGTCGATTAAAAAACCCCAGCATAGTCTACGCCAACCTGGAACTTTTCCAAGAATACGATTATTTTCTGGACTTCAACAGCGAGAATGACTCTTTTCACCAATCGGTCCTGGACCTGTTTGGCTATATAGTCCCTGTAACGGAACAAGACCATTCACTTGTGGACGACACGCAGAAGGAGTTTTTAGCAGAGCGCTATGGAGGTGTAGGGATTTTATCCAACGGGGGCGGGGGGCGATGCGGCTTACTGGGACCATTTCAATTGAAAGGCATAGGTCCAACTCCTGTGGTTGGTGAAGGAGTGAATTACTGGTACGGACATGGCGGCCTTGCCCTGCAGGACGCCCTAACTGAATTAGTTTATGGGCACGTGGCCTGTAACGCACTCCCCTACAGAAGCAGCAGGGTATTGGCAGTCATAGATACTGGTGGTTTCATTTTACGACGCTCTTTCAAAAATCACGTCAATGATACAGAGGACGAGCAAATCCTTGTGCGTCGAGGGCTCATGCTCCGTGAATCAAAAATTCGACCAGCGCATTTCGCCCGAGCGTTTTACTTCAAGCCATCAGCACATGTAAAAAGCAAGTATCCGCATGACTTCAAACGTGTCCAAGAAGCTATTCCTCTTTTTCCAGAGATCGCTGGGAGTGTTGATGCAAAGCACAGTAGAACCCAGCAATATATAGACGCAGTTAAAAAAGTTAGCTCTCGTGCTGCGACCCAATTGTCCTATTCAAAGGTGCGCCGTTTTATGCACGGCTCGTTAACTTTATCAAATTTTCTAGTGGACGGGGGCTGGATAGACTTCGGCTCGGTTACGGTGGTACCGGCCTACGAACAGCTGATCACCGCGAGCTTACAACCGCCATTTTGGGAAGAATATAATCTTTTTCGAAAGAGTATCGCAGATCTGTGTTTTTACATCGGGAAATTTCAACCAGACTCCCGAGTAATTGCCGGAATGACAAACGACATGTTTCAAGGTTTTGTAGAGATTTACTTGAAGCAGCTAAGACTACTTTACGTTGAAACCACAGGCATACCCATATTTCTAGGACAACATTTACTGAACAGCCCTCAATACGACATGCTGGGGGCAATTCTGCTTCAAGTGGCAAGCGACGAGGACACAAAACCTAGCATTTCCGAATGGGTATTGCAGTGTGAAGGTAAGGCCCACACATGGAAAAGCAAAAGCTTACGCTCGATTTTGCAGGTATTCTTTTATGCTTACTGGATAAAACGCGAGTCCGCTACTCCCGTAATTCCACTGAAAGACAAAGTCGCTGAAGATTTATGGGGCTGCTATTTTTCTATTAGTAAATCGATAGAGGAACTAGCAGTAACGAAGAATTTTACTATCGAAGCCCTCGCCCAGTTCATTGGCTTTAATATGACCCGGCAGTTATTCGGGGTAAAACCCTTGTACAGAGGGCAGTTATTACAAGCAACGGATGAGATTATAGAAAAAAGTGACTCACCCGAGAAGCTACACGAAAATGTAAGCCAATTATTTCGCGAATATGATGCACTGGCGAATTTACATTACTCTGTACCAACCGAACCTCAGTTACTAATCGCAAAAAGCGCAGACGGAGTTTGCTTATATTGGGATTTAATACCAGGTCAGTATAGATTAGTGATCCCGCTCAAAGCTGCAGGCGTACTGAACTTAATTCCAGAAACGCAGGGACTTTCGTTGCTAATCAATGGTCAACATTCGACTTTTTCATTTATCCCTTGTATCAACAGCTACGCAACTTATTTTGGATCAACGGGCACAGAATGGCTGAATCAGTTAAATAACGCCAGTGTCAGAGGAAAGGTGACCGTACCCCTGCTCCAACTATTCCCCCATAACCGTGATCTTTTCGAAGCTTACAAAGCCACATTTTCTGGCCTGCCCCCTCCTTCCGAAGAATCACAGTATCGTTTTTCAATACTATAAATGATGGAGCATTAGGTGATGACTTCAGGAATAAACAACCTAAAATCAAGTGAAGAATTTGGCATTTCAGTGGTAATACCAACCTACAACCGCAGAGACCTTTTAGAAAAGACCCTGATGTCACTTGCTCATCAAACCATCAATCATGTGTTTTTTGAAGTAATCGTGGTGGACGATGGCTCCAGTGATAACACGGACTTGCTTGTTGAAAATTTCAAATCAAAAATACCAATTAAATATTATTTCCAAGAAGATATTGGATTTCGCGTTGCGCAAGCCAGAAACATAGGAATTAAGGCCGCCAAATTCTCTGTTATTTTATTTATCGACTCTGGGGTAATAGCATCCCAAAATCTTTTACAAAAACACTTGGAGATTCATCGCAAAGAAGAAAGACTTGTTGTTATCGGCTTATCTCATGGCATAAATGAATATGACATGGAAAATGCCGCCGAAATGGAAGAAATTTTAACGAACAACACTTTGGAAAATGCATTTTTTCGACTGGAGCAATTGCCGCATCTATGGGATTGTAGGACCTCTTATTTGGATTCGATCCAATATCAACTCAACAAAATGTCCATTCCGTGGATCCTATTTTGGACGAGTCACATTTCCGTGTCATCTGCCGAAGTTAAAGCTATCGAAGGGTTTGATGAGTGGTTCCAGTCTTGGGGCGGAGAGGACGTAGAGCTTGGCTTAAGGCTGCATCAGGCTGGATGCACTTACAAAATCCTGCCTGGAGTTGAATCGATTCATTACCCACATCCTAGAGACGGGTTAAAAAATCGAAGTGATTCAAAATCGAATGTAAAATACATTCATCAAAAGCACCAAATTAAGCCCACCGAATCACTCTTAAGCATGAATTGGGAAGAATTAGTGAAAATTTATTAAAAACAATCACCCATGCTTTTTGTGGACAGCCACCCCGAAAAGCACCATTTAACCGGAAATTTAATGGACACTGAATTAGACATTGCGGCTCAGCATCTGGAACTGTTAAAAAGAATGCTCTTTGGAAATCATCCAAGAGCGGAGCGAAGCTTTCGCTCCCAAGCTGGCCCTATGGTGTATATCTGCGCAGTGCAGAAGCTAGATCCGTGGGCGATATACAATACTATTGCGGACTCATCCCATATAGAAAGCCACATTATTAACTCACAATACTTGCGGGCATTGTATGTAGAGTTTTATGGAAACTGGATGTTATTTTATAGCCCAGCAGCCTCACAGATTAATCTTGGTATTGATACATTTAACCAATCACTGGACTCAGCAGCAATTCAGGAGCTAACTTCCTTCGGAAAAAAAAACAACATTAAAAATCTAAAAGAGTTACATTTTGATGTTTTTATCGCAATGTACGAGACCTATTATGGACTCTTAAAGCACATATTTCTCTTGGATGACCGCCAGTTAAATAGAATTAAGCTGATAAATACTTACAAAAAATTTTATTCCAATTACCTCGAATTACAAGCTGGGGAGAGAATAGATACATCTACACATGTCGGATTTTTCTCGTGGATATACTATTTCGAAGTTCAAGCGGTTAGATTTCTCATACAGGAATCTAAAGATATTGAAATTCACGATGTTGCAACGAACACCGGCAACCTACCTTTACTTTTAAGCCAGTTGGCTAGCAACAGCCTATTACCATTTGAGGCGAAAGCTATATGTTGCTCTGACTACAACGAAATAGTTCCGTTAGAAATATTTTCCTCCCTCCAGGAAGCCTTAGGAAGATTCCATTATCAAATTAATGTGGAGAAAATTGACCTGTGGGCGCCAAAATCGACACTCATGAATGCAGATGTTATTATTGCTAACGATGTTTTGGAACATTTTACTGAGCCTGATTCAGAGACAATTTTTTATAATTTATGGATGAATACTAAAAATATTCTAATCATTCATGTTCCAATCGAAGAGATCCCAAATAGGTTTTACGGCCACTTTACAAGTTTTACTAACGAACGTTTATTCTCCTGGGCTGAGAAGCTTCCCGACTGTGAAAATTTTACCCCGCAAGTAATGCACCACATATGCCCAGATGTCGACTATGACAAGTCAGGTTTTTTATTTCTTAAGCGAAAGTCGCGGCCCAATATATCCATTAGAACTTAAAGGCATTTTCATATGAAGTATCCAATCATATTTTTAGCAATAGCTTTCTGTATGCCTGCTTTCGCAGGAATTATTCGTCATGACGTTCCTGACCATGTATATACCCAACCATCAAATAATCCAGCTATAGATAGCGTGGGATTGGTGGTATTCGACACGACGGAGGGATCAAACACGTGTAGCGGAACGGTCATTCATAAAAACTGGGTACTGACTGCTGGGCACTGTGTAAACAAAGCCAGTTCAGTTTCGTTTTATTTGCCTGGCGATACTGGGTGGCGTTTTTACCAAGCTGACACATGGCTTGCACACGAGCGCTTTATAAATGACGATTTGCTTAGCGGCTGGGATCTGGGGCTAATGCATATCGATTATGATCTGGGTGTTACGCCCGCGCAATTATATGCAGGCGAAGAAGAGCTTTTAAGTTCAACTGTTAATACAGGCTTTGGCTACACAGGCGATGGTTACACTGGCCCACAGAGCATCGATTATTTGCGCCGCACTGGCACCAATATTGTTGACGAACTATGGTCCATCGAGGGCAATGGAAAGCAAATTATTTGGTCCGATTTTGATCACCCAGACAATGATACATATAATCTTTTCGACCACCCCCATTTATCGATTGATGACTTTGCCAGCACACTTGAGATAATGGCTGCCCCTGGAGACTCAGGTGGCGGTTTGTTCATTGAAGTTGGTGGAATATTTTATCTGGCAGGAATTCATTCCTTTGCGGGCGATTTTAATGGAGATGGTATCTTGGGTTATGGTGACGCCTTTGGTTCAACCCGAGTTAGCAGTTTCATCACATGGATACAAAACAAGATTAATCCGGTCTCTGTACCCGCCCCAAGCCCCCTCATATTGTTTTTGCTTGGCCTATTAGCGACGCTAGCTAGATACAAACTGGTCCGTGCAAGCAATCTGAATGCTTAAATCAATATCCGCGTTAGGTCATTAATTAAGGACAGAAAATTATGATTACCCTTGGACTTTATGGCGCACTTGACTGGCAAGCTGACAAATCCTTCAACAATGAGGGAAGACATACTTGGGTTCATGACTCAGGCGCATCATTGTTTGTTGATGGCACCCACGTTTCAAGCATATCTGAAGAACGACTGACGCGAAAAAAACATGATGGCAACTTTCCTATAAATTCTATTAATTATTGCCTATCGACTGCCGGAGTGACAGCTGATCAAGTTGATATGATATGTATACCTTCCATGGGGCTTGATATTTTTTATGAGCAGTGGAATGGCGGAATTGCACATTCAATCATTGCCCGCAATTTCCCTAACGCCAGTATACTATTACTGTCCCATCACTTGTGTCACGCGGCTGCAGCAGTTTTTTCCTGCGAGCAAAATGAAGGATCATTTTTGACACTTGACGGTGCAGGCTCCGCCATAATGGACCAAGGATACCGGCGTCTCGCGTTGGAAACCAACACCATTGGTTATTTCAACAAATCAAAGGGAATCTTCCGAATCTTTAATGGTGTTCCAGGAACCAACGATTTTGGAGGTTATTATCACTGGCACGCCCAGAAAATTTACTGTGAAAAAACCAACAGGGACATCCACTGGTCCAACGAAAAGTATCGTGAGACATGGCCTGGAAAAATAATGGGGCTGTCCGCCTATGGCGTGGAAGCGAGACATCATAGGATCAAGGGTTTTTTTAGTTCAAACGAATTATCGTATAACGGTATGCCCTATATAGTGTTCGATAAAGATTTTACTGAAGAAAACAAGCTAGCTAAAAATGCCGATGAAAAAGCATATTTACTTCAACGAAACTTTGAAGCAGCACTAATGAATCTCGTAAATGATTTAAAAGCGTCTTCATATCTAGATGAGAATCTCTGTCTCTCTGGCGGATGTTTTCTGAATATACTTGCAAATACGCTTATAAAAAATAGCGGTCTTTTTAAAACTGTCCATATTCCACCCTTTCCAAATGATGAAGGACTGCATTTTGGAGCGGCATGTTTTGGTTTATTTAAGAATAACATTCCGATTCATTTACCTAAAAACCTGGCACTGCTCGGTAAACATTACTCCGAGAACAGCATTGAACAGGTACTCATCAAGTCTGGTCTCACATATCGCAAATATGAAAATTTTACTGAGCTTTGTGATTTTATTGCTTCCAGGCTGAGCGAAAATAGTATCGTAGCCTGGTTTCAAGGCAGATCGGAATTCGGCCCCAGGTCACTCGGCGCTCGGTCCATCTTAATGCACCCTGGGCCAGAAAGTAACAAAGATATTTTAAATCTTCGAGTGAAACACCGCGAATATTGGCGGCCATTTGCTGGCATTATTTTAAATGAGCACCTATCCGATTTTTTTGAGGAGAGCTTCGATTCACCATATATGTTATTTTCATTGAAAGTTAAATCTGACAAAAAACATATGTTAGGCGCTATAACCCACATTGACGAAACTTGCAGAATTCAAACCATCAATTCAAACATAAATCCCGAAGCCACCAGTTTAATAAATAGCTTTTTTCAAAAAACTGGGATTCCAGCATTATTAAACACATCGTTTAATGATAATGGTGAACCCATTGTAGAGTCACCCTCAGATGCAATTGATGCATTTTTACGCATGGATATTGATTATCTTGCAATCGGTCATTTTGTTATAGACCGCTCTTGTAATCAAAAAAGCAATTTGGCTGCATATAATTAATTATCATTCCCAAGCAATTTCCAGCCCTTCATGTATCGCATAGGAGAAATAATCTTCCATTGCTGCTCTCAATTCCGGATTTAAATGCACTGCATGCTCATCAAGCCCATATTTAAGTCCAGCGGTGTTACCCCACAATTCCCTGTCATTTTCGGGGTGAGGCACAACATAACTTCGCAGGCCAAGATATTTTTTTGCCATTAACGAAATGTGTATATCCTCAGCAATGTGACGATTTTTAGTCCTAGCCTCAGATATAACTTCCGCCCAAAAAGCACTGAGCGCCTCGCGCGGCATAAACCAAGTTTGATAGAGATAATTAACTTGCCTAGCAGTCCAATTGTGAGTTTCCTTCCATCCGTAATGAATACCACCCCCATCACGCCTGAAGCAGGTTCCAAAAGCTCCGTAAATCCCAGGCTGTAGTTGGTAAGAATTAACGCAGTTTTCAATATAACGACGTCCAGGGAGGATATCGTCATCCATTATACAAATGAAATCCGTCGTTGCATTCAGAGCGAAGGTAAACCGACCCCAGACTCCATAGTCATGACTCGTCTCGGCATACTCAATCGATTCACGCCTAAGTAAGTCGTAATCCGGTTTATATGCTGAATCCTCCGATGAAAGATTCCAATACATTATTTTTTTGATGGGGTAAGTTTGAGTTTTGATGCTTGCAACTTGTTCAGGCAATGTAAATTGCCTTTTAAAACCATTTAAAACTACTGTGACAGTTTTCATAAAATCTCTTTTAGAGATGAAACGTTTCTCGATGTATTCCGTATTTTTTAGGGCTAATTGCCGAATAACCATTGCTCTATAAAAATAATTCAGTTCAAAGGATTTCTCGAATTCTTCGAACTTCAACTTCAACTTCAACTTCAACTTCATTATAAATTTTTTTGCGGACATTTGACACTTCCAGAACTCCGCGATTTAGCAAACTCCTCTGCCCCCCTATCCTCAAACAGACATAATTGGAGAAATGGGCTGGTTCTGGTAAGCGGCTTACAGTGAGGAGAGCATCCATGAAAGCCTTGGCCATTCGTCGCCTTTGGCAGTGACGACATGTTTTTTGCAGCAAGGGCGTAAGCACCTAACCATTCGCCGGGCAATTTACACCACCAATGCGATTAAATCGCTGAATGGCGTAGCTCGCCAGGCAATCAAAAAACGCAAATTGGTTCCAACGGATGAATCAACCAATAAAGTGATTTTCCTGGCGATGCAGGATGCCTCCAAAAAATGGACTATGCCGATTCGCAATTGGAGGACAGCACTCAATCATTTTATGATTGGATTTGATGAGCGATGATGGATTATCGCTGAGTTGGCAGTTACACAGAATCATTTACAGACTCTGGGATACCACTCAACCATTAAAAACCCTGCTTTTTTAAGGCAGGGTTTTTCAAGATGCAAATATAATTTTTAACGTTAGCTTTTCGCTCGCTTCGCCAATTCAGCGCGAATCAACTCAGCAATTTCAAGCTCACCTCGTTCTTCAGCATAGGCTAGGGCATCCATGTTTTTCATCCTTTCCCCACTATACTTAATTGAGATATCTATTCCGTTGTCGATCAATAATTTCGCCATCGGATAATTTCCTATGTATATAGCGCTAAATAGAGGATTGTGATCCGGCTCAGATACATCCATTTTTGATCCGCTGACAAGTAAAAGATCTACCATCTCTAAATTTCCAGCCGACGCAGCTGTTTTTAATGCATTTGAGTTAAAAGTGCCTCCTGTTTCATTTATATCTATGCCTAGTTTTATTAGCAAATTAACCACTTTTAAGACTCCTTGGCGCGCAGCATCATGTAACCAAGTTCCAAAAACAGTTTTAACTTTTAATAATTCTGGTGTTTCAATAAAAATTTTCTCCAAAGATTTCAAATCTTCACTTTTGATTAAATTTCTAATTTGCTTAATTTGTTCTATATCGTTCGACATGTGATTTACCTTCTTTGCGATGCTCTTTCACCGGCCTCTCTTAAAGCATCTAAGATGTCCGCACGCGATCCACCCAGATCTCTCACTGCTTTCAGCGCATTAACAGTTTGCGTCAAATCATTTCCATGATGCTGACCAGCCACTCGGTTTGGCGCCCACACCAGATTTTCTTTGCCAAAGAAAGGGTCAATAACATATTCACGCAGTATCGCTTGTCCTTCTTTCACCAAAGCCTGCTGTTCCGGGCCTTTTCCTTTTTTATACAAAATATGGTGTGCGTGCGGATCATGCATTCCCGATGGCTTGGGAAACCCCATGCGTTCCATCACCTTGCCGTAATTGATGTTTATGCCACCAATATACTGATCCATCCTCTCCTGTCTGGCGCGTGACCAGGCTTTTCCACTTAACGAGGAGTATTCCATCATTCGTTGAGTTTTCTTCCATGACACAGCTGCTTCGGCTGGGGGAACCATATATTCCCCAAAATTAACAGCTAAATCTATTGCTGTTCCTACTTTGCCGAACCATCCCGCTGCAGAGCCAACTCCAGCCTCCAGCATGTTTCTGTTCAGCCGATCCATTTGGATGTTTTTCTGCACGGGCGATATATATCCAATTTCCCCCATTATATTCAGCGGACCTTTCTCGGCAAATAACTGTGCTGCCTGAACGGCCCCAACGACTGGCAGCGCTGATGCTATATCCCCAGCCAGCGTGGTTTTTCCAAAACTCGACCAATCACTGGTTTCAAACATCCTTTTAACGGTGGGACTATAAGAAATTCCCATATCCATGCTGTCAATCATTCCTACAAACTCATGAATCGAAGAAGCGGTATTTATTGTTCCACCACGGATATGCCCCGCCAGAACAACATCGTCGACGGAAGCAATATAACGCTGAACATAGGCTGCTTCCTGTTCAAGTGTGTTGATTCCCGCAATGGAGCCAGTTCCCAATCGATCCGCCAAGATGCTGTATAAGGGATTATTGGTGATATCACCTGTTTTGAGCGAATTCACCAATCCTTCGTAACTGGACGAGTCTGTTAAGTCAATCGATTCCCCTATCGCAAACAACTTGTAGGCCTCGTTGCTGAGTTCATCGGCAAACAAACCCATCTCGCTTCCTGTACTGGATTTTTCATGGCGGGCAATAATGGCCTCTCTGGTAAGTTCGTGAGGTGTCTTTTCACCAGATGGCTGGGGTGAAACCATTTCCCATTTTAACCTTCGACTATCATTTGCAGCCTGAAGCGCTTCCGCTCGTGATGCACCGCTTTTGCGTGCGGCGTCATAAATCCGCTTCTCAGCGTCATTCAATTCTTTTAAGCCCGAATAGTTCTGCGCAACATCCACGATTTCATTGCCCAGTTGGTTGCCAAACGCATCAATGGCTATTTGCGCATAATCAACCTTGCCACCGTGGTTCCACTGCTTCATCAGCTTGCCGGTCATGGCGCCCGTGATAAACCCTTGCGCCATATTGCCCCACCCAAAGGTGCTGGTGTTGAGCTTACCCAACGGCAGGTTTCCACCAATCGCTTGACCGGCAGCGTTACCCACGGCATAGGCGGCCATACCTTTCCAACTGAAGCTTGTATCAACACCGGCAATACGGTTCGCAGCCTGACTGCTCATGTAGTTGAACGCGCCTCGGGCCGCATGGTGGTACCATTCAGTGCCCGTTAAAAACTCGGCGGCGGATTTTGCCCAGCCCACATTACTCGATGCTGCTAGTCCACCTAAACCGGCAGTGGCGGCGGTTGTGATTCCACTTGAAACCGCCTGGCGCAGGCTGAAATGTTCCTGTTGCCCTGTGGCAATCCCTACCGCCTGGGATGCCATCGAACCCATGATCCCGCCTACGGCTGCACCCATATACCCAGCCAAACCTGCGCCACCAGTCGTGGCAGCCATTCCCAATCCCATGGTCGTCGTCGTGCCCGTCACGCCACCTGAGACTCCCAAGCTGGTGAAGTACCCTGTGGCTGCACCTGCGGTGTAAATAGTTACAACAACCGCCACCACAATAATCGCGATCATCGCCAAGGCATTACAGCTGTTCTTTGGCGGTGGTGGTGGCGTTGGGCTTGGGGTGGTGTCCCCGATGATTTCTTGCGGGTTGTAGGGTTTAAACGTGGTGGCATTGTTGTGCTCACTGCGCGCTACGTTCGGCAGGCGCAGGGTTTGGCCAACGTGGTTGGTCAGTTGTGCATCGGGTGAGAGGTTGATGCCGTTGGCATCCGCTATCAAATACCACTGGCTGGTATCACCCCATACCGTTTGCGCGATGCTGAATAAGGTATCACCTGTATTCACCATGTATTGGCCGGAGGCCGCTGCGATGTCGTTTTTGATATCGCTGCCCGTCACGACACTATTGCCCGAGGCTCCTGTTACGCCCATGTCGAACTGGACGTTTTTACCCAGC
>JAGKWO010000006.1 GCA_021151835.1 Gammaproteobacteria bacterium
GGCCCACCCTTGTTTCCAGCAATAAATAATGACAACACCTGCTGCAACTACCGGCGCCAATAAAATAATCAATGAACCGATAAAATTAATCATTGGATTGATCCCTGTTTTTGCTGGTTCTTTTTGGTGTTTGGTGTTTGCGGCGCAATAACCAGTCGGCAATGGCAATCCCGATGACATCTGCAAATAAATCACCGGCATCCAGGGTACGTGTGGCAAAAAAATGCTGGCTTAACTCTTCTGCAATCGCAAATATCAATACGAATAAACTGCCGCGATAAATAGACAATCCATAGCAATGGTATTTGCGCAGTTGTAAGCTCAAATTCAGTAAAAAGGCGAGGGCACCGTAAAGCCAGAGATGCCCGAGTTTATCGCCCAGCGGTAAACTTTCTACTAACAAGAACAAGCGGATTTTTTCGCCGGTATCTGCCTGGTAAATAATCCAGCCAATAAAACCGGCAAGCACTGCAAACGCCAGCCAATAATAGCGTGAACTTATTCCCATGTTGCACCAGCCGCAGCGCTATTGTTTTTAGATGAATCACTAGTGCCCAGGTTGTACCAGTCAACCTTGCGCGTAAGCGCCATGAACGCGCCGAGCATTGCAAAAAGCAGAATGGATCCCATCAGCAAGGCGTAATCTTCTGCGCTGAGCAAGCCATACAGCAAACCATAGAGCAGTGCGAGTGCGGAGGTAAAACCCAATGCGCGAACTACGCTTTGCAATACGTAGCTGACATAAAAACCAATCAGGCTTACACAGGCCGCCGCCGAAATGCCATAGGCGAGGGCAAAACCAATATGTTCGGAGAGCGAAATTAATAACAGGTAGAAAAATGCTAACGCCAAACCAACCAGTGCATATTGGATCGGATGGACTTGCAAGCGTTTAAGGATTTCAAACAGGAAAAATCCGGCAAATGTCAGTGCGATAAAGAGCAATGCGTATTTTATTGCCCGGTCACTCTTTACGTAATGATTGATCGGGTCGATTAAATTCACGCCGAATTTACTTTGTTCAAAGGCAGCACACTCCTGCTTTTGTACACAACGGTAAAAATGTTCACGCATGTTGGTGGAGAAATAACTGGTTTGCCAACGCGCTGAAAAACTGCGTTCGGTGATCTCGTGTTCAATGGGTAGATAGTCGCCAATAAAACTGGGGTGAGGCCAGTTGGCTTTCATGCTCAAATGGGTTTCTTTACCCAGGGGGGCGAGGTTAAATTGGCTGGTACCTTTTAACTGCAGGTTAAGTGAAAAGTGATAACTTTTACCGGCCTCAAGGGTATCGAGTTTTACGTGCACACCATTGCCTAACAAAGGAATCTGGCTTCCCGGCTCGGCATTAATGTTTGCGGTACCCCATTGCAAGGCCAATGAATTTTCTATGCCGCGAATATCGCTAATTCCCAGTGCGATATAAGCCGGTTTGAATGTGTAATCCGCCATTTTTTCACCCAGGCCGAAATCGGTCGGGATCGCAAATTTGCCATCGATTTTGTTTTGGGTATGGTAAAGCGGTGCGCTATAAATTCCCCGCTTACGCGACTTCATGTCCATGTCGGAATCCACGCGCAGTAACTCGGGCAGGAAATACAACTTGCCATTAACTTCGCGCGCCTCGGTAATCTTTTCCTTAAGTTCATTGTAAGTAGTGGTGTATTCAGTACGGCTGTAAGGCACAACCAGCACTGGCCCGATCAAGGTTTGGCTGTAGCTGGAACTTTTAGCGATATCCTGTAAAACCGTTTCGCTGTAGCGTTGGCGTTCATCAATAGAGTTGCCGATCATTGTGATGGGGATAAGCAATAGCAGCATCAGTGCGCCAATGGTCAGTAATTTAATCAGCAGCGATTTTTTCATAAGGTTCTTCCTGTGAATGAGGTGAACCTATGATGGCGGTCTCCTGTGCGCGTAATGTGGAGTGAATATGGAGTTTGTGTGGAGTGAATATGGAGTTTGTGTGGAGTGAATATGGAGTTTGTGTGGAGTGAATATGGAGTTTGTGGAGTGAAGAGCGTTAATGTGGAAAATAAAGGCTTGCCCTGACACCATCCCGGGTATTCTGTAGCTGCAATTCTCCCTGGTGCAGATTCATAACTTCCAGCACAAAACTTAAGCCCAGGCCAGTGCTTTTACGGCCGGTATCGGGGCGCGGCAGCGAGAAGAAACGCTCCGTCAGGCGCGGCAGCGCAAAGTCCGGTATTGGTTCGCCCTGGTTGATCACGGTGATGGTCCAGGCTTTATTGGTAAGCTGCGTGATTACTCGGATCGTGCCGCCAGCGGGGGTGAAATCCAGCGCATTGTCTATCAGGTTTAATAGCGCCTGTTCAATTAAAAATTTCTCTCCGTAAATTTCCGCATTTTCATCCAGTGTTCGTTGCAATTGTATTCCCTGCTGCGCAATCCGCGCCGCGCGCGTATCCAGCAATGATTCGATTAACGGTTTGAGCAGAATAGTGTGCGGTGCTTGTAAACTCTGTTGCTGTTCAACCAATGCCAGGTTTAACAAGCGTTCAATTAATTGCTGCAAGCGCAAACTTTCTGATTCGATATTGGCAAGGAATTTTTGTTGCTGTGCTTCACTCATGGGCGATTGTAATAATTCACTGGCCGCACGGATACCGGCGAGCGGGCTTTTCAATTCGTGGGTCAGGGTTTGCACATATTGTTCAATATAGGCTTTGCCATCCAGTTGGTTGCGCATTGACTCCAGCGCTTTTGCCAGTTGCCCCAGCTCGCCGCTGTGAATTAATCCCGGAGTTAATATTGCGCGTTGCCCCTGGCTTACATTGAGCGCATATTCACGCAACCGGCGCAGTTCGCGACTAAACCACCAGGAAAAAATTGCACCGGAAACCAGACCCAGCAGTATCAAGCCGGCGCCAATTAATCCCAGGCGGTGTTGGGTTCGGTCAATATACGGTTGTAAACTGCGATTGGGTTTTGCCACTGACACGACGCCAATAATGTTTCCGGCGTGAACAATCGGTGCCGCCACATACATAACACTGGAGCTTTCATCGCCCAGGGTTTCCAGCGTGGAACGCGCACCGTATTTTCCCTGCAATGTCAGGTGCACATCATTCCAGTGTGAATAATCCTGCCCAATGGCAATATCGCTGGAATCCAGTAACACCTTGCCATTTTTGTCGGTCACATAAATACGGTGGTTAACTTGCAATTTATTCACCCCCCAGATATTCGCGTTGGGCTGGCGCTGGCCATACGCTTTGAGGATTGCGCGAATGCGTGGCGATTGCAATTGGTTTTCCAGGAGTGGCTCGCGCAAAAATTCAGCGAGTAAATTGGCGGTATCCACCAGCGTCTCTTCCGTTGATTGGCGCACGCCGGGGCGAATTTCATCCATTACCGTGCGCAACACAAAATAACTACAGAAAGCCACAAACAACAGGTAAACAATAAAAATCCTTGCGCTCAAACTCATAGTGTTTTCCTGTGTCTTGTTATTTTATTTTTATCCTGGCCAAGACGTTATCAGTTAAATGTTTTTGGTTTGCGGTTGATAGGCATAACCAAAACCGCGTTGGGTTTTAATGGGTTCAGCCTCCGGTGCCAGCGCGCGCAGCTTGGCGCGCAACGTCTTGATATGACCATCGATATTGCGATCATATCCCGCATCGGGATTAATGCCGAGCGCATCCAGTAATTGGTCGCGACTAAACACGCGCCCGGGTTGGGTAACCAATGTTTGTAACAGCGAAAATTCCAGGCGTGTGAGGTTTAGCGGCTGTGCGCGGTAAAGGATGGTTTTACGTTCATCGTCAATAATAAATTCCTGCGCGTGCTGTTCTTGTGTTTTGTTATCACTACTTGCGACGTAGGGAGTTGCATCTTGCGCAACTGCGAGCAGCGACCGTGTGCGTTTAAGGATGGCTTTAACGCGCGCGGCCAGCTCACGCGGGCTAAACGGCTTGACCACATAATCATCTGCGCCTATTTCCAGGCCAATAACACGGTCAAGTTCCGCGCCGCGAGCGGTTAAAAAAATTACTGGCACTTCAGAAAATTTGCGCAACTGTTTGCACGCTTCAAAACCGGTTGCATCTGGCAAACCAACATCCATGATGACCAAATCCACCGGGTTAACCTTGATATAGGCCAGCGCTTTGTGAGCAAGTGTTTCCCAATGTGTAGTGAAACTTTCCGCCTGAAGTACGAAGACCAGGCTTTCTGCGATGGACGGTTCGTCTTCCAGAATTAATATGTGGGGCATTTGACATGTATTCCTGCATTTTTTCACAGGCATGTTAAAGCCTTGATCTGCCACTAATCAAGTATTTCGGCGGGATGGTGTCAAGGTCAATAACCGTGTTCCGGTTAACGCATAAACAAATTCGCAAGTGCAATAAAAAATAAATAAAAGCACGCAACAATGGCAACCAGAAAAGAGAGGGTTCGAAGTTTGTCAAAATTAGCGAGGTAGAAAAAGCCATGAAGGATACGTGCAACCAGAACAATGATGGCGGCAAGTGCCAGGTTGGGAACATCAACCCGGGTAGCGACAACGGCAAGCAATGCGGCACTGTAAATTATCAGCGCTTCCCAGGCATTTTGCTGCGCAGCTACGGCACGGGCGCCTGGTCCGGTTAAGTGCGCATATTGTTCGCGCGGTTTTTCATTATCTATTACCCCCAGTTGCTTGCGGCGGTAGTAACCTGAAATACAAGCCATGATGTAGGGCAATACGCACAGGCACACTAAAACAATAATTGCGATTCTCATTTTTTTTGCCTCTCGATTCCTGGATTTTTTTCGCCTTAGTTTTGATTCGCTTTATTTCCTGGATAGCCATGCAACTATTTTATTGTGCTGTGTTTCATGCTCCCGGATTTTCAATTAAATGGACTGCAAACTCGGGCGAAGGTTGCATTGTCGCATTAAGTAACCTGAAGAGGACTTTGCTTTCAAAACTATTCGGTTCAATAAACCCGTTCATTTTAATCTGTTGGTTTTAATCGGTGAGGGCAGTGAACAAAATGGCTATTGGTGTCGTCCAATCGCTATCAGGAGTGGGTTTTGGGGGTATCAGATGTCTTTTGCTCGCGTTCGCCAGCACAAATTATTATCGGGTATTGGCGCAATAATTATTTTACTGTTGATCGCTATCATCAGCGTTATTGTGTTTTCAGAACCACTGGCGCGATGGGCGATTGAAAATAAAGGGAGCAAAGCCACAGGCCGGCCATTGACCATTGATGGGCCGCTCGTTATCAATTGGCATTGGACATACACCGATATCCACGCTAAAAATATTCGCCTTGGTAACGCAGCGGGCTATCGCGAGCCCGATATGGTGTCAATTGAAACACTGGAATTTACGTTAAAACCGTTAAAATTATTATGGGGAAAATTAGCGCTGGGGTCAGTAACCCTCGACAAGCCTACAGTTATCCTTGAACGCAAAACCCTTGAAGAAGCCAATTGGAACTTTCCATTCTTGGCAAACGATAAGGCCCTGGCAAACGATAAGGACAAAAATAAAGAAGGGAATCGGTTTGGCAATGCGCTCACAATCAATGACCGGCTAACCATCCGGCAAGGCCGGATTATTTTTCGTGACGCCGTGCGTGACCTGGCACTTGATGTAAAAGTAGATTCTCTGGGTGATGCATCAAAAGATTTAAAAGAAGCAGAAAAATCGCCGCAATACGAATTTAAATTATCCGGTACCGGTAAATTACACGGTCGCCCACTGACGCTGGATGCCGTTGCCGGGTCTTTGCAATCGTTGCGCGATACGACAGCGGATTTTCCACTGCACTTCAACATTAATATGGGGAAAACCCGCGTAGAAATGAATGGTGTGTTTAATGATCCATTCAATTTCAGCGGTGTAAATGTAAGCCTGAAAATTACTGGCGATAATCTTGCGGACCTTTTTTACCTCACGGCTATTCCTTTGCCACCCACACCCCCTTACAGCCTCAACGGACAACTCACCAAAAATGGTGATGTGTGGGGCTATAGCCAATTCACCGGTAAGGTTGGCAAAAGTGATTTATCGGGAAGCTTGTCCTACGATGTGAGTGGCCCGCGCGGCTCCCTCAAAGCAACCCTGTTTTCCAATGTATTGGATAGTGCAGATTTAGGTGGATTCATCGGGTTGCCGCCCGCATTGGAAACTGAAAATGCCACAGCGGAACAACAGCGGGCCGCCGTGGAAAAAAAGGAAAGTTCAAAACTGATTCCCGATGTGCCGTTAAATGTTGAACGTCTGCGCAAAACCGATCTGGATGTCACTTTAACGGCGAAGGAAATTAATGCCCCTGATTTGCCATTCAAGGGCATGGAGGTTCGCTTCCTGTTAAAAGACAGCCAATTAACACTTGATCCATTCAGTGTGGTGTTGGCTGATGGCACTGTCGATGGTGTTATTAACATTGATGCCCGCCAGGATGTCCCACCGATGAATATGAAATTGAATTTCCGCAAACTAAGCCTCAATAAATTTTTTGAAAACACGCGCTTTGCTACTACTACCCAAGGATTTTTTGGCGGAAGCCTTTCACTTGCAGGAACTGGCGCATCCCTTGCTGATGTATTGGGAAGTAGCAATGGCGACACCGCCATTATTATTTCCGGGGGGCAAATCAGTTTATTGTTAATCGAGGCATCGGATGTTGATCTTGGGGAGGCTATTCCATTATTTCTGGGTAAAGATAAATCCACCAAAATCCGCTGCGGTGTAGCGGATTTCGATGTGAAGGATGGACAACTTAATTCCAAAACATTTGTACTGGATACGAATGATTCAACACTGGTCGGCAAGGTGGACATTGATTTGAAACAGGAAAAAATTGAGGCTCGCCTGGATGCCAAACCGAAAGATAATAGCCTGCTCTCCGCACGAATCCCGATTACCTTGTCGGGTAATTTAAAATCCCCCCGCATTGGTTTGGATGCAGAAAAAACCGGTGCGCGTGGTGCGGTAGCAATTGCATTGGGCACTTTATTAACGCCATTTGCAGCGCTTCTGGCATTTATTGATGCTGGCGATGCTAAAGACACTGACTGCCACGCGCTGATTTCGGCAGCCAAATAAGCGGGTGTAACAAGCGCCTTGTTTACCTCTACATGACATTACTTCATTAAAATTTTTACGCTCATACAAAGTTAATTTTTTTATAGGGGAAATAACCGATCTGGTAAAGGTCAATAGGTTGAACAGTTATTTATTGCGCATGTATTTGTATTGTTGGAGTAATTAAAATGTCACCAAAATCACCAGTGCAAAAAATTATTATTTATTCGGCTACCCTTATCCTCACATTTCTAGTGGGGTTTGTGACTGGCGGAATCCAGAAAACCTATGATCCCGAGGATTGCAATAACACGCTACGTGAAGGTAGTGGAGCGCCAGATATCCGGAGCAATGAACAATAATATCCCTGTCATAGCTTCCACCAATCCATAGTGGTTTATTAATGAAATTACAACATTAGCTCTCTGCGGATAATCCTCTAGAATTTTCTATGGACACATCAACGTCTTCGTGAGTGGAAATGTTGGTATACCTGAAGTTCTTGTCAAGGATAATGATTATGAAGCCGTTATTTATATGTTTGACAATAGCATTCCTTATGTTGGTTCTGAGTAATGACTCCGTGGTTTTACTGGATTCCATCCTTCACCAATTTATTTATATAGGTATATTTGCCGGGGGAGTGATGTATGTAGCGCGATGTTTCCGTCGTGCCTGTATTGATAAATAATGTGTGAAGAAATAATTAATGTATAAAAAAATCAAGGCGGCCATGCCGCCTTGATTTTCATGAACTTGGTCAATTTAATTTTGTCTTTACAGTATGATTGACGATTCAATGTTAAACCCTGGATGCCAGGGCTGATTATGAACAATCACATCTTCTACTCCGTGTGCCTTGCAATGCAAATATTATGTGTTAGTTGTACTCCTATTGAGGTGGCGGATTCTGAACAAGCAATTGTTAACCCTGTTGATGCCACGCCAATCAAGCTGCTCAGCCCCGATGAGCGTTTCGGTGATTTATTTAGTGCTGTGCAAATGTCAGGAATGTTTAGTGACTCCAAAACATTTGTCGATGCAATTCCACTTTATCCTGATGAAGAAATCTTGGCGAATTACCACCACAGTAAAAACCAGCCCGGCTTCAGGCTAAACGATTTTGTTACCAATAATTTTGCTGTGCCACTGGATAGCCCTACCCATTTTGTAACTGACCCTACCAAAACTGCTGCTGAACATATCACCATTTTATGGGATGTATTAACCCGCCAGCCGGGCACTGTGACTAATAGCGGCACGCTGATTCCGATCCCCAAACCTTATGTTGTCCCCGGTGGTCGGTTCCGGGAAATTTATTATTGGGACAGTTATTTCACCATGCTCGGCCTGCGCGCATCCGGTCGTTGGGACCTTATTGAAAATATGGTGGATAATTTTTCCTACCTGATTGATACACTCGGTTTTATTCCCAACGGCAATCGCACCTATTATCTTACCCGGTCACAACCGCCTTTCTATTCATTGATGGTGGAATTGCTGGCACAGGAAAAGGGCGGTGCAATCCTGGAAAAATATCGTGCGCAATTACAACAGGAATATGATTTCTGGATGGCTGGTGCCGCAGAATTAACGCATGAGCACCCGGCGCTGAAGCGTGTTGTTTTATTGCCTGATGGTTCGATAATGAATCGCTACTGGGATGAGCGGGCGACCCCGCGCCCTGAATCCTACATTGAAGATATTGAGTTAGTGAAAGCCCATCGGTTGCCGATAGAAAGGTATCGCGATATCCGTGCGGCGGCGGAATCCGGGTGGGATTTTAGTGGTCGCTGGTTTAAAGACCACGGTAACATGTCCAGCATCCATACCACCGAAATTCTTCCTGTCGATCTTAATGCGTTACTTTATCACCATGAAATAATATTGGCAGGGGCATACCAGCAAGCTGGTAATTCAGTATTGCACAAAAAATATTTGCTGTTGGCGGAAAAAAGAAAGCAGGCATTGCAACGTTATATGTGGAATGACCGCGATGGTTTTTTCCATGATTACGATTTTATTTCCCGGCGGCAAACCCATAACAAATCACTCGCCGCCCTGTTTCCTTTGTATTTCAATATGGCAGAACCGTTACAGGCCTATCGCGTAGCAAATGTTATCCAACGTGATTTTTTGAAACCGGGGGGCGTGACAACGACGCTAAATAATACCCATCAACAATGGGATGCGCCCAATGGGTGGGCACCTTTGCATTGGATAACGATTAAAGGATTGGAAAATTACCAGCAACATGAATTGGCCGCATCAATCCGCAAGCGCTGGATTGATGTAAATCTGGCGGTGTATAAAAGCAGCGGGAAAATGGTTGAAAAATATAATGTCTATGACCTCGAGCTGGAGGCGGGGGGTGGGGAATACCCTGTACAGGATGGCTTTGGCTGGACTAATGGGGTACTACTTATTTTATTAGACCAATAATTTACCTGGTAAAAAATAATTTTTAACAGGTAAATTATTGATTGAAATAATCAGTTTTTCCGCACAACCCTGGCGCTATTCCTTTTTCCGCGGTTCAATGGCTCGGCCTTGGCGAGCTCCGCTTCATCCAGCCCGCTACCTGCCCCGATTTCATCGTCGCGCACAATTGAAAGTGTTTTATCGGCCGGCTCCTGGTTGCCTTGTTGTGGCTCGTGCTGGGAGCGGGCACCGTCTTCCAGAATTAATGTTTCCTGTGTCAGGTCGTCATTGGTCGGCCCCTCGCCCGGTTGCGATGCTTCAGTTAACCCCGCGGTGCGAATGGTGGGATCATCGGTATCTTCATCCTCCGGGTTATCAAACTCCGACGCGGGTAAGTCATCTTCAAAATTTAATTCATCGGCCTCGGCGGGGCGATCAGTAACAGGTTTTGAGTATTGGTTACGTTTGTTCATTGTTTATGCTCCTGATGTGGTTAATCAGTTGACGGTTTTCCAGCGCAATAATTCCCCGCTATTGTTTTGTGTTATGGTTGGGTGAATAAGCGCCCGTGTTTGTTCCGGGCAGTTATGAGTGATTTACTGCTAAGCTGCTTTCTATTGCGATAACTATTGAGTTGGTAACGATGAGTCAAAATCTGCATTCCCACACCTTTTTGTCTGGCGGTGGAGAAATGGGGCAGCGAATCCGTGAATATGATTGGAACAATTCTTCCCTGGGCAATCCTTCCTCCTGGCCCCAGGGTCTGAAAACAGCAGTGCGTTTGATCCTTTCCTCGGGCCATCCGATGTTCATCTGGTGGGGATCGAATTTAATCCAGTTTTACAATGACCGTTACTGCGCCTTCATCGGGGCCGAGCGTCACCCGAGCGCATTGGGGCAAGAGGGTAAAACCTGCTGGGAAGAAATCTGGCCAACGATAGGGCCGCAAATCGAGCAGGTGATGACGGGCGGTGGAAGCGTTTGGCGCGAGGATCATTTGGTGCCGGTAATGGTCAATGGCCAATTGAAAAATGGTTATTGGACTTATTCGTATGATCCCATTTATGACGAGCTGGCCGCTCACCAGGTAGGCGGTGTGTTGGTGATTGTCTCTGAAACTACCCACCATGTATTGGAGCAACAACGGCAAAAAGCGGTGGAGGCGCGCTGGCGCAGCCTGTTCAATAATGCACCGGCATTTATGTGTATTTTTTCGGGACCTGAACACGTTTACGAATATGCCAATACGCGTTATCACGAATTGGTGGGAAAAGCGGCGGTGGTGAATAAACCGTTGAAAGAAGTGCTGCCGGAAGTTTATGAGCAGGGTTTCGGTGATTTGCTGGATTATATTTATGCTACCGGCCAAACCCATGTCGGGATTGCAACTCCGGTAACATTCAGGGGGCCTGCCGGTATTGAGCGCAATGTTTTCCTTGATTTTGTTTTGCAGCCTATTATCAATTCAGATGGTGAAGTGACGGGCATTTTTGCCAATGGTTACGACGTTACCGAGCGCGTGCTTTCACAACAATCCCTCGAAGAACAGGATCGCCGTAAAGATGAATTTCTGGCGATGCTTGCCCATGAGTTGCGCAATCCATTAGCGCCTATCAGCAACGCCAGTGAATTACTCACGCAAATTACGCCGTATGGTTCTACCCCACATTCACTGGGCGAGCTTGTTAAACGCCAGGTGGTGCAGTTAACACGGTTAATTGATGATTTACTCGAAGTGTCGCGCATTTCGCAAGGGCGAATGGAATTGCAGTGTGCACCGGTAGTGCTTGATCAGGTGATCAGGTTTGCCGTTGAGTCCACCAGCATGGTGATGCTGGAAAAAAGCCTGCGCCTCACTTATGACTGTGAGGATTTGCAAATGCTGGTCCATGGTGACTACGCGCGTTTGGTGCAAAGCATTGTCAATATCCTTATCAACGCAACCAAATACACGGAGGCCGGTGGCACTATCAATATTAAATTGCGCAGCAGTGATGGACACGCAATTCTGGCTATCGCCGACTCAGGTATTGGTATTGAAACGAACATGCTGGAAAAAATATTCGATCTCTTTGTGCAGGTCGATAAATCCATTGATCGCAGCCAGGGTGGTTTGGGGATTGGTTTGTCAGTGGTCAATACCATTATAAAAATGCACGGTGGCACTATCACTGCCCACAGCGACGGGTTAGGTCATGGTTCAGTATTTTCAATACGCCTGCCGTTGATTGAATTAAAGGAAACCGCTGCGACTGAAGCGAAACATAAAATTATTGCTCCGCTACGGTTTTTGCTGGTGGATGATAATGTTGATGCAACCAATTCGCTCTCCATGTTGCTGCAAATGCTGGGGCATGAAACAGTTGCTGTCTACAGAGGCGCGGATGCGCTGGCCTTATTGGATAAGGACATGTTTGATGTGGTGTTGTTGGATATCGGCTTGCCTGATATTGATGGTTATAAAGTTGTGCAGCAAATTCGCGTGACCAATAACAATCTCGTTGTGGTGGCTGTTTCCGGTTATGGCCAGGCAGAAGATATTCGCAAGGCATTGCAATCTGGCTTCAGTGGCCATCTAACCAAACCGGTTTCACTGGAAGCACTTGAGAGTATGTTGAACCGATTGCTTCCTGAATAAAAAAATTGTGAAAACTCCTGGATTTAAATAATAGCGGGCGCTTGCGCGGCGCCCGGTGAATAAATGATTATTTTGAACCATAGGGAATGGATGAATGGTGCAGCACTATTCGAATTTTCCCATCATCGCCTTTTTTAAAGCCCCAGGTTTTATCTACCCTGGTGACGTTTCCGTTTTTGTCCGTCAGGGTTACGTTGCCCATTGTCAGCGCCAGACCGCCATTGATGTAAACCGCTGCATTGTTGTAGCTATATTTTGTCCAGCCTTTTAACGCAAAACCTTTGTCTTGTGGATATTTTTTATCGCCCCCTACGAAATAGGATAAAGCGCCCTGGTAGTCCGTGCGAAAAGTCTGCTCACCACCACTTAAAGTCGGTTTAAATAATACCGGCCCCAGGCTATAACCATAGGCTTCATCCAGAACGGCTTTGGCGGTCGATTTTGCTTTCTCCAAACCGGAAGTATCGTAATCAGTGCTAATTTGTATCAGGGCTTTGCCCCATGCGCTCTGTGCGGCTTTTACTTCTTTTTCAGTGATATTGGTGTTAACCGTCTGGGCAAATGCCAGTGGTGCGCCAAGTGCAATAACTGCAAAGGTTGTGCGCGTAATAAGTTTGATGTCCATAGCGTATTCCTCGTCGGCAATGTTGTGATGACATTCCTATTTTTCTGACGGGACATAACCTGGGGCGTGTCTGGCAAATGAAGTTTCCGCTTACACAACATTAACATTGGATGAACAACGCGGTTTATCACCAATAGATGCATTACTCTATGTTTACCTACCCATAGGCTGAAAAAACGGGAGTGGATGTGTTTCGAAGCAAATTATATTTAGCCTTCTTTTTGTTGCTGGCAATTACATTATTGCAGGCCGGGTTAGCGATCTGGGCCTCCAGTGTTGCCAGTTACCATGTAGAGCGCAGCCGTGTGGCAAATCAAATGCTTGCGGAATTTATCACCCTGGGGGCCGATAAGCAGCGTTTGAAAGTGTGGCTCGCGCAATCGTTATTAGTGAAAGATACAACGGTGGAACAACGCGAAAAATATCTTGGGCAAATGCAGCAAAGCCTGATTAACCTGAATCATTTGTTGCAACACGATCAACGCTTGTCCGAACATCCGGAGGATTTCTCCGCGATTGGCCAACAACTTAAATCCTTATCTATTTTGGAGACGAATGTTGCGGCCCTGAAACAAAGTTTGCGCAATAAACAAGTAAAACCTGAACACGAAGCACAAATCTGGCGTTTGCTCATCCAGACCTTTGATAATCTCGAGGGCCTTGATCTAAAGCATTTGATTTCCGATTCAATCGAGTTGCAACGCAAGCGCTCGGCCGAAGCAGAAACAAAAGCGGCGAGCGCATTGCAGCGGGTAAAATTGCTGGTGATTGCAGTAGCGTTATTTGGCGCTGCCTGTGCCGTTATGCTTGCGCTGGTTTTATCGCGCGCGTTGTATCAACCGATCCAGCAATTATTAACCGGAACTTCGGCGTTATCCAACGGCCAACTGAATTATCGTTTGCCGGAACAGGACCATTCCGAGTTCAGTACATTAGCGCGCAGTTTTAATCACATGGCAGCGGGATTGGAGCGCGCCCGGCAGCAAGAAGAAGATCATACCCGGCGCGTGGAGCAGGAAGTGACCGAGCGCACTCGCCAATTACAACACGCATTGGAACAATTACAGCAAGCGGAGCAACAGCAGCAGCGATTTCTAGCGGATGTTAGCCATGAATTGCGCACACCGGCGACCGCGATTCGCGGCGAGGCGGAAATCAGTTTGCGTGGCGGCGATAAATCCCCGGATTTTTACAAAGACAGTTTGTTGCGCATTGCAGACACCAGCGCGCAACTGTCGCGCCGTATTGATGATTTATTGATGCTGGTGCGCGGCAGCCAGCAATTGCAATTACAGTTCCGCACGGTGCTGCTCGCGGATTTATGGCAGCAATTGCACGTGTTGACCCAACGCTTGTCGTCCAGCCAGTCTGTACCGATTATTTGCAGCGCATTACCGCCTGCTACCAACGTGCGCTTATGGATTGATCCCGATAAATTGCTTCAGGCGCTCCAAATTATTCTCGATAACGCCATACGTTATTCAAATGGACGGCAGCCTGTGCATGTCGCTGTGCAAGTGGATGAACAATGTCGCATTGCAATCAAGGATTGCGGGATAGGTATAGCGCCCGACGATTTGCCGTTGGTATTTAACCGGTATTTTCGCGCCCGCAACGCCCGCAACCTGCGCCCGGATGGATTGGGTATCGGTTTATCGTTATGCGATACATTAATTCGCGGTTTGCATGGCAATATCGAATTGGTGAGCGAGCAGCACACCGGCACCACAGTAACCGTAATATTGCCATTGATTGAAGAAGACGATGATGCAAATCCTGATTGTTGAAGATGAAAAAAAAGTTGCCGACTTTCTCGTGAGGGGACTGCGCGCCGAGGGTTATTTTATCGATTGGATTGCCGATGGCAGTGAAGTGATGGGCGCGTTGATGGAACAAAAACCGGATTTGGTCATACTGGATCGAATGCTACCGAAAATGGATGGCTTACAAATTTGCCGCTTGATTCGCGCACAACAATTACCGGTACGGGTGCTCATGTTATCGGCGTTAGCCGAAGTCTCTGACCGGGTGGATGGTTTAAGGGCAGGGGCAGATGATTACCTGGTAAAACCTTTTGCATTCGAGGAATTGCTCGCCAGGATTGAAGCGCTATCAAAACGTAATCCATTTAGCCATACCGAGCGCCGCTTGGTGGTAGGAGATCTGGAGCTGGATCTGGATACCATGCAAGTAAAGCGGTCCGGTAATTTATTAGCGCTAACGGCGAAAGAACTGGCGGTATTGGAGTTGTTAATGTCCAGCCCGCAAAAAGTGTTTAGCCGCGAGCGAATATTGGCAATGGTGTGGGGTATCAATGAGGACCCGCTGACGAATGTGGTGGATGTTTATATCCGGCGTTTGCGCAAAAAAGTCGATGCCCCGTTTAATCAAAACTATATAAAAACCTTGCGGGGTATTGGCTACTGTTTGTCCGCAGATGTGTGAGCCGCGATTTTTTTGCTGGCCAGTTGCGCAAAAAAAAACCGCCCTTAACGGGCGGTTATTAACGCAGTAAACCTGGCGGCTTTATTCAACCAGTCTCATCGAGCCGAATACGCTCGCATCCAGATAACCCTGGTTATTTTTATGGCCCTGGGTATCCACTGAACCCATCATGCTTTCGCGTTGCTGGCTGCCATCGTTATCGATGTAACTGGCAGAGAAGCCCATCAACTTGCCGGCAAACAGTTTGAGCGGTGTATTGGTTTGCGAGTCGGAATAATTTTCACCGTAAATTCGCACGCGCATTTCCCATACATGTTTATCGCCCACACTGACCAGACGTACATCAATATGGTCGTTCAACAATTTCGGGCCGGATGTGGTGTAGTCCACGACATCGCCGTAAGTGCTGACGTGATATGCCCAGGCGCTGGTGTTGTATTGGTGTTGGCCGCCGTTTTTATTTTCGTCGATAAAAATTTCCACGGTGTCATCTTCCCAATAATTGCTCAGCGGATCGCGGGTGCGATCATAGATGCGGTCATCGGTAATATCGAACAGCAAGTAGAGATAATTTTCATCCCACAAGGCTTTGTATTGGCCGGTGTAATCCGCAGCGCCCGGATTCGGTTGGGTGCCCAGCCAGAACACATTGATCGGGGCCCAGCTCGCCTGATCCCATACCGCATCAACTGTACCGTCAATCACCGGTGCAACTTGCGCTTTGCGCGCGGTGTAAAGGTTGCGGTCAGCAATGCTGGAACTTGATGATGAGCGTGCGCTTGATGACGAGCTTCTTGACGAGGAAACCACGACAACGGAAGAAACCACCGACGACGAACTCGGGCGAATTGACGAGCTTTGGCTGGATGATGATCTGCTGGAGCTGATTGCCGAACTCGACGCCATTGAACTTGATGGAATGATCACCGCAGAACTGCTTGAACTGGACACCGGGCTTGATGAAGCACTGGAGGACGAATCATCCAGCGCAGGGTACGCATTTCTCACCAGCAACTGGAATGCTTCCGGGAACCAGCGGCCGGCAACCGGGGCATTAGCCAGCGCACCGGTACCCAGGTTGGTGCTATTGCCTTCGTTAAAGGTGTAGGTCGGATCGCACATGCGATCAAAACCTTTGGCCGGATCCAGCGGGTCGTATGACAGTTCCAGCGAGGCTGCACCATCGGATTCACCCGGAGGTTTCACCCACACATAGGCATCGATACCCGGTGCCGGCGTTGCACGCGGGCGTTCACCGATACCACCGGGCTGGTTACACCAGTTACCGCGGTGCAAACGGCGATCCACGCGCGAGTCATTTACAAAGGTATCGAGCACGGTGCTGGTTGATTGTGCGGTTGGACGGCCTGCGCCACCCCAGCCATTGCGCGATGTATCGATCAGCATACCAATACTTTGCGGGAAGCCGGCCGCGATCATTTTGGTCCGCCATGCCTGCACAAACGACACTTCACTGAAGTGCGGATTCCATTCGTAGAATTTCGCCTGGCGCACTTGCGTGCCGCCGCCGCTACCCGGTAGTGGGCTATTCGCTAACGAATCCAGGAAGGGTTCGTAAATCGGCGTATAGCCGGACGTGTTGGATACAAACCCGGCAATCGAGCGAACACCGTTGGTGGTTCCTTTAATCGCATTGCCGATTAATGTGACCGCTTTGTTGAAATTGTCATCCCAGCCCAACCAGCCGGAGTGGCCGATATCAACGTAGCTGTACACGTTTGGAATCGGCGCAAATTTATTGAGCGTGTATTGGGTATTGGCGACATAACCGTGGGTTGCATCGGTTGCCAATTGGCACTCGGGATCATTCAGGTTGGTAACGAGGTTCGGCAGTGAGTCCGGTTCAATAATCGCAATAATGCGCAATCTGCTGTATTTGCTATCGGAGAAAATGGCTGCCAATGCATCCACATATTCCGTGCGATAACGTGCAGAACCATTCGCGCCTTGCGTCAGTTCGCCGTTGGAAGCGAGTGCGTGGCAATCGCGATTCGGTAAATCGTACACCACGACCTGGATGAGGTTGGCACCTTGTTCCAGTGCGGCATCAAAGTGGTCGCGCAAGCCGAAGCCGTCTGCCGGATCTATCGCACCGATGCGATCCATCCATACCGCCGTATTAAAACGCGCAACTCTTTCCCCGCCAACTTCGGCACGGGCTTTTGCTGACCAGACGGGATCAACATACCAGCGTGCGCCGATGAAGGGGTTATCAACCGGCTGGGTGTCGGTAGGGATTGAGCTTGCCGAACTGGCTGAGCTTGGGCGTGAACTCGAGCTACTCGAAACCACGATGCTGGAAGAGGAACTTGATGGCAATGCAGAGCTTGACGGCAGCGATGAACTCGATGGTATCAGGCTGCTTGAACTTGATCGGGAACTGCTGGCAAAACTGGAGAAGTTCCTTGTACAAACAGGAGGGCCAATCAAGGCGCAATACGCATCGCTCCAGGTATCGGGTGGACAATCCGGCCAGCTATTGCCTTGCGGGCAAAGCAGCGGTGTACTGCTGGACGATCTGCTGGTAGAGGTAATGCTGCTCGAACTGATTGAACTGGAGCTTACTATCGATATTGAGGAACTGGATGCACTGCTGCTCAAACGAATAGAGCTGCTGGAACTACTGATGACGCTGCTGAGCACACTGCTGGATGTAGCGCTGTTACAAACTGCGCCGCTGACAACAGGGCGTTGCGCAGGGCTATTAGCCACCCCTTTATTTCCCTGTACACCAAATTCAACCGTTTGGCCCGGGTTAATCCGGTCATTCCAGCCTACTCCGGTAGCGGTGAATGGATTGTTGCCGGAAATATTTGCGTTCCAGCTTCCGGTACGGGTAGTGCCATCGGTGTAGCGCCAGTTAACAGACCAGCCATTGATGGCAGTGCCGGTGTCATTGGTAATACGGATAGCGGCAACAAAACCGTTACCCCATTCGCTTTGGATAACATAATCGCAGCGCGCTGCATGGCTGGCGGCAGAATGCAATGCGAACATTCCTATTAGCATCGCAGCGGATCGCCGCAAAAAAATATTTGAGATTTTCATTATTCCCTCGATAAGAATAAAAGATGAGTCATTCAAGAGCTGGTTATTTTAGATGTGCATGTGATGCGTATGCCGCGCGAATTATCAACATTTATATGAAAAAAAAGCGGTAATAGATCAAGCTAATTAAAAACAGCGGAAAAGAAAGTTGACGGGAATTTTTATTGGAAATTTAATTCGCACTTTTTATAGCAATGCCAACCATTAATGGCTGAGTGCCAACATTTTGTACCAAAAAATAACATTTTATTTCAGCCGCTAACAACAGTGGAAAATGAACCGGTTGTGCGGTTTTGGCAGAGTTTATTTTTGCGGGTAAAACCTTATTTAAATATTGAATTTTGCGCCATTGCCAAAATACCGCTCGCAAACATTAAACCAACTTAATTACACGCACATTTAACAGTAGCGGTTAATGCACAAATGGTGGATTGGTCTACACTGGACACAGATTAAAGCCTCAATACTTTTTAGTCCCGAAAAACCAAGGCGCTCACTGATAATTACAGAGGCTCATCAGAGGAAATAGTTTATAAGACTACCTGGAAATCCAATAAGAAAGGTGAAGTGGTATGAATAATTTTCAGATTGCATTGGCGGAATCAAAATTAAAAATAATCCTGGAAGCGCTTACAGAGTTGGAATCGCGCAAAAGTTCCATCTGCGAGGCTTGTAGCGACGACGTTGAGAAAGCGGATATCGATAACGAATTGACCGAACTCCGCCTGCTGTTAAAACCCCTCAGAGAACGGGCCATTAAAGAATATGGCTACAACATCATTAATTTCTCGCGAATGCTTTCGTAAACCATCCAGCGCGAATTGGTATAAATAAGACGGCGCCAGCCTCCTTTTCTGTGCACTCTATTTTTTTGCTTACCTTGGTAGCAGGTGGGCACCAGCCCTGTTTGCCCTGTATTAATGCCCCAATCCGAAACTTACACCCTGCCAATCAGGTCAATGGTTAATACACTCTCAATCTCGTAAGCAACAGACCCATAAACAACAGACCCATAAACAATAGTCCCGTAAGCAATAACCCGTTAGCAATAGAGAGTTACGGTGAGAAAATTCAGGCATCAGTGTTTTGCGCCTGCTCCCTGAACAATGGTGTTAGGTTTGGGGCAAAGAATTGCCATGGTATTCATCAATAATTACCTCTTGGGAGGAAAGCATATGCACCTGGATTTCCCGGAGCAGGATAGAAAAGAACTGCAAGTTGCAAAAAATCTTTTGGAAAATCCTGGCGTCGCTGCGAAGGTGACCAATTTTATTGGGTCCCCAATTGAGAAAGGCCTCGCATTATTACCCGAGAACTGGAATAAAAATATTGGTGAAGTGACTCAGAAAGCGTTACTCAAAGCATCCGAGGCTGCGGTTTTTACAATGAAAGATATTCCCGGTGAGGCATCATCCAACATTTGGCACAAACTCGGTGTTGCAGTGAGTGGAGGTGTTGGTGGTTTTTTTGGAATTGCAGCGCTGTCTATTGAATTGCCCATATCGACTTCAATTATGTTGCGTTCAATTGCCGATGTTGCGCGCAGTGAAGGTGAATCCATCTCTGCGCTTGAAACAAAGCTGGCCTGTCTCGAGGTATTCGCGTTTGGCGGTAATAGCAAGTCAGATGATGGTACTGACAGCGGTTATTATGCCGTCAGGGCAACGCTCGCCAGATCCGTTGCGGCGGCTTCGGAATTTGTAGTGAACAACACATTAACGAGCGAAGGTGCGCCGTTATTAGTTAAATTTATTGCGACTATCGCGCAACGATTCGGAATCCAGGTTACCGAAAAAGCGGCCGCCCAGGCGATACCCGCAATCGGCGCCGCAGGTGGGGCGATCATCAACACCATTTTTATTGATCACTTTCAGGATATGGCAAGAGGGCATTTCATCGTGCGAAAACTTGAAAGAAAGCACGGCAAAGCATTGGTGGAACGTGTGTATCTTTCCCTTCCCCAACACGATTAATGATTTTATCCCTCAGCTGCTGTGCGGGCACCTGTCAGTAATTTACAAATCCTTCTATCCACTAAATCGATATATACGATGTTAAAGGGCCGGACAGTATTTGTTGTCAAAAAACATTGATGCCTTATTGCTCGATTCGGCTGCTAGACTATTTTCATAGCACACCCAAATCCACAGTTTGCTGGAACCGGGGTATTGAATTGGTTTGACGGCTATTAGCGGCAATATGCAACAAACATCCGGCAAGTACACCATTATGGTTGTTTTAGGTGTCATGACCCGGCGCTCAAATAAAAACGTGAATGCCGTATGAGAGACAAGGCTCAATGAAGAAGGTGCTCCTTAAAGCGGTTCAACTGGGTTTTTTATTTGGGCTGATCATCATTGCGGCCAGTGCCCTGCTGCCATACCACAATGTGCAATTGCTCCAGCGTAGCGAGCGCTGGGTAGATCACACAATGACGGTATTGCAAGCGGCCGATACGCTGCGAATTGCAGTCACCGATGCAGAGTCCGGCCAGCGTGGATTTCTGTTAACACAGGATGCTACCTACCTCGAGCCTTACAACAGCGCACGGCAAAACATTAGCCATCAACTGGATTTATTGGTTTCACTGGCTGCCGATAATCCAGAGCAATTACAAAAACTTGAAAACATAAAAGCACTGATCCAATTAAAATTTGATGAGCTACAAACTACCGTCGATTTGCAAAATGAGTCAAAACACGATGAAGCATTGGGGCTTGTTGTAACAGGGCGTGGCAACGACCTTATGCAGCAAATTCGCACACAACTATCTGACTTCGAGGACGTCGAGCGAGTATTGCTTACCGGGCGTGCCAGTGTTGCACGGGAGCATTTTCAAAATACCTTCTACAGTTTTTCTTTACTTACAGGATTAAATTTCCTGTTATTCGCCAGCCTCTATTTTTTTATTGTGCGTTATTTTCGAATGAAACAAACTGCGGAGCTTTCTTTAAAACACCAATCGAATTTGCTCACATCCATTATCAATAGTATGAGTGAAGGCCTCTCGGTTATCGATGCAGAGGGTAAAACACTGTTCCATAATCCGGTGTTGCTGGAAATATATGGCAAAGATGCCGTCAGCTTGCATGCTGACGACTGGCAACAGCAATTTAATATTTCTGCGATGGATGGCTCCGCTTTCAACTACGCCGATTTGCCAGCCATTAAAGTGCTTAATGGTGCGCGTGAAGCTACCGCCGATATGATCATCCGCCAAGCAGATCCGTCGAAACCGAAAATAATCAGGGTGACTGCGAGGCCGATGGTTAATGAAGCCGGTGCAACGCAAACGGTAGTGTGTATATCCAGCGATATAACCCCGCATAAACAAGCGGAATTGCGTTTGCGCTTCGCCACCCAGCAAGCCGAATCAGCAAACAAAGCAAAAAGTGAATTTGTAGCCAATATGAGCCACGAAATTCGTACCCCGCTAAATGCAATCCTGGGAATGGCGCAGCTTTTACAAAAAACCGAATTGGCGAAAGAACAACAAAAATACCTGGATATGATTACCCTTGCCGGAAAATCACTCCTGAATATTTTGAATGATATTCTTGATTTTTCAAAAATCGAAGCCGGGAAAATGGATATTACCCCCGTGCAATTCCGGCTACATGATGTCATGCAATCTATTGGTATCGTCATGAGCATGGCGGCGATGACAAAAAATATTGAACTCACTATTGATATTGAGCCGGAAGTCCCGCCGATAATTGTTGGTGATGCCCATCGCCTCCACCAAATTCTGGTTAACCTTGTTGGCAATGCCATCAAATTTACCGATCAGGGCGAAGTGGGTGTCCGTGCGGGTTGCCAGCACTTGGATGACGACCGTATTACGATTCGTTTTAGCGTCAAAGATACTGGTATTGGTATGACGCAAGCGCAACAAGACCGATTGTTCACTCCGTTTACCCAAGCGGATACATCAATAACGCGGCAATATGGCGGCACCGGCTTGGGCTTAATTATTTCGCGCCGGATTGCGCAAATGATGGGCGGCGAGATTGAAGTCGAAAGTTATTTGGGCAAGGGCAGTGAATTTTTACTCACCATCCCTTTTGATCGTTGCGACGATATTGAACGCCGCGATTTTCCCCGGCATTCCCTGGCAAATCTCCAGCTGCTGGTTATCGATGAAAATGTGTCATCGCGCAATGCACTGGCAAACCATATTGCTTTATGGCAATGGAAAATGGATTTTATTACCTCATGGGAAGACGGCGTGGCATCACTGGATAACATACACCTAAAGGATAAGAAATATGATGCGATTATAATTAATTGGCAAGCTTCCTGGCTTGACAGTAACGCAATCTTAAAAAAAATCAGAGCGCTATTTGGTGAAGCGCCGGTAATTTTAATGGTAAATATGTACACACGGGATGCAATGGTAGAGAAGGAGCCACCAAATAATTCTGTCCATCTACTTCTTAAGCCGGTGATTGCCAGCAATCTTTTTGATGCTATTAACGAGGTGCTGGGTGCATCCGTAACAAGCGAACACCCGGTTCAAGATAATAAACTTTTTCAGCCGCTGGAAAATAGTCGCTTATTGCTCGTGGAAGATAATGAGTTTAACCAGATTGTTGCGCGTGATTTGCTCCAGCAAGCGGGCGCGGTGATCGATGTCGTAGAAAATGGCCAGCAGGCGATTGATGTCCTGCGCACCAATGCAGCATCTTACGATGCGATCCTGATGGATGTGCAAATGCCGGTTATGGATGGTTTTACCGCAACCAAAATAATCAGGAAAGATTTAAAAATAACTATCCCGATCATTGCAATGACAGCGGGGGTAACAGCATTTGAGCGCGAATCCTGTATTGCATCCGGTATGAACGATTTAATTGCCAAACCGATTGAAGCGGAAAAAATGCTGGAAACGATATTAAAAAATATTTCGCAACTACAACCGATACCAGCAATACGCCCTGACAGCAATTCAGCTGTGCAGGAAAAAAATGGCATCTTTGATCTAAGCAGCTTGCTAAAAATAGGCAGCCATGTTCCCGGCTACCTGGCAAAAACGGCCATGCTGGTAGAGAACCTTATTAATAACAGCGATGCGTCTTTGCAAAAGGCAAAAATGTCCCTTGACGCGGGGCAATATGATGAGGTCGCGAGAATTTTCCATACCTTGCGTGGCACCCTTGGTGTTGTCGGTGCGGTAAAATTTTCAGGGCATGCATTGGATTTGGAAAAACTGATTAAAGATAATGCATCGCTTGACCTGTTAAAAAACAGCTTTGATACCGCGGCGGCGGAGTTGCAAAAAACCCTGGCCGCAGGCAGGACCTGGCTGGCTGAGAATTCGGATAGTATGGTATAGCCCGGTGGGAGCTAACAGATTATTTGCCCATTATCTTTTATTGAAAAAAGCCGCCTGATAACAGGCGGCTTTTTTCAGGTCTACAGGAACAACCGCAATATTTACTCAACCAGTTTTAGTGATCCAAACACGCTCGCATCAATATATCCCTGGTTATTTTTATGGCCGGGAGTATCCACTGAACCCATCATGCTTTCGCGCTGCTGGCCGCCGTCATTATCGATGTAGCTGGCAGAGAAACCCAATTCCTTGCCGGCGGTGAGCGTGAGCGGCGTGTTGGTTTGTGAATCGGAATAATCTTCGCCATAAATCCGCACGCGCAATTCCCACAGGTGTTTATCGCCAAGGCTCACTAACCGCACATCAATGTGATCGTTGAGTAATTTGGGACCGGATGTGGTGTAGTCCACGACATCACCATAAGTGCTGATGTGGTAAGCCCAGGCTGACGTATTGTATTGGTGCTGCCCACCGTTTTTATTTTCGTCGATAAAAATTTCCACGGTGTCATCTTCCCAATAAGCATCCAGCGCTGAGCGTGTGTTGTCGTAAAGACGGTCATCGGTGATATCAAACAGCAAGTAAAGATAATTTTCATCCCACAGTGCTTTGTATTGGCCACTGTAATCCTGTGCATCCGGATCAGGTTGTGTGCCGAGCCAGAATACATTGATCGGCGCCCAGGAGGCCTGGTCCCACACGGCATCAATAGTGCCATCAATTTCGGGGGCAACTTGCGCTTTGGGGGCGATGTAAGTATTGGGCTCTGTAACCACCGAGCTTGCCGCACTCGATGAACCAAGTGATGACGAGATGCTGCTGTCGGCCGAGGATGACGATTCCAGCGTGCCTGATGACGAACTTCCTGCGGTTTCTGCAACAACAACTTCTACAATTTTGGTCGCGGGGAGATCAGGGCCATAAGCAGTTAGTGTCACCGTGTAAGTGCCCGGTTCGCCATAGGTGTGGGAATTGATAAGTCCGGATGCGTTGCTGCCATCACCAAAATCCCACGCAAGATAAACTGCATCGCTCGAAGCACGGCCATCGACATAAACCGTATTACCCTGCACACGCCAATTAAATTCGGCGACGGTGATTTTCTGTTCGAATACACCGCACGGCTGCTCAAAACTGGCTTGTGTGGTATCGGCCAGTTCACCATCAAAAACTGTCAACGTAATTACTCGCGGTGTGGCAATTGATGTGTCCGCGTCGCAATCGTTGAACACCTGGGTGCTGTCACCGGGCCCATCGCCATTGCCGAAGTCCCAGAAGTAGGATAGCGAATCGCCATCGCTATCAAATGACGTTGAACCGAATGCAACAATGTTCAGGCCACTACGGGCAACACTCAAACGTGCAATCGGCGCGTTATTTTCGGCTGTGGCTTGTGCTTCGACAGTGTCAGTGGTGCTAGTGGTATTTATCCCGTCGGAAACGGTGAGTGTTATGGTGTAGGTCCCACTTTCCGGGTAGGTGTGCCATGCCTCGGGATAGCGGATGCTACTGCCATCACCGAAGTCAATAACGTAAGTGAGGTTATCGTTTTCTGCATCAGTCGATGCGCGGCCATTGACGTGGATGGTTGGGCCAGTGGCCGTTATCGCCAGATTGGCAACCGGGGCTTCATTCACCGCGCTCGAAGAACTTTGTGCAGATGAGGATTCGCTTGAGCTTTCTTCAGCGCTGGAACTTTCTGCCGAACTTGAACTTTCTTCCGAGCTGGATGCTTCAACACTTGATACTGCAGCGCTTGAAGTTTCCGAGCTGGATTCTTCCGAGCTGGACGCCACTGAACTGCTTGATTCACTGTCTGTGATTGACGATGACTGGCTGGAGGATGAACTGGACGGCGCAACATCTTCCAGTTCCGGATAGGCATTTTGCACCAGCAACTGGAACGCTTCCGGGAACCAGCGGCCGGCAACCGGTGCATTCGCCAGTGAACCTGTACCCACATTGCTACTATTGCCTTCACTGCGCGTATACGTTGGATCGCACATGCGGTCAAAACCTTTCGCCGGATCAAGCGGATCAAATGACAGCTCCAGTGATGAAGCACCATCCGATTCACCTGGTGGTTTTACCCACACATAGGCATCAATGCCGGGAGCCGGGGTCGCTTGCGGACGCTCGCCAATACCACCGGGCTGGTTACACCAATTGCCGCGGTGGATCCGACGATCCACACGTGATTGATCGACAAAAGTATCCAGTACGGTGCTGGTGGATTGCGCCGTCGGGCGATTCGCGCCACCCCAGCCGTTGCGCGACGTATCGACCAGCATACCGATGCTGTCAGGGAAGCCGGCGGCAATCATGCGTGTGCGCCACGCCTGCACAAATGCAACTTCACTGAAGTAGGGGTTCCACTCATAGAATTTGGCTTGCCGTACTTGCGTGCCGCCGCCACTACCGGGGAAAGCGCTGTTCGCGAGCGAATCGAGGAAGGGTTCATGAACCGGCGTGTAACCCGCAGTATTGGAAACGAAACCGGCAATTGAGCGAACACCATTCGTTGTGCCTTTAATTGCATCGCCAATTAACGTAATCGCCTTGCCGAAATTATCGTCCCAACCCAACCATCCGGAATGGCCGATATCCACATAGCTATACACGTTGGGAATTTGTGACAATTTATTCAACGTGTAGCGTGTGTTCGCCACATAACCATCCGTTGCATCTGTCGCCAATTGGCAATCGGCATCGCTCAAATTGGTAACGAGGTTGGGCAGCGAATCCGGCTCAATAATCGCAACAATACGCAAGTTTCGATATTTGCTATCAGAAAATATGTCGGCAAGCACATCAATATATTCGGTGCGATAACGCAGCGTACCCTCGGGACCTTGCGTTAATTCACCATTCGATGCAAGTGCATGGCAATCGCGATTGGGTAAATCGTAAACCACAATCTGGATTAAATTGGCATTCTGTTGCAGCGCGGCATCCAAATGATCACGCAAACCAAAACCGTCGGCGGGATCAATTGCGCCGATGCGATCCATCCATACCGCCGTATTAAAGCGCGCTACTTTATCGCCACCGGTTTCCGCCCGCGCTTTACCGGACCACACCGGATCTACATACCAGCGCGCGCCAACAAATGGATTATCCAACGGATGATCATCAATTGGGCCAGCGGAGCTGGTGCTGCTGGCAACACTTGAAAATGAAATCACTGAAGAGTTTGATGATTCCGTTACGCTTGACGATTCACTGCTTGAACTGCTGGAGATAATCAGCTCTGAAGAACTGCTGCTCGATTCAATTGAACTACTTGATTCAGCGCTGGATTCTACCGAACTGCTTGATGCAACCGAGCTTTCGATACTGCTTGCAACACTGCTACTGTTTTCGCTCGATGTTGAATTGTTGCAAACCGCACCGGTTACTGTCGGGCGCTGCGCAGGGTTACCGGCGGCGCCTTTATTTCCCTGCACGCCAAATTCAATGGTCTGCCCCGGATTAATCCGGTCGTTCCAACCAACGCCAGTCGCGGTGTAAGGATTGCTACCGGAAATATTGGCATTCCAACCGCCAGTGCGTGTTGTTCCATCGGTGTAATTCCAGGATACGGACCAGCCATTGATTGCGGTGTCAGAATCGTTGGTGATACGCACGGCAGCGACAAAACCGTTACCCCATTCGCTTTGGATAACATAGTCGCAACGGGCGGCATAACTGGGTACAGAATGTAGCGCCAACATTCCTATAATGGTGGCGGCGGAGCGCCGTAAAAAAAATGATGAGATTTTCATTATTCCCTCGATAAAAAAATTGAGTCAATCGGAGCTGCAATTTCGCAAAAATGCATCGTGAGATATATGCGGAGCCGAATTATCAACGTCAGGGAAAAATAAAAAACGGTAATGGGTCAAGTAAATGGAAATGCGGGAAAAATAACTTGCGCCTAAATAATTTAAAAAATGGTTATTTATTTTTTCTACCAAAAACAAATCAATAAAAATGATTGCTATAAAAATTTTAACAATAGCAATCATTTTGTTTCAATTTCTAACAGCAATTTAAACGAAAAGAGAAAGCGTGAATCTCATATCAAGATAATAAGACGTCGGTGAGTTTTACCTCAATTAAATTAAAAAGGCGACACTAAGCGCCTGATTTTTTATGCAACTATTCAAACGTTATCAATTTTCAATAGTCGTCCTCCACATTGAGGTTGCTTTGGGCAATTTTATCTGCGGTTGGTTTTTATGTTGCATGGCAACTGTAAATCCGGGAGGCGGGTAAACGCTGCGGAAAATCAGAGGGGTATAAATAAATGGGATTGTATTAACGGAGAATATTATGCTTTAGAGGTGAGAAATTTCATGAGTTATAATGTTAAAACCAAAAATGCCAGCTGGAGCTATAGTGATCAAAAAGACATTATTCGATAACAATATCGGAAAAATATTATCTGCCAATTGTGATTGGCCAAATTGAGGTTGGCGACGGCATCATACTTTTTTCAGTCAAAAAGCATAGGTTGTATTTGCACAATTTTTGCGGAATTGGCGGAGGGTGGGGCTCATAGCCATCTGGCGGTGACGAGTCGCAACCCTCGGGAGCAAAATGATACGCAATAGTACGCAATAGATTGATACGCATTGATGACTGGTAAAATTCGCCAATCGAAGAAATTATATTTTTTCAAACGCATAGGAAAATTTTACAGCAATCAATTCACAGCAACCATTCATTGTGCACAGCGGCGCGCACATCGTTTACTTGTAACTATTGGATGACCTGGAACCCGTTCCCATCAAATCATAAATTCTTCCGTAAAATACTGATTTGGTCTGCGGTTAGTTCTAAGAAAGTTAGCGCCACGACGGCCTGCATCACTTGCGTCATCCCCATCGCGTTTAAAGTGTTTTCCATTTCTACCAAACAGTTTTGCCGATCTTGATTTACCTTGGGATTTTTCTCTTTGGGTTCTGGACATGGCCTATATCTCCGTGACTATGGTTTTTCGAGTAGTGCAATAACAGGGCCAGTTATTTTGTTGGCTATAGATGCATGATTTTATTAAGGAAAATAGCTCTGGAGAAAATAAATTCAGGTGAATATTTTGAATTATTTGCAGAATTGAAACCTATAAGATAGAAAATTTTACACTTCCTGTGCTATCTCCTTTTTATGCTTCCATGTTATTAACCGATTACATTTTGTCTGTCATTTAATCCTCGTTTTACGTTACATTTTGTGTGTTGTTTTTTTTTGACGCCTGAATGTTTGTAGTGGTAGTGCTAACCTGGGCGCAAGCGTATATGTTGGCATGACATCCCTTGTTCTGGTAACAAGGCCATATTCAGCGGCTAAAAAACGGGAACTTATTATGAATGCAAAAAAACGATTCCTTTCGGCTTGTTCAGGTTTACTACTGGCACTTCCCTTCAATGCCCAGGCGACTATCGTTGACGGTACGTTTAAAGCAAAAGTACTCGCTTCCGAAGCTACAGAAAATCTCTGGGGCGATATTAATGGCGATACGGTATCGGGAACATTTTCATATAAAACAGATACAGTTGAATCAAGCACCACCACCGGGAACCAGGCCAGATATTTTAATGAACACAATAATTTTGTTTATCTGACTTTTACCATTGCGGGGCAATTTTTCGATATTTCCCGTGATTACGCCCAGGCTCTTGAGCTTGAGACATCAACCGATGTAGTTGAGCTGCGCGACGGTGAGTCAGGCCCCGCCGGAAATGATCACGATTATTTTCATTTGTTGGACCTCGTTTACCTTGGGGCGGAAAATACCGGCTATGCACGCACTACCGGTGAAATTCATTTCTTCGATAATATTGCGAATGTAATTAACGGCACGGGTCTAGAGCAAGAGTTCAAATGGCTGAGTGCCGGTACAGATGACTCAGGTGGTTACGGCACATTTCATTACAACAGAGGCTTGAATGAATCCTATGCAGCAGCCTACGTTTCCCTGGACATTACCGAAGTCACCGCATCAATACGCAAGGCTGTGCCCGAGCCTGCGCCGTTATTATTGCTAGGCACTGCACTATTGGGAATCGCGGTGTGCTCGCATAAGAATTTATTGAAATCGAATAAGTAATCTATTTCAGGATTAGTAAACTGGCTTGCAACGCGCATTAACCCGACTGGTTTTTGGCGCATAAGATGAAATCCTTCGCAATAAAACTTTCCTGGTAGTTCTGCTGTCGGAGTTCATGTACCTGCAATTGACTTCGCTGAGGATTCCTGGATGAGTTGTTTAGAAAATAGCAGTCTGGTTAGAAAAATTGCCTGTGGAATTATCGTCGCGATCATGGCGCCATCTTTATTTGCGCAGAGCAGCAGTTCCTCTTCATCCCTGGCAGGGTATGGCATCAATCCGGCATTGCCTGCGCCGGAGAAAAAAATTCTCCCGACAGTAAATGTCGCACCTGCAAAAGGTTGGCCTGCAAACGTGCAGCCGACACCAGCGGCAGGAACGAAAGTCACTATTTTTGCGCAGGATTTACAGCATCCGCGGTGGTTGTATTTATTACCCAATGGCGATGTCCTGGTCGCTGAAACCAATGCGCCGCCGCGCCCCGACGATGGCAAAGGTTTGCGCGGCTGGTTTACCGGTTTGTTTATGAAGAAGGCAGGTTCAACGGGAGCAAGTGCCAATCGTATTACGTTGTTGCGCGATACCGATAATGATGGTGTTGCTGATTTTCGCTCGCCATTACTTGAGGGGTTGAATTCTCCTTTTGGTATGGCATTGGTGACCGATGAAGTAGCGAGCCGCAATGATTTATATATTGCCAATACCGATGCGATTGTACATTTTGAATATAATTCGGGTGATACCAAAATAAATACCCCGGGAACCCGGCTGGTGGATTTACCGGCCGGTCCCATTAACCATCACTGGACTAAAAATATTATCGCCAGCCCCGATGGTAAAACCCTATATGCAACGGTGGGTTCCAATAGCAATGTTGGTGAAGCAGGAATGGCCGCAGAAGAAGACCGTGCAGCAATATTGGCAATTGATATTCGCACCGGCAAACGCACAGTTTTTGCATCCGGGCTACGTAATCCGAATGGGCTCGCGTGGCAACCTGAAACCGGTGAATTGTGGACAGTGGTCAACGAACGCGATGAATTGGGTAACGATTTGGTGCCGGATTATTTAACATCGGTTAAACAAGGTGGATTTTACGGGTGGCCGTACAGTTATTTCGGGCAACATATTGATGAGCGGGTTAAACCACAGCAACCGGAATTGGTACAGCGTGCAATTGTGCCTGATTATGCGTTGGGCGCGCATACCGCGTCATTGGGGTTAGCCTGGTCTGCGGGTAATAGTTTGCCTGCGCAATTCGCGCAGGGCATGTTTATCGGTCAGCACGGCTCATGGAATCGCAAGCCGCATAGTGGTTATAAAGTGGTTTTTATTCCGTTCGAAAATGGCAAACCCTCCGGTGCTCCACCAGTAGATGTTCTCAGTGATTTTTTGAGTAAGGATGGCGACGCTTATGGCCGGCCCGTGGGCGTTATCCTGGATAATAAAGGCGCATTGCTGGTCGCGGATGATGTCGGGAATATTATTTGGCGAGTGAGTGCGGCGGTGCCTGATAATTAACTATTTATAAACATAACGCCTTACTTAAAGCATTACACCATCAGCGTAAATAACCCTTCCAAAACTGGTGATCTCCGCAATTTGATCAAGCATTCGTTCTGCCGACATTTCGGCATCTTGCTCGCAGCCAAAATTAGGATCAATGACCCACAGGATATGTGCGAGACCGTCGACATTTTTTCGCTGGTAACCAATAATCCCGGCATATCCCAACTTGTATTTCATGGCATCCGTCCATGCGATGTGATGTTCAAATTCCTTAACCATAATGTTGCCCCCGTAGATATTGCAGCCTCATTCTGAAATTTTAGAGAGCTGTACAGGCTACAGGTTCAGATATTGTTTTGATTGGAAATTGTTTTTAGCAGAAATTCGTGTATCACTTTGTCTGTTAAAAAAAGGTGGTTTTGGATGAAAGTAATGAATACATAAATCCAAGCGGTAGGTATTGCTACAATCCTGCGTTTAATTCTGCAGGTAAAAAATTATCTGAAAAGAAAGAGTGGTGATTGTTTAGCTGGCCGCTGAATAATTATCGTGTTGGCTAAACACTCGCAAGGCAACCTCCCTGTTGCATTTGTGATTCCTGGATTAAACCCACGTGTTAGAACGTGAATTTCACTCCCACGTAAACCGAACGAGGTTCACCTGCTTGCAAAATGGCTGCATTGGCAGCGGCTGTGTCGCGCACACTGAACAGTGAAACATATTTTTTATCACTGAGATTACGGATTTCCCCGTACACTTCCCAATCCTCATGAGTAAAACCGGTGCGCAGGCCCAGCAAGGTGTAGGAATCAACGGTGTAGGTATTGTTGAAATCAGCGTAACGTTCATCAATGATATCGAACGTGGGTCCGGCAAAAAATCCCTGATTATTGCGGTAAAGAATTTCCCCTTTGATTGCATAACCCGGCGCGGCTGGTAAATCGTTGTTGCCGTAGTAGGGATCATCGTTAAACGAAAACCGGTTGATGGTTACGCTCACTAATGGCTCGATTCGGTGACGACTGTTGGCGTCCAGCGAAAAACTTGCACTGATGAGTGATTCAATACCCGCATGAATGGTGTTGTCCATGTTGGTGGAAAGACTGGTTCCCGGCGCATTGGGGTCATCGACTGAAAGGATTTCATCTTGCAACCGCGCGTAATAAACAGAAAATTCCCAGCGCCAATAATTGCTGGTGCCAAGTACTTTTTTGCCGCGTGAACCGACTTCGATGACATTGCCGTGCATTGCTTCAAGGGCTTTGTTGTCCGGGCTGGAATCATCTTCCAGTTCGTAGTTGGTTGGTGCTTCATAAAGGCGACTGATATTTGCAAAAAGCTCACTACCATTTTCCTGTTGATAGATCACACCGGCGCGTGGGTTGATGCTGTCATAACCGGCATGCGGGTTATAAAGGCTACCATTTTGTACATTGGTATTTCTTACTTCACGGTTGGCATCAACCGCCTGCACACCGTATACCAGTTTCCAGCGCGGAGCGATTTGCCAGCGATCAACCAAAAATAATTCCAGGCTGTCTGCCTCGTTATCAACCCGGGTCATTATATTTTTACGAATACCGGCATCGTGGCTGTAATTCCCGCCGTCAACCGTTGTTTCACCGTAGTTAAGGCCAACCAATAAATCATGTTCATCCACACGCACATTGTAGCGCAATGACGTTCCCGCATTTTTTTGTTCGGTGTTGATTAGCAAACTGAAAAAAGGGCTGGCTACAATCGGGTGATAAAGCGTTTGGTCCTCGTATGAAAAACCAATGGATAAACTACTATCCTGATTGATATCCCACCGGGTTTTATTGGCGACACGCCAGGTTTCAACGTTGTACTGGTAATTCCCGGCCACTGCGGCGGGTTGCGCCTGGTAGGGATCTTCCGCAAATTGCGTAGCGGTTAATGCGCCCGGTAATTGCTGGTTATTGTCGATGTAAGTGAGGTAGAGGCGGGTTTTTACATCATCATTAAATTGCCAGCCGGCGTTAGCGTAAATACCCTTGCGGTCCTGTTGGTGGTGCGCGCGAAATCCATCCCAATCTTTTGCTTCTATGGTAATCAAGCCATCGAATGCTTCCGATACTGCTCCGCCAGTAACACGACCTTGTAATTGGCCATGACTACCGCTGTTAAGGAAAATTTCCGATCCGGTATCGCGTGCAGTTGGCGTCGTAAAATCAATTGCGCCGCCGAGTGTGCTCGCACCGTAAGTGAGTGCGTTCGCGCCATGGGCGATGGTCGCGTAACGCGCGGCGAGTGGGTCCATAATGCGATTATGGTTATTACCATCTGCTGCGGTTACAGGCAATCCATCCTGCAATAATTTAATACCATTACCGTCGTAATTGGTTGCATCAAGATTGGAGCCGCGACTGGAAAAAAAAGTGGAGTCGCCGGTGGCGCCGCTGGCGGTCCATACACCGGGGACGTAGCGCAACATATCGCCGAGGTTAGCAACGTTGCGCTCATACAAATCGGTATTTTCAATTATTGTCACACCACCGGGAGTAAGTGCCTGTTCCGCCTCCAGCTCTTTTTTTATTTTTTCGCCCAGCACCAATACTGTTTCGAGGCGGTCATTTGCGGCCAATAAAGTGGTATTGGTATTTGCAACGGATGTCATTGGAAGACTTAAGCCGGCAAAAATTGCCAGGTATTTTCGCTTGAATAAATACACGGGAATGTCCTGCGGGTTGAATTATTGTGATTGTCAAAGGGCAGGGAAGCCTACTACAGCCATGGCTACGCATGGATGTGACAAAAGGTCGCAGGGCACAATCAGGAGTAATACCAATAATTAAAAATTTGAATTTTCTGCACTGGAAAATTAATTAAAACGGTATGTGCAAAAGCAGTTATGAGCATCCGCTCATAACTGCGCGATAAAAAATTAAGGAATGAGTTCAACCTTTATTGAATGCACATTGTCATTCAGTGCGCCTACGTAAGCAATGTCTGATGTGTATTGCACTCCGGCACCGGATAGATCGCTGCTGGTATAAAGCGTTACGCGATAACCGGGCGGAACCGTTACCGAAGACACGCCCGAATTTGCGCTGTTTGGATCAAACCAGGAGCCGGGTGCGCCGCGCACCGTTAAATCGGAGGGGCGATATTCACCAACATCCAGTTTGAGCGCCAGTCCACCAAAATTTGCGTGCTCATAAACAACAATGCCTTGCGTGGCAGGCAATGGTGCCGGTTGCTCGTTGTAAAGCGCCCCTTTTTCAACAGAATAGAAATACCACAAGTGGTCCACGTCATAACCGGTCCATTGCACCCAGATGTTGTTGGTGTATTGTCCACTGCGAAGTAGTTGATCCAATTGATCAACGCGCGAACTTCCCCCACCGGCGTAGTTTGCATCTATCCATTGCAGGAAACTCGCTGCGACACCGTAACCATTGGAATAATGTTGGCCGTAACGATATTGCTGCAATGACCAGCCAATGTTGCTCAAGCCGTATTCGTTTCGCACAAAATCAGCGATCCCTTCGGTTAACCAGCCGGGAACATTACCAAACGAATACGCCTGGATAATGTGCATTCCTTCGTGAACCATAATATCGGTATCGTGCGGGTAATCGAGCATCCACTGTCTTTTTACGGTGATGCGATCTCCGCCAGCGTAAGCGGGTGGATCTATATCGCGTATATCCAGATATACAGTTTGCGGTGCGTTTTGATTAAAGCGTGCAAATAATTGCGGATACACGGTGTGGAATGTACACACCAGATTATTTAGCGTGCCGTTATTAAATGCTCCTTCAACGCTAACGATCAAATTAATATTGCTGTGGCATCCGCTTACCGGTTGGCCGGAAAAACGCAAATTATCAACAATCACTGCGTTATTTGTCGTAGGTACGCTCAACACCAGTTTTATTACCAGATCGGAATAATTTTGTTTCAGCGCTGTTTCAATATTGGCGGGGATGGGAATAGTAAGTTTATGAAAAGTATTGGCAGATAAATTGGACAGGTTAGCAGAACCAACCCACGCGCTATAAAGCCCGAGTGTTGGGCTGGAAACAGACAGTTGAACTTGTCCCCAGGAAAATACGGTGGGAAGTTGCACATCAATTTCAAATTCCTGCGACACATTTGACTGTGTGGATAATGGTGCAGAACTTAATTGTGTATAGGAAAAATTGCTGATAGCGATAGCGCTGTTACCCTGTGAATGTACATTGGTATTTGCAATAGTTCCTGAATTGGCTGACCAATACTGGGTTGACTCAAAACCCAATATGTCGGTTTGGGTTTGCGCTACTACCACAGGTGCCATACTACTGATGAGCGTCAAGCCTGATAAATATTTTAATAGCCGTTGTTTTGAAAATAATGTGCGAATGGGGTACATCATACCGCTCTCCATTGGTCAGGTATTGATTAAGAATCGAATTAAATAGTTGCTCGCGCCAGTAAGGTCTACCGGTGAGCGAGTCGGGCGATAATCGGATAGCTGTGTGACAAAAAGAAGATTAAAAACAGATTGGTTAAAAATTTTGTCGGCTGAATTGCTATGCAATGTCGTTATTTTTTGTAATTTTTTTTGCACATATTTTTGCGCCGATGGAAGTCACAAAAGTACAAACTTTTACATCAATTTTCTTAATGGAATTTTTAAAAAAATTATGATGGCAATAAGCGGCCAACTGCGTATTGGCGAGGAGTGAAAATATTACCGTAACTGGCTATCTTTGCTGCCACGGCGATTGATCGGGGAGTAAATTGTTTCTTCCTTGTCATGCTCTTTCTGGCATTTCACACATAAACGCACACCGGGAATCGCTTTGCGGCGGGCTTCCGGAATAGGGGCTTCACATTCTTCGCAATAGCGAAGGCTCTCGCCTTCAGGAATACGACTGCGTGCTTGCTGCACCGCATCTTCAATGCTGGCGTCGATTTGATCCTGAACGGCGCCGTCGCGTGTCCAACCACCAGCCATAGGTTAATCCTCTCGTTTGTCGGTGTGGTTAATTAAGGCATTGTTACAAATTGGGTTGCGGGGACTAATTAAAGTTCAATCCGGTTTTTGGCGGTGAGTTTTTTTTGCGCGCAACAGGCAGGGTTGGTTACATCATTCATTGGTATTGGGAAGAAAAAAAACGGCAACATAAGTTGCCGTTTTTATTTATGTAAAATCCTTTTTAATATTGATTTTTATTGGCAGCTACGTACCAGTGCCCAGGCATTGGTCCATGCCCAGCCAGTGCCAGGAGCATAAGCGCCGCCTTGTGAACACCAGCCACTCACGGTGCAACGATATTCACTGCCGCCATTTTGTACCAAGGCATTATTTGCATAACTTGCGCCGTTAACATACGCAGGTGATGTGCAATTACCAGTGGAAACTGATGATGACGAACGTGAACTGCTGGTCGCTACAATTGATGAGCTTGCAACAACGCTGGAAGAAACACTCGAACCGCCTTCGCTACATGCGCCTAAATCCAGCCAGTAGTTATATTGGCCGGAAGTGAGTGCTGGATCATTGCCTTGTGTCCAATAGTTAGCAGAGTAGCGACGGTTGTTGTGTTGCACTTGCTGTGGATTGGTGTAGGCAGTGTTGGCATTCCAGGTTGGTAAACCGGCACAAGTATTGTTGGAAATACTTGAAGAGGTGGTAACAACGGAAGACGAGCTGGATACCACTGACACCGAGGATGGCGCTGATGAACTGCTGGTTGGTGTGCCGTAAACCACATCAATACATTGATAGAAAGCTTCCGGTGCATCAGCCACTGGATCGCGCTGCCAAATACTGTAAACAATGTGACGACCGGTACGCTGTGGCAGATTCACAATGTGAGTAGATGTTTGTTCGCGATCTGCAGGTGCAGATTGATGGATTTGCTCAAGGTCAGACCACTTCAATGGTGCTGCGCCTGGATTAAATCCTTGCTTGGTGATGTAGTAACGGAAGTATTTGGTTTTGTGCGCAGCAGTGTTGGTCCAGATAAATGCACGTGGACCCGCGCTAACGGTTGTTGCACCCCAATCATTTCGTGCGAGGTTTAATCCATTCATGCTGCCAATATTGGCGCCGCACAATTTACCATCCGGAATCAGGTTTTGGTGATTGTCATTAGCACCGCCAATACCGATTGATTGCGGTTCATATTGACTTGAATTGCCGGCAGCAGCTGCGGCAACACATGCAGGTGAACTACCACCGCCCTGGGCTGAGGTACACAGGAATGCGCGGCTTTTAGGGCTGGAAACATAGCCGTGTGCACTTACTTCTACTGTGCTTAATAACGCTGCAGCACCAAATAATGCAGACAAACCAATTGCTTTAAATGATTTAACACGCGAAACGGGTTGATTATTAGTTATGGCCACTTTCACTCTCCACATTTTCAAAATGATGTGTTAATGGATTTGGCGATTGACAACATTGTCACTCGCAAATAACTGCGTTAAAACGAATAAAAACTCCATTCATGTCATGCAATTGAAATTTTCATTCGGACCATGAGTCTACGGTGCTTCAAATAAAACACCAGTCTGACTTTTCGCTTTTACCCCGGTTTTGCGTTCGACTTTCGGATGAAAAAAAACGCACTCACCTGAATGAAGTTTTATGCGTCACAGGAGGAGAAAAAGTTCACAAATGACTGGATAGGAATGTGGACAGTAGGGTGTTCAGATATCGGCGAGGCATGCAGGCGCGAACTTCCGGTGTAGGGAAACATCACAGATTGGAGACTTGTACGGAGGTGCGCCATGTCATCATCAACACATTCAACCGATATTCCAGCAAATTTACCGACCCGCCATGAGCAACATCTCGAGGATCGTCAAACTGGCGGTGATCAAACCGATGAACTGTTTATTAATAATCCCGATCATCCGCTCAAAGCAACGCAACGCGGAAACCAGGTCCAGGAGATAGAGTATGTTGAAGGCCAGGACCAAAAGCCCCGGCAAAACCCGGCCGAGCAAATACCGGATGATGTAAATACCCGTCAGCGCTAGTGTGGTTTAGACGCCCATGAATTGAACAATCGCGCGTGGACCAAGCCGTGGCTAGGTGCTGGATGGTTACCAAAATGACATCCACAGAGTTATCCACAGGTTCTGTGGATAGTCGTTTTATCGTCGTTTAACGCATTCCTCTCATAAAGAGCTCCTTTCATAAAGAAAAAGGCGGGCACAGTATTTGCTCCGCCTTTGTTAACAGCTCTTTATAACCCGACAACGGTCTATTCGATATCACGACATATTGGCGGAAATCCGGCGCCGGCGGGTAAATTTGCCTTTCCCGCAAGTGAAACGGCATTAAATTTACGATTTTTATCGATTACACCGGGTTGCATTGCTTCAGTGCGCTTGCATAGATTCGTGCACCTTTGTAATCTGCGCGGCCGCCCGGAAGCCCGAATAATCCTAAGGATCGGGCCGACGGATAGTGATCCAATCATCATTTTTTACCCTTTGGCCAGAGTGATGGCGTAGAATGCCGCCCGCTTTTGGTGATTCGTCTGTGCGTTTTTTAATCCCTCGATTTGTTGGAGAAGCCTAATGTTAAAGCTGCCTGAGACCCTGCGCGAAAATGTCCGCCTGCTGGGAGAACTTCTGGGTGAAACCATCCACGCCCATGAAGGTGAAGAGCTGTTTTCCAAGGTTGAAGGTATTCGCAAACTGGGTAAGGCAATTACCAAAGCTGAACATGGCGATTCTGCTCCCCTGGTGAGCATGCTGAGCAGCTTGAACGATCAGGATATCCTCCCGATTGTCCGCGCGTTTAACCAATTCCTGAACCTGGCCAATATTGCGGATCAGGAATATTTCTCCAGCGCTGAAGCCGAGCGTGAAGACAGCTTGCAAACGATGATCCAGGAATTTTCACGGGCCCACGGCAAAGGCGCGCTCACTGAAATTATCAATAAGTTGCGGATTGAGCTGGTTCTGACCGCACATCCAACAGAAGTAACCCGTCGCACCCTGATTCGCAAATACGACCAGATCGTAGATACCCTGGCTGATCGCCAGAACGGCAGTTTGCTTACCTTCGAACAGGACAAGTTGCGTGGCCGTTTGCATCGACTGGTGGAAGAGATCTGGTCTACCGATGAAATCCGGACCACTCGCCCGACGGCGGTTGATGAAGCCAAATGGGGTTTTGCCGTAATCGAAAACAGCTTGTGGCAAGCGGTTCCCGACTTTATTCGCCACCTTGATCGCATGTGTTCCCGCCATTTGGGCGAGTCGTTGCCAGTGGATATCCGCCCCATCAAGTTCTATTCGTGGATGGGCGGTGACCGCGATGGCAACCCCAATGTGACCCACAAAATTACCCGTGAAGTGTTGTTGTTAGGCCGCTGGATGGCGGCTGAATTGTATTCGCGCGACATCTACAGCCTGGGCGGTGACCTGAGTATGAGCGAAGCGAGTGAAGAACTGCGCGCGCTTTATCCGGACAGCGTTACTCCCTATCGCGATGCGATGTACGATTTGCGCCGCCGTATCCAATCCACCCTTGAGTGGGCTGAAGCGCGCTTGCAAGGCCGCGCCGTGGAAGTACCTGCCGATCTGATTACCAGTCGCGAAGATTTATTGTCGCCGTTGATGTTGTGTTTCCGTTCGCTCAATGCCGTGGGTTTGCCGCATATCGCCAATGGTCCGCTGGTTGACACTATCCGTCGTATCCACTGCTTCGGGATTAACCTGGTGCCGCTGGATATCCGCCAGGACGGCGATCGCCACGTGCAGGCGATTGATGAATTGGTCCAATACCTTGGCCTTGGCGATTACCGCGCCTGGTCTGAAGAAGAGCGCCAGGCGTTTCTGCTGGAATCATTAACCAGCAAGCGTCCATTGTTGCCATCTGTGTGGCCGATGAGCGATGAGACTGCAGAAGTGTTGGCGACCTGCCGCATCGTGGCGCAAGAGCCGCGTGAGATCCTGTCCCACTACATTATTTCCATGGCCCAGCAGCCATCTGACGTGCTCGCTGTTGCGCTCCTGTTAAAAGAATGTGGCATGACCTGGAATATGCCAATTGTGCCGTTGTTTGAAACCCTGGATGACCTGGATCGTGCTCCTGTCGTGATGGAGCGCTTGTGGGATCTGGAGTGGTACCAGCACTATTCTGCCCACCAGCAAACGGTCATGATCGGTTATTCCGATTCGGCCAAAGATGCCGGTAAACTCGCGGCGACCTGGGCGCAGTACAAAGCGCAGGAAAAACTGGTCGCACTGGCTGATAAATTCGGTGTATCCCTGGTGTTGTTCCATGGTCGCGGCGGTACCGTTGGCCGTGGCGGTGGTCCGGTTGAGAAAGCGATGGCTTCACAGCCGCCCGGATCGGTAAAAGGCCGCATCCGTGTGACTGAGCAAGGTGAGATGATCCGCTATAAATTTGGTCTGCCGCGAGTAGCGTTTAGCAGTTTATCCTCTTATGTCGTGGCAACGTTGCGCGCGACCATGTCGCCCAATGCTGCTCCCAAAGATGAATGGCGCGACCTGATTGAGCGTATGGGTAAAGCCAGCCTTGAGGCTTACCGCAGTGTGGTACGCGGCCATAAAGACTTCGTACCTTACTTCCGCAACCTGACGCCAGAACAGGAATTAAGCTTGCTGGCACTGGGTAGCCGCCCGGCCAAACGCAAATCGACCGGTGGTGTAGAAAGCTTGCGGGCCATTCCCTGGGTATTTGCGTGGACGCAAGTCCGTTTGAACCTGCCTGCCTGGCTGGGTACTCGTCAATCGTTCGAATATGCATTGGAAAATGACCCGGCGTTGCTGGAAGACATGGTCAGCAACTGGCCGTTCTTCTCCAGTTTCCTTGATTTGCTTGAGATGGTCATTGGTAAAGCGGATGGTCCCATCTGTACCTACTACGAGGAGCAATTGGTTCCGGTTGAATACCGCGGCCTGGGGCAGGAGTTGCGCGGTGACCTGAAAGCATTGGAAGGCCTGATTAACAAGATGAAGAAACAGGACACGCTGCTGGCCGATGACCCGATGTTGCGCCAGTCGCTGGAAGTGCGTAAGCCTTATGTTGATCCGCTGAATTATCTGCAAGCAGAGTTGCTCAAGCGTTATCGCAGCAGCGAAACCATCAGCCCTGACCTTGAGCGCGCCCTGAAAGTGACCATGGCGGGTATTGCGGCAGGCATGCGCAACACAGGTTGATATCCAGGCGCTGCTGGCGGCCAAGTCCAGGTCGTCAGCAGTTGTTACTCCCTGTTTCTTTTTTACCCGCCCCTAAAAAATCCTTATTTCCAATTTTTCTATAGGTCGCCGATTTCAACCGTACCGAGTTGGCAGATCTTCTTAAAAAGCCATTCGGTATATTATTTGAACTGGTTATCGCAAAAATACTTGGCTTTAGACGATTTTGTCGTTAAAGTTTCTCTGAACACGCGGCTGACAGCGCAGTCATTAAAAAAAACAATAACCAACACCACACAAATAGCTTCACTCTCAGAGGCAACATTACACAAAGTTCCTGGACTTTACGGTCACTTATGGATGGTACTGCTTTGGATTTATCTCAGCAGCGATTAGTAAGCTCTTTCGTTTTTAATAGCGAAAAAGTATAGGGATTGATTTTTTATATCCAAAATCAACAGATCGATAGAGGTTTGTTTTACGATGAAATCGGTTACCTCGTTAAACGCAACATTGTTAAATCAGCGTGCATTTACGCTGATCGAGATTCTTATTGCGGTCGCGATAACTGCAATTATTGCTGCAATCGCCTGGCCCGCTTACTCCAGCTTTATCTATAAAAGTGATGTGCGTGCGGCGCAAGCCGACCTGTTGTCTCTGAGTTTGAAAATGGAAAGCCAATACCAGCGCACCCTTTCTTATCCCATTTTGCCTGACGATAAGAAAACCACTACCGATGGCATAAAAGAGGTTCTGAAAGGCTGGAGTCCAAACTCCAATGCAAGAGACTTTAATTTCACATTTGAAGATAACACTGCCAGTACCTACAAAATAACTGCCAAGGGAAAGGATGATAGCCGTCAAAAAAATTGCACTATCAGCCTTACACAGGACAACGTGCGCACGTCAGCTAATTGCAAACACATTACTGCTGGAAAATGGCTATGAAACAGCAGGGTGTGACATTGGTTGAGATGATGATTGTGGTTTTGATCCTTGGGATTATTGCCGCTGCTGTGTCTCCATTTACTTCGGCCTGGACTGATAATGCCAAGGTCGATGAAGGCTCTGCCGCGTTGGAGGAAGCTATAGGTCGTGCAAAAGCGGCTGCAATGCGTAATAAAGCGGGAGTTAACAGTAGTGACAAGGCTGCCAGCCGATTGTGTTTTTCCGGATCAAAAATAAAACTGGTTGTGCCTGCAAATGCAAATGATTCAGTTACGTGCGACCTTGCGGCGGTATGGAGCGCAACGCTTTCCGATAAGGTAAAGATAAAAGTTGATGATGTTGACTGGCAATGCACTTGCTTTAACAACCGCGGCTTGATTGCCAACCCCCAACCCGCTGTTTGCAACACTTGCAGCAGTACCCTTAAGTTCAAATTCAAGTCTGGAGACCACAGTGAAGACCGTAGCTTCCACTAAGCCTTCCCTGCTCAACTCACAGAGCAGATTCAAGCAGCTTGGCGGCATGATGATCGAGTCGCTTATCGGTCTGCTCATATTGAGCGTGGTTGGTGGCGGCGTTATGCATGCAACTGCCCGTATGGCCAAGACCCAGCAACAACAGACCGTCGACAACATAGCAATCAACCAGATGCGTACCATGTTGATGACTCGTTCATCATCTTCCGGTGCAGATTTATGCACTGGTACACACAGTGTGGCCGTGCCGGGTGAGACTGCTCCAGTAGCCCTGTCAGTGAAGGGGTGCGGTAATACCGAGTTCAAAGTCACCAACCTGCAGACTACCGGTGGTCCTATTGTGAAGACAGTTAACAGTTTGCGTCCGGTAGTCCTTGAGGCGGGAAGCAATGAAAAACTGGTTCGTGTGGGCGGTTCCGAGGTGAAAACCATTGCAACTCCATAATCCTTATATTGGCAAGCAGCGAGGAACCTCCCTGGTCGGTTTGATGGTGGGGGTGGTGCTGGCGATGATCGGCATTCTTGCGGGCGTAAATCTCTATGAAAATGCCATCAGGACATCTGTGCAAACACGTAGTGATGCGGCCCTGGAAGGGCAGATAGCGTCATCAATGCTGACCTTGCAATTGGAATTACAAAGTGCCGGCTTTGGTATTGTGAAAGATCCTGCCATCGCACACATAGCCCAAACGGCTGACTCCATTTATTGGCGTTATGTAGCTAACGGTAATCAGTGCAGAGGGTTCCGCATAGTTAACGCTGCCGATGGCCTGCGGCGAGAATTGCAATTGCTGAAGCTTAAAACCGGCTGTAATACAACAGCGGTATTAACCACATTTAACTGGACTGATGCAGGGGTGGAGACCACTACCATTGCGGAGTTTCATAAGTCCACAACGGCCTTATCAGAGTTGCCGGCAATAAATGTTGCTCCGATAACCTCACAATCATGTTTCCCCTATGGAATGGGCACCAAGGCGGCTCATCCCATGGTTACTATCACGGCGGATAACGTGGCAATTACTGAAGCCAAGAGGCTTGATGCTACTGCCGCAGGGCCAACGGCACCTTATCGTTACGATATTTGTTTACCCAACCTTTAACCACAACATCTCGAGCAGACGCTATGAAATCGCTTAAAGCCGCAATAGGAATTGGTGTTCGTCGCACAAGCCAACGCAAGCAGGCGGGTGTGGCTACTATCATGGTCATTCTAATGGTCGGTGTAGGGCTTGTTGCGGTATCGGTCGGTACGCTGCACAGTATGCGTAACACCCAGGAGCGCCAGTTGGTAGCGCATGCGCAAGTGAATGCACAGGCCGGTGCCTGGGCGGCTGTAGAGGCGGTGCGCCAAACACTGGGGACATTGACTGCGCCGCAGTTGGCCGGATTGGTAGTTGGCAGTACCTGGAACATTGCGATCACCGGAGCGGATGGTCTGACCCAAACTGCCACTATCAGAAGTGTGGAAGTCCCTGCCGGAACAACAAAAGATTACAAGATCAAAGCGGAAGTCGGAGCCTTGGCAACTGCGGGCCAATCCACCTCCACGATTGAAGTGGTTTACTCGGTAACCCCAGGTGGAAGTAACGGTGCCTACGAGTTAAATGGCGTTCTGGATTTCTATAATGACCTGAGTTTGAGCGGTGGATTGACGCTCAATGCCGGCAATAAACAAGGGCTTAACTTTAACGTCGATGGTGACCTTACCGCCGATAGCATCGGGGTTTCCGGTGCTGGCCTGAAAAATATCTCTGTAACAGGCAACGTTATGCTCGGGTCAGCGACTGGTGCGAAAACTGTTCGCGGTAGAAATATCAAGCTGACGGGAAGCAGCAATGCAGAACTTCTGGAAGCCTGGGGAATTCCTTCTGGCGATGAAGGTAGCCAAGGGACATACACCTCAAAAAATGAAGGTGACACCTGCTGTGGGGAAATCGAAACGAGTGGCGGTGTTGCTGTTGAAAAAGCAAACGCCAATGGTCCTGTGAAAGCCGGTTCTGATCGTATCGATGTAATCAATACCCGGAGATCCGCGACCCTGACAGCGGGTTCCTACGTAACGGTTAATGCGTTGCAAAACGTCACTATCAGTTCATCTATTCCAAAAGCCAGTTTAATAAATGTTGGCGGCAACTTTGTGTTCACCTCTGATGATGTTACCGCTCCGATGACCGTTAACGCTGTTGGAAATGCCAGTTGTAAATCAAACCCGGGAACTCCGCCCAAGCACACAATCAAGGCTAAAGGGACCATAGACGCCAACTGCAAAGGGGCAATTAACAGTGCGATTACCGCTCCCATTGTGGACAAGGTGTCCAAGGTGACTTTGACGCAACCTAAAGTAGATGCCTGGGCGTTAAAAAGCTCTGCTAATTACGCGATTGAGCTTGAGGCTGGTAACCAGATTAAAGTTACCGTCAAAAATGTAAATGGAATTCCGGATGATACTTACTACTTGGGTAAGCTGGCGGTCGGTGCACGCGAATACCTCTGTAAGTCCGTCACAATTGTGTACGGCGCACGCCAATGTACCGGTGATACATCCATCGCATTGCCACTTTGTTATAACGGTAATAGCGAATATAACCCCTCCTGTTTTTCAGCTGACTTTACCAACAAAAAGTTCACTATTACCGCAAACAGTGTCCCCTCTACGATGGCAGCAGGCGTTGTCTGGTTTAATGGGGATTTGGTTTTGAATGGTGGCCCGTTCTTTAACACTTTTATCGCCACCAACAATATATCAACCAGTGGCGATACCACGGTGTATGCGGTGAATTATGCCGCTAACTATTTGCTCAAAACGGATGGCACTGATGATGGCATCTGTAAAAATCAACGCAGTCCGCACTTTGATGCATATGACAAGTTTTATCCAAAGAATTTTTGTAGTGAAACCAAGGCATTTATTCCCCAGTCAATCGGTAATATCGGGTTGTTGGCCGGTGGTATAAATCCATCAGTTACACCAAAAGTCTTTACCGGCGGTGAGATAAACCTCAACAGTAAAAACGTAATCCACGGCACTGTGGTCGCAGGAAACTTATTAAAAACTTACGGTTCAACTACGGTTTACGGGTACATTTCTGCGGCCGGCTTGAAAAATGAAAATGATGTAAAAAATGTTCTCACCGCATCAACGACTGTTGATTTGACCAAGCTCCCCAGTACTTACAAGCCAGAAGAAATTCCCGATACCAGTGGCGGTGGTGCAGGCACCACCGCAGAATCCAAAGTACTCTGGACTCGTTATTTATAATTAATCCTTTAGTCCCTATAAAAAACGCAAATTGATTTGGCTATCAATTTGCGTTTTTTATTTAAGTTTTCCCCATCAATTGTCGTCCTGAATTCCTGTATTTACAGTGAGTTGGCGTTGAGTAATTTCACTCAACGGAGGGCTTTTGACACCTCCATAAACCCCGTCTATACCTAGAGGACCCTCCTGAGAGCAAATTGCGCAGGGATTCCTACACAACCAACCTGTGTTTTTGCGTTTGATATTGACGGAATAAACCAATGAATAATCGCTATTCCAGCGGCACTTCGCCCGCTTCTTATTCATCCCCAACAACTGCCGGAAATCTATCTGTGCCGGGCATTAGCGCTGCCATCGGTGTGCTTGGTTTGGTTGCGCTTGGGGTCATTGTTGGTGGTTCACTTTCTTTTACATGGAAAGTGGTACTGGCCCTGGTAGTAGTAGGTGCTGCGATTTTTGCCTGGCTGCAAGCATCCGCGGCGATAAAGCGTGTGGAAATATTACAGTCTGAATTAGCCCAGGCACAAATTGCCCAGCAACTGGCGCAAACCTACAAAACCCTGCTGGAAAATTATCAACAGCTATTAAAAGATCTGTTGCCGACATGGCAACGCCAAACCGAATTGGCGCGTCATCAATTGGAATCCAGCATCACCGAATTAGTGGGGCGGTTTTCAGAAATCCACCAACGTTTGCAAGCGGCAGTTGCCAGTTCTTCCACTACTGCAAGCAGTATGAAAGGCGACACCGGATTAGGCGGCGTTATCCAATTTGCCAATTCTGAACTGGGGCAAATCACTCAAACCCTGCGTGCAGCCATGGAACAGCGCGATGATTTGCTTACCGAAATTTCCGGCTTATCAAAAATTACGGTTGAACTTAGCGGGATGAGCGCCGAAGTTGCGGGCATTGCATCCCAAACCAATTTGCTTGCGCTCAACGCTGCAATCGAAGCCGCGCGCGCTGGCGAATATGGTCGTGGTTTCGCTGTGGTAGCCGATGAGGTGCGGACCTTGTCTACGCGCTCGGGTGAAACCGGTGCACGAATTGGCAAGCGCATTGAGCAAGTAAATTCTGCGTTGCAAACTACGTTGGATAGAACCACCGAATACGCCGCACAAGATAGCAACCGCCTGAGTAAATCCGAAGGTTCTATTGCCCAGGTGCTTGAACAATTCCGGCATTCCAGTGAAAGCATTTTGCAATCTGCCCATGTGCTTGAACAGGAAAGTGCCGCCGTGCAATCCAGCGTGGAAGAAGTATTGGTGAATTTACAATTCCAGGATCGTGTGAGCCAGATTCTAAGTCATGTCACCGATGATATGGAAAAGCTTGTGGGTGCACTTGCTGATCAGGAGACACGTTTGCGCCATGGCGAATCGGTGACACCGATTGATATCCAGGAGTGGCTGCGCGCCATACAAAAAACTTATACCACGCTCGAACAAGTTGATGTGCATCGTGGGTCACATCACTCCAAAACGCCGAGCAATTCTGAAATTACGTTTTTCTAGGAGTAGTGAATGTCTAAAGTTATTTTGGTTGTTGATGATTCAGCGAGTGTGCGCCAGGTAGTAGGAATTGCATTGCGCGGTGCCGGTTATACCGTAGTGGAAGCGAGTGATGGTAAAGATGCATTAACCAAATTGGACGGACAAAAAATCAATTTGGTTATTTCAGACGTAAACATGCCCAATATGGATGGCATCAGCTTTTTGAAAGAAATGAAACAAAAAGCGAATTATAAATTTACCCCGGTCATCATGCTCACCACTGAAGGCGCGGAAGAGAAAAAACGCGAAGGCCAGGCGGCTGGCGCCAAAGCCTGGATTGTAAAACCATTTCGCCCTGAACAAATGCTTCAAGCTGTTTCCATGCTGATTTAAAGGCTGCGCCATCATGAAAATCGAACGCAAAAAAAGCAAGGATACCTCCACCCTTATTTTTGAAGGTGAGCTGACCATTTATAACGTCAGCCAATTGAAAGACGAATTGTTTGCCGATTACGACAAGCTCGCTGACAAAATTGCGTTGGATTTACAGGCAGTCAGTGAAATTGATACTGCCGGTGTGCAGCTACTGCTATTCGCAAAAAAATTCTTCAGTGCAATCCATAAGTCCGTATTTATCACTAAAAGCAATGAATCAGTGGAGAGTGTGCTGGTTGCGCTGGATGTGAATAGTCAATTCGCTCTCTAAAGGAAAACCCTATGAATCTTGACGGTGCCTTGCAGACATTCTTCGCCGAGGCGGAGGACTTATTGAATTCAATGGAAGCCGCCTTGTTGCGTCTGGATGAAGGCGAAAAGGATATGGAAACCATCAATGAAATTTTTCGCGCGGCCCATACCATCAAAGGTTCGGCGGGTTTATTTGGTTTAAATGACATCGTGAGTTTTACTCACATTGTTGAAAATGTCCTTGATCGTGCACGCGATGAAAAAATCATCGTAAGCGGTGATTTGCTCAGCATTTTATTGCCTTGCCGCGATCATATTGCCGTGCTGGTGGAAAATGCCATGCACGAGCGCGCGAATGATGAAACCTGCCTTGCCCAGGGGCAGGCATTACTCGATGCATTAAAACCCTGGCTCGATGCGGCGGTGGTTCCTGCGGTGGCCGCACAGGAAAATAGCGCAACCGCCGGTTTTTTTGATGGCACTGCTGGCGTATCGTCAGATCGCGATTCCTGGCATATTTCCGTACGCTTTGGCCCGGATTTATTGCGCAATGGTATGGATCCATTTTCGATTTTGCGTTTTTTACGCACTATGGGTGATATCACTCACATCACCACTATCACCGATCACCTGCCGGAATTTAACGATTTCGATCCTGAGCAATTGTATCTCGGTTTTGAAATCACCCTGAATAGTAATGCCACCCAGCAGCAGATTGAAGATGCGTTTATGTTTGTGCGCGAAGAATCTTCAATCAAAATTATTCCCCCACGCAGCAATGTTGATGCCTTTGTCAATTTAATCCAGTCACTACCGGAAAATGCGCAACGTCTTGGCGAAATCCTGGTGAAAAGCCATGCAATTACTTATCAGGAACTTGAAGCTGCTTTAGCCACACAGAAAAACCAGGCGAAAGCATTGGGTAAGGTAGGAATGCTTGGCGATATTTTAATTGAAGAGCAAGCAGTGCCTCCGGAAATTGTAAATGCTGCGCTGGATAAACAGAAAAAAATCAGCGAGAAAAAATCCAGCCCGGAAAATCGCTTTATTCGGGTCGATGCCGAGCGGCTGGATAAATTAATTAACCTGATTGGCGAGCTGGTTATCAACCGCCAGCGCGTGGATTTGCTTGCCTCAAAAATGGGTAACCCAACCTTGATTGAAGCGGTAACGTCCATGGGCAATTTCACCGAAGCAATTCGCGATGCTGCACTTACCCTGCGCATGGTCCCGATTGGCGATACATTCCAGAAATTCAAACGCGTAGTGCGTGATACCGCCAAGTCGCTCAACAAAGAAATTGAATTGGAAATTGAAGGCGCTGAAACCGAGCTGGATAGATCCATGGTGGAAAAGTTAAATGATCCGCTGATGCATATTGTGCGCAATGCGATGGACCATGGTATTGAATCTATCGCTGTGCGCCAGGCGCGTAACAAACCGGATAGCGGCACTATCAAGCTTACTGCGCGCCATGATGCGGGCAATATCGTTATCGGCATCCACGATGATGGTGGTGGCCTTGATGTGGAAAAAATTCGTAAAAAGGCGATTAACAATGGTTTGATTGAAGAGGGCGTACATCTTTCGCGGCAAGAATTATTTCAATTGATTTTCCATCCAGGTTTATCGACCGCCGAGCAGGTTACTAACTTGTCCGGTCGTGGTGTAGGCATGGACGTGGTGAAACGCAATATTGAAGAATTGCAAGGCGGCGTTGAAATTGAAAGCGAAATGGGCGTGGGCACAAGTCTCAGTATTCGTTTGCCACTGACGCTGGCGATTATTGATGGTTTCCATGTTACTGCTGGCAACATTGATTTTATTGTGCCGCAAAATACCATTCTTGAATGTGTGGATTTAAATTCACTCAGCCATGTACAGGGCCAGAATTGTGTAAACCTGCGCGGCGACCAGGTTCCCTACATTCGCTTGCGTGAAATTTTTTCATTGCAGCCGGGCAATCACAGTCGCGAAAAAATTGTGGTGGTGCAATTTGGCGAAAAACGCGCGGGAATTGTTGTCGATGAATTGCACGGTGAAATTCAAACTGTAGTAAAACCCATGGGGCCTATCTTCCAGGCGCTAAAGGGGATAGGTGGTTCAAGTCTTTTAGGCACAGGTGCGGTCGCGCTGATTCTGGATATCCAGCAACTAATCAGCTTTGCAATTAACCGCGAGCATCTCCGTAACAATGCCTTTTCAGCCAACATCCAGGAGCAGGAATAAATGAATCAGGCAAGTAAACAAAAAAAAACCGGTTCCCCGGAAGTGATTAAACAATACCTGACGTTCCGCATTGGCAACGAGCATTATGGACTGGAGCTATCGCAGACGCGTGAAATTATTGAATACAGTGGTATCACTGAAGTGCCGCTGATGCCCAATTTTTTGCGCGGTGTCATTAATTTGCGCGGTGAAGTCGTGCCGGTTATTGATTTGGCGGTGCGTTTGGGGCGCAAATCTATCGAAGTGCAAAAACGTACCTGCATTATTGTCGTGGAGTTGCAAAATAACGAGCAGAACCATGTGTTGGGTTTGCTTGCGGATGCGGTTAGTGAAGTGATCGAAATGGATGATGAAAATATTGAAGATGCACCGTCTTTTGGAGCCAATATTCGCGCCGAGTTTATTCAAGGTATTGCCAAGCGCGAGGATGAGTTTGTGGTATTGCTGGATGCAAATAATGCCTTGTCCATCCGCGAACTGGCGCATTTGGTAGAAGCCCAGTTGCAATAACCCAATTTATTGTTGTGAGGGAGTTACCGTGTTAGCCAATTCAACCTTGAAATCCAAAATACTGCTGCTCAGTGCCCTGATTATTGCAGGATTGTGTGTGCTGGGTGGTTCCGCGTATTTACAACTTCGCCAGTTCAATGCAATTGTCGATGAAACCAATGTGCATGTGCAGAGTCGCTCGGATATTTTGGGCGAGATTCAAGGTTCCGCTATCACTTTCAAAACCCAGGTGCAGGAATGGAAAAACATCCTCATCCGCGGTAACGATCCTGAACAGTTTGTTAAATATGTTGATGGCTTTAACCTCGCGGAAAAAACAGTGCAAAACCATCTTGCCAAAGCGTTGGCCTTGCAGAAAGCAGAAGGTATTTCTACTGAAGCCATAGAAAAACTTCAGGCAGAACATGCAACGCTGGGAAAAAATTATCGCAATGCCCTGGGAAGTTTTGAGCAGGACCAGGCAAATACCGGCAAGGCGGTTGATAAATTAGTCAGCGGAATGGATCGTGAAACCGCATCGCAAATGGAAGCACTCGCTACTGCTACCAAAACCGGTTTCGAACAATATCTGGATGAATCGGATAAGAAAACGGAAACCGTTTATAACGACACTGTAAATATTCTGATGATTATATGTGTTGTTGCGTCGACGATTATTATCGGGACTATGGTGATTATTTTTCGCGATATGTTTAAAACCCTGGGGGGTGAGCCGGCTTATACCGCCGATGTCGTCTCGCAAGTGGCCAATGGTTATCTCAATTTCGATATCCAGCTCAAACAGGGCGATCAAAGTTCATTGCTGGCCAGTGTAGCCAATATGCGCAAGCAGCTGGCCGAGATTATTGGCGATGTACGCAGTTCAGCAGACGCCTTGTCTTCGGCATCGGAAGAAGTCAATGCAACGGCGCAATCGCTGGCAAAAGGTGCATCCATACAAGCAGCCAGTGTGGAAGAAACGTCTGCATCGATGGAAGAAATGTCCGCGTCGATTTCGCAAAATAGTGAGAATGCAAAAATTACTGACGGTATGGCCCAGAAGGCGGCAAGTGACGCGGCGACTGGGGGCGAAGCAGTAATGAATACCGTGCAGGCAATGCAAAAAATTGCCGAGCGAATCAGCGTGATTGATGACATTGCTTATCAAACCAATTTATTGGCGTTGAATGCTGCTATTGAGGCCGGGCGCGCCGGTGAACACGGCCGCGGATTTGCGGTTGTTGCTTCCGAAGTGCGCAAACTGGCCGAGCGCAGCCAGGTTGCCGCGCAGGAAATTGGCACCTTGGCTCTGGATACCGTAAAACGGGCTGAAACAGCGGGAACCATGCTCAATGACATGGTCCCGGCGATTCGCAAGACCGCAGATTTAGTACAGGAAATTGCGGCCGCTTCTTCCGAGCAAAATGCCGGTGTTGCGCAAATTAATAGCGCTATTGGTCAAGTGAGCCAAACCTTGCAACAAAACGCGGCTGCTTCTGAAGAATTGAGCTCGACCTCGGAAGAAATGAGTGCACAAGCAATTCGTTTGCAGGAGTCGATGACCTATTTCAAGTTGCATGCCGAAGCGGCTAATAGCGCATTCAAAAAAACATCACCCAAACCCTCTGCCAAATCACCCGGTTCCAACACTGGCGCAAAAAAAATTGCCACTCAACGCGCAGCCGGTGGCGATGACCTGGATGAAAACTTTGTACGTTTTAACTGATAAGCATTATCCGGCCTCGACGTCGGGTATGTGTGACCCAATATATGAATGGAGCTAAACATGACTGTTGCAAAAAAAATGTTATTGCTGGTCGCTACGGCGTTACTGGGAATAATTATTCTGGCTGGCGCGGCCCAGGTACAAATTAATACTGTTTTTGAACAGACGAACTACAGCAATGAGAATGTTATTCCCAGCATGAGTCTTTTATCCGAGATCCAGAGTAACGTGTATCGTTTCCGTATTCGCCTGAGTCGCTTTGTACTCAATACTGACCCGGCGCAAATAGAAAAACTGGAAGCGGATTTAAACAAAGCGCTCAATGATTCCCGTGGCGGGCTGAAAAAATATGAAGCACTTGTTGCCTCCGATAAAGACAAGGAATTATTTGCCGCTGATCAAAAATTCTTTGATAGCTTTGCTGCGCATTTACCGGGGATTCTAGCCGCCGCCAAAAAGAATCAAACGGATGTGGCCTTGGCGTTAGTGGAGAAATCTGGCGATGATGCCCGATCTTTGGCTACCGCATTGGAAAATCATGCTGCGTATAATATGGAGCTGGCCGAAAGCTCCAAAAACCAGGCGCTGGCGACTAAATCCAAAGCAGCGCTGATTTCGATTGTTATTGCTTCCATAACACTTGTTGCTATCGCCGTGCTTGGTTTTTTTATCGCGCGCAATTTACTTCGCCAGCTCGGCGGCGAACCGGATTATGCGGCTGCGGTGGTGGCAAAAATTGCCAGTGGTGATTTAACCCAGCAAGTGAATACCAAATTGGGCGATACCACCAGCATGCTTGCTGCAATCAGGGAAATGTCCACTTCTTTGTCACAAGTGCTGGGTGAAGTACGAAGCTCGGCAGATGCGCTGGCCTCTGCCTCCGAAGAAGTCAATGCAACGGCACAATCGCTCGCCAAAGGCGCGTCGGTACAAGCGGCGAGTGTCGAAGAAACATCGGCATCGATGGAACAAATGTCGGCATCGATTATGCAAAATAACGAAAATGCCAGCATTACCGATGGCATGGCCCAAAAGGCAGCGGCGGATGCGGCAACAGGTGGCAATGCGGTTGCCAGCACGGTTGAAGCGATGCAAAAAATTGCTGACCGAATCAGCGTCATCGATGACATTGCTTATCAAACCAACCTACTGGCATTGAATGCGGCAATCGAAGCAGGGCGCGCCGGTGAGCACGGGCGTGGATTTGCAGTGGTGGCATCCGAAGTGCGCAAACTTGCCGAGCGCAGCCAGGTTGCCGCGCAGGAAATTGGCTCACTCGCCGGTGAAACAGTGAACAAGGCGGATAATGCGGGCAAGCTTTTACAGGAAATGGTACCCAGTATTCGCAAAACTGCAGATTTGGTGCAGGAAATTTCTGCTGCATCGTCAGAACAAACCGCAGGCGTCAACCAAATTAATGCGGCAATCGGCCAGGTTAGCCAAACCATGCAGCAAAATGCGGCGGCGGCAGAGGAGCTGAGTTCAACTTCCGAAGAATTAAGCTCACAAGCAATGCGATTACAAGATGCCGTCAGCTATTTCACATTGTCTGTTGAGGATTCGCGCAATAATTTCGCGCGTAGTTCTCGCCCGGTCGCTACCCCAACAGTTGCGCCAGTGCGTGCAAAAAAATCCATATCAAAATCAGCACCGAGCGATGACGATCTCGACAAGGATTTTGTGCGTTACACCTGATGCGCGCTGCTGATAATGAAGGGGATAAACTTTATGTGTAGTAATTCCATACGTGACTGCAAATCGGGGTGGCGATGAATATGTCTGCGGATAACGCAACCCCCATTCCAACTGACCAGGAGTTCCAGTTATTCCAGCAGCTTATCCAGCAAAAGCTGGGAATTTTTTTGCCTGCACAAAAGAAAGCTTTATTGAGTAATCGGTTATGGAAGCGTTTGCAGGCGTGTAATTTAAAAGGCTTTGGTGAGTATTATCGTTTTATCCAAAGCCCGCAGGGCCGCGGTGAGTTAAGTACAGCATTGGAATTGATTACCACTAACGAAACTTATTTTTTCCGCGAGCAAAAACATTTCGATTATTTGCAGGATGAAATATTGCCCCATTATCGCCCGGGCCAGAATTTTCGCGTATGGAGTGCCGCCTCATCGACGGGTGAAGAACCCTACAGTATTGCAATGGTATTAAAAGATCGCTGCAGTTGCGATTGGGAACTGCTGTGTTCCGACGTGAATCGTACGGTAGTGGAGCAAGCCAAAGTGGGTATATACCCGGATATGCGCGTGCGCAATATTCCACCTGAATATTTGCGGCGCTTTTGCCGTAAAGGTGTTGGACCGCAAACCGGCAATGTGCGCGTAATTGCCGAATTGCGCCAGGCAGTACAGTTTTTCACACTCAATTTACATGAAGATTTTCCTGACCTGGGAAAGTTTGATTTGGTGTTTTTGCGCAATGTGTTGATTTATTTTGAAAATGAAAACAAAACTAAAATCCTGGAGCGGATCGCTGAAAAGCTGAATCCCGGGGGAATTTTATTTGTGGGCCATTCAGAAAGCTTGCATGGGATTAGTAACCGCTTTGTTCCAGTAAGGCCAGCTATTTACCGGTTGGTTGGACGTTGATTAATGATTGCTGTTCCTGAAATAAAACCGCTACACAGTATTCATCCGGGCGAGTGGTATTTCGGTACTGAATATGAACGCTTGCATACTGTGCTGGGGTCTTGCGTTGCCCTGACAGCCTGGCATCCCAAACTCAGGTTAGGTGGGCTTTGCCATTATCTTTTAGCGAAAATGCCCGAGCAAAAATTACCGGGGCGCGATTGTCGTTATGCTGCCAATGCGCTTGAGCAAATGAAGCTGGCGATGATGTCATTTGCCGACCCCGCCGAATTTGAATTGGGTGTGTTTGGTGGTGGCGATATGTTTGCCTACAGCACCACCACCTCAATTGGTGCAGACAATATCCAATTCGCGCGCAACTGGTTAATGCGGGAAAAATTAAAACCGGCACAGGTGGATGTTGGGGGAAAAATCTCGCGCTCCCTCACACTGATTATATCTACCGGGGAAATCCAGTTAAAACATTATCAAATGAATGCCGGTTAAGTTGTTGAAAAGCAGCACTTATCGACAATACTTTGTGAATTGCGTGCGGCCCGGTTAGCACACACCAATCTATGTAGAAGTTGAGATGCTATGACTATTAATGTGCTCGTAGTGGATGATTCAGCGGTAGTGCGTCAGGTACTGAGCGGTGTTCTCAATGAGGCACCGGATATCAGTGTTTACGCCACTGCTTCTGACCCTATATTCGCGCAACAGCAAATGCAAAAAAAATGGCCGGATGTCGTGTTGCTGGACATTGAAATGCCACGTATGGATGGCCTGACATTTTTGCGGCAGGTAATGCAGGAACGGCCAACGCCGGTAATTATTTGCTCTTCACTGGCAGAAAAGGGCGCTGAGCTAACCTTGCAAGCCCTGGCTGCCGGTGCCATTGATATCATCACCAAACCGCAATTGGGCGTGAAAGATTTTTTACTGGAAGCCAAACATTTATTGTGGCAAACCGTGCGCGGTGCCGCCGGTGCGCATGTATCGCGCCGGGTGTCGGCAGCGGAAAAAAAACCGGTTGCCGTTGCTGCGCCAGCGGCAGACCTGGTGGCTATGACGGCAACTACAGACACCATTATTGTGATTGGTACATCGACGGGCGGTACCCAGGCATTGGAAGAAATCCTCAGCAAAATTCCACGCACTTGTCCGGGAATTGCTGTGGTACAACATATGCCGGAAAAATTTACTGCCGCCTTTGCCAAACGCCTTGATGGGCTGTGCGAAGTTGATGTTAAAGAAGCGGAAAGTGGTGACCGTTTAATTCCCGGGCGCGTATTGATCGCACCGGGAGGGCATCATTTGGAAGTACAACGTTCGGGGGCCCAATATATTGCCAAGGTTTTTCGCGGTCCCAGCGTTAATCGCCATTGTCCGTCAGTTGATGTGTTATTCCGTTCTGCTGCGCGTTCGGCCGGGCGCAATGCAATGGGAATTATTATGACTGGCATGGGCGATGATGGCGCGCGCGGTTTATTGGAAATGCGCCAGGTTGGTTGCAGGACTATTGCGCAGGATGAACAATCCTGTGTGGTCTTTGGAATGCCCAAGGAAGCGATTAATATGGGGGCAGCAAAAGAAATTATGCCTTTAGCGCAAATCCCTTCCGTCCTGGGAGGCAAGGCATGAGTTCAGTGATTTCGGAATTAAGTGTGCTGGTTACTGACGATAGCCTTACGCAACGCCAGTACGCCAAAGCGTTATGCCAGGATCTTGGGGTGAATTTTCTCTTCGATGCCGCCAACGGAGCCGATGCGCTGGATGTGTTGGCCACCAATGAAATTGATGTGGTATTAATTGATTTGGAAATGCCGATCATGGACGGTGTCGAATTAATCCGTTCCATCGCGCAAAAAAAATTAAAGACCAGTGTAATTATTCTCAGTGCCAAAGATCCCATTTTGATTGCCAGCGTAGGCACCATGGCCGAAGCCGATGGCTTACATGTGGTGGGAACATTTCAAAAACCGTTATTGCCTGATGCGCTTGAATGCAGCTTGTTGCGTTTTATCCAGGATACAAGGGTAACCGCAGAGCCAAAAAAATCAGCTGATATTGAAGTGACTGCGCTGGAGTTAAGCCAGGCGTTGGCGAACAATGAATTAACGCTCGCGTTTCAACCCAAGCTGACTGTACAAGGGTTGTTATTACGCGGTGTAGAGGCGCTGGCGCGTTGGCGCCATCCGACCAAAGGTTTGATCTCACCGGCATTATTTATCGAGCTTGCCGAACGCCACGGTATGATTGATGCGCTGACGCATTATTTGTTGGAAGAAGCATTTAAATACAAACGCACCTGGCAACAATATGGTTTGCGCTTTCATCTTGCTTTTAATTTATCGCCGCTGTCGCTCGCAGATTCCGACATGGTTGATTGGTTGTGCAAGTTAGCCGGGCAATATGGCATAGCACCCGCCGAAATCACATTTGAAGTCACTGAAAATGCATTACTGGGTGAATTGGCCAGTGCCATTCGCACCCTGGCGCGTTTGCGTTTGAAAGGTTTCCATATCGCCATTGACGATTACGGTACCGGCTTTGCGAATGCGCAACAATTGTCGCGCGTGCCCGCAACAGAATTGAAAATAGATCGCTCACTCGTACATCGCGCTTCGACTCGCCCGCAACAGCGCACCATCTTGGCCAGTACGGTAGACCTCGCCAAAAACCTCAATCTCACTACTGTCGCTGAAGGGGTGGAAACAGAGGAGGATTATAAGATCCTCTGTGAGTTGGGCGTGGATCTGGTACAGGGCTATTTCTTTTCCAAGCCGCTGTTTGCTGATGACTTGCTGGTGTGGGTTAAAACCGGCTTGAGCCAATTACGGCGACAGCAGGAGAAAAAATAAACTCCCCCTTATTTCTGCTATCAATATTGATTTTCCCTCCCAGCAGTGCGGCTATTTTGCCGAGCCGGTCATTTTCGCCCCCGGATTGGCCCGAACCAGGCCGGGTAATCGGGTAAATAATCACAAAGACGGGTTAATATAAGCCTCTTTCCGCCAATCCCATGAGACGTGACTGCGTGATTTGGTTAGTATTCGCTGGCGCGCCTATTCATGATGGGTACAGCCTTGCGGTCGCAGCATAGGCCGGAATTGGCGGGTTTACCGGGTTAGCCATTAACCACAGGGCTATTGCTATGAACAAAACTCAACCCAAGCTCCATGCCGTGCACCATATTGCGCTGATTTGTTCGGATTATGAAAAATCCAAATATTTTTATGTGAATATTCTGGGATTGGAAGTGCTGGCAGAAAATTACCGGGACGAACGTGATTCATGGAAACTGGATCTGGCTTTGCCGAATGGTACCCAACTGGAATTATTTTCATTTCCCAAACCACCGGCACGGCCATCCCGGCCGGAGGCGTGTGGTTTGCGCCACCTGGCATTTGTGGTGCGCGATTTAAATAGCGTCGTCGATTGGTTAACCAGCCACGAGATTGAAGTGGAGCCCGTACGCGTGGATGAATACACCCAAAAACGCTTTACGTTTTTTAAGGATCCGGATGGTTTGCCCCTGGAACTTTATGAGCTACCGGCGATATCGCACCATTAATTCATATCAATTGCAGAGTGAGACGTGCTTGTGTTGAAGCGTATTTATCCAGCAGTATTTTTTTGTATGTTCTGTTGTGTTGGTGTCAATCATTCAAGTGCGCGCGAATTGGTGCTGGCTTTTGAAAATACATTGCAGGACTCGACATCGCTGGATGCGATGGCGCGTTCACAAATGCTGGTGCGCAATCTGGCGACTGCCGGTGTACCCCAGGCGATGTTTTTAATTAAAACGGAATACATGGGCGATAAAAATTCCGGGCGCGTTGCGCTTTATAGTGATAAAGGCCATTTACTCGTCAATGCCGGCCACAACCACAGCCTGGTTAGCAAAAGTGATCTCTATGCTTACGAGATCGGGATCCTTAAAGCCAACCGTATCCTTGAACAATATCCCGGCTATAAAAAGCATGTCCATTTTTCGACATTGCATGAAATTGGCGATAGTGGTATCCAGCGCGGCTTGACGGATTTTTTGATTGAGCGCGATTATAGGCCAGCGTTTACCGGCTTTAATAATGCGCGCGGGATTGATAATTATATCGATCAGCTGTACCAGAAAAAAATTAGCAAGAACCGTCCGGTCAATATGTCGGCATTGGAAAAAGCCTATGTGGAATTAATGGTGCAACCGTTGCAACGGCAGGACGAATATTTATTTAACATGCTCGGCTATTCTCCCCGCCAGGTATTGGTCATCCAGGAAAATGATCTGGCTGCTTACTTCGTGGTAGCGCTGGTTGATGAGCTGGTTGCGCGTGGCTGGACAATGATTGCTGCAGAAAAAGCGATGGATGATCCAATTGTTAATCCGATTGCACAGGGCGGTTGGGGAGCAAATGGTTACTTGCATGGCTTGACCGGTTTGCCTGAGATGCCAGTGGCTTATCCACGTTTGATTGGCAACCGCAAGGCAGGGGTCGACCGCGTGCTGCAGCAGCGTATTCCCGGTTTTATCGAATAGGTTTGGTTTTATTCTTACTAACTTTTGGTTTGATTCTTACTAACTATTGTTGAATTTATTTTATCAAGTGATAGAGGCAAGTATGCTGAAATATACATCCCGTTTAATCGCACTTTTAGTTGCCAGTGCAATAGCAACGGGTGCAATGGCACAACAAAAGTCGGTCATTTTTAAAAATGGTTTTGACTCTGAAACCGACATAAAAAAATTAGCGTTATTGTATGGTGCGAAAGTTGTTAATGAACAGGTGCGCAATGGCTCGAGCGCCTTGCAAATTGATGAAGGTGAAGCATCAGTGCGCTCGCGCGTTAATTTAAGTGAGCAGGGCACACTGGAGCTGTGGCTTAAAACGTCCAGCCCTGCCACGCAATATAAGATTACCGTGCTGGTCGCGACCAGCCAGAATACCGATACCGGTTGGGTGCAAGTGGGGCAGGTAACGGGCAGTAATGCGTCAACGGAATATCATGCCAAGCGTATCTCCATTGATGATCCGGGAAAAAAATATTTGCGCCTCGATTTTGAAGTAACCAATGGCCAGGTCTGGATTGACGATTTGAGCGTGGAGAAAATCCTGCTGGATACCGCACTGCAAAAAAACCAGGAAAAAGTGATTGCCGAGGTGCTGGGTAAATTGCGCGATGATAAAAACTACCAGGTGCAGGCTGAAGCGCTGCGTACCCTGGGTAAAAATTACGCAGCCCAGATTGATGTGCAACGCCAGTATCTTGAATATGCCAATGGCATCTATTCCAGTGTGACATTGGTGCTCGCTACCTCAGAGCGTGGCAAGATGGCCAACCCGCTTGGTTATCAAACGTTCAAGGGAATTGTTAACGATGTGCGCATGGTGGCATCACCGATACAAAAATCACGTATGGATTCGCTGTTGAAGCCCTTGGGCGATATCGCAACCGCAACCCTGAATGTGATGACACAAGGTGCCTATCAAGCATTTGCCGAGCCTTTCAAAACCATAGTGGCAACAACATTTGATCGCGTGTCCTATGAAAATGCCGGCGTTGATCGCAAAGCACGCAAATATGCCGAGGAAAATGGCCTGAAAACCTTTTCCAAAGCGGAAGGTTTTCTGGGTGAGGTAGAAAAAGAATTAAATACTGTGGTCGCGTTGGATAAAGATTTGATCGATATTCAGCGTGAGGTGGATAAATTCCGTAAAGATCTGGATAAACATTTGAAAGAATCATTGATTGCGGGCGGTATGGGGCGCGGCCAGGAAAATTACAACCGCGTGATGAGCAAGGATGAACCTATCCGCAATGAGGCGCTGCAGGAAATTAATAATTATTTTACCTTGCAAGCCGAAAGCTATCAGAACCATTCCAGTTCCAACACGGAATTTGTGCAGTTTATGATGAAAGCAACGGGCACCATGGAAGAGACACAGGTTTTCAAAGAGCGGTTTAACCTGATTGCATCGTCAGTGATCACGTTCTACGATAAATTTGATCGCTCGGTTGCCAAAGACCAGAATCCATTCTCTGACGAAAAAGATCGCGCGTTATGGGAGTCCCATGCGGTGAAAGTTCGCGCTTATATCCAGGAATCCAAGGCCGCTTTTGCTAAAGCCTACATGTAATTATTTAAACGCACTTTACTACACAAGCCCCGTTTTATACGGGGCTTTTTTTTGAGTATTGCAAATACATCAATTTACAATCGGCGGGTGAAAAAATGTCGTGCATATACCCAAATAGTCATTAACAAGCTATGCTTGCCCAAGCGATAATTTTCGCGCCGCGGCAAATTGCCCGGTAGGAAATCTGTAATACGCTCATCCATCATAAGACTTAATCTAATGTTGACATTACCCACACTGTCACCAACGCTTTCTATTTTCTGGCGAAATGCGCTGGAACGCTTTCATTTAGCGGTTTTTGCGTTGTTTTTGGTGACAATTGTCACGCTGACGTCCAATCCGGCCATTGCGCTCGATAAACAAAAAATAACCGTTTCGTATCTGTATAACTTTGCCAAAAATATTGAATGGCCTAACCAGGAGGCCATGACTTCTTTTGATATCGGTGTTTATGGATCTTACAACCCGGCATTACTGGACGAATTGAACGTATTAAAACAACGGGTCAAGCTGCGCAACCTACCTATTACGGTGACGCAAGTGAATCGGGTGGATTCTTTAGGGAAATATCACTTGGTGTATGTGGAGCAAGCGAGCGCTAAAATAATTAATGATATTTATGATGCCCTTGAGGGCAAACCGGTTTTGCTGGTTACCCACGCTTACAATAATAAACAATTAGTGATGATTAACCTGATTCCCACCAACGACGACAGACTGAAGTTTGAGGTGAATAAATCCAACATCATTAACCACGGCTTGACCCCATTGCCCGAATTAATTCTGAATGGCGGGACTGAAATTGACGTTGCCAAATTGTATCGCGAGGGGCAAGCGTCATTGGTTGCGTTGCAAAAGCAATTGCAAGGCCGTGAAAAGACATTAAACGAGCTAACGCTTTCTATTCAAAAGCAAGAGGCCACCAATGAACAGTTGGAAGAGCAGATGGCTTCGCTCAATCAAAATATCCAGAAGAGTGATACATTGATTGCCCAGCAAAAATTGCAACTGCAAGACCAGCAAACGCAAATTGAGGCTAACAAGCTTGAGCGCGAAAACTTATTGCAGGAAGTCACCCGGCGCACTAAAGAGCTGGATGAACAGCAACAACATTTGAATACCATTGTTAACGAAATTGATGTGCGCGAAAAACGCCTTACCTACCTCAACAACACCATCAAATCGCAAGAAGATATTATCCTCAAACAAAAAGCGGCGATTGTTAACCTGGATGAGTTAGTCGATTCACAACAAGTGGCACTGCGTTATTTGTGGGGCTCGGTCATTTTGGGGGCGCTGTTAATTGTTACAGTATTGATCGCCTATACCGTCAAACGCCGCGATAACCAACGGCTGGCAGCACACAGCCAGGATTTGCAAATGGCCCGTGATCGCCTGGCGATTGCCAAACGTAAAGCGGAAGATGCAAGCCAGGCGAAGAGCGAATTTTTATCGCTGATGAGCCACGAACTGCGTACACCTTTGCAAGCCATTATTGGTTATACCGAAGTGGTTATCGAAGAATTAAAGCTGGCTGACGATGAGCATCACGTTAAGGATTTGACGCGCGTCATTTTGAATAGCGAGCGCTTGTTGAAATTAATTAACAGTGTGCTCGACCTGGCCAAAATTGAATCCGGGCGCATGGAGCTGGATTTGACGGAAGTAAAACTTTCCAGCCTGGTTGAAGAGGCATCAAACACTGTTGCACCGCTGCTTGAGCGCAACGCCATTCGTCTGCTGGTAGATGTGGATGATGGTGAATTCCTGCCGAAGGCCGATCCGGAAAAGCTATTGCATATCCTGATTAATTTATTGGGCAATGCAATTAAATTCGCCCCTAACGGGCAAGTACGAATTAAGGCCTATCACCAACCCAAACGTATTTATATCAGCGTATCCGATAGTGGCATTGGAATTTCTGCCGAACAGCAAGTGGGTATTTTTGATCCATTTAAACAGGCTGACTCCGGAACAACCCGCAAATTCCAGGGCAGTGGCCTGGGGCTTTCCATTACTCGCCAGTTATGTGAATTGATGGGGGGTAGTATCCGTGTTGAAAGCGAGCTGGGAAAGGGCGCCAAGTTTATTATCGAGTTGCCCTTGCCGATGAATCCTACTCCGGTTGCCCTGATTAAAAAGGATGCCGAAGAAAATTATCCCACTGCGCCCTTATCCAATCCGGTTGCCGCGGGTGAGCATGTGGTGATGATTGATGATGATCCGGCGTTCCTGGATATTATGTCGCGCACCATTCGCGCGGAAGGCTACGAAGTTCATACCGCAAGTGATGCGGAATCCGGCTGGCGGTTAATCCAGGCAATAAAACCGCAAGTGATTACCCTGGATTTATTATTGCCCGACCAACATGGCTGGATTTTATTTGAGCGGATTAAAGACGACCCGGATGTGCGTGATATCCCGGTGATTGTGGTATCCATGATTGAAGAGCGTAAACGCTTTAATCGCCAGCCCGCTGAAGAGTATTTAACCAAACCGGTTAAACGCGAAACACTGAAATTGGCAGTGCAACGCCTGGCACCGCGCAAAAGTTAGTTTAAGGTGCTTTGCTTTCATATAAAGTTAAACTAGTCTTACCGTTCTGCTTAGTAAAAAAAGTACTTAGGCATCCTTGGAAATTCTCAAGTAAATAAGAGTACCCGGCAAATAAAATCATTACGGCTTATCGTAGTTTGGGTCAGAAGTATTGAGTGGTTCAGTCAGCGGAATGACGCAAGCCCTTATTTAACAGGTTGTCATTATGCGCTTGTCACCTACAGCAAAATTTGCGCTGGCGTTAGTTCCCGCTGTTATTGCTATTGCCGCCCGGGCTGCTACCGAGCCAAATACATCCACAGACGATTTTTATAATTTATCGCTTGCCGAATTGGGCCAGGTGGAAATTTCTATTGCCACCGGTAACAGGACTCCCCTGGATCGCGCACCCGCCGCCGCGACAGTCATTACCGCCAGCGAAATCCAGGCGATGGGCGCACGCAACCTGAATGAAGTATTGGAAACTGTTCCCGGCTTGCATGTTTCACTATCGAGTTTGAGCCGTCTGGATTCGGTGTATTCCATTCGCGGTATCCATACCGGATTTAATCCGCAGGTTTTATTGATGATGAACGGTGTTCCTGTGCAATCCAGTTTGCAAGGGGGTCGTCCTTCGTTATTACGCGTTCCAACCACCAGTATTGATCGGATTGAAATTATTCGTGGCCCCGGTTCTGCCGTTTACGGTGCTGATGCCTATTCCGGTGTTATTAACGTTATTACCAAAGATTCCTCGTCCATTAATGCAACCAGATTGGGTGGTGGTGCGGGTTCATTTGGTGGCAGGGATCTGTGGTTGCAAACAGCGACGGAATGGCAGGATTGGGGAATATCCCTGAATCTGGCCTACCAGGAAAGCAACGGGGATAAAGACCGTGTTGTAACGGCGGATTTGCAATCGCTGCTCGATTCGGGGCTCGGTACCCATGCATCGAACGCTCCCGGTGCCTTATCAACCCGTTACCAGATTCTGGATACCCATGTGGCGTTGACCGGGGAGCGGACCCAAATCAATTTGTGGAGCTGGATTTCCAACGATGCAGGCATTGGTGCGGGTGGTGCCCAGGCGCTGGATTTTGATGGAAATGATGAAAGTAATCTGGTGTTGCTGGATGCAACGCATCATTTCAATACCTCCGGTGGCGAATGGAACAACAGTATCCGTTTCAGCTACCTGTATTACGATTTGCAAACACGCTTTACGTTGCTACCGGCGGGTAGCCTCATTCCCATCGGTGCAGACGGTAACGTGAATGCAGTTGCGCCGGCGGGTTTGATCGCTTTTCCCGATGGGTTAATCGGACAACCCGGACAAGAGTCTGTTGATACCCAGGTGGATTTGATTTCAATTTACTCGGGCTGGGAATCTCATCGGATAAGGATGGCGATTGGCTCGAAACACCAAACTCTGGAAGCGCGTGAATATAAAAATTTTGGTCCAGGTGTGATCACGCAAATGGTGCCTGTTGTCTCGGGAACAGTGACTGATGTTAGCAACACGGATTATGTTTTTCTGCCCGATAGTTCGCGCACTATTGGTTACTTGTCGCTGCAGGATGAATGGCAACTTACCTCGTCATTGGAGCTGACCACCGGTGTTCGTTACGACGATTATTCCGATTTTGGTGGCACCACTAATCCACGTATTGCATTGGTGTGGGCAAATACAGAAGCGCTGACTACCAAGTTGCTCTATGGCAGCGCATTTCGTGCACCTTCATTTATGGAGTTGCGGGCGAAGAATAATCCGGTCGCATTGGGCAACCCCAACCTGGACCCGGAAAAAATAAATACTCTCGAGTTGTCATTTAATTATTTGATTACACCGGCCCTGCAAACCTCATTGACTGTTTTCAATTATGAAGCGCGCGACATGATTGAATTTGTATCTGAAAGCGTTGCCTACATTAAAAATGCCCAAAACGTGCGCGATCAGGACGGTGAGGGTTTTGAATTGGAATTTAATTGGAAACCTGCATCATCCCTGCATTTTTCCGGTAGCTATTCTTATCAGGACGCCAGGGTAGTCGCGACTGACCAGCCCGTTGCCGATGCACCGGGACAGCAAATAAAAATGAATATGAATTGGGAGTTTGCCCATGAATGGGCAGTCAATAGCCAACTGGTATTTATTGCCGACCGCAAGCGCCGCGAAGGTGACTTGCGCCCGCCTGTTGACGATTTTGCACTCATGGATTTTGCTGTTAAGCGTAAAAATATTTTGCCGCAACTTGATGCCTCGCTAGTGGTTAAAAATATCGCAAACGCTGATGCCCGCGAACCGGGCAGCAGTGAAATCAGCGATGATTATCCATTGGAGTCGCGCAGTGTCTGGCTGCAAGTAAGTTATCAATTCGATTAATTATTTCCTTCACGTAATCTCCGAGCGACCGCACATGCAAGAACCCAAACACGATCAGGTGCGCAGCCGCAATGAACCTTTTGTGGCGAAGACATCAACGCGTATATGGCAGGAAACGCCGAGCATTGATAACCCCTATATTGCGCGCGAGGCATCCTGTTATGGATATGATTTGCTTGAGTTGATGAGCAAGCGCTCATTCGCTGATGTTTTTTATTTATTATTTCGCGGTGAATTGCCCACGCCTGACGAAGCACAACTCTTTGAAGCACTGATGATTGGTTTGATTAATCCCGGGCCGCGGCATCCGGCTACGCGTGCAGCAATGAATGTGGGCGTTGGCAAAACCAATCCCTTGCATATTTTGCCGATTGCGAGTGCGGTGCTCGGTGGTGATTATCTTGGTGGAGGTGAGCTGGAAAATGCCATGCGTTTTTTGCGTAAACACCAAGCGTCATCAATACCGGAATTAGTAATGCCGTGGACCAATGCAGGGGCATCACCGGAAAACCTTGCCGGGCACGGGATTTACGGTTTCGGTCAAAAATACGGTGGAGTGGATTTACTAACCCGTTCGATTGCTGAACAGTTGCTGGCGTTGCCGGGGGCGGGTAATTGTTTGCGTTTCGGCCAGCAACTGGCTGAAGCCCTGAACCCCTATGGAATAGGGTGGTCAAGTACCGGTGTTGCTGCTGCCGTGTTCGCTGATTTGGGTTTTCACCCCCGCGCCGGTGGCTGCTTGTTCCAATTACTCGGTGCGCCCGGTCTGGTTGCCCATGGCCTGGAACTCGCCAACAAACCAATTACTGCAATGCCTTTTGTGAGTGATGATAATTATGTTATCGAACGATAAAAAAACATCATCCGTTTCTTCTCATACCAGGGTAACGATTGTCGATTTTCTTGAGCAACAGCGCGGGAAAATCGTGAGCAATACCGGTGGCTGGTTTCCCGGTAAAGGTGTGTTTGCGCACGGCTATTCCATGCTGGAAGAATTGGTTGGGGAAAAATCCTATTTTCAAATCCTGATCCTGAATGCAACCGGAAAATTGGTGAGTAAGGAACTCGCGGATTGGGTGGAGGCCATTTATGGTTGCTTGAGTTGGCCGGACCCGCGCATCTGGTGTAATCAGATTGGTGCGCTGGCGGGCACTGCGCGCACGTCGGTTGTAGCGGCCACTACCATCGGTTCACTGGCTGCCGACTCGCGCTCCTATGGCCCTTATACACTCCTTGATGGTTTACGCTTTATCCAGGATGCCCATGCCCAGCATTTAACCGGTGCCAGCGCTGAAGAAATTGTGCGGCGGATTACGGCGGCCAATCGAGGCAAACCTTATATCGTTGGTTACATTCGCCCGATTGCCAAGGGTGATGAACGCCTTGAAGCGATGGAACGCTACGCAAAAAAATTGGGGTTTACCATTGGGTCACATTTAACACTTGCTTATGCCATTGAAAAAGTATTGCTACTGGAATTTGATGAAGGCATGAATATCAATGGGTATATGTCAGCGTTTTTGTCGGACCAGGGCTTCACGCCGGAAGAGGTGTACCAAATGTTTGCTGCGATGGTAGCGAGCGGCGTGACAGCGTGTTACCTGGATACTTATCGCCGTCCACCGGATACATTTTTACCGCTGCGCTGTGACGATATTGATTATCAGGGGCCGCCCCGGCGGGTTGTGCCTGATAGTAAATAATAAAAATACAATGGGGCTGAATATCCAGCCCCATTGTATTTCGGTAACCGGCAATTTAATTTTCAATGAGCCGGTTGCGGTGTGCCGAGTTTTCCCATGCGCAACAAAACATGCTCTGCCATACCGCTGGCCAGTTGTTGTTCGCTGAGGAATACCTTGCCGATATTTTCCTGCGCCCAGAGTTCGGCTTCATCTTCATTGTGGGTGCGGATAACTGTTTCAATTTTCGGGTTCAATTGGCGCGCGATATCAATCATCTTGCGCACATGGAAAGTATTGGCGGTTGCTGCAACCAACATACCTGCTTGCGCAATGTGCGCCTGGATCAACACATTTGGATCGGCGGCATCACCGCATACAGCGGGAATATTTTTTGCGCGCAGTTGTTCAACGATTTCGCGATTCGCATCGGCAACTACGTAGGGAATATTTTTGGAATCCAGTATTTTCGCAATCCGTTTACCTACGCGGCCATAGCCAACCAGCACCACCTGGCCTGCAAGGAAGGTATCGGCGGTGCTCATCGGCAGCACTGCCAGCGGGTCGGCACTGGCTTCCAGTTTGCGCGCGAAGTCGGAATGATTTCTCGCCCAGCGCTGCAATGGCTCCAGGCCGGCAAACATCAACGAGTTAAGGGCGATGGACACCAGGGCACCGGCCAGAATCAGATTTTGGCCTGTACTATCCATTAATCCCAGGCTCATACACAGCCCGGCGAGGATAAATGAAAACTCGCCGATCTGCGCAAGGCTCGCGCCTACGGTCAGGGCGGTATTCAGCGGGTAACGGAACATCAACACCAGCGCCACAGCCACAATTGTTTTGCCGAACATAATAATAGCTACAACAGTAAGCACTTTCAGTGGTTCGTTAATGAGAATATGGAAATCAAACAGCATGCCGACCGAGACAAAAAACAGGACCGCAAACGCATCGCGCAATGGCAGTGACTCATCGGCCGCGCGATGGCTGAATTCAGATTCGCGCAGCATCATGCCCGCAAAGAACGCACCCAGTGCGAACGACACATCAAACAGCGCAGCCGAGCCATAAGCCACACCCACCGCGGTAGCGATCACGCAGAGGCTGAATAATTCGCGTGAACCGGTACCTGCAACCCACCACAAAAACTTGGGCAACAAGCGTTTGCCGACGATTAACATAAAAGCAATAAAGGCGATCACCTTACCGATGGTAAAGGCAATGGTTACACCAACGTTACTGCTGATGGGTTCATGGCCGGCCCCCGCACTGTGGCCACCCAGCAATACCGCAAAGGCCGGCAACAGTACCAGCACCAATACCATTACCAGGTCTTCAACCACCAGCCAGCCGACAGCGATCCTGCCATTGATACTGTCGATAACCCCCCGTGCTTCCAGCGCTTTGAGCAGCACGACGGTACTGGCTACCGATAACGCCAGGCCAAAGACAATGGACTCGCCGGCGCTCCAGCCCCACCAGAGCCCGGCACCGGCACCCAGCGCTGTTGCCACTGCAATCTGCACAATCGCACCGGGAATGGCGATGCGTTTTACCGCCAGCAAGTCATCAATGGAGAAATGCAGGCCCACACCGAACATCAGCAGCATCACGCCGATTTCAGCGAGCTGTGCGGTGAGTTCCATGTCAGCCACGAAACCGGGAGTATAAGGTCCTACGATAATGCCTGCGATCAAATAACCCACCAGAGGGGGCATGCGCAGGCGCGTGACAAGGAAGCCGAGGATCATTGCCAGCCCAAGGCCGGCGGCGATAGTGGTAATCAAGGTAATGTTATGGGGCATGGTGGCATCTTTTCTTAAGGGGTGAGGGCGGACTATAAAGGCAGAAAATAAAATCATGCAACCGCAGGATTTTCATCTGGCGCCATTGAATAGCATCGCTGGCAGCCCCAAATTGCCTCGACCGTGTATTTTCAGGCAGTTTTCCGGTGTTTTGGTGGCGATTAATCGCTTTATGTAAATTTGCGTTAATTTGTGGGGATAAGGCTATGTTTTACGATTTAACCGTTGTGCAGTTCAGCAAGGTACTCAACAACCTCAGTCATTTTCTGGGTAAAGCGGCAGCCCATGCCGAAGCGAAAAAGTTTGATGTCACAGTGCTGCTCAACTCGCGTTTGGCACCGGATCAATTCAACTTCATCCGGCAGGTACAAATTGCATGCGATACCGCCAAGCTGGGCGTAGCGCGGTTGACGGGGAAGGTTGAATCAGCCCCCTCCCATCCGGATACCGAAACCACCTTGCCGGAATTAAAAGCGCGTATCCAGTCAGTGCTGGATTATCTTGCCAGCTTTAAACCGGAAGATTTTGCGGACACCGCCGAACGCCACATCAGCCAACCGCGTTGGGAGGGCAAATACCTGACCGGATACGAATTTGCCATTCAACATGTGATCCCCAACATCTATTTCCACACCACCACCGCCTACGCAATCCTGCGTCATAACGGCGTTGATCTGGGCAAGAAAGATTATCTTGGAAGCCTGCCTTACAAAAGTTAATATGGCGCATTAACCAACACGCAGTGCTGTTCATTGGCTAGAGTGGGCAGTACTGCGAGTACACATGTAGAAAAACGACAATAAGGATGCGCGCTATGTCCGATGCGAAGTGGGATATTTATTTATTAGGCGAAACCCAGTTAGGGGTAGAACGGTCAACCCTGGTGCGCAACCTTGCCACCCTCTTCAAGAAAGATGTCCCGGTCATTGAGAAAATGTTGCGCAAGTCGCGCAGCTTGTTGAAAGCGAATGTCGATCTGGCCACTGCAAGAAAATACCAGGCTGCGATTGATAAAGCCGGTGGTCTGTGTGAATTGGTCGAACATGGCGAACAATTATTTCCCAATGATGCATTAAGCCCCATCGCCCCGCGTCCGACGCTCAGCGTAACGCCTATTGAAAGCGCAGCGGCCCCGGTTTCAGCACCTGCTTCCCATCCAGATCATGCTGTCATTTCCTATTCATCACCCTATGAGTCACCACAAGCAGACGTGAGTGGACCGAGTCGTTTTTGTTTCAAATGTGGCGCGGCGCTTTATGCGGGCATGTCCCGGTGCCCCTCCTGCAATACGTTGCAACCTAATCTACGTAGTAAAAGCAAAGTTACCGCTGGCTTCCTGGCATTTTTTATTGGTGGGTTTGGTATACACCGTTTTTATCTGGGGCAATGGTGGGGAATTTTTTATTTATTGTTTTGGGGGAGTTTGATTCCCAGCATTATTTCTATTATTGAAGCGTTTGTATTTTGGTTTAGCTCCGATGAGCGCTGGCAACGTAAATATGGACAGGTGCCCGAAAAAGGTCCGGGCATGGTTGTTGCGCTGATAGTGGGCGCGATATTGTTTGTATCGATCATCGGAATTCTCGCAGCTATTGCCTTACCGGCGTATCAGGATTACACCATTCGCGCGAAAGTAAATGCGGCCGCGCCGCTGGTTGAGGAAACCCGTGCGACAGTCGAAAACGTGATTTTGGAAAAGAATTTTTTCCCCAGTGAAAACATCATGGCGGGTTTGCCCGAGAATATCAGCACGCCGCATGTGCGCTCCATTCGCCTGTCTGCCGGCGCAAAACTGGTGGTTACCTATAACGCGCTGAGTGCCGGAAAGGCGCCAACCATTGTTTGGACTCCTAAGAAGTCCGGCAACAGAATCCTGTGGGATTGCAAGGGCGGCACCATGCAGGATAAGCATCGCAGTCCCGAGTGCCGTGGCGGTGCAGGTGCAAAAGCGGATACAACCACTGCGCAACCCAAAAAGCCGATAACCGACCTGCGTATTTACAGCGATGATAAAACCGTATCCCTGGTGGTACCGGCGAGCTGGAAAGGTAATCGCCAATTGAATGAGAATGCAATATTGGGTGTAGCGAATACCAGCGAGGCCAACTATGCCCTGGTGATGACCGAATCCAAAGAGAGTTTTGATGATTCAACAGATGCTGCAACCTATCTCTCATTGATCGTAGAAAATTTACAAGCAGGCTCCAGCGATTTCAGCGAGCTACAACAAGCAAGAACGGTTGTAATTAATAAAAAACCTGCCCGCCAGCAAGTGGTAGCCCTTACTGTGCAGGGAGAAAAAATTGTTTACATATTAACGACGCTGGAAACGGATACGCATTTTTACGCACTATATGCCTGGACTGTTGAAAGCCTCTATCCACAAAACCAGGACACACTCAGAAAAGTGAGTGAGAGTTTCAGTATTTATTAATATGGAAAACCCCTACGCTACGCCGGTTGCCGCGCCATTGGCACCTACTCAACATTCACCCAAGAAAATGCTCTGGTGGAAAATATTTTTTTGGTTGCTGGTATTGCTACAGATATCTACCTTTATTGGCATTTTTTCGGGGAGTGATGCTCTCACTTGGGATGTTATTGGCGAGATGGTTATTTATATATTTGTCATTGCCGGTGTGTTTGGTTTTGCCTACAGGCAAGCGTTGTTTACTGAATGGTTCTGGCGTTGTTTAGTTCCGGTTGCGGCACTTTGGGATATGTTCCTGATTGGCCAGAGTGTTACAGGGGCGTGGAACAAGGAACACTCTTTTGTGGGGGTTATTATTATTGCGGTTGTTTTTGGACCTCTAATGTCCTTCCAATATTTTGCATTATATAAATATGCTTTTCGGTCCAATTATTTGTGGGCTACCAAAACCAATCGCGTTGCTCCCGAGTGAAACAGCGCGATTGGTTAGGTAATCATTTTTTACTCTTTAGCAATTTTCGCTTTGCGCACCAGTTGGATAAATTCAGTGCGGTAGCCGAATTCATCTTTGCCTTTATTGGCTTGTGCTAGCTCTATTACCTTGTCGTAATTAAAATCACCGCTGTAGTGACTGCCGCGTAACAACTGTGCGAAACCTGCAACTGCAATGGAAAAGTTTGCTTCCTGTTGATAAGTCGAGTTGTTTTCTTTTGTGTTTTTTGTGATAGCCGTTTCAATCAGTTTCGATTGATTCTCGTGCGGCAATTTATAACGCACACGCAAGAACGCCAGCTCATTCGACTTACCATTCGCAGCTGCTTGTGATTGGTAGCGGCTCGGTTCCAGCAATTTATTTTCGGCATTAGCGGGGGTGATTTCATAAATCGCCGTGACTTTGTGGCCTGAACCAATTTCACCTGCATCGACTTTGTCGTTGTTAAAATCCTCGCGATTCAGCGCGCGGGTTTCATAACCGATCAAACGATACTCAGCTACCGTCGCCGGATTAAATTCCACCTGGATTTTCACATCTTTGGCGATGGGGAATAATGTCGATGTTGCTTCATTGACCAACACTTTTTGCGCTTCGCTTAAGGTATCAATATAGGCTGCCGTGCCGTTGCCGTTTTGCGCCAGCGTTTGCATCATCGCATCCTGATAATTGCCCTGGCCAAAACCCAATACTGATAGATAAATGCCTTTATCGCGCTTGCGTTCAATTAAATCCTGCAGTGCATCGTCACTGGTTTGGCCGACATTAAAATCACCGTCGGTGGCGAGGATAATGCGATTGATACCTTTGGAATTAAAATTCGCTTCCGCCAATTTATACGCGAGGGCGATACCTTCGGCACCCGCAGTACTACCACCGGCTTGCAAATTATTTAACGCTGCAAGAATTTTGGCTTTCTCTTTAACTTTTGTCGGCTCCAGTACGGTACCTGCTGCCCCGGCGTAAACTGCAATCGCGATAGTATCATCGGGTTTGAGTGTATCCAGTAACAACCCCATCGATTGTTTCACCAGTGGCAATTTGGTGGGTTCATCCATAGAGCCGGAAACGTCGAGCAAAAATACCAGGTTGGATTGTGGAATGTCGCTCGCCGGTAATTGATAGCCCTGGATACCAATGTGCACTAATTGATTACCTTTTTTCCAGGGTGAATCCATCACACTGACGTGGGTAGCAAAGGGTGTTTTTTTATCGCGCGGCGCCGGATAAGCGTAATCAAAATAATTGATCATCTCTTCAATGCGCACCGCATCCTTAGCAGGCAATTGGCCATTATTTAATTGGCGCCGCACAAAACTGTAAGACGCAGTGTCCACATCGATTGAAAATGTTGAGACCGGCGTTTCACTGACGGAAGTCACTGCATTTTCTTTAAAGTCTTCGAAACGGTCGCGATATTCTTGTGGCGGTGCCGAGGGCATATCTGCCACACCAACTGCGCGCTTCATTGCAGGAGCGTTTGCCAATACTTGACGGATACCGGCAACCTGGACTTCCTCGGCTGCATCCGCCTGGCGCACCGTTGGTTTGGCTAATGCAGGTGCGATTGGCACAGTATAGTTAGCAGAAGGTGCTGGCGGTGGGGCGGCGGCTTCCAGTTCAACTCCAGGTATCCGCTGCAATGCATCGGCGACATTTCTATCCGGCAAACTGCCAGTATCTTCAGCGCTAATAACGTTGATTTCCGCTGGTGCCTCTGTGCGAATGTCAGCGGCTACAGCTTCTTCAGCCGCCTTCGCCGCAAGTTTCTTTTCCGCAAAATCGTCTTTGGCTTGCTCTGATTTCTGGCGTTGCTCATTAACGGCGGCGGCTTGTTTGGCAAGTGCTGCGGTCAATTCATCATTAACCGGATTGATCGCCAGGTGTTGCATAAATGTGATTCCCGCCAGCACCGCCAAACTGGAAGCGGCGATTCCGGAAATCAACGCCGGTTTTTGCCAGACAGGGCGGTTGCCAACCCCTGGATTATTGTCAAACGTTGAATTATTCATTGAATCACTCCCGTGATGATTGATGTCACGGGTAGGACGCAAGCGCTGCAAAAATCCTTGGAGCACATTGGATTTTTTTGGCGAAATAATGTGTTTATCAGGGGCCGGATTGGATTCAGTGGCGAGTGGCGAATCTTTTTCCACGTCGATAGCCAAATTTTCGTCAGCGGTCGCGCTGGTTTGTTGTGCGGTAAAGGCAGCCATAGCCGCTGCGATATGGCGCGCTTTGGTATTGGCATCGGGCGGCGGTACAGGTTGTTGTAACTGTTGTTCCAGATCATGGTCGTTCATAGCGATACCTCCCAGTTGCCATCACCTTGTTGCAGGTACTGGAGCTGTTTGCGAATTTCGTGGAGCCGCCAGGACACTGTGGATTCCTTGATGTTCAAAACCGTGGCGGCTTCGGCGTGGGTGAGCCCTTCAGCGTGGACCAACAAGGCGGTTTCTTTAAAGCCTTCCGCGAGCGAATCCAGCCATTGCAATATTTGTTGCAAATAGATGCCGGTTTCCGCGCGCTGGTCGTGCCGGGTTTCATTTTCCAGGCGCTCCAGGTCGTCATGCTGGTGGCGCTGCTGGCTGCGATGCCAGTCTTTGGCACAGTTGATCACCAGGCGATACAACCAACTGCTGAATGCTGATTCAAACCGGAATTGCCCCAGGCTTTGCGCCAGTTTGATACAGGCGAGTTGGGTGATGTCCTCGGCATCGGCGCGATTGCCACACCAGCGAAAAGCGAAACGGAAAATCTGGTCGTAATACCCGGTGAGCAATTGATCAAATGCCGCCGCGTCGCCGCGTTGGGCCGCGTTGATTAACCGGTTGTGCTCAATGGGTGGCATCTATCGGCCCCATTCTTTATCCCTCTCATTTAGTGACGACAATCAGACGGACCAGATCGACAAATCCTTGGCTGATGGCTGATTTTTGTCGGTTTTATTTACATGCAACACTGTTGGGTGTGATGCGGTTATCACTATGTCGTTGTTTCATCGGTGAATTTTTGAGCTGGTGTATAAATTGCAGATTTAAGCGACAATCCAGACCAACATTTGGTCTGCCTAATAATCTACACATCAGTTCCGGGCGGTATCACCATGGGTTCTACATCTGTTTATAAACGCGTATTGGGCGGCTTGGCCGGTTTATTGTTGGCGTTCAATGCGCAGGCCAATCTTATCGTGAATGGGGGTTTTGAGGACAACAATGTTGCGGCAGGCAACTGGGCTTATTTTCCGTCATCCAGTGTTAACGGTTGGGAAGGGGACAATATTGAAATCTGGGATAGCTTTGGCGGAGTAGTTGCACCAGAGGGAACCCAACACGCTGAACTCAATGCCCATCCATTTGATGGCACCGTGTTTTCCATTTACCAAAGCTTTGCAACAATCATCGGCCAAACCTACGACGTCTCCTTTTTTTACAGTGCGCGTGAAAGTAATAACGAACAATTTTATTTCAGTGCGGGTACGTTAGCGGCATTGCTGAATGATCATGTGGTGGGTAGCTGGAAACAATACACCGGCAGTTTTGTTGCAACCGCAACGACCAGCACTATCACCTTTACCAGCTACGACAACTCTACCGTAGGCAATTTTCTGGATGATGTGGTCGTCACCGCGCGTTCACATGTGGATGAATCCGGTGCGTTGGTAATGTTTATGATTGGCCTGGCTGGTTTGGTTTGTAGCAGAAGAAAGTTGTCCGCTTAATTCGTTTTAATTCGTTCTGTTGATTGTAAAAAGCTCGCAATTGGCGGGCTTTTTTTATTTGTGGTGAGGCAATTATTAAAAATGCGGATATCAATGTTGTGGGTGTTTCGATTTGCAAAACAGTGGCCTGGTGTTTAACTGGACCGGTGGCCCCGGTATGGGTTCATTGGCAACGCTTAACCGGCATGGCACCCTGTTTGCGCCAGTGTTATTTGGGGAATTGTTTTATTGCGCGTTCCAGTTGTTCTATCTGTGCAGCCTGGTTTTGATAAGCAATTTGTACAAAAAGCTGGTGGATGTTGTGTAGCGCGTTGCGGTGTTGTGGAGCACTCGCGAGGATGCGCTGGATAAAATCCCCAAGTGTTTCACCGTGCCCACGCACATAACCAAATGGTGCGAGTTTTTGTTCCAGTTTTTTGATGGCTTTTAATTCGCGGCGCAAGGCCAGTGATGGCCGGCGACGCACTAGCACCCACGCAAAAAGCGCGGCACCGGCCAGGCCAAACCCGATCAGCCAGAGCGTCAAGCGCCAGCTTTCGGTTCCGCCGAGCAAGCGCGACAATAATCCCTCCTGCGCTTCGGTATCGTAATTAAGTACCCAGCGTTGCCAGACATAATTGGCTGCATCCCAGCGAGCTTGTAGTTGCAAGAGCAGCGACGAATTTTGCCAGGCGCTGTCGACCAATTCCCGGTCAGACTCCCCGAGCGCTTCACTCATTCCCAGCTCGATACGGTTAGGTGCCACGGCGGCGGTGGGGTCAATCATTTGCCAGCCTTTACCATCGATCCAGACTTCGGTCCAGGCATGGGCATCGGATTGCCGCACTAGCAAATAGTTTTCCAGCGGGTTCCAGCGCCCGCCCTGGTAACCCACGACCAATCGTACCGGGATGCCGGCGGCACGTAACAGAAAGCCGAAACTGCTGGCGAAGTGTTCGCAGAATCCCCGCTTGCTTTGAAACAAAAACTCATCGACCGAATGGGGGCCCAGCGCCGGCGGTTGCAAGGTGTAGGTGAATTCGCGATTGAACAACGCCAGGGTGTTGGCGATGATTTGCTGGTCATTCAATTGTTGCGCGCGCCAGGATTCTATTAGCGCGCGGGCTTGCGGGTTGCTGCCCGCTGGTAAGCGCGTGTACATGTCGCGATGTATCGGGGCTAATTGCGGTGCTTCCGGCCATTCCACCTTCAACGCCGATTTGACTTCATAGCGCATGCGTTGTGACAGGGGAATGTAATTCATCAGCAGTGAATCGGCGGTGATGCGGATACTGTTTGTGGCATTGGTTACCGATAGCGGTTGCATCAGGCTGAATAGCCAGGGTTGGCCATGGGGCTCGACAATAATGCTGTAATCGATGATGGCTTGCCTGTTGCCGGAGTCTTTATCCGGCGCGCGGCCCCAACTGTCACGCATTTTCCAGGCGCGGCCATCGAAACTATCCAGCACCAATCCACGCCAATAAAGCTGGTTGGGCGGCGGCGGTGTCTGATCGTTAAATGCAACGCGGAAGGCCGGGTCCTGATTCAGGGCCAGGTTGCCCAAATCGCCGGGTGCTATGGTATCGGTAAAGCCGGTTTTGGCAGCCTGCTGGTTGGGGATTGCCCATAGCGGCCCCAAGCGCGGGGCAACCACAAACAACACCAGCATTAACGGTAATGCATGCAGGATAATGGCCCCACCCCGTTTCAGGCGCAGGGTTGGCGCTTGCAAGCGGGTCAGGTAAAGCGAGCGCCAGCAGGTAACCAGCAACAACATGCTCACAAGGCTAAAGACGGCGGCTTGCGGGGTCTGGCTAAACAGCAATTGTGACGCGGTAATAATAAAGCCGATGAAAATCAGGAATTGCGCATCCCGTATCGCATTCACTTCCAGTAGCTTGAGCGAGAAGGCGCAGACCAATAGACCGATCATGGTTTCAGTGCCCGTCCTGCTCGAATAACTGGCTAACATTCCCGCCACACACACTGCTGTGAGAAATCCTTTAACCAGCTTTCCCGGAGCCCCCCAGCGCCCGCGGAACATCTGCGTGCGCCACAGGGCTGAAATGGCCCAGATCAACCACAACCAGGCGGGAAGGTTAAACAGCAAGGGCAGTATCAGCACCGACTGCATAACCAGTAGCCAGGCCAGTTTATCGCGTGCCAGGTATTCCGCATGAGCGGGCGGTGTGGCCTTGGGCGTGCGTTGCCAAAGTCGTGTGATCATTGGTGCGTTGCCCCCGGCAAATTAAATTCCGCCAGCGCCTTAAGTACTGCCTGCAGATGTACCTCACCCAACGCAGGTTCGAGGGTAATACCGGGCAAACTCAGGCCATAAGGAATCTGCCGCTGCTCATATTGCAACGCCCAATAACAGAGCCCGGACAAGCGCGGCTCTTGCGGTAAGCTGAGGCTGTTCCAGTCCAGCCATTTTTCAGCGGAAAAAAATGCTTCGTATTCTTTGGTGAACAACCCTTTTTCCTGGGCATATTGTTTCCAGGCGATGTGTTTGATCGGATCGCCCGGTTGGTAGCCGCGCAGGCCGGAAAAATCATCGCCGCCGCGCTGGCTGCTACCACCTTCCTGATGCCCGTCACTCGCCTGGTGTTTGGGTTCTTCGCTGGCGATAGGGGCAGGGTAAATGAGTGCCTGGGCATCCAGGTTAAGCCAGGTCCAGCAGCGGATAATCCCCAACGGGAAATGGCTCTGCGCCAGTAAACGCCCCGGCTGTAAATAGCCGCGTTCCTTGCTGTGGGCTAGCAGGTTCACGCGCAAGGGTTCATTCGGGTTGAGGGTGACTAATTGGGTATCGCCACCGGGCCAACGCAATTCCAGGTAATCACAACCGAATTTATGCGTGGCCGTCAGCTCCAGGATAAAAGTGGCAGGCTCACCGGCAAACGCCGGTTTTGCCCCTACGAATTTCACCGTCAGTCCTGCCATATTGGTAAATGCATGGAGGATGGATACCACAAAAACGCTGATCATCAGATAGGCCAGCGCCAGGATCAGGTTGTTTTGGTAATTGGTGCCCAGCATCCAGATAATCACAATAATCACCAGGTACACCAATCCCGCCAGATTGGGAAAGGTGTAAAGGTTTTTGCGATTCAGGTTAACTGTGTGTGCCTTGGGGGTGCGTTGGTCGACCCAACGGTAAAAACGGTTTTCCCAGGCGATACGCCAATTGCTCAAGGGCCTGCTCATCTGCGTTAGCCCAACACATCCACACTATCGCGCAGATGTTTAACCAGGGGATCGGTATCCTGGCTGTGGCCGCGCCCGCGTACCCGGTGACCTACTACCGCGGGTAATACCGCTTGTATATCTTCAGGCACCAGGTATTCACGATTATGGATTAACGCCCAGGCCTTGGCACCACGCAATAAGGCGAGCGCTCCACGCGGTGAAAGGCCGTAGGTAAACTGGGTATCGCTGCGGGTAAAAGCTACCAGCCGCTGCACATAATCCAGTAACGACTCACTCGCCTTTACCTGGTGGACTGCGGTTTGAATGGCAGCCAGTTGCTCAGGGGTAACCAGCGGTTCCAATTGGCGGATACGCGCGCGCGGATCGACACCTTCAAACAACATCCGCTCGGATGCCGGGCTTGGATAGCCCAATGAAATACGCATCAGGAAGCGGTCGAGCTGGGATTCAGGTAGCGGGAAAGTGCCGCTTTGTGACAGCGGGTTTTGTGTGGCTATCACAAAAAAAGGCGAGGGCAGCGGCCGGCTTTTACCTTCAATGGTGACCTGGCCTTCTTCCATGGCTTCCAGCAACGCACTTTGGGTTTTGGGGGAACTGCGATTGATTTCATCGGCCAGCAATACCTGGGTAAACACCGGGCCGGGATGAAATTTAAAAACACCTTGCTCACGTTCAAAAATCGCCACACCCAGGATATCGGCGGGCAATAAATCGCTGGTGAATTGTACCCGCTCGAATTTCAATCCCAATACTTTGGCAAGGCAATGGGCAAGTGTGGTTTTGCCCATCCCGGGCAGGTCTTCTATCAGTAAATGGCCTTCCGCAAATAAACACGCCAATGCCAGCCGTACTTGCTGGTCTTTACCTAATAACACTTGATCGACCTGTTCAATAATTCGGGATATCAGTGACTGCATGGGAATCCTTTAAACAATGGTGTTAAGTGCGAGCATAGCGCAGGGGCATTGGTGGCGGGAATAAAGAATCGCAAAGCTGGCGGTTGGTTCACGCCAGCCGTCAATTCAAAACCGCAGCAGGGGAGGCAGCGGCCACTACACAGTTACGGCCTTGTTGTTTGGCCTGGTAAACCGCTTTGTCAGCGCGATTGAACCAGTCTTCCAGTTTCTCGTCTGCCGCCAATTGCGCCAGCCCGAAGGACGCGGTCAAGGTACCTTCCGGGTCGCGCAACTCCAGTTCGATCTGGACGCGCAATTGTTCAGCTATCACTGCGGCATCTTCCAACCCGGTATTGCGGGCCAACACGACGAACTCTTCGCCACCAAAACGAAATACGCGATCGGTTTTGCGTACCCGTTTGTTTAGCAATCCGGCGAGGTCAATCAACACGCCGTCGCCCACACTATGGCCATATTTGTCATTGACCATTTTGAAAAAATCCAGATCGAGCACAATCAAGGTGGCCGGTGTCTGGTTGCGGGCAAAGTCATCAATGCTCATTTGCATTTCATCGTTCATTGCCCGGCGATTCCCCAAGTGAGTCAGCGCGTCCTGTGTTGCATAACTTTGCAGTGATGCTTGCTGGCGACTGGTCAGAAGTGCAAATGAGTAAGCCATGCTGCCGCAAATCAGCAGTGAGGAAATCATGGCGAACATCTGTGTGGACGTTTCCAGTTTTGCGGCGATGGGTAAGATCGCCAGAATGGCCAGGATATTGGCCAGCAAACCGGCGTTGGGTTTAAGTAAAAAAAAGTTGGCGAGCAGCGCGGGAAACAGCCAAAACACAAAAATGGGTTCATTCAAATGGGCAACGGCGACAGCCCCGGCGGAATAGAGCGCGGCGGTAATATTGGAGATAAGTTGCGTCGCCTGCCCGCGCCACCATGTATAACCGGCGCTGCCCAACGCAACTGTTACGATGGCCAGGTCCACCATTGCATTCACAACCTGGCCATTCATATAACGAATGACCACGAATGGCGCTATGCCGAGACTGGCCAAAATCGCAAACAGGTAAACCAGTCCCCGCTGGAACTTGTTCTTTGAGTCGGTGAGCATGGGCACCGGCGATGTCTCCCTTATGTAGCGGTGGTTTTTATATCCTGACAGGGCAGGATTTTTATAGTTCACAGCATAGCTGGTGATGGGGAAATTGCCGGGGGAATTTATGCATTCCCAAGATGGGTGATGGTAAATATAAAAGTTATCAGGCTATCACAGGAAATTTCGTTACATTGCTCGCCGCAACCAGTCTGGTTGCTTTTAACGAACAAAAAAGGGAAAAGGTATGATTAAAAATTTGCTTCTTGGGTTAGCTTTTTTAGGTTTTTCGTTAACCGCTACTGCAGGCGTCGTTACTATCGAATACTCTGGTACTGTGTCCAATCATTCTAACGGTGGCTGGGGTCCTGATATTGGAACTAAAGTTGATGGCGTATTTACAATTGACTTATCCAAATCCTCGGGCAAAGTATGGGAAAGCACTAACTCAGTTGGACACTATGCGTTTTCTTGTAATGAAATGGTGAATGGTAATAGTGGGCAAACGACTGGTACCGACTTCGTAGATGTTTACGATAATTCAACCAGGGTAACAACCAGGATTATTTATGGCTGAATGAAAGTATTTCAGATAATGGTTTCTGGAGCGCAGCGGGTTATTCATGGAAATACACGGGTATTCAGCTGGGTATTTTATTTCAAGGATTGAACTGGATTACCAATTTGCCCCTTGATAATTTAAATATCAATACCACCGACCCTGCTCTTCTCAATTCTTCATTTGGTGTATTTACCTACGGTTCCCATCAAGCCGATTTAAACGGAAATGTTATTTTTTCTGATATCAGTTCAACATTGTTCCTGTTTGACTCATTGAAAATTACCTCACCCCTAGCCAATGTTCCTGAGTCAGGTTCAGTTGCTTTATTGCTGATAGGAATGCTGGGGTTAGTGTTGAGTCGTAGATTCGCGTAGCATTTCCTGATTAATAAATTTGCCCGTGCCGGCGCGGGCAAATTTATGTTCTCTACGATTAATTACCAGGTTGTACACGCCGGATATTTGGAATTATCAATTATCTCCAATCATGATGTAAGCGATATCTTCACCGTCAACCCACCGAGTGCATGCATGTTTTCCCTGTATTTCAACAGGTTTTCCTTGAGCTTGGGCCGCTAGCGCAATGCTAAGCTGTGCTTTTCCTGCCGTTGAATTTACGTCTCTAATCATCCAGTAAGGATTGCTCGCGCAATTGGGTTTATTTGATCCGGTTCCTTCCAATACTATATAAATTAAATCGTCGTCACGCGCATAAATTCTCTTCACTTTTCCTGTGTGAGATCCTGCATAGCAGCTACTTGCGCAAGCTAATGCGGCTATTAAAAGGATAATTTTTTTCACTAAAGTTAACTCCATAATAATGTTTTTAGGACGTTGTTTATTGATAATCTCAGTATCAACTAAAAATTTCTGTTTTTGTATAGTAAATTTTTTAATGTTGCGGTGCCTCCAACCACTCATCAATCCTCCGTTCCATATAACTATAAAACGGATTCGCATTCAATCGTTGGTTCGTATCCGCTGCAAGCGCCAATGTGTTTCTTTCGCCACGGAAATTCAGGTTGCCTAAACGTATGCCATAAAATTCGTTTTCATCCGGTTCCAGCCCGTAGGTGGGGTCATTGATGGGAAAAGGCAGGGCAATATGGGAGAGCGAGAAAACGCCGCGTGGAAACTCCAACGATAAAGGGGTTTCTTTTTCTTCTGTGGAACCGGCCGAGCGAAGCCATTCGCTCACTTGATGAGTATGCGCATCGGTGTTGCCGATCCGTACAAGATCGTAATCTTTCGGCGTGCCATCAGCAAAAAGTTTGGCAAATAATTCCGTGCTTGCCGGGCGCGTAATGGGTAAATAGTTTTGATGGCGGTTGATATCAAAAATAACCAGTTCATTTTTATGTGGCTGGAATTTTTGTGCAAAAAATGCTTCAACGGCAGCGGTGCTGACAGTGGCGTCCATCAGCGATTGGAAACCCAAAACCGGCGGGAAATTTTGCAAGCCAACTTTTTTTTCCACCATCGTCATTTTTTCTTCTAAATGTTTGGTAAGGCTACGCGCTTGCCAGCCCGCATTGACGGTAAAAGAATTGTATTTAAATGGATTATATTCCGGTTGTTTGGTTAACCAGCGCTCGGAACCCAGCAAGGGAATGTGCCCGATCAGATCTACACTTTTGCTGAGAATCGCAAATTTGCTGACGCCAAACATCGGTGAAAGCAGAACCAGTTTTTTGGGTTGCGGCAATTTTTTATCGAGCTGTGCACTCAACGCATAATCCACCGCCAACGTAGCACCAGTGGAATAGGTGACGAAATAAATATTTTGATTACCAGCCAACTGCGTTTGCAATTCCCTCATCGCCAATTCGGTAACCGCAGCCCAATCTTCCCATTGCACATTGAGCAATCCGCTTGGCAGGGTGCCATGACCTGGCAAGCGTGCGGCGATAACATAAAATCCCTGCTGCTGGAAATGCAATGCCAGGCTGCGCACTGTGTACGGAGAGTCGCTCAATCCGTGCAGCATAACAATGCCGCCGCGAAGTTGTTTTGGCCTTAATACAAAACTGCGATTCCAGTTGTTAATAACTTTAGGTTGGTTTGCCGCAGTAGCGTTAGTAAACGCGCGATTGTTATCAAGATAGTTGAAGGAATTCAGCGGTGAATTTTGCTGATAGCGATAGGCATCTGTACGCGGGTTCTCCGCAACCACTTTTTGCAATTGCGCAAACAGGCGATCTTCCTGCGCGAGATAATCTTTCCATTGATAGTTTGCAGTTAAATCTGCAGTAGAAAACTCTTCAGCGAGAATAATGCGGTGCCAGGGGGCAGCGCTTTTTAAAGTACTGCACCCTGTTGATATCAACAAACAACATGCAATTAACAGCAACCGTTGTGTGCAGGAAATCAGTCCATCGCGCATAAGAAATTCCAATCGGGTTAGCCAGGGGATTGTTCAGATGAAAATGTATTGCCTGGCTGCACTTTATTGCTGTCTTGTTCATGGGTATTTTCCTCATGAAGGAAATGCCCTTGCCGTAAATAATGCAAGCTTTGGCGAATACAGGTTTTATCTTTCATGATAAACGGATGGGATACCGGCAATGCAATAAAATCGTGCATGCCGTCAATTTTGGTATTTTCCAGCGACACTTTCCCGTCATCCGGATTGGGTAAATACAATGACAATATCCAGTTAATGCTGCGGGTACCGGCGATAACACCCAGATCGAAACTGACCGGGCCGAGTTGTAATGGAACACTCTCCGGGTTCGTTCCCAATTCTTGTCCGGCAGGGCCATTCATCAATACAAAGCCGGGAACATTTTTTAATTTATCCACGACCTGGCTGCCTTTGTTGGGTGGTGCAAACATCACTACCCGGCTCAATTCAGGAATGCTGTTGGTTGCCAGGTATTGGCGTAATAAAATTCCCCCGAGCGAGTGGGTTATAAAATGAATGCGCTGCGCAGCCTGTGCGCGGCATTGGGTTAGCGCCGGTGGAATCGCTTTTTCGGCGAGTTGCGCAACCGGAAATTTGCGCGACGGATAACCCTGGTTCACCACAATATAATTCGCAGCGAGTAATTCGTCGGCCAATGGTTGCATGGATTTCGTAGTGCGGGCCAACCCATGCAATAGAATCACGCAATCTTTACCCTGTGCCTGAATATTGGTGTCTGCATGAGTATGAGGCGAGCAAAAGCTGGCAAACAGGGCTATAAATAACCAAAAGCGGATGGCTAATCGCGCGCGCGAAAAAAAGCGATATATAACATGCATAATGACAATGTACAGAAAGAAACCCGTATGCAGGAAAAACAGTGTGCAAAACAAAACCAGCACAGGGTAGCCGTAAATGCCATTTTTTGACAGCCATTGCCACTTCGACTTTGCCGAATTTGATGCAGATCGCCTGCCATTATGGCGACGGGCAAACGCATTGGGGGTGAGCGGATTGCTGGTTCCGGGGACTGAACCCGCGCAATGGTCGGCGGCACAGGCGTTAAGCCATGAACTGCCCGGGTGTTATTATGCCTTGGGTATTCATCCCTGGTGGATCAGTAAAATTGCTACCGATCCTTTGGCGTTACAGTTTTATGCGTATCAGATGTCGTTGTTAGTGGATGAAGATAAAGCAGGTAACCAGCCGCGTTGTATTGCTATCGGCGAAGCGGGCCTGGATAAAAATATTGATAGTCCTATCGAACAACAACTCGATCTACTTGATTGGCATATTGATCTTGCCAATCAATTTCATCTTCCACTTATCGTCCACAGTGTAAAAACCCACAATGAGTTGATTGCGCATTGTAAAAAACATCCCCCCTTAAATGGTGGGGTTGTGCATGCATTTAGTGGCAGTTATGAAACCGCAATGCAATTGATTGATTTGGGGTTTTACCTGGGCGTAGGTGGCACAATCAGTTATGAGCGGGCGCAAAAAACGCGTGCAACGTTTGCCCGTGTGCCGTTGGAATGGGTGTTGTTGGAAACCGATGCCCCGGATATGCCACTTTGCGGCGAGCAGGGGCAACGCAATAGTCCGGAAAATCTACCGCGCATCGCGCAATTACTGGCGGAATTGCGCAGCGAAACTCTGGAAACAATAACGGCGAGTGTCTGGGAAAACACTCGCCGCTTATTTAGCCTTGATTAACTGCTGGTTACCTTAACCGTTATTTTTAATAAATCCCGGTCAAGCAAAACAGGTTGTTGCCATTACTTAACTGCAATTAGTTGCACTGGCGGCGCATGTTGCGAGCTGCGCACACAATTACGGCCCTGGGCTTTGGCGACGTATAACGCTTTATCAGCGCGGCCAATGAAATCAGTTGGTGATTCCCCCGGCATTTGTTGCGCAACCCCGAAGCTGGCGGTAACTTTCAACCCTTTTGGCCATTCAGTTTCCTCAATGCAACGGCGTAATTTTTCCGCCAGGCCCAGTGCACTATCGAGGTTGGTTTCCGGGCACGCCAGCACAAATTCTTCACCGCCCCAACGCGCCAGAAGATCGTGGCCGCGGGTGTTGGCGCTCAGTGTTTGGGAAAATACCAGCAACACCTGATCACCGACATTGTGGCCATATTGGTCATTAATTTTTTTGAAATGATCAATATCGATAAAAATCAATGACAACAACGATTGGCTGCTATCTGGATTTATTTGTTGGAAGACCGGGGCGAGACCCTCACGGTTTAACACGCCCGTCAGCGGATCGCGGGCCAAACGCTCTTCCAGTTTTTGCTGCTCCTGGCTCAACAATTTATTAAGTGATTCCAATTGTTGCTGGCGTTGCTGGTTGCTTTGCAGTTCAAGCTTGGCTTTGTGCAGAGTGTTCACAAAATAAATTAAACCCAGTGCGGTCCAGATGCTGACCAATACCAGCAACAGCTGGTGGTCGCTAATATATTTTCCGCGAAATTCCACGTGCTCGATAATCATCTGGTATTTACCCGGCGTAACGCGTTCGCCGGTGGCAATTTGTATACCGCGCACATCATCAAATTCCGGCCCCCAATAATCGGGTGGAATCTTGCCCTGGCTTAACCACCAGGTAGGCACCTGCATATGGCTAAGCTCGATTAATTGGGGGTAGCGAATATGGGTGTCGTAAAGTTCGATGGCATTGTACTTTTGCGAATTGGTATCGTTCGGCGTCGCGTAAGCCGGGTTGAAATTCACCAGTTGGAAGCGGATACCAAAGTTCTGGGGTTCGGAATAATGGATATGGAGCAAGACTTCAGTGAAGCTGCTCAAGTCGATACCGCGACGGGTAGCATCATCAGTCAAAATGAAACTGATTTCGCAATAAGGCCAGGCATAGCTGGAGGCAATGATGTTGCAATCCAGGATAAAACGTTCGCCATCGCGGGTTAAATGGGCAATAGACGCACCGCCGTTACCGCGGTCATCGATAGTCTCGATACGCACGCCGGCATCGGTTCCCAGTACCAGGGTTTTCTGTGGGCCATAATATTGAAGGAGCAATAATATGAGGGTGATGAGAATCAGTAATCCAAGCAACCGGGCTTTTGTTATATCTTGCTGGATGGCCATCGTCATTGATCAACCGCAGTAAATATGTTGAGAACAGTAAAGCACAGTTTTTTGCCCGCTCAAAGAGCGTCTTGCTGCCGCTTTGAAATAATTCTTTTTTTATAACTTTTATCTGACGTTTCCAGATTGATTGATGCAGCAATCATGCAGTTGGTGCCAGGTTGAAAACCACCCGAGTGGTAAAAGGTAACACGCCAGGACTGTGGTCAAGTTGCTATAGATTGCCAAATAGTCAACTTGACCAACGTTGTCATCAGTGTTTTATTGCGTTTTCCGGGTTTTTCAGGTTTTGGTGGATGCTATTCAGCAAGCCATTATTGTCGGTGTCATGCGGCAATTGCCAGAACATGATGCCGCCCAATTTGTGTTTGCGCAGGTAGCTGACTTTTTCCCCCATGGATCTCTGGTCATCAAAGGTGGCAAATATTTTTTGCTGCGGGTTGTAGGCGTAAGGTGCTTTGGCGACGTCATCCCAATAATAGGTAAACCCTGCTGACGGTGCGTAGCGTTGGGGAAACTCTTTGTAATCCGCGCCATCAATATGGATTCCCGCCTGGTAGAGACCATTATTGGCCATGCTTACTTCTTTCCAGGAACGGGCATAAAAGGCTGTACCTATAACGATTTTTTCCGGCGCCACACCCAGGCTCAACAACTTTTGTACCGCATTATCCGTGGAGTCTTTTTGCTGGGGTGTGGAGTAGAGCGCAGTGTGGTGGCCAGTGTGTGGCGTAGCGCCATTTACTATGTCGTAGGTCATCAGGTTGACGTTATTCAATAGTGGCATGATGGTTTGCCAATCCACCGCAGTATCAAGGAATTTATCAAACCCGCCGGCGGCAAAACTCAGCTCGTAGTTATTACCCAGGGTATTGCGCAGCTCGCGTATCAACTCGCTGAAGTTGGTGCGGTCATGGGGTGCAAATTTATGGCCGGGGTAACCTTCAATAGTGGGATATTCCCAATCCAGGTCGATACCATCCGCGTTGTAATCCTGGATAATTTTCAGTGTGGATTGTGCAAAGGCCTTGCGATTGGCGGCGGAATTAAATACGTCGGAACAGGTTTCGCAGCCACCCCAGCCGCCAAGCGATAGCAATACTTTTAAATGCGGATAGGTTTTCTTGAGTGCGACCAATTTGCGCATGGCTTCCTGGTCTTTGGTGGAATCAAAACTTAATTGGTTGCCCTTCAGGTGCAGGAAGCTGTAGATAATGTGGGTAAGCTGGTTAAAGTTATAGCGCCCCAAATCGGAGCCATCACCCATGTAATAGGCGATGACTTTTACTGAATCTGTTGTTGTCACAGGTGTCAGCTCCTGCCTGGTTGCCGGATCTTTGGGTGGTGTCTGGCTACAGGCCGATAATAACCAACCACATGCAATCAATAGTGCGCAGCGAAAAACTGGTTTCATACATCCCTCGTCGGATAGTCAACGATTATTGGTTTTGGTAACAACACGAGAGACCGGGTAGTGGCAAGTGTCTGCAATTCTTGGTGCCGCAGATCTCCCTGTATTCTACTCTTTGGTCCTCCTGCTGCCAGAGTGGGCACAGGTAAAGTTAAATAAAGATAAGTGCCTGGCCTGTTATTTTTTTTGATTGCCAATCCGTGTGCGCCCGCGTTTAATGCGCTTGCTGATGTTACGCAACCGATATCCAACTCTTATAGAAACTTTTATGCAACACGACGATTTATCTTCCATAGCCATTCCCCGCTTGCTCGCGGCGGACAATTGGCAACAACAATATAAATTAATTATCCAGTGGGGCAAATTGCTTTCGCCGAAACCGGAAATTCGCACCGCAGATAATTTAATTCGTGGTTGTGAATTACCCGTATGGTTGACCTGCACACAACGCGCCGGAAAATTATATTTTTCCTTTGATGCAGATAGCAGCGTCATTAAAGGACTTGCTGCGCTATTGCTAGTACAAGTGAATGATAAAACCCTGACCGAATTGGCCGGACTTGACCTGTGGGCAAGTTTGCAATCACTTGGATTGGAAAAACATTTAACTCCATCGCGCAATAATGGTTTGAACGGGATTATCGTGCGGATTGATGCATTGTTGAAAAAAGTTAGTGATGGATGCGAGTGCTAAAAAAACATGAAAATAATGAACCACTCGAAAAATAGATTAAAGATAATGTTGATGTTTGTATAGCTAGGACAGTATTCCTATTGGCGTGAGGCGGCAAAAAGGCCGCCTGCATTTTTTGTCATCCCATCTTTTTGAATGTACTCATACATTAGCCATAATAAAAATTTCGTTGAAACAGGTTCTAACAGGGCTTTGTATATGCGGCTTTTGGGAGCATATTGAGCGGGACGTGTGACTGGCCCCAACTCAACCCCTATGTTCTGCTAAACCCCGGGTAGTTGAGTTTGTAAAAATTGCAAAATCACGAATAAACAATACTGCGATCACATATTTCCCTCCGTCGCAAACCTGATTGGCCAGTTTGTGCAAAAGAATATCGATTATGATTGGTATAATCATCTCGTTCGCTTGATCATTAATAGCTATCCTTCCAGTGAATACGTTAGACTGCTGTTGTGCTCCGCCTGAAATGCGAGTTCGTCCGGCAAACAACCTTGTGATATCACAACGAAAAAGTGAAAAAAATTGCAAAATAATCCTCAGAAAAAACATCGTTTATCGCTGCTCGACACCGGCGTTGCCGGGTTTGATGAAGTGCTCGGCGGCGGCTTTCCTCGTCATAGCCTTTACCTTATCCAGGGGTTGGCGGGTAGCGGTAAAACTACCCTTGCTTGTCAGATCGGTTTTGCTCACGCCGCCAAAGGTGGAAAGGTTCTGATCCTCACCCTGATCGCTGAAACACATGGGAAGATGCTGAATCATCTGAGCAATTTTTCATTTTTTGATGAAGAGTTGATTGGCCAGAATATTTTGATGTTCAGCGGCTATAACGAATTGGTCAAGGGTGGCCTTGATGGGTTGTTGGAATTAATCACAGGGATGCTCGCAAAACACAATGCAGATATTTTAATTATTGATGGCTTTCGCTCCGTGCGCGATTCGAGTCCGACCACAGTCGGCTTGTCGGAATTTATGTTATCGCTGAACTCACTGGTTGCTTCAATGCAATGCACAACTTTCCTCCTGTCGCCGACAGAAGGTAATGTTGCCGATTCAGAAAATACCCTGGTTGATGGTCTTATTGAATTGAGCCAGCACGAGAAAGGAATGCAACTTATTCGTGAGGTAAAAGTCTTTAAAATCCGTGGCGGCAAACATTTATTGGGTCGCCATGTATTTGAAGTCAATGAAGCGGGTATCGTTGTGTATCCGCGCCTTGAAGCGATTAGTACTGCCAAAAAAACCGTTGACTCTGCCTCCAGTACGCTTATCGGTTTTGGTATTCCCGGCTGGAACAATATTACCAAAGGTGGAGTGAATAAGGGGTCTACAACAGAATTGCTGGGTAATCCCGGTGTTGGAAAAACGCTCATGGGATTGCATTTTATTTACGAAGGGCTGCAATCAGGTGAGCAATGCCTGATCGTTGGCTTTTATGAATCTCCCCTGCGTTTAATTGCCAAAGCCCGCAGCGTCAATATTGATTTGTCCCGTTTTATTGATAACGGGCAATTGCAAATTATTTGGAATCCGCCGCTGGAAATTTCGGTCGACGCGCTCGCACATCAGGTTTTGGAAAATGTCAGCGAGCGTAAAGTGTCGCGCCTGTTTGTTGATGGAATGGATGGTCTCCTGGATATTATTATGCATATTGGGCGTGCGCGCTCATTCCTAACGGCATTTGTAAATGAATTGCGCTCGCAGCACGTGACCAGCTTCTTTACCCGTGAATTGCCATACCTGGGTCACCAGTTGCCGGAAAAATTTGATTCAGGGCCATCATCAATTTTGTATGAAAATATAATGTTGTTGCAGTATGTGGAAATTAATGGGCTTAACCACCGCCAGATTGGTGTTTTAAAGTTGCGCCAAAACGGTTACGACTCTGCCAACCACATTATGCTGATTTCGGATCGTGGGATATCTATAGGGCGCCCGGTATCAACAGAAAAACTAGCGCAGGAAATTATTAAAAATAACGCAATCAACAACGAGCCCCAATGAAAAAAGATACCATCAATAAGGCCACGGATGATGCTCCTGTCATATTGATTGTTGACGACGAACCCGATATTACAACTACCTATGCAATGTTGTTTGGATATCATGGCTTTCGCGTGAGCACTGCTCGTGACGGCGAGAGCGCCATAAAAATAATTGATAGCGTAGCGCCGGATTTGATCCTGTCTGACTATATGATGCCGCTGATGAATGGTGCCGAATTATGCCGGGCCCTGAAAAACGATCCACGCTGGAAAGATACTCCATTTATCTTATCGAGTGCCGCCTTCCATATAAACGACATCGATACACCTTATGATTTATTAATGCAAAAGCCTGTTGTCTTTGGCGAACTCTTACAGGAAGTTGTCCGGCTATTGGAGAGAGGCAAGGCCCGTTAATCGCACCTTCCCGCTTTTCTTATGATTTATGAGCAACAGCCTCACCTAATACCACACCCGCCACGGGCTCGTTTCACAAAGAACTAAATCAATCCCTGATGTGAAAGATGAAGTCGCGTTGTATTGGTACGCTGTGTTTTAACTAATAGGCGACGGCTTCATCCAACGGGCTTTTGTTTTATTTTTCAGCGATCAATTCTTCCAGCCTTGCATCCAATCCTGTTACACCAGAAGTGCAAATATGGAATTTATTTTCCAATGTTTCCTTGATGTCATTAACAGAACGTAATTGTTTCTTTTCCGCCTCAGCCCCTGTGGGATAAAAGGAATATTGGGTATTGCTCAACGCATGTCGCCCTTCTTGGTCAGCCCGGGCGGCAACGAGACTGGTGACAAAATGGGAGCTCGGATGACGTGAAACGTACCAGTTATATACGTCATAATCTGCTGGATAATGTGGCGTTAAGTCGAATAGGTAGAGTAGTTTCCATTCTTCTTTAACGTTTGCCTCCAGATGATAATGGTCGTGCGTGCGCGTGAGGCGATATTGTCCGTGCGGTGTGGTTTGGATTTCATCCGGGACGAATCGTATGGGAACAGTCAAACTCATTCCGCCGAAACCGGTATCAGCAAGCCATTGTTCGCCATCGGCTTCTACCAACAACATCATATGGCTGCGTGGAGTCACTACCTCATCCGGTACGTTCAAGCGCACGCGCGCTGCAAGGCCGAGTGTGTTGAAACCAATTTGATCCGCTACATATTTAAACACTGTATTTTGTTCGTAACAAAAGCCACCACGTTTTAACACGGTGAATTTCTCGAGCAAAGAAGCAATATCAAGCCGCACTTCCGCACCGGTAAATGGCGATAAATTTTCAAAGGGAATAGACTGCGTATGTTGCAAGTGCAAGTGGTATAGCGTGTCCACAGTAGGGGTGAGCGCACCGCTGTATTGAATGTGATCCAGGTAAGCTGCGATATCTTTCATTAGGCGACCTCTTGTCAGGCACTTGCATCATAGTTGATTGGATTTGAGGCAACTATAAAGCCGCAGGTAAGCATGAGGTCAAGAGATATTTTTAAACCTGGATTATTGAAAAAAACTATGTCAGAGTTAAAGTCACTTATGCGCCATTGCGGCTAATGGAACAGCAACGATCATTCGTGTCACTTATCGACAAAAAATAGATGAAAATAACATAGATGAAAGTAAATAAAATCGCATTGTCTCTTTATATAATCGGAACAATCATGATCATTAAATCCGTTTTTCGTTTTGGATTTATTGATGGATTCAAGGGGATTTTGTTAGGGTTTGTTGTTATTGTTGTCGCTTACTATATTGATAAATTCAACAGGCGCTATTGATCTGGTTAAAATATCCGCGTCTGATTTCACCCGTGTCACTCCGATTCTTTCTGTTTGGCAAGATACCGCTCAATCGCTTTGGTGGCGGCTAAAAATCCAAAGGTCCCGGTTACCATGACACTGGAACCAAAACCGCCGGTACAATCCAGTTTTACACCTTCCTGCAAATGTTGTTTGGTTTGGCAGACACTGCCGTCCGGTTTTGGGTAAACCATTTGTTCATCGGAATAGACGGCATCGACACGGAATTTGCGCTTGGTGTCGCGCGCGAAATTAAAATGGCGATAGAGTTGCTGGCGGATTTTATGCAACATGGGATCGTTGGTTGCGCGCGCCAGATCATCCACCGTGACGCGTTGCGGGTCGCGTTTGCCGCCGGATGAGCCGATCATAATCAACCGGATTTTCACCGCAGAGCAATAGGCAACGAGACGTGCTTTTAAATGCGCCGCGTCAATTGCGTCGATAATCACGTGATGCTGTTTGCCCAGTAGCTGGTGGATATTTTGGTCGTCGATAAAATCTTCCACGGTGTGAATAATCATTTCGGGATTGATGTCGCGCAGGCGCTCGCTTATCACCTGGTTTTTGGATTTGCCGATGGCCGATTGCAGCGCATGGGATTGGCGATTGGTATTGGTAACGCAGACTTCATCCATTTCGATTAACGTCAGTTCGCCAACGCCGGAACGTGCCAGCGCTTCTGCTACCCAGGTGCCCACACCGCCGAGGCCGATCACGGCGAAATGGGCATTGGTCAATGCGTGCAGGGCATCCTGACCGTAAAGGCGGGAGATACCGCCGAAGCGCTGCAAGTAGGCATTGGTAACGGGTCTGCTCATAGTGTGCTTCTTGTGCTTCGAAATGTGACGTAGTAAAAAACAGGCGGCTTTTTAACGGAGAAAATGCCTGAATTCAAGCATCATGGCGGGTAAATTTACGAGTGCCTGCTACACTTTTTTACATGGCTATGTCGGTGAACCAGTAACTTCCTGATATTGCTCCGGATTAACCACGGACATTCGAGCGCCTCATGAGTAAAACGGCAATGGCAACCGCCTATTTAATTGACGACGACAGCATAACCCTGGAATTGATGAGCGGGATTATCGAGCCCATCGGGGTCGAGCCTGTCTGTTTTAATGATGCAGAAGCATTCCTTTCTGCCTACACCCCGCGCCCTTGCGAGTGTGTGATTTCCGATATGCGCATGCCCGGCGTCAGCGGTTTACAGCTGCACAAAGTGTTGCAGCAGCGTTATCCAGTGCCGCCACCGTTAATTATCGTTACCGGTTATGCCGAAGTCACCGCCGCAGTGGAGGCGATGAAGCAGGGCGCCTTTGATTTTGTCGAGAAGCCGATTAATGGCCACCAGTTCCTGGAAAAATTGCAGGCGGCACTGTCACTGAGCCGTCAATTGCACCAAAAACGCCTCGACCTGTCCGCCCGCGACGCGCGCATTGCACTCCTCACTCCCAAAGAGCAGGAGGTACTGCAAGCGGTGCTGGAAGGCTTGCCCAGCAAGGATATCGCGAGCAAATTAAACCTGAGTGTACGCACGGTAGAAAACCATCGTGCGCGTATTATGGAAAAATTGCGCGTGAATTCGGCGATGGAATTGATGCGTGATTTTATGGTGTCCTTTGCCCGCTAGTTCATAGGGAGCAGCCTTGCTCCCTTGATGATTGCTATTGTCCGCGCACATCCCCTCAGTTCATTACGCCTGTTAATCCAAAGCCGATTTAGTTTTTCGGCAGTTTCCGTCGCTCTTCTGCTCCCTGCAATAGAACATTTTTGAAGCCAGCGGGCTCGGGAGTTAAGGGGACAGTGCAATGAAATGGTTTAACAAGCTCAATTTGGCGGCCAAGCTGCTAACAACGTTTATCAGCCTGGCATTGATCACCGCCGCGGTGGGGATTTATGGCCTGCAAAATATTGTGCGCGTCGGCCATTTAATGGGCGATATGTACAGCAATAACCTGGTGGCGATCGATAATCTCTCCAACTCCTACAGCCGCTTCCTGGTCTACACCCGCGCGGTAACCCGCTTGCCCTCCCAATTGCCGGACGATATCAAAACCACCCAGGAGCGGATGCAGACCCATTGGACCAATTCCCTGGAAAGCTTTAATCGCTACACCCAGACGGATTTAAGTCCGGAGGAGAAAGAGCAGGTCGTACAAATCAAGGACGCCAAAACCCGTTACCTCACGCTGGTGGATCAGTTGGTGGAGTTGCTGCTCGCCGGCAAAAAGAATGAAGCCAGCGAACTGAGTGATAACGATCTGCGTTTTGCCAGTTACGAAATTGAAGAGGCTTATGCGGCGCTGATCGACAACAACAACCGGCAAGGCGCCAGTGCTGATGCAGCAGGCAAAGCCAGCGTCAGCGAAATGTATTCGGTGATGCTCACTGTGATCGTGGTGTCCATAGTGTTGGCAATTGGTTTTGGTTTGTGGGTAACGCGCATGATTACCCGGCAATTAGGCGGCGAACCCGATTACGCCCGCGACATGGTGCGCAAGATTGCCGAAGGCGATTTAACCGTGAGCATCCAGTTGCGCAAAGGCGATTCCAGCAGTTTACTGGCCGCCATGGGGGATATGGTGTTGCGCCTGAAAGAGGTAATCGGCCAGGTGGTGTCTTCTGCCGATGCGCTCGCTGCCGCGTCCGAACAGGTGTCCGCATCCTCCAATACCCTCGCGCAAAATGCGGGCGCACAGGCATCCAGCGTGGAGCAAACCAGCGCCTCGATGGAAGAAATTTCCGCGACTGTTGCGCAAAACGCGGACAACGCCAATATCACCGATGGTATTGCTACGGAGTCATCCCGCTACGCAAAAGAAGGTGGCGCAGCGGTGCGCGAAACGGTCGCGGCGATGAAATCCATCGCCGACAAAATTGGCATCGTCGATGAGATCGCTTACCAGACCAACTTGCTCGCGTTGAACGCCGCCATTGAAGCGGGCCGCGCCGGTGAACATGGCCGCGGTTTTGCGGTGGTCGCCGCCGAAGTGCGCAAGCTGGCGGAGCGCTCGCAAGTGGCGGCACAGGAAATTGGCACCCTGGCGATAGCGAGTGTAAAAACCGCCGAGGCAGCCGGTAAACAATTGGGCGATATGCTGCCCTCCATTGCCAAAACCGCCGATCTGGTGCGGGAAATCGCCGCTGCATCCGATGAGCAGCGCACGGGCCTGGATCAGATTAACCTGGCGGTTGGTGAGTTGTCCCGCACTACCCAGGCCAATGCGTCGGCATCGGAAGAGTTGACGGCGACCGCTGAAGAATTGAGTAGCCAGGCGCTGCAATTGAAGGCATCCATGGATTACTTCCGCACCTGATCGCAGCCTCCTGGCGCGCTAATCCCATACCCTAAGTGTTTCCCCCTAAGCCGGGTGAGTAATTTTACTCTCCCGGTTTTTTTGCCAACCCCCCACACTGTGAACCTATCGAAAGACGCGTTTGAGCGAGATGCATTTCGGGTTCGTTAACTGACTATTGAGGAGATCGAGGAATCACCGTGAATACTGAAATCAGCACCATTGCACTCCACAAAATCCGCGATTACGTACATCGCACCGCGGGTATTGTTATTGGAGCTGATAAAACAGCGCTGGTGACTGGCCGCTTGTGGCGCCGCCTGGAATTAACCGGCCACCCAAGTTACGAATCCTATTTTGCATTTGTGCTGAGTCCGGCGGGCGAACAGGAACGCAATATCATGCTGGATTTACTCACCACCAACGAAACCTATTTTTTTCGCGAGCCGGCGCATTTTAATTTCCTGCGCGATCACATCATCCCGCAACAAGGCCCGCAAAAAATGCGCGTCTGGTGCGCTGCATCTTCCACCGGAGAAGAGGCGCACAGCATTGCAATGGTGTTAAGTGATGCATTGGGTAAATGCGAGTGGGATATTCTCGCCACCGATATATCCGGCAAAGTATTGGAGCACGCGCGTACGGGGGTTTATCGCGCGGAACGTATTAACCATATTCCACGCGATTATTTGCAGCGTTTTTGTCGGCGCGGTATTGGTGAGTACGATGGTATGCTGGCAGTTGTTCCGTCATTGCGCTCGCGTATTTCTTTCGAACAGCATAACCTGTTGCACACGCGCCCCAACGATGAACAATTTGATGTGGTTTTCTTGCGCAATGTGCTTATTTATTTTGATCAGCCAACCAAACAAAAAGTGTTGGAAAATATTTTGAAAACCTTGCGCCCCGGTGGCTGGTTAATTCTGGGGCACTGTGAAAGTTTGAGCGGCCTGGATGTGAATGTGAAAGTAATGCGGCCATCGATTTATCGCAAGCCTTTAGCTTCCGAATCCATGCTAAAGAAAGTGGCCAGTTAATCTCTTGAATGGCAAATGATTGGCTGGCCAAATGAGTGGTTACTTGTTTGCTGGCAGTTGGTTTGCTGGCTGCTGGTTTGCAGCGAGCTTGAATTGCACGGCTATTGGTTTACAAGAAAGACTATTGGTTTATAAGAACGTCTATTGATAAAAAGTTGATTTACAAAAATTTAAATCTGTTGAACAGGAATTTGCTATCCTCCCGATAAACGGAGCAAAAGAGCAAGTTATGATTTCGTTAAATACATCGACCCAATTACGTCCGATTGGCAACCTGCATTCTGATTTATTGCAGCGTGGCGTTATGGTGGTTGATGACAGCAGCATGCACAGGTACAGCGCGCATTTATGCTTGCGTGCATTTGGTATCAATCAGGTTTATGAAGCTGCCAATGGCAAATTGGCCGTTGACCAATTAACCCAATTGTCCCATACCCCCGCAGTGATGTTGCTGGATTTGGAAATGCCGGTAATGGATGGCATCGAAGTATTGCAAAAGGTTGCCGTATTACCGCAACGGCCGGCAGTGGTGTTGGCCAGTAGTTCCGATGAAGTGTTAATCAGTGCGGTTGCCACTATGGCAGAAGCGATGGGAATTGTTTTATTGGGGGCGTTTCGCAAACCCTTAAACCCTCAGGATTTGGCTGATGCACTGGCCAGTTACAACGCAGGTGTGTGTATGCTGGATGAAAAAATAGTGCACAGTGTCGAAACCACCGTAGAGCAATTAACGCTGGCGTTGGAGCGCACCAAAATCCTGGTTCACTACCAACCCAAAATTAATCTGGAAACACTCAGCCTTGCCGGCGTGGAAGCACTTGCACGCTGGAAAAATCCGCAGGGTGACTGGATTCCTCCCGGCGTATTTATTCCGCTCGCTGAAGAACATGGTTTAATTGGCGATTTAACCCTGTCGGTACTCGATCAAATTCTGCAGGATATGAATGAGTGGTGGGAGCAGGGCCATTATATTTCTGTTGCACTTAATCTCTCGGCTAAATCCCTCGCCGAATTTAACCTGGCGAATGAAATTATCCAGCGCGTTATTCGCCAGGGAATTCCCGCGCATTACATCACCTTTGAAATTACCGAAAGCGCATTGGTGGTGGATCTGCCTTCGGCACTTGCTACTATCAGCCGTTTACGGTTGAAAGGTTTTGGAATTTCTATCGATGATTACGGCACCGGTTTTTCATCCATGCAGCAATTATCACGTTTTCCATTTTCTGAATTAAAAATTGATCGCTCGTTTGTTGGTGGCGCACCGGCGCGGCAATATATGCGCAATATTTTGAAATCCGCTATCGACATGGGCCAGCGCTTGGGAATTACCACGGTTGCTGAAGGCGTGGAAACCGAAGCCGAGCTACACTTGCTGCAAAGCCTGGGTTGTAAGCAGGCACAAGGGTTCCTGCTGGCGCGGCCGATGCCCGGGCGCGAGCTGTTGGGATGGGTCGAACGGGATTTGCAAAGTAAACTCGATATATGCCAAGCCTTACACGCCGGATAGCACAACGGTTTCAATTTCTCTCGCTGGTTAATCCCACCCTGGTCCTTGCAGCGCTTGCGATAGCGCTGCTGTTTTTTTTCAGCAACCTCGCATTGCGCCACATCCATGCCAGCCAGGAGCGGGTTATCCGCGAACATTTGCTGGCATCACTCGGTTCGTTTTCTGAATTAATTAATATCTGGCAGCAACAAAATATCGCCGCGATCCAAATGCTCGCTGCATCCAGCCAGGGAAAATTATTGCGGCAAGTATTGCAGGAGGAAGGCAGTAATCCTGCAACCCACCAGGAATTACGCGAGTGGTTGTATCCGATTTTAACAGTCATGGGGTTCGATGGTTTTTCAGTCATCAACCATCAACGCGTTATTGTTGCGGCAAGCACGCCATCCTATATCAAACAGTTCGCACAATTACCGGAAACGCTGGAAGTATTAAATAAAGCCTTGGCTAACAAGCCCGCTATTTCACGGCCGGTTGCTGCCGTGCGTCCTATTGAAGGGCCGCGCGGCCAACAGCCTGCTGGTTCGTTAATGCAAAATATGTGTGTATTGCTGGAAGCGGAAGGAAAAGAGCCCGGATTTTTTTGTTTGCGCTTTAATACCCACACCAGTTTTTTCCCGATTTTTTTGAAAGGTTGGTCCGGTAGCTCCGGTGATATTTATGCAATTGACCAAAACGGGCGTTTTATTACCCCGGCGCGATTCGGTACCCAGACCCAACAATTATTAACCCTGGAGCAACAGCGTGCCGCCCGTATAGGAACCACGGTGAGTTTGCCGGCAGATGATGAAGGTAAAAGTGCGCTCACTAAAATGGCTGATTTCCTTGTAAATCGCGAAGCGGGCCTGGTCAGTGTTAATTACCCGGATTATCGCGGAGTGGCGGTTGCCGGTGCCGGGCGCTGGATTCCGGAAATGGAATTGGGAATTATTGTGGAGCAGGATTTAAGCGAAGCCATGGCTCCTTACATCGCGTCGCGCAATATTATTGTGAGCCTCACAGCGGGCGCCATGCTGCTGATTTTATTATTAACATTCAGTGCCCTTGCCAATCGCCGCCGCCTGGCAATCCGTGAGGGGCGGTTTCGTTCCTTGTTAAATAATTTACCAGCACCGGTGCATATGGTATCGGTTGATTACCATTTAATTGTCTCCAATCCGGCGTTTTGCCAATTAATTGGTGCGGAAAAAATTGATTTGCTCGGGCGTAATCTGAATGAACTGGTAATTCCGTCCTGGTTGCAACCCCTGATTGACGAAGAATTGCGCAGTGCGCCGGAAATCTGCCACTCCGATAAAGTGGTGGAGCTGCAAGCTCCGTCGGGTGAGCCGCGTTTCTTTCGTGTAGTGCGTTTTCCCGTTACTTATTTGCGCAGCGAAAATTTCCAGGGGTTTGCCTGTGTCTGGTTTGATTATACCGAGCGTGTAGTTGCCAACCGGCAATTGGCTGCGGTTAACCAAAACCTGGAAGAATTGGTAACTGATCGCACGCGCGAACTGATTATTGCCAAAGACCAGGCGCTCGCCGCATCGCAAAGCAAGGCGGAATTCCTCGCCAATATGAGCCATGAAATCCGCACTCCGTTAAATGCGATTATCGGTTTGGCCCATGTGGCCCTTACCAGCAACCCGGAATCGCGCCAGAAAATTTATCTGGAAAAAATCCGTGGCTCGGGCGAACACTTGCTGGAAATTATTAATGACATCCTCAATTTTTCGCGCATGGAAGCCGGTAAGCTGGAATTGGATCACAGCGAATTTTTTATTGATCAACTAATTGACAAGACCCTGGACCTGATTTGGGAAAAAGCCGCCGCGAAAGGCCTTGAAGTTAAAGTGGATGTCGATCCGCGCATCCCTAAAGTGTTGATTGGCGATGCGTTGCGTCTGGGCCAAATACTCATTAATTTTTGCGCGAATGCGGTGAAATTTACCGACGCCGGTTATATCAGCATCGGTGTAACCCAGGTGCGCGATTGGGAAACGCGGGTCGAATTATTATTTGAAGTAAAGGATACGGGGATAGGGATAGCGCCGGAAAAAATTGAACAATTATTTCAACCGTTCCAACAAGTTGATGCGTCCAGCGCGCGTCGTTTCGAAGGCACCGGCCTTGGTTTATCTATTTGTAAAAACCTCGCTGAATTAATGCACGGGCGTATCGACGTTAAAAGCACATTAGGGTATGGCAGTAAATTTCGTTTGCGGGTGCAGTTGGACAAGAGCCTTGATGCCTTAACAAATGTCCCGGTAATTGCACCTCCGGCAACAGCGGAGAGTTCTACAAAATTTGCACCGCTCGATTGTAAAATCCTGGTGGTAGAAGACAATCCCCTGAACCAGGAAATTATTATTTCGTTGCTGGAAGCCATGGGTGCTGCGCCGCGTTGCGTAGACTCAGGATTGGCCGCTTTGCTCGCGGTCGAGCAAGACACTTTTGATCTGGTATTGATGGATATTCAATTACCCGGGATGGATGGCGTGGAGGCAACCACGCGCATTCGCCAATTGGACGTTGGCAAACGCCTGCCGATTATTGCTGTGACAGCAAATGCGTTACCGGGTGATAAAGAAAGTTACCTCGCTGCCGGTATGGATGATTATCTTTCCAAGCCCATCGACCCCCAACAGTTGTACCGTATGCTGGAACAATGGGGGCACGCTTGTCGCCTGATCGATACGGTAGTGCCACAAGTCAGCCGGTTTGAATTTTTATCCAACGGCGGTATTGATACCGAGCGTGCATTGCATCATTTGATGAATAACGAAGCGCTCTATCAACGCCTGCTCGAACGCTTCGCGCGCGAACGCTCGGATTTTCCTGCGCAACTGGAACACCTGCTGCACACGGATCTCGCTACGGCGCTCAATCAAGTCCATTCGCTAAAATCCCTCGCCGGCAGTTTGGGGATGTTGCAACTGGAATCCATTGCCATGCATCTTGAAGATCAATTGCGTGCGGGTGAGCCTGAGTTGCAGCAAGTGGAAAAATTAAACAACGAATTATTGGCGATGGTGGAATTGGTGACGTTGGCGCTGGATATCAAAAACCAACCTGGGTAGCCCGTAAACAGTGAAACCTGGTACGGGATTTTCGTCGCAATGAATTCCCGTATTACGCAAGCTCCATACGGGCTACACCCGTTATGACATTTAGCGCCGCAAAAAAATAGTGTTAATTGGTTTCAAGCAACGTCATATGTTTTTTCACCCGCAATACATTCAGAAAAAACATAGGTTGCCAGATGCTTTTTCAAGCGCTCCAAATCTGTTTTAACATCTGCATTTTTAACAACATCAAAACAAGCGAACGCAGGTAATATTTCTGCACCGCAGAATTTATAGTTAGCGGTGTTCCCCAGAAATACATCATCGACGGTTTTTCCAGCGAATAATTGTTGGCTTTTATTACCAAAAGATTCAGCGGGCGCATTCCAGGACACCGAGATCATGTATTTTTTGCCCTGCATTTTTCCGCCGGTACCGTATTGTTTGCGTGGATCTGTGCGAGTCCTGCCGTCATCAATAATCAACTTCTGTTGTACCAGGCCCGCGGTGAATACCTCATCGGCATATTTTTTGTAAATCCAGGGCGCACCGAACCAATAAACGGGCGCCTGTAAAATAATAATATCGGCCCAAACATGTTTATCTACTTCTTCATTAATATCGTAACCTTGCTCAATAGTGGTGTGACGCACATTAAAACCATTGGCTTCCATTTCTTGTTGCATAGTGGCGACCAGCAAACGATTAAGGTTGCCCGGTGATACACCTTCGTGAAATTGGTGTGCGTTGATAATTAACAGATTCTTTTTCATGATTGCTTCCCCTATGGTTGCAGGCAAATGCGTGATTGATGGGGCTAGTGTGAATCAGGGAATCCCGGATCCGTTTGCCGGATACGACAGGATTCTTGCCTAAAATGACGGATTACCCTTCCAACGCCTCATCAGAACTTTCGCAACCCTGTAAACTCAACAATAGGAATCATCGCGGGAAACCATGAATAAATGAAACAAAATTCAACCACCACACCGAGGGTCAGCACAGCCGCTTTGGCCAGGCTGGTCGAAAAAATTGCCTGTTTTGATGGCGATTTTAAAACCGCTATTCCCGCTTTAATGACTTACCGGAGAAGTTCAGCCAGTGATCCCATGCCGACGGTATACGGACTTGGGTTGGCCCTTACCGTGCAGGGCGAGAAGCGGGCAACATTGGGGGATGAAATTTTTAGTTATGCGCCGGGACAATCACTGGTGACATCGCTTGACCTTCCGGTTATATCCCATATTACTGATGCTAAAACCAGCAAACCTTATCTTGGAATTTGTATTGCGTTGGATGCACAGGTGATTACGCAAGTCGCAGCGGAAACAAATTTTTCGCTGCCGACGGCGGAGCACAGCCCACGGGCGTTATCAGTGGTAGCCTTGGATGAGGGTTTATTGGATGCTATTACCCGCCTGGTTAACTTATCAAATGAACCTGATTACATTCCGCAACTTGCACCCTTAATCCAACGGGAAATTGCTGTGCGCCTGTTGCGCGGTGAGCATGCATCTACACTTCGCCATCTCGTCACGCTGGGTTCAAATTGTCAGCGCATTGCCAAATCTGTGTCATGGCTTAAACAAAATTTTATCCGGAATGTGTCGATTGATGAGTTGGCCGCAAAAGCCCACATGAGTCCATCCACATTTCGCCAGCATTTCAAATACGTTGCCGGTATGAGCCCATTGCAATATATAAAACATTTGCGTTTACAAGAAGCGCGGCAAATGATGCTGAATGATAATCTCGATGCAGGCAGTGCCGCCATGCATGTGGGTTATGAAAGTGCTTCCCAATTCAGCCGCGAATACAGCCGCTTGTTCGGCCAGCCTCCGCAGCGCGATATAAAAAGGGTAAAAGACAGTAAGGCAAAACCGTCCTTTTATTTTTAGCAACAGCTTCGTTCACAATGTTTATGTGTGTTTATTAAATTGATGAGGAGTTTACAATGATACTTGATGTGCTCTTTATCCACAGTGCGGGGCCACAATCCGGTGACGAAGGCAGCGCACCATTGGGTGAATATCTTCGCCACAATTTAGGTCCCCATTTTAATGTTAGTGCTCCCCTGATGCCGCTGCTATTCCCCAGGCGGCAGCTAAAACGCTGGATAGGGGCGGGCACACATTTAACAATGGCTTGCCATGCGTTGTTGCGCATATCCAGCGGTTAGCTGAAAAACTGCAATTGAAATAATGCAGTGGGGGAATTGGCAAAAATACGTAACGATTTTTTAAGTAACAACTTTTATGGTGCGCTATTTCTTGAACAGGAAAAGAAATGTATAACGCGTTGTCGCTTCAGCGGTAACCACCGTCGGGCTCTTTATGGAAGTGCGTAGCGCACTACTAAAATCACAGTCATAGCCGGCAATATAAGAAGCTAATTTTTTACGCAACCCTGCGTGTTCCTGTAATAAATCAATTGCACAATGTCGGTTAGCCGAATCGGCAACACAGGCGGACTCTACCCAATCCCGTTCGCAAATGACCGATATCAGGCAATCGGTTTTATTGCTGCAAATATCCCGGTTCCAATGCGCATGAATGTCATCCAGGTCGGTGCGATGATGTTTTCTGTCACCCAGTTCGTTCAGATCATCCCTGAATAAATCCAAAGGGAAATGAAATGTAATCTCTATCGAATAAACCGGCTCTTTAATATCAAATCGACCTTCGTTAATGTCAAACAAGCCAATATCGCGCCTGCCCATATTTAACGCAGAACCTTCATTTGTCCTTACATAGCTGCGCGGATACTCGGCAATAGCCAGGTTGTTTTCGAGGATATTGTTCAGGTTTTTAATTAACAGATCCCTTATATAGATCCCTTGCTTTAAATAGTAAAATTGCTCGTTAATTTCAAACAAGCCGCGTGCAAAATCCGGGTGTCTGACCAGATCGATAATAACCTTATCAAAGTGTTCCATAATGAAGTGTACAGCTTACTGGTAGTATGGGATTTATGTTAGCGTTATGAACCGGTTAAAATGGCTGTCGCTTACCCGGATATTGAACATTAGCTTAGCATGCGACTGACTGCTAGCCACCCGTCTGACTGGATAAGCATAAAAAATTGAACCAAATCGCAGAAGGCACGTGGCGCAATAAAAGACCCAATGGAAATAACATCATGATTATCCAGCAAACCACCTATTCAGATATCGAAACATTGAAAAAGTGGTTTCCAGACCGGGAGTCTGCTTATTTGTGGGCTGGTCCAGGGCTGGATTTTCCATTCACCACCGAAAGTTTTCTTCAATCCATTCGTTGGCAGGAGATTCCATCGTATTCCTTATACAATGCAGAAAATTGTTTTGCCGGATTCGGGCAATATTATAAAAAATCTGGCCGGTGTCACCTCGCACGTTTGGTTATAGCGCCTGATTTGCGTGGTAAAGGTTATGGCCAATGGTTTTTTCCCCAATTGATTGCAATAGGGATGCAGGATCTTGCAGTAAATGAAGCTTCGCTTTTTGTTTTACGTCATAACGATGTCGCTGTAGGTTGTTATTCGGCTCTTGGTTTCAGGGTAGAACAATATCCCGAGGGGCACGAAGTGTATGACGGTGTTGATTATATGGTTTTTAAAAGGGTTGATTAGTCGATCACATCCCCAGCAGATTAAATAATGAAAATCACAAAAAACTATAGCAGCACAGAGTTAATGGCGTTCCAGAAGTTAGTGTTGGAAAGATGGCCTGATGCGGAATTCCAGAAACAACAAAGCAGCGAATTAACCGTTCCGCAACCGATATTGGTAAGAAATAACAATTGCATTATTGGTGGATTATCCTACATTCGTTACCCGCATCCCGAAAGCGGCGCTATAGCTTTGTGGATTAATACTTTGTTAGTAGTAGATGCATATCAAAGGCAAGGAATAGCATCGAATCTTATAAAATCTGCAATGCAGGACCTTATAACGGAAACGGAGTTATTTGTGTATAGCGCGATACCTTCAATTTACCTGAAATCAGGTTGGGTTGCTGTTTCACAAGAGGGTGGAAGCTGCGTCCTTAAATTCAGTAAAGCGAAGTAGTCAACTCGAATCGCCTGATCGTTAGGTATGGCCTTAAATCCGGGGAGATACTATGAACGGTAGATGCCTTTGTGGTTTAACACGTTTTAAATTGAATACTCCTCGTATCAGGGCCTATCAATGCCATTGCTCGCTATGCCGGATGCAAAGCGGCACTGCATCAAATCTGGGCGCAATTGTTGCAGCAAAAGATTTTGAATGGCTTTCCGGTATTCATCACATCAAGAGCTGGGTAAAAGACACTGGCTTTACTTCAGATTTTTGTACAAACTGCGGATCACCTGTACCCAATAAATTGCGCGGCATGGATTTTTACTGGGTGCCGGTTGGTGCAATGGATGCATCGGCACCGGTAGAGGTTGTTGCCCATATTTGTATAAGCTCGAAAGTTAATTGGGTGCCTGTTCCGTTTGGCTCAACCCGTTACAGCGATTTACCGAATATTGCCGAGTTTATTAAGAAATTAAATACATTCTAGTTAGTCTGTAACAGGTTTAAGCCATTATTCTCCACCTACGCTGATAAAATTAAATCAGTGCCGACGGTGCTACTTTATCGTTATTGAGCTGTTGATATGAGTCACATTTCTTTTGAAGATGCCTGGATATTTCTGGGTATGAAGTACACTGAAAATGAAAGCGCGGATTATTACGCTAAATTGATCGGCTTTTTTGCTATTAACCAGGCCATTCCGAGCCATGGCGAATTTATATCAGCCTACAATAAGTTGTTATATCTCGACGCAATAAAAAACGAGAATGGCAAGGTCCATATAATGGAGTTCGGCAATTCCATTTACCGTAACGCATCCAGCAAATGTTTGCCTGATGCGTCGCCGCGAGAAATTGCAGAGCTGATTCGTGTGGAATTTAAACCTTACAAATTAAAGTCGGTTTGTCGTCAGTCGCCGATATCAGCACAAGAATATGCCGTTGTTGCCAATCTGTATAAGGCAAAGCAACCAGCAGCGGTTTAGTGTGAGCATAGGGAGAATTTTCATTGGAATTATTAATACCAATTATTATTTTTTGCTTTGCCACATCGATTTCACCTGGTCCGAATAATATTATGCTGATGACCTCGGGGGTGAATCATGGTGTAGTGAAAACCATTCCTCATTTGCTCGGCATAAATATCGGCTTCCCCGCTATGGTGGCTGCTATTGGTTTTGGTTTGGGTAATTTGTTTATTGCATTCCCGCCGATTTACCTGGTTATCAAAGTGCTTGGAATCACCTATTTATTGTATTTAGCATGGAAAATTGCCCGATCTTCCATGCCGAATGTTGGTATTGAATCTGCCAGGCCGCTAACATTTATGCAAGCCGCTTTATTCCAGTGGGTAAATCCGAAGGCGTGGGTAATGGCGGTAGGAGCTATTGCGTCATTTACTACGTCAGAAAAAATGGTTAGCCAGATTTTATTAATAGTCGCTACCTACCTGATCGTTGGTGGTATGTGTATCGCTGTATGGCTTTGTGCCGGCGCAGCGATGAAAAAATTTCTCCAAAACGAAAAACAATTAAAGATTTTTAATCTTATTATGGCATTACTATTAGTGGCGTCAGTTGTGCCAATGGCGTTGGTGGAAATTAATGTGCACGCCCAGGATTAATCATTAATTTTAATAAAAGATGAAATAATGTATTTATCGTTTGATTCCGGTGTATGTCCGCAATGCATGTAATTCCATCCGGCGGGAAACAGCAGAAGGTTCCCGGCTTTGGGCACAACTTTTAAATCCTGGTGAAAAAATTCGGTTTCTCCTCCTTGTATTACATCATTTAAATAGAGCACCATCGCCGCCACCCGGTTTCTGGCGTTTCTTCCCAATGAATCGGCATGCCAGCGAAAGTAGCCTTGATTCTTTGGGTACATCTGGATTTTGTAGCCTGTTACTTGTAACGGAAACGATTTTAACACCGGGCTGCGCGATAAGTAGTCAGCCATGCAGGCGTGAATTATGGGGTGAATCTGTTGGAAAATATTTTTCCATTCTCCCTCGTTTAATATTTCCAGGTCCCAGGAGCTTTTGGTGTCTTCCTTGTAGGTGGCAGCATCCTCCTTGCGGCCGATTTTGCCTCGCCATTTATTGGGATCGCTGTTAAATTGGTGAATAACAGCGTTGCATAGTTCCTGCCCCAATCCACGATAAACCACAATAAAGTCTTGATCGTGGATGATTTCCGTTGCAGGGTGGATGGCGGTGTTGTGGGTATTGTCCATGGTGGCTAGCAGGTTTTTATCCGATTGATGAGGGAGGATGATCGTAAAACAGTGAACCGCAAATGTCCTCCGGCTATCGCCGTCTAATTTTGATAGTTGCTTGTGCAACACCATTAAGCAGGAAATAAAAATGCGAATTGATTTCCACATTAATTTTTCCGGCCAATGCCGGGAAGCGTTTGAATTTTATCAATCCCTTTTGGGGGGCGAGATTGAGTTGTTAACCTATGGCGCGTCTCCTGCACGGGATAGTGTTCCATCGGCGTGGGCGCAAAAAATAGTGCACGGCAGCTTCACATTTAAGGGTTTGCAAATTGCCGGTGCAGATGTCCTGCCCGAAAATTACCAAAAGCTCCAGGGCTTTCAATTGTTGTTGCAGCTGAATAGTTCAGCGGACGCACAACGCATATTTACTGCATTGGCTGAGGATGGCGTTATCACTATGCCTTTACAAAAAACATTCTGGTCAGACGCTTACGGAATCGTTACGGATAGATTTGGCGTACCCTGGGAAGTTAATTCAGATAATTAGGCGAAGGAGTTTGCCTTCGCTATCGTGCTTGCGTAGAATCGCAGCAGGGCTCCCGGGGCGCCCGTCTCGCGAAAGCGTAAGCACCCGAATCCAACGCAAGCCATGCGCTTGCATACCCTCCCGGCAATGAGCGAGCAAGCCGAGTATTGATAGGAGTTGGTATGCATACCGAATTTCAATCCCAAGAATCCCGACATTTCCAGCCACAGAACCTGCAATCCAATCCTGAATCCGCTGCTGATGTGGTGTTACGTATTGCGCGTAGTCTTCACCGTGCGGCTTATTCAGAATCAAAAGTGATTTCCTTGCCGGTGTTGCGGCGGTTGCTTGCAAGTGCAACATTGACGGCTGTTTCCTTGCCTGAGTTGCATCGCCACCGCGATATTATCCAGCGTAAACATATATTGCGTATGCTTGCTGTGGAGGTGGGGTATAAATGTTGGGAAGATTATCGCCGCGCCCTTGATTCCATGAAGGTCGACGAGCTATCCCATTTTGATCATTTGCGCAGAACTGCCGGGTATCCGAACTTGTGGTTCTCGAATTATGATGAGGCGCAGGACTATGCCAAAGAAAATACTGGTTATGCATTGCGTGTTGGTGAGCAAGCAGTGGTGTTAATTGGATAATTAACGTGAGTTGAAAATTAAGCCTGGAATAAGCAACCTTGGTTTTGCAATTGCTTATTCCAGCCTTATTAATTATCCAATCGTTCAATGCTCCCCAATAATCATTTCGTTCGTATTGTTTTATTTACTCTTGTTTAAGGAATTAATGATTATGAATATTTTCCCCAAAGTCGGAATTGAAAATATCAAACTGGGCATGACCGGAAGTGATGTGCAAAACAAGCTGGGAGTGCCTGCACAAAAGGAAAAACAAGCCGAAGAAGAAATTTGGGAATATGACAAGGGTATTGAGTTGTCCTTTCAGGAAGAAGACGATTATCGTTTAAGTTCGATCACCGTAATTGCGGAATCGGCATTACTGGACTCAAAACCCATCGTTGGTATAACCGAAGAAGAACTTCTGGATATTTTCCCATCTTTCCAGTTAGACGAAGACTTCAAGGAAGATGGCAAGAGTTATTACGCAGATGATTTACAAATCATGGCGTGGGTTTTTGAAGGTGAAGTTTTTAATATCATTATCTTCCCTGAATATGATGAAGAAAGTGAATTGCCGATTTGGCCGAAATAAATTTTAAATCCTCCCTTAAATTAGTTGTAAAAATGGTCGCCCTACCGCTTTAGCACAATTCCTAATCGGGCCGATCACTATGCGCAACCAAAGCCGCTTGCAATTTCGTTCTATTTTTCGGGTGAAAGTCAGTAATCCTGCGACTAATGCATTGATTGGTTATGTGGGGGATATTTCGGAAAACGGGCTTAAGGTTTTAAGCGATAAAGTGTTTGTGCAAGGTGACCGGGTGCCTTTGCGGCTGCGGATGCGGGTGAAAGAGGATGAGGTATTGCAGTTTGATCTGGATGTGACCTGCAAATGGTCCGGCGGCAATGCTAAAACCGGGTATTTCGAAGCGGGGTTTATACTGGAACAGCCTTCAGCAGAATTCACCGTGATGGTAGAAAAATTGCGTATACAGCGTGGCGAAACCGAAAGTGGCGATTGGGCGCCAGTGTAATTCCGGTTTGCATTTATTTTCCTTTTAGATATCAACTATTTGGCGAGTCATTTCTATTTCGTTTGATACTGCCCTGGTTAATAAATATTGTTTTATTGACATGGCTGGCGAGAGTGGGCTTATATTCTGGCAGTGCTTTCATGGAGGCTATCGCTATGCGCAACCAAAGTCGTCAGCAGTTCCGCTCTATGTTTTATGCCAAAGTTAGCAATCCCCGAAACGGGGCATTGATTGGCTATGTCGGTGATGTGTCTGAATCCGGCCTTAAAATAGTCAGTGACGCGCCTTTTGTACAAGATGAACACTTGCAAATGCACATGCAAATGCGCGAGGAAAAAGCGGCCCGGTTTGATCTGGATGCGCGCTGCAAGTGGGCAACGTGCAATACGGAGACAGGTTATTTTGAAGCGGGTTTTATTCTGCAGCAGCCGTCCCCCTCGTTCACGTTGATGGTAAAGCGGCTGCGCAAAACGAGCGAAATGGAAAATACGCAATAGGGGTTGCAGGGCATCCAGGCTTACCGGCATTCACCGGCTGAAAATTTCAGTATTATTTCATTGCGCCCGCTGTAGTGAAAAAATCATTCATTTTTTAGCCCAGGCTTCCCAAAATATTTACTCCCACTTTCTCGGGAATTTCATTTTGCGATAACACATGCAGGCCGGGGCTAAATACGCGCGCATAGCGGGCAAGCAAAGGGCGTAATTGTGGCATTACCGCCAGGATTGGCGGGTGACCTTCCTTGCGTAATTTTTCTTTCACCACAGGCATGGCGTTTTGCAATTGGTTGAGCAGGTTGGGTTCTACCGGAATATTGTCCAGGCTTACCGGTCCTGCTTGTTTGGCAATACTTAAAGCGCTGAGCAACGTATTTTCCAGATTATTATCCAGTACAAAAACCGCAAGCTCGCTGCGTTCACCGGCAATGCTGGTGACAATATTACGGCGCAATGCGTAACGTACATCCGCAGACAGTAATACCGGATCTTTAGTGCTTTCACTTCCTTCCACTAATGCAGTGGCAATGCTGACGATATCGCGTAATGACACTTCTTCTTGCAACAATTGGCGATACACGCGATGTTGTTGTGTAAGGCTTAATTGGTTTTTTAATGCGTCGGCGAGCTTGGGAGCTTGGTGATTTAATCGTTGCAACAAGTGGTCAACATCATCGTGTTTAAATACGTCCGGCAGGTTAGCGCGAATCACTTTATTTAAATGGGTAGCGATTACACTCGAACAATCAATTACTTGATAACCCAGATTTAACGCGCGTGATTTTTCGCCCGGCAGAATCCACACCACCGGCATACGATACGCCGGATCGGTTCCCAAAATGCCGTCGATTTCGCCGTATAGTTCGGGCGAAGGAATTGCCATCATGCGATCTGCATGGATTTCAGCTCCATCAATTTTTTCACCGTTGATATAAATATTGTATTGCGCTGCCTTTAAACGCAGGCTATCGCGAATTTGTACCTCCGGTAATAAAAAGCCCAGGCTTTCGGATAGTGTTTGACGCACACCGCGTACGCGTTGCACGAGCGGTGCTCCCGCCGCTTGATTCACTAATCCCACTAATTTATAACCGAGTGAAATCGATAAAGTTTCAACGGCAGGAATATCGTCCCACGCGAGATTCTGGTTTTGTTCTTGCGCCATTGCCTTGGTGATGGCTTCGGCCTCATCCAATGCATCGGCCGGTGCCGGCCTCTGTGATATTCGCCAGGCGATAAAACCAATTAATCCTGCAAACGTGAAAAATGCTAAATGAGGCATGCCGGGAATTGCCCCCAGCAAAAATAAAATACCCGCTACGGTGTAGAGCGTGGTCGGCGAAGCGAGCAATTGGCTTTCAACTTGCTCTGTGATTTCAGAGGATTCGTTAATGCGGGTAACGATAATGGCTGCTGCGGTAGAAAGTAACAGCGCAGGAATTTGTGCCGCGAGGCCGTCACCAATCGCGAGCAATGCGTATTGCTGGAATGCCTGGCCAGCGCTCAGGTCATACATAAACAAGCCGATGGCAAAACCACCGAACAGGTTAATCAATAGAATTAAGATTCCCGCAATCGCATCACCGCGTACAAATTTGGATGCACCGTCCATCGCACCGTAAAAATCGGCTTCTTTGGCGACTTGCTGGCGACGTTGCTTGGCTTCTTCCTGTGAAATCAAACCTGCATTCAAATCCGCATCGATTGCCATTTGTTTGCCGGGCAATGCATCCAATGTAAAACGCGCAGTCACTTCGGAAATTCGTTCGCCACCTTTGGTGATAACGATAAAGTTCACGATCATTAAAATCATGAACACCACCATCCCTACGATAAAGTTACCGCCGATAACCACTTCACCAAAAGCTTCAATCACCTTACCGGCGGCGCCGGTGCCGGTGTGGCCTTCCAATAACACCACGCGCGTTGACGCTACGTTCAAACACAAACGCATTAATGTCGTAATTAAAATCACGGTGGGAAACAGTGAAAAATCCAGCGGGCTTTTTGCCGAGACGCTGGTGAGCAACACCAGAATTGCTACGGCGATATTGAAAGTAAACAAAATATCCAGCAGCAGCGGCGGTAGCGGCAGGATGATCATTGCCAGTATCGACAAAATCAGCAGCGGAATTCCGATACGGCCACTGCGGAAATTGGAGCTGAATTGTTGGAGTGGATTCATGGTTAAGTCCTGTTGGCCATGCTGGCCGGGATCGGGAGGTTGCTCGGCAACATCGGTTTATTCCGGCGACCCTGGCGATAAGCGCGCAGGTGCAGGATATACGTCAATACATGCGCAACCGCGGTATAAAGCGGCGCAGGAATTTGCTGGTTGATGCGCGTGGTGTTGTAAATGGCGCGCGCCAGCGGCGGCATCTCAATAATTTCCAGTTGATGGCTGGCCGCGAGTTTTTTCATATAGAGTGCGAGCTCATCTACACCTTTGGCTAACACATAAGGTGCCTTGGCTTTTTTCAAATCGTATTTCAGGGCGACGGCATAGTGTTCCGGGTTGACGATAACCACGTCGGCATCCTTGATCACTTTATTGATTTGCCGTTGCAGCATTTGCCGCTGCAATTGTTTGATGCGCGCTTTTACTTCCGGGCGACCTTCCTGGTTTTTGTGCTCTTCCTTTACTTCCTGTTTGCTCATACGCATTTTTTTGAGGAAGAAAAAACGTTGTAACGGAATATCGATAAACGAGAAAATAATAAATACCACCAGTAAGGCGAGCGTGGTGTTGAACAGTAAACTGAATGCATTGCCGATAGCGCCGGGTAAATCGCTGCGTTGCAATTCAATTAAATGTGAGCTGGCTTCTATCACCAACCACCAGGCTGTCAATAACAACACGGTAACTTTGAGCATCGATTTCAGCAACTCAGTCCAGTTTTGCGCCGATACAATTTTGCCCAAGCCTTTGATTGGGTTTAAACGGCTGAATTGCGGCATAAAATTTTTGCTGGCAAACACCCAGCCACCGGGCATTAATGACAAACTGACAACCAATAGCGGTGTTATCAACAGTGGCAATAGCACTTTAATAAACAGGATAATATTTTCGGTTAACAGTAATTGCAGATCATTTAATCGAATTGTGGAAGTGTGAAAGTTGACGAAAGAGAGGCGAAAACTTTCGTGCAAGGTTTCTGCATAGAAACCGATGCTGTATTTCAATACCAATAACGTTGCCAATAATGAAATGGTGGTCGCTAAATCTTTCGAGCGCGCAACTTGCCCTTCGTCCTTACTCTTTTTGAGTTTCTGGGCCGATGCCTCTTCCGTTTTTTCCTGGCTGCTGCTGTCATCTGCCATTTAATCAGGCTCCTCTCAGTACCAGGCCAATAGTGTCCAAAAGCTCACGCGTTAAATGCAGGTAGCTTTGTGGCATATTGGGCAGGGTCAGGTAGATGCACAGTAATCCCACCAGGATGGTGATGGGAAAGCCGAGGGAAAACAGATTCATTGCCGGTGAAATGCGGTTAAGCAAACCGAAACAGAATTGCACCAGTGCCATACAAAAAACGATGGGCAGACTAATTAACACGGCGGCTGAAAAGGTCCAGGCAATTCCGCGCAAAAAAGCTTCAATGCCGAGATAATGCAATCCACCACCCACTGGCCAATGGATAAAACTTTGGTAGAAAACACTGATAATTAATAAATGGCAGTCAATGGAAAAAAATAAAAACGCCAGCAAAATAAAATATAGCTGGTAAATAATCGATGCTGATGAGACGCCATTGGTGGGATCGTTGTAGCGCGCCATGCTCATGCCCATTTGCGCAGAAATCACTTCGCCCGCCAACATAAAAATCGTAAACACCAATTGCAGCATCAAGCCCAGGATGACACCGAAAATAATTTGTTCGAATGTGGTCATAATTCCTTTGAGCGAAAGCGGTTCAATATCTGGCGGTACCGGCAATATTTTTCCAATCGCAAACGTCAGCACCAGGGCGAGTAACACGCGCACGCGTACAGAAACACTTTTGTGATTAAAGAGCGGCGCCATGCTTAGCAGCGCCAGTAAGCGACAAAAGGGCCACCAGTAAGCTTGCGCATCGCGCAGCAATTGGCTGAGTTCAAAGAGTGGAGCGGTTGCCATGATGCCGCGCGTTAACCGACCAGGGTTCCGGCTTGCCGGAAAATCTGCACAAATAAATCGCTTAAGGTTTGCAGAATCCAGTTGCCGGCAAATAACAACATGCCGAGTGTGATTAACAAGCGCGGCAAAAAACTCAGCATCTGTTCGTTAATTTGTGTGGCTGCCTGGAAAATACTGACGATTAATCCTCCGATCAAACTCGGCACAATCAACACGCAAACCACCAGGCCGGTGATATATACCGCGTTGGCAATTAACGTGGTTGCTGCTTCCGGAGTCATCATCTTTTTTATCTCGCAAATATGGTTTGGAATTTCTTTGCTAAAAGGGTTGTATGCTGGTCGTGAGTGTGCCGACTAATAAGGTCCAGCCATCAACCAATACAAACACCATTAATTTGAAAGGCAGGGAGATCATCATCGGCGAGAGCATCATCATGCCCATGGCCATTAACACGCTGGCGACGATAAGGTCGATCACTAAAAACGGAACAAAAATCATAAAGCCGATTTGAAACGCGGTTTTTAATTCGCTCAATACAAACGCAGGCAGCAGCACTAGAAAATCCAGGTCTTTTACATCATTGGGCCGCGCTTCACCGGAAAGGGCGATCATCGTATCCAATGAGCTGCTACTGGTTTGGGCGAGCATAAAACGGCTGAGGATTTGTTTTCCTTCGCCCAAACTTTGTTGCAAGGTAATTTGGTCCGCTTCAAACGGAACATAAGCGCGGGTGTAAATTTCGTTGCCGACCGGGCGCATCACTAACAGCGTTAAACATAATGCAACACCGATTAACACCGGGTTGGGCGGGCTTTGTTGCAAGCCAATCGCCTGGCGCAAAATCGCCAGCACGATAATAAAACGGGTAAAGCAGGTCATCATCATTAACATCGCCGGCAAAAAACCGAGCAGTGTCATCAGCACTAGTATTTGCAGTTTGACGCTCATCTCCTGGCCGTTTTCGGTGTCGGTGATATTGAGCAAGCTGATATCGCCACCGGCGGCAAAGGACAGCGACGGCAGCAATAACAATACCAATAAAAAAATGATGTGATTGCGTCGCATCATGAAGCCAATCCGTTCAAACCGGTTCCGGTTAATTCCAGGATGCGCAAACCATAATTGCCATTCATCACCACCACTTCGGCTTTAGCGAAGAGCGCGCCGTTGACTTTTACATCGAGCGGCTCGCCCGCGAGTTTGTCGAGCATGATGACGCTGCTGGTATCCACTTCCATTAATTCTTTCAGTGGAATTTCGGTCGATGCGACTTCCAGGGTGACATTCACCGGAATCTTGCCGAAGAAACTTAAATCCTGTTGCGGCGCTTGCGCGGCAGGGGCGGGATCAAACGAATTGTTAAACGGCGCGGATTCCTGCAGTGGCGGCAAACCCAGGTCACCGTTGTTCATCAGGTTGTCAAAGTCGTTATCAGCAAATTGGTTATTCATGATGTTTTCACGCTCTCCAGAGAGGTTAAAAAGAGTGCGCCATCGTCTTCAAACATGGCGCCGCGAAAAAGTTTTTCCTGGTTGATTTCCACATCGCAGCGCTCGCGCATGCGCATCATCACTATGTCGCCCACTTGCAAGGCGAGCACTTGTGACAGCGGCATTGGCAAGGAGGCGATCACGCAGTTGAGTCGCACTGGCAGGTGGATGATCTGGTTGAGCGGATTGGCGCCAGTGGGAACTGGTGCGGGGCTGGCCATGCGATTGGTCAGCTCATCCACCAGTTGGGTGTCCAGGTATATAAAGATGGATGACTGCTTGCTGGTGATATGGCTGTGGTACTGGAACTCGGCCACATATTCCCATTGGGTTTCTTCGTAGGCGTTTTCCCAGGGCTGCAAGTCGCCAAAGGTTTCGCCGGCGAGCAGGGCGCGGGCGAAGATCTGGGCAACATCGATTCCCAGGCGGCTGCGCATGCGTTGCTCGGAGATGCTGACCGGCGGATTCTCCTGGCCGGGCAGGCCGATGCCGCCGTAATAGCATTCCAATACCTCAGCCAGCAGGCTGCGATCCATGGCAAAACCAACCTTGCCCAGCGCCGAGCGATAAATGCACTCGGCGTCCGTTTCGCGTTGCTCATGCACTTGCACCCGGCGCAACTCCAGGTTGATCCGGTAATTGCGCAGGAAATAATCGCTGATCACCCGCGGATACTTGTTGGATATCTCGTGGATGAACTGCGGAATCTTGTGGTAATGGCGGCCCAGTTTGTGCGGTTTTAACCGGGTGAACTGGTCGGCAGCTACCTTATGCAGAACTTTGGCGCTAATCGTCATGGTGTTCAGTGTCATGGTGGTGGGCGCCGGAGGGTTGCCCGTCTATTTACCTGGCTGCTTGCTTATGGCTTGTCAGCGATAAGCAACCAGTCAGCCCAGTCCTTACATCAACCAGCTCGGGATCGAGCTGGTCAATCGGTTTTCCATTTCTATTACCTGGTCGATGATGATCACCTGCTGCATCAAATGGCAGTTGTGATGTTCATCACGTGGGCGAGTATAGGAGCGGGGTTAGCGAGAGATTAAATCAATAGATATCAAAAGCTGTTTTTGAGCGGGTTTTAGCGCGTTTGATTTTATTTGAGACCAAATGATTTAGCGCTTTGCAGGCAAGTTGCTAATGTTCGAGCACATGAAGTGGTTCACACATCTTCTGGTCTTGCGTCACATGTATCTGCATCAGCCTTCCGGCTGGCTTGAACGATAAAGGCGACCAAAAGACAGAAAAACTTTAATGACAAAGCAATGAAGGCCAACAAATTCATAGCCAAAACCTAATAGATGTTTCTATTAGCTGATCCTAATCGACAGGAAAGGTGATGACGGTGATCTCAACAAACCAGGCAATCAATACGCGTTTCGCTGGTCGCAATGATCGCTTTGCCAACGAGCGTTTATTTGCCGATGAACGTTTATTTGAAGGGAGTGGTACAACGGCCCCCGACGCAAAACTGTTCGAAGGCCCCGCTGCAAAATCATTGGGAGAGCGGGTTAACCCCGCGCGTAAGGTAGTGATCCTTGGCCGCTCGCGCGACGAAGCTTATGGTTTGTTGACCTCTAGCCTGGAAGCAAATGGCTGCCAGTTGGTGCACTGCGCCGAATTTGGCGAGTTGACCTCAAGCCTGATCGCGAAGGCCAGCATGGTCTTTGTGTTTGTCAGTAGTTTTCCGGCAGCCGGTTTGTTTGCGCGCGTCGGTGCAATGATCGCCGAAGCTCCGCAATTGAGCATTATTCCGGTGGTGGAATATGCGGACCAGGAAAAAGCGGCAGCCCTGTTGGAAATGGGCTGCGTGGATTACCTGCTCGCTCCTTTTAGTGCGGCGCAATTGACTATGTTATTGCAGCGTCAGGAATCCGCCCTGGCCGCAGAAGAGATTTTTGTAACCCGCTCGCGCGCTGGTCGCCGCTTGCTGGCCATGGCGCAACGGGTTGCGTTAGCGACTGCGCCCATCCTGATTACCGGCGAAACCGGGACCGGTAAAGAGATGATGGCGCGTTACATCCACCGTTTCTCCCTTCGTTCTTCTGCGGTGGAAGATGCGCCTTTTATCGCCGTTAACTGTGCAGCGATTCCCGAGCAGATGCTCGAATCGCTGTTATTCGGCCACGAGAAAGGTGCGTTTACCGGCGCGACCGCCGCCCAACCGGGCAAATTTGAACTGGCCAATGGTGGCACCTTGTTGCTGGATGAAATCGGCGAATTGCCGCTTGGCCTGCAAGCCAAGTTGCTGCGTGTACTCCAGGAGCAAAAGGTCGAGCGCCTTGGTGGGCATAAGGAAATCCCCCTGAATGTACGCATTATTGCGGCGACCAACCGCGATTTGCAGGTTGAAGTCGCCGAAGGCCGTTTCCGCTCCGATTTGATGTTCCGTCTGGATGTTCTCCCGCTCCACATCAGCCCGTTGCGTGAGCGCAAAGACGATGTGTTGCCACTGGCCACGCGCCTGATCCGCAAACATGCGCCCCATGAGCAGCGCGATGATTTGTTAACGCCATCGGCATGCGATGCGTTGGTAGCGCATAACTGGCCGGGCAATGTGCGCGAACTGGAAAACATGCTGCAACGCGCACTGGTGCTGCGCAATGGTTTGTTTATCCAGCCGCAAGATTTGGGTTTACGGGCACCAGTCGTCGATATCACACAGGAAAATACGCCGATCAGCGCCGAAGTCAGCGGTAAAGCTGCACTTCGTGCCAGCGGAAAATGGGCCGAATACCAACACGTTATCGATACCATCCGCCGTTTTGGCGGCCATAAAACCAAGGCTGCCGAGAGTTTGGGAATGACCCCGCGCGCGCTGCGCTATCGCCTGAATGCCATGCGTCAGGATGGCGTGCAGCTTACTTTTTGATGCATTTCCAACCAAAACCTGACTGAAAGTCAACGAGGACCAAACCATGAGTTCAATTGTGCAAGTTCAACAGGAATTGCTTGGCCGTATGGACCAGATCAAGCAGGCCGCTACCGGACCGACCATTGCACCGGCTAGCCCTTTTGGGGTGGACGGTGCTGTGGGCGTTGAAAAGGCTGACGGTATACACAGTGTTGACGCAGGTAATCAGGACGGTTTTCGCACTGCATTTGCCGATGTATTCAACGCAGTTGATGCCCAGCAACACAAGGCAAGTGCGATGGCAGAAGCGGTGGATGCCGGTGCAAGTGATGACCTGGTGGGCGCTATGGTGGAAAGCCAGAAAGCGAGCGTGGCCTTCTCGGCGCTGCTGCAGGTACGCAACAAGGTAACCGGCGCTTTCGAAGAAGTTATGCGCATGCCGCTGTAATAACCGGTGAGATCTCAACATGGTTCAATTTATTAAAAGCCGCTTCCCCACCGGGGCCTTCAAGGGCGGTTTCAAGCTTGATCCGCGCCTGTCGTTAATGGCGCTGGCGGGAGTCGCGGCAGTAGTAGCGCTTGGCGTGGTGTTCTATTTGTGGCGGGACCAGGGTTCCTACCGCCCGTTGTACGGGGCAGGTGAAACCTATTCAGCCGCCGATGTTATGCAAGTGCTGGACACCGAAGCCATCGCCTACACCCTGCACCCGCAAACCGGGCAGGTGCTGGTGCGTGAAGATCAAATCTCCCGCGCGCGCATGTTGCTCAGTGCCAAAGGGGTGCAGGCGGAGCGACCGGACGGTTACGAATTATTTGATAAAGAAGAGCCGCTCGGCACCAGCCAGTTTGTGCAGGATGTACGCTTGAAGCGCAGCATGGAAGGCGAACTGGCGCGCAGCGTGATGACCATGAAAGGCGTGGAAATGGCACGCGTGCATCTCGCCTTGCAAGAGAATTCATCTTTTGTGGTAAGCAAACGCGATCCCGCCAAAGCCTCAGTGATCCTGCAAGTGGCGCCCGGTTATAAACTCAAACCCGAACAAGTCAGCGCCATTGTGAACCTGGTTGCCGGCAGTGTGCCGCAACTGGCGGCGACAGATGTGAGTGTGGTGGATCAACACGGCGTGCTCTTGTCGCGCGGCTTGAATGAAACCGCTGGCCCGGTGCAAAGCTGGGACCTGGTCAACGATTACCAAACCAAAGCCGTGACCAATGTGGAAGAAGTACTGGCGCCTGTGCTGGGTGCGGGCAACTACCGCATCAGCGTCGCGGCGGATGTGGATTTCAGCCAGCGCGAGGAAACCCTCCAGTCCTACGGTAATAACCCGCGCTTGCGCTCGGAAATTTTGCGCGATGAAAGTGTGCTCGACCAGCTTGCGCTCGGCGTTCCCGGTTCATTAAGCAATCGCCCGGTGCCGCCGGCCACCCAGGAAAACGCACCGCTGGCAGATGGTGCCACAGCGGAAGGCGGGCAAACCGCAGAATCGAATACTGACAATAAAGCAGCGACTTCCTTGCGCAAGGAGTCCAATCGCCAGCTTGAGTACGATCAATCCGTCACCCACGTTAAACACGCGCCGTTTGCCTTGCGTCGCCAGAGTGTGGCGGTAGTGATCAATGCGGCCACGGCACCCGAAGGTGGCTGGACCCCGGAAGCGCGCGCGGAACTGGAAACTATGGTGAAAAGCGCCGTGGGTTTCGATGAAAAACGTGGCGACCTGCTAACCCTGAGCGTGTTCCCGTTCACTGCAACGGCTGAACCGCTGGAAGCCTTGCCCTGGTGGGAGAGCAATCAGGTATACGACCTGGCGAAGATGGGAATCCTCGGTCTGGTCTCTTTACTGTTGATCTTTATGGTGGTGCGCCCGGCACTGCGCGATTTGATCCGCTCCAACACCCAAGTCCTGATGCCCGCGCCGGATCAGATACCCGCACTCCATGCGGAGCGCAGCGAGCAGCGCGCCTTTGGCGCATCAGGCCCGCGCATCCTGGGCGAATTTAGCCCGCTCGCTGAAATTACGCTGCCAGCACCCGGTTCAGGGCTGGAGCTGCAAATCGAACACCTGCAAATGCTGGCAAAAAACGACCCTGAACGTGTTTCCGAAGTCCTTAAACAATGGATAGGCCGAAATGAAAGAACCCTTAACCCAGCCAACTGATGCGGCTAGCGCTGCCACTGCACTTCAGCCCCGTTCTGCGCTGCGCTCCATGAGCGCGATAGAGCAGGCGGCGATCCTGTTACTGAGCATGGGCGATAGTGCGTCCGCCGGCGTCTTGCGCCATTTTTCGCGCGAGGAAATTGTCGGCGTCAGCCAGGCGATGGCGCGTCTGAGCAATGTCAAACAGCCGATGGTGTCCGAGGTGATCGGCCGCTTTTTTGAGGATTACAAAGAACAAAGCAGCATCAAGGGCGCCTCGCGCAATTATTTGTCGAGCATGCTCGGCAAGGCCCTGGGTAGCGACATTACCCGCAACTTGCTGGATAGCATTTACGGCGAAGAAATCCGCGCAAAAATGGCGAAGATGGAATGGATCGACCCCAAGCAATTTGCCGCTCTGATCGCAAAAGAACATGCGCAAATGCAAGCCGTGTTCCTGGCGTTCCTGCCACCCGCCATGGCCAGTGAAGTATTGGAGTGCATGCCTGCCGCGAGCCAGGACGAATTGCTCTACCGCATCGCCAACCTTAACGAAGTGAACAGCGATGTGATCGCTGAACTGGAAGAATTGATCGATCGCAGTCTCTCGGTGTTATCCACCCAGGGTTCGCGTGTGCGCGGCGTAAAGCAGGCGGCGGACATCATGAACCGTTTCAAGGGCGACCGGAACCAGATGTTCGAACTCTTGCGTTCGCACAATAAAGACCTGGTGGGCAAGATCGAAGACGAGATGTACGACTTCTTCATCCTCTCGCGCCAGAACCAGGAGGTGCTGCAAATCCTGCTGGAAGCGATTCCGCTGGAAGAGTGGGTCGTGGCGCTCAAAGGCGCCGAACCGGCATTAGGCAAGGCGATTGCAGCCGCCATGCCCAAGCGTCAGGCACAGCAGATGGAATCCATCAACCGTCGTCAGGGGCCAGTGCCCTTGAGTCGTATCGAACAGGTACGCAAAGACATCATGGGGGTGGTACGCGATATGGCTGCCAACGGCGAAATCCAGTTGCAACTGTTCCGCGAACAGACGGTGGAGTAAGGGGCGAATAGAGCATGACAGTCAAAATAATCAAAGGCGCAGGCAAAGGCTGGCGTCCCTATCGCTTCCCGCCGCGTGCCAGTTTTAATTCGGGCGGATTGGGCAATGACTCATGGGGGGCTGATCCCGCTGCACTTCAACGCGCTATCGCTGAGGGTTTCCAGGAAGGTTCGGAAAAAGGCTATCAACAAGGTTTGGTGCAAGGGCAAGAGGAAGGCCAACGCGAAGGTTATGTGCAGGGCCGCAATGAAGGCCTGGTGCGGGGGCGTGAGGAAGGAAAAACCGAAGGTCGCCAGCTGTTTGAAACCGCGAGCCAGCCGCTCGACCAGATCAGCCAGCATCTGCAGGCGTTTATGGAAGATTTTGATCGCAAGCGCCGCCGCGAATTACTGCAACTGGTGAAGAAGGTGGCGCAGCAGGTGATCCGCTGCGAACTCACCTTGCATCCCACCCAGTTATTAAACCTGGCGGAGGAAGCATTGGCGTCCATGCCAGCCGACCAGGGCGATGTGCACATCCATCTCAACCCCGAGGAATATAACCGCATTAAAGATCTCGCCCCCGGCCGCGCCGCTAACTGGCGGTTGGTGGCGGATGAAAAACTCGCACTGGGCGAATGCCGCATCGTAACCGCGCAAACGGAAGCGGATATCGGCTGCCAGCAGCGCTTGGATGCCTGTATCGATACCCTCGCCGAACATATGCATCTGGCTGAGGGCTGAGTGTGAATAACCCATCACCATTACCATTGGGCGACTTCAAACTCGATGACGCACTGCGTTCGCTCGATAGCATCCAGCTCGCGCGCGTGAGTGGTCGTCTGGTACGCGTTTCCGGTTTGCTATTGGAAAGCCACGGCTGCCAGCGCATGACCGGCCAGCGCTGCTATGTGGAGCAGGGCGATGGCAGCATGCTGGATGCGCAAGTGGTGGGTTTTAACCGCGATATCAGTTACCTGATGCCTTTCAAAAAGCCGCTCGGTTTAGCGGCAGGTTCGCGTGTTTTCCCTGCCGATGACGACACGAGTTTACAAATTGATGATTCCTGGCTGGGCCGTGTACTCAATGGGTTGGGTGAACCGCTGGACGACTTGGGCAAACTCTCCGGGCGCGATCCCTTGCCGGTCGAATTACCCAAAATAAATCCGCTGCGCCGTCGCCCGGTGTCTGCGCCGCTGGATGTGGGGGTGCGCGCAATCAACACTATGCTCACCCTCGGCAAAGGCCAGCGGGTTGGCTTGTTTGCCGGTAGTGGCGTGGGCAAAAGCGTGTTGCTCGGCATGATCACCCGCCAAACCAAGGCGGATGTTGTGGTGGTCGGTTTGATCGGTGAACGCGGTCGCGAAGTGCAGGAATTTATCCTGCATTCCCTGGGCGAAGCAGGTTTACGCAAAGCCGTCGTTGTGGTCGCGCCCGCTAATGAATCGCCTTTAATGCGCATGAAAGCCACCGAGCTGTGCCACAGCATCGCCGCCTATTTTCGCGATCAGGGCAAAGACGTTTTGCTGCTGGTGGATTCATTAACCCGCTACGCCATGGCGCAACGCGAAATTGCCCTGGCATTGGGCGAACCGCCGGCGACCAAAGGTTATCCACCTTCGGTATTCGGCATGTTGCCGGAACTGGTGGAAAGCGCAGGCAATGGCGAAAGCGAGCGCGGCAGTTTAAGCGCGCTCTATACCGTGCTCGCCGAAGGCGATGACCAGCAAGACCCGATTGTGGATTGCGCGCGCGCGATCCTCGACGGCCATATCGTTTTATCGCGCCGCCTCGCCGATGTTGGCCACTATCCCGCAATTGATATTGCCTCATCCGTTAGCCGCTGTATGACGCAGGTGACGGACAAATCCCATCAACAGGCCGCGCGCCAGTTGAAGGAGTACTACAGCACTTACGAAAAAATCAAAGAACTGATTCCCCTCGGCGGCTACACACCGGGCATGGATCTAAAAACTGACCAGTCAGTGCAGCTCGCTCCCGCCATCGAAAAATTCCTGCGGCAAGACGTGGGCCAAGGCGCAGAGCTGGAGCAATGCCTGGCGGATTTGAAAAATATAATTCGATAAGTGAGAGCCTGGAAAATGAAAGAGCAACTCGACACCTTATCGCGCCTCGCCACCTTGCGTGCGACCCGTGTACAACAAATGCTGGGCCGTGTGACTTACCAACAAAACCTGTGCCAGCGCTATCGCAACAACATTACCGGCCTCACGCGCCTGTGCGGTTTCACCGTGTCCATGACTACGCCGTTGCAACGCGACAACCAGCAAAAATACAAAGGCACGCTATTGAAGATGGTGGAGTTGCAGCGTAAGGAGTTAGCCGTAGCGGAAGAAAATCTGGCACGCATCCAGTTGGAACTGATGAACGCGATGCGCAGCGAAAAAATCGTTGCCCAGGTGATCGATGCAAAAATGGCGCAATGGCAACAATTGCTCAATCAGCAAGAACAAAAGATTCAGGATGGATTGGCCAGCCAGGGTTGGTGGAGATTAAAAATCTGAACGAACCATTTAAGTTATTGTGCAGGCCTGTCGCCCATAGGCAATAACAAGGTCATTTTGGTGTAAATGGCCGTAGCAACAACCTAATTGCATGCAGGACTCCATCATGGAAATCAGCAGAAACATTAAAGCCGGCTACAGCGCCCCCGCTGAATCCGTCACCACCGCCAAAACTGATGCCGCAGAGCAGCCCAAAGTTGCCGCCGCAGGCCCAAAACCCGAGCCGCGTTTGGAACAATTGCAGGAAGCGATGCGCGCATTACCGGAAATCGATATGAACCAGGTAACCGCCATCAAGCAAGCACTGGCGCGCGGCGAATTAAGCAGCGATGTCAAAGTGCTCGCCCACAGCATCCTCGCTTACCATCGCGGCACTGATGTATGACCCGCAGTGAGCAATTGGTACAACTGGCCGGGCGCGATATCGAACTGGATTGTACCGACTACGAAGGCTTGCAACGTTTAATGCAAGCCCTGTACGCCCAACTGCTCGTGCGCAACAGTGCGCAAATAGAATCGCTCAACCAACAAATTGCCGTACTCGTGGAATTTATCCGCGCCCGCGCCGAACGCCGCACAAAAATCCTCTCCGCATTTGGTTTATCTGCCTCCCTCCCGGGTGCGATGGAAAAATTATTAATCCATTGCCCGCTTCCCAAGCGTAATTCCTATCTCCAACGCTGGCGCGAATTGGAAACTCTGGTCCAGCAAACCAAATCCCTCAACGAACGCAACGGCAAATTGCTTGCGATGCACAACGATATCCTGAGTCAGATTATGGGTAATGCCCAGGCTGGGCAGGTATATTCGCCGCATTACTATTGAGTATGTAGTTGGATATACTTCCAATTTTGCTGGAAGGAATCTATAGTCAGGTCCGCCATTTCTGACGCATTTTCCTTTTATCAAAATATATAAAGCTCATTATCAGCCTGCGCAACTGCTATTCATAATTATGTAAATGCCAATCATCGAAACGCATTTCGAAAAGGCGAGCAAATTCTGTGCATTAAGGTTGCTGGTAATGAGCAAAAAATATGCTCACGAAAGTTCGGATAAATGTCATAGTCAGCGAATGTTCCGAATGATACTCGTGGTATTAAAGGAATGTGGCAAGCGTTACACCTATATTCAAAAATTACCGAGAAATACCCCTAATTGTTACGTCAGGGAATTCAATAAAATGAAATACTATCTGTTATTAATTATGCTCATTCATATGGTGTCCAATGCTCAGGAAATAACGAGCTATGAGCCTGCAAATCTAAAAGAATCAGGGCTTGCCTTCAAAAATATGATTAAGTTTCCCAAGGTGGATTGGGAAGGAACAATGCTAATCAGGTGTGACGCCCACATTTCCCATTTGGGAGCATTCCTGTCAAATTATTGTTTTGATAAAAGCTCAAAAGCTTATCCATTTGTTTCAGCTATCAATAGAGCTGCCCATAATGGAAAAATTAAACCGGCAAAAATTAATGGAAAATCTCATGCAGTATGGTTTCAGTATTACGTTGTTTTTAGCAAAAAAGGGAAAAAATCTCTGGTCGAAGTAGTTCAGAATTCTGGTCTGCAAGTGGAGACCTACGGCACTGAATATACCTCTGCGCAACGTTACAAGGAAGACTCAGGTAGTTTTGCTGCAGGTTGCGGTACGCTTTATGTGAATACCATAAAAGTTAAAGCAATAATTGGAAAAGATGGCAAGGTTAAAGGAACAAAAGTGGATGGTAAGGAAATCAGCGAAACCTGCAAAAATAATCTAATTAAGGATTTTTCAGAGCAGGAATTCATTCCCGCCTTTGTAGAAGGTAAGCCAGTAGATTCATTCTATGAGGAAGAAATTTTTAATCATCATTTGCCCTGGTAAATTTTTAAATAGTTATAAGTTGCTACGCTGACCTTGATCATGTAGCTGTGTAAAACTGGTAACTATGAAAAGGAGAGTTTTCGAATTTAACAAGTCTGAAAAAGCCTAAACCCCAGATGAATTTGAAGAAGAGCTACCTGGCTGGATGGTTAGGCAGATACACTTTCATTTCAGCAGCTTTAATTTGAGCTGTTGCTCTGAACGTTACATTTATAGAGAGGGACTATGAATAATCTTGATAAAGAAAATTTAATCAACCGTTATTTGACCGCCTACAACACTTTTGATGTGGAAGGCATGATCGCTTTACTGTCTGCAAATATTCACTTCGAAAATTATTCAAACGGACAGCTAACCAATAGTACTAACGGCATTGACGAGTTTCGCGAATTAGCCGAACAGTCAAAATCTTTATTTTCGGAGCGTGAGCAACGCATCATCAAACTGACCTTTGGGCAGGATTCCGCTGTTGCTGATATTGTCTATCGCGGTAAGTTGGCAGTTGATATTCCAAATGGACCTTCTGCCGGTACTGTCCTCGACTTAAAGGGGCAATCCGAATTTTATTTTGTAAATGGGCGAATCAGCAAAATTGTTGATCGCAGTTAAGTGCCGGCCTATTGGAAATATCAGGTGAGGAATAATATGGCGTCGAATTGGTCTCAAGATGTTTTCGTAAAAGCGTGGGATTTTGCAACTTTAGCGCATCATGGCCAAACATATGGCGGGCCGATTGAGGGGCAACAGTTTGATTACATTAATCATATTGGAAGTGTAGCAATAGAGTTAATTTGGGCTCTAAATAATACCCCGGATGTCGATGGCAATTTAGCTATTCAGTGCGCGTTGCTCCATGACACAATCGAAGATACCCACGTTACCTACGAAGAGGTCCTGTCAGTTTTTGGTGAGGATGTGGCTAAAGGTGTTCTGGCATTAACTAAAAATGAGTCGCTTCCTACCAAACATGAGCAAATGCTTGACTCCTTGCAAAGGATCAAGAAGCAGCCCGTGGAAGTATGGATGGTGAAACTTGCTGATCGAATTACCAATCTTTCAGCTCCTCCCTTCTATTGGGCGAAGGAGAAGAAAATTAATTACAGAGAAGAGGCGCTCTTTATTCATGCTGAGCTGCATTTGGCGAATAGTTTTCTATCTGAACGGCTGATCTCCCGTATTGATAGTTATCAAAACTATATTTAAAAAATACAAAGTTGCTTTGTGCCATCGCTTTTGTATAGCGAGAAAAGTACAGTGAATAGTAGCGATTCGATGAATGCATAGTCCTCCAGGGATTTGCAACACCATGAATAAAGGTAATGAAATGAAAAAAAACTCCCCGGCTCCGGTTTACGGCAATGCAGTGTTATCCTCACAAGATACCCGTGGCTGGTTCCTCGGGCATTTTATGCCAGGTGAGGATAATCCCCTGCGCACTTCCGATGTAGAGATTAAATGGTTTACCCATGCCAAGGGTGAAACGCGCGCGACATGGGCGCCGGGAAATCCGGTTAAAACGTTGAATATCCTGGTGCGCGGGCATTTTGTTTTACTTTTTCCCGATGAAGAAGTTGTACTGAGCCAAGAGGGCGATTATGTGCTCTTCGGGCCTGATGTACCGCATTCATTTCGCTCCGAGGAAGAGTCACTCGTGCTCACCGTTCGTTGGCCGTCGATCCCGTTATAATTTTTCCCAAACATTAACAGCACAAAACAGATTGCGCATTTCTTCTGGCAATTCAATCCATTTTTTCTTTGGAGAATATATGCGGTATTTGCGCGGCGCGCTTGCATGGGGGTTCGGCGTGCTTGCTGTGTTTCTGGCAGCATGTTTTGTCTATGGCCTCTTCAACCGTTTTTTATTTATACACGCCAGTTCCCCACCTGGAGTGGATGCCGGGTTGGCTTATGCAGGATTATTAGGGTTTTTAGTGGGCCCGTTTGTATTCCTTGCGGGCGCTATTATTGGCGTTATTATTGTTTGGCGAAGCAAGCGTTAATCGTTTTAACTATTGGATGATTGCTCATACACGAATAAGCCCTGATCCTATGCAATGTGGAATGCAAAAACATCGTGGATAGTGAACAAGAATTACACTTGGCAAACTTTTTTAACTGTTAATACGCAGGCGAAAAATGGCAAAAAATCCTCCTGAAACAATCGCTGACTATATTCAGGCTGCGCCAGCAGAAGGCCAGGCACACTTGTATCAATTGTATGAATTGCTTAAACACGTTGCACCAAAGGCGGAAGAGGCTATTAAATGGGGAACCCCTTTCTTCATTGAGCCGCGGTTCTTATTTGCATTTTCAGCGCATAAAACCCATCTGGGGTTTGCGCCGCCAGCCGCAACGCTGGAAAAGTTCAGTGAGGAATTGGTTGCACATAAAACCACAAAGAATACACTTCAGGTGCCCTACAAAAAGCCACTACCAGAAGATCTGATTCGCCGAATGGCAGAGTACAGTTTAAAAATTGTCAGTGAGCGTAACGATGATTCTTTTTGGTGATCCCAAAATAATGCAGGGTTAAAATGACGCTACTACGCATTGATAGTCAAATATGATAAGGAGTCTGCTGTGAGTAAAGACACCAACGCCAACACCAATCCCAAAGTGGATGCTTTTTTAGGTCGAGCCAAAAATTGGCAAAAAGAATTTGGCGCGCTACGGGAAATTGCACTCGCTAGTAATTTAACAGAAGATCTGAAATGGGGACAGCCTTGCTACACGCTGGAAAATGCCAACATCGTTTTAATCCATGGTTTTAAAGAGTATTGCGCTTTTTTGTTTTTTAAAGGTGCGTTGTTAAAAGACCCCAACAATATTCTGGTTCAACAAACCGAAAACGTGCAGGCCGCGCGGCAAATTCGCTTTACCAGCGTGCAACAAATTGAAAAAATGAAAACCACGTTGAAAGCGTATATTCGCGAGGCGATTGCAATTGAAAAATCGGGTTTAACTGTTGAGTTTAAAAAAACTGATGAATTCGCGGTTCCGGAAGAGTTTCAGCGTCAGTTGGATGAAACTCCCGGTTTGAAAGATGCCTTCGAAGCATTAACTCCTGGTCGTCAGCGAGGCTATTTGCTGCATTTCTCTTCTGCTAAACAATCCAAAACCCGTGAAGCCAGAATTGAAAAATGTATTCCGATGATTTTTGATGGATTGGGCTTGAATGATTAACTGCATATATTGATATGTCCATTGTGAGAGTAAATTAATGAGTAAAGGTTATTGGATTATAAGGGCAGATATTACGGACTTCGAGAAGTTCAAAGAATACGCCAGTAAAACGCCTGCGGTAATAGAAAAGTTTGGTGGTAAGTTTTTAGCGCGTGCAGGAACCTACGAAGTGGTAGAAGGGCATTCCCGCACAAGGAATTCTATTATCGAATTTCCATCCTACGATTCTGCTCTTGCATGCTGGAATTCGGCGGAATACCAGCACACAAAAACCTACCGGATTGGCGGGGCAGAATTGGATGTAGTGATTGTTGAGGGAGTGTAATTAAATTTTATTTTCCTATCAAAAAACAGGAGCACTTTAAGGAATGACAATACATTCGGGATCATGTTTGTGTGGCATCATTAAATTTGAGATAGAAGGAGATTTTGAGCAATTTTTCCTTTGCCATTGTGCGCATTGTCGCAAAGATACTGGCTCCGCGCATGCGGCCAATTTATTTTCAGTATCTGCTAATCTGCAATGGATTTCCGGTCAGGATAAGGTTACGTTTTTTAATCTTCCTTCAACCCGGCATAGCAGGAATTTCTGTTCTGCGTGTGGCTCGGCATTACCGTGCGAACAAGGCAATTTGTTAGTAGTGCCTGCAGGCAGTCTGGATACTGATTTATCAATTAAACCCAATGCACATATTTTTGTGTCCAGCCGGGCGGTTTGGGATCATGCATTGGAAACTGCTCCGGTTTTTGAAAAATTTCCATCCTAGTTTTTCTTTCAGAATACCTGTCACGCCCGCCATTCGGCGGGTAGCGCTTCCGCAAGATAATCCATAAAGGCGCGCACCTTGGGCGTTAAATGGTGGCGGTCACGCACGCACGCGTAGAGGTCCAGCGGTTCAACTTCGGTGCGAAATCCAGCGCATTCGCGCGTTGAAAATAATTCGATCAATTCACCGCGCCGCAAATATTCGTTGGCGACAAATGCAGCCAAACGTGTAACGCCGCCGCCGGCCACCGCGAGCCGGGCGAGCACATCAATGTCATCGCTGATAATGGCTACGCGCACCTCTGCATCAAAACGCAAACCGTTTTCAACAAATCCCCAACGCAAAAAGCGCCCGTCGGCTGCAAGGCGAAAGACAAGGCAATCGTGCTCGCGTAAATCGGCGGGTGTTGATGGTCGCCCGGCGCGGGCAATGTATGCAGGTGATGCGCAAAAAATCGTGGGGACCGTAGCAATTTTGCGTGCGACCATACCTTCATCCAATTGTTGCTTGATCCGAATGCTGACATCGACCGATTCCTGGATGTGATCAACGCGGCGGTCCGTTGAGGTCAGTTCCAGTTCCAGGCGCGGGTAGCGTTGGTTAAAGGCGGGAATCAGCGGGGCTAATACATGGCGACTGAATGCGGCGGTAGAGGCGATACATAATCGCCCTTGCAGTTCCTGGTGGATATCAGTCACTGCCGACCGCGCCAGTTCCAGCTCCTGGATGAGGAGGGCGACCTTGTCATAGTAGACCCGACCCGCATCGGTCATCGCCAGGCTACGCGTGGTGCGGGTGAGCAAGCGCACGCCAAGGTAAGACTCCAGGCGCGCAATGTTCTGGCTGGTGGCCGCCGCGCTAATGCCTAAGCGGCGGGCCGCCGCTGCAATGCTCCCGCCCTCGACCGCTTTCACAAAACTCTCGATTCCCCGCAATGTATCCATTGATTTAGCTTCCGAATATATCAATTGATTACCAAGTTTTACTTAATACAGCAAAAGCGTCTACTTATCTACCGCCCGCCGGTCAGGCACCGTAGAGTGCATCTGTCGGCGGGATCATGCCGCCGTAAAAAGCATCAAAATCGTTCAGGGGAATTGGAAATGCAAGAAGCCACTATTAAAGCCAGCAGTAGAAAATTACACGCGAAATACACGCCTATCGTGTTTGCGTTTTATATGTCGATGATCATGGCATTTTTAATGTCGCTGATAATTGTGGCGGCCAATAGCGGAATTACTGACCATTATTTGAATCAGGTTATTCACGCGTACCGTATTGCGATGCCTGCAGCGTTCTTCTGTATTTTGGTGGTGCGGCCCGTTGTGATGTTGATGGTGAAACACACAATCCGCAGTTAAAGCCGATTAATTTGCTTTACCCGATTTCACCCACTGGAAGCGATATCCACCTTTTTAATTGCAGTAATCAATACCGCGATTAAAAAGGTGTTCTGAATAAACATTCATTATGTTGCCCATTCAGGGACGCGAAAATTTTACAGTGCATTCTGCCCGTCCTGATCAGCAATTTCTTCGGTCCCGATTTCTCCATTGCAAGTCGCGAGCGCCGGTATTCCTGCTTGCCCGCTGCGTTTCAATTTAATCATCCTGCCTTTTTCGTCGCCTGTTAACAGGAAGGCTGCGTCCATTCACCGGACACTTTCTGTTTTTATCTGAATGCGGAAACGGGCTTTCCCCTGCGCATTTCCGGTGCTGCATGCGGAAGTGTTTTTTCACCGCGATTTTTAAATAAGTCAATGCAAAACAATGAGTTATGAATTGGCATTCATGTTGCTAAACCCCTCGGGAGGAGAATTGCAATGGCTATAGATTCTGATTACGTCAAGCAGATGGCGACCCAACTGGCTAACTATGAAGTGCAGTCGGCGCTTACCAAGGCGAATCGCAACCAGTCCAATTACAAAGCGCAACTGACAGCGGTGACTTCGCTGGAGTCTGCGTTGAAAACCTTTAGCACGGCGGTGAAGGGTTTAAAGGGCACGGATAAAAGTGTGCTCACCAACACCGCCACTTTTAGCAGCGAAGGTTTCGCCAGCGCGAAAGTAGGAACCAAAGCAGTAGCGGGTAATTACCAGTTTTTTGTAGAGCAATTGGCCAGTGCCCATCAAGTGGCGCTGGAAGGTTTGACTGATGCGGATATCCCCACCAGCGGCAATGTGGTCATTGGCCAGGGCGCAACGAGTTTCAGTATCGATTTAAGCAGCATTGATTCGGATAACAGCGGCGCTAATTCGCTCGCTGAACTTGCCGCAGCAATTAATGCGGCGAGTGATAACACCGGTATCAATGCAACGCTGGTGCGTAGCAACGGCACTGTGTCGCTGGTACTGGCGAGCGAAAAAACCGGTGCTGCCAACGCAATTAGTTTATCGGCAACCGGTGTTGCTGCCGGTGCATTTGACACGGCAACGAGTACTCCGCGTGAACTCAGCGCTGCAAAAGACGCGCGTGTACGTTTGGGCGGAGAAAGCGGAATGTTGCTCACCAATGCGAGTAACACCTTCGACAATATTATCGACGGCATGAGCATGAGTTTTACCAAAGCGCACGCAAGCGGTGAGCAACCTTTATCAATAACGGTTGCGCGCGATGATAAAGCCACCAAAGACAAAGTGCAGGGTTTTGTTAATGCCATTAATAATTTGCTCGGCACTTTTGATTCACTAACTGCAAGCGGCGGTGAAAATTCAACGCGCGGTGTACTCGCGGGTGATGCAAGCATCCGTTCCATTGAAGGCATGTTGAACAAAGTGTTGCGCACCGAATTTGGTGGCACCACGTTAATGCAAATGGGCATTGTCGCCGACCGTTATGGAAAATTAACTATCGACACCACGCGCTTTGAAAAAGCCGTTGCTGCAAATCCGGAGGCGTTGGACAAATTATTTAACGCGAAGGATGGTTTGCTCGACAGCCTGGATAAAAACACCGCTGTCTATACCACTGGCCCAAATAATTTGATGAAAGCGCGCAAGGAAAGTTTGAACACGATGCTGCGCCGTGTGGATGACCAGTTTGATGGTATCCAGAAACAATATGACAACTACTACACCCGTTACCTGAAGCAATACACCAACATGATGCAAACCATGTCGGCCATGGAACAGACTTACGGAATGTTTTAACGGTTAGCAATATTTTTCCGTCCGCGTGTTACCCAAAAGAGAATTTTTTTGATGAACGATCTTTATCTCGCTCATGAAAGTTACGACAGTTATCGCTCCATCGACCTGGAAGCGAAAGCGGCGACCGCATCACCTTACGAATTGGTATTGGTGCTGTTTGATGGCCTGCTTGATGAACTGGCGCGCACACGTGGCCACATCGAAGCAAAACGCTACCAGGAAAAAGGCCGCTCACTGGAAAAGTGCATGAACATTATCAACGGGCTTAACAGCGCACTGGATTACGACAACGGCGGGGAAGTGGTGCAAGGTTTGTCGCGCTTGTACGACTACTGCATTTATCGGTTGTCCGATGTCAGCGTCAGTTTATCGCTGGAAGGCCTGGATGAAGTTGTGCGTTTGCTTGGTGTGATTCGCGAAGGCTGGGATGGTGTCAATGCCAAACGCGCCTGATCGCTACCAGCAGCTCAAGCTGATTACGCTGGGTGAGCAGATGGCGGCCGCGCTCAAAGCCCATGATTGGGACAGCGTGGGTGGAATTGATTTGCGCATCCGTGAATGTTTGCAAGAGCTTGCTGCCACGGAAGGAATATTGAGCCCGGAATTGGAAAAAGCGAAACAACAGTTGCAACAACTTTATGCACGGGTGTTGCCTGCTTATGCAGAGGCTTGTGAAAAATTGCGGCAACTATTGTTGGATCATATCGATTATGCGGAAGCGCGCTCGGCGTATTTGCGTACCGGTTTATTGCAAGGTGAGAAATAATGTTGGCATCTTCGATTCAATCCGGCGCGGGTAATCACGCAGGTCATTCCGCAGCGGCTGATTTATCACCGGCGGAAGCAGCGGCTGATAACACCTTGGCAACGACTTCATCTACTGAGCAACAAAAAAACTTGGCGATGAATCCTGAATCTGGCAGCGAATTATTTGCCGTGCAATTGAATGAAGCATTAATTGATGCGGAGCAACCCGTTGCGGCGCCATCGCTGCAGGAAAGTGAGAGCGAAGTGGCGCAACAACAGCCGGAACCAAACGCCGAAGCCTGGCTGCTGGCGATGCTGGATCAACAGCAAGTGCAATTACAGGCGCGTGATAATACCGCATCGACACATGCAACTGCGATAGCGCAAATACCGGCTGAAACTGTTGTGCCTGCCAGTTTACAACTGGCCAACCCGGATATTGCTAGAGAAAAATTAGCGGCCGATAACAATGTATTGTTATCCACAGCAGGCAGTGTATTGAATAAAGCTCAAGCGAGTCCCGATCAGCTTGCAGAACAGGACTTAAATAAAACGATGGAATTGCCGTTAAAAAATATGGTGAATTCCTCCTTGGCAGTGGCCAATGCTAATGCAGCGTCTGTAACAGAGTCGCGCGCTGCAGACAGCAACACAACATTAACCCTTACCTCGATCTCTGTGGCGATGAACTCATCCGCCACACTTACTGCGCAACCCGCAGGCACCGACGCAATTACTGATGCGGGGCAATTGATTTCTCCACCGGTGTTGAATGCTGTTGGCGATGACAGTGTACAGCGCAGTATGTCATCGCAATTACGTTTGCACGCACCGGAAGCAAAATGGGGCGAGCAATTACTCCACGCGCTGCGCGATAACGTGCAGGTGCAAATCCAGCAGCGAATCCAGAATGCCACCATTCGTTTGGACCCGCCGGAATTGGGCAGTTTGGAAATTTATCTCAGCCATGAAGCTGGCCGTTTAAATGTACATATCGCGGCGAGCCAGGCGGACGTCGCGCGTTTAATCCAGCAGACCAGTGAGCGCTTGCGCCAGGATTTGGCGGGGCCGCAATTTACACAAGTCAATGTGCACACTTCCGCCGAGGGGCAGGGCGGGCAGCAATCGCGAGAGCGCCACCGTTTTTTAGCGGAAGATCCCATCCTCGCGAATGAACAAGCCGTTGTTAGCACTGCGCAACCGGTGAATCGCACCCGCGACGTATTGGTCACTGTATAGGTTTACTTTTTATATCGTTTTTAAAATTCCGGAGCGACGGAAATAATTTCCGCATAGCGCCTGCAAGAGGAAAATTCAATCATGATGCAACGGATCATTTTGGCATTGCTTGTTGTGAATACAATAGTTGCTGCCGGCTCTGCTTATACCAGCTATCAGGTTTTATCGCGCCCGGCTTCTGCCAGCGCACCCACTGCAACAACTGAAAAAACCGACGCGGAAGAACCGGCCGCTGTGAATAATTCCGATGAAGCTGAAGAATATAAATTCTTCCCGATTGAAAAAGTTATTGTCAGTTTGCAGGGCGATGGCCGCGAACATTACTTTGTATTGGATTTGGTGTTGCAAGCCGATATCGATACTGACAATAAAAAATTACAACAAATTGATCCGATGGTGCGTAACTCTGTGGTCGCGCATTTGTCCTCCATGGCGTTCAGTCAATTGCGCTCCATGCCTATCGCTGAATTGCAAACCAGCCTGGAAAAAGTAGTACAAGCGGATTTTGCCAGCCGCCAGGTAATCCAGCCATTCGCCCATGTGCTGGTTAGTAAACTGGTTGTGCAATAGGTCTGCGCCATGAATGCCTCTGCCATAAATACATCTGCTGCCATTGATTACGAATACCCTGCCAGTGCCGCAACAAATCAAACGCTCGCACCCGCGCAGGAACAACAATTGTTGATTCAGTATTTGCCGCTGGTTAAACGTATTGTTCGCCAGCTTTCGTTACAGGCCAACCAGGTAATGGATCGCGATGATATGGAGCAAATCGGTTTAATGGGGCTGCTGGAAAGTTTGCGCCGTTATGGTGAGCCGGATGAAAACTTTGCCGGTTTTGCCAAGTTGCGCATTCGCGGTGCAATCCTGGATGAACTGCGCCGGCAGGATTGGCGCCCGCGCCAGGTACGCCAGCAAACACATAAAATTCGCGATGCCATTCGCCAGTTAAGTCGCCAGCTCGGCCGTGTTCCGCAAGATGCAGAAGTGATGACGTTTACCGGGTTGAGTGAAAAAGAATATCACGCCTTCTTACAAGCCGATGCGTGCGAGGCTATCGAAAGCCTGGACGAATTATTGCTGAATGGACCGGAAACATTTACCGATGGCAGTTCCGGGCTGGAAGAACGTGAAATTACCGAACGCATACTCGCACAGGCACTGGCTACATTGAGTGACCGCGAGCGATTGGTGTTGATGCTTTATTACCAGCAAGAATTGAGTTTGAAAGAAATTGCCCTGGTGCTGGAGTTAACCGATGCACGCGTGTGCCAGTTGAGCAAACAGGCGATCCAGAAAGCCAGCCGCTTCTTGCGTGATGTGCAATAAGGATTACGCAAAAAATGATTAACAGCATTAAACGAAACCGCGTTTAAACACAGAACTACAACAGAGAACATATCGTGCAGAAATTATTAGGTGCAATCATTATCGTGGGTTGTGTATTGGGTGGTTACTCCATGGCCCACGGTGAACTCGCTATGCTGTGGCAGCCTGCTGAAATTATCATTATTTTAGGCGCGGGATTGGGAAGCCTGGTGGTAGGTAACCCCAAGGAAGTATTGCTGGAAATGTGCCATCAAATTAAAGGGGTATTTGTTTATAAACGTCGCGGCGAAGAATTCCAGCGGCAATTATTAATGTTGATGTATGAATTGCTGGAGATGGTCGATGTGGGCGGCCTTAAAGCATTGGATGCGCATATTGAGGACCCGGAGCAAAGCGATTTATTCACGCGTTATCCATTAATTTTGCAAGAACCAAACCTGATGGCATTTATCGCGGACAATTTCCGCTTGATGGCGATGGGAAAAATCAGCGCCCACGAACTGGAAGGTTTTTTGGAACAGGAATTGGAAGCAATGGAGCATGCATTGTTGCAGCCTTCACGTTCACTGCACAAAATTGGCGAATCAATGCCGGGGTTCGGGATTCTCGCGGCGATTATGGGCATTGTCATCACCATGGGAAATATTAATGGTTCCGTTGCGGAAATTGGTGCGCATGTCGCGGCGGCGCTGGTTGGAACTTTCCTGGGGATTTTTGTGTGTTATTGCGTAATGGAACCGCTCAGCAATGCCATGGGGCAACGTGTAAAAACGGAATTGTCCGCCTTGGAATGTGTGCGCACCACCTTGGTGGCGCACGTTGCAGGTAAGCCGACATTGTTAGCTGTGGACGCTGGCCGCAAATTAATTGAGCAAGATGTAAAACCGGCGTTCCGCCAATTGGAAACCTGGGTCAACCAATACGAAGACCAGCGCGATGCCGCGTAAATCAATGCAAACAAGTTGCGCGGGAAAATTTACCGCGCAATTAACACTATTTCTAACAGTATGAGTGCCATGAGAAGACGCAACGACAAAGATTTTGAGGTTATCGTCAAGCGCCGGAAAAAATCAGGCCATGAGGAATCCCACAGCGGCGCATGGAAAGTTGCCTTCGCGGATTTCACTATGGCGATGATGGCACTATTTATGGTGTTGTGGGTTATCACCCCGCAAAATCCCAAACAAACCGCTGCCGCTGAACAAATTACCAACCCGCTGGTGGATGGTGGCGCTGGTGTTTTTGATGGCAATAGTAAAACGCCGCTGGAAATGCCCGGTGTTCCCGTGCAACCCGATAATATCAATGAGCCAAATAAAACTGATCCGCAAGAAGAGCATAAAGAAGCCAATAAAGCCGAACCAGTGAAATACAGCAGCCCCGCTGAATTAAAAGCGTTAGCCGAGTTGATGCAAGCCATGGCGTTAGAGTTGGATGCGCAAGCCAATGTGGAAGTACAAGTGGTGCCGCAAGGTTTGCGCATTTTAATTAAAGATGACCAACAACGTTTTATGTTTGAGCGCGGCAGCGTGCAATTGCATCCGCATTTTACAACCTTGTTACAACGCCTGGCGGGCGTGCTCGCAAAAGTCGGCAATAAATTAATTATCAGCGGCCACACCGATTCGGTTCCCTACAAAACGGTGCAAGGCTACAACAATTGGAATCTTTCCGGCGACCGCGCCTTGCGTGCGCGCAATGTGATGGTGGAATCCGGTTTAACTCCCGCATCGGTACTGCAAGTGGCGGCGCAAGCCGATGTGATGCCGCTGCGCCCCGATGCGCCGGAAGATGGAGCGAATCGCCGCATTGAAATTTTATTATTAACCATTAAAGCGGAAGGGTTGTATCGCGAATTATTTGGCGAGCAACAAGCGCGAGTGGATTATTCCGGAGAAAAAGCCGAGTTGGTTTTGCCCCACTCGTTAGAACAGTAACCTCAGTAATAACGTAATCTGCTGACAAAAAATTCCACCCGTGCTGCAACACTAACCAGTAACACTTTAAAAACTTTTTAATTACGGCAAGCAGGGCGCTAGATCGCTATCAGCTAAGTGATTGAGATGGCTCTCATCAATATGTAAAGTGCGCGCACTACCGTCAGCGCGCAAACAAACCAGATCCAGGCGGCTCTCGTGTAATCCCACCACAATTTGCAACGGTGTTTTCGCTTTTGGAACCAGATGCCGCTCAATATTTTCCCCGTGCGGAATCAGGGTCAATAATTCTTCCGGATGTTGCGGCGCATAAGTGATGGTAACTAATTTGCCATTCACATGTGTTTGCGTTGTGTCTGCGGCGAGGCTGTAGATGAGCGCAGCACCTAATGCCAAGAGCGCGGAAAGGCCAGCCAATGCGGGAATACGCCAATCCACTGCAGCAGTTTGTCCGGGCGCTGCATCTACCGGGGCAAGCGCTGGTTTTTCAGTAACCGGAGCGGGGTCGGGCGCGCTAACCGGCGCGGTAGGTTCAAGGGAAATAGCAACGTATTTCGGATTGAGTAAATAACCGCGGCGCGGCAAGGTCTGGATAATTTCGCGTTCGCTTTCATCGGCGAGGATCTGGCGCAAGGTATAAATTTGCTGGTTCAAACTGCCCTGGCCAACGACGCGGCCGGACCATGCGTGGCTCATCAACTCATCGCGGTCCACAACTTCACCGGGGTTGCGCACCAAACGCTCCAGCAAGCGGCTGCCGGAAAACCCCAAATCCACTTTCTCTTCGACACCAGCTCTCACCAATGTGAGCTGGTACAGCGCCGGGTAAAAACGGGCGATACAGTCCGCATTGCCAGTCCGGATGGTCAGGCAGGTTAGATTTTCCATCGATTTAACGGCCCGCGGCTCCACAGGGGCACTCACTGCATTGTCGATTTGAATCATTCCCATGGTTGTGGCCGTTCAGGATGGTCAAGAGGTCGAACCGGTCGCCAATGTTATGGCGCCAACTTATTGATGTTGGCAATCATAGCTACGTTTCTGCCTTAAGCCATCGATTTAGGGGGTTTCTACTCAGGGAAGCGTGTTAATTTTTGCTAAGAAAGAAATAAAAAATAGTTTTTAATCAATCTAAAAGGAATAAGAGTTGAATTTGACGCCAAACAAAAAAACGCCCGCTTGGGGCGCTTTGGAGCAAATCTGCTTTGTGGGCTGAAGAGCAGCAGGCCATCCCTGGGGCTCGCCCGCCTTTTAACCGGGGGTGGACAGGCGGGGCGAGCGGCTCAAGCTGGATTAACCGAGCAGTGACATCACCATTCCTGGCATTTGGCCCGCTTGTTTCAACATGGAAATACCGGATTGCATCAACATGGAGTTTTTGCTCATGTTGGCGCTTTCCTGTGCGAAGTCTGCATCCATGATGCGGCCTTTGGACATGTCCGTGTTGTCTTTCATATTGGCCAGGTTGTTTGCAGTGTGGTTCAAACGGTTGATGGTTGCACCGAATTGTGAACGCAAAGTACCTACAGCATCCAACGCGGTTTTCACCAGGTCGATAGTCGCGTTAGCCGCGCCGGTCAATTCAGTGCCGGCAGTTGCCGCAGAGCCTGCGGTATAAACGGTAGACATGCCATCCAGTGCATCAGTCAGGGTTTGGATTGCATCGGTACCGGCAGCAGTCAAATCGAGGGTCATGGTTTCAGCAGAGGTCGCACCGATCTGGAAATCTACCGCCGCTGCGAATTTACCCGCGCTGTTGTCTTTGCTGAACAATGCCTCACCGGCAAAGCTGGTGTTGTCCATAATGTTGGCCAGTTCTTCACCCAATTGATCGTACTCTGCTTGCAGTGAATCCAGGTCGTCAGCGCTGTTAGTTCCGTTCGCACCCTGGGTGGCCAGGTCTTTCATACGTTGCAGGATATCGGTCATTTCGTTGAACGCGCCTTCTGCAGTTTGCAACAGGGAGATTGAATCGCCAGTGTTGCGAATCGCTACTTCCATACCGCGTGATTGCGAGTTCAAACGCACCGCGATTTGCAAACCTGCTGCATCATCTGCGGCAGAATTTACGCGGAAGCCAGTGCCCAAACGTTGTTGGTTGGTAGATAAAGCGTTATTGGTTTTGCTCAGGTTAGTTTGGGTAACCAGTGAAGAGTAGTTAGTATGGATTGACAGAGCCATGGGAATATTCCTGTGCTATTGAAACGTGAATGTTCAGTTAAACCCGGTGTTAAGCTGGCTGTGTTTGCCTGCTGAAAGCTAAAGGCGACGGCTCTGTGTGAAGACTTAAATTTAGTTATGGTTTTTTAAAATGAATTTTTGTTTTACCAGTCTGTATCTTTACAGATGTATCGTATAAGTTATATTCTGGGTCGAATAAATGGAGAGGGAGATTCATGGACGCGAAAGAAATATTAAAACAGTTAAAGGCGGAGGGGTGGGAAGTGCTTCGACAAAAAGGCTCTCATATTCAAATGGGAAAGGGTGAAAAGCGAACCACAGTACCAAATCATGGCAAGCACGATATAAAAATAGGAACTCTAAGAAAAATCGAGCGAGATACCGGAATCAAATTTAAATAGTACGCTTAGGGCCTGAGCCCTGATTACATAGTTAGCCTAAAAGGAGCACCCATGCACCATATAGTTTCCTATCCTTACAGGGTCGAGCTGGCTGAAGAGGGCGGCTACCTTGTGCAATTTATAGATTTTGATGAAGCGTTCAGTGAAGGTAATACGTTGGAGGAAGCGCACTTTAATGCTGCGGAAGTATTAAACCTCACCCTTGAGGGGCGTATTGACGATAATTTTAATTTACCTAAACCCAGCAGGTTAAAAGAAAAAAATATTTTCTATGCAACGCCTGAAGCCGATATTCAAATCGCGTTACAAATTCATTGGTTGCGTGAAGAAACCGGTGTAACCCTTGCGGATCTGGCGCGCAATTTAAAAACATCGTGGCCCAGCGCGCAGCGGCTGGAAAAGTCTGGCAACAATCCCACAATCAATAAATTAAGTGAAGTTGCTGCGAGTTTTGGAAAACGATTGATTATTTCATTTGAATAATAAAATCCGGTTTTTGGTTTTGCTGTGCAAAATCACATTTGCACGCAGTCTATTAATGTTACGTTAGATTCAAAAAACAGGAGCCAACAATGCGCCCGCTTCGCTATTCTATCAATATCACCCTGGATGGCTGCTGCGATCACAACGCATGCGCCACAGATGAAGAATTGCATCGCCATGCAACTGAAAATATAAAACGTGCCGATGCGCTGCTGTTTGGCCGTGTGATTTATGAAATGATGGAAGGCGCGTTTCGTTTGCCGGCACAAACCGGAGTGATACCCGATTGGATGGAGCCGTGGATGGTTCCTTTCGCACGTACAATTGATGCAACAAAAAAATATGTTGTTTCAAATACCCTTGCGCAAGTCGATTGGAATGCACAATTGTTGCGCGGCAATCTGGCTGAAGCAGTACAGCAACTTAAGCAACAACCGGGCAAAGGAATTTTTACCGGCGGGGTAACGCTTCCACTCGCATTGGCAGAGCTGGGGCTAATTGATGAATACGAGTTCATTGTGCATCCCCGCGTGGCAGGGCATGGCCCGGCAGTGTTTGCCGGGTTATCGAAATTGGTGGATTTAAAACTTGTTGGCCGGTTGGAGTTTGCCTCGGGGGCGGTGGCGCTGCGGTATGAGCCGCGGAGATAGTTAATTTCTGTTCGGGCTTTGAAAAATATCAATGAAATGGAGTTGCCAATGATAAACACCGAATTCCTTTAGTAAGGTAAAACGACAGTATAAGATAGCGCGGTTCTTGTGAAAGGTGTTTGCAAGAGCTTCTCTATCATTAAATATTTATACTGAGGAAACTATGGAAAGATACAAAGGAAATATTGTGCGTTACTGTTTTGGTGTAGTAGTAACGCTGTGTTTATGGTGTATAACGACTTTCGCACAGGCTTATTGTTCGGTAAAAGGCACCACTTCAAGCTATGAGTGGATTGCTGGTGTTAATGTAGCCGGGCAGGCTTTTCCATCGGCAAATAATAACGGTTATGGAAATTTTACGGCACAGACTATCCGTTTAGCCGCAGGCGCTAATTCACTGTTGTTGACCCCCGGTTTTTCTTCATCTGCCTATACTGAAAAATGGACAGTGTGGGTTGACTATAACCAGGACACTGTTTTTGGTGCAGACGAAGCTGTATTTAGCGGGACTTCTTCCGGAAGCGTTTCCGGAAATATTGTTGTTCCAGCTACTGCACTGAACGGGCCTACGCGCATGCGCGTAATGATGCAATTCAGTGGAACGCTGCAACCCTGTGTGAACCCAACGTATGGTGAAGTAGAGGACTATACCGTCCTGGTTGAAAACAGGGATACGACCGCGCCGGTTATATCGTCAAAATCGCCGGCAAATTCAGCATCCAATATAAAAATTTCCAGTGCTATTTTGGTGCAATTTTCAGAAAAAATTGATCCGCTTTCTGTAACGAATAACAGCATTTCATTAACGCGCAATGGCGTTGCATTAGCTGGTGTGATTAGCGTGGAGAATAATCTCTTGCGCTTTGTACCGGACCAACCGTTCGATTATTCAACACAATACGATGTTGTTGTATATGCGGGCATTCTGGATATGGCTGGTAATTCATTACCGTCAAACTCATCCTGGTCATTTACAACCGAGCTACCCGATACTACGGCCCCGTCCATTATTAGTCGATCCCCTGACAGTAATGAACAATCTGTTGCAGTAAATAGAAACGTTATCACTGTATGGTTTTCGGAAGCTATTAATCCCGCCACAGTAAATAGTTCCTCATTCCAGTTATTGCGTAACGGCCAACCGGTGACAGGTAATATATCGTTTGGATTGAATAATACCCAGGCTATGCTTTCTGTTGCCCAGGAGCATGAGTACGCTACAACGTACACCGTCAGGGTAACGAACGGGATTAAAGATGTGGCTGGTAATGCGTTGCGTGATGCAGGGGAATGGAATTTTACTACACGCAGTCCAGCGTTAACGTATTGTTCGTCGTTCGGCCAGAATTACAGTCTTGCCTGGATTAAAAAATTGCAAATTGGCAGCTTAACCAATACCTACAGTTCTGCACCGGGTTCAGGTTATGCAGACAACACCAATAATTCGGCAATTTCCCTCACCCGTGGATCTGAATATGTTGAAATCACCCCCGGGTTTGGTAATGGCAGTGTTCCGGTTTACGTAAAAATATTCCTTGATATAAACCAGGACGGTGGATTCTCAGCTGACGAGCTGGCGTTCAGTGGCAATGGTTCATCAAAAATATCCGGATACATGAGCGTCTCGCCTTATGCGCTATCGGGCAATACCCGCCTGCGCGTTAGTTTGCAATATGGATTTCCGCAGAGCGCTTGCGGTTTGTTGACTTATGGTGAAGTGAAAGACTACACCGCTTATTTATGGCCCATTACCGATACGCAACCACCAGTGCCCGGTGCGCTGAGTCCGGCAAATGCAAGTACAAACCATGCTATTGGTACGCCACTTGTAGTTGCCGTTTCCGAGCATTTGCAGCCGGCGTCAGTGAAAAATGCGTTGCTACTGCAATCCGGTAGTCAGGTCGTAGAGGTTACCGGTGTTTATAATGCAGCCGATAAAAAAATAATATTCAGTCCTGTATCACCCTTGCAATACGGAACTTTATACACAGCGAGCCTGGGTGGTTTAAAAGATATCGCAGGCAACACCATGGCGGGCACTTCTGTATGGTCATTCACAACAGAACCTCAACCCGCAACCGGAAATATAGCGCTGGGCAATGTTAAATTGTTCGGCACCAATTTAAGTGGTGTCAGTGTTGCGTTATCAGGGGCTGCCAATGCTGCGGCTGTGACTGATAGCAATGGTAATTTCCTGTTTGCCGGTTTGGCGCCGGGAAATTATGTAATTACTCCCGCTAAAAATGATTATGTGTTTTCACCATCCAGCCAAACAATTACTGTTACAGAAGGTACTACAACGCAAACCAGTTTTTCTGCATCTGCTGTTAATGGCGTAGTGGCAAATGGTGGTTTTGAGCAGGGGAGTTTTAATGGATTTATTGTTTTTACCACGCCCAATGGAACACTCAACAAAACCTTTGCCCTATCCGATGTTGATAATGATGGAAAAACCAGCCTGGCGGCGGATTTTTCCGTTGGTGTTAAAACATTCACAAACGGAACCACTTATGGTGGTGGAGGAATTGCCCACACAATTGGTTTGAAACCGGGTAGCCTGAATGTATCGGTGGATATTTCGGCATCCACAAGTGCCCGTGTTTCTTTGCTATTGGATGGTCAGGTAATGGATAGCTACGACTTTGCCTCCCCTGCGGCAAACACTCGCAGTTACAAAACATTGATGTTTAACTTGCCAGAGATTATGGGCGGGAATCATGAGATTAGTGTTTTGTTGACTCGCAATTACACCGCATCAGGTTCTCTCTCCGTTGATGATCTGGTGGTAACAGGAACAAGTACGCAATAATAAACAGCTTAACAAGAGGGCTTTTGCCCTCTTGTTAAATTAAATTTCTACTGGCCCTTGCTGGCAAGCCACATTCAGAATTGCCAGAAAATGCAGCATCGTGGGTGGCTGAGCATACACATTTAAATAGCGCCCCATTATTCCCGGTCGCTGCGGCTGCGCTAACCCGGATCCTTTCTGATAATTCGGAGCTTAAAGAACTCTGGGAAGACACCGAGGATTTTGCATCCTGGAAAGACGATGTAAGTGAAATTGTTGCGGCGTTGCAAAATAATTAACAGTTGCACGCAGTAAAATAAGGTGGCAATAGCCACCTTATTTTTTTGATGTTTTTTACATCGATCCCTGTTTTCCAAGGTACCCATCAATCCTGTCAATTACACGCACAATACCATTAATCGCCCACTGCGGTAATTTCACGTGTTCGTTAACTTCATCAAATAACACTTCCAGCAAATGCACCTGACAATACAGTTGATAAATTGCATCGTCATCTGTTTTGCTCGGCAAAGGTCTGGTGACTACGGTGAGGAATTTGCCGTCGGGAGAGTGGATTACCAATCGGGATTGTTGGAAAAAAGTGTATTGGGATTGATTGAGTTTAATAATGCAGGAAGCAGGTGAAGCGGGGGGAGAGGTAACATTATCCATAATTGAAATCTCATACAGGTTTTGTTTAAACCACCACCACAAGGTGAGATTTATGGGGGCGGACTGGACAGGGTTCTCACCACCGGCACAAAACCAACACCGGCCCACCCGAAGGTGGCCCCGCCCAGCCGCCATAACAAAAAGGCATAGCTGTACGAGGACACAAAATGCTCATCGCATCCTGTGCCGGCTTTGTGAACGGGGGTGAGAATCCCGGCTGCGGGATTTACCACAGCGCGGGCAGGTTAGGGGATGAAGGTAGGCTTGTCAACGGAAGGGCGCTACAACATTAGGCCGGAAACTTTCCGCTTTTCCCCCCAGGAAAAACGTACCTGGAATTCGCTAAGAGCGTGTAATGGCGCGTAATCTATTGGTGTGCTATAACAGCGGATCAAAAACTTAGACGGAAAGTTTCCAGCGCGAAAGGCGGAAACTTTCCGCCTAATAATATTGCTAGGGGTAATATGATCGAACTTCCAGATGTAGCTATTGGCGCTGTATGTGCAGCATTAATTGCCGCACTAATTTCTTTGCTTGGCTTAATCATTAGCAAAGAGCAAAAAATTTCCGAGTTTCGTCAGGCATGGATAGATTCTTTAAGGTCTGAAATCTCTGCCTTAATTGCTCATGCAAATGCTATTTATGGCGCTGGAGCTGCAAGTTTTCAGAGTCCGTCTGAAATATGGAAAGTGGCTAGACCAGACTTCGTTGGTATAAATGAGGCTGCGGCTAAAATTCGCTTGCGTTTAAACCCGAAAGAAAGTGAAGCTAAAGCAGTTTTAAATAAAATTGAAGAGCTTGAACAACTGTTATCACCTGAAAAACAAATGAACTATATTAAAATAAATGAAATTGAGAAGTTGTTAGTTTCTGAGGCGCAAATTCTTCTGAAAAAAGAATGGGCTAGAGTACAATCAGGTGAAATCGTTTATCGCATTGCGCGGGTTACTGCTCTTTCCATTTCTGTAGCATGTATATTGGCTTTAGTGGCTGCATCAATTTACAGCTTCATAAACATATAGCCCTAACAAAGCAATCAGGCTGATGGTTTTTAAGTCGCATTTTTGCCACTCCGCTTCGCTCCATTTTATGACAAAAGTGCTACTTGAAAACCACAGATCACAGTGGCGATATGCAAATCAAATGGAAAGCAGATCATGGATATTCAGATTGAAATTAATGGCTCTATTGAAGAAGTCGAGGTCATTGAACTTTATAAGGCAAATAAATGGTCTTCCGCTGAAAAGCCGGAGAAACTATTGCCTGCGCTAAGAAATTCTCATTCCCTGGTAACTGCTCGAATTTCTGGTGTGCTTGTTGGTTTAGCTAACGCCATCTCTGATGGATATTTGGTCGTATATTATCCACATCTGCTTGTACATCCTGAATACCAAAGGCGGGGGATAGGTAGAAAAATGGTTATGGCTTTGAATTCAATATACGGAAACTTCCATCAGCAGATGCTGACGGCAGACGGTGAGGCTATCCAGTTCTATAAATCTGTGGGCTTTGTTCGTGCAGGCAATACAGAACCCATGTGGGTTTATGCAGGTACAGAACACTAAAGCATAAGAAGCAATGAGGCTGCTGGTTTTTAAATAGCATTTTTGCCATTTCGCGTGACTCCATTTTATGGAAAAGGTGCTGCTTAAATCACAGCTTATCGCTACGTAAAGCGAGTCTATAAATGGGCAATGAATACTTTGCAAAAATTGTTTGGAGCAGCGACGGTAAAGGCTTCACAACTGGGAAATATAGCCGGGAACATACTTGGAGTTTTGACGGCGGTATTGAGGTAAAAGCTTCCAGTTCGCCACATGTTGTTCCACTACCATTCTCGGTTGAAAATGCAGTTGATCCCGAAGAAGCGTTTGTCGCATCTCTGTCAAGCTGCCATATGTTGTGGTTTTTATCTATCGCGGCAAAAAAAGGTTTTACTGTTAAGTCTTATTCAGACGAATCATCCGGCATCATGGGCAAGAATGGTGAAGGAAAGGTTGCAATGCTCTCGGTAACTTTAAAGCCAAAAGTGGAATTTATTGGCCCAAATATTCCGGCAAATGAAGTTGTTGAAAGCATGCATGAAACAGCACATTCGGAATGTTTCATCGCATCATCGGTAAAAACGGAAGTATTGTGCCAGCCTGTTTTCACTTAACAGGTGATTGTTTTAAAAAAAATAGCTGCTACGAAGTTTAGTTAGCTTGCACGTCCCTACTATTTCGCTCCGTGATGTAAATTTATAAAGCACGGTATCTGAGTGCGTTTAAACGTTTTGGGTAAGACAAGCTTTCCGTTAATGATCCACGCAGGGGATGCTAAAAGAAGTTTTAGCCAAATCAGTGTTCGGTGTTATAAGATTAATAGAAATCGCCCCTCTGCTGGCAGTGGTATCAACGACAATTTAGGCTGGTATGGGACTGCGTGTTTACAGGGAATCAATATCATTCGTAGGGCTGAATAATATGGGAATCGATCCGCGAAAATTTTGGGACGTCAATTTCTATAACCATCCTCCTCTGACTGATGAGATGGTGGAAGAGGCACAGAGGCAATTGGGAGTGTCATTGCCGCGCGAGCTGATCGAGCTGCTGCGCATCCAGAATGGCGGTTACACAAGGGGCTTTGCACATCCGATGACCCAGCGAACTACGTGGTCTGAGAATCACGTTCCGCTGGATGATCTTGCTGGGATCGTCACGGATCCTGAACATGAGACCGCGCAAAACATTCTGCAAACATTGTACATGACACAGGAATGGGGTTTGCCACCAAAGCAAGTTCTTCTATCGGGGGATGGACATTGGTGGATAACATTGGACTATCGGCAGGGCGGCGAGCCCTCCGTTGCCTGGATAGATGTCGAATGCGGTGAAGACCTTCAGGTTGCGCCGACATTTCGAGCATTCCTAGCGAGTCTTGTTCCAGCAAACACGTATGAAAGCTAGCCCAACAATTTGCTCACTAGACGTGCGAAGACGCACGCGTGTGAGCAATCGCATTATGAATTCACGGAATAGAAATGAGCGGAAAAATTCCATGCATTAAATGCGGAGCATTACTGCTTCCAAGTACAGCTGAGCGCACGGGTGGGCTATGCATGCCATGCAAAAACGGAAGCCGTGAGAATGTTGAGCACGGTAGAGAATACTATAAAAAGCAGGCCGAGCTAGATAGAACATGTCCATATCGTGCTTTATGGAAGGAGCTAATTAATAAGGTCTATCACACTGAAGGCGGGTTTAATGTTCTATCCGAAGATGAACAGCTCTATTTTGCTCTGAATGTTCTTGCTGGCGAGGTATATAACGGAGGATTCGACCAATTTTTTAATAACTCATCTGGAGCGTATTATCGAAAAGCAGAACTTGGGCTTGTGCGTTTGGGTGCTACGCATTCACTTAAATTATTACGTCAGGCAAAAGAAAGGTGCTTCGGTCCCAATAGCGTTCCTCAAGATCAGGAAAAGCGTTGGGAGCTACTGAGAAAAAATAGTCCTGAGCCAGAACTAAGTTCTCTCGATGCTCTATTTTATAAAGATCTTGATCAGCTAGGACAGAAACTTAAAAATTTTGCTACTGAGGTTGGTCTAGTTAAAAACTCGTAACAACCGACGGTGGTATAAAATCAATACTCGCTACGCTAACTAAGTTATCCATCCACTCGCAGTTATCAGGCTCCGTTAGCAATAAATATGTAGAAAGGGAAATAGCTGAGCACGATTGAGCGTTTTTCTCAGTACAACCTGCCGTGCTGGTCCACGCGGACGAGGCTGAAAGAAGTTTTCGCTAAACCAATATTGGGTATGCAAGACACATCGATATTGCTTCTCTGGTGGTTTGCTATCACCGATAGTTTTTTGCTGGCACGGGGCTGCGTGTTAAGAAGGGATGTCCATATCATTCATTAACTGGTAATAGTATGAAAAGAATATTTACAGTTTTACTGTTAGCTTTATCTTACCCTGCGTTTTCATGTTCATTTGCTCCAATGACCCAAGAATTTCAAATTACGGGTGAAGAGACCGCGCTGCCGGAGAAACCAAGCTTCGAAGTAAAAAGCATAAAACGTGGCTTCTACGATGGAAACGATGGTTCCTGTTCGGATGCAGGAATGATTACGCTTAGAAATATCAGTAAAAATAGCCAAGACGTTGGATACAAGTTTGCAATTGTAGAGGGTGCATTCGAAGATTCTCTCTTCAGGGATGGCCCAGTTACTCCATCTACCTTTGCTGAAGAAAATGAATTCACTTTTATTTGGTTTGATGGTCATTCCGATGAACAAGAGCCCTTTGAAGTAACTGTTGAAATCACTCCTGTATCCAAAAGTGGTAGTACCGGTGAGCCGGCTAGGTTAGTGATTGCGCATCCCGGTGTCAAAAAACCATGGTGGAAAATTTGGTAGCGCGGACGTGGTTAGTAAGCAAACCAGCTACTTCTCACGTTGTACGATTTTAGCAAGATCACTGAGTTTCTCGTTTCGTGTAAAAAGCACACAAGGTTTGATGCATCTCATTGTGACGTTGATTTATATCTATGAATGAAATATTGGACTTTATTAAAAGCATTACGGAAACAGAGCTTAATTACATAGCTGCCGCTGATTATGGTAGGGACATTGATAAACATAGAAATGCTCTTAAAGACCTGATTTTTGTACAAAACGGAATTGTGCAGAAGGGGCAGTATTGGTATCCATATGAGGTTGTAGAGTTGAACCGCTGGTCATGTAAAGAGGGGCATGAGCGAGAGTTTGCAATTTGTCATCTAATCATTGCTTTATCCATTATTGCAGAAGCTGACATATCAAATTCAGCATCGCAAATGCTTGAAAATCTTCAAAGGGAATATCACAAACTTCCAAAAGATCTTTATGAGTTGGTAGTTAATGCTATGTCTCAGGCCTCGCACACAGAAAGCCAGTAAACCAACAGCCAATTGTGAAAAATATACCTGCAGCGAAAATTTTGTTGGCTCGCCACTCGCAATTATCCTGCGCCATTGTATTAAAAATGCAAGTTTGAATACTATGTGATTGATTATGAAGCTATGGCTGCTCATATCGTGCTATTGCACAAGGAAAAAAAGGCGAGAGGTCACGACATCTGGCGAGTGATTTTTGATCCGCAGCTTCAGCCAAAATTATTTGAGACAAAATATGCCCAATATTTAAATAAAAATATTCATTTTTTGAAGACCCAGTCTTGGGTTCGCCATGATGAGCACTATCATATCGACTTTGATATACCCTGTAAGTGAAAGCGCTAAAAGACACGCACCAATTACACGCGCTGCGAAGCACTGTTTTGGGGCAGCGCACAACAATCGACTGTGATAAAAATCATAACCTACAGCTGAATTTATCCTCCTCCTACAGATTGAAAAGTTGCCAACATTTGGGCAAAGTTGGCTAATTCGCCACCAATTTCTTGGTCGTGCGGATTAGGTAGTTACCAACTCTTTCTATGGCTTCGTCAGGCACACTCGGAGAAACATCAGTGAAAAACCATTATTCATTTGTGGGCGGTAATGCAGGTCAGTGGGTTGTGACTAGCCAAAATGCCATTGTGGGTGCTCCCCTGGAGCCGGTTCAGCGGATTGAGGTTGTTAACTCTCCTGCGGCGAGTTTAACTGCGGCGGGTACTTGGGTGTTACAAGGTTTTACCAGCAACGTTCGTTATGCGAATCGAAATGAAATTGTAAAACTTCAATCGGTGCAAGAGGGTTTGAACAGGAGTCATTCTGTTTGTGCTGCGCTTATTCCTATCAAGAAGAATGCGGAATGGTGGAGTATGTCCCAGGATGAGCGCAGGTCGATTTTTGAAGAGCAATCACACCATACTGAGATCGGATTAAATTACCTTCCTGAAATTGCCCGTCAATTGCATCACTCTCGCGATCTGGGGGAGCAATTTGATTTTTTAACCTGGTTTGAATTTGCGCCCGAACACAGCGCTTTATTTGATAAGCTATTGGAACAATTACGGGCATCAAAAGAATGGCAATTTGTTGAGCGGGAAATTGATATTCGCTTGGATAAAGTTGTTTAACCTACTATTGAGTTAAAGTTCGCCAAATTTGCTTAACAGCTTGTTGAAATACTATCTATGTTGCCCCTGCGGCGTTAAAATATGAAAATTTTACCCGCTACTCCATGCGACGCCGACGAAATCCTCGCCTTACAAAAGCAGGCTTATTACTCGGAAGCCGTGTTAAACAACGATTTTTCTATTCCACCCCTGACTCAAACCCTGGAACAATTGCGCGCTGAGTTTGCGCATAAATGTATTTTGAAAGTTGTTGTGGATGACCAGATTTTGGGTAGTGGGCAAGTGAAGTTGGATAAGGCGTCTGCGTTGATCGGGCGGGTTATAGTGCGGCCTGATTTTTGGGGCCAGGGAATTGGTTCCGATATATTGTCGGCGTTGGAATCCGCTTTTCCACAAGCGGAGCGCTATGAATTATTCACTGGCGCCAATAGTGCCAAAAATCTCGCATTTTATAAAAAGCGCGGTTATCGGGAATTCAAATCTGTACAGGCGGGGCCTGTGCAATTGATTTTTCTGAAAAAGCCAGCAAACCCTTCGGCGAGTCCCCTTGTCCATAGTGCATCTGTCTAGCCGTTCGCAGATAAACCATTCACGCTAGCTTTACCGCGTTAAAAACGCCTTCCAGGTGCTTATTAAGTCACAGTTTGGGCAAGTTCCCTTTTTAAAGCCATGCTGCTGCGCTAGGCTTCACGCAATAACAATAAAGTAAGAAAAGTCTCTCCAGTTGTTGTCAACCAAGATGTTTCCCTCGCATGGCGTTTTTCTACGTTAGTCTTGCCTTGCGCAGGGTATCCTTCACGGCAAATTCTGAAATTAATGAATATTGCTGCCTTTTGTTTTTAGCGCCGGAGGAATTATCAATGAATTTATTTTCGGTTTTTAAAAAATCAACACATGATACAACGCGACTGCAAACGCGGTTTTCCATAAGAGGTTTGATGGCTGGTGCGACATTAGTATTGGCAGTCGCCCAAACAAGCACGGCCCAGGCGGCCAAGTGCGAATATATTGTCGCGAATGATTGGGGCAGTGGTTTTACCGCAACTATTCGCATCACTAACAACGGATCGACGGCTATTTCCGGTTGGAATATTGGATGGAATTACACCGATGGTTCCCGTGTTACCAGTAGTTGGAATGCGACGGTTGCCGGTGCCAACCCCTACAGTGCAACGCCGTTGAATTGGAACGCCAATCTTGCAGTAAATTCCAGCGTGGAATTTGGCATCCAGGGCACCAATGGGGCGGGCAGGGCGCAGATCCCGACGCTTACCGGTGCTGTATGTAGCGCGGTGGTGAATTCCAGTACACCTATGTCCAGCTTGCCGCGAAGCAGTTCATCGGTAATGCCCAGTTCGGTGCCGCGCACATCGTCCAGCGTTGTTCCATCGTCCTTGCGCTCGTCTTCCAGCGTGATTGCTGTGGGCGGGCAAGCGTGCAACTGGTACGGCACCGTTACGCCCTTGTGCGCTAACACAACCAGCGGATGGGGTTACGAAAACGGAAAAAGTTGCGTCGGTCGCGCAACCTGCTCTGCACAACCGGCACCATACGGTATCGTTAATGGCACTGCATCATCCAGCCTTGCTGCCAGCAGTCGCAGTTCTGCCAGCCTGGCTGCAACCAGCCGAAGCGCTTCCTCACGTTCTGTATCGACCAGTTCATCCACCAGCAGCATTTCCCTGGGCGCAACCTGTAACGGTTATGCCACTCGCTATTGGGATTGTTGCAAGGCGCATTGCAGTTGGACGGCCAATGTGCCTTCCATTGTGAATCCCTTGCCGGCTTGCGGCTCCAATAATTCCCGTTTGAGCGATGTGAACGCGGCCAGTGCCTGTGGCAACGGCGGCGGTAGCGCGCATATGTGTTGGGGTATGGCGCCCTTCGCAGTGAATGACCGGCTTGCCTACGGCTATGCGGCAACGGCGAGTGGGGATGTGTGTGGACGTTGCTATCAATTGGAATTTACCGGCCAATCCCATAACTCGCCGGGTGATCCTGGTTCGGCAGCCCTTGCTGGCAAAGTGATGATCGTGCAAGCCACCAATATCGGCTACGACGTAAATGGTGGTCAATTCGATATTCTGGTGCCCGGTGGCGGTGTAGGGGCATTCAATGCCTGCTCGGCGCAGTGGGGCGTTTCCAATTCGGAATTGGGCGCGCAATACGGCGGTTTCCTCGCGGCCTGTAAACAGGAATTGGGTTACAACGCCAGCTTGGCGCAATATAAAAGTTGTTTGACCAATCGCTGCAATTCCGTGTTTGGCTCGCGCGGTTTAACGCAGTTGCAACAGGCGTGTACCTGGTACGCGAACTGGTTTGAAGCGGCAGATAATCCGGCATTGAAATATAAGGAAGTTGCATGCCCGACTGAGCTGACTTCGCGCTCGGGTATGAATCGCGGTCCGTTGAATGATATTCGGACCAGCTGCAATTAGGTGTGGATGGGAATGTAATGAAGGGATGGCTCCCCGTTAAGCTACAGAAAGTAGTTTAACGGGGGAGATTCTAGGTTTTGGTTGCCTAGCGTTGCAAACGTCAAGCGCGTTTTGAATTCAGTTTGCGCACGAAGCCCAGCCCTAATAACGATATGGCAAACAACATAAGGCCAGCGGGTTCGGGTACAGAAGTGGGCAAGCTGACAGCGTCGACAGAAATTACGTAGCCAGAGGCACCGCCGTGGTCGGTACGCAATATTTGCAATGCATGGTTACCGGCCCCCAGGAAAGCCAGATCAAAATCATATTCATTAATGTTGGCCCCACCGGGCGCTGTCGCACCAAACAGGAAATTGCCGTTTAACCAAACCAACACCCCGTTGTCCACACCTACGTCAATATGCAAGCTGGAGGCGAGCGCCAGGTTAAAGTTGTAGACAATGGCTGTCTCGCTATTAATTGCCCAGCCAGCAGGTATAGCCACTGGGCCTGCAGACCAAGTGCCACCGGTATAATCCCCCGCTAACCAGTCAGCACCAAAGGCGGCGGTAAATGGCAATAGTGGATCAGTGTTCAGGTAAATAGTGGGATCGCCTTCGCTGACATTGGCCGCCGGAAGAAATCCGCCGGGTCCATCCAGGGCTGCCAGATCGCCCAAGCCATTGTTGTAAAGCCCCAAGGTGGTGTTATCAATAATGATCGTGGCCGATACTTGTAACGGTAGTAACGCAAGTACGCACAGCCCTAACAGGTTTTTTATCGATTTCATGGACAGCTCCAAATGTTCCAATCAGGTTAATGGTGTTGCACATGCGCTTACGCAAAAACTGCGCCATATAAAAATGCGACAAATTTCATGGGGTTGTAAAATCGATTCTTCGGCAGTGTTAATTTTATCGACGCCAGAGATTACTGACAGGAACTGGCAAATACTCATTGCAAGATCCGGTTGTTGGTCTGCAACATCACTATTCATTAAAAATGCGGTAACGAAACCTTTCATTGACAGGAGTGAACAACGTGCTGGATAAACCTGTAGGACATCTATTTCCATCTGAAGGGCTTTTATCGCTCGCACCCAGCCAGCGTGTACATTTGATATTGCTGGGTGTTGCTGACGTGGCCGCTTCTACACACTTTTACGAATCACTCGGCTGGAAAAAATCGCCCACTGGTCACGATGAATTTGTAAAGTTCGATTTGGGTGGTTACGCGCTTTGCCTTTTATCGCGCGCGGCGCTGGCTGCTGACGCTTTGACACCCGCGACAGCGCCCAGCGATTTCAATGGCGTTGCCTTTGTCTATTTAGCCAAAGCGCCTGAAGACGTGCCCGCAATACTCGCAAAGGCAGTGGCAGCGGGCGGAACTTTGGTGAAGCCTGCCACGCGCACCCCTTGGGGAATCGCCGGTTATTTTAAAGATCCGGATGGCTATTTATTTGAAGTGGATTACGAGGAAGTTTGGGTGTTTGATGATCAGCATCAACTGGTAGTTGATGAAGTTAATGAGCGGACTGTTTAGGTTAATGACTAAAGCAATTTAGCTCAGCATCCAGCCGTGGAATTAAAACGGATAAAGACTTAAATTCCGATCCCCAGGAGTTTTATGTAGCTCATTATATTTGCCTTGATCGCGTAAGCATTTTACTGATCGTTTTACGCATAAAATGCAATGGAAATACCACACTTAACCCGAGCCCGGCATACCAATGAATTGATGCAACATTCCAGGATTCCAGGAATTCCTGAGGGTAATATAAAAGCAAACCAGATAACGTTAATAAACTCCATATCGTCAAATGTACGTAACCATCCCAATAATGCTTTTTCTTGTGCATTTTTTTTTGCACATGGTCGGCAAACATGTAACCAAAGAAAAACACAGCTAGCATGGCGCTTGCCCCATGAAGCTCACGAAATAATCCATTCAACGGATGGGGGAAATCATCCTCATTGATGGGAGCAAGCCAATAGAGAGCAATCCCGGTAGCGGCAACAGCGGCCCATATGAGCCACAAATTAATGCGTGATTTTTTCATTGATACTTGGCAGTTATTGGCTGTTTCTAGCTGGCGATTGAAGGTGATTGCAAATGCATCATGACGTGATGCGGCAGATCTTTTTAAGAATATTGTGACATTTGTTACCCCGGAAAAGTAGCTTCCGGTAAATTTATCCAGCGTCCCCCAAGCCTTTGCAGATAATCGTGGCGTATTCCTGGGGGAAGATTTGCGGCGACTTTGGTGAGGGCATCTGCCCTCCAGGCGCTTGCAGCAATTACTGTCCATGTCGCTGCTGGCAGTGGGATACCTGCAGGGCTTAGTAGCAAGCCGGGTGCTTCCGGTGAGTAAATGCTGGTGGATGTGGCGATTGCCGCGTTGTGCAATCCACCCATAGTGTGATCCATACCTGTATGGTCGCGAACAGTGACGGGTAACATGGCTGTTCCATAGATGCGAATATCACCACCTGCATTAATCCAGGCAGAGCTTACCCTGTGTTGTTGTAAAACTTTTATTGCCTCGTCCACCGCGAACCCCTTGGCTATACCATCCAGGCAAATCCACACCGGGCGCCGTAAGCGCACCCGGTTATCTCGAATCTCAATATCATCCCAAGTACCACGATCCATCACTACTGAAGTGCCGATAGGTGGTTCAGGTAAAGCACCCTGGGCAACAATAGGCTTGCCCAGGGTGCAATTGAAAAGTCCTTGGGAAATGCGAGTGAGCGCGCGCGCGAGTTTCAGGCAGCGGACACTAGTGCTGGGCCAGTCACTCCACACCAAGGGGTTGGCATTCAAGCGTGATAAATTGCTGCCTTGATCGTGGAAGCTTAATTGTTGTTGGATTTTTTCTATACAAAGAAAAGCCGCATTAATTGCGGCTTGGGTTTGTTGCTCCGTTAGTGATCCTTTGTCGGGCACTGCAATTTCGACAAAAGTCCCCAGTAGCGGGCGCATGCGCTTGATGACATCCATTATTTATTAAGGGCAACTTTGTGAATTGCGAGTAAGCGCTTAACACCGTCAGTAACATTGCGGCAGGACAATGTAGCGCCGCTGATGTTGGGGATGTCTTTATTTAACTTGAATTGGTCGTCTAGCGTTTTGCCGGAAAAATGGTTACGCCATTCCGCTTTGCGGATTTGCCCGCCGTGGGTTTCGCGATAGCTGAGGATCTCGATACCTTTGACTTGCCCTTCCGGCGAAATTGCTGCCGCGTAGGTAATAAACTCGTGTTTACCGATAACCTCATCGACCAGGAAATAGCCCAATAATTTACCGTCCGCTTCCGCGCGCCAATTTTGTTGTACGCTGGTCCGTTGACGAACACCGGCGATTTTTTTTATCTGGTTGCGTTGCTCATCGCTTAATTGAATGGCACTTTCCAGGAAAATTTTTGCCTCGGGAAACAATATCGATTGTGCTTGCTGGATAGTTAAATAATCTTCCGCATGGGCGTGGCTGATGAGTGCGGGGGTAACCAGTGCCAGTGGCAACGCGATAAATCCGGGAATGTTACGCATGGATTGTTCTCTCTAAATGTGCCCGGCGGTGCCGGGCGCGAGCAGTTTGCCTGTTGCGGGCATTAAAAATTTACACCGATTTTGAGGCGAATTTCCTGTTCGGTTTTTTCAATCAAATGCAGGCCGCTGGGTTGACCTTCAAAGGTTTCACCGCCGCCGCGTATTTGGTCGAAGTAGGTGAGGGTGAACCAGTAGTCCTTGCCGCCATAATGCAAGCTCGGGCCAGCAAATACCGAATTGCGCTCCATAGCAACTTCTGTCTCGTATTCAGTCTCGTACAGTGTTTCCACGCCAATAAACCAGTTAGGCACAAAGCGGTAACTCAACGCCGTACCTGCCCAAAATTCAATTTCTACTTCCATTTCGGTTGGCCATTCAAAATCTTCGGGCAAATTGTCGATGGGTTTACGTGTTGCGCGAGTGCCCTCGGTGCCAAAGTTGGCAGCCCAAATCAATTGGCCCTCCAGAAAATATTTTTGCAGTTGTAGTTCCAGGTCGATGCTAATGGTGTCCTTGTCGCGACCGGAATGGGGGTCCAGTACCAGGTAATCCAGCCCCGCCGTCATGGAAAGCCCAAAATCGTCCAGCGCGGGGCTTAGGAAGTTGTATTTCCCGGAGATTTCTACGCCTTGGAATTTCAATCCATATTTCTCATCGCCTGGCATGTAGCCATCAATTAGCAAACCGGAGGTGTCTATGGATTGACCTTTAAGCTCACCCTTCACAGTGAACCTATTACTCACACCGTACTCAAGCTCGGTCTCAGTGTTATAGGCGGTGTAGTCGCCCACGCCTTTGTCGGCCCGTTGGGTGATGACCTGGTAAAACTCCCAGCTCCCCTCCGGCAACACCTCTGAGCCTTTAATGTAGCCAAACAGGTTTTCATCGGCGATAGCGGAGGTAGATGCCAAGCCTGCCAGGAGCAGGGGTAATATTTTGTTGCGCATGGTGGGTGAGTCCTTGTGTATTCTCTAGTAATGAATATGCGATTGATAATGCGAATCTTACGGATTTTAATCGCAAATGAAATTGATTGTTATCAACTTTTCGTAAATTCAGGGGATGGTAATTGGCGCTGCGGGGTAGGACTTGGCAAGGCGCGGGCGCCGGAGGAGAGGCGCCCGCGTGGGATATCAGTGTTTGCTGGCTTTCAACATTTCCTGCTTGAAAAATTCGCCCTGCTCAGACGGCGTGAATTTCCAATCTTTAATCATTACCGGTGACCAATCCGGGTCGAATACCCATACCGTGTAGGAAATACCTTTCTTCGCCATAAATTCCACAATGTTCGGGCCGTAGGTGCCGTCGTTATTGATGACCGGCACATGGGCGCCGTAATCAGTTTCTTTTGCCCAACCCAGTTCGGTGGCGATCATGGGATATTTATCGGCAACATAACCCCAGGTTTTTTCCCACATGGCAAAGAAATTGGCCTTGGTCGGATCTTGCGGTTTGGCTTTTTGTGGGTAGGGGTGGATGGCGTAAGCGATATTCTCGCGGCGAACCGGTGCGGTGGCGACAGGTGATAAATCGTAGGCCCAGTTGTACCCGGCCACTAATGGAATTGCATTTTTGTTATAGAGGCGAATCAGGTCGATGTATTCCTCCAGCAGGTTGCGCCATGTTTCCCAGCTGGCTTTGCCGAGAGAGTAGTCGCCAGTGCCAATATAGTTGTGGGTTGGTTCATTAAAAATTTCATACACAGCGACGGTAGGCACCGAGCGATAACGCAAGGCTATTTTGCGCCAGAAATCCGCAGTTTCATTTTTGGTGGTTTCATACATCACGTGTTGGTACATCTCGGCTTCCAGGTTGCCAATGGAATGCCAATCGATAATCAAATACATATCCAGGCTATTGGCCCAGAGTACTGCTTCATCCAGGCGCTCAAAAAACCAATCTTTGCCGTGCTTGCGCCATGACAGTGGATGGATGGGAATGCGAATGGTGTTACCGCCCCAGCGCTGCATTTCCTCGAACAGGGCTTTGTTCCATTGACCTTGCATTTGCAGTTTGCCCGGATCGGCAATGTTTACACCACGAAAGATAAAGGATTTGCCATCTTCTGTTACAAAACCCTTGCCTTGTACTTTGATCAGGCTTTGCTGGCGTTCCAATTTTTTGGCATCGAAAGACTGTGGATAAGGAATGTTCCACCATTCATCGGCAGATTGCTGGGCTCCGGTAAAACCATGGTTTTGACCAGGCGCTTGCGCGGGTGCAGCGGTAGGGGAAGTACTACAAGCGATTAATTGACTGCAGAGTAAAAGCGCAGCAACAAGTTTTAGATACATCGTCATGGTAATAGCTCTTTTATTGGAATCTGTTATTGAAATTAGGGTTATGCGAGTAACGAATAGCACAAGGCTAATTCCGCTGGTGGAGGACTCTACCAAAAGCCCGGCCAGCTGACCACCAATCGACGTACCAGGACTTTTAAATGCCTTCGGGCAGAGATGCTTTATTTTTATATTTAAAAAATTTCCTTTACTTTTTTAATCGATAACGTATTGCACGCTTAAGC
>JAGKWO010000040.1 GCA_021151835.1 Gammaproteobacteria bacterium
AGTTAAAACTTTATTAAAAAAATTCAAGTTTTTTGCGCTAAATAGTCAAGAAAAATGCATTTTTTTGACAATTTTTAGTAAAAAAATGTGTTTTTTCGATTTTAAAGGAAAGTTTTTCTGTTGAAGGATACTTGCTCGCATCTTAATTCGACGTGTTCATTGATCCAAATTTATGTGTTTGCAAATACATTTTGCGTCTGCAAGTTTTGTTTTTTTAGTTTTTATCTCGATTCAATGGAGCTGCTTTGAGTGCAATTCAAAGGTATTTGAGCCTTTAACTTTTCCCTTTTTGATGTTCGTAACCGTATTTTTATCCGCGTTCAAATTTTTTATAGAGGTGATCCAACTCCATAAATGGATAATTCAACGGCATACTCAAACCGTATTGGTGGAGTGTTAACGTGCAGTGAATTGATCGTGTGAATGTTGTTTTGTGATGTTGTTAGCTAAATGCGATAGCGCATTTACCCTGACGATGGACCTTCATTTCATCTGATCCTAAATACTTACCGAATGAATTATCGGGTCAGCGCATGAACCATGCATTGATTTGCTCCTGTTAATTTTCATTGGTAAGGAGCAAAAATGGACTTTGTTAAGTATCAATTAATAAATTGCACCAGCTTATGGAACTTTTTTAACAGGGGATAACTTGATCTGAACAGCTGGTGATAGAAACAAGGGGGGCCATTCTTGCTTTTTGTTATTTGCTTATGCCTCGCTTGTAGCGATTAGCCTGGCTGTATCTGTCGGCAAGTTTTTTAGCGCTCCATTCATCTGTGGGGGAGTTTCATAATGGTTATTGAGGCGCTCATGGAGCGTGAGCCATTTTCGTTCCTGTGTTGTACTACCGGGTTGTTGTATGACCGGGTCGTTTAATGTTTTTTGATCCTGAATGGGTGAAAACAGTTAGAATAAAATCCTTACTGTTAGGCATGGTGGAAATCGGGGAGATCAAGATGAGTCGTAGAAGAAAGCGTGACGTTGGTGATGATGCTAATGAGATTGATCTGACTCCCATGCTTGATGTGGTCTTCATCATGTTGATCTTTTTTATAGTGACTGCATCATTTGTAAAAGAAACCGGGTTTCACCCCAATGTACCGGAGAGGAATGCTTACGCTGTTCCTGCAGATGCAGAACCTAATATTGTGGTGCGCATAGCTGCCGATAATCAGATTTGGGTTGTGGAAAAAGAAGGTGAGCGCCGTGTAGACCAGCGTGCGGTGCGTTCTAACATCGAACGTTTACGCGCGGAGTTGCCCTTGGCTACGGTAATTATCCAGGCAAGTGGTCAGGCCAGCACAGGCACGTATGTTGCGGTTGCAGATGCAGCAAGAGCAGCGAAAGCGCCAAATGTAGTTTTGGTTCCCGTTGATTGATTAATTGATTATGGAAATTAACGGACATTGGTCATGGTGACTGGTTTGCGGTTTGCGGTTTGCGGTTTGCGGTTAAGGATTGTTATTTCGGTTAGCTACTGGTTATGTGTTGAATCGACAAATAAAAAAGCCGCCCTGGTAATTCGGGCGGCTTTTTTGTTCCCGTGATTCGGGCTTTAAAGTTCATACTCCTGGCGGATATATTTTTTGGGGATTTTACTGTGACGAGTACGCTCAGCGCTAAAGTGATCGTGTAGTTTATCCTGCATGAGCTGAATGAAGTCCGGTTGCTTCAACCGAATTAAATGGCGATGATCGCCGGCTTCAATGTAAATCTCCTCGACACCCATTAGTTCTTCATCCCAAATTACATCCAGGCCATAGGCTTCACCCAACGCGGGTATTGCCCCTTCAGCACAATCTTTAAATATTTCGGTAAGTTCTTCCTCTTCTACCAGCTCCATGTGGCGATCAAAAATCTGGTTCAGGGTATGGCGTAATATTTTGTTGCGTGTGGGGAGTACACAAAGGGTGTAATGAAAATCCTCATCACGTAAGAGTACGCCTTTGGCCAGGCAATGATCGTCAATCTTGGCGACACGTGCTGTGTTGTATGAACCCTCGCAATATAGTATAGAAAGAAAAAAAATAACAGACCAAGTGTTTTGGAATTAATCCTGATCTATTAGATCAGTTGGTTTTCTGGATTATTGATCGCCATAAAACAAAAAAGCCGCTAGTGAGCGGCTTTTTTGATTGGCGTGCTAAAAGCGATTTAGCTGATGTTGGCTAATTGTTGCTTTACCGAGGCCAGTTTTACGCAAATGACAAATACTTCCATTGCTCCAACAACTTCAGGCACTGTTGGGACAGACGGAGCGATACGAATGTTGCGATCTTCCGGATCTTTGCCGTAGGGATAGGTGGCGCCGGCGGGCGTCAGTTTTACACCTGCTTCGGCAGCAAGGCGTACGGTTTCTTTCGCACAACCTTTACGGGTATCGAAAGAAACGAAGTAGCCACCCACCGGTTTTTCCCAGGCCCCCAGATCAGTACCATCAAATGCTTTACTCAGGCCACTCAGTACCGCTTCAAAGCGCGGGTTCAAGAGTTCCGCGTGCTTGTTCATATGGGCGAGCAGCGCTTCTTTGCTTGGCAAGAAACGACTGTGGCGGATTTGGTTGACCTTATCCGGGCCGATGGTGCAGCTGTTCAGGAACTTCTTGAAACCAGCCAGGTTGGCGGCGCTGGCGGCAACGAAGGCTACGCCGGAACCGGCATGGGTGATTTTTGAAGTGGAGGCAAATTGCACCACTGAATCTTCGGTGCCATTGCGACGGGTTGCTTCCAGGATGCTGGCCAGTTGCGGTGCGTTTGGAACCAGGTCATGGACCGAGTAAGCGTTATCCCAGAATACGCGGAAGTTGGCGCTGGCGATCTGGCCGAGTCTGGCGATGCGCTCTACGGTTTCATCGCTGTACACCACCCCTGTCGGGTTGGAGTACTTGGGCACACACCACATACCTTTGATGGATTTATCTGCTTTCACCAATGATTCAACTACATCCATATCCGGACCGGTTGAGGTCATTGGAACGTTGATCATTTTGATGCCGAGTTGTTCGCATACCGTGTAGTGGCGGTCATAGCCGGGAACCGGGCACAGGAATTTCACTTCACCTTCATTTTTCCAGGCGCTGGCTGCATCTTTCAAACCGAATTGGTAGGCGGCCAACATAACCTGGAACATCAGGGTCAGGCTGGAATTGCCGCCCACCAGCACATTGGCCGGTTCAACGCCCATGATATGTGCGCCGAGTTGCTTGGCCTCGGGTAAACCGTCCAGGCCGCCGTAGTTGCGGGTATCGGTACCATCTGCAGCGATGTAGTTGCCCTGCAGCAGGCCATCCATCGCATCGGACAGATTCAGTTGTTCGGCAGAAGGTTTGCCGCGGGTTAAATCCAGGTTCAGTTTTTTAGCGAGAATAGCCTGATATTGTTCAGTGAGTTGGCTTTCCCATTCGCGCAGTTGCGCAACAGATGCGTTGTCCAGTTGCAAGGTGATTACCTCATATGGTTGGCGGGATGCTTAGGTTAGCGGAGTTCTTACAGTAACGAATTAAGTGCGGCGCATTATACCTGTTAGTGCGCCGCTTGTTGTAGATGATCCCGTACCTGACATCGGAATGGTTTGCGCTAATGCCATAAATCGTTGCGATTTTTATGGTGTGGCCAATATCAATGGTGGAACCGGGCAGTCCAGGCTGTCGGCAATGGCGCGGAAGAGTTCAGCTTCAGCAATGGTAACTCGATTATCTTGCAGCACACACTGGCTCATGGCTTTTAGCAACTGCGGTTTTTGCAAGGGTTTCACCCGATTGAGCTTATCCAGTGCTTTATCCAGATCGGCCAATTGAATTTGTTCTCTGGGCAACAACTCGATAGTGAATTTCAGTTCTGCCTGTGCACGCGCAAAAGCGCTTTGTACATCGGCCAGATTGGTTGCACCGGCATGCGCAAGGATAGATAACAATAGCGCGCACTCGGTTTGTTGGTGTTGCAAGCTGTGGTTACGTTCGCGCGGTGGGACTTGATAATTGTTGTGCAACACAATGCGATACAGTGCCCATTCCATCAAGCTGATTTTCTTATCGGCGTTGATCAATGCATTAATGCATTGCAGGAATCGATTTTGTTGCTCTGCTGATAATTGTTTGAGCGCGGGCAAACACAGTTCAAGAAGCGGCAAGCGCAAACCGGCATGTTGCGATGAGGCGGCCGAAACAAGCGGGCGCAATTGCTGGAACTCAGTTGCCGAGAGATGTTCGCCAAGTAAAGCCAGTTGATATTGTGCGGTTTGTGCATGGCGATCCAGCAGTAGACCAAAAATAATTGCGCGGGCGCTAAAACTTTCGCGCGCCGCCATTTTCAAGGTCTCGGGGATTTCAGAAAGGCGCGCACGCGCATAACCAATTTGCCCCTGGGTTGGTTGCGCGATTTGCGCCAGGGTTTGTTCGATATCGATACTGGTTTGCGGTGCAGTCGCATGAGTTGCCTGGGTAACAAGATTGCCATCCAATGCGGAAACAACTTCCAATAATTCTTCTTTAATCCCCGCGTCAGTCTCGGAAACTTCAGAAGTCTTCCTTCTTATATATACACTCTCGGAAAATTCACCATTCCAGTTTGGTTGGATCCGTTTAATACGATCTTCCAATGGCGGGTGGGTGGCCATTAAATTGAAAAAGGATTTTACGCCTTGCCCAAAATACATATGGCTGAACTCGGCAGCGTGTTCATGTTTTAATTCGGAACCATAGCTACTGCCACCGATTTTTTTCAAGGCACCGGCAATACCTTCCGGGTTGCGCGTAAATTGTACGGCGGAAGCATCGGCCAGGAATTCGCGTTGGCGGCTGACCGCCGATTTAATTAAATTACCAAAAAATATTCCGGTGTAGCCAATGACCAGCAACCCGACACCTAATGCCAATAAGGCGGCAGGTGAATTATCTTTGCTGTTTGATCGGCTAACATTACGGTTCCCTGCAATACGAATCAGAAATTCGCCAATTAAACCAATCACCAGGATTCCATACAGCAGTGATATCAACCGCATATTGATCCGCATATCACCGTGGAAAACATGACTGAATTCATGGGCGATAACGCCTTGCAACTCATCGCGCGATAAACTCTGGATGCAACCACGGGTAATACCAATCACAGCATCCTGGGGGTGATACCCTGCCGCGAACGCATTAATACTTTCTTCTTCGATTAAATAAACTGGTGGTACTGCAGTGCCGGATGCAATTGCCATTTCCTCCACCACATTTAATATCTTGCGTTCATCAGCATCTTGCGTGTTGCCTGCTAGTAAACGCCCGCCCATTGCTTCTGCAACAGATTTACCGCCACCGCGTAATTGCGCAAAGCGAAACAAGCTGCCCAATACCACTACGCCACTAACGCCCACTGCGATCCACAAAAATGCCGAGGGGCTCAGCGCATGCATGATTCCTTGCCAGGTTGTTTGCGCTGTTTCGTTGCGATGTTCTTCACCAAAATATGCCAGGGTTGCAAACAACAAAGTGGTGATGGCCACCAGGGATAACACGGCGGCTATTAATAGAAAGATCAAATAACGAGTATTGCGTCGCGCCCGATCCTGGTGTTCAAAGAAATTCATAAACGCAACCTGCCGTAGAAATGTGTGATTGCTATATATAAAGAAGGAAGACTTGCTGTGAATGTAAAAGTCTTCCTTCTTTATATATAGAAGGAAGACTTTGCAGGGCGGCGTTAAAATTGTACTTTCGGTGCTGCTTGTATTTCGGCGCTATCGGCAAACACCAGTAGGGTTGCATCTTCGCGATGGCCGAATGTGCCGGCGAATACCACGGGAGGAAAACTTTGTTTGTACGTGTTGTACTCGGTGACTGCATCGTTAAATGCCTGACGCGCGAAGGCTACTTTATTTTCGGTGCTGGTTAACTCCTCCGATACCTGCATCATATTTTGCGAGGCTTTTAAATCCGGATAAGCTTCCATCACCACATTCAAGCGCCCCATGGCATTGGTTAATAAATTTTCTGCGCCTGCCAACTGGGTCATCGCGGCAGCACTGCCGGGGTTTGCCGCTGCCGCTTGCAAACCATTTATTGCCTGGTTACGTGCACTAATTACCGCTTCCAATGTTTCGCGTTCATGTTTGATGTAACCTTTTGCAGTTTCTACCAGGTTGGGAATCAGGTCGTAACGGCGTTTTAATTGCACCTCGATTTGGGAGAATGCATTTTGGTAACGGTTTTTCAGCGCGACCAATTTGTTATAAATCCCGATAACGTAGAACACCAGCAGGGCAATTATTACCAGCGTAACAATGGTAGAAATCATAATGTTTTCCTTTGCATGTCAATTAAATGGCGATTGGCAAATCCCGACGAGTGACTAGCCGCCGTTGCGCACGATACTAACAGGATGAGGCGAGATTACCAGTGGCAATCTATTTGGCTACGGAGCAGCAGGGATAAACGTAACAGAGAGGTGATGAGCGGTGATTAATCGACGTATTCAAAAACCTTAACAACTTGCTTTACGCCATCGCTGGTACGTGCAACTTCAGCGATACGATCCGCTTCATGGCGGGAAACCAGCCCCATTAAAAATACGGTTTGGGCTTCGGTAATAATATGGACGCGGCGACTCTGGATACTGCTGGCCACCAGGCGGGATTTAACTTTTGTGGTGATCCAGGCATCCAGGCTTTGTGAGCCAAAACGCGCTTCCGGGCCAACTTGCAACTCGTTATGCACCTGGCGCACAGAATTAATCGCGCCCACAGTATTGCCGGCGAGCTGACGCAATTGTTCGGTAGGAACTTGCCCTGTCAACAATACAAAACCGTTGAAACTATCGATATTGACCCGTGCATTTTCAAATGCGGGATCGGCTTTAAGGATATTTACGCGCGCATATGTTTCCAGTTTGTCGTCATTTAATTTGGTGCCGAGGGAGCGTTTGTTTGTGCTGATTTGCACGGGGTCACTGGTTGTTGCATGAATCACTCGTGCGCAACCGCTTAAAGAACTGATCAAGCCGCACAGGCAACCTATCATCAGCAAACGGAAAATAGCGCGAATGTTCAGCATTAAAAACCTCCAAACAACTGTTGGTCAATCAAATCACACAAGCAAAACAAACTGAGTAAATGCACTTCATGGATACGTGGTTTGGCAAATAATGGCACGCGCAGTTCAATATCGCCATGGGTTAATAATGCCGCCACATCGCCGCCATCGCCAGCAGTTAAAGCGATGACTTGCATTTCTTTATCATGGGCGGCGCTAATCGCTTGCAATAAATTGCTGGCTTTGCCGGTACTGGTCAGCAATAGCAAAATATCGCCCGGCTGCCCGAGTGCGCGAATTTGTTTTGCGTAGATATCATTAAAGCTGCTGTCACTGCCGATAGCGGTTTGCGTGGTGAAATCGGAACCAAGATTAAATGACGGTAAACTGGGGCGCTCTTGCTCAAAGCGATTAATCAGACTGGCGGTAAAAATTTGCGCTTGTGCGGCTGATATACCATTGCCACAGGTTAAGATTTTTTTCTCGTTAAGCAAGGCATGCACGATAAATTCACTGGCATTTGCAATCAGCGGAGCCAATTGCTCGCCCGCATGCATCTTGGCTTCAATGCTTTCGTGAAACAGGGTGATAACACGTTGTTCCATAGTGGCTCACTGTGAGTCGATTAAAATGGTTAGGCGCTAAACGCGTTTTTTATCCATTGTACGGGTGGCGCTGTGCCGGTTTGGTCTAATGCTACCACATCAAAGCGGCAGGCGATTTTGTCGTAAAGTTTTTGCTCTTGTAAAAAGCGCATGGCGGTTTTGATGATTTTTTGTTGCTTGCGATAATCCACCGTTTCCAGTGCCGGCGCAAAACGTTTATTGGTGCGCAGGCGCACTTCCACAAATACCAGGACATTGCCGCGCGGCTGCTTATCCAGCATGATCAGATCGATTTCACCCAATTTACTGCGATAATTGCGCGTGCGGGTAATGAGCCCTTGTTGTTGCAGATAGTGTTCGGCGTAAAGTTCGGCGGTCGCGCCGATCACCACGCTGGTGTCGGCGCCCGGGGGTGGCGCATCCTTGTTGCCTCGGTTCATCACAATTCCTTTTAATGTTGCGGTTAATTTAATCGATTATTGCACATCGGTTTCGTTAATCACGACAGGCAGGGGCACCGCGTCACCATTGCGAAACCTTACCCAGATTTGTTCGCGTTCAATACGGCCATCGCCCAGCATATGCAATGCGCCGGTCGCGCCGAAAATTCGCATTTGCGGTACTTGCTCCAATTGCGGTAAACGCGCATACAAACGGAATGCGTCAGCACCCAATGCATGTAAGCGACCATATACAGCTGCGGATTTTGTGTACTGCGCTACGGCTTGTTTTTCCGGGCTGGAGGTGTCGAACAACCAGGGCATGGTATTAAAACGAATGCCATTTAAATCGCGATCTGCTTTCGGGTTTGGCTCGCCGGAATAGACCTGGCTGGTGGAATACACCGGAATTTTTCCGGCATAGTGAAACGCAAATGTCGGTTTGATCTGACGTGCTTGTGCCGGGTCAGCAATTAAAAAAATCATATCCACATCGCTGCGGCTACGCGGTAACGATTCCAGTTTAGTGCCGAGTAAATCCTGCAATTCGCGCGTGCGCACCTGGCTTTGCTCAATCAACATTGCATCTTTAACAAGGTTGGAATAATTGGCTCCGTTGGCAAATTGGGTACGATTTACCACTATGCCGCCGAGCTTTTCCCATTCATTAACAAAGGCACGCGCACTGCGTTCGCTCCACTCTTGCGAGGGAATAATAACCATCGCCTGGCGATGGCCTTCAACAAATGCCTGCCGCGCGACTTGCCGCGCTTCATCTTCTACCGCTAAACCGAATTGATAAAAACCTTGAAGGGGCGTGGCCGGTGGCGCATCGGGATAATTAAGGGATAACACCGGTATTTGCAGTGAGGGCATCAAACTTAATTCAGTGACTTTTTCTTTATCGATAGGGCCGATCACCAGATCGGCACCATCGGCAATCGCTTGTTGATAGGCGGCGAGTGCATCACCGCTGCTGTCGTACTGACGCACTTCCGGCGTTTTGCGGCCATTGCTTAATGCCTGGTAATAAGCTGCAAAAAAACCATCGCGCACAGCTTCGCCGGCTTCGGCGAGTTTGCCTTGCATCGGCAGGAGCAGTGCAATTTGTTGTGGTTGTTTGTCGATTAAACTTTGCAGCAAACGTAAATCATTGGGCAAATTATCATGTGCAGGGTGTTGCGGCCATTGGCCCAACCAGTTTTGTAATTGCTCGCGCTGTTGTTCCAAATCGGTTTGATTATTTTTACCGATTACTGCCAGGCTGTACCAACCGCGCGCAGCGCCACCTGCTTCATTTTGCGCGAGTTGTTGTAATTCGGTGAGCGGGAGCGCCATCAAGTCTTGCCAGAGTGCTTCCTGATTTTCCAATTGCTGCTTTTTATTATCGATCAATGCTGCCAATTGCAGGCGCTCATTGACCCCGGCCTGGGTTTCACCCAGCAACGCAAACACGCGTGCGCGCTTTTCTCGCAGGGCGATTTCCGTTGCCGGCTCCATCGCCTGCCATTGTTGTTCCAGGCGTGGCTTGGTTAGAATGCCGTGCGCCAGAAAATTGGAACCCTCTTGCAAGGCTAGGGTGCTGAGCAAATCGGTGTATTTAATGTAATCCTGATCGGGTAATGCATCCGGATTCAAATCGGTAAGCAAATCGCGCGCGCGGCTGAATTTGTTATCCTCGATATAAGCTTGCGCTGCCTGCAACACCAGGCTTTCGCGCTCGGGTGATTGGCGTTGGCTAGCCATTTCCAATAATTGGCTGGGGCTAACTGATGATTTTGTCTGGGTTTTGGCCGGTGGTGCTTTACGTTGTTCCGGTTGGGGCGGGGTGCTGCTGCAACCGGTAAGCGTTAAAGCCAGCGCTGATGCCAGCAGGCCGGTCATAGTCGTGTGTAAAACTCTGCGCGCAAAAAGCCTGATCGGCATGAAAACCTCGGTGAAAAACCAGCGATAATTGTAAATTCATTTGAGCCACGGCCTTTTGCCCTGGCTCCCTTTTCCGGAAAGCGGTATGTCAACAACAGCCTCAAACCAGGGCATTTTATATGTCGTGGCCACTCCCATTGGCAATTTGGGCGATATGGTACCGCGAGCGGTGGAAACTCTACAAACAGTAGCCTTGATCGCCGCTGAAGATACGCGACACAGTTCCCGCCTCTTGTCCCATTTCGACATCAAAACGCCCTGTATCGCCTACCATGATCACAGCGATGAGTCGCGGGTAGATCAATTAATCGCCAAAATGCAGGCCGGTGATTCCATCGCACTGATTTCCGATGCGGGCACACCGCTGGTTTCTGATCCTGGCTATCGCCTGGTGCGCAGTGCTCGCCAGGCTGGAATCCAGGTTATTCCCATCCCCGGCGCCTGTGCCATGATCGCTGCGCTCAGTGCTGCCGGCTTACCGTCAGACCGTTTTGCCTTCGAAGGTTTCCTCCCCGCAAAACAAATTGCCCGCTGCACGCAATTACAAACGCTCGCCACTGATTCACGCACATTAATTTTCTACGAAGCCCCGCATCGCATCCTTGAAACCTTGCAAGACATGCGCGATGTATTTGGCCCCGACCGCGAAGTTGTCATTGCCCGTGAAATCACCAAAACCTTTGAAACCATTAAAGGCGATAATGTTGCTGCTTTGGTCGATTGGGTCGCCACTGATTCCAACCAGCAACGCGGCGAAATCGTCCTCCTCGTCCACGGCGCACCCAAACAGGAAAATGAAGCAATCACACCGGAACAAATCCATATTATGAAAGTGTTGTTGGAAGAATTGCCGGTAAAACAAGCTGCGAGTATTGGGGCTAAATTGACCGGTTTGAAAAAGAATTTTTTGTATGATTGGGCGTTGCAGGTCAATGATAGATAATAATTATCGTTGGCATCATTGTATTAATTTTTTACGGAAGAAATATGAAGAATTTTTTATTTTCGCTGATTTTTTTGTTAGCTCAATCTGCATCGGCAGAGAAATTATTCTCTTTCGATAAAAATGCGGTGATATTTAATACATTGAGTCACATTAAATTAAGATATTCTGATTTAGCAAAAATGGAGCTGTCTCCCTATAACAATTTAATCTTTACTGAAAAAGATGGAGAGCTTTTTGTTGGCGTATTTTTTTCTTATAAAGCAGATAGCAAATTGGGAATGAAATATGTCTGCGTTAAAGTAGACAAAAATGGGGAGTTAATAGAAATACGGCGGGATATTGAGCCAAAGAAAGTACTATTTGATCACCTTCTACCAGATTATGCCTACTGTCGTTAGAGTTTTCATAGTTTTAATCATCGGAAATTTAGCAATTCGTCTCATGTTTTTATGATTTTGGTTTAGTGCGATAGGATGGCGAGAATGTTATGAGAAACTTCCACGATTTTAATATCTATGAATACCAGGTTAATTGCTCTCTCCAGGAAATTACCTTAAGCCTCCAAGCGCACCATGGTGATGAGAGGAAAACCTTGATTTTTGAAGGTGTTGTGGGGCATTGCTTTGAGCATGTATTGGAAGGAAATATTGTTTCAAGCTTTGATGAATACGGAATAGCTCAATTTTATGAAAAGTTTGCGCATGATCTTCGTGAATATCAAAGGTGGGGACTACCTCTCCAGTTCAAAAATCTTGCCGAATTCGAAGTGGAGTCAAATAGGAAAAAGCTTAAATTCATCGTTATTTCTTCATCGTATGGATTGACTGGCTGGATAATTTGCACGCAGATAAAGATTGCCTAACCCTAATTAAAATCAGCGGCCAAAACAGCCGCTAATTTTTATCTTAAATCTGAAAGAGTTCTCGTATTACTGACAAATCCCTCCCGTCACAACAGGAGCTACAGCAGTCCCGGCAGGTTTACTCCCCTGAAATCCAAACTCTACCGTTTGCCCCGGCTGGATATTCGCATTCCAGGTATCGTTGTTAGCGGTGTAGGGATTGTTGCCGCCAAGTTTTGCATTCCAGATGCCGGTTACTTTAGTGGCATCAGGGTATTGCCAATTTACCGACCAGCCATTCAATGTTTGCGCGGTGTTATTTTTAATGCGGATCGCAGCGGTAAAACCATTTGACCATTGGCTGTTGATCACATACGTGCAACTGGCTTTAGGTGCGACAGATGACGATGAGCTGGTGCTACTGAAAGAACTGCGTGAGCTTGTCGAGCTGCTACTGGATGAGCCTATGCAATTATCTGAATAGGAATGATACAGCGTAGTACTTTTGCTGGTGGAAAGCCCTGTTGAATCGGTGGCGGTTACTGTAACTGTGTAGAAGGTAACTTGCTTCATAGGAAAGCGGATATTGGGGCCGGTGAATTGCTGGGTGCGATTTCCATCGGATACCTCCCAGGCAAACGTTAATGGACCACCCTCCGGATCAACGCTGTCTTCTGCAAAAGCAACGCCATCGACAGAGGCGCAACGATTGTAAACCACATTTGAAATCAGAATGATAACCGGTGCATAGGGGTTAAAGGATGAACTGCTGCTGGAGCTGCTACTTGAGGCTACACTGGAGCTGCTCGACGAATTGAAAAAGTGTGTTGCTGTTTTCGCGGTGGCTTTAATACCGTTCACGTCATTAAATGCGAGTTTGCCCCAATCAGTTAAATTTAATGGGTCCCAATTGCTCACCAGATTTAACGCAGCATTTTTATTACCGCTCCAATTAAACGCAAAATAACCTGTGCCATATTGCTGCGCATATTGCATAACGGATGCTGCCGGTAACGGGGTGATTACAGCAGGGAGTGGGCCGGGGTGGCGCGGGTGATAATAAGCTTCAGGCGCAAATCCGCCGATGATCAAGGGCGCACCGATGAGGGAAAAACTTGCCAGATAATCGCGAACCTGTGCAGGGGTTTTGTAGGCATCAAACATTTCCACCGAGTAGATTAGATTTTTCCCTCGGTTGTTTTGTTTATTGTATGCGGCAAATGTTTGCATCGCTTTGTCGGAGTCTTGCCCCCAGTTACTGCCATCTACGATAAATAGGAAATCCTTCGGGCCCAAGTCCCTGATGGATGATTCATATCCATCCATATAGCTTACATATTGCTCTTTGGACATGGAGCCAAATGCCTGGTTGCCGAAACCTAAAATTACATAATCCTGTTGACCTGCAATAGCTTCGTCGATACCGATATCTCTCCAGAATGCAAGGGTTGTTCCCGGGCTGGGGATTTGCGCGGATTGCGGCCAACCTGCAACATTATTGGGTTCAAGCACACAAACTACTTTGTTGTCTTTACAAGCTTTAATGATGCCCGGTAATTTTGTGCCGATAGTAAATGGATAATAGTAAGTTGCATTCAGTTCTATCTGCACGGCATTCGCGCCTGCGTCTGCGGCATCTTTAATTGCTTGCGCTGTTTTATCCGGCGCGGATTCAAAGTCGATGGTTACGCCGCGAAAAATAAACGGTTGACCATTAGGGTCGAGCAAAACCCCGTTTTCTATTGTCCATTTTGCGGCGGCAAAGGGTGCCGCACAAAGCAAGCTGGCCATTAAAAGCGAACGTTTAAACAAAGAAGATTTACACATAACATTTTCCTTTTGATGAGGTTATTGGTTGTGGAGTGCCAGAGCTGCTTTTTATTGTTGGAAAGTTGATCGGGGCGGCCTGGTTATGTTTCCGCGTCATTTTTATAGGAATGATTGGCATTAGCCCTTCGTTGAATCAGGCTGGATAAAAGCAATCGCTAACTGATCGGTACGATGTTGTAATGCTCCGTGTCCGTTGTTGCGGCCGGGCATTCAGATAGGCAGAGGCATTATTATGCTGGTGTGTTTTGATTGATATGCGCGCTGAACGCAAATCGCGTTCATGCGCAAAAAGTACAAATGTTTGTGCAGATAAGTCAGGTAATCGCGTTCGAATTTACGCAAGGTTCGAGTTTTTTATAGCTTGACGGCGAGCATCCGTACTCTTTTTTAAAGGCGCGATTAAAATAGGACTGGTTGCCGAACCCTACAGCGTAGGCCGCCTCGGCCACACCCATTTGCTCTTCTACCAGCAGTCGCGCTGCTTCTATCAGGCGAAGGCGATTGAGGTATCCGGCAAATGTAAAACCCGTTTCCTCGCGCAGGAGCTGATTTATTTTGGTTCGGTTTAGTCCCAATGCCGCCGCGGTTATTTCCAGTGTTAAATCCGGATTTATATATTCGCTCGCCAGGTAATTGATAAGGTTGGTTTTCTCCCGCTTGTGCCTGGATTCCTGCGCTACCGGGTAATAGGTGAAATCCATCCCGGCGCGTTGGGATTCACTTTTCCGTTTTATAAATGTTGTTGCGAGCCAGGCTCCGAACGTTCCCCACAGCAATAGCCCAATAATCAGGGCGGTATAAACAGGAACGGCGGTGCGGCCTTCCAGCGTGACGTTTGCGACAGTGATGCTCGATTGAACATCGCGCGCGCTTTGGTCAGAATTCACAATCGCAAATGATCGTACCTTATCCAGGTGATAGGCCTGGCTTGCTATGCCTAATTGATACCGGTCAAGCCACCAAACAGGCGTTGCCAGATTTGAAAATGCAATGCGTATCAGGGTCCAGTCATCGGTGCAATTAAAAAAGGATTGTGCAGGGCGAAAGCTTTCTATGTCGGGCAAACGGCTGATATCAGGTTCTTGCGTATACAGTGAAAACGTCAGGGTATTGGCGGGCTGGCATTTGATATTCAGCACCAGAGTGGAGTAGCGGGACCAATCCATTAACGGCGCACCGAATTTATGTTCATCCAGAGTGACGCTGAGGGTGGCGTAAGGGTAGGTAGCTTGCGCGGGCAATAAAAAATGTGCGCTCAGGGTTTGCGTACTTTCGCGTAGATCTACGGTTGCAACAGCACCGCTATTCGCCCCTGCGTTGGCAGTTGCGTACCAGGGGAAATGACTTTTTTCGGCCGGGAGAAGGTCGTGGCGTAATACGGAAAAATAAGCCGCCACCCAGGCGCCAATCCCGCTCAGGATTGCTAATAATAAAAACAGGATGATGATTCTTTGCGGTAGCGCCATTCCTTTCACCCGGTGTAAAGTCGATTATTCTTATATTATTGTGCGCCCTTTGATGCATTGGCGTGCGCAGGTGAGAGCTTATCGAACTTCTCACTTGATTCAATATCATCATTACGTAATTTGTGAAAAACATTCGAAAGGAGGATCTATGAACAAGTCATACAAACCGGAAAATTACAATTCCGTGTCACCCTATTTGGTAGTCGATGGGGCTGATAACACGATTAATTTTCTCAAAACAGTTTTTGGTGCAGTTGAGTTGCGGCGGCATTCCAGTGCCGATGGACGGGTTATGCATGCCGAAGTACGTATTGATGACACAGTGGTAATGATTGCCGATGGCGGTGACGGTTGGCCATCCATTCCAGCACATGTCCATGTGTATGTTGAGGATGTAGATGCAACTTATAAACTGGCTCTGGAGGCCGGAGCTACATCCATACAAGAACCGGTTAAAAAGGAAGATGAAGATAAACGGGGTGGGGTAAAAGATAGTGGTGGTACCAGTTGGTGGATAGGCACCAAAGTGGAGTGGTGAATACGGGCCGCAGGCCCGGCTTTTTCGATAGCGCAGGATAACTATATGGATTCAAACATCGTGCTTACCGGAAGTTGTTTGTGCGGTTCAGTTCGGGTTACGGCGCACCCTGGCAACAATCATGTGGATGCTTGTCATTGTGTAATGTGCCGGAAGTGGGGCGGCGGGCCGTTTTTTTCTACAGGCTGCGGCGATGCTGTCAATTTCGAAGGGGCTGACAATATAACGACGTTCAGTTCTTCTGAATGGGCCGAGCGCGGCTTCTGCCAACAATGCGGAACGCATTTATTTTATCGTTTAAAACGGGAAAATCATTATGCAATTCCTGTTGGATTGTTTGATCGTGGCACTGAGTGGAAATTGACTGACCAAATATTTATTGATCAAAAACCATCGTTCTATTCGTTGGCGGAGAAGACAAGCAATCTAACGGGAGAAGAGGTTTTTGCGCAGTATTCCAAAAATGATGAGCGTTGACGTACTTGCCATTAGGAATTGAAAAGCTGAACAAATTAATTGGCAACTTTTTAAGTTGGCTTATTTTGTGCTGATGCTTGGAGGTGCCGTGCAATAATTTCCTCGAATTATCGTTAGTTAAAACGTTACATTATTAAGTAGGCAGTTTTTTATGCTTAACCATGATAAGGCTTACGGAAAGGTGGGTTTTCAGATAACAACGACACCCTGATTGCATGAAAATTTTTCAATGAAAACGTAAATTCGAAAACGCCGGAAGCCACTGTTGGAATATTTATCATGATAAGAATGATTTCCGAATCGCAAGTTTCCATGAAAAAAATTGAATTGCAGGAGAGCATCCCGCCATTAACCCTTTTTCAAAAAGGTGAAAAGTGGCTGGTCACGGAAAAAACGCGCTATTGCATTGAATTGAAAAGCCAATGGGTGATTGTTGAGATTCCAAAAGGTTTTACGGTGGATGTAAACACAATCACCTATGACTTTCCTTTAATCGGCCGCTGGATAAATCACCGCACAGTGACTGCTGCTATTTTTCATCATGTATTGTATCGGGAAGGTTATGATCGACGTGTTGCTGATAATGCCTTTTTACGCGCGATGGAGCTTGAAGGAATAAAAACTTATCATCGTTACCCGCTTTACTGGTCGGCACGTTTATTTGGTGGTTTTAAATATTTGGCAGTTTTAAAACATAAGTTGGCTTAGATTGTGCCAGGTGTATCTGCGGTAATGTTTACGTTTTTCACTGGGAAACGTATACGTATTTTTTATAGTCTATTTCAATACCTCCTTTTCCAGAATAGTCATAAGTAATTTTTCATCGTCTGTGAGCGACAATTTTTTTATCGCATTATTAATGGTGCAACGAAAGTGGTCATGCAACTTGCTGCATTCGTATAGTTCAATAATAATCGGATGCACATAATATTTTTTGCATACCGTTCTGGTGTTGCCCAAGTGCTCTGCCACGCTATCCATAACAGCAACAATGTTTTGTTTTATCGCTGCCTTCGTTTCGGCTATTTCCAGTTCTTTAAATGCGCTTATTGCTTTGATACTACCAATCCAGGTACGGAAATCTTTGGTAGTAAAATCCTGCCCGGTAATTGACTTTAAATAATCATTCACCATACCTGAATCAATAGCATGGCGATTGCCATCCTGATCGTAGTACTGGAATAGTTCTTTGCCCGGAATATCGCGACATTGTTTGATAATCCTGGCCAGCTTTCTACTTTTCAGGCTGATGTTGTGCGCAACACCTTTTTTGCCGGTGAAAGTAAACTGAATATTTTCACCGTTGATGGTCGTGTGCTTGTCTTTCAATGTGGTCAGTCCGAAGGATCCATACAGCTTCTCATAAGTGCTATTGCCAACACGAATACTGGTTTGTTCCATTAAATAAACTACGGTAGCCAGCACTTTTTCGGCGGGTAATCCGGGCTTTGCAAGATCCTTTTTAAGTTGTTTGCGGATGGCAGGAATGGTTTTACCAAACTCGTATAAACGAAAAAATTTGGTTTGGTTGCGGAAGCTGTTCCAGCGCTGGTGATAGCGGTACTGTTTGCGTTTGCGCGTATCAAATCCGGTAGCTTGCAGGTGGCCGTTTTCCTGGTGACAAATCCACACATTTTCCCATGCGGGTGGAATAACCAGATTTTTTATACGCTCCAGTATTTTTTTATCACGAACTTTCTTTTTGCCAAGGTAATAACAAAAAGTGTTGCCATGCCTGACGCGGCTAATGCCCGGTTGTTTATCGTGCACATACATTAAATGAACTGCACGTGCACTTTTTTCGGGATCATTAACCAGCGCACTGATTTTTTTAACGGATATTTTTATGTCTTCAGAAAAGGCTGGCATCAGGGCGATGAATCATTTTTTTCAGGGCTTTACGCTCAACCTCGATTTCCGATGCAGTGCGAAAACCGATGCGCCGCATAACAGGCAAAGGTGGGCACCAGCCTTGCAATGCATGTTGCAGCAGAAAGCCACCAACGAGAAGGGGAATTACAAAAAACAAGCTGCTGGTGGTGAAGCCGAGAATAGATGAAATAACAATTAATGTAGATGCATTGGTTTCAAGGATTCGTTCGATGTCCCATTCGCGATCCAGCTTTTTCAATCGTGCAGGGATCTCAGCGGGATGGGAACGATAATAGGCAATAGAGCGTTGGGTAGCTTCCGCGATCTGTATATTAACTTTATCAGATGTATGCAATGCAACGCGGTGAACGGTGTCTGGAAGCGCCATGTAGAGTCTCCTTTTTCATTTCATCTACAGGGATAGACGCTTCCATAACAATATAGTTCTCTATTAAATTGATCGTATTTAAATGGAATCTCTTCGTTATTTTTTAATGAAGTGCTACTGGATTAAATAGGCCTTATGTATTGTCCGTATCTGTTCCTGCTCGCAGTTTGTCGTTGTTGTGGGAAAAAATATTAAAGGTAGTAAATGTGAAAAAACTGATCACAGTTTAATGTCCGGGTGGAGGCTGGAGCGAGTTCCCGGCATGGGAAGGTTGGTTGCATCGCGATAAGTGAAAACCATAGAAAACTTGGTAGTGTCAGTGGTATTGCGGCCAGCGGCATGAAATAAATTGCTATGAAATAACAGTAAGTCGCCTTTTTTTAACGGAACAGGAGTTGCCTGTGCCAGCAATATTTTATTGCGTTCGATGTCGGTGCGCAGAAATTGCAATTCATCCAATTGCGCGCTATCAACTTCCATATCCTGCGAGCCGGGTATTACCCACAGGCAACCGTTATCTTCCAGCTCATTACCCAATGCTAACCATGCCGAGATTAATTCCGGGCGGGCAAAATTCCAATAACGGCTATCGCGGTGCCAACCGGTGCGACTGGAATAAGCAGGTTGTTTGGTCATGATGCAATTGTGATGGCATTGGGATAAATAAACGTCGGCTCCCAGCAATGCGTGTAATATTTCGCGCAATTTTTTGCTAGTGGCCCAATCAGCAAGGGAAGCGTTGCGTGCGTAAGCACCGAGTAAACGCCTGGCGGTTCGCCCGCCTTCGGCATCGCGCGATGCAGGAGCGCCGGGATATTGGGTGTCTGCTTCATATTCAATAGGCGCCGTATGTTGTCGCAATTCACCCTGTGCCAGCGCAATAACAGATTCACAAAATGCGGCTGATTCAAATTGCGGAAGAATCAGATAGCCATTTTTTTTAAAATGCAGGATTTGTTCGGGGGATATCATCAGCGACGGCCTTGAAAGCGGGTAACCTGGCGGATTGGTAATGCTGCCTAGTATAACATCTGCCTAAAAAGCCGTGGCAACGGTAGTTGCCGCGGGGTTAGTGTGTGTATCAGGAATTAATCGGCTCCCTCATCAATTCTTACTGCATGTTGCAGTTTATTGTCACAATATTTTTTCGGTCCGTGCTGGCATGAGGTGTAATGTCTTAAATGGATAGGATTAGTGCTGCTTTAGTAATTGGCGCAATGCATCTATTGCAAGTTGGTGATCAATTTCCTGCGCTAAACCGGACACTGTCACTGCACCAATTAATCCGCTGTTTTTAATCCGGATTGGAAATGATCCGCCGTGCACACAATATTCTTTGGGATCGATGTGTGGTTGCGTTTCAAAATCGCGATCTTTGGCAGCGTTGTATTGCCCCAGGTAATAAGAACTATGGGCAAAACGCATGACCGCCTGGCGTTTGCGTCTAATCCAATCATGATTGTCTTTATTGGTGCCCGGCATGAAATAACTGAAGAGCACGTGCTCAAACGCATAAACTTCAATAGCGATAGGCGCGGCGAGTTTGTCGCCGGCGAGTTTAAGCAAGTTGCCCAATTCCCAGGCAGTCTGGTTATTGAAATGCAGGAATTGGATTTCATCTTCTTGTGCCAGTAATTCTTTTAATCTGTCGTTGCTCATAGCTAGCTCGCTAAATGGGGTCATTTATTTTTTGGACGCTGGATTTGCCGATAAATCAGTTGTTGTTAAGTCTGGATTTCAATGCAACCAACAATCCTGATACCGCAATAATTACCATGCCGGTAATTCCCCAGGCGTCAGGCGTGCTATCGAAAATAATCCAGCCCAGTAAGCCGGCCCACAATAATTGCAGATAGGTCATGGGTGCAAGCACCGAGGCAGGAGCATAGCGATAGGCGAGGGTGAACAGGTAGTGACCGAGGCCGCCGAAAGTCCCCATGCTGATAAATAAAATAATTTCAGTGGTGCCCGGTGTTTTGTTTTCCCAGAACCAGGGCAAGGCAAGGCCAAATACGATGGTACCGATTAGCGCCGTATAAAAGAGCAGGGTGATGGCGCGTTCAGTGCTGGCGAGTAAACGTGATAATACTTGGTAGGCTGCATTTGCCGCTGCTGCGCCGAGGGCAAACACAATTCCCAACATATCCAGCCCGCTGCCGGGGCGCGCAATAACCAGGACACCAATAAAACCGGTGATAACAGCCGCCCATCCCAGTCCTCCGATTTGCTCACCCAATATTGAACCGGCAAATAGTGCGATTAATGTGGGGGCGAGAAAGTTGATCGCGGTGGTTTCTGCCAGGGGCATACGCTGTAACGCGAGGCCAATAAATAACGATGCCATGGTGAGCACCACCGCGCGCAAAATGACAAGGCTGGTACGGTTTGTCGTAATGAGTTTGCTGGAGTGGCGCGGCGCCAGTATTACCAGCATCAGTGCGCAATGGACTATGTAGCGCATCGCTACCACCGTAGGCACGTTGAAATGGGCGGTCAGGTATTTGGTGGTGCTGTCCATGCAGGCAAATAACAGTAAGCCAGCGGCAGCGAGTAAAAAGCCTTTCAATACATTGGTCGGTAACGCGGTGGGCTGCGAGGGGACAGGGTCATTCATCAAGCTAATCCAAATCAATTCGCCAAAATCACTTAAGCGACAGGCCTACAGCATAGATTAACCATAGCCGCTAGCGCGAGCCTTCGTTTTGAATAATATGACAAATTGCGTAAAGATATGGGCGTAAACGGGTTGGTACGCATACCCATCGCTCTGTGCGGGAATTGGGACATAAAAAAGGGGCGCGTATGGCCCCTTGAATATCCTGTAGAAACAGCAACTTTCTAGAACTTTAAGGTCCCCTGTACCGCAACGCTTCTGGAGCGTTCATAGAAAGCGTAGTAGCCGGAGCCTGTTCCGCGGGTAACGGTAGATGCTACCGGTAAACCGTTGGCGTAGGAAACAATGGATTCGTCGGTCAGGTTTTTACCAATCAATGCCAGTTCCCACTGATCATTGTTACCGCTCAACGCGATACGCGCATTGATTTTGGTGTACGCATCCTGTTTGAAGCGTGGATCCAGCGATGGTGTCGTCAGGTAATCGTCGCTGTAGATCAAATCCAATGTGTTAACCAGTTTCAGGCCATTGCTGAAATTGATGGTGTAATCCACTCCGGCATTCCCCTGGAGTTCCGGGGTAAATTCGCGGCGTTTTCCGGTCGCATCGCAAACCCCGTCCCCGGCCGGGCCAATATTGTCAATTTGGCCGAAATAGCATTGTGATGTAGGGAAATCGGTGTATTCGAAATCGATAAATGCAGCACCGCCGCGCGCCAGAATGTTATCCGTTACTGCCCAACGGCCATCGATTTCAACGCCTTGTACAACGGCTTCACCGGCGTTGGTGACATTGAAACTCAAACTGCCGTCAAACTGACTGGTTTGCATGTCTTCAAATTCAGAGCGGAATGCGGCTACGTTAAGCTCGACACTGCCATCAGCGAATAAAAATTTACCGCCCAGTTCGTAGTTCCTTACTTTTTCTTCTTCGAATTCCCAGGTGCCCTGGATGTTTGGATAGATGCCGCCCAGGTTATTCGGGGCCGCATTTGAACGCACATCGAAACCGCCGGATTTAAAGCCGGTGGTAAAACTGGCGTAGAGCATATCTGTGCCCCAGACATCCTGCTGGAAGGTAATCAATGGTGTGAATGCTGACTCATCGCGATCACCTTTGACCGTGTGCGGATCAATTTTGAATTGGCTCCAGATAATATTGTACGGATCGGTCACCGCGCCCTGCGGCAGGATAACTCCGGTATTGCTGACATGATACTGATGGCGGCTGGCGTCTTTCTGTTCTGCCGTATAACGCGCCCCGACAATCAGACGGGATAGATCGGTAATGTTCCAGGTCGCCTGGGCAAAAATAGCGGCGAGGTCAGTATCCTGTTTAAAATCACGCTGGGTAGATGCATCGCGCAGCAAATTGGCGGCGGCGGCACCCAGTAACGGAGTAAATGCCGTGGCGATAAAGCTGTCTTTAGGAACACGTACCGAGTCATGGAAATCCAGCGAGCTGCTTTGGAAAAACAGGCCGCCGATATAGCTAATGGTTTGGTCTTCGGAGGAGGTCAAGCGGAGTTCCTGGCTGACCTGGCTATAGTCTTCGTCAGACAGAATGTTAAAGCCGGATGCGCCGGTAAAATCGCAGTCGCAAAGCTCTTCATAGGTGTAAGCGTTGTAACCGGTGATGGACGTCAGGGTGTGCTCGCCAATGTCGCGCTCAATCGTCAGGGTTACGTTTTCCGTGTCGTTATAGCTGTAGTCGCCGTTGGATTGGCGTTTCCAGTCATGGGTGGTATCCAGCAAATATTTTCCCGCTGTAAAAAACTGCAAGGCTTTGGCGTACGGGGTGGAGTTGCCGGTACTGTCAGGGATTTCAACAGGTTTAACCACCTCAATATTGCGGCCGTCACTGTCGAAAGAACCGTCTTCCGCCTTCAGGGTGATATCCCATGCGTCTGTCGGTTGCCACTGCAGTGTGGCGCGAACTACGCGATTTTTATCGCCGGACTCATCGCGTTGTAATGTGGTGTTTTCAATAAAACCGTCAATGCTGCTTTCCAGTATCGCCAGGCGGCCGCCCAGCGTTTCAGTAATAGGGCCCGATAGGACCAGGCGCACATCTTGTTCGCCGTGCTCCGGCTCATACAAGGCAGTAAATTTTGCTTCCAGTTCATCACCGGGTTTAGCGGTAGTAATGCTGATCGCACCAGCCGTCGAATTCTTGCCAAACAGGATACTTTGCGGGCCGCGCAGGATTTCCACTCGCTCCAGGTCCAGGAACGGCGCTCTTGCCAACTGGGCGCGGCCGTAGTGAATACCATCAACAAATTGCGCGGCAGATTGTTCAAATCCCTGGTTTACCCCGGAACTGATACCGCGAATGGCGATATTGGTACCTATGCCGGTTTGGGTCATATTGAAGCTGGGGATGTAATCCGCAACGCGCTCGATACTGGTTATCCCGGAGCTTTCAAGTTTTTCGCTTGAAATCGCATTAACAGAAACGGGTACATCGCGCAGGTTTTGCACACGTTTTTGCGCGGTAACCAGAATTTCTTCCAGTGCCGGTGAGTCATTTTGTGCGAAAACGGGGAATGATGGAGCCAGGGCAATAGCTATCGCCAGAAGGTTTTGCGTGCGTACTTTCACGGGAGGATCTCCTGAAATTTTATTGTGAATGTCGGGCGTGAAATTCTATTTTCCTTATAGAGGGGCAATAAATATTCACTAATTAATAGCTTAAGGTATAAAAAATACCAGCTAATCGCCGCATTTGCTGCAAGTTGGGAATAAGGCTGGTACTTTTGGTGACGCAATTCACAAAAAGTTATGGTTTTGTCGTCTGGTTGCTCTTGCACTGCTTATTGGTGACGAGTATGGTGCCGCTTCGGAGTCGGCCCGGCAGTCGCTCCGCTGTTAACTGGATGCCTCTCTTGAGTGGTTTTCGGTGCAGCGGGGAGGAAAGTCCGGGCTCCAAAGGGTAGAGCGCCAGGTAACGCCTGGGGGGTGTGAGCCCACGGAAAGTGCAACAGAGAGTAGACCGCCAGGTTCAAGGTGCCGGATCGCTTTAGCGTGAGGGCAAACCGGAACAAGGTAAGGGTGAAAGGGTGCGGTAAGAGCGCACCGCGCAACTGGCAACAGGCTGCGGCAAGGTAAACCCCGCTCGGAGCAAGACCAAATAGGCCCTCAATGATGCGACCCGTATCGAGGGCGGGTAGGTCGCTCGAGGCTGATGGTGACATCAGTCCCAGATGAATGACTGTCCACGACAGAACCCGGCTTACAGGCTGACTCCGATTTATTTTCCAGTGTTTTCTGCTAAGTGTTGTTTTTTGGTTGGTGGTTTCCGCGTTTTATCAAGGTCGATATAGACCGAATCCTTCTATAAATCCTTAATTTTCACTGCAAAATAATTTGAAACTTAATGTTTTACATTAGGTTTGCATTCTATTGCATTGATTTTGTTGTCGAAGTTGATTTTTGTGCGCATTGAATCCCGTTATTTCCCATCCTGTTTGCCGATATTTCCCGATTTTTCCCGTGAAATCGTGCGTATTTTCGCGCCGTGTTGCTTGACTTTGCGCACCCCCGACTTATAGTGAGCGTCGTGGGAAAAAGTGGGTAATTGTGGATTTTTGTGGAAATTAATACCTCCAAGTGGTGAAAAGTGTTTACAGGTAGTCATTCCATCAGCATGGACCCTAAGGGTCGCATGGCGATACCGGCGCGCATTCGCGATTCGCTGGTGGCGTCCAGTGCTGGGCGGATCTGGGTGACTGCCCATATGTATGAACGCTGTTTACTCGTCTACTCCGAGCCTGAATGGGAGCCGGTTCTGGCTAAAGTTCAGGCGTTACCTGCGGGCAATGAGCAGGTTCGCAAAATCCAGCGCCGGTTTATGGGCCAGGCGGTTAACCTGGAATTGGATGCGAACGGCCGTGTTCTTGTGCCACCCACACTGCGCGAATTCGCGCATCTGGATAAAAAGCTGATGCTGGTTGGTTTGGGCAACAAATTAGAGCTGTGGGATGAAGACAGCTGGAATGCCCTGATGGACCAATCCGCTGACGGCGAAATGCCAGCCGAATTACAAAATCTTTCTTTCTAGGTAGCCGCGTGTCCGACTCACAACATATCACCGTACTCCTGAACGAGGCGGTAGCGGCACTGGTTACTGACACCTCCGGTTTTTATGTGGATGGCACCTTCGGGCGCGGCGGCCATAGCGGATTAATTCTGCAATCCCTGTCGAGTACAGGGCATTTATTGGGAATTGATAAAGATTTAGCGGCGATTGCAACCGCTAACGCCCGTTTTGGCGCTGACAGCCGCTTCGCCATCGCCCACGGTTCATTCGCTGAATTGGCAAGCCTTGTTGAAGCGCGCGGGCTTGGCGGCAAAGTGACAGGGGTGCTACTGGATTTGGGGGTGTCGTCCCCGCAACTGGATGAGGCCGAGCGTGGCTTCAGCTTTATGCAGGATGGTCCGCTGGATATGCGTATGGATCAAACCCGCGGCCAAAGCGCAGCGGAATGGATAAATACCGCGAGTGAAGAAGATATCACCCGGGTTTTGAAGGAATACGGAGAGGAGCGTTTTGCCAAGCGTATGGCGCGCGCGGTGATTACCGAGCGGCAAAAGCAACCGTTCACGCGTACCAAACATTTGGCAGAAGTGATTAAAGAAGCCAATCCGGCATGGGAAAAAGGCAAGCATCCGGCGACGCGCGCATTCCAGGCCATTCGTATCCAGGTGAACAACGAGCTGGGTGATCTGGATTCGGTGCTGGAGCAGGCGCTGGAAGTGCTCGCACCCGGTGGCCGTCTTGTTGTGATTAGCTTCCACTCGCTGGAAGACCGTGTGGTCAAGCGTTTCATCCGTCGCCAGGAGCAGGGTGATCCAATACCAAAAGGCCTGCCGGTACGCGATGACCAATTAAATAAACGTATGCGTTCGCTAGGCAAGGCAATCAAGGCGAGCGATGACGAGGTAAATGCAAATGTGCGTTCGCGCAGCGCGGTCATGCGTGTTGCGGAGAAATTGTAAATCCCGGTTTTGTTAGGCCTTTAAGAAAAAACGTAAAGATCAACCCGAAAAACTGATAAGCCCCGGGGATTCAATGAACAGAAGCCATCCATCACAACAAAAACCGTTATCACCCGCAGTGATAGCGGTAATTGCGTTGTTGTGGATTGCCACTATTGCTTCCGCCCTGGCAGTTGTTGCAATTACCCAGGTTGTGCGTCGCGATGTAAATAGCCTGGAAACCTTGCGTCGTGAAGCTGCCCAGCTACAGGTGCAATGGGGGCAATACCTGCTTGAGCAAAGTACATGGGCTGCCTACAGCCGTGTGGAAAATGCGGCGATTTCCGAACTCAATATGATGGCCCCGACCCCGGAAGATATGGTGATGATTTCCGGCAATAAAATTGTGGGTGAAAAAGGTAAGGCTATTGCGCCTGCGGCAGGTGGCCAATGAAGCGTACGCCTGAGCAACCGAGGCGCAGCGATGTTATTCGCCCGCAGCGAAATTCCGCCTTTGAACCGCGCACCGTCCGTCCGGCAGTACAACCTAATCGCAAACCATTAAAAGTGGCGCGCTGGCGTTTTTACAGTGTCGGCGTGGTATTGGCGATTTTGGTTGCGGTGTTGATTGTCCATGTCGCCAGCCTGCAAGTGTTGCCCAATGCTGATAAAGGCTATGAGTTCCTGCAGGATCAAGGTGAATCGCGCACATTGCGTACAGAAACAATTCCGGCGTATCGCGGCGTAATTACCGATCGCAATGGTGATCCACTGGCGGTAAGCACTCCGGTATCCACGCTCTGGGCAAATCCTAAAATTTTATTGCAGGCTCCGCATCGCTGGGCGGATTTGGCGCGCGCGCTCAACACCAACAAAGCGGAGCTGGAAGCTCGCCTTACCCGTTACGGCACCAAAGAGTTTATGTACCTGCAACGCCAGATGTCCCCGGATGCAGCGCAAGCTGTGCTCGCACTGGATATTCCCGGTGTTTACGAGCAGGTTGAATACCACCGCTATTACCCCGCTGGCGAAGTTGCTGCGCATTTGGTCGGTATGACGGATGTGGATGACCGCGGCCAGGAAGGTATGGAGCTGGCGTACGATGCCTGGCTAACCGGTGAGAATGGCGGTAAAGAAGTTTTAAAAGATTTGCGTGGGCGCACGGTTAAGGAATTGCGTTTGGTAAAAGCGGCGCGACCGGGGCAAAACCTGACACTCAGTATCGATTTGCGCTTGCAGTATCTCGCGCATCGCGAATTGAAAAAAGCCGTTGAAGAAAGTGGAGCCGTTGCCGGCTCCATCGCCATTCTGGATGTACTCACCGGCGAAGTGCTGGCAATTTCCAATTTGCCATCCTACAACCCGAATGATCGTGCCCGTGCGCGCGGAACCGGGTTGCGCAATCGCGTCATAACTGATTTATACGAGCCGGGTTCCACAGTAAAACCATGGGTAATCCTCGCCGCGCTGGAGAGCGGAAAATTCAAGCCGGAAGATGTTATTGATACCAACCCCGGCTATTTCATGGTGGGCAGCAAACCCATTAAAGATCACCGCAATTACGGTGCGATGGATTTATCCATGGCGATTGCCAAATCTTCCAACATCGCGATGACCAAAATTTCTTTTGCGCTGGACACCAATACTGTGCGCGATATGTTTGCGCGCCTCGGTGGCGGCCAGCCGGTAGGAACAGGCTTTCCCGGCGAAGGCACCGGAAATATTCCCGTGTTAAAACCGCTGCAAAAAATTGAACGCGCCAATATTTCTTACGGCTATGCAATGACGATGACGCCACTGCAAGTGGTGCAGGCATATGGTGTTATTGCATCGGGCGGCATCAAGCGCCCGATATCGTTATTGCGTGTGGATACTCCGCCCGAAGGCCAGCGCATTGTAGAAAAAAAATATACCGAACAAGTCAAGGAAATGCTTAAACGAGTTGTTGCCGCCGAAGGTACCGGGTCGCGGGCCAAAGCAATTTCCTATTCCGTTGCGGGCAAAACCGGTACCGCGTTTAAAGCAGTAAATGGTCGTTATTCCAATTTACAAATTGCCTCATTTATCGGCATGGCGCCCGTCGATAATCCGCGCATTGTTGCCATGGTAATTATTGATGAGCCCAAAGGTGAAGGTGTTACTGCGAACGGTGGTTATGTCGCTGCACCAGCATTCTCCAAAGTAGCGGAAGATGCGTTGCGTATGTTGCAAGTAACGCCGGACAATATCGGCAAGCCGGAAGAAACGGCGCCACTGGTGGCCGAACCTGCGCAAAAATCGGCGGTGAAGCCAGCGGTCACCCAGGCTGCCAACAACGGGAGGTCAGATACGTGATGGCCCTCCCGCATCATTTCGTCGCCCTTAAAGATTTATTACCGCAAATAGACCTGGGTAATGCAGCCAATATTGCCGTGAGCAATCTGAGCCTGGACTCGCGTCAATTAAAAACCGGTGATGCATTTATTGCTTTGGTTGGAATAAAAGTCGACGGCCGCAATTTTATTGCTAAAGCCATTGAATCCGGTGTTGCCGCCATTATTGTTGAGGCCGATAAAAATTGGCAAGGCATCGATTGGCTGGGCAATGTGCCCGTCATTGCTGTCGAGAATTTACCGGAGCAAGTGAGCGAAATTGCCGGGCGTTTTTTTGCCGATCCCAGTAAAAAAATTCCATTAATCGGAATTACCGGTACCAATGGTAAAACGACGTGCAGTTTGCTGGCCGCACAATTAATGGCAGGGCTACAACACAAAGCCGGTGTAGTCGGCACTGTTGGTTATGGTTTGGTAGATTCAAAATCCATTGCCCCGGTAGCACAACAACTGGGTTTGCTCACATCCACTGGTTTGACAACACCAGACCCTATCGCCTTGCAGCGTATCCTTGCGGAATTGGTTTATGCCGGGGCAAGCTCAATTGCGATTGAAGTATCGTCCCACAGCTTGCAACAAAAACGTGTGGCCGGTTTGCAATTTTCACACGCCATTTTCACCAATCTCACCCAGGATCATCTGGATTACCACGGCGACCTGATCAGTTACGGTAATGCCAAGGCGCAACTATTGTTGGCGCGCGGATTAAAAACAGCCGTGATTAATGTCGATGATTGTTGGGCCAAAAGCCTTGCAGCAAAAGCGCCGGCAGATATAAAAGTTATCGGCTATTCCACGCGCGAAATTACCGACGTCTATGTAAAAAATATTGAGCTGCATGCGGCTGGTAGCCGCGCTTACCTGGTAACGCCATGGGGCGAGGCGGAAATCAATTCGCCATTATTGGGTGAATTCAATATCGGCAATTTGCTCGCGGTTATCGCCTGTGTTTGCGATCAAGGCTATACGCTTAAACAAATAGTGCCGCTCATCGAACAACTTGAACCTGCGCCGGGCCGTATGCAATTGGTAACGGTGGATCAGGCAGCGCAGGAAATTCAGGTGATTGTGGATTACGCCCACACGCCGGATGCATTGGAAAATACCTTAAATGCAATTCACCAGCACAAACCTGGCCGGGTATGGACTGTATTTGGCTGTGGTGGTGATCGCGACAAAACCAAGCGTCCACAAATGGGAAAAATTGCCGAGCGCCTGAGTGATTATGTCATTGTCACCAATGATAATCCGCGCTCGGAAGAGCCTTCCGGTATTGCGGCCGACATTTTGCGCGGTATGAACAGCCCAAGCAGCTGTCTGGTTATTGCTGATCGTGCCCAAGCGATTGATTTTGCTATTCAGCAAGCGAAAGCTGGCGATATCGTTTTAATTGCGGGCAAGGGCCATGAAGATTATCAAATCTTTGCCACCCAGACATTACCGTTTAGCGATAGCAAACATGCACGGATTTCCTTGCAGCGCCGTATCGCCAAACGCGAAAACCAAATTGATGATTCAAAAGGGGCTCAATCATGATCAAGCCTCTTTCCTTAAAGTGGGTTGAAGAATTTATTAACGCGCAGCCGTTGCTGCGCCCGGTAAGTGTGCAGCGTTATGGTGATGCGGAATTTTCCGCCGTCAATTCCGATACACGCAGCCTCGGTGCCGGTGAATTATTTGTGGCTATTCGCGGAGAGTTTTTTGATCCGCACCAATTTATCGAACAGGCGGTAGAGAAAAACCCCTGTGCCTTGATAGTAGAGCAATATTTTGCGCACATTAATTTGCCGCAATTAGTGGTAAGTGATTCTATTTTGGCGCTCGGGCAAATCGCTGCCCTTAATCGCAGTTTATTTAATGGCAAATTAATTGGTATCACCGGTAGCAGTGGCAAGACTACGGTGAAAACCATGGTGGCCAGTATTCTTGCTGAATGCGGCAACACCCACGCGACCAAAGGCAACCTTAATAATCATATCGGGGTCCCGGTCACCCTGCTGCAATTAACCGCTGAGCATCAATTTGCAGTAATTGAGATGGGAGCAAGCGGTCCAGGTGAAATTAGTTATTTGTGTTCGCTCGCACAGCCCCGCGTCACCATGATTAATAATGTAATGCCTGCGCATATTGAAGGCTTTGGTTCCATCGAAGGCGTAGCTAAAGCCAAAGGCGAAATTTATGAATCGCTGGGTGACGACGCCACGGCGGTAGTTAATCTTGATGATCAATTTTCATCGTCCTGGCTGGCGCACTTGCACAACCGCACTGTAATTTCCGTCAGTTTGAAAAATGAAACCGCCGATTTTTTTGCGCGTGCGATCAAATTGGATAATACAGAAATCAGTTTTGAGCTGGTTGCATCCGGCAACGCAATTACCATCACATTAAATGCCCAGGGCGAGCACAGTGTGCGCAATGCGTTGATGGCTGCCGCTTGTGCATTTGCTGCTGGCGCCAGCTTGCAGCAAATCCAGGCCGGGCTCGCGAATTTTGCACCGGTGGCTGGGCGTATGAGCAAGCACGTTGGTGTTAACCAGGTGCAAATTATTGATGATAGCTACAACGCCAATCCCGGGTCAGTGCGCGCAGCGATTGATGTACTTGCACAAAAAACCTGTGGGGTTCTTGTATTGGGTGATCTCGCTGAATTGGGGCCAGATACTGTGCGCCTGCACGCTGAGCTGGGCGATTACGCGCGCAGTAAACAACTCCCGCATATTTTTACGCTTGGCAACCTCAGCCAAAACGCCAGCCGGCAGTTCGGCGCGGGCGCGCAACATTTTACTGAGCGCGCGGATTTGGTTGCCCATTTAAGAACCATTGCCAGGGCCGACATGACGTTATTAATTAAAGGTTCACGCAGTTCCAAAATGGATCTGGTGGTGCGTGAGCTGTGCGACTCTGCAGGAGATACACACTAATGCTGTACTGGTTGTCAGAATATTTACAAGAATACCTGCGCAGCTTTGCAGTGTTCCAATACTTAACTGTGCGCGCGATTTTTGGTGTGCTCACCGCGTTGGGTTTTTCATTATTGCTTGGGCCATGGTTTATTCGCCGACTTACCGAATTGCGTATCGGGCAAGCCGTGCGCACCGATGGCCCGCAAACCCATCTGGTTAAATCCGGCACACCCACTATGGGTGGCGCATTAATTTTATCGGCAATTTTTATCAGCACATTATTGTGGGCCAATTTATCCAATCGCTATGTCTGGGTCGTATTAATTGTGACGGCCATATTTGGTGCGGTGGGCTGGGTTGATGATTATCGCAAAGTGGCCAAGCGCGATCCCAAAGGCTTGCCGGCGCGGTGGAAATATTTTTGGCAATCCGTTGCCGGTTTGGGCGCGGCCATCTTTTTATACATGACGGCGCACAACCCGGCGGAAACACAATTATTTATCCCGTTCTTTAAAAATGTTGCCCTGGACATGGGGATTTTTTACATCGTGTTCACTTACTTTGTGATTGTGGGCACCAGCAATGCAGTGAACCTGACCGATGGCCTGGATGGTTTAGCGATTATGCCGAGCGTGATGGTTGCCGGTGCACTGGCATTAATTGCATATCTCGCAGGGCATTCCCAATTCTCCGATTATTTGAATATTGCCTACATTCCCGGCGCTGGTGAATTGGTTGTGTTCTGCTGCGCATTAGTGGGGGCCGGTTTGGGGTTTCTTTGGTTTAACACTTATCCCGCCCAGGTTTTTATGGGGGATGTTGGTGCGCTCGCGCTTGGAGCGGCACTCGGATTGATTGCCGTAATTGTTCGCCATGAATTTGTATTGTTCATCATGGGTGGCATTTTTGTATTGGAAACAGTGTCGGTAATTTTGCAAGTCGCTTCATTCAAATTAACGGGCCGCCGCATTTTCCGCATGGCTCCGATCCACCATCACTTTGAATTAAAAGGCTGGCCGGAGCCGCGCGTAATCGTGCGCTTCTGGATTATCACCCTGGTGTTGGTTTTGATCGGCCTGGCAACATTAAAACTGCGTTAACCGTTTCAGTTATTAATAAGAGAATTTATTTGTGTCACAGATGATCGCCACCAGCAAAGTAAAAGCAGTCGTCGGCACCGGGATCACCGGCCTGTCGGTTGCGCGCTTTTTGGCGGCCAGACAACAAGCATTTGTTTTATTGGATACGCGTACCAATCCGCCCAATCTTGAAAAAATACAGCAGGAGTTTCCGGGTGTTACTGTCGAGTGCGGCGAACTGGATCTGCAAACCTTGCTTGCATGCGATGAAATTATCGTGAGCCCCGGTGTTGCAGTGGCGACCCCGGCGATTGAGCAGGCAAAAAATGCCGGCATTCCAGTTGTGGGTGATATCGAATTATTTGTGCGCTATGCCAAAGCGCCAATTGTGGCGATTACCGGTTCCAATGCCAAAAGCACCGTTACCACGTTAGTAGGTGAAATGGCAACAGCAGCGGGTATTAAGGTTGCTGTCGGTGGAAACCTTGGAACTCCCGCATTGGAATTGCTAAATGATTCTGTTGAATTGTATGTGATGGAGCTTTCCAGCTTTCAACTGGAGACGGTCACCAAACTCAATGCCAAAGTAGCAACAATTTTAAATATCAGCGCCGATCACCTGGACCGCTACGAAAATATGCGCGCTTATATTCTTGCCAAGTTGCGTGTGTATTTTGGTGCGGAGCATATTGTTGTCAATCGCAAAGATGTCCTGACTCATCCACCGTTAGCGGCAGGCGTTAAGCCAATTTACTTTGGTGGCAATGCTGATTTTGGCAGTTTCGGATTAACCGATGAAAATGGCGAAGAGTACCTGGCAAAAAACCTGACTCCATTAATGCCATCGCGCGAGTTAAAAATTCGCGGGCGTCATAATGTCGATAATGCCTTGGCGGCGCTGGCGCTGGGCGATGCGGCCGGTATTCCTATGGATGCCATGTTGACAGCATTAAAACGCTTTAAAGGTTTGAAGCATCGCTGTGAATTTGTTGCGACTAAAAATGGCGTCGAGTTTTATAACGATTCAAAAGGAACCAACATTGGTTCCACATTGGCGGCAATCCAGGGATTGGCGCGCGATCCGCAACAATTAATTGTAATTCTGGGCGGTGAAGGCAAAGGACAGGATTTCACTGAACTTGCTCCGGCGTTGAAAGCAATTAACAGCCAGGTGGTTTTGATTGGCCGCGACGCGCCAATTATCGAACAGGCAGTAGCCGGTGCTACCAGGATTACCCACGCCAATAGTATGCAGGATGCAGTAAATAAGGCATTGCAGTTGGCAAACAGTGGCGATGCAATATTGCTTTCACCGGCGTGCGCCAGTTTCGATATGTTTAAAAATTACGAAGATCGCGGCGAAAAATTCTGTGCGGCAGTGCAGGAGCTGATGACATCATGATCAAAGCCGCCACTCCATTTAATCAATTGCCCTTAAGTGCGCGTATCGACTGGCCGTTGTTGTGCCTGTGGTTTGCACTTATGTCGATTGGTTTAATTATGGTGGCATCTGCATCGGTGTCTTTCGCTGCACTTACTTACGACGATGCCTGGTATTTTGCCAAACGCCACGCGGTATATATGGCAATGGGATTGGTGCTCGCGGTTTTTGTTGTCTCGGTGCCGATGAGTGTGTGGCAGCGTTACTCCGGCCACTTTTTATTAATCACTTTATTTTTGCTGGTTGTAGTGTTAATTCCCGGTATCGGAAAAAAAGTAAACGGTAGCCAGCGGTGGTTCAGTTTGGGCGTGATATCAATCCAGGTTTCTGAAATTGCGAAATTTTGTGCAGTCGTATTTTTTGCCAGTTTTTTTGCGCGTCGTTACCAGGAATTGCATTTTGGTTGGCAAGGATTTTTAAAACCCTTGCTGGTAGTAGGCGTATTTGTTGGTTTGTTATTGCTTGAGCCTGACTTTGGAAGTTCGGTGGTGCTGAGTGCAACCGTATTCGCCATGATGTTTATTGCCGGCGTGCGCATGATGCACTTCCTCCTATTAATTGTTATCGGTGTTGGTGGCCTGGCTGCGGTTGCAATTTTATCGCCGTACCGGATGCAGCGATTGATTACTTTTCTGGACCCCTGGGCCGATCAATTTAATACCGGTTACCAGCTAACCCAATCGCTCATCGGTTTTGGTCGCGGTGAGTGGGTTGGCCTTGGCTTGGGTAACAGTTTGCAAAAATTATTCTTTTTGCCCGAGGCCCATACCGATTTTATTTTCGCCATTATCGCGGAGGAATTTGGCCTGCTGGGCGCGGTGCTGCTATTGGCATTATTCACCGCGTTGATTTTACGAATTTTTAAACTGGCCAAACAAAACCTGGCGGCCGGGAAAATGTTTGCCGCGCTGGCGACATTCGGCATCGCAATACTGTTTTCGTTTCAGGTATTTATCAATATGGGCGTGTCATCCGGTTTGTTGCCCACCAAAGGTTTGACTTTGCCATTTATCAGTTACGGCGGTAGTAGCTTGTTAATGTGTTGTGTGTTGATGGCATTCGTTATGCGTGTGCAGTGGGAATTGGCGGTGTACGTTCCGGAAGTTCCCGAAGCAACCAAAGTAACCCGTACCCGTTTAGTGGAGGCAACAACATGAGTAAGCCTCTAACTATTTTAGTGATGGCCGGTGGAACCGGCGGGCATGTATTTCCGGCATTAGCTGTTGCCGACGAACTGCGCACGCGCGGCCACAGTATTCATTGGTTGGGTACAGCGCGTGGTATTGAAATGCGTTTGGTGCCGGCTGCAAACATTCCATTGCACCTGATTAAAGTTGAAGGTGTGCGTGGTCGCGGTGTAACGGGTTTATTTAAAGCGCCGTTTTTAATCAGTTACGCGTTAGGCCAGGCCTTGCAATTAATTCGCAAAGTAAATCCGGATGTTGTAATTGGTTTTGGTGGCTTTGCCTCCGGTCCGGGCGGAATGGCTGCAAAAATCCTGGGCAAGCCGTTAGTCATCCATGAACAAAATGCGGTGGCTGGAACGACGAATCGTTTGTTGGCAAAAGTGGCGAGCAGAGTGTTGGCTGCATTTCCCAATGCATTTAATTCCGTGCCGGGAAAATCAGTAGACGTCGTGGGCAATCCGGTGCGTACCAATATTCACAGTCTGGTCGATGCGAACACTCGTTACACTGCACGGGCAGAAAAAAATGCGCCGCCGCAATTATTGGTTTTAGGTGGCAGCCTGGGCGCAAAAGCGATTAACGAATTGGTGCCGCAGGCGTTAGCACAGTTGCCGCGCGAATCGCGTCCGCAGGTGTGGCACCAGGCAGGAAAAAATCATGCAGATGCTACCACTGCTTTATATATGCAGCATCAGGTCAATGCCAAAGTGGATGCATTTGTTGACGATATGGCAGCGGCCTATGCATGGGCAGATTTAGTGATCTGTCGCGCAGGCGCGCTTACCGTCTCTGAACTAACTGCAGCAGGTGTTGCCTCTATTTTAATTCCGTTGCCGAGTGCAATTGATGATCACCAGACATTCAACGCAAAACATTTAAGTGATGTAGGCGCAGGAATTTCCCTGGTACAAAAAGAATTGACGGCTGCGAAATTGGCAGCCTTGTTATTAACCGAGTTAGCTGATCGCCAGCATTTATTATCGATGGCAGAAAAAGCAGGGCAACTGGCAAAGCCGAATGCGGCAGCGCAGGTTGCAACAATTTGTGAGGAGGTTGTCCGTGGATAATTCTACGCAGAAATCCAACGGTCAGTTTTGTGTACCGGAGATGCGCCGTATTCGTCGCATACATTTTATCGGGATTGGCGGTGCCGGTATGAGTGGCATCGCGGAAGTATTGTTGAACCAGGGTTATGAAATTTCCGGTTCGGATATAAAAGCGTCCAGCGTTACTGAGCGTTTGAAAAGTAAAGGTGCACATATTTTTATCGGCCACGCCGCTGAAAATGTGCAGGGTGCCGATGTGGTGGTGAACTCAAGTGCAGTCAATGCGCAAAATCCGGAAATGCTGGGCGCGCGTGAAAAGCGTATCCCGATTGTTCGCCGTGCAGAAATGTTGGGTGAGTTGATGCGTTATCGCCATGGCATTGCCGTCGCGGGAACCCATGGTAAAACGACAACGACCAGTTTATTAGCGTCCATTCTGGCGGCAGCAAATCTTGATCCTACTTTTATTATTGGCGGCCTGGTTAATAGCACCGGCACCAATGCGCAATTGGGTGCGAGCCGTTATCTGGTTGCCGAAGCCGATGAAAGCGATGCATCGTTTTTGCATTTGCAACCTATGGTCGCGATTGTTACCAATATCGATGCCGACCATATGGAAACCTATGGCGGTGACTTCTCCAAATTAAAGAAAACGTTTATTGAATTCCTGCACAACCTGCCTTTTTACGGTTTGGCGGTTGTGTGTGGCGAAGATCCGGTCATCCGCGATGTGATCCCGGATATTGCGCGCCCGATTCTGACTTACGGTTTTGGTGATCATTGCGATTTCCGCGCGATCAATATCAAGCAAGACAAGATGCATTCCGAGTTTGATGTAATTCGTCCCGGTTTTGATAAGCCATTGCATATCCGCATCAATATCCCCGGAATTCACAATGTGCTAAATGCGACGGCGGTGATTGCGGTTGCCACCGATGAAGGTATTAGTGACGAAGCAATCCAGCAAGGCCTGGAAAATTTCCAGGGTGTTGGCCGCCGTTTTCAAGTGTACGGAAATTTCCCGATTGGCAGCGGCGACGCCATGCTGGTGGATGATTACGGTCATCATCCGCGCGAAGTTGCTGCGGTTATCAAAGCGGTACGGGATGGTTGGCCGGAGCGTCGTTTGGTCATGATTTACCAACCGCATCGCTTCACTCGCACACGCGATCTTTATGAAGATTTTGTGGAAGTACTTTCAACAGTAGATGCCTTGGTTGTGCTGGAAGTTTATAGCGCCGGGGAAGATCACATCCCCGGTGCAGACAGTCGCCATTTATGCCGCAGCATTCGCGCGCGCGGTGTAATTGAACCAATTTTTGTAGAAACCGTAGATGGTGTTCCTGCCATCATTAAAGATTTGGTCCGTGCGGGTGACATTGTGATTACCCAGGGTGCAGGTAATGTCGGTGTACTTTCACCGGAATTGGCAAAGCGACAATTGCGTTAATGGTTGGCCGGTTGCCATAGAGGTAAATAAATGCAAGTAGTACAACTGCCGGTTGATCCGGTTTTGAAACAACAGATTGGCCGTGTCGGCGTACTTTACGGTGGGCTTTCCGCCGAGCGCGACGTTTCCTTGCAAAGTGGTGCAGCTGTGATTGCTGCATTGCAAGAAGCTGGCATTGACCATGTTGCTATTGATGTTAGTGAAAATGTTATTGCGGATATCCAGGCCGCACAAATTGATCGCGCATTTTTAATATTACATGGACCAGGTGGTGAAGACGGACGTATTCAGGCATTGCTGGAATTTTTACATATTCCGTACACCGGCAGTGATGTGCAGTCATCCGCATTGGCGATGGACAAATTGCGCACCAAGTATTTGTGGACAGGTTTGGCAGCTAATAGCCCGATCAAATTACCGACACCGGAGTTTGCGGTACTCACCGGTGAGTCAGATTTTGCAAGGGTGCTTGCAAAATTGGGCGGTGAAGCGATGGTTAAACCGGCTAATGAAGGTTCCAGTATTGGTATGTCCCGGGTAAAAAATGCGGATGAATTGCACACAGCATTTACTACAGCGGCGGAATTTCAGGGCAGTGTGCTGGTTGAGCGCCTGATCGTGGGTGCTGAATATACGGTTGCGATTTTGGATGGCGAGGCGCTGCCTCCGATCAAGCTCGAAACCCACCACAGTTTTTACGATTACGATGCGAAATATATTGCGGAAGACACGCGTTATATTTGCCCGTGCGGTTTATCAGCGGAAAAGGAATTGGAATTAAAGTTGCTTGCATTAAACGCATTCAATGCGCTGGGCTGTCGCGGTTGGGGGCGGGTTGATGTCATGGCCGATGCGCAACAAAATTTTTATTTGCTGGAAGTAAATACTGCACCGGGTATGACCAGTCACAGCCTGGTACCTATGGCAGCAAAAGCAATAGGTCTTTCATTTGTGCAATTAGTGCTGACCGTGTTGCGAGCCAGTCTTGCGGTGAAAGTGTAATTTGCCATGCGCGATTTCAAACCGGATCGGGAACGCATTGAGCCAAGGATAGGAGCAGATCCGTTAATGGATGAAAATCCAAAACCGCGGCGTCGTGCGGCGGTGACGGAAAGCGCAACGCGCTCCACCGACAATTCGCGCGGTGAAGCGAATGCCCGGCAAGATGCTCGCGTAGAGCGAGATGTGTTAATGGAAAATCCGGCACCGCGTTACAGCGCAGGTGATATGCCGGTAGCTCGGCCCGAACCTGCTGCGAGAAGAGAACGTGGTTATACCAAAGCGTCACCGCAAGGGAGAAAAAGTCGTGCAAGTGATGCCAGTAACAGCAGCCCGGGATTAAAACTGTCGTTCGCGTGGAGTTTTTCCTGGTTAAATCGCCGGTTTTTGGCAGTGGTAATGGTGATTGTATCAGGCGTTGCCATTTATTGGGTGAGTGGTCCGATTGCCAAAGTATTTGAGCGCCCGATAAAAAGTGTAGTGGTGGAAGGTGAGTTTCACCTGATTTCCAAACAGCGTGCAACCGAGTTAATCGGCGATGAAATCAACGGAGATTTTTTACAACTGGATTTGATGGAGTTGAAAGCGGCGTTATTGAGCGACCCCTGGGTGGAAAAAGTGACACTCAATCGCCGTTGGCCGGATACGTTGGTGGTAAAAATTATTGAACAAAAACCAATTGCCCGCTGGGGTGATGGATTTTTAAATCAGCGCGGTGAAATTGTTCGCGTGGAAAATGCAGAACCACTTTCGGGGCTGCCGTGGTTGCAGGGAAGTGAAGCCGATGCGATTGAAATTTTGCAGCAATACCAGGATTTATCCCAGATTTTGCGTTCGCGTGGATTGGATGTACTCGCATTAAAGTGCGATAACAAAAAATCCTGGCGATTAACGGTAAAAAATCACGTAGAAATTGCAATTGGACGCGATCAAGTGATGGAAAAAATACGTAGATTTGTTACTGTATATGATACGCACTTGAGCAGTGTTTGGTCGGATGTAAAAGCGATAGATGTAAGGTATACCAACGGTGTTGCAGTGCGTTGGGTAGCTGATTCAGCGATGGCAAAAAAATACATAAAAAGTCCATTGCAGGTTGGTGTACCCACTTCAGCAGCATCTGTTAATCCACAAGTTCATTGAGTTTAAAAAAATGCCAGTTGCATGGAAATTGGCTGACAACTGGTAAATGAGGTTTTGAATGGCAAACGCTAGTGACAACAAAATGATTGTAGGCCTGGATATAGGCACATCCAAGGTTGTGGCTATCGTTGGTGCTATTACGCCGGAAGGCCAATTGGAAATTGTTGGAATTGGTTCCCATCGCTCCAATGGTTTGAAAAAAGGCGTGGTGGTAAATATCGAGTCGACGGTTTTATCGATTCAACGCGCAATTGAAGAAGCGGAATTAATGGCTGGTTGCCAGATCCATTCAGTATATGCAGGTATTGCGGGCAGCCATATTCGCAGTTTGAACTCTCACGGCATAGTAGCGATTCGTGATCGCGAGGTTTTTTCACAGGATCTGGAACGGGTAATCGACGCTGCCCAGGCCGTGGCAATTCCGGCGGACCAAAAAATCCTGCATATTTTGCCGCAGGAATTTCTGATTGATGATCAGGATGGCGTAAAAGAACCACTGGGAATGTCCGGCGTACGCCTGGAAGCAAAAGTCCATTTGGTAACTTGTGCGGTGAATGCAGCACAAAATATCGAGAAGTGTATTCGTCGTTGCGGCCTGGAAGTGGAAGACATCATCCTCGAGCAACTTGCATCAAGTTACTCCGTGTTGACCGACGACGAAAAAGAGTTGGGCGTGTGTGTAGTCGACATTGGTGGCGGTACTACGGATATCGCTATTTTTAAAGATGGTGCGATTCGCCACACGGGGGTAATTCCAATTGCCGGCGACCAGGTCACCAATGATATCGCCATGGCATTGCGGACACCGACACCGAATGCGGAAGAAATTAAAATTAAATATGCCTGTGCCTTGGCAAAACTGACCAGCCCGGATGAAACCATCAAAGTGCCCAGTGTTGGGGATCGCCAGCCGCGCGATTTATCCCGTCAGGCGTTGGCGGAAGTGGTTGAACCGCGTTATGACGAATTATTTACCCTGGTGCAAGCCGAGTTGCGCCGCAGTGGATACGAAGATTTGATTGCCGCCGGCATTGTGTTAACCGGTGGTACTTCCAAAATGGAAGGTGTTATTGAACTGGCGGAAGAAATTTTTCATATGCCGGTGCGTTTGGGAGCGCCGCAAAACATTCGCGGTTTATCCGACATAGTGAATAACCCGATTTACTCAACCGGTGTTGGTTTGTTGATTTATGCCATGAAGCAACACCAGGGTGGCGGTGGCGGCGGTCGCGCAGCCAGTGGCACTAAAGAATCGCAAGGTTCTATTTTTAGCAAGATTAAAAAAATGTTTCAGAGCAACTTCTAAATGATGCGGTTGCATCATTAGGAAAAATAAATTTTCGCAAGCAGTTCTCCGTCAATCATAAGTTGCAGGAACTGTTTGTCCGATTACAGATTGAATCAAAGGAAACAAAGGGGTGTGGCCATGTTTGAACTCGTTGATAGCGTTCATCAAAACGCGGTAATTAAAGTGATTGGTGTGGGCGGCGGCGGCGGTAATGCGGTCAAACACATGATTGCCAGCAAAATCGAAGGCGTTGAATTTATTTGCGCCAATACCGATTCGCAGGCGTTGAAAGATATTGATGCCCGCACGGTACTGCAGTTGGGTAACTCCATGACCAAAGGTCTGGGCGCCGGTGCGAATCCGGAAGTCGGCCGCCAGGCGGCGATGGAAGATCGTGAGCGTATCGCCGAAGTATTGCGCGGTGCTGACATGGTATTTATCGCGGCGGGTATGGGCGGTGGAACAGGAACAGGTGCGGCACCGGTCGTTGCTGAAGTCGCGCGCGATTTGGGGATTCTCACTGTTGCAGTGGTTACCAAACCCTTCCCGTTCGAAGGTCGCAAGCGTATGACCATCGCCGATGCGGGAATTAAAGAATTGGGTGAGCGCGTTGATTCGCTGATTACAATTCCTAACGAAAAGTTGTTGTCGGTGCTGGGAAAATCCACCAGCCTGCTGGATGCATTCAAGGCCGCGAACAACGTATTGCTCGGTGCAGTACAAGGTATTGCGGATCTGATTATTCGTCCGGGTATGATCAACGTGGACTTTGCCGACGTGCGCACCGTTATGTCCGAAATGGGCATGGCGATGATGGGTACCGGTAAATCAACTGGCGAAAACCGTGCGCGCGAAGCAGCAGAAGCGGCGATTCGCAGTCCATTACTGGAAGATGTAAACCTGCAAGGCGCACGCGGTATTTTGGTAAACATCACAGCAGGTATTGATCTATCGCTGGGTGAATACTCGGAAGTGGGTAGCATTATTGAAGAGTTTGCTTCCGGTGACGCGACTGTAGTGGTTGGTACGGTAATCGATCCAGAACTCACCAATGAACTGCGAGTCACAGTAGTGGCAACTGGTCTGGGTGTGGCTGCCAAAGCCTCTGCTCCGGTTAAAGAAACCAAGCCTGCTCCAACCAAAGTGATCGATAACACTCGTCGCTCTGTTGATTACGCTGTTGAGCGTCCGGCGCAATTGCGTGCGAACACTCATTCGGCAGGTGCCGCTGCGCTGGCAGCCCCTCTCGGTGAAAAAGAGCTGGAATACCTGGATATTCCCGCATTTTTACGCCGTCAGGCCGATTAACAGGCTGGTTCTAAAAGTTATTGGCTATGACAGGTATTGCCGGTTTTAACTGGCTGATGCCTGTCACTATAGGTAACATGCCCGGGTAATTGAGGGTTGGTATTGACCTTAAAACTTATTCAGTATCGGTTAATGGCTTGTTTCTAAACTGCTGTTATCGACATGGATAAAACTGCTACGGGTGAAAAAAAATGATTAAACAGCGAACCTTAAAAAACTCAATACGCACCACAGGTGTGGGCTTGCACACCGGGGACAAAATTCAATTGACCTTGAAGCCTGCGCCAATTGATAGCGGTATTGTGTTTCGCCGGGTGGATCTGAATCCACCTGTAGAAATTAAGGCCACTGCGAAAAATGTAGGGGAAACCACGCTTTCTACCTGCCTGATCAAAGACGATGTCAGGGTTTCAACTGTTGAGCACCTGATGTCTGCGATGGCCGGGTTGGGAATTGATAATGCGATAGTCGAACTGAATGCGCCCGAAATTCCGATCATGGATGGCAGCGCCGGACCCTTTGTGTTCCTGATTCAATCTGCCGGCGTCCAGGAA